>NZ_JADNRC010000012.1 GCF_015594725.1 Flavobacterium sp. ALJ2 | reverse complement strand
CATCTACTTTTATTTCTGCCGTACCTGAACCTGCAAGAATCGTTGCCACACCTGTTAAAGCGGTATAGTCGGTACCTGCTGTGGCTGAACCAGATATTGAATAGTTTATATCCACTGCACTTGTCACAGTAATTCCTTCTCGCAAACTTATCTTTATGATAGTACTTTCTCCTTCTTTAATACTTACTGATGGAGACATATTCAATACTCTCTTAGCTATATCATCCTTAATAGTAATTGTAGATTCATTGCTACTTCCCCAGGTAAATCCTTCTGTATCACCTCCTGTTAAAATTACCGTTTCGTCTGGTTCTACCAAATTATCCTTTAGAGCAGCTACATATATCACTCCTGATCCAAAACCAGCAGGAATCGTTTCCGTGCCTGTTAAAGTACTATAGTCGGTACCATTTGTAGCTGAACCTGATATCCTATAGTTTACAGTCAGGGGATACCCCATACTAACTCCTTCTGGCAAACTTATATATACAGCACTACCTAATCCTTCGGCAACATCTTCTTTAATTTTAGAAAAATTTAATACTCTCTGTGCCGGATCATTTGCGTCTGTAATGGTTACTGTAGCACTTTTGGCTGCATCATTCCATCCAATCCCTGGTAATACTGTAATGGGATTGCCATCACTTCTTGATAAGGTTACTGTCTCATCAAGCTCTATAACAGTATCAGTCTTTGCATCTATAACAATGGCTACAAAATTCTTACCTGCTGGTATTACTCCTATTCTATCCGATAGTGTATAGTCATTGTCAATAGTTGCTGTACCTCCAACTTTAAAGCTGAATCTAATCTCATTCGCAGCTGTAAATCCCTCTGGAAAACCTATCTGTATAGTAGTACTTTCTCCTTCTTTAACATTTGGCGTAGGAGAAGAAAAATTCAAACGTTTATTTGCTGGATCAGTTGCATCTTTAATGAATATTAAAGCGCTATTAGTTCCGTACTTCCAAGTAAATCCTGCTGTAGGAGCACCTATTAAACGAAACCCTTCATCATATTCTATCACTTTATCTAGTAAAGCATCTACTATTATTTCTGCCGTACCTGAACCTGCAGGAATGGTTGCCACACCTGTTAAAGTGGTATAGTCGGTACCATTTGTAGCTTCTGCATCTATATTAGACTTAACTATCTCATAGTTTATATCCACTGCACTTGTCACAGTAATTCCGTCTGGTAAACTTATCTTTATGGTAGTACTTTCTCCTTCTTTAATACTTACTGAAGATGGAGTCATACTCAATACTTTCTTTGCAGGATCAGTTGCATCCTTAATAGTAATTGTAGATTCATTGCTACTTCCCCAGGTAAATCCTTCTGTATCACCTCCTGTTAAAATTACCGTTTCGTCTGGTTCTATCAAATTATCCTTTAGAGCTGCTACATATATCGTTTCTAATCCATAACCAGCAGGAATCGTTGCCTCACCTCTTAAAGTAGTATAATCTGTACCATTTGTAGCTGAACCTGATATCGTATACTTTACAGTCAGGGGATACCCCATCCTAACTCCTTCTGGCAAACGTACCTGTACATCACTAAGTGATCCTTCGGCAACATCTTCTTTAATTTTAGAAAAATTTAATACTTTCTGTGCCGGATCAGTTGCGTCAGTAATGGTTGCTGTAGCCATCAAGCCGCCCATTGAAGTATCCCACTGAATGCCCAGACCTCCGGGTAAATTTCCACCCCTAATTTGAACAGTCTCATCAAGCTCGATAACATTATCTCTTAAAGCATTCACTGTTATTTCTGCCTCACCAGAACCAGCAGGAATCGTTACCGATGTAGGTAAAGTCGTATAGTCAGAACCATTTGTAGCTGTACCATAAATGCTGTAATTTACAACCTGCGGAATCGATACAGTAAATCCCTCTGGCAAACTTACCTTTACACTAGTACTTTCTCCTTCTTTAACACTTGCTGTAGGAGAAGAAAAGCGCAATTTTTTATTTGCTGCATCGGTTGCATCCTGAATAGTTACTGTATGAATTCTGCTATTTCCCCAGGTAAACCCTGGAGGATTTTCTCCTGCTGTTACAATTATCGTTTCGTTTTGTTCTATCACTTTATCTGTTAGCGCCTCTACTTCTATGTATCCAGAATATGAACCTTCAGGAATCGTTAGCGAACCTGTTAATTCTTTATAGTCTGTACCTGCTGTAGCGGTGCCACCCGATACTGTATAGTTTACAGTTAGTGGATATCCCATCCTAACCCCCCCCGTTAAACCTATCTCTATACGCGCAATATTTCCTTCACGAACTGGACTACCACTATAGTAGAAACCCAAACTTCTCCTTGCCGGATCTGTTACATCTGTAATAGTTACTGTAGCCTGCTTGCCTGCATCATCCCAAGTAAATCCAGTTAATGGACCTGCTGTTATAGCCCCTCCTGTTACGATTACTGTCTCGTCAAGCTCTATAAGCATATCCTGCAATGATTGAACAACAATATCTGCTGAATTTTTTCCTGCTTTTATCGTTCCTGTTCCAGACAATTCTTCATAATCCCCAACACTACCAACATTCGTAGTTTTAGCAATTGCCGTACCACTAACAGTATAATTGAATGTAATATCATTCGCCGCTGTAATCCCTTCTGGCAAACTTACTTTTAGTGTTGTCGCGCTACCCTCACTTATACTCACATCTGAACTAAAACGCAACATTTTATCCGATGCTGGATTAGCATCTGTAATAGTTACTTTAGCACTATTGGCTGTACTGCTCCAAACAAATCCTGGTGAAGGAGCTCCTGTTAAGATTACAGTCTCATCTCCCTCTATGACTGTATCCTTTAGTGCAATAATAGTAATATCTGTTGAATTTCGACCTGGTAGTAGCACTCCTGTATTACTTAATCGTGTAGCGTATAAACCATTAGGTGCCTTACCGCTAACGGTATCGTTTAATCTAAGTCCACCAGATAATACATAGTCATCCTCATTAGTTGCCGTACCACTAAGGGTATAGTTAAATTCAACAGCATTTGCCGCAGTAATCCCTTCTGGCAAACTTACTGTTATCTTTGTCGAGGTGCCCTCTGCTATCTGTTCTGTTGTTTGACTAAAACGTAACCCCCTAGCAGTTCCATCTCTTATAGATAATTTAGCGCTATTGGCTGTAGGACTCCAGGTATATCCTGCTGTAGGAGCTCCTGTTATAATTAACGTTTCCTCAGGTTCTATCAGTTTATCTAGTATCGTTTCCACTAGTATCGATGCCTCACCTGAACCTGCAGGAATCGTTACTATACCACTTAACATTTTATAGTCGGTACCATTTGTCGCGGTACTAGAACTAGATATCTCATAGTTTATATCCACTGCATTTGTCACAGTAATTCCCTTAGGTAAACTTACCTTTATAACTGCACTACCTCCTTCGGGAACACCTACTGCTACTGGAGAAAAGCTCAATACTTTCTTTGCAGGATCAGTTGCATCCTTAATGGTAATTGTTGCTACATTGTTACTCCCCCAATAATATGATTCTGAATCCAGTCCTGTTAAAATTAACGTTTCATCTAGCTCTATCAAATCATCTGTTAGCGTAGTTATTGATATCCGTGTTGAATTTGAATCCTTACCTATCGTTAGCGAATCTGATAAAGTGATATAGTCCACACCGTTTTTGGCTGTACCTGATATTGTATAGTATCCAGTCTTTGCATAGTTATTAGTAACCCCTTGCGGCAAACTTACATCTATATAAACACTTTCTCCTTCTGCAATATCTGCTTTAGTTATAGAAAAGTTCAATTTAGCAAAAAAATTTTGAGCAAATCCTGCACTACTAAAAAACAATACAAATAGGTAAATTAGTAATTTTTGTTTCATAATTATTATTATTATTATTAAAATAAGTTAAGTACAAGTGCTTTAACTTTACTCAGGAAAACAAAATACACTTTATACTAAATTTTATAGGCTACAAAATAAACCATAATAAAAGCTATAATACGGTAAAAAAATAACAGAATAGGCTTTTTTATTAGCTTGATTGCGATTAAAAGGAAAATATGTTAAAAAACAAGTAAATACACAATAAAACTGCTTTGTGCTTGCCGAAAATAAACTTACAGATTAAACATAGGTGTGTTGATGGAAAAATTCTTTACTTAAAAACATAAAAAAACAACAAATTCCTGATTTTATTGAACCTGATCAGTTCAACAAAAGAAGACAAAAACTTTTTTTAAAAGTAAAAAACAAAATTGGCCTCTCGCTTTTAGTTTTTGAAGATAAATTCATCGCGGATAATATGTCGTAGAAAATTTTAAAATTGCACGTTATAACCAAATTTAAATGTGAAAAAACAAGTTTGAAATGATCTATTCAAGAGGCTTTACAGATATTAACTGCATGAAAATTATTTAATAAAAAGACTTTTCTATTCATTAAATAGTAAAAATAAGAAGTTCTTTAAAAAAAACATATGCCTGATTGTGTCCTACTTAAAGATAAATCATACTTATCTAAAAACATAAAATAGATTTATTTTAAACAAAAAAACATCAAATTAGAAACACCAAAAAGAGTATAAACCAAACTACACCTGTTTTAGGAAATAAAAAAAGAATTGAAATATTTTTTTCACAATTATAAGACCAAATGAGAGTTAGATGCTATTCTGTGAAAACTTTTGAAAGTTATAAAACAAGAATTTTAGTAAAAATAACAACATTAACATTGGTTCAATATAACATTAAATTCATCTTTGATAGTCTAAAAATAATATAAGAATCAAATCATTTAATTAAATCCAATGGCCTATGAAGTCTAAAATTAATCAAAAAACAAATAGTTATATCCACAGCTACTCATTACTGCCTTTTTTGCTAGTAGCATTTACAACTGTAGTAATAAAATCTATTACACCTTTCCAGAAATTATAAAATTAATTAGTAAACTCTAGTTTTCAATAGTTCCCTAACATCAACATTAGCTTGAATCACAACAAAGCTCAATAATTTTGCTTTATCATTACTAATCATATGCAGCTTAAATCCATAAAACCAACCTATTGTAGATATACGTATAAGCAGTGCCTTTAAAAACTTTATTTCTGAAGATTGGTTTGTTTTAAAAATTATTAGTGGGTTAAGTCTACAAATGAAATACCTCTGCAATTACCCAACCAAGAAGTTTTGGTGAAAATGGTTAGGGTGAAAAAAAAATTTGGATCAATTCTAAATATATATAAAACAGTATAATAAGAACTCATTTTGTGCATGCTTAGCAACATATAAAATGTAAAATGCAATCATTCTGCATTTACAAATATTCAAAGTCTCTTAAAAGCCTTTTTTAGCAAAAAAACTGTGCGATTTTTTAAAAATCGTTATAAAATTTATCAAAACTAATCATGAGGTAAAATTTAGTTAAATGACTAATTATAAACGAACTAGCCTCACTAAATTTTACCTTTTTCAAGATTTTTTTAATCGAAATCGGTAATGAAATCAGGTAATCAAACGCTATTTATTGATAATTTGCTGCTATAAAAACGGCTGTTTTTTAGCCTTAATTTAAGCAGACTTTTAAAAAAAGAACGAATACCTGCTTGTTATCCAAAAAAAAGCCTTAAAACGCCTTAAAATAGGCTCTATTTGTTTTTTAAAACATAGATGTGCGATGAATATTCTAAAGTGCGCATTGCTTTCCAATTAGACTTTAATCCAATAAAAAATGCCGTTAGGTAATTCATTTTTCCGGTTTTGTATTTTTCAGAAAGCAAGCTCACATAAAATGAATCAAATTTCATCGGAAGAATTTTTTCTAGACTCATATCTACTTTTTCAAAAAGTAACTGAATTGCTTTTTTCGAGAAATGCCAAAAATGAATTGGCACATCATAAGCTGCCCAAAAAGTTTTGTAATGATTTGCATCGAAAGATTTAAAATTTGGAACTGCCACAATTAACGTTCCAGTTGGCTTTAATAATCGCTTTAATTCTTGAATTTGCAATTCTAAATTTGGAACATGTTCCAAAACATGCCACATGGTAATTACATCGAAAGAGTTATTTTCTAGTTCCGAAATTTTTTCTACAAATGAAATTCCTTTTTTTATTGCGATAGATTTTGCCCTATCACTTGGTTCTACCCCAACAGTATCCCAACCATTGTCTTTTGCCGTAAACAAAAAATCTCCAGTTCCGGCACCAATATCTAAAATTCTTCCCTTTTGCGGATTTTCAGAATTAATCAAATTTAATTTATTCTTCAGTGCAATATTTTTGACGATATGATATGCTTTTTCAAACAACGAACGTTTGTTGTCTGTGTGCGAAATATAATCTTCGCTTTCGTAATATTTCCCCAAATCATTTTGATTGGGTTGCGGAGATGTTATTAGCATATCCAAAGTTGCATCATAATGCAATTCAAAAATTTCTTTAGAAACTGAGTGATCTTTTACAGTAAGAAAATGTTTTTTGTTTAAAACGTCCATTTTATAATTATTGGTATTTTGGTTTATTTTTATAGCAAACCCTAAAAACGAAAATCAGTTTTTAGGGTTTTTTATTCTTTTTATTTTACTTTTCATTTTAACGCTGCCATTTTATTTTGACAGCCGATATTTTTTCATTTTCCATTCTTATTTCTGAACAAACAGTAAAACCATTTTTTTCATAAAACAACAATGGCGATTTATATGGCGCTGCATTATTTTTAATTTCATTCTCATGGTCAATAACCCAACCATTCAAACTATCATTATTTTTTTTTAATTCTTTAATCAATAATGAGCCTTTCCCATTTCCTTGAATTTGACTATCAATAATTATTGCAAACCAATCTTCATTTTCTCTCAAAAAAGTGAATGCCCATCCTTTAATTTTATTCCTATCAAGTAAAAAATAATGTTCCGCATTCGACAAACTATTTAAATACAAATCAAAATCATGAATTGCTTCATGATTTAAACTCGCAGGATATTCATTGTTCCAAAGTTGCAATAAGGATTCTTTACGTTTTGATGATAAAACTTGTTCTCTAAAAATCTTCATAATTAAAAACTTATGTTTATCAGCAAAATCAATAGCTCACAAAGTAGTTTCACGTGGAACATACGTTTTTAGATTTCAGATTACAAACAGATAAAAAGCTATTTTTTTTACTAAAATCAATAATACACAAAACAACTCTTAATCTACATTTCATAAAAAATCATTTTTGAAGACGTAATGCAATAGATTTATTTTTTTTATACCATTTAAAAAAAAGCATTAAAACTATACAAATCAAGATTACAAAACATATTCTTAATATAAAAACGCAATCCTAAGCAAATTTACGATCACATTCAGAACCTAAATTAATTTTACCTAACAATACATTAAACACACAATACTGACCTACTCTTTTTATAAAAAACTAAATCAATTTAAGATTTATCAACAAATACAAAACATATAATGTAATCAAGGCAAGAAAATAGTTTCACGTGGAACAATTTACTTATAATTTCAAGTTTAAAACTTTTGTTTAAACATTTAAAGATGCACAAATATGCATCTTTAATAAATAAAGTATTCAAACAAAAACTTGAAAGCTAAAACTTAAACCCAACTTTTTATCTCCCCATGTAAATTAACAAAACCGAAATATCACTTGGAGAAACGCCGCTAATCCTTGAAGCCTGAGAAATAGTAACAGGACGAATTTTGGCTAATTTTTGCTTAGCTTCAATCGACATTGATTTTATTTTATTATAATCGAAATTTTCTGGAATCTTCACTTCTTCTAACCTAGTTAGCTTATCCGCATTATTTCTTTCTTTTTCGATATAACCCGAATATTTAACTTGAATTTCTGCTTGCTCTAAAATTTCCTCATCCAAATCATTTAATTCGATATAGTCCTTTACTTTATCAAATTTTATAATATCCTCCAAATCTATTTGAGGACGAGAGAAAACCTTAAACATTTTATCTCCTTGAGATATCAATGCTGTTCCCTTAGATTCTAAAATAGGATTTGCTTCTGAAACAGAAACGCTGGTTTCTTTAAAGAATGCAACCATTTTTTCAGATTCTTTAAGTTTGTGCTCCATTCTGCGTAAACGTTTCTCTGAAGCCAAACCAATTTCATATGACATTGGTGTTAACCTAAAGTCGGCATTATCCTGACGCAATAATGTTCTGTATTCAGCACGAGACGTAAACATGCGATAAGGTTCTTCTGTACCTTTTGTAATTAAGTCATCAATTAAAACACCAATATAAGCTTCGTCGCGTTTTAAAATCAATGGCGCTTTTTTGTTTATTTTTAAATGCGCATTTATTCCTGCCATCAAACCTTGCGAAGCAGCTTCTTCATATCCAGTAGTACCATTAATTTGTCCAGCAAAATACAACCCTTCGACTAATTTAGTTTCAAGAGTGTGCTTTAATTGTGTTGGCGGAAAATAATCATATTCGATAGCATAACCAGGACGAAAAAATTTCACGTTCTCAAAACCTACAACAGTACGCAAAGCTTTAAATTGAATATCTTCTGGCAAAGATGTAGAAAATCCGTTTACATAAACCTCACATGTATGCCATCCTTCTGGCTCTACAAATAATTGGTGACGTTCTTTATCAGCAAAACGATTAATTTTATCTTCAATAGACGGACAGTATCTTGGTCCGATACTTTTTATCCTCCCATTAAACATTGGCGAACGATCAAAACCAGATCTCAAAATATCATGCACATCCAAAGATGTGTATGTCATATGGCAAGACCTTTGATGAATAAGAGGTGAAGTAACATCCGAATAAGAAAACTTATCTGGTTTAGCATCTCCTTTTTCCTCGTTCATTTTAGAATAATCTAAAGAACGACCATCAACTCTTGGAGGCGTTCCTGTTTTCATTCTTCCAGATTCAAAACCTGCTTGAACCAAATCTTCTGTTATTCCGTAAGCAGCACTTTCGCCAGCTCTGCCTCCACCAAATTGTTTATCTCCTATATGGATCAAACCGTTTAAGAAAGTTCCGTTTGTCAAAATAACCGACTTAGAACGAATTTCAATTCCGAGTGAAGTCCTAACGCCTTTAATTTTTCCGTTTTCAATAATCAATCCTTTTACCATTTCTTGGTAAAAATCAAGATTAGGAGTTCCTTCGAGCATCATTCTCCATTCTTCAGCAAACCGCATTCTGTCGCTTTGAACCCTTGGCGACCACATTGCTGGCCCTTTTGATTTGTTCAACATTTTAAACTGAATCGCAGTACGGTCAGAAACTATTCCTGAGTACCCACCTAGCGCATCTATTTCGCGCACAATTTGTCCTTTTGCAATTCCTCCCATCGCTGGGTTGCATGACATCTGCGCTATGTTTTGCAAGCTCATTGTAACAAGCAAGGTTTTAGATCCAAGATTTGCGGCCGCTGCCGCGGCCTCTGAGCCGGCATGACCTGCACCAACTACAATAACATCGTATTCTTCTAAAAACATTTTATTTTTTTATTCTCCAGAAACAGTTTAAGGCGGCTTCCAGAATTAACTTTATTTATTTGTTCCACGTGGAACTCTCAAAAAAACACAATTATTATGTTCCACGTGAAACACTTTAATTTTTATGAAGTAAAATAAAATCATGTTCCACGTGGAACATGATTTGAGATAAAAGATTATTTAGTTATGGTTCCACGTGGAACATTTCTATTTTTTCTTCTTCTTTAGAACGCATCGTTACTGCTTCGCTCTCTGATTTATCTTTATACCCACAGTAATGTAGAATCCCGTGAGCTAACACACGCTTTAATTCATTCTCAAAAGAAACATTAAAATCTGTAGCATTGTCACGAACTCGTTCAACCGAAACAAAAATATCTCCGTTTAATTCATTACCAACTGTATAATCAAAACTGATAATATCTGTAAGTGTATCATGATTAAGATACTCTACATTAATTTTATGAAGGTAATCATCGTCACAAAAGATATAACTTATCTCCCCTTCTTTTTTATTCTCTGAAAGAATCACAGCCGAAAGCCATGATTCAAACGCTGCTTCATTATTTAAAACAAAGTCTGTTTCGTAATTAAAATTGATCATTTAGTATTAAAGTATTCTTGAACCTTTTGATTAAAATTCGATCGCAAAGGTAATGATTGTCTGTTTAAAATCTCTATGCTATTTAAATAATCTGACAATGATGCTGGCAACGCATTAGATTGATTATTAAACTCTTTCCTATTTGTTTCTGATTGTCGCTTGTTTTCTTGACCTTGTTCTTGAACAGCTGTATCTAACTTTAATAATTCTTGTTGAATATTCAATATACGTTGCAAGTTTTCATTCTTAAAGCCTTTATTCAAAAGTTGTTTCTCTAATTGCTTCATTTGATCTAGTGCCTTTTGTCCATTAGGTCCTAATCCTTGTTTAGCTAATTCTTTTTGTAACGCCTCTCTAAGAAGAACCTGCTCCTTATAAATTTCCATTATTTCTTGAGCATTTCCTTCTCCATCATCTCCATTCTCGCCAGATGAACCTTTACCACTTTGCTTAGGATCTTTACCGTTTTTACCTTGCTCCTTCCCTTTATCCATTCCGTCTTTCATTTTTTTACCTAATCCCTCTTGTTTTTTCATAATGTCAGGTAATTGCATCCCTTCGCCTTGACCAGGCTTAGGCTTACCTGAACCAGGACTAGCCATTGACATTTGCATATTATTTAATAAATCACTCAAGAAATCGGCTAATTTATTGGCAGAAGAAATAGCATATTGCTGGTGAGAGACTCCTTTACGTATTTCGACATCGGTTAAGGTCTCGAGCGCTTTATCCATATTGTATTGAACATTGCCTATTTCTTTTGTTACATCTTCAGCAATTTTTGGATTACGCAAGGATAATGCAAACAAGCTATCATCAATATGTTTGAACTGTAATTTTAAATTTTGCTGAATCTTAATGTTTTTATTGAATACAGATGACCCTGTTTTGATAGATCTAAACTGCAACATAACAGCTTCTTCTGCAAGCGAAAAAGCTAAAAGATTATCTAAAATCTGACGTAACATTATTACATCTTCTTCTAATTGTTCCTGCTCTGATGACTGCATACTTTCTTGCATTTTTTGAGCCATCTCCTTCATTTTCTTAGCTGCATTCTTCTGCTTAGGTTTTGCACCAGCACTATTGTTTTTCTTTAATTCATCAGATGCTTTTTTTAGATCGTTATCGATATCCTTCTCTTTATTTGCATCACTAGGCAATTCTATAGGAGTTTTTAAGGTCTTATTCTCATCTTTTAAATCTTTTAAATCTTTCTGAAGTTGATCAAAAGCTTTATTTATTTCATCTTGCTTATCAACAGTATTATCTTTGTCTTTATTAGATAGTTGCTCTTGTTTGTCGGCTAATTTATCTAGTTTATCTTTTAATTGTTCTGCTTTTTTAGCTACATAATATCTCTTGGTAAGCTCAACTAATTGTTCTAAATTCTTAGATTGATTTTTAGAAATTTGCTTAAATTTATCAATTTTATCAAACAATTCATCACTCTTAATTTTATCATTTAAGTCTTTGAGTTCATCCATTAACTTTTTATTTTTCTCTAAGTCTTTATCAGCATTATCCAAACGTTTTTGCAAATCCTCAATAGTTTGATCTTTCTTTTCGGTCTTAAATTTATCTAAATTCTGATTCATCTTCTCAGCAAAATCTTTCATCATCTGATCTTGCTGTTTCTGACGCTTAATAAAATCATTTATTTTTTGCTGGTCATTGAACTCTAAATTATTCTTTTGTTTACCTACTTTTTGAAGCTTTTCTAATTCAGAAATTTGCTTATCCTGACTTTTTAAAGATTTAGACAAGGCATTAATATTACTATTTTGCTGTTCTAAATCTAGCTCATGCAATTCTTCGTTCGTAGCAACTCTATCTGAGAATACAGAAGATTTAGCACTCTTGAAATTGTGTGGAGCATCGTTATCGAAAACCTCAAAATAATATTCATAAGATACCCCTTGCTCAACAGGAAGATTACTAGGAAATGAAAAAACAAATTGATCGAATACATTGTTCTTAACTGCAATTGTTCCACGCTTGGCAGTGTTAGGTTTGTTGCGTTCGTAGTATACAATTTGTAATTTTGACAACCCATAATCATCGGATAATTGTCCCAACATATAATCCTTTCCAAGCTTTAAACTATCAGGTGCAACACTTACATTGATAGTAGGGAACTGATCTTTGATAATTGAGAGCTGATAATTGAGTTTTTCATAGTTTTTAACCTTATTATTAGATGTAAGTATTTGATATTCTGTGTTTTGACTAATATTTTTAGATAAAATAAAACTATTATCTACTTTGACAAAAGGAATTAATGAACTCCCGTCTTTCCAATCAACATTTTGAGTAGATTTAGTATTCATTTTCCATGTAACACGAGTTCCTTCTGGCAAAATTGCATTACCAGTACCACTGATAGTTTCACTTTTTTTATTTAAATAAGAAGGATAATTTAATTGCATTTCAAAATTTGCAATAGATGGAACAGTAATAACCTTCAATTCATATGAAGGAGAAGTTACTTGATTTGCCTCTACATAAAACTCAACGTTACTATTTGGCTTTTCAATTTTAAATTCAAATACTCCAGGTTTGGTAGATTCCATAAAATAACTTTCGTTTTCAATATGAATCATTACATTCTCAGGAATAACATTCCCTTCAGATTGTACTTGAAGGATGAAATCTTTATTCTGTTCAGTTTGTAAATTTGAATTTAGAATAACAAATTTAAAAGGTGCTGGAGGTAAAAAAGCAGCGTTAAAATGCACAACTCTATTTAAACTTTGAGAAAGGATACCACTATTACCAGAAATATAAAAAACAAAAAAGAATAAAATTGGTATTAAAGCTAACGGTAAATATTTCTTATTCGCACTAAAATTAATCGCATTACTAAACGGAATTAATTGCAATGAATTTGCCTTTTGTTCAATCGAAGCCAACATTAATTCAGATTTTTCAATCTCATTAGTTGAAGATGAAAGTTGCAAAAAGTTCGTTAGCTTATCATTGACTTCAGAAAAATGATTACCAATTATAGCTGAAGCTTCTTTATAATCTATCCCTTTTTGAATCTTAAATAATTTAAAAAGTGGAAACATAATAAAACGAAATAACAGAAACACTTCTACACAAACAAAAGCACAAAACAAAAGTGTTCTTCCTAAAGGTTTTAACCAAAGAAAATATTCAATGAAAATGGTAAATAAAAAATATAATAACCCAAATCCTGTAAATAAAAGTAAACCTCTTATCAACTCATTGGTATAATATTTCTTTATAAAATCCTCAAGCTTTTGATATATAAATGGAACTGTTTTCAAAATAGTAATCTGTTTTACTTATAACCTATAAAAATACTAATTTTAATAATACCATATTAGGTTCAAACGCTGATAAGATTCAAATTGTAAAAAACAAAAGCTTTAAAACTTTCGACTAATGACTTTTGAGTAAAGTCGTATCTTTGTATCAAAATTTAAAACAAATGTCAAAGCAAGTTCGTGTGCGTTTTGCACCAAGTCCGACAGGGCCATTACATATTGGCGGAGTTCGTACTGCCCTATTTAATTATTTATTTGCAAAAAAACATAACGGTGTTTTTTATCTTAGAATTGAAGATACAGATCAAACCCGTTTTGTTCCTGGTGCCGAAGCTTATATTATGGAAGCGCTAGAATGGTTAGGAATTGCTCCAGATGAAACTGTAGGCAAAAATGAAAAATTTGGTCCATACAGACAAAGTGATCGTAAAGATTTATACCAACAATATGCAGATCAATTAATCACTTCAGGCTGGGCTTATTATGCATTTGATACTCCAGAATCATTAGATGCGCTAAGAAAACAACATGAAGCAGAAGGAAAAACATTTATATACAATCATCATAACCGCGAAAAACTAGATACTTCACTAGTAATTTCTACAGAAGAAACGGCTAAGAGAATTGCAAATGGAGAGCATTATGTAATTCGTTTTAAAACTCCGGTAAACGAAACATTGCATTTACAAGATAGTATTCGTGGAGAAGTTAAGTTTGAAACCAATCTTTTAGATGATAAAGTTTTATTTAAAAGTGATGGAATGCCAACTTACCATTTAGCAAATATTGTAGATGATCATTTGATGGAAACATCTCATGTAATTCGTGGAGAAGAATGGTTGCCATCTATGCCTCTACACGTTTTATTATACAGAGCTTTTGGTTGGGATGCTCCAGAATTTGCGCATTTACCATTAATTCTGAAACCAATTGGTAACGGTAAATTATCTAAAAGAGATGGTGATAAACTTGGTTTCCCTGTATTTCCATTAGAATGGAAAACAGAAGAAGGGATTTCATCTGGATATAGAGAAAAAGGATTTTTCCCAGAAGCTGTTATTAACTTCCTAGCTTTATTAGGTTGGAATGATGGAACTGACAAAGAAATATTTTCATTAGATGAATTAATAGAAGCATTTGATTTAAACAGAGTTCATAAATCTGGTGCTAAATTTGATCCAGAGAAAAACAAATGGTTCAATCACCAGCATTTGATAAAACAAAGTAATGAAGATTTAGCCAAAGATTTCACTCCTATTTTAGTTGAAAAAGGGTTCTCGACTCCGCTCGAACTAACAACAAAAATAGTTTCTTTGATAAAAGAACGTGCTCATTTTGTTTCTGAATTTTGGGAACTAAGCGATTTCTTTTTCCAAGCACCAACATCATATGATGAAAAAGCAACTAAAAATTGGAATTCAGCAACTCCAACTTTAATGCAAGAACTAACATCTGTTCTGGAAAATATTGAAGATTTTACTTCTGTAAATATTGAATCTATAGTAAAAGATTGGATGACTAAAAATGAAATTGGAATGGGTAAAGTTATGCAACCTTTCCGTTTGAGTTTGGTTGGAGCACTTAAAGGTCCTCACCTATTTGATATTGTTGAAATCATTGGAAAAGAAGAAACCATCTCAAGAATCCAAAAAGCAATAGTGGCTTTATAAAAAATTAACAAGTACAATTATAAAAGCGTTAAGACCACCTATAGAGGCCGTTCTTAACGCTTTTTATATTTAATGAAAACATAACGTCTCAGATGGAAGAAATTTCGTAATTTGACAATTAATATTTAAACTAAATTTATCGGTTATGAACATTCCAATTATTATTCTTTTAATCTTCGGATTATTTATTCTTCTATCTTCTTTCTTTACAGTAAAACAACAAACATCTGTAATTATAGAACGTTTCGGAAAATTTCTTAGCGTAAGAACTTCAGGTTTACAATTAAAAATACCAATGATTGATAGAATTGCTGGACGAGTAAATCTAAAAATTCAACAATTAGATGTTATCATTGAAACAAAAACTAAAGACAACGTTTTTGTGAAACTTAAAGTATCAGTTCAATTTATGGTAATTAAAGAAACCGTTTATGATGCTTTCTATAAATTAGAATATCCACACGATCAAATCACATCTTATGTATTTGATGTAGTACGAGCAGAAGTTCCTAAATTAAAATTAGATGATGTTTTTGAAAGAAAAGATGATATCGCAGTTGCAGTAAAAAGAGAATTAAATGAAGCAATGACTACTTATGGATATACAATTATAAATACATTGGTAACTGATATTGATCCAGATATTCAGGTTAAAAATGCAATGAACAGAATTAATGCTGCTGATAGAGAAAAAACTGTAGCTGAATTTGAAGCTGAAGCATCTAGAATTAGAATTGTTGCTAAAGCAAAAGCTGAAGCTGAAAGTAAAAGATTACAAGGACAGGGTATTGCTGATCAAAGAAGAGAAATTGCAAGAGGTCTTGTAGAAAGCGTTGATGTTTTAAATAAAGTAGGAATTAATTCTCAAGAAGCTTCAGCATTAATTGTTGTTACTCAACATTATGATACATTACAAGCTATTGGTGCTGATACAAATTCTAACTTGATTTTATTACCAAATTCGCCACAAGCTGGAAGTGATATGCTAAACAATATGGTAGCTTCATTTAGTGCATCCAACCAAGTGGGTGAAATGATGAAGAAAACAAATAGAAAACTGAAACCAAAAACTGAAACAAAACCTGATTATGAAACTCCTGATGATACAGAAACAGAAGAGTAATCTAAATATAGAAAATACAAAAGAGGCTTAATGGCCTCTTTTTTTGTTCATAAACCATCCTATAAGATAAGGAATAGCAGCTTGAATAATTTTTAAATATGAATTAGAAAGTATCGTTTTGTAAGAACCTAAAAAACCATTTATTATATTCTGAGGTTCTAAAGATTCTTTAGTTTTTTGAACACTTAAAACTAATTTTTGATAATTTATTTCTTTCTCAATTTTAAGAATTTCCAATTCTCTATCAATTTCAGCGTATGACGAGTATTTTTTTGTTTCCATAATTTAGTCGTTAAAAAATATTTCTGAAAATTTCTCTAAGATTGGTCCTTCTACCATTTTATCTTTTATAAAGAAAATAAGTATCGTAGCTAATAAATAGATCCCTCCTACTATAAGAAATCCAAAAGTATAACTGCCCAAAGCAGCACTAATTGCAAAAGCAGCTGCAACTGAACCAAACAACATAACCATACTAAAACACAGTAAAATTAAAATAAATTTAAAAATTACTGTAGTAGATTTCATTGCTACTTTAAAACCCCATAATTTATAATAAGCGAGGTGACTATCAACATAGGCTTTCGCCTGATCTTGAATATTTTCGGTATGTTCTTTAAACTCTTCAAAAGCCATAAATACAATTTTAGTTGATTTTAATATAAAAAAACAAAGTACACAATGAAACCAATGTATTGTGTTTTTTTGAAACAATAACAATTAAAGTTCAATGTGTACTTTGCTTATGCCTAAAAAAAGGCTATTTTATTTTTGAAGTTTAGCGTTTTGAGTTTTCAAATCTGCTAATTTAGATTCAAGAAAAGAAATTACTTCTTCTGTTTTATAACTCATATTCGAAAGTAAGTTTTCATACGTTCCATCTAAATCTTCTTTAGCATTTAAAAACTTGTCGCGTAATTCTTCAGTAGAAGTTTCTAATTTATGCTTCAAATTATGTTTAGCATCATCAATTCCGTGTTTAATACGTCCTCTTGTTTTTGACCCTTTATCCGGTGCAAACAAAATTCCAATTCCTGCTCCAATCGCCGCACCTGTAAGAAGTGCCAATATCGTGTTTCCAGTGTTGTTTGACATAACTATAATATTTAAAAGTTAAAACTAAAGATAATCTATTTTTTACAAATAAAAATTCGATAAATAATGTTTAATATAATTTTAATATACGTAAGCAACTGCTCGATACTTACCATCTGGTTTTTCGACAATTGAAACAAACGGATATCCATTATCTGCAGACTTAGTTTTGATGCGTCTTTCTGTTTGTTCCTTTAATGCTAAAGGAGACTCCCCTTTTGTTTTTGTAGATAATCCTGAAAAAGTTTCAACTTCTTTAAGTCCAATAGTTTGATATGGTTTTAAAACTTTTACCAAACTATAATCTTTTTTGTCAGCTACAACAATTTTAGGAGAAATAGATTCAGATTTCAAACTTGCTTTTTCATGGAGAGAAGAAACTGCATATTTACTAATTGTAAATTGTTCCTGACTTCCATTCAATGAATAGTAAATAAGATCAATATCTTGTTTTATATAATTAACATCTAATTGTTCTCCGTTATGCTTGATTATTTGATGGGTTTGCGAAAAAGCAAAACTGGTAAATAATATTCCAAGTATTAAAAATTTAATTTTCATAAATACAGCTATTAAGTTTATAATATAAAATTAAGGCTCAATAAAGTATAGCATAAGAAATGAAATAAACAATTTTTAAAATAATCAAAAAATCAATCTAGGCGATTTGATAATCATGAAATAAAATTGAAAAACACTTTAAATAAAAAGTATTATCAAAACTAAATCAAAATCTAAATACGAACGATAAATTAATATTAAGAATTTTATCTAAAACTATTCAAAAACTAAAATTTACTTAAAATAAAATTTTAAGATTTAAGAAATAATTTTATAATCATAGCCCACTCCATTTATATTTTAAAAGTGAATAAAATCATTTTTAAAAATTTGCTTAATTGGCTTTTCATAAAAATAATATATTTATTGGTATTTTTATGTTAACAACGCGTTAAACCATATTAAATTGAAACAAAAATTAAAATAAAGCATGCTGTTGAATTGTTTTTACAAAACCAATAAAAGAGCTGTTATAATTATAAAAACGTCTTAAAAATGATATATTAGCCTTGTTTTTAATATATAAAAACTATATAAAACTATAAAATTATCAATATTAACAATGATAGATAAAATATAAATTAAATAAATTAACAATAAATAAAACTGATTATTAATCTTATCCTATTTTACAGAATATTTTAATAATTAGTGAAATACTTTTTTGAATGAATCAAAATAATTTAGAAGTTCAATATTTAAAATAAAAAAAGCAAAATCCTAGCAATGCAAAAAAATTGAATTGTTAATCGGTAAAATGTATCAAAATAGAACAAGGTCTTGTACTTATAAACATTTCAGTGTTAATAATGAGAAAATCACCTTAAAATTAGGTCTAAAATTAAAATAAAGTACGCTAATCAATCCTTTTTTAAAAACCAATAATAGACTCATCATAATTAAAAAAACACCTTAAAATCAATATATGAAAGCTGTTTTTAATCTATAAAAACTATATAAATACTAAAAATTATAATTAATCTTAATAATAGACAAAATATAAATTAAATAAATTTTCTATAATTAAAATTGATAATAAGTTATCCTCTTATTTTATAAAAAATTTGGGCTTGGTAGTATTTTATTAAGTTGAAAATAATTTAATAATTCAAGTTCAAAAATAAAAAGTAAAAATACTGGCAAATCTAAAAATTGGATTCAATATTGAGTAAAACGTACTAAAACTAAAAAGATACTATACTTATAAACATTTCGATGTTAACAACGATAAGACCACTCTAAAATCATGTCAAAAATTAAAATAAAGATGTCTAATTAAGTATTTTTATAAAAACAATAATTATACTGACTATATATTTAAAACGTCTTAAAATCAATTTATGAAGGTCAGTTTTAATATAATAAAACTATATTATTTTAAATTTCAATAGAAAATATAAATAATAAAAAAAGCGCTTATAAAAAGCGCTTTTCGATAACTAAAATTGATATTATTTTTTTAACATTTCTTCCAAAATTTCCTTTTCTCTATCAGAAGCATTTTTTGGAGGATTTGAATTTAATTTTTTTATGTCTTCTTCAAACTGATTTTTAAAATCTATAGTTTCCAAATCTCTTAAATTTAAAAGTGCTTTTGAACGAACATAAGTCGATTCACTTCTTAGTGACATGGAATATAATTTTTTAATATCCTCTTCTTCAAAATCTGAAGATTTTAAACTTGAATATTTAAGAATAAATTGAGCAAATAACAATGAACTCTTATTATTGTTAATATTCTTCTTCAATGAATTTTGTAATAGAGAAAAACTTGAAATAATTGCAATGTTCCCCCCTATCGCATTTTCAATTGCTAAACGTTCTTGCTTAGTTTCAACTTTAAAATATTTATTGATATCTTTTAAAGAATTATTAATGCTATTTTCTTCTTTTTTACCTTTTTCTTCCCAAGCATCTTTTAATCCAACTGTCTTATTAAATACTAGTTTTGAAGCAGTTGAATCTTTATCAACAGTAAAATATCCTAAACGTTGAAACTGAAATTTATCTTCATTTTGAGCAATAGCCAAACTTGGTTCAACAAAACCAGTAACAATTTCTAGTGAATTTGGATTTACAAAATCTAAGAAATTTTTCTCTTTATAACTATCTGGAGCTTCATCTGTAAACAAACGATCGTATAAACGAACTTCGGCTTCTACTGCATGAGCAATCGAAACCCAATGTAAGGTTCCAGATACTTTTCTTTGGCTTGCTTCACTTCCACTTCCGCTTAAAGAATCGGTATCGTAAGTAACATGAATTTCTGTAATTTTACCTTCTGAATCTTTTATAACACTTTCTCCTTTAATGATATAAGCATTTTTAAGACGTACTTCTTTTCCTAATGTCAAACGGAAAAACTTAGCTGGAGCTTCCTCTAAAAAGTCTTCTCTTTCTATATATAATTCTCTTGAAAATGGTACTTTTCTGAATCCAGCTGTATCATCTTCCTGGTTATTTTCTGCATCAAGTAGCTCTTCTTTTCCTTCAGGATAATTAGTAATTACCAATTTTACCGGATCTAAAACAGCCATTACACGAGGTGCAATTTTGTTTAAATCTTCACGAATGCAAAACTCTAAAACTGATACACTTATTAAATTATCACGTTTTGCAATACCTGTTGAATTAGCAAAATTACGTAATGAAGCAGCTGTATATCCTCTTCTTCTTAATCCAGAAATTGTTGACATTCTTGGATCATCCCAACCGTTAATATGGTGTTCTTTAACAAGTTGTTGTAATTTTCTTTTACTTACAACGGTATGTGAAAGATTACGTCTTGCAAATTCTCTTTGCTTTGGACGCAACTTATTATCATCTATAATTTGGTCCAAAAACCAATCGTATAATTCACGGTGAGGCAAAAATTCAAGTGTACAAAATGAATGTGAAATACCTTCTAAATAATCACTTTGTCCATGTGCCCAATCATACATCGGGTAAATTTTCCAGGCATCTCCAGTTCTATGATGATCCTTGTTTAAAATTCTGTACATAATAGGATCACGCATCAACATATTAGTCGATTTCATATCTATTTTAGCACGAAGAATATGAGTTCCTGCCTCAAATTCTCCGTTTCTCATTCTTTCGAATAAGTCAAGATTTTCTTCTACAGAACGATTTCTATATGGACTATCAGTACCTGTTGTTGATGGAGTTCCTTTTTGAATAGCCATTTCTTCAGAAGATTGACTATCAACATAGGCTTTATCTTTTTTAATTAATAAAACAGCCCAATCGTATAATTGCTGAAAATAATCAGATGCATAACGTTCTTCTGACCAAGTATATCCTAACCATTCTACGTCTTTTTTAATTGCATCTACAAACTCTTGCTCTTCTTTTTCTGGATTGGTATCATCAAAACGTAAATTTACAGGTGACTGATAATCAATTCCTAATCCAAAATTTAAAGCAATAGAACTTGCATGACCAATATGTAAATACCCATTTGGTTCTGGTGGAAAACGAAAATGAAGCTTATCTTTTGATAATCCTGATTTTAAATCTTCTTCTATGATTTGTTCAATAAAATTGAGTGATTTTTCTTCTGATGCCATTATTTATAGTAATTTTAGCAAAGATAAAAAAATACATGATAGATTGAGATTTGGGCCTAAGAGACTTTGAATTAAATTTATCCCTATTTTTGTATAAATATTGAAAGTTATGAGACAATTAACCGTTACAATTCCAGACGATTTTTACGAAACTTTTATTAGTTTTTTTAAACATATTCCAGATGTTTCAATAGACGAAAACACCCCGAATGAAATTCCGTTATGGCAGCAAGAAATGGTTTTAGAACGTATGAAAAATGCCAAACCAGAAGATTATATTAGCTGGGAAGAATCTAAAAAAAAACTCAACACAAAATGGAATAAATAAATGTTTGAAATTATTGTTCTATTGCGAGCTGATTTAGAAGTAGATGAAATTGCTGAGTATTATGAATCTTTATCAAATAATCTGGGAACGAAATTCGTTAATGAATATCAAGATTATGTAGAAACTCTAAAGACATTCCCTTTTTTCGAAGAAAAATATAATATTGTTCGCACCCTACCTTTAAAGAGTTTTCCTTACACAATACACTTTACAGTTGATGAAGAAGAAAAAATAGTTTCTGTACAAGCAGTAACATCTAATTATCAAAATCCAAATATTACAAGAATAAAATTATAAAAAAATGGGAATTATTAAACTAAAAAATATCCGTACTTTTTCTTACCACGGATGTTTAATTGAAGAAGGAAAAATTGGATCTAATTATGAAGTGAATTTAGAAATTCATGCTAATTTAAGAAAATCTGCCGAGTCTGATCATCTAGCTGACACAGTAGATTATGTACATTTAAACAAAATTGTTACCGAAGAAATGGCTATTAGATCTAAATTATTGGAACATGTTACCAAAAGAATCATTACGAGAGTTCTTGATGAGATCCCAATGATTACAAAAACAATTGTTGAAGTTTCTAAAATTAATCCTCCTATTGGTGGTGATGTAGAGACGGTTACAGTTATAATGGAAGAAACTAGAAACTAGAAATTAGAAGATATATTTTTTTCTTTTTATAAAATTTAAAAATAGTTGGCTTTAAGTTTTTAAAATTTAAAGATTATGGTTACTTTTGCCATCCATTCAATTAATGGCGTCGTGGCCGAGCGGCTAGGCTGGGCTCTGCAAAAGCTCCTACTCCGGTTCGAATCCGGACGATGCCTCTAAAACCTTCAAAGAAATTTGGAGGTTTTTTTTTATGTCTAATTTTTAAGAAAAATTAAATAAAGAGTATCTTCGAATCCGGACGATATTTTTAAAAACCTTCAAAGAAATTTGGAGGTTTTTTTATGTCTAATTTTTATAAAAAATTAAATAAAGAGTATCTTCGAATCCGGACGATATTTTTAAAAACCTTCAAAGAAATTTGGAGGTTTTTTTATGTCTAATTTTTAAGAAAAATTAAATAAAGAGTATCTTCGAATCCGGACGATATTTTTAAAAACCTTCAAAGAAATTTGGAGGTTTTTTTTATGCTTAATTTTTACCACAGTTTTGTCCTTGCGAGGAACGAAGCAATCTCACTAAACAACTTCTACAAAGATTGATATACTTTATAGACAATTGTCAAGAAGATTCTTTGCCTCAGAATGACAAACATGCGATATACTTAGTGAGATTGCTTCGTTCCTCGCAATGACTTATAAACATAAAAAAAACCTCTCGTAATGAGAGGTTTATAACTATATTTTGTAGTTATTAACAACTACTTTTCAATCTTTTCAAAAACGTGTTTTACCATTTCTTTTTCTTTTGGAAACCATCCTTGAACTATCAAGACAAATCCAAAAATCATTAAAACTATACTAATTACCTTTTTAATTTTAAGAATATTTGATGGCGTCATTTTAGATTTTAATTGTTTTGCTAAAACAATTTTTATACAGTCAATAATTAAATAAGTTAGTACAACTGTTACAAAAAATGTCATCATTCTTGATGTTTGCATTTCTAATTTTGGTCCGATAGAAATAATTATTGCAACCCAAAAACCAAGTACTCCGATATTAATAACATTCAGAAAAAAGCCTTTTGCAAAAAGGCTTGCATAATTTCTTTTGATAATATCACGGTCTATTTCTTCGTCGTTTATTTTCTCTTCTTTCTTAAGTTGTACAAACGAAATAATTCCATATGCTAACATGATTATACCTCCAAATATAAAAAGGGCTGGTTTATCTTGTAAGCTTTTAATTAATCTATAACTTCCTAAATAAGCAATTGCAATAAAAAAAATGTCTCCTAGTATTACACCTAGATCAAAAACTAATGCGGCTCTAAAACCTTTGGTGATACTAGTTTCTAGTAATATAAAAAATACCGGGCCTACCATAAAGCTTAAAAATACTCCCCATGGAATCCCTGCTATAATATCGTTTATCATTAAAATACAATTTCGTTTTATTCTTTTTCTTCAATCCTACCGCCTAGAACAGTTTTTTGGTTAATTTGTTTAGGTTTACCATAGATGTAAATATAGCCTCCAGCATTCACTTTTGCATCGACTAAGGTAGTAGCATGGATTTCGGCATTTCCTCCCGCAGAAACGCTTATTGTTGTTTGTGAGGTATGTAATCCATTAGCTCTTAAAATTCCTCCTGAACCTAAATTAGCAACTTGATTACTTGCTTTTCCAGATACTTTAATAGTTCCTCCAGAAACTGCTCTTATTTTAGCATTATCAACATCTAAAATTACATTGATTTCTCCTCCTTCTTTAGAATTTAAATCAATTGTAGTTTGTTTGAAAGTTTCTTTACTTGAAACTATACTTCCTTCACTTACATCAATCTTTTCTATACGTTTATAATATAACTGTATTGAAACATCATCTCCTGATAAAAGTTTTGGAAATGGCATTCTTAGTTTCAATTCTCCATTTTTATTCACAACTTCTACTTCACTCTCTCTGCTTCCTTTTATAACTATCTTATTTTCTGAAGAATGAATTAGTGTAATACTCAATTTATCGAATACTTTAACTTTATCAAAATCTCCTAAATTTTTAGTTACCTGACTAAATGATACTTGTATAAATAAAATTGCAACTCCTATTAATAACTTTTTCATGTTTTTCTTTTTTAAATTTTTACTTCCTACTCTGCTCTTCTTAAAAAATGAAAATCCAATTGTTTTTTAACTAAATCAGCATTTTTTACTTTAACGTAAATCTCATCGCCTAATTGTAATATTTTATCTGAAGTAGCACCAACTAGTGCATATTGTTTTTCATCGAAAGTATAATAATCATCTTTTATATCTCTGATTCTTACCATCCCTTCACATTTATTCGATACTATTTCTACATAAATTCCCCACTCTGTAACTCCTGAAATAACTCCCAAAAATTCTTCGTCTTTATGATCCTGCATGTATTTAACCTGCATATACTTAATACTATCTCGTTCTGCATTTGTAGCTAATCCTTCCATGTTTGAACAATGCAAACACTTGGTTTCGTATGTTTCTTCATCTACAGATTTTCCACCGTCTAAATAATATTGTAACAATCGATGTACCATTATATCAGGATAACGACGAATTGGTGATGTAAAATGACTGTAATAATCAAAAGCTAAACCGTAATGTCCAATATTATCTGTTGAATATTTGGCTTTACTCATACTTCTAATAGCAAGAGTATCAATTAAGTTTTGTTCTTTTTTACCATTAACTTCTTCCATTAAAGCATTTAACGATTTTGATATATCTCCTTTATTTCGGAAATCTATCTTGTAACCAAACTTAGCAATTACCGATTGCATTGCAATTAATTTGTCTTCATTTGGTTCATCGTGAATTCTATAAACGAATGTTTTCTTTTGTTTACCAATGTATTCAGCAACTTTTCTATTTGCCAAAAGCATAAATTCTTCAATTAAATGATTGGCATCTTTTGAAACTTTAAAATAAACTCCTTCTGGTTCTCCTTCTGCATTCAAATCAAATTTAACTTCAACTTTGTCAAAAGAAATAGCTCCATTAGCCATTCTTTTCTTTCTCAAAATCTTAGCTAATTCATCTAATTTTAAAGTTGCATTTGTAATTTCATCTGAAACAACATACGAACTTCCAGTAATTGAAGTTTCTGCTGGAATTGTATTATCTTTTGTTTCAATGATATATTGTGCTTCTTCATAAGCAAATCGTTGATCAGAGAATATTACTGTTCTACCAAACCATTGGTTAATTACTTGCGCATTTTCTGATACTTCAAAAACTGCCGAGAAGGTATATTTTTCTTCATTAGGTCGTAACGAACAGGCAAAGTTAGATAAGACTTCAGGAAGCATTGGTACTACTCTATCTACTAAATATACTGATGTTGCTCGTTGATACGCTTCATCATCTAGGATTGTTCCTTCTTGAAGATAATACGAAACATCTGCAATATGAATTCCTATTTCATAATTTCCATTATCTAATTTCTTGAATGATAATGCATCATCAAAATCTTTTGCATCTTTTGGATCTATCGTAAACGTAAGTGTATCTCGCATATCACGACGCTTAGCAATTTCACTTTCTTGTATAGACGTATCTATTTTTTGTGCGTAAACCTCTACTTCTACCGGAAAATCTGATGGTAAACCATATTCAGCCAAAATAGCATGAATTTCGGTATCGTGTTCTCCTGGTTTTCCTAAAACTTTAATTACTGAACCAAAAGGACTATCAGCTCTTTTTGGCCAATCTTCTATCGTAACTAATACTACATCACCGTTTTGTGCCTCTCCTATTTTATCTTTTGGAATAAAAATATCAGTGTACATTTTAGGATTAGCAGTAGCTACAAATGCAAAGTTGTTCTGAATGTCAATAACTCCAACAAAATCAGTTTTTTTTCTTTCTATAACCTCAATTACTTCTCCTTCAGGTCGTTTTCCTTTTCTTCTGTTATAAACGTAAACTTTTACTTTGTCTTTATCTAATGCACGATTTAAATTATTTGTAGGGATAAAAACATCCTCTGTAAAATCAGGACAAATAAAATAAGCCGTTTTACGACTTGTCATATCTATCGTACCTTCGTAATAATCTTGACTAACAGCTTTGATTAAATATTTGCCTGGTTCTGATTCTACAATCTTGTTTTGTGATGCCAGAATCTTTAAATCTTTTATAATTTGATTGCGACTTTTAGTATCGTCTAATTCTAACTTCGCTCCTATTTGTTTGTAATTAAATGGTTTATTAGCATTTTGCGATAAAATTTTTATAATCTTACTTGAGAAATCATTCTCATTCTTTATCGGTTTTCTAATTTTCTTACTCATATATCTTTTCTTATAAGGTTTAAAATTACAAAGAAGATATCAGATAATGCTTTTTAGGTTCCATTTTATTAAAAATATAACTTTAAAAGGTTACTATCTAAATGATTTTTAATGGTATTTTTTAATTGTTCTGACTATTTGCTATTACTCAGATTGCATATATAAATTAGTGATATCGACTTATTTTTGGTAATGCTCATTTCGTATCTTTACAAAAAGACCTTTATGGAAAGCTTCAAAACCATTGCTACATTCAATTATCTGCACGAAACAGTAATTCTAAAACACTTACTAGAACAAGAAGACATTCCATACTACCTGGTGAACGAAATGACCTTATCGGTGGCTCCTTTCTATTCGGCAGCTTTGGGCGGAATCAAACTCAACGTTTATCCAGAGGATTTCGAAAGAGTTCAGCAAATTCTTGACAGTCTCAATAGTCCACTTTCAATCGTTTAAACCTAAAATTTCATTTTTTTTATTTTTCATTTTTAAAAGTTGTTAACATATATTATATATATAAAAAAGAAAAATTTAAATTTAATTAATTTATGGTTGTTATTATAGTGTGTTAATATGTCATATAACTTAATTTTTAAAAGTGTTGTAATCAAGTTTCTCTTTGTTATATAGAGTTATCAACATACTTATATTTAGCTAAAGGATTAGTAACTAATACCTTTTAGATTTTAATTAACATTGGTTAATAACTCAAAATGAATTCATTTTGTAGATAACTTCATATGTTGAATTTTGTTGAAAATGTACTTTTTTATATTGATAACTTTTCTAAAAATCACCCAAACTTTATTAGGTTATTAAGTTCCGATTTTGGATTAGGGTTTTTTATGATACAACCAAAAAAAACTTCTAATTTTCTTTCTGTAGTTATCAACAAAAGATGTTAATTTAAAGTTAACTGAATATCAAGCAATTGCGTTTTACTATTAACATTATATAAAATTAACAAAAAAGATGTTTATTTTTCATTGATTACTAGATAGTTATAGCGTTATTAATAATGTTAACAAGTGTTAAGTTTATGATAGTGAGCTAGTTATATATAGACTCTATTTAGTTGTAAAGTAGATAAATTTTTATGTAGAGTTAATAATAATAAAATGCTATAAATATGTTTAACTAGTAAATTTTTTGCCACATATTACTCTAATTTTTATTAATTTATATATGGTAAATATTTGTTTTAAAAGATTGAAAAAAAAATTAGCTCTTATTAGTGTAATTCGTGTTGAACTTTTCTTTTCAAATATATTTACTTCGATATTGTTTGGTTAAATTTGCAGGACACAACTTAATATAACTTATATAATGAAAATTTCAATAGGAAACGATCACGCAGGACCAGAGTATAAAAAAGCAATTGTTGCTATGCTTAAAGCAAAAGGATATGAGGTAACTAATTATGGTACAGATTCTGAGGATTCTGTAGATTATCCAGATTTTGGTCATCCAGTAGCTACAGATATTACTGAAGGTAGGGCTGATTTTGGAATTGTTATTTGCGGAAGCGGAAATGGTATTGCAATGACTGTTAATAAACACCCAAAAGTAAGAGCTGGTTTGTGTTGGACTAAAGAAATTGCGGTTTTAACACGTTTACATAACGATGCTAACATTATTAGTATTCCTGCGCGTTTTACATCGATTCCACAAGCTGTAGAAATGGTTGAAGCATTTTTAAATACTCAATTTGAAGGTGGAAGACACCAAAATAGAGTAAATAAGATTGCTTGTCAGTAAACAAGTCAAAAAAAACGGGTGCTTCGCACCAATAAAATAATAAGCCAGGCGAATTTTTTAAAATTCATCTGGTTTTTTTAAAGATGTTAAATTTAATTTACTGATAAATAGGTCTTTGTAGAGTTATTAACAACAAAAAAACAAAACTATTTACTGCTACTTACCCTAAACCAAGCGAGAGTTTCTGTATCACAGTAATAAAAATATATAAGAAGAGCAATTACAATCTGAAGGAAAACAATACCGCCATATTTCATCATAAAAGAAGGTTTACTCATTTTATGTCTAAACAATAGCATTGCTAATAACAAACCAACAGAGCCACCAATAGCAGTTATTGTAAACAGCATATTTTCGGAGATTCTACGCTTATGCTTGATGGCCAAATATTTATCGTATCCAGCTAAGATAAAGGCAATACTATTTACGATAAAAAAATACGGTAATAAAACTTTCATTGGCTTAAAATTAAGAACAAAGATATTATTTTAGCAGAATTATTGATTAATTTGCTATTTCATTTTAATAAGTAAATTATATCAATTTATAATTAAGAAATTATTTCATTAAAAGCATGACTAATATTCAATTCATTGCGAAGTCTGTTCAAACAGCAGCAATAAACATTCAAAATACAGTTAAATTATTAGAGGAAGATTGCACGATTCCGTTTATTTCAAGATATCGAAAAGATACAACCGGAAATCTTGACGAAGTTGTAATAGAGCAAATTGCAAAACTTCATAAAGATTACCAAGTTATTGTAAAACGTAAAGAAGCAGTTTTAAAATCGATAGAAGAACAAAAGCTACTTACTCCAGAATTAAAGCAAAAAATAGAACAAAGTTTTGATTTACAAGAGATAGAAGATTTTTATCTACCGTTTAAAAAGAAAAAGAAAACAAAAGCTGATGTGGCACGTGAAAATGGACTAGAGCCATTAGCAAAAATAATTATGTCGCAAGGCAATGATGATGTTGATTTTATCTCGACACAATATATTAATGATAATGTTATTAATGAAGAAGCTGCTTTACAAGGAGCTCGTGATATCATTGCCGAATGGATCAACGAAAATATATATGTTCGTAAACAATTACGTAGATTATATCAACGTAAATCGACAATTGCTACTAAGGTTGTAAAGACTAAGAAAGAGGATGAGAATGCGCAAAAATTTAATCAGTATTTTGATTGGTCAGAGCCATTAACAAAAGCACCATCACATCGATTACTGGCCATGCTTCGTGCTGAAAACGAAGGATTTGTAAAAATGAAAGTAGAGGTTGATATTGATGAAGCTTATGATATTATTGATGAACTGGTTATAAAAGGTCAAAATAATACAACCCCGCATATACAATTAGCTATTGAAGATAGTTATAAACGGTTGTTGAATCCTGCTATAGGAAATGAAACGTTGCAAGAAGCCAAAGCCAAAGCTGATGCCAATTCTATTCAGGTTTTTGCTAATAATTTAGGACAGTTATTATTGGCACCACCATTGGGTGAAAAACGTATTCTGGCAATTGATCCAGGTTTTAGAAGTGGTTGTAAAGTGGTTTGTCTAGATGAAAAAGGTGATTTGTTATACAATGAAACCATTTATCCACACGCACCACAACATGAAGATGTTATGGCGATGAAAAAAATTCGTTCTATGGTAAACTCTTATAAAATTGATGCAATTTCTATTGGTAACGGAACGGCATCTAGAGAAACGGAGTTTTTTATCAAAAAAATTGCGTTTGATAAACCAGTTCAAGTTTTTATCGTTTCTGAGGCAGGAGCGTCGGTATATTCGGCATCTAAAATCGCTCGTGATGAGTTTCCTAATTATGATGTTACTGTGCGTGGATCAGTTTCTATAGGAAGACGACTTTCGGATCCGTTGGCGGAGTTGGTAAAAATCGATCCAAAAGCTATTGGAGTAGGACAATATCAACATGATGTAGATCAGTCAAAATTAAAAGAAGAGCTGGATAATACCGTAATTCGTTGCGTAAACTCGGTAGGTATTAATATTAATACAGCGAGTAAACATTTATTGAGTTATGTTAGTGGAATAGGAGAGAAGCTTGCCGAAAACATTGTACAATATCGTTCTGAAAATGGCCCTTTTGAAGATCGTAAACAGTTGAAAAAAGTACCTCGTTTAGGCGATAAAGCCTATCAGCAAGGAGCTGCATTTATTAGAATTACTAATGCTAAAAATCCGTTGGATAATTCGGCCGTACATCCTGAAGCTTATGGAATTGTTGAAAAAATGGCTAAAGATTTAAAACTAACGGTTAATGATCTTATTGCCAATAAAGAACGAACAGCTTTAATTAAACCAGAGAATTATATTACGCCAGAAATTGGTTTATTGACATTAAAGGATATTATCAAAGAATTAGAAAAACCAGGTTTAGATCCTAGAAAATCGGCTAAGGTTTTTGAATTTGATCCAAATGTAAAAAGTATAAAAGATGTAAAAACTGGAATGATATTACCAGGAATTGTTAATAACATCACCAACTTTGGTTGTTTTGTTGACATCGGTGTTAAAGAAAGTGGATTGGTTCACATTTCGCAACTAAAAGCAGGTTTTGTAAGCGATGTAAACGAAGTAGTAAAACTACATCAACATGTAGATGTAAAAGTAACTGAGGTTGATGAAGATAGAAAGCGTATTCAGTTAACTATGATTTTATAAACCAAGAAATTCCAAATCCCAATAATATTTTACTGGGATTTGGAATTTATACAACCGATATAATTTATTAAATAAATTAAGCTGGTTTATCTTCTTCTTTTTCTTTCTTATCAGCTGGCTGATCATTGTCTTTAGCAGCGTTTTTGAATTCTTTAATTCCACTACCTAAACCTTTCATTAATTCTGGAATTTTTTTACCTCCAAAAAGTAATAAAACAACCGCTAATATAACAAGGATTTCTGTAACACCTAATCTTCCCATGATTGAATAGTTAATTGCCGGAGCAAATTTGTATATAATAAAGACAAAGGTATACAGAATTAGTTAATATGAATTAGTTTTACTATAAAATATTTATTTTTAATCACGTTAAATATTTTATAAAATGCTATTTTAAAGGCTATCCTATTGTATTTTGACCGTTTTATCAACACTATTAATTATTATATTTGTCAATTAAAGTACCACAATGACCCAGAAAAGACTAAAACGAATTAAATTTAGAAATAGATTATTTATCAAAAACCGATTGGTTATCTTGAATGAGAATACATTTGAAGAGATCTTCTCTTTCAAATTAAATCTTATGAATGTTTTTGTAGTTGCGACACTAGGGGCTATTTTTTTAATATTAATTACCACATTTATAATCGCTTTTACACCATTACGTGAATTTATTCCAGGATATTCATCGACAGAATTAAAAAGAAACGCAACGGAATTGGCTTTAAAATCAGACTCATTAACGGTCGCATTAAAGAAAAATGAAGCTTATATTAAATCGATTCAAAAAGTATTAACAGGCCAATTAGAATATGCTAAATTTAATAAAGATTCTATCTTATCTAGTATTGATATGAAGGAGGAAGGTGTGAATTTAGCCCCATCCAAAGAAGAATTAAAATTACGCGAGGAAGTGGCAAACGAAGAAAAAATTGAAAACACTAGTTCTGTAAAAAAGGATAAAAGTGCTAAAAAATAAAAATAAAGAATGTCTATAAAATCAGTCGCTGCAAAATTATTTGCCAGCAAAATTTATAACAAAACACAGGCTTGGTCAAAAAAACCTATCGAAACTCAAATGAAGGTTTTTAAGAGTTTGATAAATGGGGCTAAAGATACTGAGTTTGGAAAAGATCATCATTTTGATAAAATAAAGACGTTTGAAGATTTTAAAAAGCATGTACCTATAAGAGATTATGAAGATTTAAAATCATATATAGATAAAGTGCAATTGGGTCAGAAAGACATTCTTTGGAAAGGAAAACCACTTTATTTTGCTAAAACATCTGGAACAACTTCGGGAGCGAAATATATTCCGCTTACCAAAGAATCAATGCCTTATCATATTGAAGCTTCCAGAAATGCAATTTTACATTATATACATGAAACTGGAAAAACAGATTTTGTAGATGGGAAAATGATTTTTTTGCAAGGAAGCCCTGAATTGATTGAAAAAAACGGAATTAAACTTGGACGATTATCTGGAATTGCAGCTCATTTTGTGCCAAAATATCTTCAAAAGAACCGCATGCCATCTTGGAAAGCCAATTGTATTGAGGATTGGGAAACTAAGATTAATACAATTGTCGGTGAAACAATAGATCAGGATATGACTATTATTTCGGGAATTCCATCTTGGGTACAAATGTATTTTGAACGATTGGAAGAAAGAAGTGGTAAGAAAGTAGGGGATTTATTCAAAAATTTTAATCTGTTTATTTATGGTGGAGTTAATTACGAGCCTTATCGTGCAAAGTTCGAAAACCTGATAGGAAGAAAAGTAGATAGTATTGAGTTGTTTCCAGCTTCAGAAGGTTTCTTTGCTTATCAAGATTCTCAAAAATCGAAAGGAATGCTTTTGTTGTTGAATTCTGGAATTTTTTATGAGTTTATAAAAGCAGATGAGTTTTTTAACGAAAATCCAAAACGGTTAACAATAGGAGAAGTAGAGTTAGGTGTAAATTATGTTTTTATAATATCAACAAATGCAGGGCTTTGGGGATATAATATTGGAGATACGGTACAGTTTACTTCTTTATATCCGCATCGTATTATTGTTTCGGGAAGGATTAAACATTATATTTCTGCATTTGGAGAGCACGTTATTGGTAATGAGGTCGAAAATGCAATGAAAGCTGCAATGGAAAATACCAATGTTAGAATTAATGAGTTTACCGTTGCGCCACAAATTAATCCGACTGAAGGACTACCCTATCATGAATGGCTTGTAGAATTTGAAAATGAACCAGAAAATATGTTAACTTTCGCCGAAGCAATAGATGATGCAATGCGAAAACAAAACATTTATTACGACGATTTAATAACTGGAAATATTTTGCAGAAAGTGGTAATAACCAAAGTTGTCAAAAATGGTTTTCAGGAATATATGAAATCACAAGGAAAGTTAGGGGGACAAAATAAAATACCGCGACTGTCTAATAACAGAGATATAGCAGACGCATTAAAAAAAGTATAAAACTTATAAGTTTAAAAAAATATAATTAGAATGAAAGAATCAAAAAACATTTCGAGATCAAGAGCACAAGAATCATCAGCCGCCATTGAAAAAATGTACATTACAATGCGCCACTTGTTTAACAGAGGTTTTTATAAACCAATGGGCATTTCGGGCGATACATTACGAGAAGCATTATTAGCTTTACGTCCAGAAATTTACGGAAATATTGCCGAAAATAAAGTTGAGCTGAATGGACTTTTGTATGTTATAGAAAGACTTCCGGTAGGAATTGAAGAATGTCGTTATATTAATTTAACTTCAGACGAAGGATATTCTAGATCACATTTCCAAGCAATTGTTCCTCCAAAGAGAAGAAGAAATTGTTATAGAATTGATGAGGAGCAAATGAACGTAGAAATTACCCGTGGGCGATCAGATATCTATGATATTTTGACACACTTGACTTTTATTTTTATTGAATCTCATAAAATTAGAAATAGAGTTTTATTAGATGACGGAGGTGAAGTTTCACGTGACTGGTTTAAACTGGAGCAGGCAGTAATGCAAACAAAAAAGTTACCACTTGTAGAGAAAGAAAAGGCAATATCGCATGTTGCAAATATTTTAGGAAGAACATTTGAAGATGTTCTTACTATTTATGATGCTTTTGGTTCTGAAGCTGAACCAGATCGATTTTTGCATATTATTTATTGGTTAGGTAAATTAGCGATTGAAGAGGTTGTTGAAAATAATAAACGCACCATCACATTTAGTCCTATTTTGCGAGAGCGTTTAGGGCATCATATTCATGGAGAAATCTGGGCAACGAATATTAAGGAGGTTTTAAAAGCAAATTCGCTTTTAGATCGCCCTATACATGTAATAAGTGCTAATATGCATAGTGTGATGAATTCTATCTTTGCAACGCCTTTGTTGAAAACTAAGTTTAAAGACAAATCAGATTTCTTTATTTATGAAGAGCTAAGTAAATCGGGAGCAACAATACGTAAAGATGTTGAAGCTCTTGCATTGAAAAATGGAATGATTTCGTTACCAGATACTTCAGGAACTAATATCGACGTTCAAATTTTTGATACAGCTAAGATTGACTGGGCTAAAACAGCATTTCCTAAAGCCAATTTAGAAGAGAAAAAACCAGTAATCATTGTAATGGATTATGCGTTTGGAGAGCAAGCTTATGAAACTATTGATGAGTTATTAAAACCATATAAAAAAGAAACACTTCTTAACGTAAAATCGGTTTCGATTATGGGTAAAGCGGGGATTCTAGAAGGAGGAAAAGGAGATATCATGATTCCGACAGCGCATATAAATGAAGGAACAGCTGATAATTACTATTTCGAAAATGAGTTAACAGGAGCAATGTTTGAAGGAAATGATATTGCCGTTTTTGAAGGAGCTATGGTTACTGTATTAGGAACTTCGTTACAGAATCGTGATCTATTAAAATTCTTCCATGAATCTACTTGGGGTGTTATTGGTCTTGAAATGGAAGGATCGTATTATCAAAAAGCGATTCAATCGGCTTCAAAGATTAGAAAAAGCGTACCACATGATATAAAGGTTAGATATGCTTATTACGCATCAGATAATCCACTAGAAACAGGAAGTACTTTGGCTTCAGGAGGATTAGGAACAACAGGAGTTAAGCCAACTTATTTAATTACAATAAAAATTCTAGAGCAAATTTTTAACGTAAAATAATAACATTAGCATATAAGGGTACTTTGTGCCCTTGATAAAACAAAAATAGATTTGCGGTTGATGTTATCGCAAAGATTAGATCACAATATTTTAAAGAATGTAATTCATAAATTCAATTACATTTACTACATATAAAAATTCAATGAAAAGAATACTTATTACAGGAGCAGCAGGGTTTTTAGGTTCACATCTTTGCGACCGTTTTATAAAAGAAGGTTATTATGTTATCGGAATGGATAATCTAATTACGGGTGATTTAAAAAACATCGAGCATTTATTTAAACTTGAGAATTTTGAGTTTTATCATCATGATATCACAAAATTTGTACATGTTCCTGGCGATTTAGATTATATACTACATTTTGCTTCGCCAGCAAGTCCGATAGATTATTTAAAAATTCCAATTCAAACTTTAAAAGTTGGTTCATTGGGAACACATAATTTATTAGGTTTAGCTAGAGTAAAACAAGCAAGAATCTTGATAGCTTCAACGTCTGAAGTTTATGGAGATCCTTTAGTGCATCCGCAAACAGAGGAATATTATGGTAATGTAAATACTATTGGACCACGTGGCGTGTATGATGAGGCAAAACGTTTTCAAGAGTCTATAACAATGGCGTATCATACTTTTCACGGTGTAGAAACTAGAATAGTACGAATTTTTAATACCTATGGACCAAGAATGCGACTTAATGATGGTCGTGTAATTCCAGCTTTTATCGGTCAGGCACTTCGAGGAGAAGATTTAACTATTTTTGGAGATGGTATGCAAACCCGTTCATTTTGTTACGTAGATGACCAGGTGGAAGGTATTTTCCGATTATTACATTCTGATTATGTTTATCCGGTTAATATTGGAAATCCAGATGAAATCACCATTAAAGATTTTGCTGAAGAAATTATAAAACTTACAGGAACAAATCAAAAAGTAGTTTACCACCCATTACCAATTAATGATCCATTACAGCGACAGCCAGACACTACAAAGGCAAAAGAATTGCTTGGTTGGGAAGCAAAAGTTAATCGTGCAGAGGGTATGAAAATTACATATGATTATTTTAAGTCCCTTTCTAAAGAAGAACTATCTAAAGAAGAACATAAAGATTTTTCAAATTATATAAGGTAGATGCGAACAAAAACAGGAAGATATTCAGGTTATATTCGACCTTTCTCATATTTGATAGATTTAATTATTATCAACTTATTTGCGGTTTATATAATTGATTTTTCTGTTCACCAAATCGTATTTCCTTTAGCTTTAAGCTTTGCTTGGGTTTCTATTGCTGTACATTTAGGTTTTTACGAGGTATATCGATATACTAAAGTAATTGCAATTTTAAATTGTGCACTAAAGCAATATGTTTTGTTTAGTTTAGTAGTTTTTGCATTGGCTTTTTTTTATTCGAAAAGAGTAAGTTTACTTTCGATAGTTGTATTTATTAGCACCTCTTTTTTGGCGATATTAACCATTAAGTTTTCTATTTATTTTTTCCTAAAAAAATTCAGGGTACTATATGGAGGTAACTCCAGACGAGTAGTATTAATGGGGAATAGCAAGAGCGTTGCACCATTACAAAATTTTTTTACGGATAATTTAGATTATGGATATAAGCTGATGCATATATTTGATATTGGGAGTGATAAAAAATGCCAAATTAATCAAATGAAAGATTTTGTTTTATTAAATAGAATAGATGAAATGTATTGTTCAATGATTGATTTATCGCAACAACAAATGAGGGATCTTATTTATTTTGCAGATAATAATTTGAAGACATTAAAATTTATTCCTGACGATAAACAAATATTTTTTAGAAATTTTATGTTCGAATACTATGATTATATACCTGTTCTTAAGTTAAGGAATATTCGGTTAGATGATAATTTTAATAAAGCAGTTAAGCGTGTTTTTGATATAGTTTTTTCTACTATAATTATACTTGGAATACTTTCGTGGTTAATACCAATTATAGGAATTTTAATAAAATCAGAAACAAAAGGGCCCATTTTTTTCAAGCAAAAAAGGAATGGATTGAATAATAAAGAGTTTTATTGCTATAAGTTTCGATCGATGAAATTAAATGATGGAGCACATATAAATCTGGCTTCTAAAAACGATGAGAGAATAACAAAAACAGGTGCATTTATTCGTAAGACGAGTATTGATGAATTGCCACAATTTTTTAATGTTTTAATGGGTAATATGTCTGTAGTAGGGCCAAGACCCCATATGTTGAGCGTAACAGAGACTTATGCGCTAAAAATCAATAAATTCATGGTAAGGCATTTTGTAAAGCCAGGCATTACAGGATTAGCCCAAACGAGCGGATTTCGTGGCGAAGTAGAATCGGATAAAGATATTATTAACCGAGTTAAATATGATATTTTTTATATGGAAAACTGGTCTATTTTATTGGATATGAAAATAATTTTTGATACGATTCGTAATACGCTAAAAGGCGATGATAAAGCATATTAATGGATTTAGTTTCTATTATAATTCCGACATATAATTGCGAAAAATTTATTCATCAAACGGTGCAATCTGTACAAAACCAGAGTTATCCTAACTGGGAAATTATTTTGGTTGACGATGCCTCGATAGATAATACAGTAGCAATAATAAAAGAATTTGCTCAAGCTGATAATCGAATCAAGATCATAGAATTAGAAAAGAACTCAGGGAATGGTTTTGCTAGAAATATAGCTTTGAATAAAGCAAATGGAAGGTATATAGCATTTCTAGATGCTGATGATTTATGGTTTCCCCAAAAATTAGAAAAACAAATAAAGTTCTTAAAAGATAAGAATATACCGTTTACGTTTAGTTTTTATGAATGGATTGATGAAGAAGGGAATGTTCTAAACAAAAAGATAGAAGCTCCATTAAACTTAACTTATCAACAATTGTTTTTTTGCAATTATGTAGGGAACTTAACTGCAATTTACGATGTTGATTTTTTCGGAAAAATTACAATCGAAGCTACTCAAAAAAGGCAAGATTGGCGCTTGTGGCTTACAATTTTAAAGCAAATTAAAGAAGCAGAACCAGTTCCAGAATCTTTGGCTTATTATAGGATAAGAAAAGATTCGATTTCATCTTCAAAGTTTAAATTAATTAAACATAATTTTGGTGTTTACAGGCGATTTCATGGGTTTAATTTTGTGATTTCCTGTATTCTAATGACCCGATTTCTGTTCACTCAATTGGTTATTAAACCAAGATATATGAAGACATATTTTTTATAATTCTTTAAGGTGGCAAATTGTGACCTTAAAGAATTTATTATTTTTTATATCCAATTTTCAAATTCTATTTTGGTAAATTCAAACATAAAGTCTTCAGGAAAACGATTCCTATTTCTTTTTACTTGTTCTTTTAATCGTTTCGTTTCTATTCCATAGAGCATTGCTAAATCACGATCAAGTATTACTTTTTCGTTCCGGATAAAGCATATTTTATTTAAAATAGTTTCTTCAGAAAGTAAAGATTGATTTGCGATAAGTTTTTATTTATATTATAAATAAGATTTAAACTGTTTTAGTTTGCCTCTATTGGTTCTTTCTAAAACTGTTTTTCTTGTAAAAGCGAAGTTTAAATTTGGCTCCAAATAAAGAACAATTGCAGTTTTAATTTTATCAATTTGGTTTTTATTGAGTTCATTATCACTAATATATTCTATTTCAAAAGTGTCTACTTTAGTTTGTTTAATGATAAATTCTTTAACGTTTCCATCGTCTTCAATAATACTTTTGGTCACATAATAAAAGGTTAATCCAGGTGATTTTTTACCGTTTGGTAAAACAGCAACATCATTGGTTCTGCCAATTAGTTTTTTAAGAATTGGTTTTTGTAAAGTGCTTTTTTCATCCAAAATTCCGATATCACCTATATCATAACGAATAAATGGATGTGCTTTGTTGAATAAAGAAGTGATTACAATTCTACCTTCAGTTCCATTAGGAACAGGTTGATTATTTTCATCCAGAATTTCGACAAAAAGAGTTTCTGCATTTATTTGCCATTCTCCTTCAGGGTTTTCAAATGCAATTAAATCAAGTTCAGATGCTCCATATTCATTAATAATTGGGATACCAAATTGTCTTTCTAAAAGTTTTTTATCCGATTCAAAAAGCATTTCAGAAGTAACAAAACAAGCTTTTAATGTTGGACAGCTATCTTTTAAGACGATATTTTTATTTTCTAAAAACTTAGCAAACAAAACAATCGAACTGGTATAGCCGTTGAGGTAATCGAATTTTTTGGTTCTGAATTTTTGCAAAAACCGTTCTAAAACAATATCGGATAAATTAAAAATCGGAAACCGATAGCGGTTACTTAAAAAATCTTTAAAACGTTCTTTTTTATTTCCAATAAAATCCATTGGAATGCCATAAAAACGGGCTTGATATGAAGTATTAAAATCGATTCCGTGCCAACCAAACCGCATACAGTTTGAAGCCCAAGTTAAAGCATGACAATATTTATCCTTTGCAAAAACAAATGGAGTTCCGCTTGATCCAGAGGTTTTGTTGAGGTAAATATTTTTGATGGTATATCCTTTAGAAAGTCTTTCAGAAAGTGGTTTTTGTAAATTTTGTTTATTTAAAACAGGTAAATCACTCCAATTTTTGGTATTTACAGAACCAACCAATGCAGCATAAAAAGGATTATTTAGCAAATGGAAAGCAACGATTTTTTCTTTTTTATGCTGAATAAATAGAGTATGTTCTTCTTCAGAAAAACTAATAATGGCATCCAATTCAGCTTTAGCTTTCTTTATTGGAAATCCATTTATCAGAAGGGAAAGATCAAAAAGTCGAAGCATTTGGAGTATAAGTTTTATCAAAAATAATACTTACTAACAACTAAAAATGAAGAACCAACAACTTTTTAGAAAATAATTCTGTTTTAAGGTTAAAAGCAATTATTTTTGCACCACAACTAAATACAACTATACAATGACAATTTTACTATTGGGTTCAGGAGGAAGAGAGCATGCGTTTGCATGGAAAATGATTCAAAGTCCGCTATGCGATAAACTTTTTGTGGCACCAGGAAATGCTGGAACAGCTGGTATTGCTCACAATGTAAACATTAGTCCAACCGATTTTGAAGCAATAAAAACCTTAGTACTTGAGGAAAACATAGGTATGGTTGTCGTTGGACCCGAAGATCCATTGGTAAAAGGGATTTACGATTATTTTAAAAATGACGAAAGTTTAAAACATATTCCGGTTATCGGACCATCAAAATTAGGCGCACAACTTGAAGGAAGTAAAGAGTTTGCCAAAGAGTTTTTGATGAAGCACAATATTCCAACAGCAGCTTATGATAGTTTTACTGCAGAAACTGTAGAAAAAGGATGTGAGTTTCTAGAAACATTGCAACCTCCTTATGTTTTAAAAGCAGATGGTTTGGCAGCAGGTAAAGGAGTTTTGATTATTCAAGATTTAGAAGAAGCTAAAACTGAATTAAGAAACATGTTAGTTCATGAAAAATTTGGTGCAGCGAGTTCAAAAGTGGTTATCGAAGAGTTCTTAGATGGTATCGAACTAAGCTGTTTTGTATTAACAGATGGTAAAAGTTATAAAATACTGCCTACAGCAAAAGATTACAAACGTATTGGAGAAGGTGATACAGGATTAAATACAGGCGGAATGGGAGCAGTTTCTCCAGTTCCTTATGTTGATGCTGTTTTAATGGAAAAAATCGAAACACGCATTGTTAAACCAACAATCGAAGGTTTCCAAAAAGACGGAATCGAATATAAAGGTTTTGTATTTATCGGATTAATAAATGTTAATAATGAACCAATCGTTATAGAATACAATGTAAGAATGGGTGATCCAGAAACTGAAGTTGTAGTTCCAAGATTAAAAACTGATTTGGTAGAATTGTTTTTGGCTGTAGCCAATGAAAAACTAGATACAATTTCTTTAGAGGTAGATCCAAGAAGTGCTACAACAATTATGGTTGTTTCGGGAGGTTATCCAGAGGATTTTGAAAAAGGAAAAGTAATTTCTGGATTAGAAAATATTTCAGATTCTATTGTTTTCCATGCTGGAACAAAGTTGGATAACAACAATGTTATAAGTAATGGTGGAAGAGTTTTGGCAGTGACTTCGTATGGAGACAACTTTCAAGAGGCCATAAAAAAATCTTATCAAAACATAGACAAGCTAAATTTTGATAAGATGTATTTTAGAAAAGATATTGGCTTCGACTTACTTTAAAAAAGAGTGAGCCGTAGTATCTTGATTTTCTGTTCCGGCTGCATCAAAAATGCGTAATTGTTTAATCCAATATACCATCGCAACTGCACAGATAATCATAAAAATCCAATTAATTGTATTAGCACCAAACCATGATACAAGTTCTAATGAACGTAAAAAATCAAGGGGAGCAAATAAAATGTTTACGAATAAGTACTGTATTCCTTCAAAAAAAGCTGTCATAATTTATAAAATTATTTTGTTATTTATTGTTTTGTAACATATTGAAGTTATAAATCCCGATAATCAGAATCTTTATTTCAAGTTGTTGGTTTCCTTTTTAAACAAGTATTATATTTACAGTCACAAAAGTATAAAATATCCTTATGATAACAAGTGTTTTTAAAAAATCTACACCATTAAATTATTCTTTGGTTGTAATTTTAATGCTGGTTTTCTTTTTCATCTATCAATTTCAAGATATTTCTTGGACAAAATCACTTATTTCAATTTCTGAAAAAATAAGTTTATTGATAGTTGTATTAGGATCGATGTTGATAACAAATTTTGTGGTCAAGAAAAACGGGCTTAGTAAAGACAACGGTTACACGATATTTTTTTATTTATTGTTAACGTTATTTTTTCCATCAGCGTTTAATAATCCTACTATTTTACTTGCCAATTTTTTTGTACTATTAGCGCTTCGTCGTTTGTTATCATTGCAATCCCTAAAAGCTTCAAAAGAAAAAATATTTGATGCATCATTATGGATTCTATTGGCTTCTTTGTTCCAATTTTGGTGTATTTTATTCCTTATATTAGTATTTATATCAATAATTTTTCACGTTGCGGGTGATTATAGAAACTGGATTTTACCATTTATAGCTCTTTTTACTATAGCTACGTTGTTCCTATTAGTATCTTTATTGTTTAATATTGATGTAATTACATTTTTTAAAAATCATGCATTGCTTGATTTTAGGATCAATTATTTTACCAATAATTATCAAAATGGGGCTTTATCAATATATGTTGCAGTAGCTTTATTCCTAGTAGTTTCGTTGTTGTTAACATTATCAAATAGACCATTATTACTACACTCTTCTTATAAGAAAATTGTAGCTTATTTCTTTATAGGAGTTATTATATTTTTAATATCACCTAATAAAAGCAATGATTTACTATTGTTTACACTTGCACCATTGGCTATTATGGGATCAAGTTATATTGAGTTTTCGCAAAATAAACTAAACAATGAAATTGTTTTTGTAGTCTTGATTTTGTGTAGTCTTTTTACTTTTTTTTCTCAATTATAGTTTATTTCCATAAGCTAGGTCGCCAGCATCACCTAATCCTGGGACGATATAATTTTTCTCATTTAAGTTACTATCCAAGGCAGCAATCCATAAATGACAAGAATCTGGAAGATGTTTTTCTAGATAAGCAACACCTTCTGGAGCAGCAATTACAACAGCAAGATGCATTTCTTTTGGAGCACCATTTTGTATTAATTTCTGATAAACAGCAACAATAGATTGTCCAGTTGCGAGCATTGGGTCAATTAATAAAACGGTTTTATTATTGATACTAGATAAGGCTTGATATTCGACTAAAATAACAAATTCATCATCATTATTAGGATGATGTCTGCTTGCCGAAACAAAACCATTTTCGGCTTCATCAAAATAATTTAAGAAACCAATATGTAACGGTAATCCAGCACGTAAAATAGAACATAGGATCAGTTTTTCATCTATTTCGGTAGTGTTTTTAATACCAAGAGGCGTTTCAATTTCTACGTTTTTATAAGATAGGTCTTTACTTATCTCATAAGCCATAATTTCACCAATTCGCTCAATATTTCTTCGAAAACGCATGCTATCGTTTTGAACTTTTATATTTCGTATCTGACCTAAAAAGTGGTTTAAGACGCTGTTATTTTCGGATAAATAGTGAATCTGCATGATGGTAATTTTAATTATAATTTTAAATCTGATTTGTGATAAATAGATTTATGATTTGATATTTTTTTATAAAAGTATAAAAAGTATCTTTGTATCTATAAAAATTAAAGACATGTTTTCAAAATTAGCATATTCTGTATTCGAACAAAGCATCAAAGATTATCATAAATTTGATAATGTTGATCAGCCAATAAGCAATCCATATCCTAAAGATAAATTTGAACATTTATTATATTTAAAAAACTGGATAGATACTGTACAATGGCATTTTGAAGATATTATTCGTGATCCAAATATCGATCCAGTAGCTGCACTTGCTCTAAAAAGAAGAATTGATGCTTCTAACCAAGAGCGTACTGATATGGTAGAATATATCGATAGTTATTTTTTACAAAAATTTAGCAATGTAAAAGTAAAAGACGGCGCAAAAATCAATTCAGAGAGTCCTGCATGGGCATTTGATAGATTATCAATCTTAGCTTTAAAAATTTATCATATGAATGAAGAAGCTACTCGTGCAGAAGCTTCACAAGAACATAGAGATAAATGTCAGGAAAAACTAAATGTACTTTTAGAACAAAGAAGTGATTTGTCTACAGCAATTGATGATTTGTTAGCAGACATTGAAAATGGAGATAAATTCATGAAAGTGTACAAACAAATGAAAATGTACAATGATGATGATTTGAATCCTGTTTTATACCAAAATAAAAAATAATTGGCAGAATTTTCCAATAAAATTAAGCACATAGCCGTCATGAGACTTTCCGCAATGGGAGATGTCGCCATGACGGTTCCTGTTTTACGCGCATTTGTAAAACAGCACCCGGAGGTTCAATTAACCGTAATTTCACGCCCATTTTTTAAACCATTTTTTGATGGAATACCTAACTTAACTTTTTTCGTTTTTGATGATAAAGAGCGTCATAAAGGTTTTATTGGATTGGTGCGTTTATATAAAGATTTAAAAGAATTGCATATTGATGCTTTTGCTGATTTGCATAACGTTTTACGTTCTAAAGTTGTCAGGACTTTTTTCGCTTTAAACGGAAAGAAAACCGCTTTTGTTGATAAAGCAAGAGAGGCTAAAAAGGCATTAATGCGTACAGAAAACAAAATCTTTGAGCAATTACCAACGATGTTTGAACGACACACAAAAGTGTTTGAACAACTAGGTTTTTCGTTGGATTTATCTAATCCTGAATTTCCTAAAAAGACAGTTTTAAGTGCAGAAATTACAAATTTGATTGGAGAAAACTATCAAAAACTAGTAGGCATCGCCCCTTTTGCTCAATACGAATCTAAGGTTTATCCTATGGATTTAATGCAGGAAGTAATTGCAAAATTGGCTGAAAATAAAGAGTATACAATCTTACTTTTTGGTGGAGGGAAAAAAGAAATTGAAATTTTAGAATCACTTTCTAAGCCATTTAAAAATGTAATAAATGTAGCTGGAAAAATTAAGTTTCAGCAAGAATTAAAACTGATTAGTAATCTCGATGTAATGCTTTCTATGGATTCAGGAAATGCTCATATTGCTGCAATGCTGGGTGTAAAAGTAATCACACTTTGGGGAGCAACACATCCGTATGCAGGATTCTTACCATTTAATCAAAAACTAGAAGAAGCATTGGTATCAAATAGGACTAAATTTCCTTTATTACCAACATCGGTGTATGGAAACAAAATAGTTCCTGGTTATGAAGATGTAATGCGAACAATTTTGCCTGATAAAGTAGTATCTAGTATTCAGTCGCAGTTATAATAATTCAGTATTCAGTGAGTCTTATTGTGCATAGAAAACTAAACTTATAAAACAAAAAAAGAGTTTGCAATTGCAAACTCTTTTTTATGAATTTATATTTTACATTCAATAAATATCTGAAAACTATGACTGTTACGAAAAATTGAGGCTTAAGATTAAACATCATCATAATCTACATAAATAGACTCCGATGTTGGATGTGCTTGACAGGTAAGAATTAATCCGTCTGCGATTTCTTTATCCGTTAAAATCGAGTTCTTTTTCATTTCGGCAGTTCCCGAAGTTACACGAGCAAGACAGCTGCTGCAAATTCCGCCTTGGCAAGAATAAGGAGCATCAATTCCTTGCTTTAAAGCAGCATCAAGAATGGTTTGTTTTTGAGACATTTCAAAAGAAACTTCTTCATCATCAACAAGAACAGTGATTTTTGAATGTCCTTCTAATGAAGTATCAATTTTATTTTCTTGAGTTGAAGAAGTGAAAAGCTCAAATTTTATAGCAGATTCTTTCACATTTTTTTCTTTCAGAATCCCTGAAACAGTATTGATCATTTCTTCAGGACCACATAAATAGAATTTATCAAATTCTAATTCTTTATGTTTGTTATTCAATACATAATTTACTGCCGATTTATCAATTCTCCCAAACAATGCATTTTCTGCTTTAGCCTGACTATAAACATAGTGTACAAAGAAACGGCCTACATATTGCAATTGTAAATCGTGTAATTCTTGATGGAAAATAGTGTCTTCAATAGTTTTGTTTCCGTAAACTAGTACAAATGAACTTTTTGGCTCACTTTTTAAAACTGATTTTAAGATAGAAAGTACAGGAGTTATTCCACTTCCAGCAACAAATGCAGCATAATTTTTTTGTTTTTCAGGTTCCGGTTCAAATGTAAATTTGCCTTCTGGTTTACCTACTTCAAGGACATCTCCAGCTTTTAGTCTTGAAGTTGCAAATTGAGAAAAAACACCATTTTTCACAGCTTTTACTGCAATACGTAACTCGCCACTCTCTGGAGAAGAACAAATAGAATAAGCACGACGAAGTTCTTTGTTATCTAATGTTAATCGTAAATTGATATATTGTCCTGCAACAAAAGCATAGTTTGATTTTAGTTCTTCAGGAACATTAAAAAGTATTGAGACTGCAGCAGCAGTTTCACGTTTTACTTCTTTTATTATTAGTTTTAGGAATGAAGGCATGATATTGTTTTTTTGCAAAAATAGCAAACAGCTATTAAATGATTGGTATTAAATAGTAATATTTTATTTTGTTTGTAACGTTTTCTTACATTTACAGACTAACTGACAGACTAAACCATAAAAAAATGATTAAAAAGTTTATTTATCTCGAATGGAAAGCCTTTTCAAGGTCGGCATCTTTTGGTGCTAATGTAGCATTGAAAATTATAATAGGGTTTCTGGCAGTTTATTTTTCACTTATTTTTATAGCAGCAGGAGCTGGGGCTTTTTATATTCTTAAAAAGATGAATCTGGATCCTTTATTAACTATAAATAAGTTCTTAGTTTATTATTTTTTATTCGATTTGGCCATTAGACTTTTAATGCAAGCCATTCCAGTGCTTAATATAAGACCTTTATTAACATTGAGAATCCAAAAGAAAACCATAGTTCATTTTTCACTTGGAAAAACAGCCTTATCGTTTTTTAATATTGTTCATGCTTTCTTTTTTCTCCCTTTTACGATAGTATTATTGCTAGAAGGATATGATATCTTAGGTGTAATTTTTTGGCATTTGGCTATAATAGCATTAATTTATATCAATAATTACCTGAATATTTTGTTAAGTAATATTGATAAATTGTTTGTCATTTTTCTCGTTGTAATAGCTATTTTTGGAGGATTACAATATTATAATATTTTTGATATTACCAATTATACCGTTTTCTTTTTTGATGGATTATATGTAATAAAAGGACTTTTTCTTATTCCGGTTTTGGTTTTGATAGGGTTGTATTATGTAACTTTTAATTATTTTAAAAGCAATTTATATCTTGATGCAGGACTTTCGAATAAGCACGATATTGCTAAAACTGAAAATTTAACGTGGCTTAATCAATTCGGGACATTAGGAACATTTCTTAAAAATGATATTAAACTTATAAAGAGAAATAAAAGATCCAAGATGACTATTATGATGAGTATTCTTTTCTTGTTTTATGGTTTACTATTTTTTTCTGGTGGGGTCAAATCATATAATAGCCCCGTTATGCACATTTTTGCAGGTATCTTTGTTTCAGGTGGTTTTCTGTTTACTTTCGGACAATTTGTACCAAGCTGGGATAGTTCGTATTACCAACTTATGATGACTCAAAATATTCCGTACAAAGGATATATTACATCAAAATGGTGGTTAATAGTTATCGCAACAATTGTTTCAACAATATTAGCTTCATTTTATCTTTATTTTGGATGGCAAGTATATCTTATAATTGTCGTTGGAGCAATTTATAATATTGGCGTTAATTCACATTTAGTTCTTTTAGGAGGAGCATTTACTAAAACTCCAATTGACTTAACATCTACTAGTGGTGCTTTTGGAGATAAAAAAGCGTTCAATGTAAGTGCAATGTTGCTTACACTACCTAAATTATTGCTACCAGTGGGATTGTACTGGATTGGTTTTTCTCTTGGAAATCCTAATATTGGATTAGCATTGGTTGCTTTAGCAGGAATTATAGGTTTTGTATTTAGAGATAAGGTTTTTTCATTAATCGAAAAAAGATATAAAATCGAAAAATATAAAACCATAAGTGCATATAAACAAAAGGGATAATTTATCAATTTAAAAATGTGTCAATTAGAGAATTAATTTTAATTGACGTAATCTAAAAATCAATTCCGAAGCTTCGGGACTAAAATCTATAATTACCATGATACAAGTAAATCAACTTTCAAAAATATATAACGGGACAACGGTTTTAAAAATAGAAAATTTAGAAATTCCAAAAGGGCAAAGTTTTGGATTGGTTGGAAATAATGGAGCAGGGAAGACTACTTTTTTTAGTTTATTATTGGATTTAATCCAGCCATCTACAGGAAATATAATTAATAATAACGTACAAGTAAATAATGATGAAGGTTGGAAAACTTTTACAGGTTCTTTTTTAGACGAAAGTTTTCTGATTGGGTATTTAACTCCAGAAGAGTATTTTTACTTTGTAGGAGATTTACGCAAACAAAATAAAGCGGATGTTGATGCATTGTTATCAAAACACGAAGAGTTTTTTAATGGTGAAATTTTAAAAAACAAAAAATACCTGCGTGATTTATCCAAAGGGAATCAAAAAAAAATAGGAATTATAGCCACGCTTATTGGTGGCCCCGAAGTAATTGTTTTAGACGAACCATTTGCTAACTTAGACCCGACAACAGTGAGTAGATTAAAAAAAATAATTAAAGAACTAGCAGATAATCCGAATGTTACAGTTTTGGTTTCGAGCCATGATTTGCAACATACAGTCGAAGTTTGTGATAGAATAGTTGCTTTAAATAAAGGAGAAATTGTAAAAGACATCCAGACATCTAAAGAAACACTTCAAGAATTAGAAGCGTTTTTTGCCGTTTAAATATAAATATTTCAAAAAGAAGCGTATTTTTACCAGTCATTATACTAAAAAACTTTTTTAGATGTTAAATGTTAAAAGTGTTTCCCATTGAAAAACAATAGATTTAAATACATTTTTCTGTTTATATTTATCTCTTTTTTGATAGCTTGTTCTACAAAAAGAGATACGTTTTTGGCAAGAAATTCCCATGCTTTAAGTACAAAGTATAATATTTTGTATAACGGGCAAGTGGGTTTTGATAAAGGGATGAAAGCGATAGAAGCTAATTATACCGATAACTTTTGGAAATTACTGCCTGTTGAAAGGATGCAAATTGATGAAGGTAATTCAGATGAAGTTAAAACTAAAAATCCTGATTTTCAACTTGCAGAGACAAAAGCGACCAAGGCCATTCAGAAACATTCGATGAATATTGGTGGACGAGAAAAAAACAGTCAGATAGACGAAGCGTATTTAATGCTTGGTCAGGCTCGTTATTATGATCAGAGATTTTTACCTGCTCTAGAAGCATTTAATTACATTTTATATAAATATCCAACAAGTAGCAATATCAATACGGCAAGAATTTGGCGAGAGAAAACCAATATGCGTTTAGGTAATGATGAGCTGGTTATAAAAAACATCTATAAATTAATAAAAGGAGTTGCATTAAAAAAGCAAGTTTATGCAAATGCAAATGCCTTATTAGCAGAAGCTTTTATTAATTTGGAACAAAAAGATAGTGCAATTACAAAACTTAAAATTGCAGAAGAGTTTACCAAAAGAAATCCAGAAAGATCTAGATACCGTTTTATTTTAGGACAATTATATCAGGAAACAAATAAGAGAGATAGTGCACTTTATTTTTATCAATCAGTAATCGATATGAACAGAAGAGCAGAACGAAAGTATGTAATTAATGCTTATGCAAAAAAGGCTCAGTTATTTGATTATCAAAATGGTGATAGTGAACTTTTTATTAAAACATACAATAAATTAGTTGATGATAGAGAAAATAGACCATTCTTAGATGTAATATTTTATGAAATGGGAGTCTTTTTTGATAAAAATAAAGATGAAAAATCAGCATTAAAATTTTATAATTCTTCTTTAAAAAGAAAATCTAAAGATTCCTATTTAGTAGCATCCACCTATCGTAACATAGGGAATATGTACTTTAAAAAAGCAAGTTATACATTAGCAGCAAAGTATTACGATAGCACTTTGGTTAAATTAGATTCTAAAACTAGAGAATATGTTTATATCCAGAAAACCAGAAAAAATTTGGATGATGTAATAAAATATGAAGGTATTGCTAAGCGTAATGATAGTATTATAAATGTAGTTGGACTTTCAGATTCAGACAGATTAAAATATTTTGGAGATTATATAGCCAAGTTAAAAACTGCCGATGAAGCAAAACGAATTCTTGAAGAAAAACAAAAAGAGAAAATTGCCAATATAGAGCGAAATACTAATGGAGGAGGTATAGAAACTATAACAGCAAAAGGTGCTCTACCAGGGAATTCTGAGAAAAGTGGTATTCCAAGTCCGCCAACAGGAAATGAGGTTGCGAGTGTTTTTTATTTTTATAATCCATCAACAGTAGCTTATGGTAAATTACAATTCAAAAAACTCTGGGGGAACAGAGATGTAAATAGCCACTGGAGATTACCGTCTAATAAATCGAATGCAAATTCTGATGATGATAAATCAACAGCAGTTGTTGTAAATGATTCAATAAAAGAAGAAGTAATAGTTGAAAAATATACCGCAGATTTTTATTTAAAACAACTTCCAAAAGACAAACAGGCAATAGATAGTATTGTTCAGGAACGAAATTTTTCTTACTACCAGTTAGGACTTATTTACAAAGAGAAATTCAAAGAATATGAATTGGCTAGCAATAAGTTAGAACAATTATTGAAGAATAATCCTGAAGAAAAATTAATTTTGCCATCAATGTATAATTTATATAAAATATACGAGATTATAAATCCTGCTAAAGCAGTATCGATGAAACTGGATATAACTTCACGTTACCCAAATTCAAGATATGCACAAATTATAAATAATAATGGTTTAGATGAGGGAGGAGGAATAAAGGCACCAGAAAAAGAATATCAAAAATGGTATAAATTATTCCAAGAAGAAAAATATGCCGAAGTCTTAAATAATATTGATAATCTCATAAATCAATATTCAGGAGATGAAATAGTTTCTAAATTTGAGTTATTAAAAGCCAATACATTAGCAAAAGCCAAAGGATTAGTTGCGTATAAAAAAGCAATAGAAAATGTAGCAGAGAATTATCCTAATAGTGAAGAAGGTAAAAAAGCACAGGATGTTTTAGCCAATCAAATTCCATTTTTGGAGAAACGTGTATTTACAACTGTTGATAACAGAAATTGGAAAATCCTTTACAAAATAGGTATTCAGGATGAAAAAGCAAGAAAAACAATTGAAGATATTATTAAAAAATTCTTAGTTGATGAGAACTTCCAAAAACTAACTTATTCTTTTGATAAATATGATTTGGACTCTGGATTTGTTACTATTCATGGTATAAAATCAGAGAGTTATGCAAATGATGTTGCAAAAGTATTAAAAGAAAACAAAAAGTATAATTTGGCAGCCTATCCAGCAGTAATAATATCAAGTGACAATTATAGTATAGTACAAATTAATAAAAATTTAGAAGCCTATTTAGCTCCTAAAACACCTTAAACATGTTTAATAAAGCCCAAAAATTTAGCACAGAAAACCTAGGAAAAACGAATAGAATAGTTGAAGGAACTATCATAACCGGAGATATTACATCGTTAGCCGATTTTAGATTAGACGGAGAATTAATAGGTAATTTTACCTCGAAAGGAAAAATTGTACTTGGCCCAAAGAGTAAAGTCAAGGGAGAGATCATTTGCCAGAATGCCGATATTGAAGGAGAATTTACAGGAAAGATCAAAGTTGCTGAGCTTTTAAATGTAAAAGCAACAGCAAAAATTAATGGAGAAGTAACCGTAGGTAAATTATCTGTAGAACCAGGTGCCGACTTTACAGCGACTTGTATAATGATGACAGATTCTAAAAGTGCAATAAATGACGGAGAAAGAACCAAATGAAAATCAGAGAAATAACAAATGGCTAGTTTTTGTTAACATTCCAATACAGATGGGAGTAATTATATTTTTATTTTCCTATCTGGGTATTTGGTTAGACGAAAAATATTCAAATGGAGGTTCACTGTGGACAATTATCTTGTCTTTATTTTCTGTCTTTCTAGCTCTTTATAATGTCATTCGACAAGTTAAAAATTTAAATAAATAATGAATAAAGTTGTAGATTTTCTTAAGTATTTTGTTCCTTTTTCGATTGTATTGTTAGTTACACAATATTTTATAATGCAATCATTGTCAGCTCAATTAGTGTTTTTTTATTCCGTTTGGAGTATTTACATATTTAATATTTTAGCTACTTTTTTAGTGTACCTGTTTTTAATTTATGTGAATAAAGTTTTCCCAACTTATACAGGGTTCGCTTTTCTTGGAGCAAGTTTTTTCAGAATGATGGTAGCTATCATTTTTCTAATTCCTTTGATAAAAGCCGGCGTTAAAGATCCAATAATTGATTTGGGAGCATTTTTTATCCCTTATTTTTTATTTTTACTTTTTGAAACCTATTTTACTGTTAGACTAATAAATAAAGGCTAATCGCTTCATTGTTAGATAAGTTGATAATTTAAAATGTAATTTCAAAAAACACATCCATAAATTTTCGATTTTCAATTTAAAATGTACCTTTGCAAAAAATTTTTGGAACCTAAAATTAGATAAAGATTTAATAATGATATTTTCAAACAAACCAGTTCAGTACGTATTAGTTACTTTATTAGCTTTTACTTCGTCGATAAGTTTCGCCTCTACTCCTGTTGATAGTATTTCTATTAAACACGAAAACGTTGTTGAGACAGTTGAAGGAAGCGGTCACGGAGAAAGTGTTGGTCACGAAATAGAAAAAGAGTTTAATGCAAGTGAGTTGATTAATTCACACATTGGAGATTCTCATGATTTTCATATTGCTGACTGGAAGGGTCATGCTATTTCGCTAAATCTACCAGTTATTTTATGGACTAAAAATGGATTAGAGATTTTTTCATCAGAAAAATTTCACCACGATAATGCAGGAGAACATGTTGTAGATGTCAATGGTCAAAAAGTTGTTCGTTATAAAGAAGTAATTTTTTATGCTGACAAATTTGAGCAAATGACAAAAGAGGAAAGAGATAATGGCGCTTTTGCTTTTGATGCAAGACCTTTAGATTTTTCTATCACAAAGAATGTTTTCTCGATGTTGTTATCAGCAATAGTTTTGTTTTTCTTGTTTTTTGCAGTAGCAAGATCATATAAGAAAAACCCAAATGCACCAAAAGGATTGGCAGGATTTTTAGAGCCATTAGTTACATATGTTAGAGATGAGATTGCGATTCCAAATATTGGAACAAAAAAATACGCTAAATACATGCCGTATCTTTTAACTATCTTTTTCTTTATCTGGATTAATAACCTTATCGGATTGATTCCTTTCTTTCCATTCAGTTCTAACTTAACAGGTAATATCTATTTTACATTTGTAATGGCATTTATTACTTTTATCGTTACAACTTTAAGCGCAAACAAAAATTACTGGGGTCATATTTTTAATACGCCAGGAGTTCCTGTGTGGTTGGCTCCAATTATGATTCCTGTAGAAATTATAGGAATGCTTACTAAGCCATTTGCATTGATGATTCGTTTATTTGCAAACATCACTGCAGGTCACATTATTATTTTAAGTTTAGTTTCTTTGATTTTCATTTTCAAAACTATTGCTATCGGGCCAGTTGCTGGAGCATTCGTATTGTTCATGAGTGTATTAGAAATGTTGGTTGCTGCTTTGCAAGCATATGTATTTACTTTGCTATCAGCATTATTTATTGGTCAGGCTGTTGAAGAGCACGATCATCATTAATCAGAGTTTTATTAATTATTAACTATATAAATTTATTATTATGGTATTAGCTGGAATCGGAGCTGGATTAGCTGTAATTGGTGCAGGTCTTGGAATTGGAAAAATTGGTGGATCTGCAATGGATGCTATTGCTCGTCAACCAGAAGCTGCTGGAAAAATCCAGACTGCTATGATTATTGCTGCTGCACTTATTGAAGGGGTTGCTCTTTTTGCAGTAGTTGTTGCGTTGATTACAAACGCATAATTAAAATCTAAAACTTCCTGTAGCGGTTGGCTTCAGGAAGTTTTTTAAAAAAGACAAACAAATTTTAAATATATAATGTTATGCAATTAACTTCACCAGAAAGTTTAATTTTTTGGACAACAATTATCTTTATTGTTTTCTTCCTTCTAATGGCAAAATTTGCTTGGAAACCTATATTAGGTGCAGTAAAAAGCCGTGAAGAATCTATTAATGAAGCTTTAGCATCTGCAGAAGCTGCTCGTAGAGAAATGCAGAATTTAACTGCTGATAATGAGCGTATCTTAAAAGAAGCTCGTGCAGAACGTGATGCGATGTTAAAAGAAGCTCGCGAAATGAAAGAGCAAATTATAGCTGAATCTAAAAATGAAGCACAAGAGCAAGGTCAAAAATTAATTGCCCAAGCAAAAGCAGCTATCGAAAATGAAAAGAATGCAGCTATGGCTGAATTGAAATCACAAGTTTCAACTTTATCATTAAGTATTGCTGAAAAACTATTGAAAGATGAATTATCTAACAAAGAATCTCAAACTAAATTAGTTGAGAAAATGTTAGATGACGTAAAGTTAAACTAATATTATGGCAAGTACAAGAGCAGCAATTCGTTATGCAAAAGCAATTCTGGACTTAGCAAACTCTAAAGGTGTTGCCGAAGTTGTTAATAACGATATGAAATCGATTGCTTCAACAATTGATATAAATGCAGAATTGAGTATCTTTATCCAAAGTCCAACTATTAAAGTTGAAATTAAAGAAAGTACTCTTTTAGAAGTTTTCGCAGATGTAAATGTAGTAACCAAAGGGTTATTTCATTTATTGTTCGAAAATAAAAGATTCGAAATTCTAGAAGCAATTGCACTAGAATATAATAAGTTATTTGATGAGAGCATTGGTGTTGAAGTAGCAAAAGTTACAACAGCAATTCCAATGGATGCCGCTTTAGAAGCTAAAGTTTTAGCTAAAATTGCAACATTATCAGACAAGAAAATTACAATTGAAAATAACGTAGATGCTTCAATTATTGGAGGATTTATTTTAAGAATAGGCGATAAGCAATATAATGCATCTGTTGCAAACAGATTACAAGTATTAAAAAGAGAGTTAAGTAATTAGTTTTATTACACATAAAAGTGTCTAAATAATAAATTTAAGATGGCGGAAATCAAACCTGCTGAAATTTCAGCAATATTAAGAAAGCAAGTAGAAGGTTTTGAATCTGGTGCTACGCTAGAAGAAGTAGGAACAGTACTTCAAGTTGGAGACGGTATTGCTCGTATTTACGGGCTATCGAATGTACAATATGGTGAGTTAGTTGAATTTGAAAACGGACTTGAAGCTATTGTATTGAACCTTGAAGAAGATAATGTTGGTGTGGTACTTTTAGGACCATCAACAGGAATCAAAGAAGGATCTACAGCAAAAAGAACACAACGTATTGCTTCTCTTAAAGTAGGTGAGCAAATGGTAGGACGTGTAGTGAACACTCTTGGTTTTCCAATTGATGGAAAAGGACCAATCGGGGGTACATTATATGAAATGCCTTTAGAAAGAAAAGCACCAGGAGTTATCTTCCGTCAGCCAGTAACAGAACCATTACAAACAGGTATTAAAGCTGTTGATGCTATGATTCCAGTTGGACGTGGACAACGTGAGCTTGTAATTGGTGACCGTCAAACAGGAAAATCTACTGTTTGTTTGGATACTATCTTAAACCAAAAAGAATTTTACGATGCAGGAAAACCTGTATTTTGTATATATGTTGCAATTGGGCAAAAAGCTTCAACTGTAGCAGGAATTGCTAAAATGTTAGAAGAAAAAGGGGCAATGGCTTATACAGTTATTGTTGCAGCAAATGCTTCTGATCCAGCTCCAATGCAAGTTTATGCTCCTTTCGCAGGTGCTGCAATTGGAGAATATTTTAGAGATTCAGGTCGTCCAGCACTTATTGTGTATGATGATTTATCTAAACAAGCTGTTGCATACCGTGAGGTTTCTCTTTTATTAAGAAGACCACCGGGACGTGAAGCATATCCTGGAGACGTTTTCTACTTACACAGTAGATTATTAGAGCGTGCTTGTAAAGTAATTGCAGATAATGGAATTGCTAAAAACATGAACGATTTACCAGATTCACTTAAATCAATCGTTAAAGGTGGTGGTTCATTAACGGCGCTACCGATTATTGAAACTCAAGCTGGTGACGTTTCTGCATATATCCCAACAAACGTAATTTCGATTACAGATGGTCAAATTTTCCTTGATGGAGATTTGTTTAACTCTGGAGTTCGTCCTGCTATCAACGTAGGTATTTCAGTATCTCGTGTTGGAGGTAATGCACAAATTAAATCTATGAAAAAAGTATCAGGTACTTTAAAATTAGATCAAGCGCAATTCCGTGAATTGGAAGCGTTTGCTAAATTTGGTTCTGACTTAGATTCAGTTACTTTAAACGTAATCGAAAAAGGAAAAAGAAACGTTGAAATTTTGAAACAAGGTTTAAATGACCCTTATACAGTTGAAAACCAAGTAGCTATTATTTACGCTGGTTCTAAAAACTTATTAAGAAACGTTCCTGTAAATAAAGTAAAAGAATTTGAAGCAGATTTCTTAGCATACCTTAACAGCAAACATAAAGATACTCTTAATGCGCTTAAAGCAGGTAAACTTGATGATAACATTACTGATGTTATTGAAAAAGTAGCAAAAGAAATTTCAGCAAAATATAACTAATAAGATAATTGGATAATTAGATAATTAGAAAAATCTCTTAGGTTTATCTAATTATCTAATTGACTGATTCTCAAATTTTCTAATTAGAAAAAATGGCAAATTTAAAGGAAATCCGTAATAGAATTACTTCCGTTTCATCTACGATGCAGATTACATCGGCGATGAAAATGGTTTCTGCAGCTAAGCTTAAGAAAGCACAAGATGCAATCACAGCGATGCGTCCTTATGCCGAGAAATTAACGGAATTATTACAAAATCTTTCAGCAACACTAGATGGTGATGTTGGAGGAGATTTTACAACACAACGTGAGGTAAAAAAAGTATTGCTTGTAGCGATAACTTCAAATAGAGGTTTATGTGGTGCATTTAATACCAATGTAATAAAGGAAGCAAAAGCACGCTCTGAATTTTATGCCGGAAAACAGGTTGATATTTTTCCTATAGGTAAAAAAGGAAATGATGTATTAGCTAAAACTCATAAAGTTCACGGTCATCATAATGCAATTTTTGATCATTTGACTTTTGATAACGTTGCTACAATTGCTGATAAATTAACTGAAAAATTCTTGTCAGGAGAGTACGATAGAATTGAATTGATTTATAATCAGTTTAAAAATGCGGCGACTCAAATTGTACAAGTAGAACAGTTTTTACCATTAGCTCCAATTAAATCTGATGTGCCTGTTTCAACAGGAGATTATATCTTTGAACCTTCGAAAGAAGAAATCGTGTTGACTTTGATTCCAAAATCATTAAAAACACAATTATACAAAGGTATTCGTGATTCATTTGCTTCAGAGCATGGTGCACGTATGACTGCAATGCACAAAGCAACAGATAATGCAACTGAGTTAAGAAATCAATTGAAATTAACTTATAATAAAGCGCGTCAAGCAGCCATCACAAACGAAATCTTAGAAATCGTTGGTGGAGCGGAAGCTTTGAAAGGATAAGGAAAATTTTTAATTTTTCAAATCTTTAAAATTGCGAAGCTTTGAAAGGATAAGGAAAATTTTTAATTTTTCAAATCTTTAAAATTGCGAAGCTTTGAAAGGATAAGGAAATAAAAAGTATATATAAAGAGCCGATAAGTAAATTGTCGGCTCTTTTTTTGTCAATATTTTTGGAATTTGTGAGAGATAAATTTTATTTTAAGAATAGTTCTTCTTCAATTTTAAAAAATTGCTCTTTTTCAAATTCTTTAATAGCAGTATTTTTTATTAAAAAAATTTTGTTACAATCTTTATACAGAATTTCCAAGATATGTGAAGAAATAAGGATAATACTGTTTTTAGATAACTCTCTAATGTAATTCATTAATAGATAATTAGATTCTAGGTCAAGACCATTAAAAGGTTCGTCAAAAATATAAATGGGATATTCTTTTTGAAATACGGCATTCATATAGGCCTTTTTTTTCATACCAGTAGAAAATGTTTTGATGAGCTTATCTTGTGCTACATCAAACAAATTTGATTTATTTTTAATTTTAAGATTTAATAATTCTTTATAAAAATCTGAAAATTCAGTTGCTGTAAGTTCATCATATATGGGTACTTCAGTAGGGAAAAATGCTATTTCGTTATGTTTTATGGTTGAGTTTTGATACGATATTGTTCCTTGATAGTTTACAAGCGATGTAATTATTTTGAAGAAAGTCGTTTTTCCTTCTCCATTTTTCCCAACTACACCGTAAATTCCATTTTCTGAAATTGAAAGATTAATATCTTGCAAAACAGTTTTATTTCCAAATGCTTTCTTTTTGATATTAATTTGTAACATATTTCAAATTGTTTATTGTTTTTATAGACTTATAATATAAATAGGGCAAGATTAAAAAGGGTAATCCAATAGGAATATTTATAATAAATAATGCTAAAAATAGCTGTTGTAATAATCCATTTGAAAAAAAGCTATACTTAAAAAGTACATTTATTATGGGTAATACAAAAACGAGAGTTATAAATAGTAATAAATCCCATTTTTTGAATATTAAAAAGCATAAAATGATAGCGCAGCTAATTATTAAGGTGTTATAGAATGTAGTTTGAATCTGTTTTATAAGATATTTTCTAGAATCAAATGAACTCATTTTGATATAAATTAAATCCTCTCTATTAAAAGAAGGCAGGCAGGCTATAAAGGAGACTAAAAATAAGCTTGCAATATTTAGATTATTATTATGATATTGATTTCCCATTACGTTTAAGAAGATAATCAATGGGATAAAAAGAATGAGCTTGTTTTTTCTAAAACTAATATGCCAGAAAGGATCAAATAATCTGAAAGGGTATCTTATAATTTTGACTCCTATTTTACTTATTAGAATCAAGAAATAAAGTATTATAAAATGAATTATAAGAATGTCCCATCTTTGGTTTATTACATAAATGAATATAAATGGGGAGCTATAAATTAGATATTCTAAGAACAATAAAAGACGATAGTTTTTATTGACTTTTAATAACTCAATATCTTTTCTGTTTTGGTGGTAAAATGCTAATTCCAAAGTCGTTATTAAAAAGTAATAACTGTACTTTGGAAATAATTGATTTAGAAAATAAATAATAATAGCATAAAATAGTAGGAGTAAACCAATGGCCAGATAATCATCCTTTGGTAGGATTTTCCTAAATCGTATTACAATTAAATACTTTACTATTTTTATCATGTTTTAATTTAAATAGGGAATAATTTATCTTTAAGTGTTTCTAAATTTACTATTTCTCTTGAGATAAGCTACTATTTTTAAATATTATAACAATCCCTGTTTATTCCATAAATCAAAATATTCTCCTTTTTGATTTAATAAATCGATATGATTTCCTGATTCGATGATAGCACCATTTTTCATTACCAAAATAGTATTCGCATTAGCAATAGTACTTAATCGATGTGCAATAACAATAACTGTTTTCCCTTGAGACTTAAAATTATCGATAACTTCTTTTACAGTTTTTTCAGAATTGGTATCTAGTGAGGATGTTGCTTCATCCATTAATAGAACCTCAGGATTCTTATATAAAGCCCTAGCAATTGCAATTCGTTGTTTCTGACCTCCTGAGAGCATGGTGCCATTTTCTCCGATTTGTGTTTCAAAACCGTTTGGTAATTTTTCGACAAATTCAGTTATTCCAAGTTGTTTAGATAAGTCCAAAACACGTTGAATGTTTGGGAAGGAATCACCTAAAGCAATGTTTTCGATAATATTTCCTGAAAATAGATTGAGTTGTTGCGGAACTACGCCAACGTAATTTCTTAGACTTTGGTAATGGATAAATTGTGTATCATATTCGCCAATGTAAATTTTGCCTTCTTTTATAGGATATAAATTTTGCAGCAAGGAGATTAATGTAGTTTTACCGCTTCCGCTTTCGCCAACAATAGCCGTTGTTTCATTTTTCTTGAATACTGCATTGAAATTTTTAAAGACTTCAACTCGTGAGCCATAACGAAAGGAGACATTTTCGAATTTTATGTCCCCTATATTTTCTCTTTGCAGCTCCACTTTATTTTCTGTTTCTTCGCGTTCCAGATCCATTATCTCAAAAAGTCTATCGGCAGCAATTAGTGCATTTTGTGCTGTTTTGTTCATGCCAATTAAAGAAGCAACAGGCGAAGTAAAATAACCAATCAAGGCATAAAAAGAAAATAATTCCCCTGGAGTAATGGCTCTGTCTATTACATATCCGGAGCCAATCCACATTAAAATAACGGTGAATCCCGAAGCCAAAAATTGGGTAGATGTATTTGCGAAAATTCCATTTAGACCAGATTTATAGCCCGTAAACAATAGTTTTACAAATTTGTTTTCCGTTTTTAAATTGGAATATTCTTCGATTCCAAATTCTTTTACGGTTCTTATATGAGTAATACTTTCGACTAGCTGAGTTTGCAGTTCGGCAGCATTTTCCATAATGTTTCGTTCTACTTTCTTATTGAATTTATTCAAAACAAAATAGATTGCTGCATAAAATGGAATTACGAGTAGGATTACCAAAGCCAGTTTCCAATAATAAGTAAACATCAACGCAAAGGAAAAAACGACAATAAAAACGTTTACAATCATTTCAATCGCTACTTCATTTATAAACGAACGTATTTTTACGGCATCATTTATTCGGGAAGTAATTTCTCCTATTTGCATCGTGTCAAAGAAACGCTGTGGCAAATGGAGTAAATGCTTGTAATAGCCGAGTATTAATTTAGCATCAATTAATTGCCCAGTTTTCATTACAAAGATGCTTTTTTTGGAACCAATATAAGCCTGCAGTACTATGATCGCAATCATTGATACGCTTAATAGATTAAGTAAATTTCGATTGCCATCAACTAAAACATAATCGGTTATTTTTTGGATATAAATAGACATTGCCAATCCCAAAACGGTAAACAGTATCGCACCAATGAGGGCTTGGATTAAAATGGTTTTGTGTGGTTGTATCAAATGCCAAAACCGTCTTATAGGAGATGTCTTTTCATTATACACTTTAAAGTCATCATTCGGAGCAAAAAGAATTAATACTCCAGACCATACTTTTTGAAAGTCTTCAAATGTATAGGTTTCCATTTTACCCAAACCAGGATCCATTACTTGTATGGTTCCCCCTCCTTTGGAGGGGTTAGGGGAGAATTCAACTTTATAGACAACCACATAATGATGCAATTGTTCTTTTGTAATTATATGAGCAATGGCAGGAAGTGGGATTTTATCTAAAGAATCTATTCCACCTTTTACTCCTTTGGCGGTAAAGCCCATTTTTTCGGCAGCTTCAATAATCCCTAGGACATTAGTACCTCGCTTATCAGTATTAGCATATTGTCGAATCCTTGCTATAGGGAGATTAACTTTGAAATGGTTTCCAATAGAAGCCAGACAAGCCGCACCACAATCTTTAATATCATGTTGTTTTATTTTTATTGAACTCATATTTATTGTGATTAGAAATTAACAGTTAGAAATTAGTAATTTTGATATTCTACAAATTAATTTCTTTATGAAAAAATGATAATGTTATTAGTTTCCATAATTAAAAAATTAAAAGGAACATTAGCAATTACTAATTACTACTTGCTAATTGTTTAGGGTTAAGCCAATCATCTACTTTATCGAATAATAAATCAAACAAGCTTCTTCTGGTAATGATGTATCGTGTAGTGAGTGTCATTCCTTTTGAAACATTTGTTTTGTAACCCGATTGTAACTGCATCGTTGTTGAATCCAATGTGCTGCGTACTTTAAAAAAGGCCTGTTCTCCTTGCATGGTAATATTTCGATCGATATCAATTACTTTTCCTTCTAATAAACCCCACTGATTGTAATTAAAGGCATCCAACTGAAATTTTACTTTCTGATTCTTTTTTATAAGTCCAATATCATTTGGAGAAACATTACTTTCGACAATAAGATGATCTGCTGCCGAAATTGATGCAATAGGTTGTGAAGCATTTATATAAGAGCCTATCTGAATACCCGAAAAACTTTCAATTGTACCAGAAATAGGTGCTAAAACGATGTAATTAGTTGATTCGGTATTTATTTTGGCAACAGTTCCGTTCAAGTTTTTTAATCGTTCTTCCAGCTCTCTTTTTTGATTTTCCCAAGTAGCTTTTTGTTGGGTGATGTAGCTTTGTAATGCCTGATTAGCAAAACGCAATTCGTATTCATCTTTTTCGAATTCGGCCTTTGCAATGATATCCTTATTATACAAGCTTTTATTTCGATTGAAGTTAATTTGTGCTTGTGCCACTTTACTCTGCAATTCATTTTTTCGGGCTTGAAATTTGGATAAATCTTCTCGAGCAGTAGATGTTGCTATAGGAGTCGTTTTATTTTGCAACAGGTAAGAAATGTCTTTTAGTAATGCCGAAACGGAGCCTGATAAGCTGTCTTGTGTTTTTTTATCACTTTCCAGATTTTGCTTGGAAATTTTTATAAGGGTGTCGCCTTTTTGTACAATAGCATTGTTTTTAAGTGACAACCAGGTCACACGGCCACTTACTATAGTTGAAACAGGAACATTATCGGTAGTACTACGGATAATACCACGACTCTGACTACTAATATCGACTTTAATTATTGGTAATAAAACCAAGAAAACAATAATTGCCAAAACGAGAGCCAAGTATATGGATATATTCTTTGTTTTGTTTTTTGCAATAAGATTCTCGAGGGTGTTTATTGGATCTGAACTGAAGTTCATGATTTAAATTTATTAGTTGGTTTTATTTAAAAAATAGTCTTGTTTTCTTTTGTCAAAACTATGTCAAACCATGTATTGAAAGCAAATAATCGTTATCGAGATTCGGGAATCCCGATACTATTTTCAGGAATTATAATACAATTGTACTTGTAAATAGTGCTGTATATCAATTAAGGCATAGAGTTATAATAGCTTACCCCTAATAGGTTTTAAAAACAGATAAGAGTATTGGGATATTGCCTTAAGAAAAACGCGATACCAGTTTAGTTTTACTTCAAAAACATGAAAAGATTGAGGATATCTTTAATTGAAAGTTGTAAATAAAAGAGGAAGAGGATTAAACTACGAATAAATAACCATATAAGTTATAAGCTGAATGCAATAAGACAGTTAGAATAAAAAAAAGTCGTGTTTCATTTTTTCTATCTATATAATATTTGTTTAGTAGAATGCCTGCAATAAAAGTCATTACAATATAAATGGGGTGGTAGAGGTGTGTTAATGAAAATAATAAACTAGGGATTGTTATTTTTAAAAAATAACTTCTAACTTTTAATTTTTCTAATATTTCGTTTGGTGCAAATTGAAAAATTAAGGTTTCAAGAATAGGTGCTAAAATTACAACAATAACAAATTTCACTAAACCTGAAAAGTCTTTTAATCCATTTTCAGATTTATTAGAATAATTAAAATAGGTATCATTAATCCAATTGAAGAAATAGCCATTTAAAATGGCAACAATTAAATAACTAAAAAACGTAATTAGTTTAGAGTAAATACTTTTATTTTTCATACTTCGTAATTACAAAATTAAGAAAACAGAACTATTATTAGTTTTGTTTTTACTAATACGGTTTTCTGGAGTATTTATTGGGGTCAGAACTGAAGGTCATAGAATAATTACGTATTGAGTGTCTTTATAATAAAAATCAAAGAATTGGATACGGAGTGAATTAGTGTTACGTACAAAAAAGCAGATAACCAATTTGTTCTTTCTTTAAAGTAACAAAAACTTGTTGCGAGAAAAATCCCTGCAATTGTTGTGAAAATAAAATAATGATAACTATAAGAATGCGACAACCCAAACAATAGGGAGGATAATAGTATTGCTAATTGCTTTTTATATTTTCTTTTGTAACTTTCATAGATTTGATATATAATCAACCATTGAAAAATGAATGTCTCAAAAAGAGGTATAATAAATGCAACAAAAAAATAAGATTTAAAATCGATATTAACAGAATTGGTGTTTTGTTTGCCTAAACTTATTCCTGTAAATGCATTCACTAAATAACTAGATACAATAGACAATAAACAAAGGGATAATCCTAAAAGAATAGATTGTAGTACTAGCTTGATTGAAAATTTCATACTTTTATTCATTGCTTTTTCAAAAAACAGAAAGAATTACTAATTTTTTCGTTAGATGTTATATATTCCACGAAATTATTTCGTAGGATTAGATTTCTTTCTAAAAAAAGGAATAATTAAATCAAAGATAAGTAGGGCAACTATAAGAAAGTAAAGAATAGGTTTTTTGTATATAAAGTCTATATGAAAAAATACAATTGATAATCCATAGAGAATAGTAATTACGTAAAGTGCGATTCTAATTTTTTTCATTTTATGTAATATTAAGGGTTTAAATAAGTTGATTTTTTTCGTTCTTTTTTTTATCAAAATACAATTTGATAAATACAAGCGCAATTAACAATCGGTAGCCTCTATAAACCCATAGATCAACATCCCAAAAGAATAATTCATGCGAGTGACGTGTATCAAATAATGAATAAAAGAAGTCTATTGTGAATAGCACACCTATAACAAGATAAAAGTTTTTTGAAAATTTCATTATAATTAATTTAAAGCTTTAGAAAAGTTAGTTTTACTTATAAAGTATAGCTGTGGCAACGAAACCAATAGACCTTTAAGAATATATTATTTCATTATAATAAAAAGCAGTGTAAAGTTTTTTTACACTGCTTTTATAACACAATAATCTCTTATAAACGTTTAAAATAAAGCATTTAAAATCCTATAAAGTAAAATACCAACTAGAATAGAAAGTGTTATTTTAATTAACTTTTTTGTGTTTAGTTTCATTTAAAAGGGATCTTTAGTTTATTATATGTGACCGTGAGCACCATATTGAGCATCAGATTCCATTGCATTTCCAATTACTGCTGCCATATCGCCTAACCAAGAAAAAAAACGTCTAGTTAATTTATCTCCACCAGAAATTGAAATTAATTCCTCATTTTTTAATTCAATAACATTTATATCGGATATATTCATTTTTGTATTTTTTATCTGTTTCTACCTTCGCTATATGCTTTTTCAAATGCTGCTACATTTCCATTCCAATCTTCTACAATGCTATACATAAAAGATCCTGCCATAGAACTTATAACCCAACCTAAATAGGGATTTCCTCCCTCAACGGTTTCCACTTCCTGAGCATTAAGCTCAACTAAATTTAAATTATCTAAATTCATGATTTGTTGTTTTTAAAGTTAAACATTTTGTATTTGTAACAAATGCATTCTCGAGAAATTTGTTGTGATTTTTTATATTCTTTATTCCGGAAGCTATAAATTCTCTATGCTCTGTTTTTTATAGGGTTACATAACAGCTGTATTATTTCCTCACAATTGGCCAAATTGTAATTCTAGAAAAAGAGTGCATTTCAAGTAACGTCTTACTAAAAAACAATCTCATTTTCTTTTGTCAAAACTAAGGTAAACAATGTATTGAAAGCAAATGCTCATTATCGAGATTCGGGAATCCCGATATTGTTTTCAGGAATTATAATACAATTGTACTTGTAAATAGAGGTAATCAATTGGATTCTTTCTTTAATATATTAATTTTTGATTGAATTTCAAATGAATATATTAAAGACATCTTTTCATAAAACTGATATAATTCAAGTATTTTTTTAGATTGTTGTAATCGTATTGATGTATCTTTCTCGAGTGAAAATCTAAAAAACAATAAATCTGCAAAATCTTTAATATTATCCAAATTTGTACTTCCAATTATTTCTAATATTTCAGAAGATTCTTTTTCTAAAAGGGACTGTGTAGAATGATTAAAAGTTTTTAAGTTGAATTCATTTATATAGTCAACAATATTGTCTATTTCTGATGGCTTTTGCTTCGTCAATGCCATTAAAAAGTCTGAAAATTTCTTAATGTTTCTGAGAATTAAGTCTTTATTCGTTTGCATTATGTGTTTTTATAATTAAGATATTTGTTGTATTGGTTAAAATGAATTTATTTTTAGGTCTTCAAAACTGTATTATATTTCAATATAAATAATAAATTTATTGTAGAAGAGATAGTTAATATCCCCTCGATATTATTTGAACGAGCCAAAGCTTTACTAAAAAAACACTACTTTTTCTAATATAAAAATTGCTATTGCATATAATAAGATATAATAATTTTTCTAGTTTTCATTTGATAATAATTTGATTTTCAGATAAAACCTGAAATATATTGAAAAACAGCTATTCAAAAGTTTCTTTTTTAAATTCTAATAAGTTTGTTGCACTTATGAGTTGAACACAGCATTTAATATAAATGCAATACCATTATAAATAGAATGAGCCAAAAAAGTATAAAAAATTCCTCTTTTCGTAATACTCCCAATATAATATATTGTTGAGAAAATAAATCCAGTTATAAATGCAAAAACAAAATATAAAACATTGTATGTATGAGATAAACCGAATAGGAAAGCCGAAATTATACAACTTATAAATGGTGTAAGTTTTTTGTTGGCAGTTTCAATGATTGCATATTGATACAATAATGTTTCAAAAAATGGACCTACAATGATAATCCAAATTGCTTGTTCTCTTAAGGAGGAACCCAAATTATTTTTAAAACCTTCTGAAATAGTTTTGTTTAAAACAGAATGTGAAATAAAAGAGAAAAGGAGTGATAGCAGTAAATTAAAAACGACAGCAAATAAAATAAGATTCCATTTCTTTATTTGATTACTACTTATTTTTAAACAAAAATCATTATATGCATTCATTATTTTCCTTTTAAGAAAGCTGATTGTTACATGTAACAATCAGCTTTAGTGTAATAATCAAGAAATTTATTAATTATTTATGCAAAACGATTAGCAGATCCAGAGACACCTCCGTTTCCAAAAGATTCTAATCCTCTAGCAACAACACCTATGACATAAGCGACATCTTCCCATAAATTGCTACCTCCTAGTATTTCTTGATTCTCTAAAACAGTAAGTTCTGTTAAATTTAAATTTTCTAAATCCATTTTTTATTTTTTTAAGTTATTTTTTAAATATTTGAAAGTTACCACTGTTTATTGTAACCTTCTTTAAAGCCTTTTTTTACATCTCCCCAATGATCAGCTAGTTCGTATAAAAACTCAATCCAATTACCCCCTTCAACTTCTTGTACTTCTTGAGCATTAAGCTCTACTAAATTTAAATTATCTAAATTCATAATTTTCAAGTTTTTTAAAATTAAACATTTTTTGTTTGTAACAAATGTATCTCGAGAAATTTGTTATGATTTTTTACATTCTTTATTCCGGCAGCTGTAAATTCCGTTTGCTTTGTTTTTTTGAGGATTACAAATTAGCTTTATCAAAATCCTGTGCTCTATTTTTTTATAGGGTTACATAACAGCTGTATTATTCCCTCACAATTGGCCAAAATTGTAATTTTAGAAAAAGAGAGTATTTCAAGCAACGTCTTACTAAAAAAAACAATCTCATTTTCTTTTGTCAAAACTATGGCAAACAACGTATTGAAAGCAAATGGTCGTTATCGGGATTCCCGAATCCCGATATTGTTTTCGGGAATTTCGGGCTAAAAACAAGTGTAAGCACCTGGTAGTAAGCACGTTGAGTTAGATGCGTTAAATTTAGTTTTTATTAGCTATATCGTACAAGTTTATTGTTTCTTTGTAAGAAAACGAAATAGTAATGAAGTGCTTTGTTAAAAAAAGAATGGTTTTATTGTTTTTACTGCCAATAATTGTACTGGGGCAAACTCAAAAAAAGGACTATACAAAACTTTCGTATGATGAATTACATCAGTTATATTTTGCCAACGAAAAAGATAAAAAAGTACAAAAGGAATGTGCGCAAGCTTATTTGGCGAAGGCTAATAGAGAGAATATTTCTATCCAAAAAGCCAAGGCAAATTACCAATTTGCACTTTTGTACTATAAAACAGATACTAATAAAGCCATTATGTATCTGGATAGTGTAATTAAATATTCACAAAATACGGGTCATAAATTTTTTCCTGCTGCGGCTTATTGCGAAAAAGCGGATTTACTTAAAAAACAATTTAAGTTTAAAGAAGCTTTGATTAATTACAATTTGGCGGAAAAAATAGCACGTAAAACTAATATCGATTACTATTATATAGTGAGGGAATATATTGGCACAACTAAATCAGAAGATTTGGGAGATTTTAATGAAGCATTAGATATTTATAAAGAATGTTATCGGTATTATAAAAGTAAAGATTTAAGAAATCCGAAGCTTTCTAGGGATTATCAAAGTGTTATTTTTGGGTTAGCAGATTGCTATAAATCGTTAAAAAATAGGGATTCAACTACTTTCTATAATAAATTGGGGTTCAGAGAGTCTCAAATAACAAAAAATGAAGAATATCAATTTTTATTTGTTTTAAATGAGGGAGCAAACCAAATAGAAGGAAAGAATTATAAAGTAGGTTTAGATAGTATTAATAAAGCATTGCCCAAAATGATTGAATATAATAATGTTGGCAATGTATTAGCTGCTTATTTTTTTTTAGGGAAAGCCTTTGATGGTTTGGGTAAAAAAGAAATTGCTGCTAAAAATTTCATCAAAGTAGATTCTATCTATAAAGTAACAAAAGAAATAACCACAGAATTTATAGATGGGTACCCGTATTTGATTACCTATTATAAAAACTTAGGAGATAAAGAAAATCAATTGAAGTACATCACTACATATATGACGATAGATAGTACTCTACAGAAAAATTATAGAGAACTTAATAAGTTGGTACATAAGGAATATGACACTCCTCGATTAATCTCCGATAAAGAAAAACTTATTGCGTCTTTAAATAATGATAAAATAGTAACCTATTGGGGGTTGGGAGTGTTATTTTTAATAACTATTGGTGCGGGAAGTTTTGGAATGTATCAGTACCAGCTTAAAAAAAAATACCGTTCACGTTTTGAAAAAATAATAAACGATACGGCAGAAAAAGAAGGTACTGGAGTTGAAGAAAATAAAGAAAAGAAAACTCAAATAGCCACGACTAAAATTGAAGCTATTGGTATAGCTGAAGAATTGGTAAACCAAATCATAGAAAAGCTCGATGATTTTGAAGAAAGAAAAGGATATCTAGAATCGAATATTACGGTACAAATGTTATCAACGATATTTGAGACGAATACTAAATATGTTTCTAAAATAGTAAATGTGTACAAAGGAAAAACATTTACCCAATACATAAACGATTTAAGAGTTGAGTATGCAGTTGTACAATTACAAGAAAATAAGATGTTCAGAAAATATACAATTCAGGCACTTGCACTGGAGTTTGGTTTTAACAATGCAGAATCTTTCTCAACTGCTTTTTATAAAAAAACAGGTATCAAACCAGCATATTTTATTAAAGAATTAGGTGCTGAAATATAATAATAAAGGACTTAGTTTGAGATTCTCAAATGAATCTGGTAACTCGGAATTCCTGAATTCCGATATACATCAGGTGATTGTTTAGTAGTTTTATAAGAGAACCATTCTATATTTGTAAGTATAATAATAAGTAAAATTTACAGAGATGAAAACCAAAAGTGAAAAAAAAGGAATCAATAAATTTGATTTAGAAAGATTTAAAGTAGCAAAATTAAAAAATTTACATGTAATTAAAGGAGGTGGTGGAAATGGTTCAAAAGAAGAGACGGGTACTCTTGGTAAACTTAAAGATTCGTCAGAATATTGTAAATAGAATAAAGTCATTTATATACAACCAGTTTTTCTGAGATATAATATTTTGATTAGGGTAAATAATAACAAAAGATAAAAAAGTTCCTTTTTCGGAATTGTCCAAATCGGGTAAAGTATTAAATGTTTATGATGCGATGCAATTAGCAGAAAAAGTGAGTAAGAAGAAACGATAATAAAAAACATTATAACATTAAGTATAAATAAATTGAAAAAAATCATAACATTACTAGCCATTAGCTTTTCTGGAATTATATCTGCTCAATCTCCTGCATTGGCCCCATCATTTCCAGTAACCGATGTATATCATGGAATTGAAGTTGTTGACGAGTACAGAAATTTAGAAAATTTAGAAGCCCCTGCTGTTATGGATTGGATGAAAAACCAAACTATTTATACTGAAGCAACTTTAAAAAGTATATCTAAAAGAAATGAATTCTTAAATCGAATGCTAAACATAGATAAGAAAACGGAATTTTTTTATGGTGCCATAAATACAACTATAGATGGCACTAATTTTTATACTAAAACGCGTAATGACGAAACCTATCGAAAATTATACTGTAAAAAAGGACTTAATGGTAAGGAACAATTACTTTTTGACCCCAAGGATTTTAAACCAGAGAATAATAAAAAATATTTAATAAGTTATTATAAACCTGCCAAAGACGGTTCTAAAGTAGCTATTGCAATTACCGAAGGAGGAAAAGAAATTGCAGAAATTATAATTTATGATGTAGTAAAAAATAAAATGCTACCAGAAATTATTACCAATACTTGGCCAAGTGGAATAGGAGGAATAAGTTGGTTGCCTGATAACTCAGGAATTGTTTATGTTCATATTCCTAATATTGACATAAAGTCTAATGATTTCATCATGAATACACAATCTGTTGTTTATAAAATAGGAAGTAACCGGAATACTATAAAAGACATTTTTTCGATAGCAAATAATCCTGAAATAAAATTAAATAAGGAAGATTTTCCTATTGTAAGAATTCCTCAAAAATTTAGTAATTATATATTTGGACGAGTTGGTGGGGTTACTAACTATGATGATTATTATTATGCAAATGTGAATGATGTTTACAATGATAAAGTGATTTGGAAATCTTTTTTTAAAAAAGAAGAAAAAGTAAAAAATTTTATAATTGATGGAAATGATGTGATTTTTATTTCAGAAAAAAACAATAAAAGTCAGCTATGCAAAACATCCCTTGATTGTCCAAATTTCTCAACCCCTGAAGTTGCTGTTCAACAAATAAAAGATGAAATAATAGATGATGTTGTAAAAACAAAAGATGGATTTTTCTTTACAACAGTAAAAAATGGAGTGGTTGCCAATTTTTATTTTTATAACGGACGGAATTATAAGAAAATAGTTTTACCAACACCTTCTGGTAAAATTTACATGCAAACAATAAGTGAAAATGTATCGGATATTTGGATTTCTTGTTCAGGATGGACTCAAAATAGAAAAAGATATAAGTACGATATTAAAACGGATACATTAAAACCGGAAGATTATCGTGAACAGCCAGATTATTTCGAATATGAAGATATAGTGGTAGAAGAAATAGAAATAAAAGCACATGACGGCTTAGATTTACCACTAACCATTATTCACAAAAAGGGATTGGATAAAAATGGTAAAAATAGAGTAATCATGGATGGATATGGTGCGTATGGCAGTTCAAACGATGCTTATTTTAATCCATATAGCCTATTATGGGTTTTAGATGGAGGTATTTTGGTGCATACGCATGTACGAGGTGGTGGAGAAAAAGGAGATGCATGGCATAAAGGCGGTTTTAAGAAAACAAAACCAAACACATGGAAAGATTTTATTTCGAGTGCAGAGTTTTTAATCAAGGAAAAATATACCTCTCCCGAATATTTGGGGGTAGAAGGAGCAAGTGCTGGTGGTATCTTGGTAGGGAGAGCGATTACAGAAAGACCAGATTTATTTAAAGCTACAATTATTGAGGTAGGATCGATAAATGCAGTTCGTGCTGAAATTGCACCCAACGGACCAAATAATACAAAAGAATTTGGAACTGTTGAAAATGAAGAAGAGTTTAAAGCATTGCTAGAAATGGATGCATTTCATCATATAAAGAAAGGAATAAAATATCCTGCGACTTTGATAACTGCGGGTATGAATGATCCACGTGTAATTGCTTGGCTTCCTGCGAAGTTTGCGGCTAAACTTCAAGCGAATAATTCAGGCGATAACCCTATATTTTTAAATGTAGGTATGGAAAATGGTCATGGTGGAGATGTGACTTATGACAAGTTGTATAATAAACTTGCCGATTCTTATGCCTTTTTTTATTGGCAACTAGGTCATCCCGATTATAAGGTAAAGAAGAAATAATGCATTTATATCGAAATAATGAACACCTATAAAGTTCAATGTTTTTCCCAATACATTTTAAGAACGCCTTTATTTCCTTTATCTTTTTATTTACAATTAGTTGAAAATTATTCTCAGGAAAAAGTATTAGAAACGTTTGAAAATCCTTTGGTTCGGGAGGCAATTTATATTGCTTCTCCCGAATTGGTATCTGCTTTAGATAAATGGAAAAAAGATGCTTCTAGTTTATCAGATAAAAAAGAAAGCGGTTTAGAGATTGCTTTGCTAAAATATATTGCCAGAATGGCTGCACGCTGTACTCCTTTTGGGTTGTTTGCAGGTTGTACTACAGGAAAAATAGATTCAGAAACAAATAGTATTCTTAAATCGCCTGCTAGTTTTACTCGTTTTACGCAATTTGACAGGCAGTTTTGGTTAGGAATGTTACAAGAATTTGGGAAACGAAAAGAAATTAGAAATCATCTTATATATTATCCTAATACTTCAGTTTATGCTCTTGGCGATTTCTATCGTTATGTAGAATATAAATATGTAAAAACGAAGAGGGAACATAGTATTTCGGCACTAAGAAAAACAGCACTTTTAGAAATGGTATTGCTTCATGCAAAACAAGGAATGACTGTTGATGAAATGGTATTAGTTCTTATTGATGATTCTTCCGAAAAAGAAGGGGCATTGGGTTTTATTTATCAATTAATCGATTTTCAGTTTCTTGTAAGTGAAATAGATGGAACACTTACGGGTAAAGAGGAGTGGGATAGTGTATTTACTATTTTTAATACCATTCCCGAATTACAAGAGGAGTATAAACAACTGCAAATTATTAAAAAGAAGCTCTTACAATTAGATAAAAGTCTAATTCCTTCTGAAGACAGTTATACAGAAATAAAGAGGGTAATTCAAAAAATAGATTTGCCTTATGATGAAAAACATCTTTTTCAAACCGATTTAAATACAACTACAGATGTAAATGTATTAAGCGAAAAGATTCCAAAAAAGGTACTACAAGCGATTCGGTTTTTAAATGGAATTCAAAGCAAAAAAGAATTTATAAATCAGACTCATTTTATAAAAGCATTTACTCAAAGATATGAATCCAGAGAAATGCCTTTAACGACAGTTTTGGATACAGAAACTGGTATTGGCTATCTTCAGCATTCTGAAATGAACGATGTGCATGAAATACTAGAACGGTTTACTTTTCAAAATTCAACATCCAAAACAGAAAATCAGTCTTGGAGTGCTTATGATTATATCATAGAGAAAAAGATACAAGCATGTATTTTGAATAAAGAGAAAAGTATTTTGCTTTCGGAACAAGATTTCCCTGATTTTGATGCCAGTTGGGGTAAAGCTCCGGCTACGTTTTCGGTAATGATTGAACTTTTTAAAAATGAAGTAATTAGTATTGAATCTTCTGGCAATGTTAGTGCTGCAAAATTATTAGGGCGTTTTTGTATTGGCAACAGTGGTATTCATAATTTGACAAAAGAAATTATTGAAAAAGAAAGAGTCAATCATCCGGATAAAATTTTGGCAGAAGTGGTACATATTCCAGAATCAAGAACGGGGAATATATTACGAAGACCCGTTTTAAGAGAATATGAAATCGCCTATCTTTCTATTCCAGGTACTTCTGAAGAGAAAACAATCGATTTAAATGATTTGATGATTGCTGTAAAAGAAAACAAGATTTTTTTACGATCTAAAAAATACAATAAGGAAGTTATTCCTTGTTTATCTAATGCCCATGATTATTCTAATAAATCATTGCCTATTTATCATTTTTTATGTGATTTGCAATCACAGGATATAAAACCTATTTATAGTTTTAATTGGGGTGTTTTAGATTTACATTATAATTTCTTTCCAAGAGTACTATACAAAGATGTTATTCTTTCGAAAGCGAGATGGATGGTGAGTAAAAATGAAATAAATCAGTTTTTAAAAATAGATGCTAATAGAGTATTTGAAGCCTTTACGATTTGGAAAAACGAGAGGGATATACCTCGATTTGTAAATTGGGTCAAATTTGATAATACACTTTTACTTGATTTAGAAAAAGAAATAGGTATTCAAATGTTTTTAAAATCAGTTCAAAACTATCCTAAAATTATATTAGAAGAGTTTTTGTTTTCCGGTGATTCTATTGTTAAAGACGTCAATGGAGAAGGATTTACCAACCAATTTATTTTATCATTCTATAAAGAACAAACATAAAAATGAAAAGAGATTTTTGTTTAGGGAGTGAATGGTTGTATTATAAAATATATACAGGAGTTAAAACGGCAGATATTGTTTTAATAGAAAAATTATATCCTATTATTTTTCTATTAAAGGAGAGAAATTTAATAAGCGAATGGTTTTTTATACGATATAAAGATTCAGATGAACATTTAAGAATTCGTTTCTTGATCGATTCGCCAAATAAATTAGCTCAGATAATAGCACTATTTTATCCTGTTTTGAATCAATTACTTGAGCAAAATAGTATTTGGAAAGTACAAACAGATACTTATAAAAGAGAAATAGAAAGATACGGACAGAACACAATGATTGATTCTGAATTTATTTTCTGGCACGATAGTGAAATGGTCTTAAAATATTTGATCTTAAAATCGGAGTTTGTAACTAACGAAATGCAATTGTTTTTTAGTTTCTGTGCGATTGATAATTTTTTAAATTCATTTCATTTATCAAATGCAAATAAATTAAAGCTAATGGATGAGTTACAATTATCCTTTAAAGAAGAGTTTAAAGCAGATAAGACTCTTAAAAAAGAAATGGATAAACAGTATCGAGAGTTGTTTCCTGAAATAAATCGATTTCTGTCTGGTAAAACTAAAAATGATTATCCTGAAGTATTTGAATTAATACAAGAAAAACAAACCCAAATAGACAAAGTGACTTTACGAATCAAAGAAAATTTACAAATTTCTTTATCCAGTTTTTTAATGAGTCACATACATATGATGGTAAATAGGCAATATACATCAAAACAAAGAATGTATGAACTACTCATTTACGATCATTTATATCGGTATTATAAAACAATAGCCCATCAACAATCAGCCCCAATTGAGTTCTGAATAGAACAACCTTAAGTATTAATCGGTTTTTTTGATTAATTTTGGGTTCTATTTTTATAGTATTATGCAATTTATAATCAAAGAACTTACTACAATTGCCGAAATGGTTGCTCAAATTGATACCATGCAGTATTTATATCCTAATTTGGGTTTGGATAAATACGAACAATATCTTTCGGAAATGGTTCCTCATAATTATACTCAAATTGCTGTTTTTGAAAACGATGTTTGTTTAGGAATTACGGGTTGCTGGTCTTCTACAAAATTGTGGTCGGGAAAATATCTTGAGATTGATAATTTTGTTGTGCATCCTGATCATCGTTCAAAAGGAATTGGGAAATTATTGACAGATTATATTGAGAAAAAAGCACTTGATTTGGGATGTTCTAATATTGTTTTAGATGCATTTACAGCTAACTTTGCAGCCCATCGGTTCTATTATAATCAAGGATATGGCCCAAAGGGGTTTCATTTTGTGAAAATCTTAGATGAAAATAAGTTGACTTAATATAAAATTATCATAACATTTTCTTATTGAATCAACAAAAACGATATTAAACCAAAGAATTGGTTATTTTTGTTTTATAAATTTTATCACTACAATTATTTTGGGATTATATAAAAATCTTTTTAAACAGACAGCTATTTACGGGCTTGCAACTGTACTGCCACGAATGCTTAGTTTTTTATTAGTACGACTCTACACGGGTATTTTGCCAACTGCCGAATACGGAGAAGTTTCTATTGTGCTGTCGTGGATGGTTTTCTTTAATGTAGTTCTTTCTTACGGAATGGAAACAGCCTTTTTTAGATTTTATAATTCTGAACCGGATAAGAAAAATGTAATAGCAACTTCTACAATTTCTATATTTTGGTCCTCAATTATTTTTCTTTTTGCGGCATTAATTTTTAGAAACACACTCGCAACACTTGCTGAAGTCGATGTACAGTTTGTTACCTATTCTGTTTGGATTTTAGTTTTGGATGCATTGGTTTTAGTACCATTTTCTAAACTTCGTGCCAATCAGCGTCCAATGGTTTATGCAGCAATAAAAATCGGAAATGTAATAGTGAATCTTGTTCTGAATATTTTCTTCTTGATTTACTTACCGACTCTTGCAGCAGAAAATCCTAACTCAGTTTGGGATAATTTATATGTTGAAAATTTCCAAATAGCTTATATTTTTATTGCGAACCTGCTTGCGAGTTTAGCAACTTTTATAGTATTATCTCCAAATTATCTTTCGCTTGGACGAAAATTTGACCCAGTACTCTGGAAAAAAATGATGAAGTACGGGTTGCCAATTTTGGTAGCAGGACTTGCTTTTGCAGTTAATGAGCATTTTGACAAAATATTATTGGGTTATTTATTACCAGAAAATATTGCAAAGTCAGAGGTTGGAGCTTATTCCGCCTGTTACAAATTGGGATTGTTTATGGTGTTGTTTGCCACAGCATTTAGATTAGGAATAGAGCCTTTCTTTTTTAGTCATGCCAAAAATGAAAATGCACCTCAAACGTATGCCGTAATTACAAAGTATTTTGTGATTCTAGGATCTTTGATTTTGTTGGGGGTAATTGTTTTTGCGGATATTTTAAAATTACTTCTATTAGAAAACAAAGCATATTGGGAAGCGATGAAAGTGGTTCCATTAATCATTCTGGCTAACTTTTTCTTAGGCATTTACAATAATTTGTCGGTTTGGTATAAGCTAACTGATAAAACTAGAATCGGCGCTTATATATCGATAGTTGGAGCAATATTGACTTTAGTTCTAAACTATCTATTGATTCCAAAGTACAGTTACTACGGATCGGCAATTGCAACGATTTCAGCATACGGAAGCATGATGCTTATTTCCTATGTTTTAGGAAACAAGTATTATCCAATACCTTACGACATGAAAAAAATAGGATCCTATTTAGGGATTTCGATTGTATTCTCGATTATTTCTTTTTATGGATTCAGAGAAAACTACTTTGTGGGTATTCCTTTATTTCTTCTGTTTATTTATTTCGTTTACCATAATGAAAAGGATACGATAAAAGGAATACTTAGTAAAAAATAACAATTTTAAGATTTACAATTAGCTTTAAAAATATAAAAATGACGATTAATATTATCAACAAATCACAACACGCTTTACCTAACTACGAAACAATAGCTTCGGCAGGAATGGATTTACGTGCTAATTTATCAGAACCAATAACATTAAACCCATTAGAAAGAACAATCGTTAAAACGGGACTTTTTATTGAATTACCAATTGGTTACGAAGCACAAGTGCGACCAAGAAGTGGATTGGCGGCAAAGAAAGGAGTAACAGTATTAAACTCTCCTGGAACAGTTGATGCTGATTATAGAGGAGAGATAGGAGTAATTTTAGTAAATTTATCCAATGAAGCTTTTGTGATTGAAAATGGAGAAAGAATTGCGCAACTAATTATCGCGAAGCACGAAAGAGCCGAATGGGTTGAAGTTAGCGAACTTTCTGAAACCTCAAGAGGAGAAGGTGGTTTTGGTAGTACAGGAGTAAAGTAGTTATCAGTTGCAGTTTTTAGAATTCAAAATTCAAAATTCCAAGTTGAAAATTCCAAATTTTTTAATTTCAACTTTAAAATTTATAAGTTGTGAAAAAATTTGATTTACATGAAAGGCTAATTGATTTTGCAGTTCAAATTATAAAAATAACGGATAATTTAAAAGCAACAAAGGCAGGAAATCATCTGTCAGGTCAAATTGTACGTTCAGGAACTTCACCATCATTAAATTATAGTGAAGCTCAGAGTGCAGAATCTAGAAATGATTTTATTCATAAGATGTCTATTGTGTTAAAAGAACTTCGAGAGACTCATTCTTGTTTAAAAATCATTTTAAGAGCGGAGTTATATTCAAAAGAAGAATTAGATTTAAACGTCGCAATAAAAGAAAATGATGAGCTAATTTCAATATTTGTAAAAAGTTTGGAAACATCAAGAAATAAAAATAAGTAAAATAATAAGTTTGAATATTCAACTAGGAATATTCAATTTTGAAATTATAGAATATGAAAATAATCGTTCCAATGGCGGGTCGCGGGTCTAGATTAAGACCACATACTTTAACAATTCCTAAACCATTAATTCCTGTTGCAGGAAAATCAATTGTGCATCGATTGGTAGAGGATATAGCGAAAATACTTAAAGAACCCATTGAAGAGGTAGCATTTATATTAGGAGATGAAGCTTTTTTTGGCGAAGATGTTGTATCAAGCTTACAAGAATTAGCACAAAGTTTGGGTGCTAAAGCATCTATATATCGTCAAGATTTACCTTTGGGTACCGGACATGCAATTATGTGTGCCAAAGAATCTTTATCAGGACCAGCAGTAATTGCTTATGCAGATACTTTAATAAGAGCTGATTTTGAGTTAGATCCAGTAGCTGATGCAGTAATTTGGGTAAAACAAGTAGAGCGGCCAGAAGCGTTTGGAGTAGTTAAGTTAAATGCTAATAATGAAATCACAGAATTGGTCGAAAAACCAAAAGAGTTTGTAAGTGATCTGGCAGTTATTGGAATATACTACTTTAAGGAAATAGAGATTCTTAAAAATGAGCTACAAATAGTTTTAGATAATAACATTCAAAACGGTGGCGAATATCAAATTAATGATGGTATTAAAGCCATGATGGCCAACGGAAAAGTTTTTAAAACGGGTAGCGTTGACGAATGGATGGATTGTGGTAATAAAGATGTTACTGTTGAAACTAACTCTAGAATGTTAGGGTTTTTGCATAATGACGGAGAACATTTAGTAGATTATGATGTAAAATTAGAAAATGCTACAATTATTCCGCCCTGTTATATTGGTGAAAATGTAGTATTGAAAAATGCAACTGTAGGTCCAAATGTATCTTTAGGAAAAGGATGCCATGTAATTGATAGCACGATTAAAAATAGTTTGGTGCAAACCTATACTCAAATAAAAAACGCTAATTTAGATAATGCAATGATAGGTAACCACGTTAGTTATGATGGTAAGTTTACAAGTATTAGCATTGGTGATTATTCGGTTTTAGAATAAACAAGCAGTCTAATAGCGTTCGTTTTTACTTAAAACAGCAATAATAAAAATGAAAAAAAGAGTTTTAATAATTGTATTCATGGCATTGGTTGGAAATCAAGCTTCGATAATGGCTCAAACAGAGCCAGAAGATATTGCTATGGTCACCGATGAATTTCAGGACTCTTTTTATGAATCGTTATTACAAAAAGGCATCGAAAATTATGATAAAGCAATTACTGCTTTGCAAAAGTGTGAGAAGCTTCAGCCTAATGATGCAACAGTTTATTTTGAATTGGGTAAAAACTACCTGTCTTTAAAAGACTATAGAAATGCGCAAAGTTCGTTTGAAAAAGCGATCCAGTTAAATCCAAATAATAAATGGTTTTGGTTGGGCATTTATGATGTTTGTTATCAAACTAAGAATTATCCTTTGGCAATAGAAACAATTCAGAAAATTATTCCGTTTGATGAGGAGTATAAAGATGATTTGATTTCGTTGTATATGATTACAACTCAATTTGACAAAGCACTTTCCCTGATTAATGAAATGAATGAGAAGTTTGGAAAATCAGATGAAAGAGAATTATACAAGGCACAGATTTTGTCACAAGGAAAATATCAAAATGCTGAAATAGAAAGCCTTGTAGATCTGATTAAGAAAAACCCAAAAGAAGAGTCTAATTATATTGCTTTGATCACATTGTATGCAAAGAATAATGATGCTGATAAAGTGTTGGAGATTACGCAACAATTAGAAAAAGCGGTTCCAACATCAGAGTGGGCGCAAGTAAGTTCTTTTAAAAACTATTTAGATCAAAACCAACCAGAAAAAGCAATTCAGGCAATGAATGTTGTTTTAGCAAATTCTAAAATAGACTCAAAAATAAAACATCGAATCTTAAATGAGTTTTTAATTTTCGTAGGTAAGAATCCACAATTTGCACCAGATTTGGACAAAGCAATTATTTATTTTAAAAATGATGCAAATGTAGATGTCGCAAAAGAAATTGGAAAGTTTTATCACAGTAAAAATCAATTTAATCAGGCAGTTAAATATTATGAGTTGTCGGTAAATTCGGCTTCACAAGTAGATATCGAAACTAATTTGCTTTTGCTTCAATCCTATACCGAAACCAAGCAATACGAACCAATGGCTAAACGTTCGGTGGTAATGATAGAGACATTCCCAACACAGCCACAATTTTATTTTTATTCAGGTCTGGCTAATAATCAATTACAACAATTTAAAAAGGCAAAAGACGTTCTAGAAATGGGGCTCGATTATGTTGTAGATGATTTAACTTTAGAAGCAAATTTTAACATTCAGTTAGGAGAAGCTTATAATGGTTTAGGGGATATGAAGAAAAAAGAAGCGTATTTTGCGAAAGCAAATCAATTATTAAGACAAAAAAAGTAAATTCTGATGAAGAAATATATAATGATATTGTTGCTCATTTTTATCGTTTCGTGTAAATCAAAATCGGGTGTAGTACAAGGGAATGATAATAAAGAAGAGGTAAATCTTATTTCTGCGAATAAAATTATCGATGGACATTACAATAATAAATTACAGTTTTCGACTTTATATATTAAAGCCAGTGCCAAATATTCAGATGATAAACAAAGTCAGAATGTTACAGCAGAAATAAAAATTAAGAAAGACGAACAGATTTTGGTAAGTATTCGTTTTCTGGGTATTACAATGGCTAAGGCTCTAATTACGCCAGATTCAGTGAGCTATTATGAAAAAATAGGAGGCTCTTATTATGAAGGAGATTTTAGTAGTTTGAGTAAATGGTTAGGAACCGATTTAGATTTTAATAAAGTTCAAAACCTTCTATTAGGTGCTGCAATCGACGATTTAAAGAAAGGTAAATATACTGAAACGCTAATCGATAGAGTGTATCGATTGGATGAGGTTAAGGAGACAGATATTAAAAAAGCCTTTTTCTTTGAAGCCGATACATTTTTGTTAGAAAAAGAACAAATTTCACAAACGTCAAAGAATATTATGATGCAAATTGCATATGGTGATAATAAAACTTTTGATCAAGGAACACTCCCTAGAACCATTGCTATAGAAGCTATTCAGCCAAAAGGGAAAACAGAAATTAACTTAAATTACAACACAATTACTTTTAATGAAGAACTTTCTTTTCCTTATAGTGTTCCAAATGGATATAAAAAAATTATAATTAAGTAAGTTTGCAAAAATATATTTTAAAGATGCCAAAATTTCTCCTAAGCCTAATTTTTATTTGCACCACCTCATTGATGTGGGCACAAGATTCGCAACAAGAAAAACTGGAACAACGTAAAGCTCAGATTCAACAAGAAATTAGAGATAACGAGAAAATGTTACAATCTGTAAAGAAGAAGGAAAAATCTGCAGTGAATGTTTACATTGTTCAGTCTAACAAAATTAAGCTTAAAGAAAAGCTAATCAATACTACCGAAAAGCAAACGAAGCTTTTGAGTAATGATATGTATATCAATCAAACAAAAATTAATAAACTTAAGAAAGAGTTAGAGGTATTAAAAGCAGATTATGCCAAGATGATTCTTAAGTCTTATAAAAGTCGTTCTGAGCAAAGTAGAGCGATGTTTTTGTTGTCTTCAGAGAATTTTCTGCAAGCATATAAGCGTGCACAGTATATGAAACAATATACAAGTTTTAGAAAAAATCAAGGAGAAGAAATTCAGTCAAAATCAGTTCAATTAGCCGATTATAATGCAAAATTAGACAGTCAAAGACAAGTAAAGAAAAAAATAATTGCCGAAAACGAAAAGGAGCGTATTGCATTAGAAGCAGAAAAGAAAGAGCAACAAAAACTAGTTAACTCGATTAAAAAAGATAAAAACAAAATTATTGCTGATACCAAAAGTAAACAGCAGGAAGCAAAAAGAATCGACAGACAAATTGACCGCTTAATTCGTGAAGCTATTGCAGCTGCAAATCGCAAGACTGCCGCCGAAAAAGGAAAAGTAACTGGAACTAAATCGGTTGCTGCTGTATCGGATACAAAAATTGCATTAACTGCTGAAGCAAAAATACTTGCTGCTGACTTTAAAGCCAACAGAGGAAAATTACCTTGGCCAGTAGAGAAAGGGTTTGTTTCATTGGGATTTGGTGATCAGGCACATCCAATTTATAATACATTGGTAATTCATAATAGTGGTGTCGAAATTACAACTGAATCAGGTTCAAATGCAAGAGCTGTTTTCGAAGGGGTTGTATCGAGTGTTATGGTATTATCGCCAATAAATAAAGCAGTAATGATTCAGCATGGAGATTATTTTACAGTGTATCAAAACTTAAGTTCAGTATCTGTAAGTAAAGGAGAAAAAGTGAGCATCAAACAAAATATAGGTAAGATTAGAACTAGTGGGGAAACGGGAAAAACAACTATTAAGTTCTCAATACTTCAAAACACAACGTATAACAATCCGCAGAGTTGGTTGTATAATATGTAATAGAAAACGGGACGCTAAGTCCCGTTTTTTTATGTTGTACTTGATTTAATGATATTGTTCTAAAAAATATCTCACAACATCGGTTGTTGTAACAATACCTTTGAGTTCACCATTATTGACTACAGGTAAAGCATGAAATTCTTCTTTCACAAAAATTTCAGCCAAATCTCTAATTATTGTATCTGATGATACTGTAATGGGTTTTGATGTCATTACTTGAGTAATTGTAAGCATATCCAGAATAGTTTCATCGGCTTCTTCTTGTCCTTCAAATAAAGCACCAAAAGTTAATCGGTTTATATCCGTCCGGTTTATAATACCAATGACTTCTTTGCCCCGAATGATTGGAATGTGTCTAATGGTATTTTTTTTAAGTTTTTCGACTACTTCTCTTAAACCGTCATTATCATTTGCAGTTACTACAGTTTTAGTCATTATATGACTGATTGGTTCTCTCTTTTTCATAATAAATTGTGTTATTATTTCTTCATTAAAGAGATAGAATATTTCTGACAAAAAACATGATTTTATAATCAGCTTAGTAAAAAGAAGTAACGAGCGAATTATTATCTCAATTTTGGGTTTTTATAAAAAAAAGAGTACCGAAATTTGTGCTAAAGAAAATAAGAATATAAAAATGATCTTATTGTTCATTTGAAAATGTATCGATTGAAATTTAAAATAGTATTTTTGCATTATGGAAACAAATAGACAGAAAAAAATAGGCGGTGTCATCCAAAAGGATTTGGTTGATATTTTGCAAGGTGAAGTGAGAAAAAATGGAATTAGTAATTTGATAATTTCAGTATCCAAAGTTAGCGTAACTACAGATTTATCCGTGGCAACAGTATATTTAAGTATTTTTCCTCAGGAGAAAGCCAAAGAAACATTGGAAGGAATTAAGTCAAATTCGACTTTGATTAAACATGATTTATCTCAACGAGTACGTTTGCAATTACGTAAAGTACCCAATTTAGTGTTTTTTATAGATGACTCATTAGACTATATTGAGAAAATAGATAATGCTTTAGCGAATAGAGATAACCCAATAGAAAATCGTGATCTTTTAGAAAAAAGAAGAAAATCATAGCTTGAACTTCCCCCTTTACATAGCCAAAAGATATATTTTCAGCAAGAGTAAAAACAATGCTATCAATATTATAAATCGTATTGCCAGCCTTGGAATAATTGTTGGTACAATGGCTTTGTTTGTAGTTTTATCTGTTTTTAGCGGATTAAAAGTATTCAGTCTTTCTTTTACAAATGAAATAGACCCTGATTTAAAAATTGAGAGTACCTACGGAAAATCATTTATGGTTACACCAAATCAGGATACTCAAATTAAAAAGATCGATGGTATTGCTTCGTATACTAAAATAATCGAAGAACGAGTTTTGTTTATTTTTAATGGAAAACAACAAGTAACTTACTTAAAAGGAGTTGATCGTAATTATCCAGTAGTAAATGATATTCAAAAAAAACTCTTTAACGGGCAATGGCTAAAACCAGATACATATCAGGTTGTTGTGGGTTATGGAATTTCGAAGAACTTTTCAATGGGAATATTAGATTTCGAAAATCCATTGCAGGTATTTGCACCCAAACCAGGAAAAGGGACAATTGAAAACCCAGAAGAAGCGTTTAGTAAAACGGATGTATTGCCAGTAGGAATATATTCAATAAGTGAGGATTTGGATTCTAAATATGTTTTTGCTGATTTAGGTTTAGTTCAGGAATTATTGGAGTATAAAGCCAATCAGATTTCTGGTATCGAATTTAAGTTAAAACCAAATGCAAACGAATCAAAAATTGATTCACAATTACAAACAATATTCAATAATAAAGTTACTACAAAAAACAGAGCACAACTTAATGCGTCTTTGTATAAAATGCTTAATACTGAAAATATTGCAGTTTATTTAATATTTACGTTGGTAATTATTGTAGCCCTTTTTAATTTGATTGGGGCATTAATTATGATGATTTTGGATAAAAAAAGCAACTTGAAAACGCTTTTTAATTTAGGAACTGAAATTAAAGATTTGCGAAAAATATTTTTACTACAAGGAACTTTACTCAGTGTATTTGGAGGATTAATAGGTCTTGTACTGGGAGTTATTCTAGTTTTGTTGCAACAACAATATGAGCTTATAATGATTACTTCGACATTAGCTTTTCCTGTTGTTTTCACTCTTGAAAATGTATTTATTGTTTTAGGAACTATTTTTTCACTTGGATTTATAGCTTCATTAATAGCAAGTACACGTGTTAGTGTAAAATTGCTGGATTAGATTTTTTCTAAATTTAATAATAATTCTTATATTTATCGTCTTAAAAAACACACAACGTTATGATAGTTTCTGCCTAGTCCTATTTTTATTTTTCAAATAATTAGGATGTCTTCAAATTTTTTAAGTCCAGCCAGCATATGGTTTTGGACAATTTTATCATTTATCCTTAATTATCATGACAGAAACAACAATACAGAAAAGTGTATTTTCACGAATTTTTTCAACAATAAAACAAGCAATCAAAGGAGATGAATCTTTTGATTATACATCTGGCAGCATAAAAAAAGCAGTGATTCTTCTGGCTATTCCAATGGTATTGGAAATGCTTATGGAATCGGTTTTTGCATTAGTCGATTTATATTTTGTTGGCCACTTGGAGCATAGCAGCTTTGCTATTCAGGCAGTTGGACTAACAGAGTCGGTTATTACCATTGTTTACTCTATAGCAATCGGTATAAGTATGGCTGCAACAGCAGTTGTTGCTCGCCGTATAGGGGAGAAAGATCCAGTTGCCGCTGCAAAAGCAGGAATGCAAGCCATTATTATTGCTTTTGCAATTAATAGTGTAATTAGTGTTTTTGGTTTTATTTATGCCAAAGAGATCTTGTTACTCATGGGAGCTTCTGTAGAAGCTGCCGAATATGGTTATAGATTTACTCAAATTATGATAGGCGGAAGTTTATGTGTGATGCTTTTGTTTCTTATCAACGGTATTTTCCGTGGTGCAGGAAATGCGGCAATAGCCATGAAAAGTCTTTGGATTGCTAATATTTGTAATATCATTTTGTGCCCTGTTTTAATTAATGGATTTGGGCCAATTCCTGCTTTTGGATTAGTTGGTGCAGCAATAGCAACAACATCTGGTCGAAGTATCGGTGTATTATACCAATTGTATCACTTGTTTAATGGAAAAGGCGTTTTAAAGATTATTTCATCTTATTTTATTCCTGACTTTAAGCAAATCAAAGCTTTGGTTAAAATTGCAGCTCCAGGAGTATTGCAATTTGTTATTGCATCATGTAGTTGGATTTTTCTTGCGCAACTTGTTGCTACAACTGGTGGAGACCATGGTTCTGCAGGGTATCAAACCGCATTGCGTATCATGATGTTTTTCATTCTTCCTGCTTGGGGATTAAGTAATGCCGCAGCAACTTTGGTTGGTCAAAATTTAGGTGCCAAACAAATTGAGCGTGCCGAAAAATCGGTTTTTACAACGGCAAAATACAATGTTATTTTTATGGCAACAATTATGCTTATTACTTTCTTCTTTGCAAAATATATAGTTTCATTTTTCACCTATGATATTCTAATACAAAATATAGCTGTTGAAGCTTTACAGATTATGAGTTCTGGATATATTTTCTACGGAATCGGAATGGTATTAATAAATACCTTCAATGGGGCTGGAGATACCTGGACGCCTACATTGGTTAATTTTGTTGGATTCTGGTTGTTACAGATTCCATTAGCATATGTATTAGCGAAGCATTTTAAAATGGGACCAACTGGTGTTTTTATAGCTATTCCAGTTGCAGAAACGGCTATAACTTTGGCAAGTATAGTATTGTACAAAAAAGGTAAATGGAAACGTATTCAAGTATAAAGTATAATTTGTACAATATTTCTTAAATGTTCTCGTTGGAATAGACTAATCAAATCAAAACTAAATTAGTATGAAAACCAACATCAAAATTTCAGGAATTCTTAGTGCAGTAGTATTATTTTGTCTTTTTGCATTTAAGCCATTTGAAGAGAAAAAAATAATTGTAATTGATGCTGGTCACGGTGGTCATGATTTTGGAGCAGACATGCACGGTTTTCAGGAAAAAAATATTTCTGAAGCGATTGCAAAGAAAATCAAAGCATTTAATAAAGATAGTAATCTAGAAATTGTGCTGCTTCGTGATGGAGATCATTTTATGGGATTGAGCGAAAGAGTTTCAATAATAAATAATCATAATCCTGATTTGGTAATTTCATTGCATGTTAATGCTTCAAAAAATGTTCAGGTAAACGGAGTTGATGCCTATATTTCATCTAAAACTGAGTTTTATGAAAAATCGAAAGAAAGTGCGGAAAAAATTGTTAATGAAGTTTCTGGAGATAATCTTTTAAAAAGAAGAATAAGTGAAGCCCCTTTTTATGTGTTGAAAAATTCTAATTGTGCAGCAATAACATTACTGATGGGTTTTTTATCAAACAATAAGGATAGAGAATATCTTACCAGTGAAACGGGACAAAATGAAATTGCAACTAAAATTTTAGAAGCAGTAAAATAAACAATAATCATACAACATAAAAAAAGACCGTCTATTGATGGTCTTTTTTGATAATATATTTGAAAGAAAACATCTTTATTAAAGTTCAAAACTTTGTCAAAGATTAATCTATAGTTTAAACAAATTCATATCCAGAATATACATCCTGGATTTCGTTCATTACATTAAACAGTTCTTGAGGATCGTCTATTGTAACTAGTTTTTGTTTGTATTCTTTAAATGAATGTATCCCTTTAAAGTAATTGGTATAATGACGACGCATTTCTACAATTCCTAAGCGTTCACCTTTCCATTCCATCGACCACGTAAGGTGATTTCTTGCGGCTTCTACACGATCAGCAACAGTTGGTGCGGGTAAATGTTCGCCAGTTTCAAAAAAGTGCTTTATTTCGTTAAAAATCCAAGGATATCCAATTGCAGCACGACCAATCATAATACCGTCGACACCGTATTCATTTTTAAATTTCAATGCTTTTTCAGGGCTATCAATATCCCCATTTCCGAAGATAGGCATCGTAATTCTTGGGTTGTTTTTTACACGTGCAATATGTGACCAGTCTGAATGGCCTTTGTACATTTGAGCACGGGTTCTTGCATGAATCGTTAATGCTTGTACACCAATATCTTGTAGGCGTTCGGCAACTTCATCGATGTTTATCGAGTTATCATCCCAACCTAAGCGGGTTTTTACAGTAACAGGTAAATTAGTACTATCGATAACTGCTTTGGTTAAACGGACCATTAAATCAACGTCTTTTAGAACTCCTGCACCTGCACCTTTACAAACTACTTTTTTTACAGGACAACCAAAGTTGATATCGATTAAATCAGGATTTACAGTAGTAACAATTTTTGATGACATTGCCATCGCTTCTTCGTCTCCACCAAAAATCTGAATTCCAACAGGACGTTCGTAATCAAAAATATCCAACTTCATTCGGCTTTTAATAGCATCACGAATTAATCCTTCTGAAGAAATAAATTCCGAATACATTAAATCTGCTCCATGTGTTTTACACAATCTACGGAACGGTGGATCACTCACATCTTCCATAGGAGCGAGTAGTAAAGGAAATTCGGGTAATTCTATGTTGCCAATCTTGACCATCTTCATTATTTTTTGCAAAATTACAACTTTTAGTTTAATTTGTACCAAATTGAGGTTCAAAGGTTCATAGAAGCAAAGGTTCACAGGTTTTTGACTTCCAAATGTAAACCTTTGTAAATCTGAATCTTTGCCACTTTATACCTAAATTAGCGATTATCAAAAAACCGAATTGGTTTACGGCTCATTGGGTTAAAGACTAATGAATTTAATATTTCTCTTGAAGTAAATTCTATTTTTGGAGTTACTCTTAATTTGGCTCTAAAGTGATCTTTTATTGCATGCAATAATTCATCTGATTGCTGCTTTACAGCAATCTTAATCAGGATTTCGTCAGTTCCTAAATCATTGGTAGATATCTCGATGATGTGATTTTCGATAGCATCAAAATCACTTAAAACATCATTCATTGCAGGTGGGTAAAGGGTTGTTCCTTTGTATTTTATCATTTGCTTTTTGCGCCCGATAACTGGACCTACACGCAAAGTATTTCTTCCACAGGCACAAGGAGTGTCGTGTAACTGGACAATATCACCCGTTTTAAAACGTAATAAAGGCATGGCTTCGATTCCTAAAGTGGTAAAGGTAAGTTCACCAGCTTCGCCATTCTTTACTCGATTATTGTTTTCATCTAGAACTTCTACAATGATTAATTCAGGATGATGATGCCCTCCGTTCTCGTGCTCGCATTCGGTAAAAGCGGTGCTCATTTCGGTTGAAGCATAAGTAGAGAACAATTTAATATTCCATTTGTCAGTGATTTTTTTAGACAAAATATTCATTGAGAAATCTTGGTTTCTCAGGGATTCTCCAATGCAAATAGCCCCTTTTATGCTCGAATTATTATAATCGATATTATGGCTTTCGGCATATTCAATCAGTTTTAGTAAAAAGGAAGGAACCGTTATTAAGTAAGATGGATTGTATTTTAAGATAGAATCCCATTGTAATTCTGGTATTCCTGCACCAACGCGAATTACACCCACTTTTAGTTTTCGCAATCCCAAAAAGTAAGCTAATCCAGCCATAAACTTGCGATCAATTGTAGTCATAAGTTGTACAATATCACCTTCTTTAATTCCTGCACAATCAAAAGAAATAGCCTCATTATAAGCCAATCTGTCTAAATCGGCATCGGTTAAGCCAAAAGTTACAGGATCACCTAAAGTTCCCGAAGTGGTTGAGAAATCTATAATTTTATTTATGGGTACACATAGGAAATCATCATTATTGTTTTGAAGATCTTCTTTGGTGGTAACGGGTAAAAGCTGAAGATCTTCTAGAGTTTTAATAGCAGAAAGATCAATGTTTTTCTTTTCGAAAAGGGCTTTATAATAAGGTGAATTCTGACTTATGTAAACCAAAAGTTCCACTAATTTTTGTTCTTGAAATTTTTTAATTTCTTCTAAAGAACCTTTTTCTATTTCTGGAATCATTATAATTTTCTTTTAATTTTTTTTATATACTTTTCAACTTTCTGTTTTTCAGGAAGTGTTGTAATTTCTTTTGTTAATGCTTTTTCAAAGTAATTTTTCGCCAAAGCATATTCTTTTTTTTGATAAAAATACAATCCAACTTTATAATAAACGACCCAGTAATCAGGGTTTAAGGATTGATATTCTTGAATAAATTCCGCGGAAATGGTATCTCTTTCATTTAAGTAAGAATCTATTTTTTTATCTTTTATTCTGAATTTTTGATAATTTTTAAATTCGGCTGTAGCCAAAAAAGGATCTTTTTGAATATTTAATTTTGTTTCAGACAAAGATACAATTGTATCGGTTTGCTCTCGTTTTTTAAATATTTTATTCAAGTCATAACATACAAATTCTCCTAATTGATATGGATTCGCAGATACCCAAACTAACTTTTCTTTGGGTTTAAAAATGATGCCATGATGTGCCATTAATTGATTTAGAGATTTTTCGTTGCCATAACCCAATTTAGTATTTTCTAAGCCCTCTTTATTTCTAAGTATTTCTGCAGCCTTCTTTGGGTTTACTTTTGGAGTTTCTTCAAATAGTTCTACCATTCTATCGTAACGGTATTTTGAATGACTGTTGAGAATTTGTTTTTTATTTCGTTTGTCATCTTTTAAAACAGCACTTTGAAAATGATTGGAACAAATAAGCTGGTTGTTGTTTGAAACTTCATAAACCCCAAATTTGTGTGGAGAAACTTCTATTAAAACTGCTTTATTATCGTTGGCACTTCCTACCATTATTGATTCGGAAACAAAAACGGTTGTTTTTTTTGCAATAGCAATTGCTTCATCAATATTGGTTGCATATTGCAGAATTTGGCGGGTTAGAATAGATATTGGAGTTTTTGCGATTAGCGGAATTTTTGATTTTCCAGCGTTTATGGTTACTGTTAATCCTTCTTGATTCATTCCCGAAACTGCTCCAATCATCCCAGGCCAAGTTACCATCATAAACGGATGGCCTGTTTTTGGCTTTATAAAGGCTACTATTTTGTCTTTTGCAAAAGCATCATTTACATAAAAATCAAAATTTCGCCCTAGGATTAAATTTCCATTTTCTGATTTATCTCCCCAAGCTGCAAAAGAGGAACAACCCACTAATGCCAAATCTTGTAATGCATGGCCGATATCATGCGCTGCATGTAAATACAAACTACGCAAATACTGTGATGCGATTGCATCGTAATCATGAGATGTATATTGAGAAACGCCATAAATTTCGGTTTGATATTCTTCGGGAACATTGAGATATAATTTCCTGTTGTACCATTTTAAAAAGTTCCGAAGCATATTTTGCTTGAACTTTGAAGGCACTATATCTTGAATTTTAGAGAAAAATATGCGTTCCTGTTTTTTTAAGAGAGAGTCCGTTAAAGCTCCTGAATTAAGACCAATTTGATAGGCATCTCCTTCTATATAAAGTTCCCAAAGACCTTGCGGGTTTTTTAATAAGAAGTTGTTTCCTGATGAAAATACCGAATCAGATTGTTTTTTTATAATTGGAAGAACGGTATTATAATCTGTTATATTTGGCTTATGATGCATTGATTTTGAAGTGCCACATGAAAGAAACACTAACAAAAAACCGATTAGGAAGACAACCAGAATTCGTTTTTTCATAATCAAAATTATTCAGAGGCTTGGTTGATTTTGGATACTAAATATTCTTTTCCAACTATTTCTGAGCAAGTAACAACGGCGCCAATAGTTACGCCTAAAACACCATGCATATTAATACTTTGTCCTGTTAAAAACAAGTTATTTAGTTTAGTTTTAGAAGCAATAAATGATTTCATAGGGTTATTAGAATCTTTTATATAACCATACATATTACCATTATGACCGCCAATATAATCACGATAAGATAGTGGAGTGGAGGTGTGTATCGATTGAATGCACTCTTTTATTTCTGGGAATTTCATCTCAATTTCCTTTAAAAACTTACTTGCTTTTCGGGATTTAAATTCATCATAACTTTCGCCACGATCATTTTTTTCGGCAGTGGTATTAAACGTATTAGCCCAAGGTAACAAATCGTCAAATTTCATATAGGTAATAAAGGTCATTCCATCGGCCCATTCTTCGTCTTTTTTGGATGCATTCATTGAAGCCATGTATGCTTTTGGCCAAGAATTTTCGTCGTATTCATGTGCAGTCCAAACCTCATTACTATTTTTAAAATGATAATAGTTATGATTGATGTATTTGAATGTTTTTGGTTTAAAGACAATATATAGGCTAAATGCCGAAATTACACCTTCGAGACTTTGAATACGGCTATAAAATGATTTTCGAAAATTTTCTTCGCCAACCATTTTCAAGGTGGTTTTTGGTTCAATGTTAGAAATAAAATAAGTTGCTGAAACTTCGCTTCCGTCTTTCATTTTAACGGAAGTAACATTGTTGTTCCCGACATTAAAACTCGTTACTTCTTTATATTTATAAACTTCTCCACCATATTTTTTGAGTTGTTTGATGAGTTGCTTCGTTATCTGACTTCCTCCATTTATGCATCTCCAAGAGCTTTGGATATAAGAGTTTACAGATAGTGCATGTACATAAAAAGGCGATTTATCTTCAATACCTGCATATAAAAAATTAGAACCAGCAAGGACAGCTCTTAATTGTTTATTTTCGGTTATTTCATCGATGGTTTGCTTGGCATTTAAAGTCAGGATATCGCTATCGTATTTTCCTTCCGAACGCAAGTTGTATAAAGGGAATGAATCACAGGTAGTTCTTACTTTTTCACAATAATTCTCTATTGCTTCTTTTTCTTCAGGAAAATGCTTTAGTAATTGGTTAACGAAGTTTTCGTATCCTTGAGCATGTGGATATTCTTTATTTTGATCTTCAAATGAGATGATATCAAAACCATCTTCATCCATTTTTTTTAATTTCAAATTATCCATAATACCTAGATATTTGAAATACTTATATAGGTTTTGTCCTTCGCTCAATCCTCCGATGTAGTGAATTCCTGTGTCAAAAATGGTTTTGTCTCTCACAAAAGTCTGTAGATTTCCACCAAATTGATTGTTTTTTTCGAGTACGCAAACACTATAACCTTCTTTGGCAAGAATAATAGCCGAAACCAAACCACCCAAACCGCTGCCTACGATAACTACATCATAATGTTCTTTCATGCTATTCTTTCTTTAAGACTAAAATTTTGCCTTCTTCATTAGTACAAGTGAAGCCAAAATTAAGCAATGTACTTTTTAAACTGCTGCTATTTATTAAAATAAAGCAAGTAGTTATCGGTATGATTCCTTCGATAATTGTACTGTAATTTCCATCAGTAATTAAAACGACGTCATATTGTTTTTGTAGTGCAGTTTCGATTTTTTCTAGATAATGAATTGTTCTTTTTTTAACGATATAATTGGTTTTTGCAACCGCATATTTTTCTTCATCGGTTGTAAAAGAATCAACTTTTCGTTCCGGTTCCTGTAGTGTTAATAATAAATTTAGCTCACCGTAATCATTACTCAAATGCAATATTCTGGCTTTTGGTTTTATGTATTTATTTAATAGATGAAAGGTTTCTGAATTTGCTTTTAGATTCTTCTTTACACTATTAATTATCTCCGATTCTTTGTAATCAAAACTATTAATAATCATTTTTTTGAAATAATCCGGACCTTCAAGATTTTGACGTGTTTTATGAAATTCGGCTTTAAAAAAAGCACTTATTTGTTTTGTTCTTTCTGTATAGTTTTTTCCAAAAGAAAGATTCTCAGGAGTAATTCTGTTTAGAATAGAAACTGTTATAGCGCTATCATAAATAATGAAATCTCCTTTGGGTAAGGCTTCAGATGTACCATGAATTAAAACAGGAATAATGTCCAGATTAAAATGTTCTGAAAGATAAAAAGCCCCTTTGTGGAATCGTTTTATTTGATTGCTTTCGGATCTAGTTCCTTCAGGAAATACCATTAAGGAATATCCTTCGTCTATTTTTTTGCGTAAATGTTCGAGACCCCCTTCAAGACCTTCTGATACGGGATAAAAACCTGCTTTTCTTACCGTAGCTCCAAAAATAGGAGAATTATAAACCCAGTCGCTTACCAGGTAAATGATTTTTGGGCTCAGCATTCCAACTGCTAGGATATCTAAAAAGGAAGAATGGTTGGCAATAATTACGGCTGGCTTTTCGAATTTTTCGTTATGAATATTAATTACATTTTTGCTTACAAAAGGATTTGTATATAAAACAGATTTCATGAATTTTGAAATCAAATATCTAAAACCGTTCATTTTTGTTTGCTCTTTTAAAGGAAGAATTTTCATAATTGTCAAGCAAAATACAGACATTAAAATTCCGCCAAGACCATAATACAAAAATGAGAATATACCATTTATCAAGGAACGAAGTTGGAATGGTGCTTTTCCGTTTTTAGGACGATTAGACAAGAATAATTTGAATAGAATCGGGTAGAAGATAAACGTAATAATTAGCGCTGCAAAAACCCCAATCAACGAGATTGATGAGATAGATTGTAATGCAGGATGTTTGGCAAATATTAATGCGCCAATTCCTAGGATGGTTGTTATTACCGCAAGAATGATTGATGTTCTATAGATTGCAATTTCATTCTTTCCGGTAGTATATTCTTTCTGTAATGCGCTTGTCATGAAAATACTAAAATCGACACCATGGCCAAAAATAAGAGTACATACAATCATACTAAAAATATTCAGTTGAATGTTAAAAATCCCCATGATACCAGCAGTTACAATTCCGGTTAATGCAATCGGAATACAACTTATGATTACCAATTCGACTCTTCTGAAAAAGAAGAATAGAATAAGAATTACTGCAACAAATGAATAATTTACAAGAGAATTGAAATCGGTATTAAGTGTACTAAAAAAGGTTTCATTCATTTGCTGACGGTCGATTGCCAGTAAACCATCTTTGGCAGAAGCTGATTTTACAAATGCATCACGTTGTTCGGGTGCAACTTTTGCTAATGTCGAAATGGTAAAAAATCCATTTTTCTCACTAATGAATTCTTGTAATTGTAAAGCATTTATCTTTAAATAATCCTGATAGGAAATAGGTTTAAAGTGAGCATCAAGATGGTCAAAAAATGCAGTGTACGTTGTGGGTTTAAATCCTAGTTTGGCACCTTCACTTATTAATTTAGACTTTAAAAGCTGTTTTTTATTGGCATCCCAAAAGGAATTCCATTTATCTATTTTTTGCTTTTGTTCTTTTTGCGAAAGCATAATTCCTCCTACGGAACTATAATTTAGGATTTTGTTTTGTTGTTTGTCTTTTGCGAGAGCATTAAAAAGCTGACTGTTTTTCTGCAAGACTTCTTCCATACTATTTCCGTAAGAAGCCAGATAAATTGTTTTAGAAGTTAAACTTGTTGTGCTTTCTTCAAGTTTTTTTTCAGCAGCTTTAATTTCTTCTGGAACAAAATTAAGTTGTGATAAATCGTTGTTGAATCCAACATCGTTATAAGTAAAACAACAAACGATGGTAATAAGTACGCAAAAACCAATTAGGAATTTATTGTTATGAAATGAAAAATGAGCCAATTTATCAATCACATTTTTCTTGTGTTCGAAATTGTTTTCTTTTGGTTTATATAAATGTGGCACAATGAGAAGTGAGAAAAATGCCGATGCCATTACAATTACTGCAGCAAAAATCCCTAAGTCGTTTAGTGCATCTGATTTTACAAAAAGTAAACATAAAAAAGCAACAGCAGTAGTTGAACTACTCATTATTACTGGCATTGTGATGTCTTTGTACAAGGTTTTTACATCACTATTATGTTTGTAATGTGTAAGGATATGAATGGAATAATCTATTGTAATTCCCAAAAGAATTGAGCCTATTCCGAGTGAAATTGCCGAAATTCGTTCTTTTACAAAATATAAAAATGCAACGGCGAATAGTGCTCCAAATACCGTTGGAAGAAAAATGATTAATGGGATAAATACTTTACGATAAAATAAAATCAAAATAAGCATTAGTGTAATCATTGCAATAGTTGTAGTAAGTACAATATCGCCTTTAATCTGATTGGCATTTGCTACAGCAATAAGTGCAGATCCAAAATAACTAACTGAAGCTTTTGTTTTGAATTGTTTATTTAAGTTGTCTTTTATGGTATTGAGTTTTGCAGCAAAAACAGAATTTTTTTCTGTTTCGCTCGAAGGCAGATTAGAAGTAATAAACAACAACAATTTCGTTTTGTCTTTGGTCATTACAAAACCATTATCGAGGGTAAAATCATCACCAACATTTAATTGTTGTAATTTCTTTAAGGCTATAAATGAAATTCCTAATGGATCTTGTAATATAAAATCTTTGGTGATAAACCCAGAAGGAGAAATTATCGATTTGTAATTTCCTTGTACAGTTGCTGCAATACTATCCTGTTGTAATTTGGATTGAATGGCTATATAATCGTTGTCATCCAAGAAAAGGGGGACGTTATTGTGAACAAAATCAATAGTCTGTTGAATATTCTCTTCATCTATTTTTCCTTGTACAGCAGTTATATAAGGTTGGCAAGTTTTGGCAATACTATCGGTGAAAATAGCGGCCATTTCTTTTAAGTCTTCATCGGTTCCCTCTTTTTCAAGCTGAAAAATTACTGTAATCTTGTCGGCGAAATTAAGTTGTTTTAATACTTTTGCAGTAATATCAGCCTTATCATTTGTTGGAATAAGTTTGGTAATGTCTTCTTCAAATTTAATTTTTGAAGCAAAAAAGCCAAATACAAAAAGCATCGCAATTGCCAAAAAAACCGATAATGATTTTCTCTTGTTTACAAATAGATGTATGGCGTAGAAATAATGATGCATGTTTATTTTTTATTTGTATTAAAGAATGTCAAGATCAAATATGATGTTAGTCCGAATAATAAGGCCATTAGGGAGGCTAAAATAAGACTTCCAACGACATATTGTGTTACGTTTTTTGAAACATCATAAAGTATCATTGAATCATTTTGTATCAAGGAAGAATTGTTTGGCACAAAAAGGCTTCCCATTTTTAGAGATCCATATATTATTAATGGAATCAAAGGGGGCAAACTAATATTTGAAGCCACAAAAGCAATGACTTTATTGAGCTTGAATAAGGTGGCTAAAAAAAGTAGCAATACCGTTTGGAATCCCCAAAATGGTGAAATTCCAATAAATACACCTAATGCAATAGCAGATGATTTTTTAAAATTAGATTCATCACTTTCTAGAATATCTTCGAGAAGAAATTTTTTAAGCCCTTTTTTTTTTATTTTTCGGACTAAATCTCTGGGTTTGATATAGACAAGAGCTATAAAAACCAACACGGTATTTAAGACACTAATTCGAGTAAAATCCCTGAATGGACGAAAATGCGAAACTCGTTCAAGAGGATCGTATAAGACTTTAACGGGGATGTTTTTAACTGAAATGCCTTTCCAAGCTGAACGTACAATAACCTCGATTTCAAATTCAAATTTTGTAGTGTAATGTTTTTCAGGAATTAGTTGCAATGGGTACAATCGAAATCCAGATTGTGTGTCTTCAAGCCGTATTCCTGTTTCAAACCAAAACCAGAAGTTTGAGAATTTATTTCCAAAACTACTTTTTTTAGGTACATTTTCTTGTGTCATATTACGACTTCCGATAAGTAATGTATTTGGTTCGTTTTGAATAAAATTAATAAACGAAGGAATGTCCGAAGCAAAATGTTGCCCATCGGAATCGATTGTTATTGCATATTCGTAATTTAAAGCTATTGCCTTATAGAATCCGTTTTGTAATGCAATTCCTTTTCCTTGGTTTTGGGGATGGTGAATTTGGACTAGATCTGGAAAATCTTCCAAAATTTCACCTGTTTTATCGGTTGATCCATCATTGACTACAATAATATTATTAGTGTAGGTTAAAACAGAATTAAGAACTTTTTCTAATGTTTTGTTATTGTTATATGTGGGTACAATAACACAAAAATTAGTTTGGGTAAGTTGTTCTTCTTGAGATAAAATAGGTTTCATTTTGTTGTTTTTTCTTTAACTACTTTACCGTTTGCTTTTCCTCATCAGAAAAGCTTTTGGATTGTTGGATAAAGTTTTTCAGGTATTCTTTTAGCGCATTATTTTGGTCTTTATAATGTGTTAGAATAAATTTTCTATCTTCTTTGATGTTTTTTTTATAACCAGTAATTCCAGGAACGTTCTCTTGAATACTCAATCGAATCATTCTAATTTCTACCGAGTTTGGTTCTTTTGCAATGGTGCTCTCCAATAACTTGGCTCCTTCTTTAAAGCGACTCATTTTGGCAGATATTTTTTTCTCAAATTTTGAATCCAATAGGATAGAAGCAGCTTTATAGGCTACCAGAGTATTTTCGTCGTTAGTAGAAATGTCATTTAGTTTTGCAGTAAAATCTTTTGCGCTAGTTTCAGAATTTGAAGCAGTTGGATATATTTTTCTAATAGTAGCTAGATCTGGAGTACTTATTAAACCCATCCATAAAATCAGTGATATAAATAGTTTCATAATTAAATTTTTTTATAAATATTACTTAGTTTTAATGCAACTGTTTCGTTAAAATAAGTGGTGTTTTTTACTTTTACCAAACCATCTTCGGTTGTAGTGATATCTAATTCTAAACGTAATTCGGGAGTAACTTCGGGATTTATTAACGCCATAAATTTAACATTACTCAGCGTTTGCATCATTAAGGTACTTTTGGTTATTGTTTCCGAAAGTTCTTTTATAATCTGGATCATACATACGCCTGGCATTATCGGATTGTCTGGAAAATGTCCTTTAAAAACAGCATGTTTATCATTAACCAAAATAATAGCATTGTATTTAGAATCACTTGTATTTTCTAATGAAAGTATTTTATAAAAGTCTTTTAAAACCATAGTTGTATTTTTATTTTCCAAAGGTATATGTTGCGCCTATTTGATAAACTAAATTAGTATTATCTGTTGCGTGTGTATAATAATTTGTAAATGCATTTGTTACCCCTTTTTTAATTCTTGCCTCAAATGAAACACCATTTTTCAGACTGTATCCTAATCCTCCGATGATTCCTAAATCTATATCTTGTCCTTTATTGAAATTTCTTTCTTTGTCTTTAGGATCTACTTTAAATGTATTCGCGATAAGTATGTCACAAAAGGGCCCTGCTAAAACATAAAAACGCTCAGTAAAATTAAATTTATTAATTGTTATTCCAGAAATATATTGGAGTGATGCATTTACATTGGCTTCTTCATAATCAGTAATGATGTAACTATTTGTTGCAGAATCATAAATAGTTGTGGTTCCCATAGAAAGATTTCCTTTACCTCCTTGTCTCGAATATGTTAATTCAGGTTGTAATGTATAAAATTTAGAAAGTTTCAGAGCTCCAAATCCTCCGATATAAAAATCGGTTTTGTTTCCAAGATTTGAATCTGTCAATTTAGAAATGTTAATTCCGGCTTGAATTCCTGGTTTAAAAGTTACTTGTGCTTGAGCCTGAAATATTCCTATAATCGAGAATAAGGCCAAAAATAAATTCCTATAATTCATTGTTCTATTTTACTTTAAAAGTGTAGGTAACTCCAACTTGAAAAACAGTATTTAGAATGATGTTATCATAATAATTGTCGTTGTTATTATTTATGCCATCATATCCATAAATATCGATTAATCCTTGTTTAAATCTTGCTTCAAAGGTTAAACCATTTGGCAAACTATATCCAAGACCAGCAACAAAAGCAACATCAACTCCAACAGGGTTGTAGTCGTATGAAGGGAAATTATCACTTGTTTTAAAATCTACAGATGGACCAGCTAATATATGAAAGCCACCTCCAGCAAAATGATATTTAGCAACTGCACCTAATGAAATATAATTTAGTTCGTATTTTACTTTACTTGATCTAAATGATCCCATTGAATATTCACGTGCCTCAGCTCCTTGTCTTGTATAGGTTAATTCTGGTTGAAGAGTGAAGTATCTATTGAATTTGATGGCTACCAATCCGCCTACATAAAAATCTGATTTTGCATCGCTAGATCCAAAATTGGAAAGGTTTGAAACATTTAAACCACCACGAATTCCGGGACTTACAGTTACTTGTGCATGAGATTCTGTTAGGCCGATAAAAAATACAAATGCAATTAAGGTTAATTTTCTCATTCTGATTTAATTTAATGATTAGTTTAAATTTTACTCTGATTTAAAATAATTCAGCTCTATTTTTAACTTTATATTTTGATGTAAAATCTCTATTTTTTCTGCAAAAATATTGTTTTCTGAACTAAAACGGATCGTTATTTTTTCTTTTGTTGAAGAAGCATGTATTATCTTTTCTAACTTTTTATTTTCTTTAGATAAAAATATAAAATTATAGCGGTTACCATCTTTAGATTGATAGATGGTATTTGTTTGATCTTCAAATTGTTTTTCGATTATATGGTTCTTTTTAAGGAGTAATCGAAAATCTTTTTTTAAGGTCGAAATAAGAATTTTTCGATCTAATTCAGATACTATTGAGTTGACTTTAAAATTAGTTTCGGAGATTTCAAAGTCTAATAATTTATTACCAAATTCTGTTGTAAAAACAACTCGATGTGTAGTGTCATTTATTTTCTTAGCAATAAAAATTCCAGATAGTTCGTGACCATAAACGGTTATGTTTGCTTTGTAAACATAATCAATTTCGGGATTAGAAAAATAAGGTGCTTCGTAAGTTGTTTTATCTAATGTTTTTGAAGTGTAATTTTTCGTTATTTTTTGACTACAAGAAAACAGAAAAAGTACTAAAAAACAATTAATTAGTAAAAATGGAGTCGTCAATTTTTGCATTTATCACTTTATTTTTAAGTACAATTCGAGTATAATCTTCAGATGATTCAAGGAGTTTTACCTGAACTACTGTTGCGCTTTCTTTATCAAAAGTTAATTCTATTTGCTTGATGTATTTTTTTAAAGTTACATCTTTTGGAATAAATTTGGCAATGTTCTGGCTCTTTGATTTAAAATAACTGATGCTAAATTCTTTATCATCAAACATATCTCCGCTAACACTACCAACAATTAGTTTATTGATTCGACCAAAGATTTTACTGTTACCAATATCGACAGCACTTTTTTTGCCTTCGTCGTTAATCAGGATTTTACCGTTTTTAAAAACAATACTATAATTATATGGTTTCTTGTATTGCCATTGTAATAAGTTAGGCTCCTTAAAAATCATCTTTCCAGATGTTTCAATATCTTTTGATAGAAAATCAAGATGTTTGTATTGTACAAAATCGGTACTTAATGTTTTAATTTTTTTGGAAACTGCATTCACAGATTGTTTGAAAGCAGCAATTTCACTATCAGGCATTTTTTGTTCTTGCGCAAACAAGTTCATTGTAAACAGATTCAAAATTAAAATGAATAAATATATTTTAGTCTTCATATGCTTTAAGATTCAAAAGTTTTTCAACCGAAATTACGGTATAATTGTTTTGTTGCAAAAATTGCAAAAACTGTTCCAAGACCAAAACTGAATGTGTAGCTGTGTCATGCAAAAGTACAATTCCGCCTGGAGAAACTCGTTTTATAATGCGATTGTAAATTATTTTTTGGTCTTTAATTCCACCATCGAATGATCGAATATTCCAACCTATTACGCTATGTTTACTTATTTTTAAAGCTCTTCGAATCGATGGAGTTGTTACGCCATAGGGAGGTCTAAAGAACTTAATTTTTTTTGCAGTAAATTTCTCCAGCAATACATCAGTTTTCTCCAGTTCTTTTAGGATTTTTTTGGTATTGTAAAAATCAAAAAAACGAGAATGGCTATAAGAATGATTTCCTACTTGATGGCCTTCGGATAAGATACGTTCTATAATTTCGGGATGTTTCTCAATATTTTTTCCAATACAAAAAAAAGTAGCTTTTATATCGTATTTTTTTAAAACATCCAGAACTTCCAGTGTGATTTCGCTTGGACCGTCATCAAAAGTTAATGCGATTTTTTTTTTGGTTAATGATGGGTTATTGCAATACGCTCTTACATGATAGTTGGATTTTATTCGCGCCGAATTTATCGCCACAATACTAAGCCAGATTATTCCAATTAGGATAAACCACCAAAAATTGATTGCTATATAAAGTTTCGTAAGAAGCAACAATAGCAATATGATGATAAAAAACAAGGAAGTTTTTTTGTGGGGTATCATTTTGAAATTAATGTAAAACTATGGTCTTTACCGTTTAATTGGTTATATAATAAAATGGTGTTGTATGTTGATTTTTCTAATGAATTAACTTTAATAAGTTCTGGAATTGTTTGTGTTTTAATAATTTTAGAACCAACCCATAATCCAAATGCCGAAGCTGTATTGTATTCCCCACTTAAATGTTTGTAAAAAATCTGTGGTGTATTTACAAAAGCATTTTCGGATAAATTGGTATAATAAGTGTCAAATTCTACATCACCATTAAAACCTAAAACAATGGCATCAATATCCGAAATTTCTAATTTATTTGATTTCAGGAATTCAATAATTTCGGCTTCGATTTCATCTTCTTGTAGTTGGTTTTTGATTTCTATATCAAGAAGCTCAGCATAGGTAGTATCTTTCTTTTCATTTTCTAAAACAAAGAAACTAGCTCCTTCACCATAAATATACCCTTTTGTAGTTTCATTTAAAAGTTGGTAAGGTTCATCGCGATCTGCTTTTATATAACCAGCTAATTTAAAAAGCGATATTGTATAATCACCATTTTCATCAACTCCACCTACTAATACTGAGTTTGCTTCATTTCCTTCTATTTGCATTTTAGCATCTAGAAGAGCCGACTCAAAAGAGATTGCACCATTTACATAAGTAAAGTTATATCCCTTGCATTGCAATGTAAGAGCAATTTGTGCTCCAACTGTATTGTGTGTAGATTGTATAAAAGCGGTAGGTGTTAAAAACTCCTCATTATTATCGATAATTGCCTTTAAGAATTTCTCTGAATCCTCGATGCAACCCATTCCTGTTCCGGTAATAATTGCATCAATATTCGCAACATTGGCTTCTTTCATGGCATAAGCCGAAGCTACGATTCCGTTTTTAATTCCATTTGCCATTCTTCGGCTTGCAATTGGAGAAATGAAATCTTTGTAAACAGGCTTTTTTAGAAATAAAACATTGTCATCTTTATTCCATTGGGCATCTTCTAAAAAAACAGTATCAAATGTTTTTTGAGCTGAAAGACAACCTGTACCATTTATATATGTTTTTTTCATTTGTTTTTAGAAAATATAAGAGTAGAACAATTGCCACCAAACCCAAATGAATTGGATAATACGTGTTCGATATTTTTATGTTTTAAAGTTGTTTGTGGCGTTAGATCAAATTCTTGCATTGGAGTTTCGAAATTCAAACTAGGGAAAACTACATTGTTCTGAATAGCAAGTACGCTATAAACGGCTTCAATTGCTGCTGCTGCTGCCAGCGTATGTCCCGTAAAAGGTTTAGTTGAGCTAAAATCTGGAACAGGTTGTTTGTCGTAGATTCTAAGAACGGCTCTTCCTTCTGATAAATCATTATTAGGAGTTGCTGTTCCGTGAACATTTATATAATCTATCTCGCTTGGGTTTAAAGCGGCTACATCAAATGCTTTTTTCATGGCAAGATAAGCACCATCACCATTTTCTGACGAAGCTGTTTGATGAAAAGCATCATTGGCATTGCCATAACCCGAAACTCGAGCGAGTACTTTTTTATTTTCTTTTTTTACAATTTCATCAGATTCCAAAACTAAAAAAGCAGCAGCTTCACCAAGATTTAATCCTTTACGTTCATCATCAAATGGTTTATTGTAACCATCAGATAATATCATTAAAGTCTTAAAACCATTGATTGTAAATTTTGCCAAAGCATCAGTTCCGCCAACAATTACACGATCAAGTTTTCCGGTTTTTATCAATCTTGCACCAAGCATAATTGCATTTGCAGCCGAAGAACAAGCAGTGCTTATTGTTGTAACCATGCCTTTTAATCCAAGTTCATCGGCAATTTTTTGAGCTATATCACCACAATTATGGCTAACAATATATTTTCTTACTTCAGGATTCTCGAAATAATCGTAATAATATTTTTCGGTCATATCCATTCCGCCAACACTTGTTGCCGAGATTAATCCCGTTTTATATTCGTTAATAGATGTGATTCCAGAATTGGCAACAGCTTCTTTGGCAGCAATCGCGCCAAGCATAGCTGTTCTAGAAAAGTTGTTTTCTTCGTCTAGTTGTAATTGAGCAACTAATTCTGCATTGGTTTTTTTTATTTCACCAACCTTAATAACATCGGCATGAACTGTCGAAATGTTCTCGATAGTTGTAATGCCAATTTTGTTATTTATTAATGAAATATAATTTTCCTCAACCGAATTTCCGATTGAAGATATTATTCCCATACCAGTTATAGCAACTCCTCTGTTCATTTTTAGATTGTTGGATTTTTAGATTGTTGAATTGTTGGATTTTTAAACTTACTTAGATTTTTGAGATAAAAACTAGAGGATAGTCGAAAAAAACAATAATCTATACTTATTTTGTTCTATTAGCTGTAATGTAGGCAGCCATTGATTCAATTGATTGGAAAATTACTTTTCCTTCTTTTGGGTCAACTAATTTAATTCCATAATCCTTATCTAGGATAACAATTAATTCTAGAGCATCGATAGAGTCTAAACCTAAGCCATCTCCAAACAGAGGGTCATTGTCATTAATGTCTTCAAGGGTGATGTCTTCAAGGTTTAAAACAGTAATAATTTTATTTTTTAATTCTAATTTTAATGTGTCCATTGTTATTTGTTATATAATGTTTCTATCGTTTCGTTTTGGTATTTTTGGTTTTTTTCTTTACCAATCAGGCAAAGAAAAGCTTTATATTCTTCATTAAAAAATTCAACCCATCCACAAAGTACCGTTTCGGCTTTATTGGTATGCAAAAGCGTATCAGCATAACTGGTCATAAATTCCGGATTGAAGGCGTCAAATATAAAGAAAGAATTTTCACTTTTTAGTTGATGACGAATACTAATTTCGCCTAGGCAAATGTTTGGCAGCGTATAAACAAAAACTGCAGGGCTTGGATAATAGTCTTCTTTGTCGGATATTGATTCCTGATACTTTACATCGGTATCCAAACTGGATGATTTATTGGATAAAACCAAAGCAGTATTGTTTTCTATTTCTGATTTCAAAAGTAATTCGGCTCCTAAAAAAGCAAGTTTGCTTAAAGAATCCATTTTAAAAAACTTAGGGTAATTAATTTCAAAATTGCGATATGCTTGTTTTGAAAAATCAGCAAATGAAGTTGGTTCTGTTTTGAATACAGAAGCTCCATTCAAAACAATTTCGTTGTTTTGAATCGTACAATAATCGTATATGTATGTTTTGTTTTGAGTCATTTATTTAATTTACTAACATTAGTTAGTGATAATTTTAATTTTTGTATCCTTTTAAATTTTTGATTATGAAATTCTACGAAAAATATCCACAATTAAAACAGAAAAGCTTTTTTATCAAAAGTACTTGTTGATACTGTGTTTTCTACAATGTTTTTGTAAGACCAGCAAGTTTAAAAAAAACAAGATTATTAAAATTGTTGGTACCATTTTAAACGAGAAATAATTAAAAGGAACTCAGTTCTTTACTACTTAATTTTTTCATATTTATACCTTTTCAAAAACCACAGCCGTATTGCAACCTCCAAAACCAGACGCTGTTTTAAGGAATGTATTGATGTTTTTATCTTCGTTTTTCTCAATTATATTTATTGATTGACTTACGCCTAATTCATCAAAACCTAAGGAAACAAAAAGCTTGTTTTGAAGAACAGATTCAATCGCAATTACTGTTTCTAATAATCCTGATGCGCCTAAGGTATGACCATAAAAACCTTTCATGCTATTTACAGGAACAGTCCCCATTTGTAATCGGTTGAAAGCAATGGCTTCCATTTCGTCATTAAAAGGAGTTGCGGTTCCGTGAGCCGAGATATAATCGATATTCTCTGGCTTTATTTGTGCTTCGTTTAAGGCATTTTGTATGCTTCGGTACAAACCTTCTCCTGTTCTTGAAGGACCCGAAATATGATTGGCATCGTTTATAGAACTATCTCCAATAACTTTTATTTTTGCGTCTTTGGCTTCCGCCGAAACTAAAACTGCTGCTGCCGCTTCGCCAAGACTTACACCAGTTCTGTTTAAAGAATATGGTTTGCATGGTAAGTTACTCATTGCCTGAAAAGCATTAAAACCTGATAAAACAAACTCTGAAACTTCATCGCCAGCAACAATAAAAACATTGTCGTAAAGTTCGCTTTGTAGTAGTCTTTTGGCAACCGAAACGGCTAAAATTCCAGATACACAAGCATTTGAAACTACTATTGGTTGGGTTTTAAATTCAAAATAATCGGCTATTGTCTGCGCTAAAGTATGCAAATGTGCATTCTGAAAATTCTCTGGTGAATCATTTTTTAGCGCAGTGATATTTCCTTTTGTTGTCGAAAGTATTAAAGCGGTCTTTGAATCTAAATCTATTTTTGATTTTTTGATAATTGGCTCTAAAGCCAAAATCATCATTTTCTCTAATCTCGAATAGTTGGTTTCGGAACTAACTTTCGCGAAAGCGGTATTTAGTTTCTCGTTTTTTATAATCGAAGCATAAAAAGGATTTGGCATTAAAGACAGATCTTCATGCAACTGAATACCCGATTGACCATTAAGGATCGCTTCAATGTTTGATGGAACATTAAATCCTAATGGTGTGATACAATTGGTTTGCGTGATGTATACTGCTTTTGTCATTTTTATTATTTTATTCCTGTAAGGTTTTTGAAACTTTGCAGGTGAGAATCGTGTTTATTTCTATTTCAATAATCCTACTTTTCTTTTCCATTCTTCATAAAATGGAGGATTGGTAAGCATTAAATTCCCTTCTTTATTTAAAAACACCTGAGTGGTTTCGCCTGTGCAGACAATCTCATTATTGGTATTGAAAATTTTGAATCTGAAAATTATTTTAGCGGCTGGTGTATCGACAATACTAGTTTCTACCCGAATAACATCGCCGTAGCGTAAAGATAGTTTGTGTTCGCAAATAGATTTTACGATTGGCGTTGTATAACCACTATCGGCAACATCTAGGTATGTAATCCCGTGTTTGCGCCCGAAAGCTTCACGACCATCTTCAAAATAAGTTATGTAATAGCCGTGCCAAACGATTCCGAGTGCATCGGTTTCGTTAAAGCGTACTCTAACTTCTTCGGTAACTGTTAATGCAATAGCTTCGTTATACTGCTCTTTTCTTCTTATCATATGCTAAGGCAATTGTTGTGGTAATTATAAAAAACAGAAATAATAAACCTATTTCTGGAATAATTTCTAAGAAAGATGCGTTACGTAACAACACATCATAAAATGCATTTAATCCCCAGTTCATAGGGGATGATTTGGCGATGATTTGCATGATTTTTGGCATTGCAAAAACAGGAACCCAAACCCCACCAATTGCTGCCAGAATAATTACACTTGTTGCGCCAAACGGAGCCGATTGTTCTTGTGTTTTAGCAATAGTTCCTAATAAAATTCCGAAACCAATTGCGGCAAATCCTGAGAATAATGCAACGATACTCATTAAGAATAAATGTCCTTCGATATTAAGTGGTGGTAAACCAATTTCTGGAAATAAAAATACAGCAACGGCAACCATCATATAAAACTGAATCATACAAATTACAGAATATGTAATTGTTTTCCCCATCATAACAACACGATTTGAAACCGGATTTGTTAATAATCGAACAAATGTTCCTTGTGTTTTTTCTTTTACGATATTAATCGAAAGCGGAATTACAATAAAGAACATGGCAAAAAGTGTCCAGGCAGGTACGTTATGTTGTGTCGAATTTGGTAACACTTCTTTATTGTTTACTCTTGGTACTATTTCCTTGAATATGATAAAACTTTTTTGTTCAAAACTGGCACTTCCTTCTCCTAATTGTTCTTGGAATGCGGTGTATATAGAATGTGTTTCTATTTGCGAAATCATTTTATCAATAGCGTTCATGACTGCATTCTTGAAGCTTATTTGTACCGCAGGGTCAAAGTATAGTTTTACTTCCTTTTGGTTAATTGTTCTTGGAGCTTCTGCCTGAGCAAGTGTATCAGTTAAACCGATGCTGCTTACTATTTTTTGTACATTCTGATCTATTTTTGCTTGTAAATCCTTGCTTAAGTTTTGGGGGATAACAATTGCTAATTGGTACTTTCCTTTATAAACGGCTTCTTTGGCAACTGTCTCGGTTAAAGGAATATTGTTGATTTGTGTAACTACTGTAAATAAGTTGCTTTTTTGTAAATTATCATAAACCGTTTTGGCTACAGAACCATTGTCGTTATTAACGAGAAGGATTTCTATTTTAGAATCGCTTACGGTTTTAAAAGTACTATCCTGAATTAAAGTTACGGTGATAACAAGTACCAAAGGCATCACAAATAAAATGATTAATCCTCCTAAATCCCTTTTCAGTAAAAGGAATTCTTTCACGACGGACATCCATAGTTTATATATCATCTCTCAGTTCTTTACCAGTTAATGAAATAAAAACGTCCTCAAGATTTTGGGCATTTTTTGTACTCGAAATTAATCCAGACGGGGTGCCTTGGGCATAAATTTTTCCTTGGTCAAGAATCGCAATATCACTACAAAAATCTTCTGCTTCGGATAAATGGTGAGAAGTATAGATTATAGTAGTTCCGTTTTGGTTGAGGTGTTTTAGGTAATCAATAATCGCATTTTTCGATTGGACATCTACACCTACTGTTGGTTCATCCAGAAAAATAATTTTAGGATTGTGTAATATACCTGCAATTAAATTAATCCTTCTTTTCATTCCACCCGAAAAGGTTTCGATGCGTTTATCGGCAAATTTCAGTAAACCCAAAAGATCCAAAGTTTCGATTACTTTGTCTTTTAAATCTTGTCCTTTTAAACCGTACATACTCCCAAAATAATGTAAATTTTCTCTAGCTGTTAGGGTAGGATATAGGGCATATTCCTGAGGAACTACACCAATAATTTTTTTTATTTTGCTAGCATTGGTAGCATATGCCATATCGCTAATTGTAAAAGAACCCGAAGTAGGCTTTACCAAACCACAAAGCATGGAAATTAATGTTGTTTTCCCTGCGCCATTTGGGCCTAATAAACCAAAAATCTGTCCTTCGTTTATAGTAAGCGTTAACTCGTTCAAAGAATACATTTCTGCATTTTTGTACTTTTTAGAGAGTGCTGTTATTTGAATAATGGGTTGCAAAATATATTTAGCTAATTGCTTTTTTTAATTTTTTAAAAAATACTTCTTCTCTATTGGCAATGTCCAAAAGCTGGTCGGCAATAGTATTGTAAGCATCATTTTTGGCACTTCTGTTTTTGTAGATTCTTGAAGCTTCTACAGCAAAATCGCGCCATAAATCTCCAATTTGTGTCATTTCTTTCGAAAGGATTTTTAAATCTTCATTGTTTAAAATAACAGCTGCTTCTTGTAAAAAAGCAGCATATATAAAACGAAATCCTCCACCACCAGTTCCTATTTCTTCTTGCATTCGAACGATCTGTGCTAAGTAATGATTGGCTTTTTTGGTTCCATGCTTAATGGGCCACTTTCGGATTTTCCCCGAAACTAGTTTTATTCCTTTAACACCAATAATTGGCATTGGCGCAAGCATATCACGGCAAGTATTTTTTATTCCTTTGATAATCGCACTTTTTAAGTCAACGTTCTCAGGAATATGAATGGGATAATACATTTGCCCTTTTGGAGCAAAAGCACCTTTGGCAAAACGGACTTTGTCTAATTCATCATGTGTAAGGGTAGTAACAGTTTCCATTACCGGATCGCTAATAAGGTAATCGGTATCGGTTTTTCCGTAAACGACTAAATTATGTGCATTGAAATGAAAACGATATTCATCTGGAAAATAACTTAAATTATATACACCGACTTGTAATCCTGTTGGGATATTATTTTTTAGATTTTCATCCAAAGCTTGGTTTGCTTTTGAAACGGATGAAAACTTTTGTCTTTTTATTTTTAAATGCAATCTATTGGCTACTCTCCTGAAAATTTGTCCCGGGAGAGTTCTGTAACTTATCGCAGGAGCATAATTAACTTTTATAAAGGGCAGGTACACGAAAAAGAGTCCTGAGCCAATTCCAAAAATCATAGGTTCACTTAAATTTAAACCATTGTTTTTTAGCAAGTTCGAAGCTACCCCATTTTCGCAATGTGCCGATTGATGATGTGTAAAAGTAGTTTGCATTAATCTGTTTTAAATTTTTTTAATTCGGATACTGAAATCGAAAAGGCTTCAGCATATTTTTGTAAAATCCGGTCATTTAATTTTGCAAAGATAGCAGGTTTAAAATGCCTTTTTACGCGCCATTTCCACATACCAACATAATTAGAAAGGATTAGCAAATCCATTCGGTTCAATTCCATAAAATAGCAAATAGGGCTTACTTCTCCATTTTTTACTTGCAATTTAGCATCGGCGATTCGTTCGTTTATTTCGTCGATAGAATTAGAAAGCGCAATAGTTTTAGGTTCCCAACCTGTACTTAAAGCGGTAGTATAATTGCCGTTTTCATCGGTTGCATATACTAGCTCCTTCATATTGTTTTTGGTTAGATTCCCTTGGTCTTGTGGTACTTTTTCTTTTTCCATATTGTTTTTAAACTATGATATTCCGAACATAAAAGCGGCTATTATAAAAGCAAGAATTGTTAAAATCTCCAAATTTGCAAAAGCCAGTTTTTTTAATAATAAATAAATCATTTCAGCAAATAGACCGATACAATACATTTGAATAATCCTAAATCACCATCAATGTATCGGTGTATATCACCTTCACAATATTTATGAGGGTTGAAAGTGAAATACCAAAAAAGGAAAAGATTTTCCAACAAAAATGACTATTCGTATTAAAACATGAAATAATATTTTTTTTAAAATCCATGTTTAAATTATTGCATGATTGGATTTGTTTTTTGAATGAACAAATTAATCTCACATTCTAAAAGCATTTTATTTTCGTAAAAACTTTCGCAACTCATAGTACATAATGTATAATCGTCTCCGGCAAATTTAGAAACCAAAGTTGCTCGTGTAATTATGCTATTATTCACTTTGGGTAATTCGTATATTTTAAGGTTTTTCAGCGTGCTAATAAAACCAATAACACTTACATTTTCTTCTCCATCCGGATTGGCAAAATATTTTTGCGCTACAATAGAGGAACAGGTTTGTGCTACATTCTCGATTAATCCGGCTTCGATAAAAGTATTCTTGTCAACAAAAATATTGTCTTCTTTTATCAAAAATATTGTTTCGACACTTTGAGCATCTATCGTAAGAATTAAATCCACCATAAGCATGGGCTCACGATGCGGGAGATAATTTCGTATGTCTACTAAAGTGTCCATTGGCTTTATTATTTGGCCAAAACGGTCTTCATCTGACCGTTGGCGATTTCTTCATTATTTAATGTTGTAACGATATCTACGAGTGTTATCCCAGCAAATTCTTGTATAATTGTTATCGTTGATTGAATTTCGTCGTTAACATTTGGCAGTTTCTTTATGTCAATTTGCTTGATAGAACCAATATATCCTGTTGGGGCTTTTTCTTGTTTTAAGAAAAAGACATACCCCGTATGTAGGGCCACGGATTGTGCCATATGTTCTATTAATCCAGCTTCTAGAAAAGTCCCATTTTCTGAAAAAATATTTTCACTTTGAATTTTTAAACCAGCGACCAAAGAAGTTTCATCAAACGAAAACATTTTATCGACCATTACAAAAGGAAACTTTTGTGGTAATAAATTTTCGACGGCTTCTTTTTCTAAAAGTAAAGTTGTTTTCATTAGCAAACGGTTAAATAAGCATACGCAAATGAGAATCTTCCACTTTCCGGAACTGATAAAAGAATGCGATCGCCTACTTTTAATTTCTCTGAATTCATCAATTCTTCAACTGCAAGATAAATAGAGGCAGAACCTACGTTTCCAACACGAGCAAGATTCATAAACCATTTTTCATCGGCCATTCCAACATTATTTTCTTCAAGGCTTTTCTTTAAACCTTCTACAAAAAAGTGTGATGAAACGTGTGGAATGAAATAATCAACCTGATCTGCGGTGATGTTATTTTTTTTCATTGCGATACCCATACTTTCTGCACCTTTTGACAGGATAAATTCATCTAGTAATTTTACATCTTGTTTGATAGAAAACACAGATTGATTTAACCATTCTTCCGGTGAGTAATCACTCCAGGCTTTAATTTCGCCAGATTCTAGTTTATCTCCTCCGGCATACATGCAGGTTTCTAATTCATATGCGTATGAAAAAGCTTCCATCCATTCTATCTTTAATGAAATTGGACCTCTGGGTTTGTTTTCTAATAAAAAAGCACCTGAGCCATCAGATAACATCCATCTTAAAAAATCTTTTTTGAAAGCGATTATAGGTAATTCTTCCAAGGTTTTTAGATTAGAAACTTCTGGGGCATATTTGTGTGACAAGAACCATGAAGAAACTTTTTCAGATCCGGTGCAAACTGCATTATTTGAATTTCCGGACTTAACAGAAAGGAATCCATATTTTAAGGAATTCATTCCTGCACAGCAAACTCCTGATGAAGAATTTAATTCAACCGATTTATTTTTTAACAATCCATGAACCATAGCTGCATGAGATGGTAAAAAAACATCTGGTGTTGAGGTTCCGCATGAAAGCACTTCCATGTCTTGCGAAGTGAAATTCTCATCAAATAAATTTGTAATAGCATTTTTGGTTAGCTCAGCATTATTATGCGTGCTTTTTCCTTCTTTGTCTATTGCATAGTAACGGCTTATAATCTTGTTGTTGCGCAAGATAATTCGTCTCGCTTTGGAAACAGAATCATTGATAAGGCCCAAATAGCTTTCCATTTCATCGTTGGTAACAGCTTCATTTGGCAAATATTTTGCGGCTTTTGTAATATATACTTCAGACATAATATGGGATCTAAACTCCTTGATAGTACAGGGTTTCTTTTTTTATTTTTTTTATTTTAATAGGATATGTAATAAGGTGCAATATATACACTATTGGCGATATTAACCAAATTGCAAGGAATAAATAAATGTAAAATACCTTAAGGAGTACCTTCCTGTTTTTATCATTTTCGGAAATTAATCCAGACCATTTAGTAAAAATTTTGTTGGCAGTTTTGTCTACGGTAACTAAATAGGAACTAATACGAACAGCTGAATTTGCAATTAATTTAGGCTGTAGCGTTTTTAGGCTGTTTTCTTTTAAATTAGAAGCAATAATGGCTCCAAATTTCGAGGATTCATGGATGTCTTTTTCTGAAACTCCTGGTAAAGGAAAAATTCCCAAATACTTCTTTTTCACTCCAGAGAACATCCATTCTACAATTGTAATGACACTAATTAAATTACCGACTCGATCTACTAAAGCTATGTTTCCAACTAAGTCAGCATTGTTTTGTTTTAGTAAAACTTTGGTTTTTTCCTGTGCCATAATCCACATATTGCGAGATCCGCTAATGGTTACAACAGGAGTATTGTTTAATATTTTATGTGCTTCTGGACTTTTTAAGAATGAATTAATAGGGATAGAAGGGGATAAATACCAAACTTGATAATGCAATAGAACCAAGTCGAATTTTGTATTTAAAATTTCTTCGCGTACTGGTTTTAGTGCCGTTGGAACTTGCCTAAATGATTCAGGAAAAGCATCAAAAAAAGCATCTTTATCCCAAGGGAATGGGAATGGTTTTTCTAATTGTATTTCATGAAACGTTACTTTAAACTCATCTGAATCTAAGAATGGTTTAGCAATATTTCGGGCTATACTTTCTAGTTGACCAGATTGAGAGTAATATATAAAAAGAACATTTTTCATTTTGGTTTTGGCTTTTGGATATCGCAAAAGTAATTAATTTTATGAAAAGAATTTTCTTATTTTATCTGTTCGTTTCGTGTGAACCCAATTTGGCCAAGTCGATTCATCTTCGGCATCATAAATACGTATTTCTTGAGCTGGGTCTTCGATTAATAATTCGTCGGATGTGCAATTAAGTATTAATGCAGCTGCAGCAACTCCCGAATAGGTAGCACCCGCAACACCATGAGATAGGGTACAGGCTCCGCATAGGAATAAATTTTCAATTTCGGTTTTGTTTTTATAGGAGAAAGGACCAACTTGGTTTAGTGTTTTTTCGGTTCCATATACATTTCCTTTAGTCGAATTGATGTAAAACTCATTTGTTTTTGGTGTTCCTAATTCGGCTTGAATGATAAATTGTTTTGCGTTTGGAATGATTTTTTCAACATTATTCATCAGTTTATTAATGACCTTTTCTTTGAATATTTTATATTCTATAGTGTGATAATCATCTAATCCGTTAAAGTCTTTTAAGTTGTCATAATTTACATAAGTAACAATCTCAAAATTATGATATCTGCCATTGAAACTGGCAGGGTCTTTAAGAGTGGTGCAACTTATAAATACTGCTGGGAATGAATCTCCAGAATCAATATTGTTACTCATTAAACTTTCGAAATTAGCATCATCATTTTCATCTTTCATCATCCAGATATTACCCGAATCGATATTGAATTGGGTGACATCTATATCCAGTGTAAGGAATAAGATTAAGGAGGTTACAGAGTATTTTGTTTTATGTAGTTTTTTGATAAGTGATTTACTCAAATGTTCCTGACCAATTAAGTTTAAATAGGTAATCGATGGATCTGCATTGGAAACAATATTTTTAGCAAAAATGGTTTCGCCGTTTTCGAGTTCAACTCCTATTGCTTTTTTGTTTTCAATAATAATTTTTTTAACGTTTTGTTTTATCCGAACTTCTCCACCATGTTTTTTTACTCCATTTGTCATTGCTTTTACAATTCCGCCTCCACCACCCATGGGATAAAATCCACCATCAAAATAATGACTCATTACAGAGCAATGAACAGGAAAACAGGCTCTATTTGGCGAAAGCCCATGATCGCCACATTGTATATTAAGGATAGCTTTGAGTATAGGATCTTTGATGTGCCATCCTATCACTTTTTTTAAAGGGAATAAAGCAAATTTTCCAAAATGCTTCGTTCGGAATGGAACAGTTATTTTTTGCCAAAGGCCTTTTAATTTTGGGATTAATTGCAGTTCAGAGCTAACTTTCTCGACTAATGAAAGATATTCATCTATGTTTTTTTCTTCTTTAGGAAAACGTACAGAAAGTGTTTTTTTGAGATTCTCGATTCCTGCGGGCAAATCGAAAGTTTGGTTACCAATCAGGCAATGTTCGTATGCCTTTTTATTCATTCGAAAGAATACCATATCATTGGCAATTCCTAAGCCACGATATAATTCATTTGTAGAAGCGCCTTTATCTATGAGACCTACATAATGTACACCGGGACTAAAGCGTTGTCCTTTTAAAGTAAAGCTATGACTCCAACCACCAGGAACATAATGTTGCTCTAGAATTAAGACTCGCTGTCCGGCTCTTGCCAAACAAATACCTGTTGCTAAACCGCCAACTCCAGAACCTATTATGATAGTGTCAAATTCTTCCATACTTTATTTTAAGAATCGCTAAAGTATAAAAGAAAACGTATTAAATTGCAGTATTCCTTACAGGTTTATTTATTTTTAAATTGACTCCAAAAATCAAAATAATTGAACCATTGCAAGGGATATTTTTCAAGCATGGTTTCTACACTTTCGATATAGACCTTTAGTAAACCTTTTTCGTCGCGATGTTTTACAATGGCCTCACGTGCATATAAGTGGTAATGTAGGTTTGGTTCTTTCATTACATAAACAAAAACCACAGGCACTTTTAATCGGGATGCAATTAAAAAAGGACCGGCAGGAAAATTAGCTTCTTGCCCCAATAGTTGATCTGATAATGATTTTGTTCCTTCAAAATAACGGTCACCTGTAAAACAAATAAGTTCATTTCGACCTAACGCAGCGTTGATTTCGAAAATATGTGATAGATCATCTTTTATAACAATAAACTTAACTGTTGGTTTTTGGGTAACGCTTTCTAGGTATTTTTTTATATCAGAATGTTCTAAATCTGTAGTAACCAGATTGATTTGAAAATCGATGTCAATTTCTCCGAAAAAATGTTCAGCAATTTCAAAATTCCCAATATGAGCACTAATCAAAACACCGCCTTTTTTTTCGGCAAGTAAATTTTTTAGCGTTTCAATACCATCGAATTCATAGGTGAATTGCTCTCTCATTCCTGCAGAAATGGAGACTTTATCAATAATGGTTTGTCCAAAAACATAGTAGCTTTTGAAAACCATTTTTTTGGATTTAAAATAAGAATATCCCAATCTTTTATTGAAGTAATAAAAGATGGCACGATTGCTTTTTTTGAGAAAAAGGAAATAATAACTTGCTACAAAATACAATAGGAAATAGGCAGACTTAACACCCGCTTTTTGTATTAAAAAAACGAATATTCTATAGCCTAAAACTGTTCCTTTGGATTTACCATCCCATTTGCTCATTAAGCAGCTTTAGCTTTTAATTTGGTTTCTATAAGGTCATAAAAATTTTGAAAAGTAGCAATGCCAACGAAATCAACTTCAACTAATTTTACACCAAAATTTGATTCTATAGATACTACCAAGTCTACATAGTCTAAACTATCTAGTCCTAAAGTATCTTTTAAATTAGCGCCTGGTTCAATGTCGTCACTATCAACTTCAAATTCATCAACCAAAAAACCATTAATCTTTTCTATTATCTCTTGCTTATTCATTATTCTATTTAAACTTTTTAACTACCAATGCAGAATTGGTTCCTCCAAACCCGAAGGAATTGGACAAAAATATATCAATTTTTCTATTTAGCGTAGTTTTAACTAAATTTAATTTAGCAGCATCTTCGTCTGGATTTTCTAAATTGATGTTTGGAGCTATAAAATCGTTTTGCATCATTAGTATAGAATAAATGACTTCGCTTGCGCCTGCCATCCAGCATTCATGCCCAGTCATTGATTTTGTGGAGCTTACATAAGGATTGCTTTTTCCAAAGATTTCGAAGATTGCTTTTGCCTCATTTTCATCTCCAACAGGAGTTGAGGTTGCATGCGCATTTATGTAGTCAATATCTGATGCATTTATTTTTGCATCATCAAGTGCTCTTTGCATTGCAATTGATGGTCCTTCTACATTTGGTGTTGAAATATGACCTCCATTTGATGAAAATCCATAACCTCCAATTTCGGCAATGATAGTTGCTCCTCGTTTTATAGCCGATTCATAGCTTTCTAAAATTAAAGTTGCGCCTCCGCCACTAGGAACTAAACCATCGCGTCCTGCGTCAAAAGGTCTTGATGCTTTTGTAGGATCTCCTTCTCCCGAAGCAAAAACACCTAAGCCATCAAAACTACACATGGCATATTTATTGATTTCTTGCGATCCGCCACAAATTACGGTGTCTTGAAATCCACTTTTTATTAAAAAATAAGCGAGACCTATAGCATGAGAGCCACTTGCACAGGCAGCACTTATAGTTAGGTTTATACCTCTTAACTTAAAAATTGTCGAAAGATTCATTGTAACAGTAGAGTTCATGGACTTAAAAATGGCACCAGAACCAATTAATGCAGTGTCTTTTTTTTCTCGAACAATGTCGATAGCATCTATAATAGCTTTAGAAACACTATCATTACCATACATAATACCTACTTCATTGTGGTCGAAAAAAGCATCATCAATTCCAGCATTTTTCAATGCTTGGATAGTTGCCATATAAGCATATTCGGTTTCTTCACCAATACTCATACGCTGTCTTCGGGTCAATAAATTTTTTAAATCTGGTTTTGGAACCATACCAGTTAAGGCAGATTGAAAGCCAAATTCTTTTCTTTCGGCATCAAATTGTATTCCTGATTTTCCGTTATACAGCGATTCCTTTACTTCGTTTAAGGAAGTACCGATACATGAGTAAATTCCCATTCCTGTAATTACAACTCTCCTATTCATCGTCTTTTTTATAGTAATTTTTTAAGAATATATTCCGCCGTTAATGTTTATAATTTCACCGGTAATATAGCTTGATTTATTTGAAATCAAAAAGCTTACCAAATCTGCAACTTCTTCGGCTTCGCCAAAACGATTAACAGGAATTAATTTCAATAATTCTTTTTCGTCCAACAGGCTTGTCATATCAGTTCTTATAAATCCTGGTGCAACGGCATTTACAGTAATATTTCTTTTGGCTACTTCTTGAGCCAATGCTTTGGTTGCAGCAACAATAGCACCTTTTGCAGCAGAATAGTTGGTTTGACCCGGAGTACCTTTTACTCCCGAAACCGAAACCATATTTACAATACGGCCGTATTTATTACGAAGCATTTTTTGAATAAAAAATTGGGTGACATTAAAAAAACCACCTACACTTGTATTCATAACACCATTCCAGTCTTCATGTGACATCCACATAAACAAACCGTCTTTGGTAATTCCGGCATTATTTACAATTGCCTCAACGATGGCTTCTGGATTTGCGTCTTGCCATTGGGTTAATGTTTTTTGAACTTCTTCAAAATTAGAAACATCAAATTGTATAATCTCAGCAGTTGCTCCTAATTTTAGTACTTCTTCAAGTGTTTGTTCGGCAGCAATTTTGTTTGAATGATAATTAATCAGAATATGGTATTCTGTATCTACTGCTAATTTTTTACAAATAGCACTCCCAATTCCTCGTGAACCACCAGTTACTAATACACATTTCATATATGTAAATTTTATTTTTTATAGGGCATATATGGTATCGCTTTTTTATTTAATGGTCTTGTTGACACAATTTTATCTGTGGCGATTTCATATATGTAATTTTTATTTTTTTATTGATTGAAAAATGTTATCGCTTTTTTTTATTTACCGGTTTTGTTTTTGTTTCAGCTTTTGGCTTATCGGCAGCGATTTTATCTACATTATTCTTTTCTTTTGTTTGCGAAAATAGCTCGGCATTTTCAAACCATTGATTACTTAATACAGTTCCGTCAGGCTTAAGAAATCCCCATTTCCCTTCATTTTTAACTCTTGCTAAACCGTCTATAAATCCTTTGTCTTGTTGTACAAATAGAGCAATGACGAATCCATTTGTTGTTATGCCGTATTGAGTTGGGATTACTAATTTTCCTGTATCATTGATAAATCCCCAGTTTTTTTCTTTTACAGGAGCCAATCCATTTGTGCTAAAAACTTCTGCATCACTATAGGTTGGCGGAATCACAAATTCTGCTTTAGGGTTAATGTACCCCCATTTAGATCCAATACAAACGGGTGCTAAATTTTTAGAAAAAGCTTTGGCTTTATCGTATATAGGTATGATTACCCAGGTTCCTTTTAAGTCGATGAATCCAATTTTACCACCTTTTCTAGCGTATGTCAAATCTTGTGTTTCAAAATCCCAAATTTTATCTGCACCATCTACAGGAATAAATTTCCCAGCACTTACTAATCCAAACACTTTGTCTTTTTTGGCCCAAGTTGTGTTTTTATTATAATTACCTATTTCGGCATACGCTGGTTCTACAACTTCTTTTCCAGCTGTATTTATAATCCCCCAGTTTTTATTGTTCGCTACTCTAGCAAAACCATTTTGAAAAGGTTTGATGACATCATATTTTGGTTCTAAAACAATTGCCATTTTTGAATTGATTAATCCAATTTTATTTCCTTGTTTTATAAATGCTACACCGTTTTCAAATTCATATAATTTATCCGAAGGTGGAGCAATTTGAACTTCTCCTTTTATGTCAATGTAGACCCATTTCTTGTCTTTAGATACAAGACAAATACCACTATTAAAATCCTTAACATTATCAAAAGTTGCGGGTATAACCCATGCTCCTTTAGAGTCAATAAACCCCCATTTTCCATTGTCTTCTACAGCTGCTAAGCCTTCAGAAAAGCTTTTGGCATTTTTGTATGTAGGCTCAATACAAAATGTTCCTTCTTTAGTGAGATATCCCCATTTTCCGTTTTTTCTAACTAATGCCAGTTCTTGACTATTAACAAATTGAATAAAACAGAGCAATAAAAAAATAAGTGGTTTTTTCATGTTTTTAAGATTCAAGATTAATAATATGAAATAAAATATTAATTATTTATCAGGTAGTCTTTTACTTTTTGAACAAAAGGATACATTACCTGGTCTTCTTTAAATTTAGGAATAATTGTTCTAATGTCGTCATATAATTTTTTAGATACAGACGAAATTTGATCTTTTTGTTCTAGGTAGTCAATTGCCTGAACAATGGTAATCAGTTCAATAGCTAAAACTTCAAATGAGTTTTCGATAACTTTTGCAGTGATTACGGCCGCATTTGTACCCATACTTACAATATCTTGATTGTCATTGTTGTTCGGGATACTGTGTACATACATTGGGTTAGAGAGCATTTGGTTTTCGGCAGTTGTTGAGGTTGCAGTAAATTGAACCCCTTGCATTCCAAAATTAAATCCTAAAGTTCCAAGATTAACAAATGGAGGAAGGATTTCATTGATTTTAGAATTTAATAAATAATTCAATTGACGCTCTGCTAGCATTGTAAGTTTAGTCACTACAATTTTTAGTTTGTCCATTTCTAGGGAGATGTAATCTCCATGAAAATTACCTCCATGATATACATGTTTGTTTTTTACATCTATAATAGGATTGTCATTTGCGGAGTTAAACTCGTCTTCTAGAATTGACCCAACATTATTAATAGTTTCTAAGATAGGACCTAAAATTTGTGGTACACATCTTAAAGAGTAATATTCTTGGACTTTTTCTTTGAAGATTTCTTCAGTGTTTTCACCAGTATATAAATGATCTTCTCTTTTGCGAATTAGAGTACTGTCTGAAAGATTTTGTCTCATTCTTGCAGCTACTTCCTGTTGCCCTTTGTGACGTTTGGTTTGATTTAATTCTTCCGAAAAATGATCGTCATAAGCTTGTACTAATTCATTGATTGCACAAGAAAATTTCAATGACCAATCTAATAGTTTATTAGCATGATGCACGTTTACAACGCCTATCCCAGTCATTACAGAGGTTCCGTTTATAAGGGCAAGACCTTCTCTTATTTCTACTTGTATTGGAGATAGATTTTCAATTTCAAAAACTTCTTTAGTAGATCTTCTTTCGCCTTTGTAAAAAACTTCGCCTTCACCAATTAGTGTTAATGCTAAATGGGATAGTTGTACTAAATCTCCACTTGCTCCAACTCCTCCATGTTCAAAAATTAACGGAGTAATATCTTTATTTATAAATTCTTTCATTAGATTAATAACTGAAGGATGTACTCCAGAATTTCCTAAGGAAAGGGTGTTTAATCGTGCTAGAATTGCTGCTTTTACGCAAACCGCATTTAATGGTTTGCCAGTTCCAGAAGAGTGACTTCTGATTAGATTATATTGTAGTTGAATTCGATCCTCGTCTTTGATACGGTATTGTGCCATAGGGCCAAAACCAGTATTTACACCATAAATAACTTTGTTACCTGAAAACTCTTTTAAGAAGTCAAAGCTTTCATTTACTCGATTTAAGACAACTTTACTGATGTCAATTTTATTATTTCCAAAGATTATAGATTCAAATTCTTTTAAACTTAAATATTCGCCAATTGTATTCATTTACCCTTTTTTGATTATGCTAAATTAATTTTATTTATTAAAATAAATGTAGTTATTTTGATGAGCGCAAATGTAAGTTAATAATTAATAACAATTCGTATATGTTAAAGGAGTTTGTAGATGTTTTAATAATAGGAGCAGGACCGTCTGGATGCGTATCGGCTGCTTATTTGCATAAGAATAATTGCAAAATAAAGGTTGTTGAAAAGACAAAATTTCCTAGAATTGTTGTTGGTGAAAGCTTGATACCAAGAGTTATGGATCACTTTGCTGAAGCGGAGTTATTTGATAGCTTAAATGCTGTCAACTTTGAAAAGAAGCTAGGAGCACGATTTATTAGAGGAAATGAAATTTGTGTTTTTGATTTTTCTGATAAATTTACTAAAGGTTGGGATTGGACATGGCAAGTACCGAGAGCTGATTTTGACAATACAATGGCTCAGGAATTAATTCGGAAAGGAATTGATTTAGAATTTGAGTCAGAAGTGATTGAAGTTTCTTTTGAAGGAAGTAATTCAAAAACAATTGTAAAGAATAAGGATGGAAATTTAAAAGAGATTCATGCCAAATTCATTATAGATTCAAGCGGTTATGGTAGAGTCTTACCAAGACTTTTAGATTTAGATAAACCGTCTGCATTAGATCCACATTCTTCTATTTTTACACATGTAAAAGATAGTAACAGACCAGAAGGAGAAGAAGGAACGTTAATTTCATTTGACGTTCTTGAAACCGAAGTTTGGTTATGGGTAATTCCTTTTTCTAATGGGAATACAAGTTTAGGAGTTGTAGGTCCAACAGATTTTATCAATTCACTTTCTGAAAATAAAAACAATGGTGAAGCTTTAAAAAAAGCAATTCAACTATCAGATTATTATATTAAAAGATTTGGAGGAATTGAGTTTTTATTCGAACCTATAAAATTGGAAAATTATTCGCGTTCCGTAAAGAAAATGTATGGAGATGGTTTTGCCTTAACTGGAAATAGTACCGAATTTTTAGATCCGGTTTTTTCATCAGGAGTTGCTTTTGCTACCGAATCGGGCATGCTTGCTGCAAAACTATACTTGAAACAATCGCAAGGCATTGCTGTAGATTGGGAAATAGAATTTACCGAATACATGAAGCGTGGAATTAATGTTTTTACGACTTATGTAAAAGAATGGTACACAGGAAACTTACAGACTTTATTTTTTCATCAACCAGAGAATCCAGATGTAAAGCGTAAAATTTGTGCTGTTCTTGCAGGTTATGTTTGGGATGAAGAAAACCCATTTGTGAAAAAACATGATAATGTAATTAAAAACATGGCTTATCTCTTGAATATGGAAAGTAAGAAAAAACAAAACCCTAGTGCAAACTAGGGTTTTGTTTTTTAAATTATTTGTATGCTTTTTTCAGAATCATTTTAGCAAGTGATTTTGCAGTTTTAGCATATCCTTCTCCTATTCTTGATTCATTACTGTAGTTGTTTCCCCATTGATCTCCAGGAGCTTCTTGGCTAGAAATTTCAAGTAATACATTTGATTTGTTATTTGTTTCAACAAATTTTAGATTAGTAGATACTTTTGCAGCTTGCTTCATTACTCCAGCATCCCAACCTGGGTAAATCCAAACAGTTTCTACAATTAATGTGTAAGGAGCATTTGTTAAACCTTCTTGAAAATTTACATCTTTGCGCCCTTTGGTGAAAATAACATTCATTAATTCCAAAAACTTAGGAGTCCAGATTAATTCTTTGGAAGAATCCCATTTCTTTTTCCAAATGTCACCATTTCTTTTTGTTTTTGTATTTAAATCTTTGGTTCTTTCTTCTACATATTGAGCTTCTGTCTTTTTTTCTTTCATCATTGTGAATTTACTATAATCAAATTCAACATTGATTTCTTTCTGATCCTTCAAGAATTTAAAGTCTCCAGATACAACTTTCATGTCTTGTGCTGACATTGCGAAAGAAAGGAATAAAAAGGCAATTACTGTTTTTTTCATTATTTCATTTTGGATTAAATGGTTCGTTTATTATTTTTTCGCTCAAATGTAATTAAAACCAACCTATTAAAGCCAATATTTATCTTGTTAATTTTATTGTATCAAATCATTATATGGTATTGGATAAACATAAAGCAAGGATACTATTATAGTTGCAGCATCCTTGTTTTCTATTAATTAAGTCGTAAATGGTTACCAGAACTTCACATATAAAGAGGCAATTATTAATAGAGCAATTACAATCAATACAGTTGTTTGTGGTTTTAGTTTAAACATTGTAGTATCTAATTCGAATGCTTTTGGATTTACTTTTGGTCCTGCAAAACTGATAAGAACCATGGCCATTGCAGTAAAGCAGAAAGATAATCCCATACAAATATGGAACGGAATTTCGTATGCTCCTTTTCCGTTTGGATAAGCAGTATATAATAATGTGTCATTACCAAATAACATTGGGGCGTATTCATTAAATAAGATAGATAATACAAACCCTAAAATTACACCTACAATAGCAGCAGCTCCAGTTGTTCTTTTCCAGAACATACCAAGAATAAACATGGCAAAAACTCCAGGGCTAATAAACCCAGTATATTTTTGGATGTATGTAAAACCTCCAACGCCGCCAATTCCTAAAATATCATTCCAAGTAAATAAAACAGCCAAAAGCATTGCAGCAAAAACAGCAATTCGACCAATGTTTACTTGTTGTTTCTCGCCAGCCTCTTTTTGTATGTATTTTTTATGAATGTCTAAAGTATAAATAGTCGAAATACTATTTACCTTACCGGCTAATGAAGCCACGATTGCTGCAGTTAAGGCTGCTACCGAAAGCCCTTTTAATCCTGTTGGTAAAAAAGTTAATACAGCAGAATAAGCTCCATCTTTTCCTCCAACAAGTTGAGGTAAATGTCCGTTTTGGTATAAAACATAAGCAGCAATACCAGGTAACATAACGATTAAAGGCATTAATAATTTTAAGAAACCTGCAAATAAAATACCTGTACGAGCAGTTTGTAAGTCGGCGCCAAGTGCTCTTTGAGTGATATATTGGTTGCAACCCCAATAGTTGAGGTTAATAATCCAGATACCAGCAACGTAAGATAATAATCCAGGAAAGGTTAAATACTTATCTATTTCTAGTTGAGAAGAAGTAGCTGTTGGTTTTGGGATTATCATCTTAAAGTGCTCTGGGGCTTCTTGCATTAATACTTTAAAACCCGCAATAGCATTTTGACCCACACCAAAATAGTGTCCTACAGTGGTTAGAGCAATATAAGAAGTTACTAACCCACCTATTATTAATACTGCAACTTGAATCACATCAGTATAAGCAACTACTTTCATTCCGCCCAAGGAAATTATTAACGCAAAGAGAGCCAATCCTACCATAATAACATGAAGATATTCTCCTCCCGCTAATCCATTAATAGCAACAGCTCCTAAGTACAAAATAGAAGTAAGGTTCACAAAAACATACAAAAACAACCAAAAAACAGCCATAATCAAAGCAGTCGATTCATTATAACGTGTTTTTAAAAACTGAGGCATGGTATAAATCTTGTTTTTAAGATAAACAGGAATAAACCAGACGGCAACAATTATTAATGTAATAGCAGCAACCCATTCATAAGCAGCAACAGCAATTCCTAAAAAGAAACCTTCGCCGCTCATTCCGATAAATTGTTCTGCTGAAATATTAGATGCGATTAACGAAGCTCCAATTGCCCACCAAGTTAGGTTTCCTTCAGCAAGGAAATAAGCTTTGGCATCTTTTTCGTCTTTTTTACGTTTTCGGTATATAGTGTAGCCGTAAGTAGATACTACAATAAAGTAGACGATGAAAACTACATAATCGGCGAGAGCAAGGGTTTGGTTCATGGTAATGGCGTTATAGAGGGAAATTAATATAAAATTTTTTCGTGGTTATTGTAAGGTGGTTTTAAATAGACTGAAATTTATAAACAGTTTTATGATGGTATTTATCTTCTTTTCTAAGTACTGAATTAGGAAAACGGGATTGATTAGGAGCATCGGGATAATTTTGGGTTTCAAAACAAATGCCGCTTAAAGAATGGTACGTAACGTTTTCTTTTCCTTTTATTTCGGCTGAACAATTACCGCCTACAAATACATGAACACTTGGCTGATCTGTATAAACAGTCATTCGTAATCCGCTTGTTGGACTATAAAGTGCAGCAGCAATGTCATTTTTAGTTTCTATTATAAATGAATTATCAATAATAGGAGGGCAGTTTGCAGGAGTTCTAAAATCGAAAGGATGATCTAAAAGATTTAATATATTTCCTGTTGGGATATTCTCAGGAGTTGTTTCTAATATTTCATCCGAGTTTACAATCATTTCCTGGTCTGCAACACTAGAGTCATGTCCGTTAAGATTAAAATAACTATGATTTGTTAAGTTTATAATCGTATCCTCTGTGGTAGTTGCATTGTATTCTAGTTGTAACTCATTGTCTTCAGATAGTGTATAAGTCAGGCTTACAGATAAGTCTCCAGGATAATTTTCTTCATTTGCAGGACTTAAAAGAGTCATTGTTATTGATGGATTTTCGCCTTCGGTAATTGTTTCTACTTTCCATTTTTTTTGAGCAAAACCAATAATTCCACCATGTATGGAATGATTGGTTTTGTTTTTGTTTAAAAGATATGTTTTATCATTTAAGGTAAAAGTTCCATTATTTATTCTGCCAGAATAACGACCTATGGTAGCGCCAAAATACGGCGCGTCAGATAAAAAGTATGATTTTAAATATTTTTCTAAGTTGTCAAAACCTAAAACTACATCTATGAGTTCTCCGTTCTCAAGCGGTACTATTAACGAAGTAACTGTTGCTCCATAATCGATAATAGTGGCTTGCATGCCGTTTTTATTGGTTAATTTATAAGAATGGATAGCGTTGTTGTCGGGTAATATACCAAAGAATCCTTTTGTGTTTATATCTGTAAAATGTGATTTGTGTTTTATTTTCATTATTTTTTTGTGAAAAATGAAATTCAAAAATATGTATATATTGACACGATTCATACCAGCACCTACCAGTTTTTTGTATATTGCATAAAAACCAAACCTTTTATGAATATAATTTCTATCCAAAATAATCTAGGTGTTCCTAAATACAAGCAGATTATAGCTTCTGTTGAGAGCAGCATTAATAAGAAAAATTTAAAGAAAGGCGATAGACTACCATCAGTTAATAAAGTGTGTTTAGCCTTTTCTTTGTCAAGAGATACTGTCTTGCAGGCTTATGATGAATTAAAAAAGAGAGGTATTATTTATGCCATACCAGGAAAGGGATATTATATTAAAAGTGTTGAAATCACGATTAAAGAGCGGGTTTTTTTACTTTTTGATGAATTGAATAATTTTAAAGAAGATATTTATATTTCGTTTTTGAGGAATATAGGTGAAGAAGTGCAGGTTGATATCTTTTTTTACTATTTCAATACTAAGGTTTTTAAGAAACTAATAAATGACAATAACGGAGCATATACTAAATATATAATAATGCCAACCGATTTAGCAGATGCAGCTTCTTGTATAAATACCCTACCAGTAAATGAAGTTTATATTTTGGATCAGACTAGTGAAGCTTTAAAAGCATATCCATCAGTTTGCCAGAATTTTCCAAAAGATATTTACGATGCGTTAGTAAAAGGAAAAACTAAACTAGATAAATATAGGAAGCTTATTATGATTTTTCCAGGATTTAGAGAGCCTTTAGGAATGAAAGTTGGTTTTTTGAAATTTTGCAATGATTTTTCATTTGATAATGAAGTGATCACTGAGTTTAGAGAAAGAGAAGTTAAAGTAGGAGAGGTATATATAATTCCTAATGATAGAGATTTGGTTCGGGTTATCGAAAAATCCAAACGTCAAGATTTAAAGCTTGGAATTGATTTTGGAATTATCTCTTATAATGAAACACCATTAAAAAAAGTGGTTGAAAATGGAATAACAACTATTTCAACAAATTTTGAAGAAATGGGAAAAATTATGGCAAAGATGGTTTTGTCAGGAAAAAAACAAAATATTGAAAACAAATCCTCTTTGATCATGCGTAATTCATTGTAATCAGAAGTTTTGTTATTGTAGTTTTTTAAATTTAAAATAATTATGGGATTTAAACATTTATTCAAAGCAGAGGTCAAATGGGAGTCAAATGAAAATGAACTTAATCCTAAAAATCACGAGATCACAATTGAAGGAAAACCTAAACTAAGCGTCTCTGCTGCAAAAGCTTTTAAAGGTGATGCAAAGCTATACAATCCAGAAGATATGCTACTGAGTAGTCTTGTTTCTTGCCACATGATGTCGTATTTCTATGTTTGCAGTCAAAATGGGATTGAAGTGGTTACTTATTCAGATAACGCTGAGGCTATTCTAGAGGTTGAGTTTAATGGAAGTGGACGTTTTACGGAAGTTCGATTGAATCCAAAAGTAACAATTGCTAATCCAGACAAAATCCAACTTGCATTAGAGTTACATAAAAAAGCAAATCAGTTGTGTTTTATAGCCAATTCATGCAATTTCCCAGTTTTGCATAATCCAACTTGTGAAGTAGTCTGAATTTATATAAAATAAAAATCCGTCAAGTATAATACAAGACGGATTTAATATTTTGAAAGGAGATCAGTTTACTCTATTTCAGAAACTCTCATGGTGTTTACCATTCCTTTTTCTTTAATAGGCATTGCAGCTAAGTTGATTAGGTAATCACCTTTTACAACATATCCCTTATCTTTTACGATTTGATTTACATCAGTTACAGTATCATCAGTACTTACATCTTTGTCATAGTAATAAGATTTAACTCCCCATAAAAGACTCAATTGAGTTAAAATTCTTCTGTTAGAAGTAAATACTAAAATATGAGCAGATGGTCTCCAAGCTGAAATTTGGAAAGCAGTATATCCACTATTTGTAAGCGTACAAATTGCTTTAGCTTTTATAACATTAGCCATCATAGCCGCTTGCTGACAAATTGTTTTGGTAATAAAACGATTTGTTTTTATTTGTGGTGTATTTTGTGGAACATGAATTAGCGGAGAGTCTTCAACAGCTTCGATAATTTGAGTCATTTTTTGGATAACCTGAACAGGGTAATTTCCTGCAGCAGTTTCTCCAGAAAGCATTACAGCATCAGCACCATCCATAACAGAGTTAGCAACGTCATTTACTTCAGCACGAGTAGGTGTTAAGCTAGTGATCATTGTTTCCATCATTTGTGTTGCCACAATTACAGGAATACGAGCTGTTTTTGCTCTACGGATTAATTCTTTTTGAACTAAAGGTACTTCATGAGCAGGAAGTTCAACCCCTAAATCTCCACGAGCCACCATTAAAGCGTCGCAATAAGCAACGATTTTATCCATATTCTCTAATGCTTCAGGCATTTCGATTTTAGCAACGATTGGAATTTTAACATCAGAGTGTTTTGCAATTAACTCTTGTAAGTCTTGTAAGTCACGTGGTGTTTTTACAAATGAAAGAGCAATCCAATCAACTTTTTGTTCAATAGCAAAAATTGCATCAGCGATATCTTTCTCAGTTAATGCAGGTAAAGATATTTTAGTATTAGGAAGGTTAACTCCTTTTTTAGATTTTAGTTCACCACCTTGAATTACCACAGCAGTAACTTCTGTTTTTTTGTCAGTTGTAAGGATTTCAAAAATAAGTTTTCCGTCATCAAGTAAAATACGCTCTCCAGGATTTACATCATTTGGAAAGTTTTGGTACTTCATGAAAACTTTTTTTGCAGTACCAATAATGTCTTCAGCAGTAGTAAAAGTGATTACATCACCATCGTTTACTACAACACCTTCTTCCATTATTCCCACACGAAGTTTAGGACCTTGTAAGTCTCCAAGTATAGCTGTAGTATAGCCAAACTCTTCGTTAAGTCCTCTAATGATATTGATTTTCTCCTTTACACCTTCGTAATCTGCATGCGAAAAATTAACTCTAAATACGTTCACACCTGCTTCGATCATGTCTTTTATGATCTCTCTAGTACCACATGCAGGGCCAAGTGTGGCTACAATTTTGGTTTTTTTGTTTGTAAGCATTTCTATTAAAAAATTAAATTGTTTTTTGATTTTATTTTATTCGTATCAACTATATAAACCGTTGAGATGGTATCAATGGTGTTTAATATTTGTTGTATTTTTAATATATCGAAAGCTCCCTCACTCTTTTCAATTTTTAAAAAATAATCAACTTTTTTAAACTCAGGTAGTAAATATACTTTTGTGGCTAGTTCAATTGGAGAATCTGAAAATAAATCCTGATTGTCATTTGGTGTATTTTGAATGACTTCGTTTTTATTCTGAATCAAATCCCAGTAAAGTTCTTTTTCTTCGTCATAATAATCAAATCGTGAAAAATGAGTCTCACCTTCTTTCACATTAATTTGAATTTCATTTTTACTTTTACTCAAAAGAACTGGGAAATTCTGATTGATAAAATACGCCAATCTATAATCTTCCATTGAAGTATGTATGGCAATTAAATTATAATCAATTTCATCAAATTCGCCTAATTCTAATTTATGAATAGCCATTCCCTGAAAAAATAAGTTGTAAATATACTATTTCTATTGCTGGTTCAATAGTTAAGATTGGTATGTTTTTGTTAATTTATAAACGAAAACGATATAGTTTTAAGAAAATCGGGTTTATTTCTTGTCTATTTTTTCTTGAAAAGCAAAATAGGCACGTTGAGAAGCCTTCTCTTCAGCTTTCTTTTTGGAAGTTGCTCGCGCTCTTGCGACTACTTTATCATCAATACTTAATTTTACGCCAAATAAACGTTCGCCACCAATACCATTGTCTTCAAAAATATCGTAATGGAATATCTTTTTCTCCTTTTGACACCATTCGATAACTAAGCTTTTATAACTTATTACTTTTCCTTCCAGTCGGGTTATGTCTACATATGGGCTAATTACGCTATTTTGAATGAATTTTTCACAATAAGAATAACCTCTGTCTAAGTAAATAGCGCCTATAAGTGATTCGAAAATATTACCATGGATGTTTTCTCCAAAATGCTGCAAAGGTACTTTGCTCTCAATAAACCGAACAAGATTTAAATCCTTTCCTAGGTCGTTTAAATGCTCTCTACTTACTATTTTAGAACGCATTTTGGTTAAGTAGCCTTCATCTCCAGCAGGAGCTTTGTTGAATAAATGTGCAGCAATTACAGCGCTTAACATTGCATCTCCCAAAAACTCTAGACGTTCGTAGTTAATAGGATGTCCGTTTTCGTCTAGTCGATTAGAAGAGCGATGTGTAAATGCTTTCTTGTAAAACTGAATCGAAATGGGTGGAAATCCAAGTATTTTTTGAATAGAATCAAAAAAAATCCCGTCTTCTTGAGAACGGGATTTTGAAAATATTTTTTTGAAAATACTCATATAAAAACTAGTCAACTAATTTTTTAAATAAAACACAAGCATTGTGACCTCCAAAACCGAAAGTGTTACTCATAGCAACATTAACTTCTCTATATTGAGGTTTGTTTAGTGTTAAATTTAATGAAGGATCTATTTTTTCGTCAGCAACCGTATGATTGATAGTTGGGGGTATAATACCGTGTTTCATGGCAAGTATAGAAGCAATTGCTTCGATAGCACCAGCAGCACCAAGTAAGTGACCAGTCATAGATTTAGTAGAGTTGATATTTATTTTTTTGGCATGATCTCCAAAAACAGCACTAATTGCTTTTAATTCAGCAACATCCCCAAGTGGAGTAGATGTACCATGCGTATTAATATGATCAACATCTTCAGGTTTCATACCAGCATCACGCAATGTGTTTTTCATTACAGCAATAACCCCAATTCCTTCCGGATGTGGTGCCGTTAAATGGTATGCATCAGATGACATTCCGCCTCCGCCAATTTCGCAATATATTTTTGCTCCACGTGCTTTTGCATGCTCATAATCCTCAAGTACTAATGCACCAGCTCCTTCACCTAAAACAAAACCGTCACGAGTAGCATCAAAAGGTCTTGAAGCAGTCTCAGGACTTTCGTTTCTGGTTGATAAAGCATGCATAGAGTTAAAACCTCCCATTCCAGCAATTGTAATAGCAGCTTCTGATCCACCAGAGATGATAACATCACACATTCCTAAACGAATGTAATTGAAGGCATCAATAAGTGCATTAGCAGAAGAAGCACAAGCAGAAACAGTTGTATAATTTGGTCCCATATAACCATTTCTCATAGAAATGTGTGCAGGAGCAATATCAGCAATCATTTTAGGAATAAAGAATGGATTAAATTTTGGTGTACCATCTCCTTTAGCATAATAAATTACTTCTTCTTGAAAAGTTTGTAAACCACCAATTCCAGCTCCCCAAATAACTCCAACTCTTTGTTTGTCAATATTATCATCTGTAAGTCCAGCATCTTTTATAGCCTCATCACTTGCAGCAACAGCATATTGTGCAAATTTATCAAGTCTACGTGATTCTTTACGATCCATAAAATCTTCGATGTTGAAGTTTTTTACTTCACAGGCAAATTTCGTTTTATGTTTCTCTGTATCGTAATACGTTATTGGGGCAGCACCGCTAACTCCATTGATAAGCGCGTTCCAATACTCCTGAATGTTATTTCCAATAGGAGTAAGTGCGCCTAATCCTGTTACAACAACTCGCCTTAATACCATAAATATGTGTTTTATTAGCTTTAAACAAATAAAACCCACGCTTTCTTGATTGTATTATATTACAAAAGAGCCATGGGTATTACAATATAAATATATTTTTTTGATTGAAAATCAACCCAAAATTTAAATTTTTATAAAAAATAATAACACCCGACTTTTTATAGTTTATAAAAAAATCGGGTGGAAATTTATTATTTTTTAGCTTCTTCGATGTAAGAAATAGCTTGACCAACAGTAGCAATGTTTTCTGCTTGATCATCTGGAATTTGAATATCAAATTCTTTTTCGAATTCCATAATAAGCTCAACAGTGTCTAATGAGTCAGCTCCTAAATCATTAGTGAAGCTTGCTTCTGTTACAACTTCGTTTTCGTCAACACCTAATTTGTCTACGATAATCGCTTTTACTCTTGATGCAATGTCTGACATAATCTTTAATTTTAGAATTTAATTTGTTGGCAAAAATAAAAAACTTTATTTTAAAACCACGATTTAGTTAATAAATGTAACACTAATTTATAAAATTTATTTGAACAAAGGGGTTGGAATGTTATTTATTTTGGTTTTTTATTCCGTTTTTTGCAAAAAATAAATTAATTCGAGTATGAAAAAAATAATCGTTTTTGCTTCAGGATCAGGAAGTAACGCAGAAAATATAATAAAATATTTTGCTGAAACACAAATTGCAAATGTTGTTTCTGTGTTTACTAATAACGCTAATGCTAAAGTAATTGAAAGAGCCAAAAACTATCATGTAGAGGTCGAAATTTTCACTAAAACAGAATTAATTGAAGGTTATGTACTACAAAAAGTAAAATTAATTAACCCCGATCTTATTATTTTAGCTGGTTTCCTGCTTCAATTCCCAAAACAGATAATCGAAGCATATCCTAATAAAATAATAAATATACATCCTGCATTATTGCCTAACTATGGAGGGAAGGGAATGTATGGAATGCACATTCATAGAGCAATAGTAGAAAATAAGGAAAAAGAGACAGGAATAAGTATTCATTATGTAAATGAAAATTATGATGAAGGGGCAATTATTTTTCAGGAAAAAGTAGTTTTAACAGATACAGATACAGCTGAAGATGTGGCCGCTAAAATTCATGAATTAGAACAAAAACACTTTCCGGAAGTTATTCATAGGCTGGTAGAGGCCTTAGAATTTTAGATATCTTAGATTAGTTAGATTGTTGTTTTTATTCTAGGTTTGAAAAAAGAATAAAAAGAGATAAAATTGTTTTTTGTTTCGCTTGAAAAAGTAAATAGAAACAGAATTTTTTTCTTTCTAAGTATTTAGAAAGAAAGTCGACTTGTAGTTCAAGAAGTCTAACAGTCCAAGAATCTGAAAATCTAACTAATCTAAGTAGTCTAAAAAGCATAGCAAGTCTAAGAAGTCTAAAAATCTAAGTAGTCTAAAATGAATCAACACGAAGTACATATATATACAGATGGTGCGGCTAAGGGTAATCCTGGCAATGGAGGATATGGAGTTGTTATGGAATTGGTAGGAACGCCACATAAAAAGGAATATTATGAGGGATTTCGATTAACAACAAATAATAGAATGGAACTTTTGGCTGTAATAGTAGGTCTCGAAAAACTTAAAAAACCAAGCATGAAAGTACTTGTTATTTCGGATTCGAAATATGTAGTCGATTCTGTTTTAAAAAAATGGGTCTTTGGTTGGGAGAAGAAAAAATTTGTTGGGAGGAAAAATCCTGACTTATGGAAACGTTTTCTAATTATTTATAGAAAACACCAAGTAGATTTTAAATGGATAAAAGGACATAATAATCATCCTCAAAACGAACGTTGTGATCAATTGGCTGTAATGGCTTCGATGCAAAAACAACTTTCAATAGATGCCTATTATGAAGATATAGGTTCAAAAGAAGCATAAAAAGAATAACGTGTCTGAGATATATTTTTCAGACACGTTATTTATAGAAATCAAGAGAGATTTAATTGTTGTTTAAATCTTTAGATTTATTAAATCCGATAAGTAGCCCAATTCCTGCCATCGTAAAAATAGTAGCAGGATATACAGCGTCATCCTGAAGAGATGTGTAAGTTGTAATAAGTAAGGCGATAAAAATCCCAATTCCACTTCCGATTAGTAAAAAAGCTAAATTTAAAACAAGTACTTTCCATATAGGAGCAGTATTGTTTTTACTATTTGAAAAAATACTAGCATCTATGCCCTTTTCTATAAGAGCTAAACGTTCTCTGTTTCTGGTAGAAAAAATAAGATATGCAATTCCAAAGATCATAAGGAAAAGACTAATTGGTATTAACATTTGTGGACCCATAATTTTTTAAATTTAATTGATTGATATTCCATATGACGAAAGATGTTTGATAGAGGTTACAGATTTTACTAAAATATTTTTTTAATTTAGTTGTAACCTTAATGAGATTGTTGTCGTCATATGGAATATGGATAAAGTAAATGATCAGTATTATATCAATCGGATTCTTTTAGGAGAAACTAATATGTTTGCAGTATTAGTCGATCGCTATAAAGACCTGATTTTTACTTTGGCTATAAAAATGGTAAAAAATAGAGAGATAGCTGAAGAAGTTTCTCAAGATACCTTTATTAAAATTTTTAATTCCCTCAATAAATTTAAAGGAGATTCTAAGTTTTCAACTTGGATTTATAAAATTGCATATAATACATCTTTGGATTATTTGAAGAAGAATAAAAAAGATGAAAGCAACGTTGTAATCGATGAACTTAAAGGATATTTGGTTAAAACAACTGATAATGCTTTAAGTATTTTGGAAGATCAGGAACGAAAGCAGGATATTCAGAATTGTTTAAATTTGTTATCAAGTGAAGAAAGTTTCTTATTGACACTTTTTTATTTTGACGACCAGAGTTTAAATGAAATTGGTAAGATTATGGACATTAGTGTTAATAATGTCAAAATAAAATTATTTCGGAGCAGAAAAAAACTAGCAGTTATTTTAAAAGAGAAATTGGAACCTGACACATTAAATTATTATGATATCGGTAAGATTCCAAAAACAAAAATAAAATAAAGAATACCGATAGCATATTCCATTAAAAAACAAATATTGTCTACGTATGAAAGAGAGCGATAAATATTATGAAAATCTAGTTGACAAAGTAATGGTCGAAAGTACTTTGCAAAAGCCTTCTGCAGATTTTACATCTAAAATTATGTCTCAAGTTTTTATTATAGAGAAAAATAAGAGGATTGTATACAAACCACTAATCTCAAAACCAGTTTGGATTGTCATTTTTGGAAGCTTAATTGCTTTTGTTGGATATGTAATTTTTGCAGGAAATCAAGTAACAGATTATGATTTAAAGGGAAGTGCTTTGTACTATTCTAAAATGGATAATTTGATTCCAGTGTTTCAGTTTTCAAAAAGCACTTCTTATGCAGTTTTAATTGTTGTTTTAATGGTATTAATTCAGATACCATTATTGAAGAATTATTATGATAAAAAATATGAATTATAAGTCTTTTTTTTTTGAGAATTATTGATTGATTTATTCTTGTAACCGCAGGAAATTAGTAGGTATTTTTTTATTATAACCCTTTGGCTTTTAATATGTTTGCTTGTTTTATTTGGTTTTGATTTTTATAAAAATTTTGGTGCAATGAACCGTTGCAACTCTGAAACTTATAAAGTATCTTTGCACCTTAATTCGAAATTCATAAAATGAATAAATTACTGATTGTCGGAACAGTTGCTTTCGATGCGATTGAAACTCCTTTTGGGAAAACAGATAAAATATTAGGTGGTGCAGCGACATATATTGGTTTGTCGGCATCGTTTTTCAACCTACAATCGGCTATTGTTTCTGTAGTTGGAGATGATTTTCCTCAAGAATATTTAGATTTGTTAACGTCAAGAAATATTGATATTTCTGGACTTGAAATTGTAAAAGGAGGAAAAACTTTCTTTTGGAGTGGACGTTATCATAACGATCTAAATTCAAGAGATACATTGGCAACTGAGCTTAATGTATTGGCAGATTTTCAGCCTAAAGTTCCAGAAAACTTTAAAGACTCAGATGTTGTAATGTTAGGAAATTTACATCCGTTGGTACAAAGTAGTGTTTTGGATCAAATGGAATCAAAACCAAAGTTAGTGGTTTTAGATACAATGAACTTTTGGATGGATTGTGCTTTGCCTGAATTATTAGAGGTTATAAAGCGTGTTGATGTAATTACAATCAATGATGAAGAAGCAAGACAACTTTCGGGAGAATATTCGTTAGTAAAAGCAGCTGCAAAGATTCACACTCTTGGACCAAAATATGTGGTAATTAAGAAAGGAGAACACGGAGCATTGTTATTTCATGATAAAGAAGTGTTTTTTGCGCCAGCATTGCCTTTAGAAGATGTTTTCGATCCAACAGGAGCTGGAGATACATTTGCAGGAGGATTTGCAGGATTTATTGCACAGAGTGAAAACATATCATATAAGAATATGAAGAATGCTGTAATTTATGGATCGAATTTAGCTTCTTTTTGTGTAGAGAAATTTGGGACAGAAAGAATGGTAGCATTAGATAAAAACGAAGTAGTTGCGAGATTAAAACAATTTAAATCGCTAACTCAGTTTGACATAGAACTATAAAGAATTAAAGCCTCGTTCACGGGGCTTTTTTGATTTTGTTATTACAATGAATAGTAGAAACCACAACAACAACACACAAACACAAATACAATGAGTGACGCTTTAAAACACGAATGTGGTATAGCTTTGGTTAGACTTCTTAAACCGCTTGAATATTACAAAGAAAAATACGGAACAGCTTTTTATGGGGTACAAAAAATGTATCTTATGATGGAGAAGCAGCATAACCGTGGTCAAGATGGAGCTGGTTTTGCAAGTATTAAATTAGACGTTGAACCTGGACAACGATACATAAGTAGAGTTCGTTCTAATCACGCACAACCGATACAAGATGTTTTTAAGCAAATAAATGAGCGTATTAATGAAGAAATGACTTCACATCCTGAATACGCAAATGATGTTGAAAAACAAAAAGCAAATATTCCATATATAGGAGAGTTGTTTTTAGGGCACGTTCGTTACGGAACTTTTGGTAAAAATAGTATCGAAAGTGTACATCCATTTTTACGTCAGAGTAATTGGATGCACCGCAATCTTATTTTAGCAGGTAATTTTAACATGACTAATGTTAAAGAGCTTTTTGAGAATTTAGTTGAGTTGGGACAGCATCCTAAAGAAATGGCGGATACAGTTACAGTTATGGAGAAAATAGGTCACTTTCTTGATAAAGAAGTGATGTCATTATATCAAGATTGTAAAAAGGAAGGCTATTCTAAAAGAGAAGCTTCGCCAGTAATTGCAGACCGATTAGACATTGGAAAAATATTGATGCGATCAGCTAAAAACTTAGATGGTGGTTACGCAATGGCAGGTTTACTAGGTCATGGTGATGCATTTGTGTTTAGAGATCCAGCAGGGATTCGTCCTGCTTATTTTTATCAAGATGATGAGGTTGTAGTCGTAGCATCTGAAAGACCAGTTATTCAAACTGTTTTTAACGTACCCTTTGCTAGTGTTCAGGAAATTGAACCAGGAAATGCATTAATCATTAAAAAAAGTGGTAAAGTTTCGATGGAAGAAATTTTAACACCAACTGTTAAAAAAGCATGTTCGTTTGAAAGAATCTATTTCTCAAGGGGTAGTGATGCTGAAATATATCAAGAGCGCAAAATTTTAGGTAGATTAATTTTACCTGCAGTCTTAGAAGCTATTGATAGTGATACAGACAATACCGTTTTTTCATATATCCCAAATACAGCAGAAACTTCTTTTTATGGTTTAGTTGAAGCTGCTCAGGATTTCTTGAATCAGAGAAAAAACAACTATATAATAGCCAATAGAAATACACTTACTGCAGATACGTTGCAGGAGTTACTTGCTGTAAAAATACGTACTGAGAAAGTAGCTATTAAAGATGCAAAATTAAGAACCTTTATTACAGAGGATAGTAGTCGTGATGACTTAGTTGCTCACGTATATGATGTAACATATGGTGTTATAAAACCAACGGATAACCTAGTAATAATTGATGATAGTATTGTTCGTGGAACTACACTTAAAATGAGTATCATAAAAATGATGGATCGTTTAAATCCAAAGCGAATTGTAATTGTATCATCAGCACCACAAATTCGTTACCCAGATTGTTACGGAATCGATATGGCAAAGTTGGAAGGTTTGGTAGCTTTTAGAGCAGCTTTAGAATTGTTAAAAGAACGAAATCTGTATAATATAGTAGATGAAGTTTATGCAAAGTGTAAAGCTCAGGAGAATTATTTAGACAGTGATGTTGTAAATTATGTTACTGCAATTTATGCGCCATTTGAACCGCAAGAAATCTCAGATAAAATTGCAGAAATGTTAAGTTCACCAGAGATAAATGCCGAAGTAAAAATCATATTTCAAAGAGTAGAGGATTTGCATATTGCATGTCCTAAAAATCTTGGAGATTGGTATTTTACAGGAGATTACCCTACTCCAGGAGGGAATAGAGTAGTGAATCGTGCTTTTATGAATTTCTATGAAGGAAAAGACGCTAGAGCGTATTAAAAATATAACAAAAGGTTAAAATATGCATTTCATCGGTTTTTTTTACCGTTTGTCCTAATTGTTTGGACAAAATGTATTGCTAACATACTTTTGTAGTACCATAACATTAGTAGGTTAAGTTTATGGTAGATTTGGGGCAAAAAAGGCGGAAGAGATTCCGCCTTTTTTATTGGAATAAAGTCAAGGAGATAGCTTAAAAAAAGGCTCTCTTATATGAAAAAGGACTAATAAACGTTTTTTTTTGTAGTTCAACAGAAATATTTGTCAGAGCTACAATGTTAACATACATTTGAAGAACCATAACATTAGTAGGTTAAGTTTATGGTAGATTTGGGGCAAAAAAGGCGGAAGAGATTCCGCCTTTTTTATTGGAATAAACTCAAATAAAAAATAGAATTTAGTGAATAGAAAAAA
>NZ_JADNRC010000011.1 GCF_015594725.1 Flavobacterium sp. ALJ2 | reverse complement strand
GGGAGATCAAGTATATATTTACCAACAATACACTGGAAACACTGGTCATTGCTACTCCTCTATTTATTTTACAACTGTAAAAGTGGATCAACCTAAAATTCCAGATGCAGAATACCAGGCTTTGGTCGATTTTTATAACGCAATGAACGGTAGCAAATGGAATAATAAATGGGACACAAGTGCAAACAACCTGCATGAAGGGCCTTGGTATGGTGTAAGCATACAAAACGGGCATGTTACAGGTATTAACCTCAACAACACTAGTAATGTTATAGGAGCAATACCAGCTTCATTAGGTAATTTAAAATTCTTAAAAAGTCTTTCTTTATACGGAGGAAGTTATACTAAGAATTTAAGCGCTACCGATATAAAAATTATATCAGAGCTAGAATCTTTGGAATCCCTGGATTTGCGATATTGTAAACTAAAAGGAGTTATTCCTGCTTCTTGGGGAAAATTAAACGATTTAAAAACACTATACCTGAGCAATAATAACATCGAAGATATTGATGAAGCTTTGGTTGGCTTGCCACTTTTAAAAACAGTAGATTTTACGAGCCAAACTATAACTATTCCAATTATAGAAGTAGGTGCTAATGAATTAATAATAGACCTTCCTACGCTATCGACCATGGTATTTAATACCGATGGAGGAAGTATTAACAATACCAATTATTTTACGCTATATATCAATGGCGTAAACAAAGCAGCCAATTATTCGAATAAAGAAGGCAAACTTATCTTTAAGGATGCAGCATTACTTGGTATAAAGCTAACAGACAAAATAAAAATTATACAAAATGATGGTGCAGCACAAGCAACAACTATTAATTATACAACAGTAACTTTTGGCAAGCCATTGGTAGATGAAGAATTTGAAATTCTAAAAAAATTCTACGCCAGTACCAATGGAGAACAATGGACCAAAAAATGGGATATCTCTCAGAATAAGCTTCATGAAGTAAGCTGGTACGGTGTAGGAACAAAAGAAGGTCATGTCGTATCTCTAAGCTTAGCGGGGAATAATTTATCAGGAACATTACCCGAAGAATTATCAGGTTTAAGATACCTTGAAACCCTAAACCTACAATCGAATGCTATTGAAGGCAATATCCCTGCAAATCTTGGGCAGCTTAGTGCGTTAAAAACTATTTATTTACAAGCGAACAAGTTAGAAGGTAGCCTTCCAACATTGTCGGGAATAACAGGTTTAAAGAAATTATCTATTGCCTATAACCAGTTTAAAGGAGCTATTCCAGCACAATTCAACGATTTCCAAAATATAGAACAACTGGATGTATCCAATAATGGATTTGATGCTTTAGAAACTGCATTTACTTATGACTTAAACAATGTTTTCTTAAACTTAAGAAACCAAACCATAACAAAAGATGAATATCTATACCTAAAAGGGGATGAAATTAGTATCGAATTACCTTCTATAACAACATACAATGAAATAAATCAGGATTATAGCGGTAAGTACTTATTTGCATTACAAGCTAATAACTTCAAAATCGCCGAGGCAACTCCCGAAGGCAATACGCTTGTGTTCTCGAACATCACTATTGCTGATATTCCTGCAGGAGCAAAAATAACCATCTGGCAAAGAACTGGAGCTTCTCAAGGTTCTTACCTACATTATAATGGAATAGCCGATGGGTCAGAAACGCCTCTGCTAGCAGAAGAATATGATGCTTTGGTTGCCTTTTTTGAACAAGCAGGAGGAGCAAATTGGACAGAGCCTTGGGACATAACAACCAATAATCTTCATGAAAAAAGATGGAAAGGAGTTACGACCAATGACGGGCATATTGTAGCCATTAATCTATCCGATAATAACCTTACAGGAAGCATAAGCTCAGAATTAGGAAAATTCACAGAATTACAAACCCTAAACCTAACTCATAATAAATTAACAGGCAGCATTCCCGAAGAATTATCACAATTAGCGAAGCTTAAATCCATTGATTTCTCTGAGAATGAACTCACAGATATGAGCACAACATTCCCAGCCAATGTAAAATTTAAATTGGACCGCCAGAAGATTGATTTGGGAGCATTGCCTCTAACTATAAATGCACTTATAAAAGATAAAAAAATAAATCACTACGATCATACCAATGTACAATTTAGCACGAGCCAATCATATAATATGACCCTAAAGGACAATTACAAAATGCTAACTGTTTCAGAAAATGGTTTTAAATTAATGAATGTAATGAGTGAGTGGAATATCCCTAACAATCAAACGATGGAACTAAGACAAATTGCGGGATCAGCTCGAAATAGTGTCTTAACCTACACACTTACCTATAGAGAAGGAGATAGCAACCTAGATGGGATTGTAAATATATTAGACATTCAATCTTCTTTAAATTATATGTTGAACCAAAAACCAACGTATTTTAATTATGGAGCAGCAGACATCAATAAGGATAAAAAATTAAACCTATTGGATGTCATTCTTTTGATAAATAAAATTCAGGACGGTTCTCTTGAAAAAGCAACATCAACTAAAAAAATGATGGCTAGCAATGACGAAAAAGTAGCTTTAAGCATTGAAGAAGATATTTTATACATTGACAATCCGACAGAAACAACTGCCGCTTTTGATATACGCCTTAAAGGAGTAAACAAAGAACAGGTAAAAGAATTGCTTTCTGGTAAAGGATATACCGTGTCTGTTGCCGAAAAAGGCGAAGAAATTAGTATTATCGGATTCTCTATGTCCGAAACTTTATCAGGAAAACTAGCTATTGCCAAAGTATCTCCTAAAACAACTATCGTTTCTGCAATGTTGTCCAATGATACCGCAACCGAAGTTCCATACAAAATTGTAAATGCGACTTTAGGTATAGATGATAATACAATTTCCGATAAAATAAGCGGTATTACAAGCTATCCAAATCCGTTTAAGGAGCAAACAACAATACAATACCAACTGCTGGAAAATGCAACTCAGGTCGTTCTAAAAGTGTACAATATGCAAGGGCAAATTGTTAGAGTACAATCAAATTTAGAAACTTCAGAAGGAATACATCAACAATCTTTTGTACGACAAGAACTTGCCAGCGGTGTATATTTCTATACGGTAGAGATACAAAACTCAAAAGATCAAAAAGTGTACAAAGGAAAAATGTTAATACAATAATCCCATCAAAATGATACCTAATAAACCAAAAAGCATGAAAGTAAAATCATTTTTAGTATTTATCTTCCTATTCTTGGGCATATTTGTGTATGCTCAAAATAGTTTAAAAGTTATAAACGCTACAGCTGGACCAGGCGAAAAATCAAAAATATTGATTGATTTAACTAATACGGATGAAGTCGTTGGAGCTGAGTTTACCTTAACTGTTCCTCAAGGATTGATTGTTAATCAAAAAGAAAGCAAACTCATAGAGGGCCGTAAAGGAGACCATGCCATTTATGTAAATATTGAAAAGAATAATCCACAAAATTATCACTTTGTAATTCTTTCGTTAACAAGCAATTCTTTTAAAGAAAACAAAGGAACGTTGTTGGAAATTCCTATGGAAATTCCTATGAATTATATAACAGGACAAACTCATAATCTAAATCTTTCTAGTGTTGTATTGAGTTCTAAAAATGCAGTAGATATTGGTTCCGATCATACAAATGGAAAATTGATTATTGCCAATGCGCTATACCCTGATTTAGCCGTTTCAGGCATAACAAGCAACGAATCTCAAATTACTCCTAACGGAAAAATAACATTATCATGGGGCGTAAACAACATTGGTGATCGCATTGCAGCTGGAGGTTGGACAGAACAAATTAGTCTGATTTCAGAAAATACGGGTATCGAATATAAGCTAGGAAGTGTTTCCTATGATGGCGATTTAGAAAACAAGAAAACCATTAGCCGAAACGCGACTTTTAACCTTCCTAAAATTATCGGGATAGACGGAAATGTAAAAATAAAAATTAACCTGATTCCTAATCCATCTGTAAAAGAGCCAGATACATTAAAAGACAATAACAAGCTAATTGGAACCAATACGATTGTGCTCGAAAAAGTATTATACTTAACGCTGGACAAAAAAAGCATCGACGAGAACTCGACAGAAGTAATTCGTGCAACAGTTACCCAAAGTGGCGACAGAAGTACCGATAACAGCTTCCAGATAACAGCTTCGAAAAGTGGGCAATTAGATATTCCTGCAAGTATAAAAATTCCAAAAAATCAATCATCTGTTGTATTTTATATAAAACCAATAGACAATACGACAGCCGATGGAAACAGAGCAGTAGCGCTTTCCCTTTCGGGGAATGACTATCCAACAGTTTCAGAAAATATCGAAATTATAGATAACGAGGTTTCGATTATTACACTAACACCATCAGAAGTAATAGCCACAAATGGTGATATACTTACGATTACTTTAGAGACTGGTTTTGCAAAAAGCAAAGACACCAAATTTAGCCTTACTGCAGATCAAAATTCCCGTTGGAATGTTCCTGTAGAAATCATTCTTCCATCAGGAAGCAAAAGCGTTACTTTTACTGTTGAGGTCAAAAATAATATAATTGCAGAGCCTACCGTAACAGGAAAGATTACGGCTCGAGCTGAAGGCTTTCTGGCAGGTAGTACCGAAATTATTTTGAAAAGTTCGAATATCCCAACTTTTGAATTTGAAATAACACCAGAAACCATCTCTAAAGGAGATGGGATTTACGCCACTTATGCGATAATAAAACGATTGGATAAATCCGAAGTTAGCACAAGTATTAAATTGAAAGCCAGTGTAGCAAATGCATTGATACTTCCTGAAATTATTGATTTTCCTGCAAATGTAAACCAGAGAAAATTTAATATCGGAGCCATAAATAACGGAATTGTAGACGGAACTAGAATGGTAGATGTAACTGCTGATGTTTACTTTTCTTCTTGTAATTGTACGATAGGTGCAGGAAATGCAGGAAGCCAATTAATAAAAACAATTACTATACTTGACAGTAATGGGCCGGCTTTGCTCGTAAAAGCAAATCCTGCAACAATTAAAGCCGGACAAGAAAACTCAGGGAAGATAACGATTACCAGAAATACAGCAGATACATCGACAACTATTCCTGTCAGACTTTCGTCAGATGCACCTACACTTATAACTATTCCGACAACCACTATTATTCCTGTAGGCCAAGAAAGTGTAGAGGTAACTATAAGTACTAAAATAGATGCTGATAAAAAAGGAGATCAAACTGTGCGTGTACAAGCAGAAGCCGACAGTTATAGCTCTGGATTTGCATGGATATTAGTTACTGATCAAAATAAACCTGATGCTATAATTGCGAAAGTAAATACTGTACCACAAGCAGCAGGAAAAGATAATATCGAAGTAAAAACAACGGTAACCAATCAAGGATTTGCAATTTTTCCTAAAGGTTCTAAAATAGAATATTACCTTTCTAAAGAAAAAACGCCTAAAAATGGAATCCTTTTGGAAACTGCCGAATTAGATAAAGATATCGAGTCGGGTAAATCATTGGATTTTATAAAAACGATACCACTACCTGAACAAGCTGGAGACTATTTTTTAATCGTAGTGGTAAATTCAGACAAAAAGATAAATGAGTTATCATACATCAACAATGAGTCATTTGCAGCAATCAAGTTAAATCCTAGTTATTCAGCTACAGCTGTAGTATCAAAATCATGGTACAAATCTGGTGAAACAGTAACAATAACTGGCTCAACAAAAATGATTATTAATAGTTCTCCTGCTCCTAATAAGGACGTCGAAATCACGATTACAAACGGAAAATTTGTTCGCTCTTATATTACCAAAACAAATAACTCAGGAAGTTTTGCTTATGATTTTGTACCGCTACAAGGAGAAAGCGGGCAGTATACTGTTAGTGCAGGGTACCCTGGAACCCAAAATGCAGCACAAGCAAAATTTAATATTATAGGATTTGAATGGACAAATAAACCGACTAACTACCTAAAATGGGAAGTCGTTACTAATACCCCTTTTAAAGGAGAATTTAAATTAAAAAACAACGGAATAACCACGCTCTCTAATATAAAAATAGAGCTCCCTGCAGATACTGAGTTTAATATACAATCGAATCCATTAACACTAGCACCAGGGCAAGAAGGAATAATTAATTACACCATATTGGCAGACAAACCTTCTTTAGAACTGAAATATTATGAAATTGATTTTGCTATAACATCTGATGAAGGTGCCAAGCTTAGTATTCTAGCCTATTACCATTGCAAAGCTCAATACGCCAAAATAACTGCAAATCCTGTAAGTATTAATACTACGATGATTAAAGGGAGTAGTCGTTTTTACGAATTGGCAATCACAAACACAGGAGCAATAGATGCCGAAAAAGTAAAAATACAATTACCGAAACTTGACTGGCTAAAATTAAAAAGCCCGCAGATTATAGAAAAAATAGCGCAAAATGAAACTGCAAATATAGTATTGGAGTTAGTCCCTACAGATAAGCAACAACTCAACGTTCCTTTAACAGGAAATTTGGCTATTAGCCTTTCTAATGGAGAAGGACTTAATGTGCCTTTTAAAGTAGAAACAGTATCAGAAGCTACTGGTTCTTTATTAATAGATGTAGTAGATGAATATACCTATAATACTGAGAAAGCACCACATGTAAAAGGAGCAAAAGTAATTGTACGCCATCCTTTCTCAGGAGAAATTATGGCAGAAGGAATTACTGATGAAAACGGATTATTCAAAACGGGACAAATCCCGGAAGGTCATTATACTGTAAACGTAACAGCCGACAAACATGATTCTTACCAAAATAACCTACTAGTAGATCCAGGTAAAGTAACGACTCAAAAAGTATTCATTTCTTATCAGGCAGTTAGTTATGAATGGACAGTAAAACCAACAGAAATAGAAGATGAATACCAAACTGATTTGGTGGTTAAATTTGAAACGAATGTTCCCAAACCAGTACTTATTATTGAGATTGATGATCCTGTGCTAAATCTGGAACCAGGACAAAGCAGAATGAGTTACGCAACAGTTACAAATCACGGATTAATAGCAACACATAAAGTAGATATCGCCGTAGGAAATATCGATGGATATACGCTAACTCCACTTATTAATAAAATAGATGTTTTAAACGCAAAAGCATCTCTTATTGTTCCTGTTTTAATTACAAGAACATCATCCTCTTTACTTAAGGCAGCAGGCGGGTCATCATGCCAAACTACTGTTTTAATTGTAAAAGGAACTTATATATGCGAAACAGAAAAAGATGTAGCCGATTTTAAACCCTACTACACTACTGTTTGTAAGGGTCCCGGCTCTCCACCATTACTACCTTGTACGGGGCCTAATTGTGGGGGTCAATATCCGGGAGGAACTGGTTGGGGTATTTTTGCTCCTTGGGCAGGTGTAGGAGATATTATAACTTCTCTGCCTAATATCTGTGATCCTTGTTTCTTAAAAATAGTAAAAACAATCTGGACATGTACAAAGATTGTACGTAGTGTAACCAAATGTATTGTAGCAGTTGGTGTAGCAGCCGAAACGGGAGGATTAACGATACCAGTGGCTGGGTATTACTGCTATAAGGCAATAGAAAGTGTTACAAAATGTGTTAAATCATTTATTGAAGCTTACGAAGCTTGTGGTAGCAATTCTGCTGGCAGAATGATGACAGGGAACTCTGTTATGGACGAAACATATCGAAATATGGTAGAATATGATAAATTCCTGAGTGCCTACATGGAGTCAATGAAAGAGTTATTTAATGATATTAACCCAGAATCAGAAGGCTATAATGCATTTGCCGATTATGTAATTCCTATAGTAGAGACAAAATCAAAATTCTCTGAAAATGATATTACTAATTTAACAAACCTAACTGCTGGAAAAGGTATTACCTCAGAAAATGTAACCACATTTGTAACCCGATGGAATAATACTGTAGATGCATGGTCGCAAGGAATATATGAACCAAACGCTACATATCCTTCTATAGTTAATAAAAACAAACTGGATCAAAATGCTAAAATTGTAATTGCATCTGATAAATATGCTAAACTTAAGGGATATACTTCATCAGCAGAAATGATTGAAGGAACTTTAGATGATTTAGAAAAATATATAGAAGAACAAAAAAACAACAATAGCGTTTGTGCAACCGTTACTGTAAAATTTTCTCAAAAAATGACCATGACCAGAGAGGCATTTGAGGGTACTTTAACGATGAATAATGGTAGTGATTCTAATACTTTAAAAGGCATAAACTTAGACCTTATAATTACCGATGACGCTGGAAATGATATGACTCATTTATTCCAGATTAATAAAGATGTTTTCCTTAGCGGAACAGGAATTGTTGGTCCACAAAGTAACAAATCCGGAACTGTACTTTTTATACCAACCAAAGAAGCTGCGCCAACAGTTACTAAATCATATTCGTTTGGAGGAACATTGTCATATCTGGATCCGTTTACAGATGAAAGAGTAACAGTACAATTATATCCAGTTACACTAGAAGTAAATCCTAGCCCAGATTTAGTATTGCATTATTTTATGCAACGTGATATTATTGGTGATGACCCGCTTACTGAAAAAACAGAACCTATGGTTCCGGCAGAAATGGCGTTATTGATTAAAAACGAAGGCTACGGTCAAGCCAAAAACGTTCAGGTACAATCTATGCAACCTGAAATTGTAGAGAACAAAAAAGGGGTATTAATCGATTTTGAAATTATCGGCAGTAACTTTAATAATGAACCAAGACAACTAGGTTTGCTTAATGTAGATTTTGGTGACATCGAACCACAAAAAGCAGCTATCGGACAATGGTGGTTTACCAGTACTCTGTTAGGACATTTTGTAGAATATGACCTGAAAGTAAAACATTTGAGCAGTTACGGAAATAAAAATCTAAGCCTAATAAAAGCATCTTATGTTCATGAACTTATTAAAAGCGTAAAAGCCTATGGAGTTGGACAAGATAACATTGGTGATTTCCTTGTAAATGATATTCCAGATGCAAATGATACTCCAGATGCTATTTATTATTCTAATGGAGGAAATGACGAAGTTTATAAAGTAAGTAGCGCTAGTGTTTCTAACCTTATTTCTCCAAGTAAATTGACGACAACATTAACTATGAATTCTTCTAAAACAGGATGGAATTACGGTAATTTATCTGATCCAGGTAGAGACAAATACAGACTAGTAAAAGTGGTTAGAAACAGTGATCACCTCGAATTGCCTTTGCAAAACTTCTGGCAAACATTTGTTACCTTAAGAGATGGTGCTAATCCTAAATACGAAAACAATCTTCATTTTGTTGACGATTTATCAGGATTAGAAAAATACACGTTGTATTACACACCAATAAACACCAATGTTCCGAAAGTAGTTTCTTTTGAAAGTATTCCGTCAACAACAACCAAAGCAATAGAGTCTGTTCAGGTAAACTTTAACAAAGCTATAAACCCGAGCACCTTTACTGCCCAAAATATAACACTAATTCATCAAGGGAATAAAATTCCTTTTAATGATAGTTTTATAGGTAAAGTAAACGATTCTACTTATGTATTAAACGTTAAAACACTAGCAATCGCTTCTGGTTATTACGAACTAACGGTACAATGTGCCGGAATAAAAGACCTAGAAGAAAATGTAGGAGTTGAAGGAAAATCTGTTTCCTGGACACAAATAATTGGAGAATTAGGAATCATTCAGTTTAAAACAGATCAAACAGAAGCTCAAGCCGTAAATAGTGTTGAAATAGAATTTAATAAAATAGTAAAACCAATCCAGTTTACTAAAGATAAATTGAAGCTAAACGGAAAACCATTGGATAACATTTCGATAGTAACCGAGAACAACCAAAAATATACTATCGTAGGATTAACCCAATACAATCTAGAAAAAGCAGAATATGAATTAACTGTTGATTTGCCATCCATGAAAGCCGAAGATGACTCTCAAGGGTTAATAGCACAATCTCATAAATGGAAAGTAGATTTAACTCTTCCCGAAGTAGATCAATTTATCCCGCAATTCCAAGGAGCAGTTAACAATCAGAATGTAACCGATATGCAGATTGTTTTAAACAAACCAATACAAAATAATTTTGAAGCAAGTTGGGTTACTCTTTATAAAGGCAGTGCCAACCAAAATGTAAAATTTACTGTTACCAAACAGGACGATTTACATTATTTAATCTCAGGATTAGGCGAATATACTGATGCAGCTGGTGGATATAAACTAGTAATAGATCAGTCTAACTTTACAGATGCCTCTGGTAATTCTGGAAACGGAAGTACAAGTACTATGTGGACTGTAAAATTTGACAAACCATCTGCTCCTGAAGATATGCACATTACTCCAAACAGGGGAATATCAGCAACCGATAATATTACTTCGGGTAACGATTTAGTTGTTAAACTAAAAACTACAGGGAATAAACAAACTATAGAACTATATGCAATAACTCCTACTGGTAGAGTTTTGGTAACCAAACAGTACTTAGAAATTGCTGGAGAGTTAAACATTCCTATTAATGGATATACGGGTAAAAATTCATTCGAAGCTATTGTTTATGATGAATTTGGAAATGCGAGTGACCCTATAGGAATAGAAACCTATATAGATGTAATGGAGTTTGACGGAACTATCAATGCTATAAAAAATAATAGTGTTGGTTGTTCAGAAACAGAATATCTCCAAGTTCTTTTTACTGATGAAATTATCGCTTCTGAGTTTACAAAAGATGCTTTAATAATTAAAACTGGCGGAATAGTTCTTACTAACGAAAAAGTGGAGATTACCAAAATATCAGATATGGAATTCCAAATCGAAAACATAGATAAGTTCAACGATAACGGAGATATTACGTTTGGAATCGATTTGTCCAAGCTACATAAAAAATCAAGTGGATTACAAGGAAGAGGTGTTGTTTCTAAAAACGCAGGAACTTTAAATAGTATTTCGGCAAGTATAACAGGGGATTTATTGATTACCGAAAGCAATGCAACCACAACTTATACAGCAACACCAAATATGCTACGTTATAATTGGAGTGTAACTGGTGGAGATATTATAGAGGAAGTAAATAATACGGTAACTATAAAATGGACTGAAAAAGGAACACACAATCTTTCTCTTACTTATGAAACTCCCGAATTATGTAGCAAAAGGACTTTGATAACAATAAAAGTAGATGCTACCTTATCTATTGAGGATAATATAATTCCAAATGAAAAAGGGTTACTAATTGCTCCAGTTGCTAATAATGGTACATTCACACTTTCTTTAACTGGCGAACAAGGAACATTTATGTTAACCATATATGATGTTGGAGGAAAAATGGTTTACAAACAAGATAAAATAAATGTAACCGATAATTTTAAAAGAGAAATACATACACATATAAGAACTACTGGGATTTATTATTTGGTATTGCATAATTCTGAAACCAGTTATAAATCTAAATTCTTGATTAATTAAGTTAGCTCTGTACTTGCAGTGCATATAAAGGTTGACTTTATGAAGCCGTCTAAAAAGTAATTTTTAGACGGCTTTTAACTTTAAAATATTACAACAAAAGCTTCAGATTTCTCTGAAGCTTTTATCGTTAGTAACGGAAAGTATTGAAATAACTAACCAGTTTTTTGAAGATTATTATAGCCTAAGCATCTTAAATTTGAAAATACAACAATTACAAATTAGTATTTTATTTATACTTGCTCAAATCTAGATTAAGAATGTTGCCTACTCTGCTAAACTCTTCGTTAATCTTTGCATTCAAGATTAGTTGTTCATTTTTTATTGGATGATTAAAAGTTAACTGATGTGCATGAAGCATCATTCCTTTCAGGTCATAATTCTCCAGCCATAATTTATTTTGTTTGTTGCAACCATGTGGGCGACTTCCTAAAATGGGATGAAAAATATGTTTGAAATGTTTTCGTAATTGATGCATACGTCCAGTTTCAGGAATCGCTTCGACCAAACAATATCGTGATGTTGGTTGGTTATTAAATTCTAACTCAACTTCGGCATTTTGCAAACGATGAAAGTATGTTATTGCATTTTGTTTAATGTCATCATCGTTGATTAAATCATAATCAATCGTTAGTTCTTCGGGTGACCAACCACGTAAAATTGCTAAATATTTTTTTTGGACTTCGCGTGAAGCAAAACGATCATTCATGATTTTTAAAACCTCTTTGTCCAACGCAAATAACAAGACACCAGATGTTTTGCGGTCTAACCGATGAATAGGATAAACGTGTTGCCCTCCTATTTGATTTCTCAATTCTTGAATAGCATAAATTTTTGCATCGCGCGCATAAAATGATTTGTGAACCAATAATCCACTTGGTTTATTAATTGCTATAATATATTCGTCTTGGTAAAGAATTTCTAACATTTGGCAAAAATAAAATAGATTTTGATTAAAATTACTTTTATTACTTATTTCTATGCTTTTCTTCAAAAGAGATCTTCGTTAATGTTGTGTGAATGTCTTCTGACTTTACACCCACAATCTTGATCAAGTAAACAAAAAATGTAGTTTAATATTTTCTATGCTTTTTGTCTTGCGTATCCAACAAAAATTATTGGATATCAAAGTAGCAAGGCCACCGAAATTCACCCCATGTTTGTACGAAAAGCACTCGATAAATGAAGGGTTCATTCGATAATTTATGGAATAAAAATCCTATCTTTGAAAACAAATAAACACTGATTTTTATCAGACATATCGACCCAATTTAGTGCGTATAAGTTGAGTATTATTAGATATGTAAGTTGTAACCAATGCTTAAAAAACGATGCATATGAAAAACTACAAAATAACTATTCTAATAACATTGCTTTTTTTTACTATTAATCTAAAAGCTCAAGAAAAGGATTCTGAAAAAAGGATTCCAAAAAAATATTTGAAACAAAACGAGTTAATGCAATACTTAAATTCAGTTGATAAAATTAAAAAATCAAATACTCAGACCTTACCATTTAAGAATCTACAATATAACAAAGTAATTGCTTATGATTATGAAGGAGCTGGAGAAAAATTTGTTAGCATAACGTCAGATGATGGTAAGTTTACTCCAGTTGTGACTAAACAAAAGAGCTTAAGTCAATTACAGATTGAACAAGTTATAACAATTTTTACTGATAAAAAAACTTATGGCGAAGGAACAGCTGCTTGCTTTATTCCTCACATGGCAATTGTCTTTTACAAGGATAGCACAATTGTTTTCAAAACTGATATTTGTTTAGATTGCAATTACATGATTACTTCAGAGGATATTCCAGCAATGTTACACAAGAAAATCAAAATAGAAAGTAAAGATTTTTACCCTTTTGTTGGTTTTACTAAACTTGGAAAAAAGAAAATAGAGAATCTAAGTAAAGAATTAGATTTCTTTTATGGTAATTAGGATTAGTTATAATAAAACGCTGGCCTTTGTGCTAAAAAAAATAACGCTAACAAGGGTTTTGCGTCAGGCGAGCTGAAGTGCAAAATTCTACTTTTAGAATTCTAACGAACATCAGTAATAAATTAGATATTTGCGCTCCGAAACCCGCATGAACGAGAAGTACCAGACATTATTGGGCATTTTAAGATGACAATTATGAATAAAACACTACAGACCTTTTACTATATTCTTTGCGCGATTTTCCTTGGATTAGCATACTCGTATTTGATAGATAGATTTCATCTAGCTGGCAGACTTTTAGCATCACTTACTGGCTTACTGATCATTTTAGTTTTTGCTGTAACTTTAATTTCCTTAATCCTTTTTTATTATTTAAGGACAGCAAAAAGACCCATTTATGGAAAATTAATTAGGCTCTCTAGTTTGCCTGTTTTAGGACTAATTCCATTTTTTATTATTTGCGCAATACCTAGGCAACTAGATGACGAGACTCACAAAATTAAAGTGGCATATATTGCTTATGGTTGCGAATGTGCAAACTGGAAAATAATTGAAGACAATGGTACAAAGTGTAATGACAATGATTGTGACGAGATCTTTTTGGAACCAATAAATGATAAGGTTTTTATACCAGATACTATTGGTTATAATGGGGACATCATTGAACTTACAGGAAAATTTTATTCACAAAAAGGGTTTCCAAAAGACTACTATTCAGAACAACAACCTGAAAAAGCCAGAGTATTTCAGTTTACGGACTATAAAGTAATAAATAGCAATCACTTTGACTCACAAAAAAGTATTGATGAATAAAAACAGCAACCTAATAACTGCAGCTACAAGAAATTGGCGGTTAAGTGGTTAAGTGAAACTTTGTGCTTCGTATCAAGTTCAAAGCTGGCAGACAGTTTTCGTCTTTGTAATCGATAGTTCCTTGTAGCAGAAAACCGTTACTAGATGCCTTTGAGCTACACGAACCGCAATGAAGCCCATAACATTCCCGCTCCCCGAAGAGTTTTTATGGAAAGCTGTGTGAAGTCTCCCGACTTCTCACCTGTAATCCTAGTCGATAAAGCTGAATATAAATATAGATTTTGTTTACTGATTTATACGTTCTTTCGATTTGGTTAAGGATAAGAAAGGGTGATAAGCAAACAAAGTTCCAGATTTCTTTGAAGCTTTGTGTTGATAGCGGGAACAGGACTTGTACCTGTAACATTCCACTTTGTTAGTGTGTATATCCGCGTAACTGGCTAAAATTTAAATAGATTATATTTCCCTTTTCCAGTCTGGACATATTGTTTTTCTCAAAATTACATTTTGCAGTTAATTCGAATTTCCTGAATTCGTTTTCCAACTTCTTTTACTTTGGTAGATTGATATTAGTATTTATTAATAGACAATCATAAATGCAGGAACGTATAAGTTCAGTCATATACGTTCCTGTTTTATTGTAAAAGTTTCCTGAACTATGCAAATAAAAATAATTAGATAATATGGAAACGCAACAAAAAGAATTAGCCACAACTATTTTAGAATTAATGAGTAAAATGAACTATTTCACAAAACTAAAACCCGATGCTGAAAATAATTCGTTTAGCGTACCAATAAAATTATCTTCTTATTATGAATTAAATCTAACAGTTTCTTCTTTACTTAAAATAGGTATTAGCTTACTTAAAAAAGATATTTCCTCTGATGTTACAATTGATTTAATAATCTTACTTGAAATTGCTTTACAGCTTCTTCCTGACGATGAAATGGAGTTGCTGGATGAGATGCGTGAAATAAATCAACATGGTAATGCGAATTTGTAATCTGTGTGTGTAAAGTATTTTAATTTCTATGAAGCTTTGTCTTAGTCGTGGCAACAGGAGTCAAACCTGATGCTGGCTACCGAAGGTTTAGTTCATCAACCACTACAATGGATTTGGGTAATTGGCTTAATGGAAAGTAGGTTTTATATTTGGGATTATTTGATAAATCCGAAGAATGGTCTTAATTTAACCCCAAGCCACTAGTAGAAAGGGAATATTATGTGAGATTCCAAAAAAAATCGTAATAATTTAAAAAGTTACCATTTTTTGGTAACTTAGCTAAAAAAAATTATGGGACGAAATACTTCTATATCGCTTGGTAATCATTTCGAAAGTTTTATCGAACAAAGTGTAAATGATGGAAGATTCAATAATGCAAGTGAAGTTATCAGAGCAGGTCTTCGTCTTTTAGAAGATGAGGAAAATAAAATTATAGCCTTAAGAAAAGCGATCAATGATGGAATTGAAAGTGGACGTGCAGTAGATTTTGATGCTAAAAAATATCTTGACGTTTTAAAAGCAAGAAAAAAATCAAATGGCTAAATATTATTTAACAAATAAAGCTGTTGATGATTTATCTGAAATTTGGGATTATACAATCGAAACTTGGTCTGAAATGCAAGCTGAAAAGTATTACGATTTACTTTTGACCTCATGTGATGATTTAGCAAATAATCCAGAACTTGGTAGAAACTATGGCATAGTAACGAAAGGACTATCCGGTTATAAGTCGGGTGAACATATTATCTTCTACTCAATTATATCAAAGAACGAAATAGAAATCGCAAGAATTCTTCATGGAATGATGGATTTAAAAAGTAAACTATAAGGAACTTCACATAGCAGCTACCACAAAAGAGTTGGGTAATAGACTTAACAGGAAGTTGGTTTTGTACTTGGGATGATTTGGTAAATCTTAAAAGAGGAATTAATTTAGTCGCCAAGCCTGCTGTAGTACCAGAACATTAACAGTGATAAATAAAGAAAATATTAAGAATGAAAGATCGACCAATTTTAATTACAACAATTATTTTGACTTTATTTGTCGAACTTATAATTATCGGATTAGTTTTTAAAGAAGTTGATTCGCAAAGATTACCTTCACAAATATTGAGAGTTTTGTTTCAATTAATTTTAATTGGATTTATAATTTCTAAAAAGTCTAACGCTGCTTTATTAGCGCTAACAGGATTCCACATCTTTACAGCTATCCTTCATTTTGGGGCATTAGACAAATCTGGATTAGTTGGTGTGCTTTTTATAATTTATCATATTGTTATTGGAGTAATAATTTACTTTCACGATTGGTTTGAAGAGAAATTAAAAATCAAAAACACATGACTTCACTACTGCCAACAGCTACCCTGATAGCTCCGATATGTAGACAATGATAGCGCAGATTTGTAATCTGTGCCCGCAAAGAGAATCAGAATTACAAAAACAAAAAAAGCTCCAGATTTCTCTGAAGCTTTACTTATTAGTTTGTTAATCATATCTGGTACTCAACTCAAATTTCACTTAAATTAATATCTTTTTAAGTTTATTTATCCTTTAATAATTTCTCTAAAACCCTAATATGTTCATCCTTGGTTTTCAAAAGTTCTAAATTTAAACGTTTGATTTCCTCTAAAGCTTCTATCCATTTTTCTATTGGATTTACATTGAAAGTTGGATAATAGTTGTAACCATTAGATTGGTCGTTAAAATTATTTGAAATAATATTTATAGCCTGCTCCTCATCAAAATTCTGAAAAGCTTCAACAGGAATTTTCAATGAATTAGAAATTTGTTTAAGTAGATTATCTTCAATAACATCTTTCTGCTCCAGCATAGAAATTTTCTTTTGATTCCAGTCTTCCCCTAAATCATAAGCCAATGCCTCCTGTTTGATACCAAGCATTTCTCTAAAACGTTTGACGTTTCTTCCCTGATGTACTCTCTGTTCCATAATGATTATCAATTTTCTAAAGGCTCAAAGATAAAGCCATTTGACTTAAAAAGTCTGAGTTTCAAAGATAAAAAAATATCCGTTAAATATCCGTTTTTCAGATGTTATATCTGCTTTTGCCCCGTTTCGGTATGAATCTCTTTTTGTGTGACACAAAGTGAACAGACAAATAATTAAAAGATTACATACAAAAAAAGCTTCAGATTTCTCTGAAGCTTTTGTCTTAGTAGCCCTGCCCGAACAAATGTCGAACTTTTTTTTGGAAGATTTAGAGCATTTATTGAATATTTCCGTTACTAAAGGGGGTATTTTATAAATCAGAAATATAAGTTAGAATTACGTTATAAAGACCTTTTATTACATGTAATCTATCGTTTATTTAAAACTTTTACTGGCACAGTACACAAGTATTAAATTTGGTTAAAGAGTTATTTTCTGCTAAAAAATATTAATGCTTACAAAAGGCAATTTTTACAATTTGTACTAATAGATCTAGATTATAAAAGATTTTACTCTTAGGCAAGACTTGAAAAAGGCATTTTGAATTGTAGAAAAAGGATTTGTCATGGGTATTAATTGGGGTGCAAAAAAGTCTTATAATGATATTTTTATGTCTTATTTTGGACGAATTTTAGTAATAAAACTCATTATTTTGTTTGTTAATTAAAATCAAAACTATGAAAAAATTACTTTACTTATTCACTGCTAGTTTATTAGTGTTTACTTCTTGTTCACATGATGATATCCAATCGAACAGCTAAAAAATTACCCAAGTGGAGATTCTGTTTCAACATATACTACTCAATACGTGTATTAAAAAATATAAATTCATAAAGAGAAAAAGCAAACACTTAATAATAGTTACTTGGAGCGTTTGCTTTTTTAACATGGAAACAATTGCATAATGGGAAAAAAAATACTTCCTTTTTTATTCTTACTATTTATATCGTTATCATACTCTCAAGCTAAACGTGCGACTGTAATGATAAATGCCCGCGCTCAAAAAGATAAAATTTTGATTCGTTGGGCAATAGACTCTCCAATTGAGTGGCAAAAAGCAAACAAAAAAGGATTTGTGATTACCAGAACAACCATTTTGCGTGATGGTAAAATTTTGCCTAAGCAGGAAAAATTAAAACAAACGCAAAAACCTTTACTTCCAGAACCACTAGATTCTTGGTTAGATTTGGTTCAAAAAGACAATAACGCAGCTATTATCGCGCAATCGATATATGGGGAAAGTTTTGAAGTAACAGGATCCAAAGAAAGTGAGATTTCTAGAATAGTAAATATGACTGACGAACTCGATCAGCGTTACACCTTTGCACTATATGCTGCTGATATGAGTTTTACAGGCGCTATAAAAGCAGGTTGGGGATTTGTAGATATTGATGTAAAACCAAACGAAGTATATGCGTATCAGGTGAGTGTTTTTGAAACACCAAATGTAAAAGCATCTTCGTATTTGATAGGCTTAAAAGACTACACAACTTTGCCAGCTCCAACAGATTTTAATGCCATTGGAGACGATAAAAAAGTAATGCTTTCATGGGATTACGAAACCTTCAAAAGAATTTATACCTCGTTTATGGTCGAAAAATCAGAAGACGGAGTCAACTTTAGTCCCATTTCTGCAACACCTTTGGTTAACTTGAATGACAAAGAAGACAACCCTTCTAAAACCATGTACTATGTAGATACCCTGAGTGTAAACGACAAAGAATATCGTTATCGTTTATTCGGAATCACCTCTTTTGGCGAAAAAGGAGAAATCACAAAACCTATTACTACAAAAGGACTTTCGGGATTAGTAACATCCGCAAGATTATCGAATTATAACATCTTCAATTCCAACCACATCAATCTAGAATGGGAATACCCAAAAGAATCGGAAGAATTTATACAAGGTTACGAAATCAATCTAGCTGAAAATGATAGAGGTCCATATAAAACCGTTACCAAAATTATTCCGGCAAGCGAAAGAAAACTCAATTACAAAGACAATTTATATCCGTCTAATTATTTTACGATAACTACCATTGGTAAAAACAACCAACGTATGACTTCGCAAAGTATGTTGGTACAACCCGTAGATTCCATCCCGCCAGCAAAGCCAATAGGACTTGAAGGTGTAATTGACAGTTTAGGCGTAGTAAAATTAAAATGGAAACCTAACGAGGAAAAAGATTTACGCGGTTACAGAATTTTGAAAGCCAATGCACAGGGCGAAGAATTTGTAGACATTTACCATAAATCATACGTTGGGAATGAATACCAAGACAGCGTGAGTTTGAAAATGACCAACAGCAAAGTCTATTATAGAATTGCTGCTGAAGACATGCGCTATAATATATCAGACCCATCTGAAATACTAGTTTTAGACAAACCCGATAAAATTCCGCCAGCGGCTCCTATTTTCAAGGATTATGACAACAACGATGGCAAAATACACCTAAAATGGATTCGCAGTTATAGCGAAGACGTCGTGGGTTACAGCCTTAGAAGAAGAGAAAAAGGACAAGACAAATGGCAAGAAATAAAACAAATAAACGACACCATCCAGGAATATACAGATGATAGAGTCGAGAACAAAAAAATATATCAATATGCTATTCTGGCAAGAGACAAAGGCAATCTTTGGTCGTCAATAGAAAACTCTACCATTACAATTCAAGTATTAGATTTTACACCCTTAAAAGTAATTACCTACTCAGAAGCTGTACCCGATAGAGCAAGTAAAAAAGTCACCCTTACTTGGGTCTATACTAAAAGCAAAGGTAAAATTACAGGTTTGAGCATTTACAAAAGTATAAAAGGAACACCGCCTACTTTGTGGAAACAACTCAACGGCGAAATACTAACCATAGACGACAAAACCTTAAAAATTAATACCGAATACGAGTATCATTTAATACCCAATTTAGAGAGTAACAATCCAGCAAAAAATGAAGTTTTAACCGTTGTTTATTAAGCGTATGAAGAAGATTTACTTATTTATTTTTTTATTGATTTCGGGATTTGGGTTTGCTCAAAGTGTCGGAGATTACGTAGTTACGACAAAATTGAACATAAAGCCACCAAACTCAGGGAGTTATGGTGGAGGCTGTCGAAATGATATCAAAGTTAACCTTGTTTATACTGACGGTGATCCACTTACAACAATTAACGAAGATTTGAACAGTATTCCTAGAGGAAGTTATACTTATTATGACAATAGTGTTTTAGTTTCTTCAAGTAGAAAGCCCTCTAAAATTCAGGTATATGCTTCCAGAAATTGGGACAGAACTGTTGGAGGCTGTGGGGGAAATAATTCATTTAATGGTGACTTAAGAGAAGGAACCTTTGCAAATTGCACCAATACTTATACAGATATCGCAAAGTGGTGGGATGATGAATTAACGATAACCAATATCCCAAAACTTGTCGTTGTAAACCCTGGTGTAGACAATGATTTTCCAACAAACAGCAATATTACTATAAAATCAAACACAGGATTTTTGCGTTCAGAATACAATTGGCAATATTCATTAAAATCAATTCCTAGTAGTGATGTAAATTCCTCAGATTGGATAGATTTACCCCAATTTCAAGGTGAATCAAGCATTACAACCAACGCTACAGCAATTTTAGGTGCTAATGTTGTTAATTACCACGGACAGCAAATTCATTTTAGACAAAAAGCTTGTGGGACCACTTCAGAGTCTGTTTATTATATTATCAGAATTGATATACCTAAAATACTCCCTTCAACAACTACAACAAATGTAAGTTGTTATGATACTGGCAGTACAGATGGGGAATTAAAAATTCAATTTGATAGAGCAGTATATCCGGACGAAATTTTTTCTATTTCATATTACGGAGCAAAAGAAGGAAGTGTAGATAATATTACGCAGTTGGACGCAGATAATAGCTATACTATTGAAGAACTTAATCGTGGAGAATACCATATCACGATGACAGGTTTTTACAATGGGGCTTCAACCTATTCCCCTTATACAGAATTAGGAGGAGTTCCTTATCCGTTTAGAATAGGCGCTCCACCACCCTTAGACTTCACCCTAAGCAGCAGTACCAACGTAAATTGCAACGCCGGTCAAGACGGAACTATTACTATAAGCCCAACAGGCGGTACACGTGATGTTGCAGGCAATGATTACTATTCCCTAGACGAAGGAACAACTTGGGTACCCTTCTCCAATCAAGCTCCTCATACCATTATCAATTTAGCACCAGCCACTTACAACATCATCGTCAAAGACATGAATGGTTGTATTGCCCGTATGCAAAAAATAGTTGGCGGAAATATCGAATTAGGAGAAATAAAAGTACTAAGCAAAGTCATTACACAGCCAGCTGCACCAGTATCGTTGTCGCACAGTTCAATACAAGAGCCTACTTTTTACGGAGGATCCAATGGAAAAATCATAGCTTCCATAACTGGTGGAACCCCTATAAACGATAATTCTTATTGGTACGAATGGAGAAATAGCAACAACGAGATTATAAGTAACGACAAAACCACTACAGAATATTTGTCAGGCGTATATGCAATTATACTGCATGATATTCCGGCAGACACTTATACATTGCAGGTAAGAGATGCCAATTATAATTCGACACCAGATAATTTGGGTTGTAATATATTACCTGTTACCAGCATCAAACTCACCCAACCAGAGCCTATAGTAGTGGTTTTTGAGATCAAACAAACGATCTCTTGCAATGTAAGTAACGAATTTGGCGATGAAACAGATCAAAATCCTGTTGATGGACAAAGAGACGAATCGCAAGACGGAATTTTAGTAGCACATGTAACAGGTGGAGTTCCCTTTAGAGGTTTTGAAAACAACGGATTACCGTACAAGTATTTTTGGAAAAAACAAATACCTAATGGCAATTGGATTCCTTTGAACAATGAGGATGCAACAGCAGAGAATTTATCTGATGGGAATTATGCCTTAAATGTCGAAGATGCCAACGGAATCAGATTAGGAACGTATGTTAATAACATCTTGACCCAAGAAATTGACGTAACCCAATTTATGGCAGAACCACCAAAATTAGAATTAATCTTTACCAAAGAAGACATTTTGTGCACCCAGGGCAACAACGGCTTGGCAACTGCACATGTAACAGGCGGAACACCTCCTTATACCTATGAGTGGAGCAATGGTGAAACCACCCAAACCATATCTGAACTTACCACAAACAACTATTTTGTAAAAATAAATGATACCAAAGGCTGTAGCGTACAAGGAAGTATATTAATTCAGCAACCCAACGGCGTCGAGGTAAATGAAATCATCACGAATCCAACTTGTTTTGAGGCAAATGATGGTTCAATAACAATAGCCCCAACAGGCGGAGTTACCCCATACCAATACCTTTGGAACACTGGAGAAACCACCCAAAACTTGGGCACACTAGCGGCAGGAACGTATACCTTAACCCTTACTGATGCCAATGGTTGTATTACCATTAAAACTTTTGAGTTAAAAAATCCAGACCCAATTGTAATCAATTTAGGAAAAGACAGAACCTTATGTAACGATCAGGTTTTAGATCTAGACGCTTCAATAGAAGATAATAACGCACAGTATGACTGGACATCGACAAACGGATTTACCTCAAGCGAGCCAAAAGTAAATTTGAATGAGGCCGGAACGTACCGAGTAAAAGTAACCTCTTCTTTAGGCTGTATGGGCGAAGACGAAATAGAAATAAAAACAAATGAAGTAATCATTAATTCAGAATATTTGTTAAGCTCACAAGCCTATATAGACGAAGAAGTGATACTAGTGAATACCAGTAAACCCTTTGGCGAAAGTACCCAATGGATACTACCAAACGATGTAACGGTAGTAGACGCGCAAGATAAATATGTTACCGTGAAATTTAAAGAAACAGGCGTTTATACCATAGGATTACAACAAACACAAGGCGAATGTTTTGCGGTGTACAATAAAAACATCACAGTCGAGAAAAGAAGCACATTACCTAATGCCGGAAGTACGCCAAAATTTATAATAGATTTTATCGTAACCCCAACCCCAAGCGACGGTCATTTTCAAGCAATCATCAATTTAGAAAATACCAGTGCGGTCAATTTAAGATTATTCTCTGCAGCAGGACAGCTTACTACGATCAATAAAAAAGATTCAGGCAAGAAAAATTACCAAGTCGATTTTAATACAAATCTTCCAGCAGGAATATACTTTTTGGTGTTAGAGACAGAGCAGCAAACCCTTGTTAAAAAAATCATCATCTACTAAAAATGAGAAAGCTTTTAAAACATATATTCGTAATTCTTTTATTTACCCAATGCTCACCCTTTGGAAGCTTGGGGGCATATGCTCAGCTTTATCCCGTACAGTTAACCCCTGTTTTTAATAGTCCGTACAGTTCAAAACTATCCGACTATGCTACCAGCATGGATACCAAATTTAGACTGCTTGTCAATCCAACTGATATTATGCTAACGTACCGACAAATACGCTTAAAATTAATCATACAAGGCAGCAGATTCAACATACAAAGTAATGATTTTATAGTAGGACAACGCCCTGTTTTTATCACTGGAGGTTCATTTGTAACCCTTACCAATGCCGATATTGGAGCCTTGTTTCGATTAGAAAACCTACAAGGCATCAGCGCAGCACAATACGCCACAGGCTTACCAGAAGGAATGTACAATTTCTGTTTTGAGCTGTATGATTTTGTTACCAATCAAAAAATAGCCCAAAAAAGCTGTGCCGGATTGTATTTGATGTTAAACGATCCGCCACTACTGAACACTCCACAAAAAAACGAACAAATAGTAGCGAGTGATTTTCCGAACATTATGTTTACCTGGACACCTCGCCAGATGAACGCCACCAATGTATCGTACAAATTTGAACTCAAACAACTCTTAGATCCCACACTCGACCCACAATTTGCATTTCAAATGGCGCCACTATTGTACGAGCAAACCTTGTTCAGTACCGCATTGATGTACAATTTAAGCATGCCAATACTAACACCGGGAATGCGTTATGCGTGGAGAGTAAAAGCAATTTCGACCACAGGACTCTCTGAGAATGCTATTTTTAAAAACGACGGATATAGCGAAATCTATTCGTTTAAATACGCCACAAATTGTGCACCACCCACATTTGTACTAAGCCAGTCACATATTCCAACCAGTGTAAAAATCACTTGGCAGGGATTACCAGACCATAAAAAATACCATTTGCAGTACAAAAAACAAGATGTTCGCAATGCACAATGGTTTTCGACCTATACTGTAAATACTCAAAGTTTAATTACCAATTTAGAACCGGGCGTCACCTACCAGTTTAGAGTAGGTGCAACCTGCGATCCCGTACGCGAAGAAGACCAATCCTACACATATTCTAACATAAATACCTTTACCACTACGACAGACAATAAAGGAATAGCCGCCTACAACTGTGGTATCGTACCCAAAATAGACCTAAAAAACCAAACGCCACTTAGCAACCTTATACAAAGCGAAACCTTTACCGCAGGCGATTTTCCCGTAACGATTTTAGAACTTCAAGGCCACGGACCTTATTCCGGAAAAGGATACATCATTGTACCCTATCTAGCCGATACCAAAATTGCCGTTGAGTTCAACAATATTACCATCAATACGGATTATCAATTAATCAGTGGTGTTGTCGAGACAAGATACAATCCGGCAAATATTGCAAATACAAGTAATGTTTTTGTAAGTATTGAATCTTTAATCAATGATATAAAAGAAGCCGTTGAAGAACAGACCCAAAGCGGAAAACTTACTAAAGAAGAAGCTGATGAAATTATTAATGAGACCACAAAGCAAGGCGAAATAGCTCAAAAAGGAAAAGAAGCCATTACCGAAGCTGAGAAACAGAAGACAGAAGAGAAGGACAGCGGAAATGAAAATGAAGTAAGTAAGGAGCAGGAAAATAAAATTGAAACTGCAAAACAAGCAATAAATGGGGCACATGAAAAAATAAAAGAAATAGCTGATAGGCTTGGTATTAAAGCAGGTAAAGGCAATAGAGAGTCTGATGGCTATTTTCAGGGATTATTGCCTTTGGCAGTTAATAACGGAACAGTACAAATTAAACAGATTGACGGTAATGGCGTTTTTAACTTTAAAACTACCGATACTAATTTTCTCGAAACTTACAGTACAATTGTATCTGGTAAAAAGTACACTTTTGTTATCACTACCTCTAACTCTACAAAAGAAGAATTAGAAAAAGCAAAAAAATTAGTAGACAATCCTACAGACGGTATTGTTATTTACAATCATTATGACTTAAAAAACAACAAGCTAGGCTACAAAGTAAATTTTGCCAATAACTTTTTTGACGGAATAAAAGCAGAGGATATTGAAGAAATTAAAGCTTTATATACAGAAGCTTTGAATAATTCTCTTGATGAAGCAGAAAATGTGACCGATTGGGCTGGTGAAATTTTTAAGGCTACAACATTTCTTAATAAAACATTTCAGGATTTAATAAATAAAATTGAACTGCCGGAAAGTATTTGGAACCCTGCAGACAAAGATTTTGCTGGGAACAAATACAAAATGAAAGCTCTTGATGCAGGATTAATAGATGGAGCTCTTGATGAAATAAAGAGTATCCCCTTGCTAATAAGTATTGTTGTTGATTATACTACTAGTAAAGAAACAAGCGATAAAATAAACCAGGCTTTTAGTGATTTTAGTTTTGAGGAAACTATAAAAAACTTTTATGAAGAACGAAAAGAGCTTTACACCGGACAATCTATCCCAAAAATAGAACATCAAACTGGGAGAGATGTTGTAGCTGTAGGTACCCTTATTGGTACAGGTGGTCTGGCAGGGGTTACAAAAGTAAAAAAAGGACTTAACTTTGTAGAAGAACTTGTTCAGGTTGTTAAGAAAAAAGGAGCGAAAGAACTTGCAGAAGATTTAGCATCTTTTACAAGAAAAACTCTTGTAGACAAAACAAAAGATATAGCCAGTGTATGGAAAAAAGTATATCCTGAAATATTTGTAGAACGAAGATTTTTTGAGGATGTAATGGGAGAATATCGATATACCAAAGCATCTGGCTGGGGACATACGGGAGATATAGCCGATAACTTTAAGGGAATCGATTTCTATAATAATTTTAAGGAGGTTGGAAATGATATTTTTGCAGAAACTGCTGTTTCTATGAAAACAACTACTACTAAAAATGTAGATAGTTGGTTAGCAACAAAAGCTGTTAAAGATAATATTGATAATCTTGCAGGAGGTTTAACTGGTGATGGGATAAAATGGAACGGAAAAACTATAAAATATAATAAAGCTGAAATCCATATTTATATGCCAAAAGAGAGCATTACCCCACAATTAAAAGTAGAATGGTTAAATAAACTAAAAACTGCAAAACCAAATATAAAATTTGAAATTAATGCTTTAGAAGATTTTATTAAATAACAATATTATGAAACTAAAATATTTGAAAAACATAAAAGATCCATATATTTCTAAAGAAAAATTTGATTATATTTTAAATGTAAAAAATAAATTAGATTACAATAAATGGATTCAATATGTGGATAGCCATCAAAATTATTTTACTTGGTATGAAAATACTGAAGATGGAATTTACAAAAAAAATAATATGGACAAGGTGCCTGAAAGTTTTAGAGAAAAAGAAATACTGTATTTAGACAAAAAAAATGCTCATGCTGAATATAATACAAAAAAAGGTTTTTACGAAGTTATTTTAAGTTTTAATTATAATTTAGGTATTATATCTACAACTTTTCAAAAAAAAATCACAAAAGAACATTTGAAAATGTTACTTGAAATGGCAAATCATCTTGATGCTTATTTGCTCAATAGTGGGAAAACAATAATTGATGAAAAGGTTGTTAAGGAGCTGGAATAATTTGATATTTATATTGATCATGTGTTGACGAGCGCTTCACTTGTTACTCAAGGTACCTAAAGAATGGGCAGATCGAATTGCAAATAGATTTGGTAAATATAAAGGTTTATTAACAGAAGAGGAATGGCTGCAACGCTATAAAACTTTATATACAAACAGAACAATAGGAAAACTAACCGAAGATCAATTTGAATTATTAGAGGGAGGATTAAAACCTAAAAAAGGTATATCAACTGGTGATGGTAAAAGATATTTTGACAATGTATTAGAAGGAACTGCAAGGGAAGTGAAATCTGGACCAGTAACTTTGTCAAGTTCTTCAACAACTATTGAAGCATTTGTTATAACAATAAATTAATAAATTATGTTAAGTTACATTTTACAAATATTTTTTTTACTTTCTATTGCCTACATTTCATATAGAAGCAAATCTTACCTGTTGTTTAATTATTTCATAGGCTTAATCTTGCTTTTGTATTTTGTAGATTTAAATTTCCGTGGAGAGTCCAGATCATTAATGTTTGAAATTGTAATGCTTGTATATATTGTACCATCATATACTGTTCTATTCGTTTCTTCCTTATCTATTTATTTTGACGAAACAAATTCTAAAGAATATCATTTTTTTATACCAATATTTTTTTATTGTGGTATTATATTGTTAGAGTTATTTTATTTTAAAATGAAAGAAGCATTCAGTTTAATTTATCTCCCAATTTTTGTAGCTTTTTTTCCTTTATATATATTGAAATATTATCGAAAATATATCAAAGAATGATAACAAAAAAAGATATTGAGTTAATATGAAAATTATAAAATGGATAGCTATTTTAAGCTTTACAGTACTTAGTATTGTTATACTATATTGGGTTGGTTTTGCTATTCTTTTTTCTTACGGTGCAGGATCTGGTGGAACAGGTTCATTCGAAAGATATGAATTTAAAGGAAATGGAGCAAATGCAAAAAAAGTATTTGAAAAGACATTCGAGAAAGAAGATATTATTATTCGTGATTCAGTAATTGATGAAAATCATGATAGAACAATTGATGAACACCTAATAATAATTAATCTTAAAGAAAATAATACTGAATATATTATTGATTTTCCAAATAATAATAATGATTTCTATTTTTATCTTATTTATATAGATGGTAAAATAAATGATGATTTTGGATGGTTTTCTTTTGAAAAGCACAAAAAATTAAAAGCATTTGAGGAAGTTATAATCAAACCATTGTCAAAAAAGTTTAAAAGAGTAGAAGAATGAAAAAAGCTTACTCAATCTGAAATAGCTTTGCATAGAGCGGAATTTAATTCTAAGAAAGCACAGATAATTAAAGATTGGGAATTAGAGACAGGTCAAGAATGGCCTAAATATACTGAACCAGTATTTTCAAAAAATGGTACTGAAATAAGAAAACCAGGAGATTTATATGATGCACATCATATAATTGAGAATAAATTTGGTGGAGATAATGAGTGGTGGAATATGCAACCTGCAAAATTCCCTGATGAGCACCAAGGAGGAATACATGGAGCAGGGTCTCCTTCAAGAGAATTATTTAAATAAATATGTTATGAGCTTTGAAAAAGAAATAAATTTCCTTCTGCAAAATGAAAATAAGGATTTTGCAATCAATGAGAAGATTAGGGCCACTAATCAAGAGATTTTAGAACTGAAAAATGAATATCCTAATATCCCAAATGATTTTTTGGAATATCTATTAGAAATAGGATCAGGAAATATTATGGAGTCACAATTTAAAGTAATGAATAAATTATTTGATTTTAATGATTTAGGATTAGAAGATATTTATGATTTACCTGATAATATTAAATTATTTGGAGATAATTTTTCAGGAGATTTTTCAGGATTTAATATCGATAATAATATTGATGAAGTAATCGAATTTTGGCATGATTCCAATGAAATTTATTACACAGGAAAAACTTTCAGGGAATATATTAGAGAGAAAATGCTTATGAGATGAGAAAAGGGCATAAAATAAACCTAATAGATGAGAATTTTTATGTAACTGATGAACATCAAGGGTGCCTTATTAAAAATATTGTAATTGAGAGAAATGAAATCGAATCATTATTTGCAAAATATCGAAGAGAAGTGCCTTATGAGATTAAAATTATTTATTCACCTAAAACAAGTAAGCTGGGATGTTAAGTTTAGTTATGATAATCCAATTCCAAATGATGATTGTGCGCTAGATGATGGATTTCGAGCTTGGATAAAAGATTTAGGAATTGAATTATATTATAAATAGGCGTAAAGTATTTTATGAGAACAATAATTTATAACTAAGTCCTTTTGAAGTAGGATATAAATAATTATGAATCAAAATCAATTTGACATAGAGTTACTCGGCTGCCACACGAATCCTTTCGTGTGGCAGCCGAGTATGTCAAGGTCTAGTTTTTATAAAAATTTAAAATACTAGAATTATAAAGATAGAACCACTTGTTCCAAGGTAAGTGATAGTATTTTGGATTCGCATTACATAGAAAATTAAACAGATAAATACCACCAAATAGTTTAAGAAACAAAGCATAGCTCTAAAATAAAGAGCTAGTAATTATAATATATAAATGTAGCTAAAAGTAAGTAATAACGTATGAAAAAATATATTTTAATGGCTTTAATATTACTTGTAAACACGGTGAGTTTTGCCCAAAAGCTTAAAATAGAAAAAGGAGAAATTAAACTAGACGATAAAACATTAGGTTTAGTAGAAGGAAAAAGACCCATTTATAAATACTATAACCTAGACAAAACCTATTCAGTAACGGCAGAAATAAAAAGTGCCCCAAACGAGCCTTCATTAGCCCTTCCGTGGATAGAGTTAAAAGACGAAAAAACGGGAAAAACAAATGAATTAGAATTTAGAAGCAGAAAATTTAGTGCTTTTAATTACGATAGAAGTATTGCCTATGAACTTTTAGAAAGAAATTATCTAACTACTGACGGATTAAATCCCGAAGCAATCGAATCGTTTATCAGCGGAGAATCAGCAGGTATTGCAGCAAAACGATTAGGTGCTCAAAACGAAATAGATCAAGCAAATAAAGTAGCAGATACCTATCAATTAAGTATAGATGATGCAGGTACTATTTACAGCATTAAAGCTCAAAATCCAGATCCAAATGATAAAAGAATTGGTTATATCAAGATGACATCGCCAGCAATCAATGGAGAGTTGAAATATGAAGTAATGGATTTAGACCAATATTTAATCGCTTCTTGGTATGCAAAAAGCGGTATGGTATCAGGTTATAATAAATATTTGAACCAGCAACTTATCACTGTCGATAGAAACATAATTAGTGCCGCTTTCGACAATAAAGGTAACCCGATAGGTTATAAAATGAGTAAAGACAAAACAGCTATGAATATTGTGAGAGCTCTTATAGGCAATGGTTATGTTTTGCAGCATCAAGGAATAGACATTGAAAATAAATTTAAAGAAGAACAGTCTAAACTCAATAAAGAGAAGTATGAAGAGGCTAAATTAAATTCGGTAAACATTTATGATAAAAATGGATATGTGATTGATGAAAAAGGAGAAAAAATTACTGGAACTTTAAAAATAGAGTTTAAAGCAATTACTACAGGCAATGCTAATACATCTAGTTCGCTTGTTCCGGGTCAGAGATTATATCTCACTAATGCAATTCATCCTTTTCAAACCTATGATTCAAAATCCGGGATTCGATTTTGTATCGATGAGAGTAAAGAATGTTTTATTGGTTTAACCAGCAAAGGATCAAATTTTATGTCATCAGCTCTAAAAGCGCTAGATACCGATAATTCTAAATTCTATAAAATTTTGTATGAAGAAAATGGCTATATGGTTTTGGTAGATCCGGCAGTACCAGACGATTTTGTCATAAAAATACCAAATCAGGATAAAGGTTTGTTTACCACAAAAGGAAGCAATACTAAATTAAAGAAAAACATAATAGACTACCTAAAATGTGATTCATTCGTATTTGAAAATCATGATTTAAAAACCCTGGACGGTTTGATAAAAGCTTTAGGAGATTATAAAAATAATTGCAATAAATAATTAAAATAGAAATAGAAATGAAAAAGAAAATTTTAGTAGTAGCGGCCTTACAACTTTTTTTAATGTTGGGTGCCTGTAGTTCAGATTCAGGAAGTGATGCAACGACTGCAGAGGTTAAAGGAGAAATAAAAGCAGATTATTTAGTAGATGTCGTTTTAACATCTGATTTTGTTATTGGTAATGATAATGTAACGTATAAAATAAGTGAAGGTACTAATGGTATTGAATTAATAAAAATTGATTTAGAGGGTAATGCAATCTTACTTAACACACTTGATTTTTTAAAATTTAATTCTTCAAGATTAACAATGTCAAATGATGGGGCTGTTTTGTTAGTAGTAATGAATAATTCTGGTGATTCAGACAAAATATTTCGCTTTGAAAATAATTTTTTGGAATTGAATCCTTTTTACACGATGAAACCTATCAGTTCTCCTTTTGCAAAAAAAATAGGACTTAATTCCATTTGTAATAACAATGACAATACTTATTTTGTATATGACAATAACAATAAAGAAATCAAACGTGTAATACCATCACTAAGTACCGATGCCTTTGTGGCGGGGTCAGGGAAAAGTGAAATTAAAGATGGTACGGGGCTTGATGTTGGATTTGGCTCTGTAAATCAGATTATTTCACATGATAATGTTTTGTATTTAATTGATAATTTAAACACAGGAACTGTTATTAATTCTACTATTCGAAAATTAGAATATGTTAATAACCAGTGGAAAGTAACGACCTTAATTTCAAGCACTACAGATCGTTATGACGAGATGGCTTTTGATGCTAATAATGAATTATATGTTTTAGTAGACCGAAAAGGAATTTTCAAATTAAATCTTCAAGACAATGCTTTAACTTCTTTTAAAGAAGGGGGTATTAAAATCGGAAATAAAAATAGCCATATATCATTTGATGCAGGGTTCTGTGAAAGGATGAAAATCAAAGGGAATGATTTGTATTTAATTTCTGTAAATAGATTAATCAAAATCTCCGATTTTCAAACCAAGTTTGCCAACGCTGCAAAATAAAAGCTCTTAAAAGCCACTACAACCCATAAGAGTTGTAGTGGTTTTAAAAATAACCGTTATGAAAAAAACTTTACTCTTAATTTTACTTATAATCGTGAGTTCTTGTTATCAGGAAACTTCTATAGTCGTAGGAGGAGATTTTACAACTTCGTATGTAAATGAAGATGAATCTATCCCTGTGATTATCAAAATCGATAACCTGGTTACCGGAGCCGATACCTATGCTTGGACTTTTGAAGGCGGAAGTCCCGGGACCTCCAATTCTAAAAATCCGGGCGAAGTATTATACGAAAAGCAAGGCACCTATACCATAAAACTCATCGCGACCAACGTAGATGGAGAACGTAAAGAATTTAGCAAAACAGTTGTTATTAGAGACGGAATCAACATTCAGTTTACACATGAAATAATAAAAAGTACTTATTCTCCGGTTGAGGTTGTATTAAAAAACACCACCGTTGGAGAAGGCTTCACCTATAAATGGAATTTTGAGGACGGGATGCCAGCCAATTTCACAGGCAAAACACCACCTAATGTAGTTTTTACCACACCAGGAGAGCACAAAATCACATTAACAGTTTCTAATGGATTTGAATCGGATACTAAATTTCAAACCGTAACTATAGCACCTTATTTAGTAAGCCTATTTGAGATAGAACCTAAGTTTGAAGATGATGATTTTCAGGCCCCGGTGACGATTAATTTCAAAAATAAATCAATCAGTGCCACCAGTTACAAATGGACGTTCCAAGGCGGAAATCCAGCCACATCAAACGAAGAAAACCCAAGCGTAGTTTTTACCACAATAGGTATTCATGAAGTAACACTCGAAGCCATTAATGATAAAACCAGTCAAATTTACAAATCGACAGTAACGGTTCAGCCCAATACCAATTTGCGTATTCTGACCAATGTTAAACTCGGTATCAACACAGCACACAATAACAATAGCATTGGCGCCATGTATTCGACCACGACCCGACAAGTGTACAAAGCCAATGAAATTACCAGTGAAAACAGCAGTCTAATCGACATTGTATTCCAAGGATTAAACGCCAACTTTACCTATAATAAATTCAGTTCGCCAGCTGAGGTAAGCAACTACGGTTTCTTGCCGCTTAAAAATGCACAAAGCACCCTATTTGTTAACTCACAAGAGTTATGCAATTGCGGCTTAAACTTTACCACAGCACAATTTGATGCCATGGTAAACGACAATCCGTTACAATCCTTAAACATCAACTATAGCGCCGCAGGCGAACAACAATTTGGGTCCACCTATCCAAGAATAATTTTGTTTAAAACACAAGACGGAAGAAAAGGAGCCATCAAAATAAAAGATATGGTAAAAAATGGAGCAAGCTCTTCTATTTTATGCGATATCAAAGTACAAAAACAATAGAAGAAGAATTGACTAATGAAAATGGATACTAAAAAATATACCTTTAAGCTACTTCTTGTATTGCTGCTTGTACTGTCTAAAAACAGCTATTCGCAAGATGTAGATTTAGAGACCTTCTATAAGCCCAATTTTAAAGTAACAGGAGCGGTAAATGCCAATATGATATTTTACAATTCGAATCAGGAAAACTCGCGTGAGCCTTTTACGTATTTACTATCGGGAAATTTAAACGTGAGCGCTTTTAATTTCAACATACCCATTTCGTACAGTTTGACCAATCAAGGCAATAATTTGGGTTATTCGACCCCCTTTGATTTTAATCGATTGAGTATAATGCCCAAATACAAATGGATAAAAGCCTATATAGGTAATGTCAGCATGACTTTTTCTCCCTACACACTAAGCGGTTTTCCTTTTAGAGGCGTTGGTTTTGAACTCACACCAAGAAGTCCCTTTAAAATTAGTATCATGGGCGGACAATTATTAAAACCTGTAGAAGAAGACAAGGCATTTGGCGGAGTGCCCGTTTACGAACGCTATGGATATGGAGCGAAAGTAGGCTACGAAAAAGACAGTTATGCAATAGGCTGGATAGGTTTTTATGCCAAAGACAATATCAATTCACTCTCGCATGTTTCAGATGATAAAGGCGTAACGCCAAAATCAAATTTTGTAAATAGCTTGACTTTCGGAACCACTTTAGTAAAAGATTTGACTTTCAATGTCGAGTATGCCTTATCGGTACTAACAGATGATACCAGATCAGGAACTCTTTCAGGAGGACATTTTAAAGACCGCCTTTTTTCAGCAAAAGAAAGTACGGCATTTTTGAATGCACTGAATGTCAATTTTGATTATGCGATACAAAAAAGTAAAATAGGACTGACTTACGAGCGTATCGATCCTAATTATAGTACCTTGGGAGCCCTTTATTTTAATAATGATTTAGAGAATATAGCCTTGCGATTTAATCGCCCTTTTTATAAAGATAAAATCAACTTTTCGGCAAGTTTAGGCTACCAAAAAGACGATTTGGCCAAAGAGAAAAAAGAAGACACCAAACGAGTTGTAGGATCTGTAAATGTAACCTATAAGGTAACAGACCAATTGAACCTAACAGGAAGCTATTCTAATTTTTCAACCTTTACCAATAAAAAACTCGACCAGTTCGAACTCATCAATAATCCCAATGTAGTGGCTGCCGATACATTAGATTACCGACAATTGTCACAAAATGCTAATTTGAATGCAAGTTATGCTTTTGGAAAAGATAAAAACCAAAACATAAACTTTAATTATAGCGTTGCTGGACAGGCAAACGAGCAAGGCGGAGTAATAAGAAGAGGACAAGCCAGTACGGTACAGAATTATAATGTAGCTCATACCATTAATTTTTTAGGAATAAAAACAGCCCTAAACAGCTCCTTAAACTATACCAGTAATCAAGTTGGATTGTATGATAACTCCTCAATAGGCGCCTCCCTAGGTGTTTCGAAAAAGTTATTAAAAGAAAAAATGAATACCAATTTTGGTTTATTGTACAACAGTACACAAAGTGATGCCGACTCAAGTTCCGTTTTCGGAATCAACCTCAATAACAGTTATGTACTGCTGCAAAAACATAATTTTTCGTTAGGATTAATTTCCATGTTTCGCAGCGTAAAAGACAGACCCAATAACAACGATATTATGCTGAATTTTAATTATGGATATAGTTTTTAGCAGAAGAAAAAATGAAAATGAAATAGATTTACCAGTAAGGTATTAAGATGATTAAACAACTAAAACATAATTTTTCTCAACCTCTTTATGGTAATACAAAAAATAAAAATCAAATTTTTTAAAAGCATAAAATCAAACTGAAAATTCAGTATCGATTTACAATATAAACTCTTTAATATGAAAAAGTTTTGCTCTATATATTTCCCTTTTATACTCCTGTTTTTTTTAGTAATAAACTCTTATGGACAAGAATTACCTGTTCCTGCCAGCGAAATAGGAGCTGCTTCAGGTTCCATCGAAAAAATTGAAAAAGCAAACCGTTGGGTAGATCATTTCTCGAATGAGGATTTGGTAGAATTACCCGTTGGTATTAGAAAAACCCTGGACAATGTTGCCTATTCTATAGGGATAACCAAAGCTGTTTTCTCACCAGAATACACCACACTAACCGTTTTTTGTAGAGTTGATCTTCCACAGACCACACCAGACGGGCGACCAGTACAATTGTTTTTTGGGGCCGATAATGTAAAACTATCGCACGAAGGCGGAATTATAGGCGAAGCCAAACTGGTTTTATTAGGCAATATCGATATTCCTTTTGATAATAAAAAATGGCAATTGTCTCTCTATGGAGGTTTTAATATGGCAACAGGGAATACTGAAGATTTAACCTATGTTGTAATGGATTGTGATGGTTTTAAAGAAATGAAAATTTCGGGAGCCGTAGAGTTTTCAAGAAGCTTGATTTTGCCAATTGATCCCCAAAGTAAAACCGTTGACGAAGGCAAAACAAAAGAACTTAGAAGATATTACAACGGAAAAGACTATCTGGTACCCAACCGAGTGCGGGGCGAGTTTAGCTTTATGGCAAAAAGTTGGAATGATATTTTGGTCAATGTAAGCTTGGAACCTTTTGTACAAGCAGAAAAACGAAACGGTAAAGATTTTGAGGGCAATTTTACCTTCGAAGTCAGCAATGCCGTATTGGATTTGAGTGATTTAAAAAACGACCCTACAGTTGAATTTCCAGATATTTATATAAAAAATGGGCTTTTAATGCCAAACCAGAATGCCTGGAAAGGTGTTTTTATTCGATCTTTTGAAGTAGGATTACCCAAAGAATTCCAAACCAGCGATAGCGCTTCAAAAAAAGAGCGAATCTATGTAGGGGCACAAAACTTAATTATAGACAAATACGGAGTTTCGGGAACCTTTTATGCAGATAATGTTTTTACACTCGATAGAGGAATTACCAGTCAGGAAAAATCTTGGGCGTATTCCCTAGATCATATTGATGTAACCATTGCTGCTAATACTTTTGTAAAAGCTAATTTGAATGGAGAAATACTTTTACCCATAACCAAAGCTGCCGCAGAAAAAAAAGAAACAAAAACCACTACATCAAATACCACAGATACTAGGGCAAAACCAGAGCAAACCAAAAGAGCCGGTTTAGCCTATAGCGGTTTTATCTCGATGCAAGAGCAACAATTGGTTGTAGTCACAAAAGACTCGATTGCTTTTGATATCTGGAAAGCAAAAGCACTGTTATTACCCAATAGTTCAGTAGAACTAAAATTAGTAAATGGACGATTTTTACCCAAAGCCAATTTAAACGGAACCATTACTTTCGGCACCAATAAAAAAGCAACAGACGATACCGAAGTAGAAGGAAAACGAACAGTTGATTTTAAAGGAATAACTTTTGAAAACCTCCAACTGCAAACTGTTTCACCTGTAATTTCCGTTCGAAATATGGGCTACCAGGGCACAGTCGCTTTTGGTAATTTCCCCGTGTCGATTGGCAATATCAATGTAGGCATTAACGGCGATAATTCAAGAATCGATTTTGATTTAGGAATCAATTTTATGGACGGAACCAGAGGAGCCGGAGCCACAGCCCGAATCGGAATTTTGGGTAAAATGTACGATGATGGTTATAGGCAACGCAGCCGTTACGACGGACTGGATGTCTCGGCGATTAGTATCAATTGCGAGTTTGGCTCCATGACGATGAAAGGAAGCCTTATTCTGATGGAAAACGACCCTGTTTATGGAGACGGATTCAATGCCGATTTAGAAGTTGATGTTGCTAAAATAGTAAATGTAAAAGCAAAGGCCATTTTTGGAAAAAAAACCTTTAGATATTGGTATTTTGATGCCGCAGTAAACTTTCCGCCAACAGCAGGAAGTCCGTTTATGATAACTGGTTTTGGAGGAGGTGCCTATTACAAAATGCGTCGTAATCAAGATGTAGCCATTGGCGATTTTTCGCCTGCGGGATTGAGTTACACACCCGATGAAAAAGTAGGTTTAGGATTAAAAGCCTTAGTTTATTTTTATGCAGGTTCAGATAAAGTTTGTAATGGAGAAGCAGGGTTCGAAATTACTTTTAACTCAAAAGGCGGAGTAAATCGATTGGCTATTTTTGGAAAAGCAAAAGTTTTGGCAACTATTCCAAGAATGGAAAAAATAAGTAATTTGATGCAAAAAGTAGCCTCAGATGTTACCTCCAAAAAAAGCTTTATGGGCATAACAGAAGACAACCTTAATAATTCGTCCTTTGCCAGCAAATATATTCCAGCAGCAAAAGAAGCCATACCGGGTGATTTATCAGCAGATGCAAACATTACAATGGCAGCTGCAATAGAATTTGATTTTCAGAATAATTCATTGCATGCTACGACAGATGTGTACATTAATACCCCGGGGAATTTCTTGTCTGGAACAGGACCCGGCGGTAGAGCCGTTTGGGGTGTTTTTCATAAAGACCCTAAAGATTGGTATTTGTACATGGGAACTCCAGATGACAGGTGTGGTATAAAACTAGGATTTGCAGGAATGTACCTAAAAACCACCAGTTATTTTATGGCAGGAACACTACTGCCGGGAAGTCCGCCGCCACCAGCAATAGTTGCTAATATATTAGGAGTTGACGCGAAAGAACTCGATTATATGCGTGACGAAAATACACTTGCCAACGGAGGCGGTTTAGCCTTTGGAGCCAATTTGGATTTTGATACAGGAGATTTAAGTTTCTTGCTTTTTTATGCCCGTTTTCAGGCAGGAATGGGATTTGATATCATGTTAAAAGATTATCAGGAAGCCAGATGTTCCAACACAGGAAAGCAAGTAGGGATAAACGGTTGGTATGCAAATGGACAATCGTACGCTTATTTACAAGGTGAATTGGGTATTCGTGTAAAATTGTCATTTTTGAAATTTAAAGTGCCTATTATCTCTGGAGGAGCAGCTGTTCTATTGCAAGCCAAGTTGCCCAACCCAGTTTGGATGCGTGGTTATGTAGGCGGAAATATGAACATATTGGGAGGACTTATAAAAGGTAAATTCCGCTTTAAGTTAGAACTCGGTGAAGTATGTCAATTTGAAAATGCCTCTCCGCTGGGTGGTATTAAATTAATTACCGATGTGACCCCAAAAGACAAATCAGGAGATATAGATGTTTTTGCTGTACCGCAAGCTGCTTTTTCTATGAAAGTAAACGAAGCATTTGTAATTCCAGAAGATACAGGAGATGTCACCTATAAAGTAATTTTAGAACAATTTAAAGTTTTTGATGGTACAATTGAAATACCGGGAAAATTTGAATGGGGTTCTATGAAAGACCGAGTAAATTTTGTTTCAACCGATATTTTACCTCCAAACAAAGAACTAAAAGTAAAAGTAGAAGTAAGCTTCCAGAAAATGATAAATGGTGTTTTTCAGCCTATAAAAGTCGACGGAAAAGTAGCTACCGAATACGAAGAAAGAACCTTTACCACAGGAGGAGCACCCAATTATATTCCGCTTACTAACATACAATATTCATATCCAGTGGTAGAGCAAAAATATTTCTTAGAAGACGAATATTCAAAAGGATATATTCAGCTTAAACGCGGTCAGGATTATTTGTTTGACGATCCTAATTGGGAAACTGGCATACAAATAAACGAAGAAGGAAAGTCTGATGCTAAAGCGACAGCCTTTAACTACAGTACAAGTTCAAACGAAGTGTATTATGACCTGCCCAATATCAATCAAGAAAAGAAATACAATTTTGCTATTGTAAGTTCTTTGAAACAAAAGCAACCATCAAAAACAGGAACAACCAATCCAAGGACCAATAACGTTACGGATGATGGAAATGACATACAAATAAAAGAAAATCAAGCTGATGCTTTATCAAAAGCCGAAGGAATACTAGAGCGTTTAACGTATACTTTTAGTACCAGTAAATACAAAACATTTACTTCAAAAATGAATGCGATCTCGACAAAAAGTTACAATTTTGGCGTACTATATTCCGATGTTATTTATTTGACCAATACGATTTCAAGCCAAGAAGCCTTTGATTTGACAGAATTGCAAGGCGTAACTTATAGCGAGAACAAACCTGTAGTAACAGCAGAATCCAAACTCAATGATGAATATTACTCAACCGATATTTATCCGTATTTGTATAAAGATTACCCGCTTAATGGTGAATATGCCATCACCAATCGAGATGTAAACGAGTTAGGAACAATTCCAGCCAAAGCCATTCCGCTCAATGCGTATTATATGTCAAGTGTCGAGAACGATGTTAATCAAGCTTGGACAAAAAGTAATTTCCCATTCAAGTACAATATGCCTTTGTTGTATAAACAAGACTGGGTCGATTTAAACAATCAAATTATCAATGATTATGTCGACGGAATATCAGGTAGTGATTCTATTGCCAAGAGATTCTTGAATAGCACTTATCAGTTTATGCGATACGGAGATTATGAAATAGTCATGAAGTACAATTTGCCGGGAGATAAAAAGTCTACAGAGTACACTTATAAATATAAAAACAATAATAAGTTTAGATAATATTCTAAAAAGAAATTAAAAGTAATTGGAAAGCGGTGAAAATTAAATAATATTTAATCCATTAAAAATACCAAACCTTAAAAGCCAGCCCAATAGGGCTGGCTTTTTGGAATTACTTCAAAATGTACTGGACTTATTAAATGATAAAAGTTCTTCATTTTCCGAAGAATGGGAATACCTATGTGAAAGCTTCATGAAGCATTTAAAAAACAGATCATCAAATGTATTCCCTTATAGATTGTTTACAGAGAATTAGTATTAGAGGAAACCTTTGTCTTTTCCGGCAATGGGATTAAGTTGTTAGTTAGGTCTTAATATGCTGCAATAATTAAAACAAAAAGTAGTTTTATTTAGCAAACTAAACTCTTAGTTTTGCTTTATAATTTAATATATAAAATATCATGAAAGATTTATTAGTAAAGATCAACGCTGAAATTGAAACATTTAAAACAGAATCTGAGACTCTAACTGAAAAAGGCGTTAAAGCTGCCGGACCAAGAGCTCGTAAATCAAGTTTAGAACTTGAAAAACTATTCAAAGAATTTAGAAAAGTTTCTGTAGAAGCAGCAAAAAAATAATTTATGCTGAAAATGATCCTCGCTTAAAATGCCTGAGCAAGGGAGCTTTTTAGAATTGAAAAATCTTATTCTGGTATTTTAATAACTTCAAGAGGCCATTTTTTATTTCACTTACTTTTATGTTTACATTTCAATTAAAAAGGATTAATTCTCATATTTTAAAGACTGTAATGTTTCTTAATTTAGGTAGTTAAGAAACGACAAATTACATGAAGTAGTCTTAAAAATATTTTATCTTAAAGATGCTCAGAAATGAGCATCTTTTTTTATACCCAAATATTAGTTATTTAGAGAGAATATCACCTGTATTTTGCAGTATAAGATTAGACTATTTCAACTCGTTTTCATGTTTAATATTCTATAATACAGTAAAATGGATCGTTTTTTGTAAATTTTGGATCGTTTTTGATAACAATGCTTAGGGTAAACCGGGGTAATTTAGCCTTATTAATAAATCAAAGATATAGTGATACCCATTTGAGGGAAATAGATTGGATCCGGTACAGATGATACCATTTGATTGAATCAATTATATCTGTAATTCAAACGGGAAGAACATGAAATTATCAGAACCTTATAAAAGAATTATAATTGAAACAATCTGTTTTCTGTACATCCTTCTATTTGTGTACGCAGCAATAAGTAAATTACTTGACTTTGAGAACTTCCGTGTGCAGCTAGGGCAATCTCCTTTATTAAGTGCTTTTGCAGGATCGATTGCATGGTTGGTACCAATAGTAGAATTGCTTATCTCCTTGCTGCTTGTTTTAAAAAGATGGAGATTAATCGGTTTCTTTGCAGCCTTTAGTTTGATGGTTATGTTTACCGCATACATTTATATAATTTTAAATTACAGCTCTTTTGTTCCGTGCTCTTGCGGAGGAATTCTTGAAAAGTTAGGATGGAAAGAGCATCTTTTTTTTAATTTTGTTTTCATAATGCTGGCAGCAGCGGGCATCCTGATACTGCGCGATGGGATGCCAAAGACATCCCTGATTTCAAAACCCGCTGTGCTTGTCAGTTCTATTTCTGCAGCTATTTTTTTTAGTATCGGAATTGTTGCACTGCTTTTTATGTTATCTGAAGATATTATGGCCAGGGAAAATCCATTTATCAGAAGATTTGATCAATATGCAATAAAAAAAATTGGGGAAACCCGTTTACAAAACTCCTCATTTTATCTGGCGGGTGTAGAGCACGGAAAAATATATTTAGGAAATCACGATGCGCCATTACAAATCATTGTTGTCGATAGTGCTTTCAAAAACAAAGAACATCATACCATACAATTAGACCGCGATGACTTTCCTTTTCGTTCCGTAGAAGTAAATATTCAAAGCCCTTATTTTTATGTTTATGATGGTATGGTCCCTGTGATTTACAAAGGGAAAACAGCGGACTGGAAAGCTGCAATAATTTACAATGGAAATCACTTTTTTACCAAGGCAATTGTCATGGACTCCACCCGAATTGCATTTCGTGGTCAGCAGAAAAATACCGGAGAACATTTAATGGGGACACTTCATTTTGGTAAAAGCATCGTTACAAAATTTTCTGCTGCTTTTTTGGAAAAGCAAATTGATGGAATATTTGATACCGATGGGACACTGCAATACAGCAAAGAACTCCGGAATTTAGTGTATACCTACTACTACAGAAACCAATATATTGTTGCTAATGATTCGCTTAGAGTACTATACCGAGGCAACACAATTGACACCACAACGCAAGCAAAATTAAACGTAGTAAAGGTAAAACTCTCAGGAGACACCAAACTTGCCGCGCCACCATTTATGGTCAACAAAACCAGTGCGGTTTATAACAATTTGCTTTTTGTTAATTCCGCGCTGAAAGGAAGATTTGAAAATGAAGAAGTTTGGACTCAGGCATCCGTAATTGATGTTTATGACATGAATAAAAAGGAATATTTATCCAGTTTTTATATTTATGATTCCGGAAAAATAAAGATGAAATATTTTCTTGTCACAGAATCAAATCTGTATGTGATTTCCGGTCAGATTCTACAAAGATATTCGCTTGGGAATTCCATTAAAAAAGCTTTTAAAAAGAAATAAAAAATCACGTGATTGATACCAGTTGGTAGCAGGAGTAAGATCGAAAACCTGTAAAAAAGAGTAGATCATTAATTTAAATTTTTAATATTATGAGAAATATTGCAAAAACTTTAGTATTGCCAATTGCAGCATTTGTATTGGCAAGCGCAGGTGCCGTAAGCACCAATGCGTCAAAAGAAAGTAAGGCTGATACCCTTTTAATTGAGGGGTATATCCATGATCCGCTGGCTACAAGTTGTGAAGAAGTAAATGTAGATTGTAAGGCCACACCCGGACCTGTCTGCATGTACAATGACGGCACAAGTAGTTTCCAGGTATTTAGAAAAGCGACGGACAATAGTCCGTGTAATCTTCAGCTTTACAGAAATACTCCGTAATTTTTAAATTGATTAAAAGGTAATGCAGTTCCTATTAGCAGGAACTGCATTATTTTTTGTCATTCTAATCCCATTTTGTTCCCGCAGTAATCCACTGTGCCGGTGGCTCTTTTTTTAAGTAATAATCAAACCACTGCTGTGTCCGTAATGTTAGGTCCTTTTGATTATTTTTATTAAAAACGACGTGTGGTTCATCGGGATATACCAGCAACATATGCTTTTTTTGTAATCTCCTCAGGGCTATATAAAAAGCAACGCTTTGATCCCAGGAAACCGTTGGATCTTCTTTTCCTGTCCATTGCAATAGAGGTGTGGTAATATGTGCTGCGTGCAGTATTGGGGAGTTACGAAAATAACTTTCCTTATCCTCATAAAATGTTTTGCCCATTCTGAATAGCTGGCTCTCAAACCTCCAGGCCTCTGGCGCCTGAATATCTTTACCGATACTAAAATACCATCTTGTAATATCACTTATCCCGGCTCCTGATATTGCTGCTGCAAAAATATCTGTCTGCGTGATAATAAAAACAGATTCGTACCCTCCGAAAGAGTGTCCTGTCAAACCGATTTTTTCAGGATCCACAAATCCCATATCGGTTACTTTTTTGACTGCCTCCAAAACACATGCCGTTGCTGAAACACCTGGATCTCCAGATTCATAAACGATATCCGGTAACAAAACAAAATAACCATTTAAGGTATAGTTCGTGATATTAAAACCTTCGTCATTATACTGGGAAGGATTTGTATATCGGTGGAGCCCTGCTGACCTTATTTCATAAATATGCACGATCATGGGGTATTTTTTTTCCTTATCAAAATCACCCGGATACAACAATATACCTTTCAATGGTTGCCCGGCTTTATTGGTATAATAGATCAGTTCTGATCTGCCCCAATTGTAATGTTGTTGTTGGGGATTACTGGCAAATAATTCTGTACTTTTTGAACTTTTATTCTGTTTAAACAACAAAACCGGAGAGGTATCAAATTTCTGTTCTATAAAGACATACGAGTTATTTTTGTTTCTTTGTATCTGATCAATTGCGCTGTCATTATGCGCCAGTAGTTTTTCTCCTTCTTTAGCATTCCAAATATAATATCCTGTAGAACAATCATCTTTATCAGCAGCTTCCAAAATTATCTCATTTGACAAATCAAACACTGCTGTACCTCTTGCGCCATATTTTGCTGAAAATTTATTGGAAAATTCATACTGACTGATCCTGAAAACGATGTTCTTCTCACGTCCACGGGTAAGTCTTTTACAACCGCTGCCATCCAAAGCTGCTATCCAAAGGTCATAGGTATCATAAAGTAGTATATACTTTCCATCTGAACTCCAACCCGGACAATTATAAGGCGAAACCGGAGGTGCAAAATCATCATTTTTTGAATCCCAAACAGTTGCACTACCACTGGTCAGATTTATGTACTTCACTTTATCAGGATCATAAAGCCACCAGTTGGTATCACGGTAATACGCTATCTGATTTCCGTAAGGGAAAATAATGAGGTTGTTTTCATCTGTGGGCTGTTGCTTCAAAAAAAGTGAGCGTGTATTCTTTTTCAGATCGGTAATATAATAATCAACATCCCCTTTCAATTTATAGTGAGGTGCGTAAGATTTAGGATTTGAATGGAGCACATACTCTTGTTTCCCTGTTAATTGAACATCAGGTAATTCAGTGGAAGATATGGGCATGCAACTACTGCTTTGGGTAAACCAAACGAAAAGTTTAGCAGTATCTTCCCAATTGCCAACACTTTTTTCCATAGGATAAATCCACGGAGAATTGCCATTCCATATTTCTACCTCCTGATCTTTTGTGTCTGATGATACAGATTTATTCTTTTTAACACCGAAAAAAACTTTAGTACCATCCTCAGAGATAGTCAGCTTCAAGTCGGCTGCAATATGCATCTCCGACATTCCTTTTAAATCTTTCGGTTCAAGGGTAAGTAGTTTTTTCTGCGGTATTTGATATAAAAATAAAGTATTGCTTTTTGTCAGGCTATCTGTCTCTTTTAAAAAAGCAATACTATTTCCACCTCTTTGCCATGTAAGCTTGTGAAATTGATGTTCATTCCCTAAAATAATTAGATCCCTCTTGTATTTTTTAAAATCTATAATCCCTACACTGTGGTTGTCTGGTATCTCGCTGCTATAAATCAGGCCGTCTCTTTTATCATTTAAAACATACCCGGTTACACCTTCGATAACATCTATAGCATTTGCGTTTTCATCCCTTATAGACATGGTACTTTTGGAACCGTACCTATTGCTTAGCGTGATAATGTATTTTCCGCTATTTACGATCTCGAAAAGAAATACATCAGCCAGTTCTGTCTTTTTTTGAGATTCCAAATCAATAAGGATTAATCGCTGTCCAGGTTCCTGATAAATAAAAACAGCAGCTTTTAAAAATTTACCGTTTGAACCTTTTGGGAATGAATATATTTTATTTTCACAAGTGCTTTTAACAAAGAGTGTATCTTGTTTGTTTTCATAGTTTAGCTTATAACTCGCCCAGTTCCCACTCTCTGACAGTGCCACATTACTAAAACTGCTCCACTGGGAATATTCCTCCGGAGTCAAATGCTTTTTCAGCTGTGCAACTGAAGTAAAGCACAGCAGCAAAAATAGACATACCGTAATTTTACGTTCCCTAAAATGAGCGACCTTGTGATTTGTTCTGTAGCTTTTCTTCATTTTAGATGGGTTTAATATCCGGTATTTTGTGGATTCAAATTGGGATTAGCACTCAATTCTTTCGCCGGAAGTGGCCAAAGCGCATCATTATCCGACCATTTCGGTTTTGAAATGGAAAGGACAGCGTCTAGACTGCCTACACGTTTTAAATCAAAAAAACGATGTCCGAATTCGGTAAAAAACTCCAGGCGGCGCTCTTTAATTATAGCTTCTCTAATTTCTATTGAAGAAACAGCATCTGTATTGGGCAGTCCTGCTGTATGACGGATTACATTCAAATCTTCCTTTGCTCCAATTAAATCCCCTTGCATGGCACGTGCCTCTGCGCGGATTAAATATTGTTCGGCAAGACGAAAGACAATGGAATACTCGTTAGAGTTTACCGCTTTGGCATTTAGTTTGTATTTAAACGAATGGTACCAGGTTGTCGATCCCTTTGAAATTGCTCTGATCCAATGTGTTTTTCTTTGGTCTGTTGGGTCAAATGCACTCACCAAATTTGCAGTGAGTGCCACTGTAGGAGGGGGGCCGGAATTAAAAATAAACAAATTACCTTCCTTGCTATTGGCGTTATCACTATCGGGTTTGAATTGCCAAATAGTTGTGGTACTTTCCTTTAGGAATATCTTGTCTAAATCCGGTTCCCAAGAGTAGAGAGGATTGTTTAAAACAGCCGATGCGCTATTTGCAGCTTCTGCCCATAATCCCATATAGAGGTAAACTCTTGCTAATAGCGCCTGTGCAGTGGCTTTATTAGGCCGAACACGCTGCGGGGAACTGTACTCCTCAGGTAATATGGAAGTCGCTTCCTGCAAATCAGCCATTATTTTGGTATAAATTTCAGGGGTTGGTGTTTTATGAATACTACTGTTATAGTTGTAATCAGTTACCGTCACATATGGAATATCTCCATAAAGATTAAGCAGATAAAAATGGATTAATGATCGCACAAAAAGTGCCTCACCCCGTAATCTGTCTTTATCTTTCTGTCCCAGTGAATGAGAAGCTGAAACACCTTCTGCTACTGCATTTGCTGCGTATATTGCATTATAGCCTTGATTCCACAAATCCTGTATGCCCGCCTCAGCCGAATAAAGCGAATTTGTATAAAAATAATTGGGATCGTTGGATTTGTAATAATCGAGTTCATCCGCATAAAGTCCCAGTCTGCAAGACAAACCGGTGGAAATACCTGTGAGTAATCCTGTATCGCGCAGTTTTGCATAAACGCCGCTCATAGCTGCATTTGCAGTAGTCACATCTTCAAACACAGTTTTAGAAGTTAGCTGTGAAGTAGGCAGGTCAACTTCTACAAAGTTGTCACAAGAAGTTGTGAGGATAACAATAACAATTAAAATTGAAATTGCAATCACTCTGATACTTGTCCGTTTTTCAAAAATGAAAAGCAGAAATGCATTGTATATAGTTTTCATAATAAAAATTATTGTGTTAGAAAATCAGTTGAACACCGATGGTATATATCTTTAATGGCGGAAGATATCCAGTGTATTTAAACTCTGGATCTCCTCCCTTGTAGGGAGTAAATGTCAACAGGTTTTGTCCTTGAAAAAACAGCTTACACTTTATCATCTTATCCATTTTAAGTGGTAAATCGTAACTCAGTGAGATATTTTTTAGCCTTATATAAGATCCGTCGACAATAGTTGCATCGCTGGCCTTATAATTGTAAAAAGCCGTTACAGCTTCACTATTTACCCCTGTGGTATTCAGTTGATACGTTGTCGTATCACCAGTTGTTTGCCACGCATTTGTCATAGCAGCTCTTTGGTTATAAAAAGCCCCTCCCGGAACATTGGCTATATAATCGTAGGTTTTTTGTTTGACAAACTGGAAAAGAAAGTCTAATTGCACATTCTTAAATTGAAATTGATTTTGCAGTCCTCCAAAATATTTGGGGGTCAGATCAGCAATCGTCTTTCTATCTTTATCCGCTGTAATAATGCCATCTGCGTTTACATCTTCAAATTCGTAAATTCCTGTTTGCGTATTAAGTCCTGTATAATGAAATACTTTTGTGATGTTTAACGATCTTCCTATCACATAATTATCTACATACGTTGAAGCCTCTAGTCCGGGGAATGAAATAAGTTTATTTTTTGATACGGCTACATTGAAGTTTGTTGTCCAATTAAAATTTTTATGGTCGATATTTAGCGTTCGAAGTGTAAATTCAAGCCCTTTGTTCTCAACGGTAGCGTCCAGGTTTGCGTTTACGGATGAAAATCCTGTAGTACCGGGAAGCGGTATGCCCACAAGTTGGTTTGAAGATCTATTGAGGTACCATGCAGTTGTCAGAAAAATACGGTCATGGAAAAAACCGGTTTCGAGTGCAACTTCAAATTTTTTATTGATCTCCCAACCAAAATTAGGATTGAACAATCTTATCGGATCGAGTCCGGTTCCCTGATACGATTTTCCCGATGAAGCATAGGTATTCAGAAATTGATAGTCTCCAATTTGATCATTTCCCGTAGTTCCATAACTCGCTCTTAGTTTTCCAAAGCTAATTACACCAGTATTATTTTTTAAGAATTTTTCATTAGAAAATAGCCACGCAGCTCCAACTGCTCCAAAAATTGCAAACTGCTTTCCCGGACCAAAGCGACTCGATCCATCTCTTCGTCCTGTTAAGTTGAGTATAAAACGTTTTTGCCAATTGTAATTGATTCTTCCAAAAAATGCCTGATAGCGGTACACCGTCTCATCACTCATGAAAGTATAGACAGAAGTTGCTGAAGCAAGGTCATACAGTAAGCTGTTACTTGCAAATCCATATCCCATTTGGTACAAGCGGTTGGTCTTTTGCTGCTGTGCCGTAGCGCCTAACAAAGCATCAAATTCTCCATTCCAGAATGTATGGCTCCAACGTATTTGCGGTTCAATTATCCAAGATTGCCTGTCTGTTGTATTGGTTAGCAGCACTGATTCACTACTGCCGATTTCAAACGCTGGATTGTACATTGTGGAGGGCATGGTACGCATTTCATTATTTTTAAGATCTGTAAATCCTAAATTTGCTTTAATTTCCAGATTAGGAATCAATTCGTAGCTAAGTACTGCGTTTGCAAGCAGGTCATTGGTTTTGATTTCTCCTGTACTAAGCAGGCTTGCCAGCGGATTTTCAAAGGTGTTGTTCTCCCAATTTAGGTTGCCGGTACTATCGTAGAGGGCAGGTGCATTTGGAGCTAATGATCTCGATATGCCTGTAAGGTCTGTGGAGGGCTGATTGTTTTTCTGGGAGGTATAACCTGCTGAAACGATCAATTTAAACTTTTTGTCGTCTGAGACATGGTTCATATTAAAATGGACAGCTCCCTTATTATATCCAAAGTCTCCAGGAAATACTGTTGTTTCTGTTCGGTAATTACCGCTTAAAAGATATTGGGTAGATTCTGAACCTCCTGCAACAGCAAGTTGGGTGTTGGTTATTTGTGCCGTCCCACCGATAAATACTGCCTGCCAATCCGTATATCGATTTTGATCCCACGTGCCATTGATATCATATGCTGAATCGGGATAAACGGTTATACCGTCATTTAAAAAAGCCTGTCGTCGCATTTCTAAATATTGGCTGGTATTCATAAGATCGATCATTTTCGTTACCTTTCCTATACCGGATGATGTGTTAATAGTAACGGTTGTTTTACCGGCTTTTCCCTTTTTAGTGGTAATCAGTACTACGCCATTTGCGCCACGAGAACCATAGATTGCCGTGGCATCTGCGTCTTTAAGTACTTCTATGCTTTCAACATCAGACGGATTAATACTGTTAAGCGGGCTTGTCTGACTGGCTGTTGTCGTGGAAGTTTCATTTGAACCTATGGACTCGGAAGAATATGGTACACCATCAATAATATACAGAGGGCTGTTACCATCTGCCCGTAAGCTATTTTGCCCTCTTATTTTTATTTGGAAGGATCCCCCCGCAGTACCCCCGTCCTGTATAACATCTACTCCGGCCATTCGCCCTTGCATTGTAGCGAGTACATTGGTAACGGGTTGTTTTTCGATATCCTTTGAATTGATTTTTGAAATACTTCCTGTACGTTCGCTTTCTTTTACAGAATAATAGCCGGCATTCACTTTTACTTCCTGAAGTGCCGTTGCATCTTCCTGGAGCTGCACATTAATTACTGAACGTCTGGCAACAGGAATTTCTATAGTTTTAAATCCGATATAGTTAAAAATTAAAATATCAGTAGGTGATACCGCTATCGAAAATTTACCGTCGAAGTCTGTGACAGTGCTGTTCTTTTGTGCTTTTACCGAGATACTGACCCCGGCAAGGGGAAGAGTACCATCGGTCACGATACCTATGACCTGTGTTTGTTGTTGGAAAGCAGAAAATCGCAAGGTATTGCGTGCTAAGGCTGGTGTGCAAAAGAGGTAGAACCCGAAAATAAACGGATACCAAAGTGCCGCCAACCCTTTGTTCAATGAAAAAGTTTTCATAATTTTGGGTTAGTTAATTTGAAACGAAAGTTTTTGTTAATTCAGTCCTCTGTACTTGTTTGATCGCTGGTTAGAGGACTTTTTTTGGCTTCAATAAAGCCTGATAATTTGCCTTTTTAAAAGCCTGCAACTATATAATTGACTAATTCAAAATAAAAATCATTGCATTGCAGGCAGTAAATAGAGCTTCAATTTTTTTTAATTCATAAGTAATGCCGGTTGGTTAGTTAATAGCTAAATGCAATACTTTGAAAAATGAAGAAGCGGTGCTATGAATGTAAGTAGAGAATTTTACCAAGGGAATAAAAAATGGCGCAGTAACTCAACTTATTGCACTAGAGGTACTGGAAATACCGAGCAACAATAAGTGAGCCCACGCCATGGTCGTGAGCATCTTAACTTATCATCTCGTTGCAAAATTTCCAGTTTTCTAGTGCGAGATTCAAAGCGAATGCTTCAAATATTTTTAAATGAAGAATCGCAAATATACACCTTATTGAGGTATACGTTTCGCAAATATATAAAATTATTCACAAACATGGTCGAATTCGACCATGTTTTTTTTCTTTAAAAATTTCAATTTGCTAGAAAATTGGTCATGATGGATAATAAGCACATTAATTTAGAATTCCGAAGCAAAATTGGAGATAAAATAAAACTCCTCAGAAATGGTGAGTCATACGCAAAGATTGCATCGCGTTGTAATTTAGACGCTACAAAAATTAGCAAAATTGAAAAAGGTCGTGTCGATTTTAGAATTAATACCATATTTGAAATTGCAAAAGGTCTCAGAGTACATCCCAAGGAGTTACTAGATATAGAATTTAACTTTAATGATTACTATAAGGAGATTGATCACACTTATAAATAGTTCGTGTGATATTTACTTAGAAAGATTTAATAAAATGATATGGATTTAATACATAGCAGAAGTTTTTTTTTAGACTCCTCCATAGATACTTTTCTAAATTTTTTGAATAATTTTTCTAAGTCCAAACTTGATTTACGAGCTCTTGGTCCGGCATCTTTAATGCCTTTTTTAATTGGAGATCCTGATCCTGTTTTAACGTTTCGATTTCGGAATGGATTTTTAATGCTAAATCTTTCATGATAATACTTATTAAATTAATGAGTAAAAATAAAAGTTTACCTCTTAGCTGCTGAAAAAAATGTCAAAACTAGTATTTTAAAACTTTAACTGACATGTTATAGCTAGAACATTGATGTTTAAATATGTACAAATCAATATAACATTAGTTCTGCATATCCTCCATTTTTAATTCTTCAATAAAATACTTGGGTGTTATTCCGGTATAGAGAAGAAAAGATTTAGCAAATCTTCTGGTAGTGCTAAATCCTGCCTCTTCGGCAAGAGCATCATGAGTGTAGTTCTGTAAAACCTTATCATTTCGAATCCTTTGAGCAATATTATCAACCTTAAGGCTATTAATGTACTCGTTGAACTTTTTGTTTCTGTGACGCGCAATAATTAGTGATAAATACTTAGTATTCGTATTGAAATAGCTTGCCAGTTTTGTGAGATTTAAATCTTTTTCAAGGAATTTTTTGCTATTTTCAAACTTTTGTAAACGTTGTAAAACCGCCTCCTCAGCATTCTTACTTATTGAAAAATCAGTGTCATCACCTTTAGAGGCTCTGGCTTTTTCTACATCTTCAATTTTTTGCAGTAATTTTTCATATTTCTTTCTAGCCTCTTTTTTATTTTTAAAATGCCTTACGATCCCATATACAATAATGAGAATCATAACACCGATGATAGAAATGAATATTTCATCATTATATTTTCGATTATTAAGTGAATCCTTGAGTTTTTGCTGCTCTTGAACCAGTTCCTTAGTGTCATATTCTTTGCGGATTTTTCCCTGAAGATGGGCATAGGTAACATGCAATTTCTTATCCACCTCAAGTAGTTTTTCAACATAACGCAACTGCTCCGGAAGCATATTTTTGTCTTTGTAATAAGAAATCATAAGCTCATAAGCTTCTCTTAAATCGGGACGAATATAACCTCGGTCGATAAAGCTTTTGTCAACTTTCTCGAAATAAACTAAGGCTTTTTCCTTATCATTTAAACCCCAGTAACTTTTTCCAATATAAAAGTATCCGACTGTCTCATTGGAGAAATCTTTATTCTCGCGAATGTCAGGCAATGACGATTGTATTTTTTCTATACCTATTGCATAGTTGTGAAGCATACTTTGGTTAACTCCTTCCGAATGTATGAAGTAAGGTTTCATATCTAAATTTCCGGTTTTTATCCCGTAGGCAATTCCCGTTTCATTAACAGAGGTACATAGACCATAATTTCCAACTTTGTTATAGCATACGCCCAGTGAATGCAGAGAGTTTAAATATGCCCTTACATTGGTGTTCTTAAAGTGGCTGATACACTCCTGAAAGATCGCGATTGCTTCTTCATAGTAGCCCAGATACAATTTTATCTGTCCAATATAATATTTCGTTTTGTAGATTAAATATTTATCATTGGTTTTTTTAATATAATCATCAGCGACCAAGTAGATGTCCATTGCCTCAGACAGACGTTTTTGGCCATAATAAGCAATGCCTTTTGATAGGTAAGCCGATCCAATAATTTCATTGCTTTTTGATCTTTTAGCGGCTATTACCATACTATCCGCATATTTAAGCTTTAGCATTTCCGGGGCATAGTGAACGTAGTTCTTATATGCATTTGAAAGCTCCTCCCAATTTTCTTCTGCTTTTGCTTTGATTAAAAAGGACAGCAGGTATAGTGACCTCCGCTCCGTCGTGTTATTACCGTCTTCTATACGATCAAAAAGATAGTCAAAATCCTTATTCTTTAACGAATCAGGAATATGAAACTGTTGGGCGTTTATAAGTTGAATCGAGCATAATGAAAGTATAAGTAAATATTTTGAAATCATAGGTTCGGTTTAAGTTGGTTTTTGGAGGAAACTATTCAAAAATATATTCACGCATATTGTTAGTAATGAATGATTTAACAAGGCGTAAAAAGCCAAATATAATTATAAAAACAGGAAAAACCTACAAAAGCAATGTGCAAAAATAGTGTGTCGATTTTCCGAAAAATGACAGTCATAATGCTGAAAATGTCCAAACAACCATTTGTGGGAGTCAGTTATCGCCTTTAGTTTTGGCTTTGAATTCAAAGCAAAAAATCTGGATTAATTCTCAGATTTCGTTCAGCTTTCCCCGGGTGAAAAATGAACTGACGAAAAAAAAGTAATCAGTCACATTTAACTCAATGTACACATGAAAAATTTAAAATTATGTCTGGCAATCTTGCCATTGTTTACAATTGCCTGCTCAGAAGAATATACAGGCGAAGTTATAGAAACTGCACACAAGACCGGTAGTGCAAAAAAAACCGATATCGGACCTGATAATACTGCAAATCCTTTCGATATCGCAGGTAGCATTCATAATGAAATCCTGGAAACTCTGGAGCAGACCAATTTTAATTCACAATCCGTCGAAGAGATCGCTATTTTGATCGATTCAGTTTCAGCCGTGTACCCTCCTGAGTTGGTATTATTATCGAGTAATGCTACATTGTCAACCAGGGTATCAGATATCATATGGATAGTCAATAGCAACAATGCCATCGACGATGTTCTGGCAGTGTCGAGCTTGGGAGTAAATGCCAAAACCAGCCTGCTGACATTTGTAAATTCTCTGGTGCTGGCTTCCGATGATCCATATGAGGATATTCACTCGATGATAATTTCCTATGAGGCGGGTATTCTGAGCAATACCGAATTCACAAGTGACGATAAACGCATAATCCTGACAACTACTTCGGTTGCCCGATATTCAATTTACGGCGAAAAGCGAAAAGATAAAGATTGGGAAACAGGTGTTACTAAAATTGCTGCTGCGGTTTCAGGTGCAGAAGAGTGTATGGTTTTGGGACTTAAAATGGCACTAACTGTTGGGCTGTGTCACAATAATAATATCACACAATAATGAATTGGATTGATTACATATTAGTAGTTTATGAGCGGGAAATTGCCATTATTCTAAGCGTTCTTCTCCTTGTAATTAATCTGGCTAACCTATACTTCATCATAGATTTTATGAGCTATGATGAAATAGGTTATCTCAGCCTTGAGAAGATTCACTGTTTCAATCTCTCTGATTTCCTGAGTCTATTTCTTGTCACTATAGTGTTAAATCTACTATTTGTGTTTGTCGCGCTATTTGCCAGAATTACCAAAGATCGCTGACGGCAAGTTTTCAAACTGCAATCAATTTCAATGACTTCTACAGTTAAATCTAAAAAAAGACAATATCTTGAAAATTCAAACGTATAATATCTGGTCGAAGGAACTAAAAGTGCTATATTTTTCGAAATATAAATCTGTAAAAGCATGTAATGCACTTTTGAAGCCCGGCTGGTTTTCTATGATTCTGATGGTATCAGGAACAATAGATTTTATTGTCGGCTCCTCTACAGTCCGACTATCAACAGGACAACTTTATGCTGTCCCTAATTTTGCTAAAGCGGGAACAATCGTATCCCCGGTAAGATTTTATCTGGTATCCTGTACAATTGCATTTGCAATTAATAACAGGATTGCAAGGTATGGAAGCGGGTATTTAGGAGTCATAACCAACCAGTCCGGTTTTGTACTCTCACTTTCAAAAGATGAGATGCAGCACATGATACAGTTGGCTGAACTGCTAAAGAAAAAGATTTTCATCAACAAGTATGGTGTTTTTCAGGATGAGATGGTTTTGCTTTGCCTTAATCTCATACTATATGAGTACAGTGCGCTCTATTATAAAAAAGACGAAAATGCATTGGCGATTTATAGCCGGACAGAAAAAATTGTTATGGATTTTATCGATCTGATACAGGAGTACAGTACAGGAAATCACGATGTGAAATTTTATGCAGATTCTTTATTTGTGAGCAAGGGGCACTTGCGTAAAGCTGTGCGTCGTATTACAGGAATGTCTGCCAAATATTTCATAGAGATGGCAATTGTCTCAGAGGCATACTTATTACTGGCTGACGATGATCTTTCCATTACAGATATAGCCGAACAACTTAACTTTAGAACATTACCATCATTTAGCATCTTTTTTAAAAAGTATACAAAACTCTCGCCGACCCAATATCGCCTGAAGCTAAGGCATTAATTTAGTTTCCTTTACCATACCCCATACTATGACACTAAATCCAAAACATTAATATCTTTTCTTGACTGTTTTTTGCATGTACAATCGCCTTTTTTTCCTTTAAGCTCATATATAATTTAGGTACAGGAATTGTCGCTATAGCGCCTGCTGTCTTGACAAAAGATATTGCATTAAAATCATGTCTATGAAATCACTGAATGCAATTATTTCCGAAATCCAGCGTAAAGAGGATAAAGTTTCGCTGGAGACTTCACATCTTATTGACGAGGCTTCCCAAATGACATTGTACCTAAAAGAATTGTTGCACACTACCCGGGAATATGTTTTAAAAGAAGGATTTAAAAATGAGGCAGAGGAAATAGAATTCTTTCGCAATATTAAGCCACAAATTTTGGGTCAGCTGATTTATTATAATAAACTATTCCGAATTGAAACTGCCTGCCCTGTGAAAAACGGAAAAATGTACCAGAAATTTTTCACCAGCCAGCTTCAGCTACTCAAACAGGAATTTAAAGAAGATATTTGCGAATCACATTTTTATCGCTATTACAGATCAGGTAGAAATGACCGGGATGATGAGTATTTTACGCGGGGAAAAATTAATTACAAGGACGGGCTAAACAGCTATGTCTTTGAAATAGACCATCAATTTTCGACGTATTACGATTCCAAAGTAGCCCGAATTATTGCAAATGAGCTTATCTATTCCTATTTGATAACTAAAATAAATCCTGATGATAGCTACGGATCATTAATGCAAAATCCTGATTCTGCCAAAGAAATTTTCTGGACAGACTCTAAGAATGCACTCATTGAACTGATTTATGCGCTGCATGCTTCAGGAGTGATATCGCATGGAAAGATTGGAATACGCAAAATGACCCTGGTCTTTCAAATACTTTTTCGTGTACCGCTCGGCGACGTACATCATTCTTTTCACCGGATGAAAGACAGGGCCGGAACAAGAACATCCTTTTTGGATCATCTGAAAATGTCATTAGAGCAATATATGGATAAAGAACAATAAGATTTTTTTAATCACTCATAGGCTTTACGCACTGCTATTGCAGTGCTTTTTTTTGCCCATATAGACCAATTGGCAAGGGCTGCCAAGTGGGATAATTCGTATGCTTATTTATTATTCGGCTTATATTTTATTGAATTATATGTAACTGTTCATAAAAAAAACAGGGTCTGTCAATGGGCAAGACTTGGCAGAAAATACTTTTTTACTGTGTCAATTTTGTGGTGTTGAACCTAAAAGAAAGATTATGAATATTGACAGAATGGAATTTATGGCCTGGATGGAGCGAATCATGGAGAGGTTCGACATCCTTATGGAATTGGCGAGAGGAGCTAAAAACCAACATACCGGAATTGACGGAGAAGAGCTGCTGGATAATCAGGATATTTTGCAAATGCTAAAAATAAGTGCACGATCCCTGCAGCGTTACCGTTCGTCAGGGAAGCTTCCATATTACACGATCAGTGGAAAAATTTACTATAAGCTCTCAGATGTACACCAGTTTGTCAGAGAAAGCTTTACGTCTTCCATGCCTAAAAAGCAAAAGGCAACGAGTGACTAGTAATGCCAATGGATGCCAGTTAAAATAGAATAATGAGCGCATATTTTACTTTCGGGGCTGAACTTAAAAATTTCAGACTATGAGCGAGCAAAATGCAGATAAACCACAACTACCTGAACAGTTGTCGGATATAATATTGGTACTGGATAAAGAGAAAATGAAAATAATGGCTGTAAAAGGCATTGATGAAAATGGAAAGCTGGAAACAGTTGAACCTACAAAGAAGAATCAGAACCAGTTTATGCGAGTAGATAAACAGGGTGATGTTTTTTCCAACTTCTTCTCCAATTTTTTCAGTCAATTGAAGAACCCTACCAACTTCTCCTTTTTCAAAGTTCCAGAACTTCTTGCAGTTGATACGGCAAAGGAAATACAGAAACAAGTAAATCATCCAACACCGGAGGGTGAAAAATTGATCAGGCAACACGAAGTGAAAGTGGCAGATGGTCAGGATTATAAACAAGAAAATAAAAACAATATGGAAGCAACACAAACAACACCAGAAACAAGTGAATATCGCTACAAACCGGAACAGATCGATTGGGAAACCATGAACAACCTTGGACTCGGCAAAGAGAAACTTGAAAAAATGAACCTGCTTGATCCGCTACTCAGAGGCTACAAGACCAATGAACTTGTACCTGTCAGTCTTAATCTGGGTACTGCGGTCACCCGCATGGATGCCCGTTTATCTCTTCAGGAAAAAGATGGGCAGGTAGTGGTAGCCATTCATGGCATCCGCAAAGAACCTAACCTGAATTATGCTTTTTTCGGTCACGAGTTTAGTAAAGAAGATAAAGAAAACCTACTAAAAACAGGTAATATGGGTCGTGTGGTCAATCTTACCAATCCCAAAAAAGAAAACGAAATCATCCCCTCCGTAATCAGTGTAGACAGGCTGACCAATGAACTGGTAGCACTTCGAACCGAATTTATAAAAATTCCTGACGAAATAAAAGGAGTAAAACTAAATGAAGACCAGAAGCGGACTTTGCTTGAAGGCAAACCACTTTACATAGAAGGAATGATATCCAAGAAAGGAGCTGCGTTTGATGCGACGGTACAGTACAATGCCGATAAACGTTTTGTAGAGTTTCTCTTTGACAGGAGCAACTCTAATAAACAGGATCAAGGAAATCAACAGAATCAATCGCACGAAGCTCCAAAAATCTTTAGGGATAAGGAGCTGGACAATGACCAATATCAAAAGTTCAAGGACGGCCAGACTATTTATGTCAGTGGACTTGTGGACAAGAAAGGCAAAGAATATAATGGCTATATCACTTTCAACAAGGAAACCAATAAAACAGATTTCTCATTTCAAAACCCGGATAAGATCAAGGAGCAGGCAAAACCCACAGAAGCTCATAAAACGCAGACAGCGGTTAATTCTGAAGGCACAACCAATGAGGCGACTAAGAATATCAAAGAGCCTTTGAAATCAGGACAAACAAATCCCGATAACAAAAAACAACAGGATGAACAGGAACAACAAGAAGCACCTGTTAAATCCAAAGGACTTAAAAGATAAAGGGCTATGAAAACAGTTATTGCAGAAAAACCCAGTGTAGCAAGGGAAATAGCCCGACTGCTGGGGGCTACCGAAAAAAAAGATGGCTATCTGACCGGTAACGGTTATTTTGTTACCTGGGCATTCGGTCATTTAGTAGGGTTGGGAATGCCGGAAGATTACGGCATTACAGGATTTCAGAAAAGATCCCTGCCAATATTGCCCGATCCTTTTTTACTGACCGTAAGAAAAGTAAAAAAGGACAAAGGGTATACAGCCGATACCGGAGCGCTAAAACAATTAAAAATAATTGAGCAGGTCATTAACAAAAGTGAAAAGATTATTGTAGCTACCGATGCCGGCCGTGAGGGTGAATTGATATTCCGTTATATCTACCAATACCTGAAATGTAGCAAACCCTTTGAACGCTTATGGATCAGTTCGCTTACTGAAAAAGCAATCAGGCAAGGCTTTAACAACCTGAAACCCGGAAGTGATCTTGACGCATTATATCAAGCTGCACAAGCCAGGAGTCGTGCCGACTGGGTCGTAGGAATCAATGCTTCACAGGCACTCTCCATTGTCGCAGACAATGGTATTTATTCGCTCGGAAGAGTACAGACACCTACGCTGGCTTTAATATGCAGGCGTTATCTGGAAAATAAGAATTTTTTAGTGCAGCAATACTGGCAGATACAACTGTCACACGCAAAGGAGTTCAAAGACTTTAAAAGCATTTCCAAAAACCGATGGGAAGATAAAAAGCAAACAGAAAACATCTTAAAATCTATCGAAAGAAATGGGAATACAGCTCTGGTCAGTTCCATCGAAATAAAAACCGTAAGTGAACAGCCGCCCTTGTTGTTTGACCTTACAGGATTGCAAAAAGAAGCCAATATAAAACTGAACCTGTCCGCTGAAGAAACCCTGAACATTGCTCAAAGCCTGTATGAAAAGAAATTTATTACCTATCCACGTACCGGAAGTAAATACATTCCTGAAGACATGTGGGCAGAAATTCCCAATCTTATCAGGGTTTTGCAGGTTATGGAAAACTATAAGGATACGGTAGCCAAAGTGAAATGGGGACATTTCAATAAACGTATCGTCAATGACCTGCGTGTTACCGATCATCATGGACTGTTGATTACCGAGAAAATCCCTTCGGCATTACCGGCAAAGGAAAATGCAGTTTATAACTTGATTGCCTTTCGACTATTGGAAGCAATTTCTGAGACCTGCACAAAAGAAATAACCGATATTACTTTACAGGTTTTGCATTACGATTTTGCCGTGAAAGGCTGTAGGATACTTGAACCAGGATGGCGTTCCATCAAAGGCAGTTTTTCTGATAATGATACTGAAGCTGTGCAGGAATTGCCCGAACTCAAAAAAGGTGATGAACTTAAAATAAAAGATGCCTCAGTTCTGGAAAAGAAAACCAAACCACCTATACTTTATACTGAAGCAGGACTTTTATCGGCTATGGAAAGTGCCGGAAAGGAAATAGAAAACCAGGAAGAGCGCAAGGCATTACAAAGCATAGGTATCGGTACACCAGCTACTAGAGCTTCCATTATCGAAACTCTTTTTGCCCGTAATTATATCCAAAGGGAATTGAAATCCCTGCTACCTACAGACAAAGGATTGCAGGTGTATGAACTGGTTAAGAACAAGAAAATTGCCGATGTAGCGATGACCGCCCAGTGGGAATTGGCTTTGCAGAAAATCGAAAATAACGAAACTGATTCCGGGGCTTTTCAAAAAGAGATAGAAACATATGCAGAGTCGATTACCAATGAACTGCTGCAAACTTCGATTGTACAAACCAATCTCGCTGCGCTTATCTGCCCGAAATGTAAAAAACAGGACTTAATTATCAGGGATAAAATTATCAAATGCACGGACGAAACATGCAACTGGTTACAGTTCCGAAATGTTTGCGGAGTGCTGGTCAGCATAGATGATATTGAAAATCTTGTCACTAAAGGCAGAACCTCGCTTATTAAAGGAATGAAAAGCAATGCAGGAAAGGAATTCGACGCTTATATCGTATTGAATGAGGATTGTACAACCTCTTTTGAATTTGAAAAAAATAAAATCCGTAAAAAGTAATGGAGAATAAGCCCGTCATTAATCCTGAAGAAATCCATAAGCTGATTTATTCCATAGGTGGAAAGCAGGTGATGCTGGATAGTGACCTCGCTTCTTTATATCAAGTGGAAACAAAGAACCTCAACAAAGCCGTAAAAAGAAATATTGAAAGGTTTCCTGCTTCTTTTTGTTTTCAACTGACCGAAGAGCAGGTTGCAAACTTGAGGTTCCACTTTGGAACCTCAAGTTTAAGCTACGGTGGAAGACGTTACTTTCCCTATGTTTTTACAGAACAAGGAATTGCAATGGCCTCTGCCATACTCCGTTCGGAAATTGCCATTAAGGTCAGTATCGAAATTATGGAAGCCTTTGTAGAAATGAGAAAGATGCTTATCAGCAATGCTTCTTTATTTCATCGTCTGGATAAGATTGAAATTAAACAACTGGAAGCTGACCAAAAATTTGAAGAGATTTTTAAGGCACTGGAAAATGATAAACCGCACAGCGAAAGAGGTGTTTTCTATAACGGACAAATTTTTGATGCCTATGCTCTTGTATCGGGTATTATACGTAATGCCCAAAGGTCCATTATTCTCATCGATAATTATGTGGATGAAACGGTACTCACTTTATTGGGCAAACGCAACGATAGCGTAACAGCGACAATCTACACCAAAACGATCAGTAGCCAATTGCGGCTTGACTTACAGCGATACAACAGTCAGTATCCTCCGGTTGAGGTTGAAACCCTCTCCGATGCACACGACCGTTTTTTAATTATTGATAACACAGAGCTCTATCATATTGGAGCATCATTAAAAGATCTAGGCAAAAAATGGTTTGCCTTTTCCAGAATGGATATTGAGGTTGGAAGAATGCTCCAGATTTTAGCCATTTAGCCAAATTCTAAACAAAACATAATATGGATATACCAAACAAAAATCTGTCGTATTTCAGGTTGCGATTACAAGAGCTATTGAATACAAGCTTTCCTGAAAAAGCGCACGATGTTAAATTTATTGACCAGCGTTCAGGTTGGGCAGCGAATAGCTATGAAGGTGCTTTTTTGGCAGGTAACTCACCGAGTCAATGCGACCACATTGCAGATTACATTCTTTTTGAAGGATTGCACTTCTCCAGGTTTGACATTATTTTCCAAGTAGTCTGTAACGAATTCGACACAAGAATGGCAGATGAAGAATTACGCCCGTTTGCATTGAAGATGCTTAGGGTTTGCCAATCCGTTTTTACCAACTACAGATTGACTGATGACTTTGCGTACACCGCGGAGTTTGACCTGCTCTATACGGAACTCACAGGAACGATAGCTATTTGGATAGAAGATAATGGGCTTCAATAAACGTCAACATCTCCAAAAGAATATTGATGCCTTACGAATTGCTTTTAAATTGGAACAGGAGAACCGCAAAGCCTCCGTAGGCGAAAGGCTGCTAATGATGCAATATAGCGGATTTGGTGGCCTTAAATTCATATTGAACCCTGCCCAAAACCCGATAGACATCAACCATTGGCGAAAAACCGAGCACGAACTGTTTCCACTCACACAAGAACTGCACAAGCTTTTAAAAGAAAATACTATTGATGAAAAGCAATACCGCAGTTATGTGGACAGCATGCGTAGTTCCGTACTTACTGCATTTTATACCCCTCCTTCCGTAATTAATGCCATTTCTACTTCCTTGAAAGAAACCGGCATAAACTTCCAAAAAATTCTTGAACCCTCTGCAGGTATCGGCTCTTTTATTGAATCGTTTGCAGAAAAAGATGTGGCACAGGTTACTGCTTATGAAAAAGATTTGCTCACCGGTAAAATTTTAAAGCAGCTCTATCCCGAGAATACAATCCGAGTTAATGGTTTTGAAGAAATACCAGAAAGAGAACAAAACAGCTATGACATAATAACCAGCAACATTCCTTTCGGTGACACTTCTGTATTTGATCTTTCTTATTCCAGAAGCAAAGATACATTTAAAATACAGGCTGCCCGAAGCATCCACAATTACTTTTTTCTGAAAGGAACCGATATGCTTCGTGATGGGGGCTTATTGGCTTTTATCACTTCACAAGGTGTCCTCAACAGCCCGAATAATGAAATCATTCGCAAGGCAATGATGCGCGATAACAATTTAGTTTCAGCCATCCGATTGCCCAATAACCTGTTTACCGATTATGCGGGAACGGAAGTCGGCAGCGACCTTATTATACTTCAAAAGAACACAGAGAAGCAAAGTTTGACCGAAGCGGAAGAATTGTTTTGCCAAAGCAGATTGACGCAGCATAATACATTTGATAATGGTTTGTTTCAGGATAGTACAAGAATTGTTCACACCGAGAGTGCTTTAAAGACTGATGCTTACGGGAAGCCAGCATATATCTATATGCACAAAGACGGTGTAGAAGGTATAGCTAAAGATTTGAAACGGATACTTATGGAAGATTTATCCAATCGGCTCGATATGGGATTATACAAAGGCGAAAGGAACATAGAAGTTGATATACAAACTCCCATAGCGCAACAACCAGCACCTCCCGTTACCGAACCAGTAACAAGTAAAGCGGAAACACAACTATTCTCTGCACCGGTAACAAGCAATGGGATTACAGAAAAAAAGGATAAGCAATTAAGTATTTATGACCTGTTTGAAGAAATGGGAGAAACAGCGACCGTTGATGTTCCTGTTAAGATTAAAAAACAACGAGGTAAAAGAAATAGAAGTGTAGGGGGGAAGCAGTTAGACATGTTTGGTACCCTGATGCCACAAACATATGCACGAACAGCTTCTAACACTCCAAAAAACGAAAATAAACCAAGCGACAAACAGGTAGAAATTGGCGATCTTTTTTCTACAGTAACTGAAAATGGTCAGGTTCAAACGGCAATCGCAAGAAACACTGTTCCGGAACCTGCAATTTACTCCAAAGAAATAAAGCCTTTTCACCGTAGCGATTGCCTTGTGATGGATATGGGCTGGGTTGGCTATCTCAAAGATTTTGAAAGTGATAAGCAGCAGGCAATATTTCATCCCTTGCAGTTATCTCCATTACAGAAAGCAAGAACCGAAGCTTATATTGCTGTGCGTGATAGCTACCTTGATCTTTACCAAAAAGAAGCCCAGCTACAAACCCAACATAATGATGAAAGGGACAAGCTCAATAGATTATACGATGCCTTTGTAAAAAAGTATGGCAACCTGAACACTGCAGAAAATATCAAACTCATCAAAACAGACAGTTCAGGCAGGGAAATCCCTTATCTGGAACGCGTTGTTGGCGGTGTAATCCACAAAGCGGATATATTCCATCGTCCCGTTAGCTTTTCCATCACCACATTGGCAACGGATAATCCCGATGAAGCGCTAGCTGCATCACTAAATAAATTTGGTAATGTCGATCTGGATTATATGTCCGTTATAAGCAGTATTTCTACCGACGATTTGAAGCAAGCATTGCACGGGAGAATTTTTTACAATCCCCTTCAAAAGGAATACGAAATATCAGAGCGATGGATAGCAGGTAACGTGGTCGAAAAAGCTCAGGAAGTAAAAGCTTACCTGGAAAACAGTCCTGCTGATGAGGAAGCCAAATTAAGCCTTGCTGCTTTGGAAGAGGCCCGGCCAAGACGTATTGAATTTGAAGAACTGGATTTTAATCTGGGCGAGCGCTGGATACCAACAGGTATTTATTCCCGTTTCTCTTCGCAACTTTTCGATACTGAGGTGCGTATCCACTATTCCGAGAGTAGTGATGATTTCAACATAAAATGCGACCAGAAGAATGTGCATATATGGGATAAATATGCTGTAAAATCACAAAGCCGTACCTATGACGGTATTGCACTTATCAAACACGCACTGGTTAATACTACTCCTGATATAACTAAAAAGATCATTGTTGGCGACCAGGAAGTAAAAGTGCGGGATATGGAAGCCATACAGATGGCAAACACCAAGATCGATGAGATTCGCACCGCCTTTAACGACTGGCTTCATGCCCAAAACGATGAGTTTAGAAATAGGCTTACTAATCAGTACAACGATACCTTTAATTGCTTTTTACGTCCGCAGTATGATGGAAGTCACCAAGAATTCCCTGGACTGGACAGAAAAGCATTGGGTATTGACGACCTCTATTCCAGTCAGAAAGATGCTGTCTGGATGATAAAACTCAATGGAGGTGCCATCTGCGATCACGAAGTGGGTGCAGGAAAAACACTCATTATGTGTATTGCCGCACAGGAAATGAAGCGTTTGGGAATGGTACATAAACCTATGATTATGGGTTTGAAAGCCAACGTCCATGAAATTGCAGAAACTTATAGGACTGCCTATTCGCATGCCAAGATATTATATCCCGGAAAAGAAGATTTCACACCACAAAAGCGACAAAGAATTTTCGGCGATATTAAAAACAACGATTGGGATTGTGTGATACTCACGCACGAACAGTTCGGCATGATACCTCAATCACCCGAAATGCAAAAAGAAATTCTGCAGACGGAACTCGATAATGTGCAGGATAACCTTGCGGCTTTGGAAGCACAGGGAAATGAAATCTCCAGGGGAATGCTTAAAGGGGTGATCATCAGAAAACAGAATCTTGAAGTTAAACTCAAAACCTTAGAGCACGATATTGAAAATCGAAAAGACGATATAGTGGACTTTAAGATGATGGGCATTGACCATTTACTGGTAGATGAGAGTCATCGTTTTAAAAACCTAATGTTCAATACGCGTCATGAGCGGGTTGCCGGATTGGGCAATATGCAGGGAAGTCAAAAGTCAATCAACCTGCTTTTTGCCATCCGTACCATACAGGAGCGTACCGGAAAAGATTTAGGCGCAACCTTTCTTTCGGGTACGACCATCAGCAACTCACTAACCGAATTGTATCTTTTATTCAAATACCTTCGGCCACAAGCTTTAGAAAAACAGGGTATCAATTGTTTTGACGCCTGGGCAGCTATCTATGCAAGGAAAACGACAGATTATGAATTTTCTGTAGCCAACAATATCGTACAGAAAGAACGCTTCCGTTACTTTATCAAAGTGCCGGAACTGGCACAATTCTATTCGGAAATCACAGATTACCGGACTGCTAACGATATCGGGATTGACCGTCCTGAAAAGAATGAAGTACTGTACAATATACCACCTACGCCAGATCAGGAAGACTTTATCAAAAAGCTTATGGAGTTTGCCAAATCAGGAAATGGAACATTGTTGGGAAGGGCACCATTGTCGCAGAGTGAAGAGAAAGCCAAAATGTTGATTGCGACGGATTACGCCCGTAAGATGTCGCTCGATATGCGAATGGTCAGTAGTAAATATGATGACCATCCTGATAACAAAGCTTCTCATTGTGCTGCCAATATTGCTAAATACTATAATGGATTTAATGCACAGAAAGGAACGCAGTTCGTGTTTTCAGACTTGGGAACCTACAAACCCGGAGAATGGAATGTGTATTCGGAAATAAAACGTAAGCTGGTAGAAGATCATGGTATTCCGGCAAATGAAGTTCGCTTTATACAGGAAGGCAAGAATGATAAGCAACGTAAAGAGCTTATCAATGGTATGAACGAAGGAAAAATCAGGGTATTGTTTGGCTCAACCGATATGTTGGGAACAGGTGTAAATGCACAAAAAAGAGCTGTTGCAGTTCACCATCTTGATACGCCTTGGCGACCAAGTGATCTTGCCCAACGTGACGGAAGGGCAGTACGAAAAGGAAACGAAATTGCCAAGTTCTTTGCAGATAACAAAGTTGATGTGATTATCTATGCAGTAGAAAAATCACTGGACAGCTATAAATTCAACCTGCTTTACAATAAACAGCTTTTTATTGACCAGCTGAAGAACAACAATCTGGGCAAACGTACCATTGATGAAGGCAGCATGGATGAAAAGTCAGGTATGAACTTCTCTGAATATGTAGCTATCCTTTCTGGAAATACGGATCTTTTGGAAAAAGCAAAGCTGGAAAAACAGGTAGCCGGATTGGAAAGTGAGAAGCAGGCGTTCAACCGTTCCAAGTACAGTTCAAAATACAAGCTGGATGATATTACCGCAACACTGGAGTCTGCGAAATCGCGTCTGGAGAGAATGACCCTTGATTTGGGAAACCTGCAGCAACGCTTTCAAAAGCATTCAGATGGTACTATTGCAAATCCGGTTAAACTTGACGGCTTATTACCGAATGCAGATATGAAACAGATTGGAACCAAGCTTAACGAAATTGCGGAGAAAGCCCGCACAGGTGGTCAGTATGAAGAGATTGGTAGCCTATACGGTTTTACATTATTAGTAAAAACTGAAATATCGGAAAAAGAGGGTATGGATCTAAAGATTAATCGATTTTTGGTTCAGGGCGAAGGCATTATCAAGTATACTTATAATAATGGCATCATAGCTAAAGATCCGCAAACAGCGGCTATGAATTTCCTGAATGCTCTGGAAAAGCTGCCGGGCTATATTGAGCAGGAACAAAAAAAAATTATCGAACTGCAAAAAGACCTGCCCGTAATGCATGAATTGGTAAACAGTACATGGACAAAGGAAAGCAGGCTTAGTGAATTGAAAACAGAATTGGCTGCTGTTGATAGAAAAATACAATTGTCTATTGCTCCCGAAAATAAGGAGCAAATGGTTGAAGAACAGCAAGAAACTATTCAAATCAATAATGTTCTGGCTCCCCTTGCTTTAAAAAAAATGTAATAATATTGCCAGTTAATGTTTTATGGTTTTATTATTTAGCATCTGCCCACCAGTTTGCCAATCAACGGTTTTAAATTTATTTTTATTATTTCGTATCCTATAGTTGATTAATTGAAGGATACGAACTGAATTATTTATGTTTGTAGTTTTTTTATTATAAAAAAATGTATATTAGTCAAATTCAAATTCAGTTCTAGATTGAATAGGAACAAGAAATGATTAAGCCTTATTACTAAATGCATAATTAATATGGCAACTAATATTGGAAAATACTCAATAAAGATAGAAAATTGAAAAAAAAACAAGATATACTGCAATTCTGGAGGGATGTTGAAATATTTAACCTTCCTGATTATAATAAGGATGCCGCACTGATAAACGATGGAGATATACTGCCTTGGCAGCATAAAGCAACTACATTTAAGAAAAATTACAAATGGCGTTACACATTAATTTTTGGAAAAATCGAGAAGAAGTTAATTCTTGACCATCTTAATACTTTACTCAAAATTGAAAACACAAATGATTGGGAGGAACCAATACAAGGTTTTACTTGTCTTTCTGCATTGATTTTAGATGAAGAAGGCCGTCCTTATCAAGATAGTTATGTTACAGCAAGCTACACATTTGGTATTAAGACTTTAGAAAACAAAAAGAATCTTTCTCTGGTAAGTAAATATCTAGAACAGGCAAGAACAGATTTTTTAGAGCGATACAATATACCTGAAGACATTTCTGAGAATGATCCGCCAGTCAAAGGAGATGTAGTGTATTGGAATTATTTGAATAGCGAAATCAGCTATCTGAAACAACTCAGCAAATGGTGGAAAGATGATATTAAAATTTATCTGTTAAAAGAAGAAGTTCCGAAAGACAGTGAACCAAATTCCAGTTTTTTAAATAGTTTTTATTTAGATGATTTAAATTATTTATCTGATATTAAAGAAAAAGAAATCAGTACCACACTGCAGCAATATCTCACATTAGAACCAGTAGTAACTAAACGCAAGGATTTAATTCAAAAGAAAGACTATTTTTTCGATACATTTAATCCAACTCACATAACAGCTGGAAGATGGCCCTCTAATATAGAATATGGATTATATGCGGCACAAGCAGGAGCGGTAAACACTATATTTTCTAATTTACGAAATACCGATGGACTGCAAGGGGTAAATGGTCCGCCAGGTACTGGAAAAACAACCCTGCTGTTAGATGTAATTGCAGAAATTATTGTAGATAGGGCTAAGATAATCTCTGAGCTAGGTTGTGACAATTTATTTTTAAAAGGAAAGGAAAGGTATGTAAAAATTGAAGAAGAAAAATTCACATACCATACATACAATCTTGTACCCTTGCTCCAAAAAAAATTCGGTATTGTAGTAGCGAGCAATAATAATGCAGCTGTTGAAAACATCAGTAAAGAATTACCCTTGAAAGGCAAAATAGATGCCGTTTCTTTTCCTGATGCAGATTATTTTTCTCAATGTGCCACAAAAATTATTGACAATGAGAGTTGGGGAGTACTGGGTGCTGCTTTAGGAAATTCAAAAAACAGAAACACTTTTAGAAATGCTTTCTGGCTGTCGGATAAAGACAAGGGTACTATAGGATTTGAAGACTTGCTCTTTGAAGTTTATAAAGATGATAAAAACGATCAAACGGATATTCATCGCATATCATTTGAGCATCAAAATGAAAAATTTATTTCCCTACTCTATGATTTTGAAGAATTCAAAAAAGTGGCCAGCACATTTCATAACCAACTTCCGACCTTTATTCAGAACGAAAAGAAAGATACACTTTTAAGAGCCCAATTAAAAAAAACAGAAAAAAAATTATCCCTATTATCTGAAGAAAAACAGATTTTTGCCGAAAAGGAATATGAAATAAAAAAGGATGCAGATAGGATCTCATCAATATTATATTTGCATACCCAATGCAAACCTTCTTTTTTCTTCTTTCAAAAATTATTTAGAACTAATGATTTTAAAAAGTGGAAAATTGAAGCAGAAAAGATTATTGCTGATCTTAAATCTATTAATGCTGAATTAGAAGAAATCAGGAGACAAATAGATAAAAATAAAAATGAGACTCAGCTTCTTGTGACTGAACAGCTTGAATCTCAAGATGCTCTATTATTATTGGCTAAATTTTTTTCGCAATATAAAAAATTAGAAGATAAATTAACAGATAAGTACGAAATTGATCCAGAAAATCTCCTTAATACTGTGTTTTATCAAAAAGGCTTGGCAAGTGTCCATTTTTTATATCCTTACCATTCTCCCAAAATAGCCAAACTCAGAAGCGATATTTTTATAGCCGCTTTACGTTTGCATCATGATGCTATTTTAGCCAATGCCAAGAATATTAAAAACAACTTAAAAGCCTATTTTGACATGACATCTGGACGTGTCAAAGTGGACACAGCAATTGCACAGAATTTATGGGATACTTTCTTTCTATGCGTGCCCGTAGCTTCCACCACCTTAGCTTCAGCTAGCCGTCTTTTCCCAAATACGAGCCCGCAGCAAATAGGTTGGCTGCTTATTGATGAAGCAGGACAAGCCACGCCACAATCCGCAGCAGGATTAATTTATCGTGCCAAACGCTGTGTTATTGTTGGCGATCCTTTGCAGGTTGAGCCTGTAGTAACAATCCCTGAAAAATTAGTAACAAAATTGAGAAAAGAACATTCCGTTTCAGTTGACTGGTCTCCCTACAGAACATCAGTACAGCAATTAGCCGATAGGATTTCTTTTTCCGGAACTTATATGAACATAGGCGATACCGATCAAAAAATTTGGACAGGATTTCCTTTAAGAACCCATAGGCGTTGTGATGATCCTATGTTTTCTATTGCAAACGAAATAGCGTACAGCAATCAAATGGTAAAAGCTGTTGTTGGAAACTCTGCAGAAGCGTATATTGGCCCATCTGGTTGGTTTGATGTCAGCACAGCCCCTACATTAATCAATAAGCATGTCATAATAGAAGAAGTTGAGCTTCTAAATCTGAAGATTGCAGAATTAAGAAGTATAGGATATGAAGGAGAAATTTATGTGATTTCACCGTTTAAATCGATAGCTTCATATTGTAGTGACATATTTAGAAAACAATTGAAAGTATACTGTGGAACTATCCACACTTTCCAAGGAAAAGAAGCTGACATTGTGTTTCTTATTTTAGGAAGTGACCCAAAATCATTGGGTGCAAGAAATTGGGCGTCACAAAAGCCGAATATGCTTAATGTTGCACTCACAAGAGCTAAGAAAAGATTTTATGTCATCGGAAATAAAAAAATTTGGTCTTCCTGTAATTATTTTAGTACAATGACAAAAATATTAAAATAGTAATTTTTTGAAAACAATGTTATGAAAAAACGCCTACTCAAGCGGGATTAAGAAATTGTCAAACAACAGAAAATCATGTAATTTAAAAACGCATTTTGTACTATTCACAAAATGCGTTTTGCTTTTATGGCTTTTAAAATTAATTTTCACTCCAGTTTTGTTCAAGCCAAAGTTTAATGTTTTCCTGACTATGAATATTTGCCGGTACTTTTTCTTTGATTAATCTTTCAGCTTTTAATGCCGAAACCTTATTTTTAAAGTTGTGAATCTCAGAAAAAGCATTTACGAAATATAACATTTCGTATCCTTCGTTTCTGTTTAATAAAGTACTGTCGGGTGCTCCTGTAATTTTAGGGTTGTCTCCGTTCAGGACAGTCCACGAATAGTCAGTGTAAACAAGTTCATTTTTTGTAATTAATCCCATTTTTATTAAATTTAATATTAGTTATAATCAAATTGAGTCAATAAAATTGTCATGTTATTACGGAAAACCATAATTAGCCAAGTTTATTCAAATGAAAAATTACAATATTTAAAATTTATACATCTTTTTTGCGATTATCCTTTTGCACCAGATGCTGCAGGTTAGGGTCATTCTTAATACGTTCCAATTCGGTTTCGATAATATGAACAATATCAAGTTTTATCTGTCTGTAATTAGCATCAATTTCCTGTTTCATATTATCTTCTCCATTATTATTTAGAAATGTCCTAATCTGCGGCAGGTTTTGATATGCTTTGGTTTCAGCAGCTACTTTTTTATTATCCACAACAATTTCAGCATGAAAAATCTTTTGCTCGATCCGCTCATCAAAATTGTCCGATACTGCCCCCACAAAAAGACCCTGTGTTAAGGTAGAAATCTTAGAAGCAGGTATCAGACTGTCTAATTGAGTAGAAATTGAGGTGGAGGTATCGTTGCGGTTGACGCTCATGCTTTGTCTTTTCTGTAATACTTTGCCGAAGCGCTCTGAAAGACTTTTTGCAGTTTCGCCAACAACTTGTCCACTAAAAATATTACCGACAGTATTGTGAATTACTTTGCTTTCCTTATCTCCGTAATCTCGGGTTAGTTGCGAATAGTCCTGAAAGCCTAAACATACTGCTACCTTATTACTTCTGGCAGTGGCAATGAGATTATCCAGTCCTCTAAAGTAGATAGTAGGCAGCTCATCTATAATAACGGAACTTTTCAGTTGTCCTTTTTTATTAATCAATTTTACGATACGAGAATTGTATAATCCCAACGCAGCGGAATAGATATTCTGACGGTCAGGATTATTACCGACACATAGTATTTTAGGTTCTTTGGGATTATTAATATCCAATGAAAAATCATCACCTGTCATTACCCAATAAAGTTGAGGAGAAATCATACGGGACAATGGTATTTTGGCTGACGCGATCTGACCTTGTAATTGGTCCTGTGCACCGCCTTGCCACGCATCCATAAACGGAGATAAATAATTTTCCAATTCGGGATAAGATGTAAGTATGGTAAATACATCCGAATACTTTTTATTCAAGAGTTCAATAGCGTGTGGAAATGTGCAATACTTACCATTCTCATAGATTTTGAGGAACCATATTATAGCTGCTAAAAGTATAATTGGGCTTTCTACAAAGAAATCTCCCTGCTTTTGAATCCAGCTTCGGTTCAGGTTTAGCATAATGGTATAAGCTGCTTCGTAAGCATCCGAAATATCCGTCATGAAATCGGGATTGAGGGGATTGCAGCGATGACTTTTTCTGGGATCGTCAAAATTGATGACATAGAATTTAGGCTCTACTTTATATTTGCCTGCATGCTGTAATAAATGGTTGTAGGCGATTGTGGAAAGGTCATCAAACTTGAAATCATATATGTACATTGAGAAACCTTTTTCAATATGTTGCTTGATGTAGTTGTTTACAATGGCATAGCTTTTACCTGATCCGGGTGTACCTAACACAATTGTCGCCCTGAAGGGATTGACTACATTGATCCAACCTTCGTTCCATTTACCTTTGTAATAAAATTTGGTTGGCAAATTAACCGAATATTCATTTTGCATAAGTTGTGTTTCCTGCTGGAAGCTTTCGTTTTCCATATTAAATACATCGTCCATAAGATTATTATTTAACAGACGCTGCATCCATGTCCCGGCCAACAGTAAAGCGATGAAACCTATTGCAAGTGTGAGAATATAAAAGAACGTCCCAATGATAGGTGATAATTTTAAAAGTGGCGTGTTCAGAAAGAAGAGCACGAAGCCAATTCCCAAAACCCCGTAAATTTTAGACCAGGTTATTTTTTCATTCTTCACAGCTTTGCTTCCAAGACAACTTAGGGCCAGCAGCACTGTAGCAAATACCTTAGTATATAATGTATGCGAAAACAGACCAGCCGTCCGTTGGAAATTACCCAATATGGTATTGAGAAATTTCAGCGTCCATCCTCTTTCAAGAAAAAAGCCGTAACAGTACCAGTATAGGTGCATCAGCACTATCAGGATACTTACGGCTCTCATAAATGCCATAATCTTGGCAAGCCCTCTTAAATCATCTTCTCCCTGCATTATAAAACATTTAATATTGAAGTATGAATTTAAATGCTGTATAGTGTGGCTGTAAAAAGGAGGCAGAGATTGGCGGTATACAAGAGTGTTTGGCGTTAAATGGTTTTTATCAACTACAGATTTTATATTGCTTTTTTTTATTAAATTTATGGCTTTATAAATCAGATAGTTATGTTGTTGGTTTAAATAATGAAGATAAAAGGAGGTATAATATGAATTGGAATAATATTGATACTAACCCGGGAGAAAGTGAAGATGAATATGAAGCGAGGAAAAGTCAAGAAAGTCAATCTGCCACAGGAATATTGTTTGCAGTCTTTGCGATTTTTATTTTCATCCTAAAAATGGGTACTATTTTCGGGATGTTTTTTTATGGCGGATTTTTACTGTCTCAGAAATTTTGGGGAGACGAAACAAGCAAGTTTAAAATTTTGGGTTTGGCCCTCTTATTTACCTATGTAATTTTCTGCGTTATTTATTTCATTAAAGGAATTATTATCGGATTGCGGTCAAAGAATAAGAAGTTTTGGATATTACCGTGGGGAATCTGCGTACTTTTATGCTGTATTGTGCCTGCATTTGTAGTAAAATCAGTAGTTGTAAGTATGTACAGCCTAACGGAACGGCAAGGTATATTGTGCATTGTATTGAGTTGGGGAGCATTTATATTTTGTTTATTATACACCTATAGCATTTACCAATTCAATTCAGCAACTGCACCTAAAATTTTGCATTGGAGTTATACTTGGGGGTTAAGACTTTCTTCATAATTGGGAGTTCATAATAAATAACAAAACCTATTGATCTCTCTTAGGTTTCCTTTTCTTTTTAATCTTATTGGCAAAATCCTGTTCTTCGTAATCTTCACCTTGTGCCTCTGGCAGTAATCCTCCCAAAGCTTCAATTATTATGTCCTCTTGTTTATCGCTATATACGAAGTCGAATAATGGATGAGGTTTTTCGTTTGGTAAATCTTCCATATCATTTAATTTTGATAAAATAGGTTGTTGCTGGAGAGGTTCTTTAATTTCGAATTTCATTTTATTGTTCCAGTCATCATTAAAGGTATTGGCGGTAAATTCTTTTCCTAAACGAGAGCCGTTCCAAACTGTTTTGGAACTATGGTCAATAAAAGTGATACCATAAACACGCCCTGTCTCACTTCTGCGGACTACTGTGTTGATACCGTTTTCCGCTAACTGTTTTTTAAAGTCCACTTCATTATTTGTTGTTTGCATAGCGATACTAATGGTGGCTTTGAGAGTGGCTTTTGCTGCGTTATCTTTTAAGGTTTCCTTACATTTTAAAAAATGCAAATCCATATCCGCTAGTCCTGCACTTTTACCAAATAAAGATGCCTTGAAAGGATGTCCGGCCCTTTCTCCGTTCTCCTTTAAAGGAATGTATAATAATCCCCGATGCATTTTTCCATGTAGTTCGCCCTCCACTTTTTCAGTAGTAATATTGAACAGGGAAAGCAAAGCATTGTATTCGCCCAAAGTCTGGAATTTGTAATGTTTAGGCAGGTGACGGATTACTGATGCGATCTGGCTTTTTATATCATCTTTTTGATAATCAACCGGGCGGAAAATTTTGTCATTTTGCTGACGCTCTTTTTCCGTAGCAGGTATCAGTCCATACTTACTTTCCATCTCTCTGCAGAGATTCATAGACCGTCTTTTCTCAAACTTGTCTGAGATTTTTTTGCCATCTTCATCTATACATACTGATACAATATGGATATGAGCACGGTCAATATCCGTGTGTTTGAATACTATAAAAGGCTGTTCTCCATAACCCATTTCCTGCATATATTCTTCTGCCATTTCCCTGAACTTTTCATCACTAACATTATCTTTCGGATCGGGATTGAGTGAAATATGCAAAGCTGGCTTTTCAGTATTACGGTTGGCGATCATGTAAGGTTCAAAAGATTGAGCTAATTGTGCAACGGAATAATGCCCATTTGGCGTTTCAATTATTTTATTTGTAAACAAAATCTGCCCGTTTTCCTTATCTATTTTGAGCTGATTGTATGCCAATGCTCCGTATAAATTGCTCCCTCTTCCGATTTTAGCTATCATCTTAATACTATTTTTTCAAATGTTTTGTTTGAAATTCTTCTGCTAGATCGATGATTTTTTGACATAATACAGCCATTTCAGCCGTTTGTTTTTCCAATTTGTAGAGGTAGGCTGCTGCTTTTTTCTCCGAAAAATTGCGATATAGTAACTTCACAACTTGATTGTAATTCACACCAATTGATCGGAACTGACTATGAAAAGAGGTGAGCCGCATATAGAAATCCAACATAGCTTTGTCTATTATAATCGTTTTAATCTCCTTTCCAAAGAGTACGGAAATGATAAATTTTGCCTTATTAGGCATTCCCGATGCTTCAAAAAGAGATAATAGTTTAGCATTTTCTTCGTCAGTCAGGCGAAAAACGTGGCGGTGGATGCTCGGGTCAGTTTTTGGTGTCCGACCGCCCTTATTGCGTATTATGTTATTGCTTTTGTCCATCACATATTCATTTTTAATTACTGCAAAAAAGCCCTGACTTCGGAAGGGCTTTCCAGCTCCCGGCAGGGCAAGTTGTTTTGAGGCACGAACTCCGTTTCGAGTGCCTCAAAACACAACTTGCCGTGTTCTGGCGAACACAAAAATCCTCCCTGCGGTCGGATTAAATTTAGCAGGGAAAAACAGCTTCGGGCTGTTCCCATTTTTACCAGATATGTCATATTGCTTTTGCATAAGTCAGTTAATAAAAATCACTTTACAAAGTAAAATCTTCTGTAAGAGACTATTGCACTATATGGAATTGCCAAACACTACCTTTGAGTGCCAAGGTGTGCCAAGTTGATAAAAGCACCTATATATCTGCATTTCTTTGTACTTACAAACACATATAAGGACATAGTTAGCTATGCAGGTAACAACCTAAGTACGCAATCAGTTAGGTAGTAATGTATAACTGTGCGGATATAAAAAAGTAACTATTCAAATGCGTGGCTATGTAGCCCGGTAGATACTTACGTAAGCAGGTCTAATGGTGAAAGCGTATCTAATTGCATACAGCTATAAACATGTATTCAGGTACATAGACAGTCTGGTACATGATTACCTAATTACCAATATAAGTACGTACACAGCAATAGGCCTATATACAGTACTGCAAAGGCACATAGCTGTTGATATACGGACATAAAGAAATGGAAATATAAATAATTAAAAACAGTTGAAATATGAATGCAAAACACAAAACAGTATTTATCGCCTTCTCTTCTCAAAAAGGCGGTGTTGGTAAAAGTACATTTACCACACTTGTTGCCAGTACGATGCACTATCGTTTGGGCTACAATGTAGCGGTATTTGATGCGGATTTTCCACAGCACAGTCTGATGAAAATGAAAGCCCGTGATTTGGCAATGGTAATGGAAAATGAGACTTTGAAAAAGCTGGCATACAAGCAATTTACTACCATCAACAAGAAAGCCTATCCGATTATGCAGTATAAAGCGGATAACGTCTTGGAAGCGGCTCATGAATTTTTAAATACTTCTTCAGTTCCGATTGATGTTGTATTCTTTGACCTGCCCGGAACTGTCAACACCCCTGGTATCCTTAAAGCATTGGCAGGAATGCACCACATTTTTACGCCTATTACCGCGGACCGTGTTGTAATGGAAAGTACGCTCATTTTTACCCAGCTTTTGCAGGATGTAATTATGAAAAAAGGGGAAACTTCCATAGAAACCATCAACCTGTTCTGGAACCAAGTCGATGGCAGGGAAAGCACACCATTATATAGCATTTATAATCATCTTATCGAACATTTGGGATTAAGTCTCATGCAGAGTCAAATCAAAAACAGCACACGTTTTCGCAAAGAAAGCGAAGTGGAAAGCAAAACCGTTTTCCGTTCTACCGTAATGCCTCCCGACGAACGCTTGATGAAGGCGTGCCAGTTAGACCTGTTCATGAACGAGTTTTTAAAAATCATTCAATTATAGCCTTATGGAGAGAGAAGAAAATAAAAAGAAAGCTTCGCCAGATATTAATGAGGAGCTGATGATGAACCTGATGGTGGACGGCGTTAAAAAGGAAGGGTTACAGCTCCCGCCGGAAGTTAAAATCGAAGCATCCGAAAAGGAAGATATTAAGCGGCAAGAGAAGCCTGCAGTTAAGGAAAAGAGCAGGAACAAAAGGACAAATGATGCAGATTACGAAAGTATCTTTTTCAAAAAAACAGATACCAATGCCCGTGACGGGAAGACAGTTTATATCCGACCTGATTTCCACGAAAAAATGTCACGGATCGTACAAGTGATAGGCGAAGATAAGATAACGATTTACAGTTATTTAGACAATTTGCTGGATTACCATTTTCAGGAATTTGGCGAGCAGATTACCAAGAGTTTTAATGATAAATACAAACCCATTTTATAATAGCAGTTATGGAAAAGAATAATAAAGCAATCGGTACAAAGAAGATAGGAAAAACCTATTCTTCTAAATTCCTTAAAAGGAATACACTAAAAGGCAGAGGCGATAAATGCATTTATGTACGCCCCGAATATCACGAGAAACTTACCCGAATAGTGAATATTATCGCGGCGGGGCAAATTCCGCTATATGCGTATCTGGACAATATCTTACAGAACCACTTTGAGCTGTATTCCGCAGAAATCATTGAAGATTACAACAAGAACAATAAACCCATTTTATCATGAGAAATTTTTTTAAGAAAAACAAACAGCCTAAAAGAACAGAACAATATCGTGCCAGATTTTTGGTTAATCGGTTTCCATCGGGACGTAACGGCAAGGTAGTTTACATACGTCCGGAATACCACGAAAGGCTCCTGCGTATTGTGCAATTAACGAAGGAAGAAAAGACAACGCTCTATTCTTAGATTGACAACATCCTTGAACACCACTTCAGGGAGTTCGGCGATGATATTACCAATTATTTTAACGAACGTTTTAAACCTATTTTTAAACTATGGAAATACTAATCGTGATATGTTTGCTCGTTGTTATTGCTCTGTTAGCAGACGATAAGATTGTTATGTATAAAAGGGAAAAAGAAAAAAAGGCACAATATAAATTAAACCCTAATCTTCCTGATATTATGGGGCAACCCAAACAGATAAGAAGCCTTTTAGTGCCAAACACTGTCAACGAAAGACAGGATAATGAGCCGGAACAGGAAACTGATAATTTTGATATTGAAATCGACGAAGATGAAGTCGATATACAAATTCCGCAGGAAGAGCTGGATGATGTTTTCAGAAATATACCTGATTTTGAAGAAGAGGAAGAAGAATGGAACAGGTATGGAATATCCGGCAGCGATAACAGTCTTGCCCAAGGGGTTACCTTTGAAGAACTAAGCTCCGTGGGGATGCTGCTGCAAAAAGAAAAATTGGAGCCATCTCAAAAGGAAACAGCGATTGGCATAGTGAAGAAATTACAGGGTACTGAATTATTTAGCCTGCTGGAAAATTCCATCGAGGGTGCTTCAAGAAAAATAGCCATGCTGTTGGACAGCACTTTCTCTGAAACTGACTCTGGTTCTTCTATTTTGCGGAAAAATGATTTGGGTGATTTTGATATTGGGGAGTTTGTATAAATTATCTATAGGGTTGCTAACTGATATTTTAAGATTGCGGCCTTATCTATTTTGTCAATAATATCAATTAAATAAGAGAAATGGTTCAACATATCTTCAACTGATAATTGATGTTCTTCGTTAAGATTATATTGTCCTGGATAAAACTGTAGAAACTTTTCATCCACTATACCATTTCGATGAGCATAAAGATGTCGGATTTGGAGTATCTTTTCAATGTTGTCTTGCTGGACATCATCGAGCACATTTAAATCTTTTATTTGTGAATTATCAGCAATAAATCCCTTTACACTTCCTCTCTGTAATTTACTTAGTTTCTTTTTTGCCCAATATAACACAAACTCTTGCATATCTGCACAATCCAAAACTTCCTTGATGGTAATCTGTTGGCTGGATTTTAATGTTGCTGGATTAGCTAAGTATATCTCATATAAAAGGTCAGTAAGGTAAATCTCAAAATTATCTGCACATGATGAAAGCAAAATTCTCATGAGGATTTTACCCTCTTGATTAGTTGTTGGTGCTGATGCGGAACTAGGATATAATATATTTCCCACATCATCGATAATGTTTAGAACACCTGAATAGTGATCTAAAAACTTTGATTTGGCACCGGTACTAGATGAGCGGAAAGCAAATAAATCATTAGTTAATTTTGTGATTAATGGAAGGCGACTAGTGTTAGTCTGCTTTATTTCCGGATTGCTGAGGACGATCTTACTACCATTTCTAGTGTAGATTTTGTTTTCAATAGAAACTACCGTTAAAGATTTTTCAACTTCAATAACATATAGCCTTTTACCTTGATGAGATAGATATTCATATTTGATACTTGGTTTTGGGGATAATAAGTCAATGGCCTTATGTGTGACCCCGTTGGCATAAAAATCCTCACTTAGTCCTGTTATCTTTATCTCTCCGTTTGCCTCATTTACACCTAAAATGATTATTCCCCCATTTGAGTTAGCGAACGCAGCTATCATTTGCGCAAGACTTCTTGCTGGAGGTAGAACGGCTTTATACTCTAGCTTCTCATTTTCCGGTTTACCTATTATATTGGATAAATCTCTACTAATATTCATTACTAAACAGGGAATTTAACTATTTGAGCTTTCTTTAATAGATGCCCTAATGAAATCATTCTGGGCTTAATCCCATCATCGATCCATAATTCAGAAGGTTCATAATCTAAAATATCACGCTCGGAACCGTAATAAATTATTACTTCACCATTGTAAGCAGGTCTGGCAACTATGCTAATTGGCTTTCCATCTTTTATAATCCCGGCAAGAATTGTAGGTGCTGTTGTTTCGTCCAAATCATCAAGATTATAGTCATTTAGACTTTGTAAATATTCAACAATATTTTCTTTAGCTTTTTGTATTAAACTTTGTACGTATACAAACATATCCGTGTTAGGAGTAGATTTATGAGAAAATAGTAAAGCTAAATCCTTATCCTTTATGGCATCTTCCCATTCTTCTAAAGAAGAAATCCCCATGTTCGCTAGTATTTCTTGTGTTACAGGTAATAATGAATCCCGCGTATGTTGCGTGGTGCCATTATTGTCTAATAGGTCCCGTAGTTGCTGCAAATCGTTTACATTATATTGTTTTAAGAGGGAATAAACCTCTTTTGCTTGTTCTATATTTTCAAATAAACGTGGATTTTCCTCAATTGCCTCTGCTACTTTTGAAAGATGTGCTAAGTCTGTTTTACTTCTCATTACTTTATACAGACTATCTTTATCTTTAATAGTATTCATAAATAACTCAGCTCTTTTTCGGTATGTTTCCGAAAATAGTTCTTTACCCTCATCTGCATTATTGTCAAACCATTCTGATAAGAGGCTAATTGCTTTTATAAAATTTTGATTTTCAGGACTTATATTCTTAAGCCTTTCATTTATTTTAGCTGCAATCTCACTTCTCTTTTTTTCAAAATATCGCCCAAAGCTAATCTTCTGATGGATCAAAATATCATTCCAATCTTCTCCGAGAAGTTGTAAAATTTCTATTAAATGAGGATCTTTTATCTTGTTAATAAAAAGTTGACTCGTAATCAAAAATTCTCCATTCTCGTTTGGTATAATAGCGTTCTTTTCAAGCAATGGGATATTGACTTCATCACTGATAATAAAACTTCCAACTTCATTTAGCCATTTAAAAGTTTGATCTTCATCATTTCTAAAAGACTCTGACAATTTGTTTATTGATTTGGATTTTGCAATATCTCCAACCAATTCAGCAAAGGTAATTTTGCTTATATCGTCCCAAATTATTTCAGTCCAGTTATGCAGCTTATCTTTTTTACAAACCGATTGAGGGAAAAGATCGGAGGTATATTGCCAAAGCTTCTCCTTTGTTTCTTTTGTATATGATTTTAAAGGAAACCAAAGTTCATTTAGCGTACCATTACTTCCGTCTTCTAATTCAACAATTGACTTAGTGAGTAAAAATTTCCTTAAAGGCGTCTGAATATTTGTGACATACCAATCTGCATCAAAGTATTTTTCATCAGTTGAAGGCAGTTTTGTTTTTGCAATACTAAATGCGTTTTTAAACGATTTATGCTCTAAGTTATTAATTAACTCCTTATATAACACGAGAGCTTGCTTCATCAAATCCTTATTTTCAATGACTTCAGGGTCATTTTCTCCCATTAGCCAAATTCCATCTCTTTCTGTTTGTGGATTAAAGTAAAAGCTATTAACTACGATGGGGAAATGAAAGTTTTCTGTCCCAATTAATGGAAAATCACAAAACAATTTTGGTATATTATCTAAACTTAAAACTTCAAAAACGCCGCCTTTTTTCCGTGCTCGCACAGCAATAGATACCGTTCCATTTGTTGCATATAATAATCGTACTATTGATTCTTTGCCATTTTGAATTTTATTGATTTTTTTGAACCCATCCACAATGTCTGGTTCATTTTGGAATATAATTGATTCATTTCTAACGTTATCAATTATTTCTACGGAATATATTTCTGGAATAAATGATAAAACGTATGGAATTAATGTAGTGAACTCATCAACTCCAATTTGCGCTATGTCTTTTTGATCGTCTGAATCTAAAGTATAAGTAAATGAAGTATTGAATTCATCTTCATAGTATTCTTCAATTTCATTGTCTTCTGTAGAAGCATGAAACTCTTTCCAGGCATTCTCAATTTTAGGTATTAACACCGGGGTAGTTTTTCCGTTTCGGTCTAGCGGGAAGCCAAACTGGAATAGGTCACCTCCAATGGTTTCAACAATTCCTTTGATATAGACTTCTTTTGAAAGCAGATGAGTTGTGAGAAATCCAGTACCAAATCTACCGGTCTTAGCACTAACTTCACCTTCATCAACTTCCTTTGAGGATATTTGGTTTATTAGTCCTCTAATATCTTTTTCTGTGAAATGATTACCATTATGTAAAAATTCAATTTTATCATGGTTGTAAACAACCTGAACGGAAACTTTTCTGCCTGTTTCAGCCACGCTGTCTTTTGCATTTTGCAATAGTTCCCAAGCCCAGCGACCATGATTATTTTGTACCGTTTTTTCTAAATCATGGAGTCTCTTGATTATTTTATCCGCAATGGATCTGTTACCATCTTCTTTACGTCCTTCCTCAATTGATTTAATCATAAGTTTAGCTACTTTTCTTCTTCATAATAGATTTTATAATATTTCCTTCCATCTTTCTCAGTTCCTTTTTCAATAAGATTTTTATTTCCATGAATGTAGATATCAAAATTCCTGTCAAGTTTTAAAACACTTTTGAAAACTCGTGATTGTTTTTTTACTGCTTGTTCGGATATTTCAAAACTATCTGCTAACTCTACCTCATTTTCTTGTCTGTAAGTTTTGTCAAATTTTCTGAATGATTCAATTACATTATTATCTCCAAAAACTTCTTTTTCAAACTCTTTTTTGTCAAATATTTCATTTTTTTTGAAGTAATCAACTGAGCGATTTAAAAAATCTATTTTATCAGCTTTAGTTAATTCCAGATCTTGATCTATATGTTTTGTGACAAACTGTTTTGCAATTCCTAAAAATTGATTGGTTTGATGAAATTCGTTTCTAATATTAGATATGTTTAGGAACTCATCTTTCCAATATTGTGCCTCATTTGATTTACTTGCATTGTCTATGATAATAATTTTATATCCGCTTTCACTATCGGTATTAAAAATCAAACATCCTTTATCCATACTTTTTAAATCAAATCCAATTTCATGTATAATATTGTAATTTGATTTTTGCTTCTTCATTTGGATAAATGGAGAAGAAGTTTCAGATTTGAAAATACCAAGAACGTTTACGACTTCGTCTTCAATTACAACATTTTTAAATAATGATATATTTAGTTGCCCTTCTTTTATTTTTGGGTGCATTGATTGTTCATAAAGTAACTTTGCGATATCTTGAGAATCACTAATAAATAAGTCTTTCTTAGAAAATATACTTTTAGTTAAAGTAAATATTTCATTCATTTCAATATTTACTGCATGAGTAAACTTATAAAACTCTTCTGTTTTTAAAAGTGAAAAAAAATATTTCAAAAGATAATTTCTGGTATCAGAATCTAAGATTGATTCCTCCTCAGAAAGATTATATTTTTCATCTCTTAATTTATTTCCTACTTGATGCGTTATTATTTTATCTATTTCTACTTGGGTAAAATCTATTTTATTCATATTATGGTGCATGTTGTTTAGCAAGTGATTGGTATTTCAACCAATTATATTTCTCCATCTTGAATTTTTCAAATTCTTGTAGTAAGAACAGCCTTACTTTATCTTTACTTGCTCCTCTGTATTCATCTTTAAGATTAACGGTTGATACATCAATTGAAAATTCAATGTTGCTAAGTCGTTTTTTAAAATAACCATTGAATCCAAATTGAACCACACAGCTTCCTTCGGCGGCGTGATAAGAAAAGTTGTATAAAGCTTCAATGGATGCCAATTCTATATATTTATGATTCTCATCTTCTTTAATTAAATAATGTTCGTGTAATGTTTCCCCATTTATTTTTAGAGTGTTTACTTTTCCTGTCATCAGCTTAGCAATTTCAACAGGCATTTCCATGGTCCTGTCTGGTGCCATATCCAAATCGGTTGCCCTTTGAAATTCAAAAATTTCAGAACTATCAGTCAAACTTAAGAAAAATTTTATCCTTTCTTCATTTGTGAAATTACTGTATAAAATTCTTTCTACTTCCGTATTTGGCTTAGTATAGTTTTTCTTTTTAAAATCATTGACCAAATGTTTAACACCTAAATCCGCAATTGAAAGGGTTTCTGGAGAAGTGTAAAGCATACGCAAATACACTTTATCATTTTCTTGGACTTTTTCAATTATTATCTCTCCTTCATATTCATTTTTAGTGCGATACCAACCTGAGTTATAATTATTTGTCTGGCATCTAAACTGCATTTTTACCTTGTTAGGATTACCCTCAACCATAGCAAAGTTAGTTTGTGATATTATTGTTTGTCTTGAATCTGCATCTTGTAAAATTTTATTCAAATCAATCTTGTCAGGAACGATCTTTATCAATTCTTCAGTATTGTGCCAAGCTAATGGTCTTGAAGTTATTTTCTGATTCAATTCCTTTCCTCTAATATTTTCTTTTATATATTCAAATTCACTGGGAGAAAGAATGGTAGATAATAGAATGGGATATGTATCATTATTCTTTGAGTCCTCTAAATAAATACCTCTAAGTCGAAGTAAATATTTCAATTTCGTATCTGATAATGATGGATGATTCAAAACGTCTTGAAGAGTTGCTCCAAAAGGAATATGCTTGTTTACTTCTAATTTTTCCATAGTGTTATCGTAAAATTGGGTTATTATAATTAACAACTTCTAATTGAGAAGTAAAAGAGGCATCATTGAAGATTTGTTTGATATTATTTACAGTGGGTAAATGTTCAGTTTCCGAATAATTAGGGAAACTAATTACTGTTGATCCTTGTGAATTACATCCTATATTCTTGGCTATACCCATATATTTCATTAAATCATCCCTATCAAAATTTTCAATTGCATTAATTATGATAGTTGTTTCATTATCTTTTGATGCTCTTAGCGGTAAAATACTGGAATTAATATATTGAACGGGCATAATTTTTCCATTCCTTGGATTTCTGTCGTCATTATTCAATCCATTATTAAAATAAATAAAGTCTATATCATGGTAACGATATTTTAATTGGGCAAAACAAATTGAATCGTATATAAATTCAATTCGCTTATTATCTACTAAAAAAATTCCATCATGATTAACACCTGTATTTAATTCAATCCTTGCTAAGCGACTTATTAAATCGTTTTCACCTGTTCCGGAGTTATTAAGCCAAAAAAGAATTCCTCTATCGAAATGTGTATCAATGTTTTGATGAAGATTAATGGTGTACTGTTTTAGTTCTGATTTTTTAAAAGATTCGATCGCTTTAGCTAGTTCAAGATAACGATCTTTAAATTGTGTAGTAACTTGTGAGATAGGGTACGGGTCTGTACTATATTTTGAAGAGTAGATTACATTTTCAATGGTACTACTGACCATTGGATTAATATAGTGGAAATATCCGTCAATACCGTTTGTTCTTTTTCTGAAATCAGTGTCAATACTTTCAATATCATCATTTCTTAAAGGATTTTTCCATCCTATAAGGTTTAAAAAATCTACTACAACATTTTCCCCAACTTCACCTATACGTTTTGAATATTCTCCCATAAAATTTTAATTAAGTTGAAGCTAAGCTTCTTTATTTTTTTAAGACCCATCTTTTAATCACCAATGCAATTTTTTTCAATGTTTGACTTATGTTATTCTTTGTTTTTAAATTTCTAAGTAAAAAAGGACTAATATAAAAAAATTCTTGTTATAACTGCTATTTGCTGCCAAATAATTCCTCTGACAACCAGTTCATCATAACACCTCTATTTACAAAACACCTTTGTTGCTAAAGTCCGCATACTGCGGAAAAATAGTAACAATTTAAAGTGTTTAATCATGGAAAAACAAAGAAAAACTTTTTTGTTGGCAATACTAACAATGCTGACAGGTTTCAGTGCATTTGCACAAGGAAATGGTACGGCGGGTATCAACGAAGCGACCCAAATGGTAACGTCTTATTTCGATCCCGCAACACAACTCATTTATGCCATCGGAGCGGTGGTAGGTCTGATAGGAGGTGTTAAGGTATACAATAAATTCAGCAGTGGAGATCCCGACACCAGTAAAACTGCGGCAAGCTGGTTTGGGGCATGTATTTTCCTAATAGTAGCTGCTACCATTCTACGTTCATTTTTCCTGTAATCCCAAGGTATATGATTATTTACAACATCAACAAGGGAATTGGAAGAACAGTTGAATTTAAGGGGCTGAAAGCTCAATACCTGTTCATCTTCGCTGGCGGGCTGCTTGGGACACTTATTCTGGTCATGATACTTTACATGGCTGGGGTCAATTCCTATATCTGTCTGTTCCTCGGAGCCGGCGGAGCTTCTCTGATTGTATGGCAGACCTTCTCGCTGAACAAAAAATATGGAGAACACGGATTGATGAAAATCAGTGCAAATAAAAGACATCCCCGCTACATTATCTGCCGCAAGGCTGTACACCGCTATTTAAGGTTCACCGCAAAAAATAATGCCTTATGAGAAATACAGCAAGGACTACAACATTGGAAAGCAAGTTTCCACTGCTTGCAGTAGAGAATAATTGCATCCTGTCAAAAGATGCGGATATTACTACCTGCTTTGAAGTGCATTTGCCGGAATTGTTCACGGTTGCTTCCGCAGAGTACGAAGCAATTCATTCCGCCTGGCATAAGGCTATCAAGACTTTGCCTGATTTTACGGTAATCCACAAACAGGATTGGTATATCAAGGAAAGCTATGCTCCTGATCTAGCAAAGGACGACCAAAGCTTTTTAGCGAAATCCTATCAGCGTCATTTTAATGAACGTCCGTTTTTGAACCATTATTGCTACTTGTTTCTTACTAAGACTACCAAGGAGCGAATGCGGACGCAGAGCAATTTCTCTTCGCTTTGCAAAGGAACCCTGATACCAAAAGAAATCAGGGACAAGGAAACGATACACCGATTTATGGAAGCGGTGGCACAATTCGAACGTATTGTTAATGATAGCGGATTTGTTAAGGTCAAACGCCTGAGCGAAGAAGACATCATTGGAGCAGAGGGAAAACAGGGATTATTGGAACAATATCTGACGCTTTCCAGAGAAGCCGGAACACCAATGCAGGATATCTCACTTGGAGGTGAAGAGGTACGAATCGGCAACAAAAGATTGTGCCTGCACACCTTGTCTGACACAGATGATCTGCCCGTAACGGTATCGGCGGACACCCGCTATGAAAAATTGTCAACTGACCGCAGTGACTGCCGTTTGTCGTTTGCTGCACCAGTGGGATTGCTGCTGAACTGTAATCATATCTACAACCAATATTTGTTTTTGGATAACAGCGAAAATAACCTGCAAAAGTTTGAGAAGTCTGCAAGGAACATGCACTCACTGGCCCGTTACAGCCGTGCCAATCAGATCAATAAAGAATGGATAGAAAAATATCTGAATGAAGCACATTCTTTCGGACTGTCCTCTATCAGAGCACACTTTAACATCATGGCGTGGTCGGAAGATCCAGGTGAACTCAAGCAATTAAAGAATGATAGCGGTAGTGCACTCGCACTAATGGAATGCAAGCCACGCCATAACACTACGGATGTTGCTACCCTGTATTGGGCAGGAATGCCGGGCAATGCCGGTGATTTTCCAAGTGAAGAAAGCTTTTACACATTCATTGAACCTGCTTTGTGCTTCTTCACCGAAGAAACCAATTACCATAATTCGCCATCCCCGTTCGGTATCAAGATGGCAGACAGGCTCACCGGAAAACCAATTCATCTGGACATTTCTGATCTTCCTATGAAGCGCGGTATTATCACCAACCGCAACAAGTTTATACTGGGTCCTTCGGGAAGCGGCAAATCCTTTTTCACCAACCACATGGTTAGGCAATATTATGAACAAGGCGCACACGTCCTGCTTGTAGATACCGGTAACTCCTATCAGGGTTTATGTGAACTCATTAAAGGCAAGACCAAAGGAGAAGACGGGGTGTATTTTACTTATACCGAAGATAATCCGATTGCTTTTAACCCTTTTTACACTGATGACGGAGTATTCGACATTGAAAAGAGAGAAAGCATCAAAACCCTGATCTTGACCTTGTGGAAGCGTGATGACGAACCGCCGACGCGATCCGAAGAAGTTGCACTTTCCAATGCCGTAAGCGGTTATATCGAACGTATCAGACAGGATGATGTATATGCCTCTTTTAATGGTTTCTATGAATATGTGCAGGGTGATTATCGAAAGGTATTGGAGAATAAACAAGTAAGAGAAAAGGACTTTGACATTGCCAATTTCCTGAACGTGCTGGAGCCTTACTACAAAGGAGGTGAATATGATTACCTGCTCAATTCCGACAAGCAGTTAGACCTGCTTTCCAAACGTTTTATCGTGTTTGAAATTGATGCCATCAAAGACCACAAAATCCTCTTTCCCATAGTGACTATCATCATTATGGAGGTGTTCATCAACAAGATGCGCAGGCTAAAAGGTATCCGTAAACTGATCCTGATTGAAGAGGCTTGGAAAGCCATTGCCAAAGAAGGAATGGCAGAATATCTGAAGTACCTTTTTAAAACTGTCAGGAAATTTTTTGGTGAAGCAATCGTAGTAACACAGGAGGTCGATGACATCATCCAGTCGCCCATTGTCAAGGAAAGTATCATCAACAATTCCGACTGTAAAATTCTGCTCGACCAGCGCAAATACATGAACAAGTTTGACGACATCCAGGCGATGCTCGGCCTAACTGACAAGGAAAAGGCGCAGGTACTTTCTATCAACATGAACAACGATCCCTCAAGGCTTTACAAAGAAGTTTGGATAGGATTGGGTGGTACGCACTCTGCGGTATATGCCACAGAAGTTAGCCTCGAAGAGTATTATGTGCGCCCATAAGGGCATATAGCAAATGTGGTTTGGCAACCACTGGGCAAGTGTTTATAATGCCCATCAATAGCCGACTTATCCGAACGGGAAACCCGACGGGGAGTGTAGCATGTCGGAAAAGCCACAAGTCAACTAACTGTTAAGTTGCGACTGAGTGGCGAGTTGAAAGTTAGATATAAGGATGAAGTCTGAATTGATTGAACGATAGTCTGAACGGTCGGTTCTTGGGCTATGACGGAAAACAGTTACAAACGTCATACTGTGGTACTATACTAATGTGAAGTAGTAGTTATAGCATAAACAAACCATAGCGTAGCTGCAATAAGCAGAAAAGGGTGAACATCGCATCCGAGAATCTAACAAGCCAATAGTTGCTATATGTCTAAATGGGGATTGCCTAAGTCGAAATGCCACTGATGTGGCTATGGAGAAAAGCTCCTGAATATTCGATAAGGTAACGGAGCCTCCGTAGTAGTCTGAGCAAGGGAAAGCCTTGTACATGGCGAAGGGAGGCAGTCAATTTAGTTTAATACGATTAATGGAAAATGTGAGAGACATTATGAGAAATCCAGAAATAGTATTGAACAGTCTAATAAAGCACAGCGGAGATTCGAGCTATAAATTCGAAAGGCTGTACAAAGTTCTGTTCAATGAAGAGATGTACTATACTGCTTATCAAAAAATCTACAGCAAAGTAGGTAATATGACAAAAGGTATCGATGGAAAAACCATCGATGGAATGAGTATATCCCGCATTGAAAGGCTGATTGAATCGCTCAAAAACGAAACTTATCAGCCAAACCCATCCAAGAGGATTTATATACCGAAAAAAAACGGTAAGAAACGTCCACTTGGAATCCCCTCTTTTGATGATAAACTAGTACAAGAAGTTATCAGAATGATTTTGGAAGCTATATACGAGGGACATTTTGAACATACTTCACATGGTTTTAGACCACAAAGAAGTTGCCATACGGCTTTAATAAGTGTTCAACAATCATTTACAGCTGTACGATGGTTCATTGAGGGGGATATAAAAGGCTTCTTTGATAATATCAATCATGAAGTGTTGATTGGAATCCTTAAAGAACGTATCGCCGATGATAGGTTCATTCGTTTAATTAGGAAGTTCCTAAATGCAGGGTATATCGAAGATTGGGTATATCACAAAACATTTAGTGGTACACCACAAGGAGGAATTATAAGTCCAATCCTTGCGAACATCTACCTAGATAAACTTGATAAATATATTAAGGAGTACATCAAAGAATTCGATAAAGGGGAAAGAACTACGGCAACACGCCAGTACAGACTATACGAACAAAGACGATACCGCTTGGCAAAGAAACTGGAATGCGAGACAGATGAAACTGTTAGAGCCAAAATGATTGCAGAAATTAAGGAACTACGACAAGAAAGAAACAAATATCCAGCCTATAATAAGATGGATAGTAGTCACAAAAAGTTGAAGTATGTAAGATATGCGGATGACTTTCTTATCGGGATCATAGGTAGTAAGGAAGATTGTAAAAGGATTAAGAATGACATTAAGAATTTTCTTATTGAAAAACTAAAACTCGAACTCTCGGATGAAAAAACCTTGATAACCAATGCTAAGAAACCTGCCAAATTTTTAGGCTTTGATGTCTACGTGCGTAAATCTAATGAAACAAAGAGGGATAAACACGGTAGAACAGTGAGATGCTTTGGAGACAAGATTGTACTCTATGTAACAGCAGAGGTGATGAAGAAAAAGCTACTAAGTTATAATGCGCTAAAATTGATTACGCAGAATGGCAAAGAGGTTTGGAAACCACGCTCCCGATATTACATGAAAGACTTAGATGATTTAGAGATCATAAGTCAGGTAAATTCTGAAATCCGAGGTTTTTACAATTACTACGCAATCGCTAACAACAGTTCATATGTACAGTCATTTTCTTATATCATGGAGTACAGTATGTACAAAACCTATGCACTGAAATATCAAACTTCGGTAAGTAAGGAAAAGACAAAAAAGTGTATCAACGGAGTGTTCTCTATTCCTTATAAAAACAGGAAAGGCGACATACTCTACAGACGCTTTTACAATGAAGGTTTCAAACGCCAGAAAAATGCTCGTGGAGCTTACGTGGATAATTTACCCATGACAGTTACCATCACAGGTGGAAGAAACAGCCTTATAGCAAGGCTGCAAAACGAAAAATGCGAATTATGCGGTGCAAACGAGAAACTGGAAATGCATCATATAAGGAAGTTGAAAGACCTGAAAGGTAAAGAAGATTGGATGAAAAGAATGATTGCAAGGAAAAGAAAAACTTTGGCAGTCTGTTCAAAATGTCACGATAAGATACACGCAGGAAAGTTAGACTGAATAAATTGATGGAGAGCCGTATACCTGGAGACAGGTACGTACGGTTCGGGGGAGAGTTCTTGGAAACCTGCTATAGTTAATATAGCAAGGCGCCGGGTTCTTATCCTACGCCTATACCACCGAAGAAACCGAAAAAATGGAAGTCATGCAGCTTGCCGCAGAACTGGATGGTAACGTAGAACTCGCCATCAAGCACATCACGATGTGGCGGCGTGATAAAGAAAATCAATAATCATTAACAATTTAAATCTGGAAACAATGAAAAAAATACTATTCGTGGTGTGTACGGCACTAATGCTTGCCGCAACACCGTCTGCAAACGCCCAATTTGTAGTTACCGATCCTGCAAACCTGGCTTCAGGGATTCTTAACAGTGCCAATGAAATCGTACAGACTTCTAACACTGTATCGAATGTTGTAAAAAATTTCAAGGAAGTAGAAAAGGTATACAAACAGGGAAAGGAGTATTACGACAAACTACAGGCTATTAACAATTTGGTGAAAGATGCGCGCAAAGTACAGCAGACGGTGCTATTGGTAGGCGATGTATCTCAAATGTATGTACAAAATTTCGGCAGGATGATGAATGATCCCAACTTTTCTGCCCAGGAACTGGCAGCTATTGCAAATGGCTATTCAGCACTCTTGGGTGAGAGTACAGAGTTGTTGAAAGAACTCAAACAGATTGTAAGCTCGTCAACATTATCACTGAATGACAAAGAACGTATGGATATTATTGACCGAGTGTATAAAGAGGTAAAGGAATACCACAGTCTGGTACGCTATTATACCAACAAGAATATCTCGGTAAGCATTCTAAGGGCAAAGAAGCAAAACAACACCAAAAGAGTGCTTGACCTCTATGGAACTCCTAATCAAAAATACTGGTAAGACATGGAATTTAATAACCTTCATGAAGTCCTGCGCTTCTTGTATGATGAAATGCTCCCGCTGTCCGCAGATATGGCGGCGGTATCCAAAGGCCTGGCGGGATTGGGAGCACTTTTCTTTGTAGCCATGAAAGTATGGCAGGCACTGAGCAGGGCAGAGCCTATCGATGTGTACCCTTTGCTTCGTCCTTTTGCACTCGGGCTATGCATCATGTTTTTTCCGACAATGGTACTGGGAACAATGAATTCCGTATTAAGTCCGGTTGTACAGGGAACGCACAGTATTCTGGAAAATCAGGTACTTGATCTGAATGATCTACAGTCGAAAAAAGACCTGCTGGAACGAGAAGCAATGATCCGTAATCCTGAGACTGCTTATATGGTATCTGACGAAGAATTCGACAAGAAATTGGACGAGCTGGGCTGGTCACCATCCGACATTGGAACAATGGCAGGAATGTATATGGACAGGCAGGAATACAAGATCGAAAAAGCAATAAAGGAATGGTTCCGCAATTTGCTGGAAATACTTTTTCAGGCGGCGGCACTGGTCATCGACACCATTAGAACTTTTTTTCTGATTGTACTTTCTATTTTAGGGCCAATAGCTTTTGCTATATCCGTTTGGGATGGATTTCAATCCACACTCACGCAGTGGCTCACCCGATATGTCAGTGTGTATTTATGGCTTCCGGTAGCAGATCTTTTCAGCTCCATGCTCGCCAAGATCCAGTCCCTGATTATCGAAAGGGATATTGAAATGCTTGCCGATCCGACATTCATTCCCGATACCTCAAACACTGTGTATATCATCTTTATGATTATCGGCATTGTAGGGTACTTCACAATACCGACCGTAACAGGTTGGATTATCCAGGCTGGCGGCGCAGGAAACTTTACCCGTAATGTAAACCAGACCGCAATGAAATCCGGAAATATTGCAGGAGCCGGAGCCGGTTCAACAGTAGGAAATATAGGTGGCAGGCTAATACACAAGTAAATAATTAATCCTTAAAAAAATGGAATTTAAAACACTAAGAAATATTGAAAACAGCTTCAGGCAGATAAGATTATATGCCATCGTGTTTGCTTTACTCTGTATAGCAGTTACAGGATATGCCATTTGGCATTCCTATTATTTTGCGGAGCAGCAACGACAGAAAATCTATGTACTGGACAATGGGAAATCGCTGATGCTTGCACTTGCGCAGGATGCATCTATAAACCGTCCTGTGGAAGCAAGGGAACATGTAAGACGCTTCCACGAACTCTTCTTTACGCTCGCTCCCGACAAAAACGCGATTGAAAGCAATATGAAACGGGCATTCAATCTTGCCGATAAAAGTGCCTTTGATTATTACAAAGACCTATCGGAAAAAGGCTATTACAACCGTATCATATCAGGCAATGTACAGCAGCGCATCGAACTGGACAGTGTAGTCTGCAATTTCGAGACCTATCCTTATGCGGTACGCAGCTATGCCAAACAATTTATCATCCGCTCCAGTAATATGACAAAACGAAATTTAGTTACATCCTGTTTCCTGGTGAACTCTGTCCGTTCGGATAATAACCCGCAGGGATTTAATATCGAAAAGTTTGCGGTGATAGAAAACCGGGATATAGAAGTCATTGAGCGCTAAAAAACAATCTTATGGAAGTATTATCAGATTTGAGCACGTTTGCAGAAATCCTTACCGATAAAGGATATGACGGCTATTTCCATACGCAGGGAGCGTATGCCGGAAAGCTGGAAGAAAGCATTGGGGAGTATCTTGAAAACTGCCAAAAAGGTACCGATAGTTTGCCTAAACAGGATTTGTTACTGACGGGCTACCTGCAATGGTCGGGAGAAGAGGAGCCAAGTGTAAAATGCAGTATGTGGGTAAAATACCTTAACGGCAAATTCTCGCTTAACAGAATGGAAATTGAGAAAAAAGACCGTTTTGGGCAACTGCTGAAAACAGCGGAACTGACAAACCTGTCTACTGAAACCGCTCTTAAAGCGGTGGATGCGGTTGCTTTGGTCAATGATGAACAAAAACAAGTGGCAGGTCAAAGCCCAAAGCGTTTCAAGCTATAACAAGACAAATTGCAAGCATATGAAAAAATTAAGGGAAAATATGGTCAGGTATTTTAACAAACTGGACGAACGTTGGCAGGCATTGCCTTTACGGAAACAGCATAAATACACACTTTACTTTTTTATGGCCTACCTGCTGCTTACCGCAGGAGTCATTTTTAAAGTTTGGTATGATATCGCAACGTCCGAAGACAGTATGGTTATCGGGCATATCGAAAATCCTGTCCTGAAAAAGAATGAAAGTCCTGCATCGTTACAGGACACATTATCAAAAATTCTAAAAAATAAAATTTATGAAAGAAAATGAGAACAAAAAGTCCGTTGTTCGGGTGACGGAAGGAAACCCGGCAGCGACCGTTGATGTACTGCAAAACGGTACGCAGAACAAAGTAGAGAAGCTCAAAAAACCGCTGATATTCGGATTAATGGGCATTGTGTTCGTAGGTTGTATGTATATGATATTTAAACCGTCTGAAGACAAAAACGAAATTGAAAACATCGGTTTGAACGATGCCGTACCACAGGCGACGGGAGCAGGGTTGCCAACGGATAAAAGCAAGGCTTACGAACAGGAAATGCTGGAACAGAAAGACCAGGAAAAACGTAGTGCCCTTACTTCACTTTCAGATTATTGGAACGAGGACAGCACATCTAATGAGGGAGAAGAGGTACTTTCCGGTGAACAAGACCACAGCGGTGAGAATAGCAGCAGGTCAGGAAAATCTGGGAATCTGGCACTAAACAGCTATCGAAATGCCCAAAGTACATTAGGGTCTTTCTATCAGGATGGTAACGGCGAAACACAGGAACTCCGCCGACAATTGGAAGAATTAAAAGAAAAGCTTGCTGAAAAAGATGTTCCTGCCGGTGTAACGGTGAATGACCAGATGGCACTCATGGAAAAATCCTATCAAATGGCTGCAAAATATCTTCCTTCGGGAAATAATTCCAGTGAAGCTTCAAACATAAACAATGTTGTTGCTGCTTCTTCTGTCACTACTCAAAAAGAATATTTTGCAGCATTCACCCCAAAAAGGAAAAGTGCGGTATCAGCATTATATCGCGAGCCAGCCGACAGTACCTTCTTAGTGGATTGGAGCGAAACTAAAAACCACAGTTTTAATACAACAGGTTCAGTCCCGCAGGTGGTACAGCCAACGAATAGTGTCAAAGCCTGTGTACAGGAAACGCAGACGATTATAGGCGAAAGTGCAGTACGTCTTCGTTTATTAGAGCCTGCCCAAACACCTAACCGTACCATTCCGCAGGGTACAATCTTAACCGCTAATGCAAAGCTTCAGGCTGGACGTTTACAGTTAAAAGTAACTTCCATAGAACTGGGCGGGAATATCATTCCTGTAGATATAACCATTTATGACCTGGATGGTCAGCAAGGTTTGTCCGTGCCGTATTCTTCTGAAATGAATGCCATTTCCGAAATGGCTGGCAATATGAGCCAGACTTCGGGGACAAGCCTGATGCTAACGCAATCGGCAGGACAGCAGATGGCGGCTGATTTAAGCCGTGGTGTGGTTCAGGGAATTTCAGGTTACTTCTCCAAAAAAGTAAGGACACCGAAAGTCAAAATAAAGGCAGGGCATCAATTGTTCCTTGTCTCTAAAAAATAATAATAAAACTTAATAAAGTAAACAATGAAAAAATATTTTAAAACCTTATTGACAATTGCCCTATTGATCGGCTCTGTCGCAGCATCTTTTGCTCAGGATAATTCAGAAGCTCACCTTGCATTAGGCAAGATAGAACCGTACCGAATGGAGGTTACTTACGATAAGACTTCGCATTTGATTTTTCCAACTGCTATACGATACGTCGATCTGGGAAGCGACTATCTGATCGCCGGAAAAGCGGAAGATGCTGAGAATGTACTTCGTGTAAAAGCCTCAGCAAAAGACTTTGAACTGGAAACTAACTTTTCGGTGATTACTAATGATGGCCGTTTTTACAGTTTCGATGTGCAATATAATTCCTGTCCACAGACGTTGAGCTACAACCTGCTGACAATGCAGAAAGCAGTGGATAAAAACAACGGAAACGATGTGCTTTTTGAAGAATTGGGAAACAACTCGCCATCTCTGGCAGGATTGATACTGGAAAGCATCTATAAAAAAGACAAACGGTTTGTAAAGCATATTGGCGCAAAAAGTTTCGGCATACAGTTTACCCTGAAGGGAATTTACATCCATAACGGCAAGTATTACTTCCATACGGAACTCGCAAACCGCACCAATGTTCCTTTCCAGATTGATTTTATCAATTTTAAAGTTGTCGACAAAAAGTTAGCCAGGCGAACCGTATTACAGGAAAGAACAATAATCCCCCTGCGTACTTATAAGCCTCTTGATGCCATTGGCGGGAAAACGACTGACCAGAATGTATTACTGCTGGACCAGTTTACCATTGCCGATGATAAGGTCTTGATCATTGAGATTTTCGAGAAGAACGGAGGGAGGCATCAAAAACTTGAGGTGGAAAATTCGGATTTGATAAAAGCCCTATTGATAAGCGACATGCACCTGAAATTTTAGTATTCATTAAAACAACAATACAACATGAAAAAATATATCTATACTGTGATGCTTGTTTTGATGGTAAGCATAGTGGCTCAAGCGCAACGAATGCTGCCCAAACAAAAAGGAGTGGAAGTAAATACAGGTGTATTATCCACTGATAAAATTGGCAATGATTACTACATTAATATAGCAATGACCGTAAACGGAAAAAAAGGTAATTACCAGCTATGGGTCTTGGAATATACTCATCAATATCACAATTATAAGAATCTCCGTATACCACAGGAAACGTATACTGCAGAAGGCGGTTGGAGCTTTTTCCTCTTAGGAGATACCTACAAGAACATTACACTCAATGTAGCGATAACTGGTGTACTGGGCTATGAAAGTGTCAACGGTGGAGAACAGATGTTATATGATGGTGCGAAAATAGTAAGCGAAGACAACTTTACTTATGGTGCAGGTGGGAGACTGTCCCTCGAAACGTACCTCTCTGATCATTTTGTACTGCTCCTTCAAGGGAGTACAAAAATTTTGTGGGGTACTGATATGAAACAGTTCCGACCGTCAGTAGGAGTAGGATTAAGGTTTAACTTTTAAAACGTAAAACGATGATAGCATTTTTTAATAAATTCACAATAGAATTACTACCTGTACTCGTGGCAGTCCTGTTAAGTTCAATTACTTTGGTATCTTGTAGTAAAGACGAACTGGAAATACAAAATGATTTTCCTTTTGAAGTAAAAGTAATGCCCGTGCCCAAAGAAATTGCCAATGGAGATATAGTGGAGCTCAGGATATCAATACAGCCTACAGGTAATTATAAGGGTACGCAATATTTTATTCGTTACTTTCAGTTCGATGGAAAAGGAACGTTGCAATGTTCAGATGAAACTCCATATAAGCCTAATGACTTGTATCCATTAACAGCAGAACAATTCAGGTTGTATTATACTTCACATTCCGTCGTTTCCCAATCCCTTGAAGTATGTATTTCGGATAATTTCGGTAATGAAAAGCAACTGAGTTTTGAGTTTAACAGTAGTGATTAGCCAACCAATATTGGTTTAAATTTTACCTTATAAAATTCGCATTCAATCAGAACCCGAAGCAAAACTTCGGGTTGTTTTATTTCCTATTTAACTATTAAAAAGAATAGGACAAAATTGAGAAAGATACATTTCTCCACCTTAAAAATTAAGTACAAATATTAAAAAGAATAATTGTAAGGATAATTCTGGTATTTTAACTATTTTAGAGAATTATTTAAAGATTATATGTTTATATCAAAATTATCACTAAGAAATTTTAGAAATTTCAGAAATGTATCCCTAGATTTTAATAAAGGAGTAAATACCATTATCGGAGAAAATGGTTCGGGAAAGACAAATCTCTTTCATGCAATTAGGCTGCTGATTGATGAAAGCATGCCAAGGGGCGTGAGATTATACGAAAACGATTTTAATCGTTCACTCGGAAAATGGACTGGGCATTGGATAATTATTCAAATAGAATTTCAAGAACTCGACTCTAGTGAGGAAGCGCAATCAATAGCAATGCACAAAATAGGTGCTGTGGACGATTATGATAGTTCTCAAGGAACCTATTGTTTGTTCTTCCGTCCAAGGATTGAAATACGACGAAATCTTTTTAAACTTTCTCAAAGTGAGCATAAGACAGTGCAGGAATTAGAAAAAATACTGAGTGAAATTTCATTAAATGATTATGAATCAGTTTTTACAGGAAGAGGTAATGTTGATTTTTCAGATGAGGAAACATATTCTCAATATGTAGGCGATTTCAATGAAATTACTTTTCCTGATCCTGACGACGAACAAACTGATGTCTATGGTATAAAAATGTATGGCATTTCAATTCCAAATGAATTCGCCTGTACTTTTGCAAAAGCACTTCGGGATGTAGAGTCTGATTTACGCTCATACAGAGATAACCCATTATTAAACCTGTTAAGAGATAAAGAAAAAAATATTTCAATTGACAAAAAACATGAAATCGAAGAGCAGGTTGACATTTTAAACAAAAATATTTCAGGATTAGAGGAAGTAAAAGGCGTTTCTAGAGGTATTACCGAAACCATTAAAGAAGCCGTTGGTGAGACGTACGCACCTAATGTAAATATTAAATCCGAGTTGCCTTCAGAAATGGAAAAGATACTTCAATCTTTAAAATTATGGGTTGGAGACCCTGATGAAGAAGGGTACGAAGGACGATTATGGGAATTGAGTCTTGGAGGAGCAAACCTCATTTACCTCTCACTCAAATTATTAGAATTTGAAAAAATAAAGAAAGAAAACAAGATTGCAAATTTTATTTTAATTGAAGAACCCGAAGCGCATATACACACCCATATTCAAAAAACACTGTTTCAAAAGTTAGATAAGGAAAAAACGCAGGTGTTTATTTCTACGCATTCCACCCATATATCCTCGGTATGTGAAATAAGTTCCATGAATATTTTAGGACGTGGAAAACAAACGGCTCACGTATATGCACCTTCAAAGAATCTTAAAGTAGACAAAATAACAAAACTGGAACGATATTTAGATGCCAACAGAACTAACCTATTGTTTGCAAAAGGAGTTATCCTTGTCGAGGGAGATGCTGAACATATATTGATTCCTGAAATTATAAAAAAGGTATTTGGGGTCTCATTAGATGAACTGGGAATTTCTATAATAAATATCGGAAGTACTGGATTTGAGAATATTGCTCAATTATTTCATAATGACAGAGTACGCAGGAATTGTAGTATTCTGACTGATAATGACCTTTCAATCGTTAAGTTGCCTAAAGACCCAAAGGATGATAATCAATACGAGAGAGATTGTCGTAATTCTCAAATCTCAGGAATAGACAGAAAAGAAAAGTTAGATCTTTTTTGTACGGATAATAATTTCGTCAAACCATTCTATGCCAAACATACTTTTGAGGTAGATTTTTTACTTGCTGGAAATTCACATGAAATTATTCAAACGGTTGAAAAGGCATTTAAAAAACAACCCGATAAAGATCGAATTATAGGATTGCTTAAAGACAAGGATGTTTCAATTTCTGGTAAGGAAGTTTTACGGTTAGCTGAAAAATTTAAAAAAGGCTGGTTTGCAATTATGGTTGCTGAAAAAGTAAGTAATATTACGGTTATTCCTGAATATATTATAGATGCATTAGTATTTGCGTGTCCAACTCTTAATCAAAGTATATTACTTTCTATTTCAAAATATAGGCTTACAAAATTGAAAGATTATCATTATACGGGGGACGAAACCGATTATAAGTCAATTCTTGATAAGATAATCTTAATGGAAGATGGAGCGGAGGCATTAGAATTCTTTGTTAAAGAGTTACCTAGTGATGTGTTGTCTAAATTAATATTTAAGTTAAATGCTTAAAGGTTTAAATTCTCAACAAACTGATGCAGTAATTGAGCCTGGAAATGTTCTTTTAACTGCTTGCCCTGGGAGCGGTAAAACACGGGCACTTACTTATAAAATTGCATACGAGTTAGAGCGTCTGACAAATTCTAAAAAAATTATATTAGCTGTTACTTTTACAAATAGAGCGGCCGATGAAATAAAAAAGAGAATAAGAGAGCTAAATGCGGATGATACAAATTTGTGGGCTGGTACTATTCATTCCTTTTGCTTGGAGTGGATTCTCAGACCCTATATGTGTTATTTAGATGAACTTAAAAGTGGGTTTTCAATTTCAGATGAATACAATTCTGAAAATTTAATGAGTGAGTTGAAAAAAACTTATGGACTTAATTATTGGGAATCTGTGTCTACAAAATATATGCCAAATGGACAAAAGGAAGAGACAGTTTACAGAACATTACTTGATGAATACCACGAAGCACTTGCCAGTAAGAAATTGATAGATTTCGACCAAATACTTCATTATGCACATAAGTTGATTTTAGCGTATCCCAAAATATCTGAAATTCTTAAAAATATGTTTCATTTGGTATGTGTTGATGAGTACCAAGATACACAACAATTACAGTATTCCATTTTGGCAAAAATAATGAAGGGTGCAACTGGGAATTGTAAGATGTTTTTTGTTGGAGATTCGGATCAGGCAATTTACGGTTCATTGGGAGGTGTGGCAAAAGAAATTGAAGAGATTAAGAAAGAATTTGGTGTTGTTTTCACAAGTAAGGAATTATCTGGAAATTACAGGTCAAATCAACAAATTATTGATTATTACCGTAATTTTCAAACCACTGACATTGATATAAAAGCATTAGGAATAAATGCAGATGATAACGCTGTGATCACTTATAACAGAACAGTTCATAAGGATAATTTGACTGTTAGTATTTCAGAAATAATAAAGCAGAAAATTGCTGAAGGAGTTCCCGAACATGAGATATGTGTTCTCGCTCCAACTTGGTATCTTGTAATTCCTATGGGAAGGAAATTAAAATCGCTTTTGCCCGATGTTAAATTTGATGCAGTGGGTTTATCTCCTCTACTCAAAAATAAAGAAAACACTTGGTTTAAAATTGCGAGATTATTTCTCGTCTTGCCTTCTCCAAAAGCTTTCCTGATAAGAAAACGTTGGGCTTCAGAACTTATCAATGAGTTAGAAAGTTTGGGAATTATATTGTTTGAAGATAAAGAATTTAAAGCAAAAACATTATTGAAGTTAATAAACTCAATTTCATCTGAAGAGACTGATGGATTAAAGTACTTAGAGGAATGTTTTTTTGAATTATTTGAGAAGTTAGGAATTACAATTTCTTCAAATGTAATGCTCGAAGTACACTGGGAAGCTTTTTTTGATGGAGCAAAATCAAGACTTGAAAACCCTGATTTTGATTTAGCAAAAGACATTGAGAGTTTTAGAAAAATGTTTAAACATGAGGAAGGAGTTGTTATTAATACTTGTCATGGAATTAAAGGAGAGGAATTTGATACAGTCATTGCTTTTGGATTATTACATGGAAAATTACCTAATTGGAATGAAACTGTAAATAGGGCTGCTGAAAAATTATTGTATGTAATTTGTTCAAGGGCAAAACGTGAATTACATCTTGTATCAGAGACAGGTCGTGTAACAAATTCTGGTAGAGCTTATAATCCCACTTATCAACTTGGTTCTCTTGATTATGATTATGATTAAAGTTAGGGATTCAGAATCTGACTAACTTATTGATAAAAAAGTAGATTTTACTTTTGTATAATTTAAGCAAGGCTGTTTTAAGATTGCTAATTTCTTGATTATCAATCTTAGAGTCAAATGGTAAGAAAGAGGATTTGTCCTTGACCAAAATAAGCAATATTAAATACTAATCTAATATGTTAAGTACAGACAATGAAAGTAAGGTAAAATTTTCAAATCACAGTTTGTTATTATCCAGAGTAATTTTACGAAAAAAATAATAAGAGTGGTCCTCAAAAGCGGTCTTCTTTTGCTTCTTTCCTTTGACCGCTATTGTGGGAAGAAAAGAAGTTTCTTAAAACAACAAAAGGGATAATGAATATCCCTTAGAAATAAGAACGTAGCCTGTTTGATGAAATGGTGAAGCATTGCATTTCGGCAAAGTGGCTACACCAATTTAATGCAAAAAGACTGTCCCGACCATCGGAAGGGAGTGTCTTTTTGCCGCCCGATTTTTCGGGTCAGCCAACTTTTATGGGATGGGTGCTAAAATCTTTAAGGTTATGAAAAAATCCTCTGTATGGCGTCAATCCATTACGAAACAAGCTCCATAACAACGAGCATCCCATTTGTACCAAAGACGAATTGATGAACAATTCCTGTTTCTCCAATGCTTCCTCTAAGGAGCAACTTGGCGTGTCGTCGTGCTCTTCGGACTGTTTTAATAATCCTCCAAATTCTTCAGTAACAAAAGGAAGGTTATCTACCGTTTCGTACTTTTCAGAATCGGGTTGTTTGACCTTTCCGATAGTGGATAATATCACTTGTCCTGTATATTGGCTGTTCCCGAAGTCAAGCCAATATTTTGGTTGATCCCTATGGTGTCTCCGATTCTTTTGCAGACTCAAAATATCGGCAATATCAAAGCGGGATTTTACACTATCCACACAGGAAATATAAATAGTTGCTACTGCGTTACTAGGCAATTTGCCCAAACTGTCTTTCTCAAATTTCATGGTTTCCGCTTTCCAATTCGTTCCCATAAAACGATTTGCACGATTTATTAGTGCAACGCACTTATACAATCCGACCTCGCACTGGGCGAAACGCTGTCTTCCCAAATTGGCACTCGTGACAACATCATCATCCCAAAGTCGAACTTGTAAGCCTGCGTGTCCGAGTTCAATTAAACTATGGTTCATTTCCATCAGGGCAGTCAGTACTTTTGAGCCTGTACCGCCTGCACCGATTAAGTTTACGGTAATGGGATTGGTTGGATCAATCAGATAATTGTCCGTAAAATGTATTTTTGGTTTTTCGGTATTCATCGTAGTAAATTTTTAAGTGTTTTATTGTTCTTTTTCAATACTTCTTTTGGAAAAGGATTCCCTGTTTGTATAAGGTCTTTCCAAAGGTTTACGCAATTGCCTTTTATCGGGCTGTTGTTTCCAAGCAAATGACTGAAATAGCTGTTGAAAAAATAGTCTTCCCAAGCGCCAACAAATTCTTCAACCGAAGCGGAGTTCTTGATGTTGATGCTGACCGAACCCATACACACCCTGCCGTCTTCATAGATATTGAAAAAAGGTGCACAGTACAAAGGTGTTTTCTGTGTTGGTCTTCGGTCGCTTGCAAGCGCAAATACCCAAAGGTTGTTTTTATTGGCATACCAAACCATTGGAGGAACATATACAATTCCGCTTGGAATGTCCAAACCGCTCAGAAAATACAGTTGTCGTCTTTTCGCTTTGGTGTACCATAATACTGCACCTTTATTGGTATTCGGATTAATATGCAGAATGTTAGTTGGCAGAATCCCATTGGATTTAAAAAAAGCTTTATCCTTATCTTTTTCACTCTGTAATGCTTTTGCCAATATCTTTGCTTCCCGTTCTGTGAGCGGATGGGCATTAATAGGGTTACCGTTTTTATCCATATCAAAATGTTCCACATATACATCTTTATCCACTGTTTTGGTTTCATAGAAAACCAATGCGGATTTGGGATGGTACAATGTCCCAAAACTTGCGGTTATGTCGTTTGTATTTTTCATTTTCTTGTCGTTTCATAATTATACAATAGGAAACACATATCGTTCAATAGGGCAAATAATCTATTCTCAAAATCAAGACTGTTATTTGTAATGTCTTTGCCGTCAAAGCATTTGTAAATGGTCGGTTCTTCCATCGAACCATACTCGTTAAACTCATTATTGATGCTGTCGGTAATGCTCACATATAGCCACCCCCTTGTGTGTGATATAAAGGAAATATACTTTTCCATGCCAATCACTTCATATTCTTCCGGTTCGCTTTCAGGGTCATTTTTTATCGGTGCATTTCGGAAAATACTTGTATATGGGTACTCGGTATATAAAGTAAAAGCATTAGAAGCCATCTGCCAGCATTCTTTGTCGAATGTATCAAAGCTTTTAAAAGAATTTACACGTTGTTCAAATACCTGTAAATTGATACGATTAAAAAGTTTTTTTTCGATACAATCGCCAATCAATTCTGCTTTATTGAATTCACATTTATACGTTTCAGTTTTCTCTGCTTCGTCATCCTGTTCTACCCAGTCTTTATGCATTTCGTACATCCAATACAGGTAAGTATCTTCCTGTCTGTAATAAGGAATGTTCGCAATATGGTAGAGGTACGAGCAAACAGAAATTAGCAGTTGAGCATTCTTTTTGCGTTTAGGGTCGTGTAACATTTGATAAAGCGGTTCAATCGGAATATAATACAGGGTTGTGCCTGTATTATATTTTTCCTCACTGATAAAATAAGTCTTCTTACTGTCCTGCAACAAGCGTATTTCCTGCCAATTTAAAACACGCTCCTTTAGTTTTTCTTCTATATCCCATATTGCCAACGCCATATTGTAGGGGTATTCAAATTGATTGGTCTGCATCGGTTCTATCTTGTAATGTTCAGCAAGTTCAGAAAGGGATTTATAAAAATCCTTTTCCGTCTTTGCTGTTTTCTGACGAACCTGTACCGTATTGTTTTCTTCCAGTTTAGGCAGAAATGATGTTTTTAGAAAACCATTGGCAACATTTCCAGAGGTACTGATTTGCGTTTGTCTTTCTGAACTTCGTTTGCATCTTTGGGTCTTTGCATCCAAAGGGCGAACCCGCCCAGCTGTTGGTGCAACCGCCTTTGACTTTTTTGTTCGGGTGATTTGAATGTCCCCGATATGATATGTTTGTGCATGGTTCATCGTTTTTAAATTTTAGTTTAACCTTTAGTACCCATTACGCTTTCAAATCGGTATTCTACTGCGTCGTCTTTAATAGTAGGTGCAGATATTTTAGCGGTGGTTAGGATGGGGTAGATGTTGGCATAAAAATTAAGTACCGCTTCTACGCTCCAACGTGGTTCAGGGTCGGTCAGTTTTATGTCCTGTTCCTTATCTTTAAGTATAAATAGTCGTTTTAATTGCGTTGCTAATAACATGATTTAGGAATTTTATGGTTATACATTCTGTTCGTGTCCTGCTCCAAAAAGGTTTGGGGCGGAAAACTTGTCGGATAGTTCGGTTTTACGTTTGCGTATCTCGTCAGCCTTTTCGGGATATTCGGTTATTTCGGGTACTTTCATCCATGCTTCACGGAATTTACCTTCTTTCTCCAATTCGTCTGCCTTTGCCATAACGTCTTTAAACTTTTTGTCTTTGGCTTCCTGTTCAATCTTATGCTTGTCGGCTTTTTCTTTCTCCATTGCGGATTGCTTTTTCGCTACTTCAATTTGTTTCATAAATGCTTCCATATCCATCATTAAGCCCGAAGCGGTTTGTATAGGCGTTGTTATCTTCTCAAAAAAACCGTTGTCGAGTTCTTCTGCCGTTCCCCGAAGATTAAGGGGCGGTATGATATTCTTTGCGTTGTCTCCGCACCCTTCGTTTTGGAGCATAACCGATACAATAAGGTTGTTATCTGCTCCTTTTGCTATGGTCAGGTGCAAATCACCTGCAACTCCCATCTGCGCTATCTGATTGAAAAAATTTGTGTTCATCGTTTTAGAAATTAATGGTTCATTTCATTTAACATTTTTAAATTGTAATTAATCTTCACAGGCGACCACCTTTGCAGGCAGTCGCCTGTGAAGATTAATTAAGGTTTAAAATTTCCACTCCGTCTGTTGCAAAAGAGGTACACAGTTCAAAAGCTTTTTGGGATTTTACCTGTGCCGTACCGCCCATTACAATACTCTGTAGTTTGGCTTCATTATCTTTGTAACTGCGGACATTTTGGTAGTAGCCAGTCACAGCATTGTATGCCCCGAAGAGTGTGCCTTTTGTGGTATCCATCTGTTGCGAGTCGCTTGTCATAGCATACGCAAAGGCATCTTCAACAATATTTTTGAACACGGTTGAAACTTCTTCATCCGCACTTTTTTTAAGCAAATCCAAAGTTTCCTTGTTTGGGCAGAGTGCCAACTGAATTAATTTTTTTACTTCTCTGTCTGTAACCTTTACTTTCGCCCATTCATTGAATATTCCCTCTAATTGTGTACTTAGAGTGTCCGCCAATCCCATTATTTTGTGTGCATTTTCAACACGCTGTTTAGCTCCCGAAGTGTGTTTGATACGCACTACATTGGTCATTGAACGAAGCGAAGCATTAAGGGTATTTTGGCAGACGATACGAATAGGTGTAAAAGCGGCTGTGATACTTCCGCTTCCATCATGCGAAGTAGTCAGAAAGATATACTTCTCTGTTACGTCGTCGCCATTGCCTACACGAATATAATCGGGCAGTTTGGCTGTTATAAATATGCGTTCTCCGTTGCCTAATGCTCCTGCGGTTTCGTACAATATACCGTCACCGCCACCTACAATAGCATCAAAGAAATTGAAGGCTTCACGGTTCTGTACGATATGATAGTCTTTGCCTACCACGCCCAATACTGAATTGTTATCGGTGCGTATATTGGCGAAATAATTGGGCACGTGTAGTTCGCTACTGCCAATCTCAATGCCGTTTGTAGTTTCGGTGACGCCTGTACCTTTGGTGTATAGTGGTGTTTTAGCGACTTCGTAGTCTAATCCTGCAAATTTGATAGCTTCTTCGCTAGTAGGATATTGCTCTACAATCTGCCCCAATCCGTGCCACGCTTTTTCTTTCACGCTGAAAAATGAATAACTTCCTGTTTGCTCGTTAAAATTGATATTATGTGCCATGATAAATAATTTAAAAAGTTTAAAAATTGTTTGAATACTCGTTTTTAAAATGGGAGGTCGTCTTTTTCGTCGTTGCTGTTTCCTGTTAGAGCCTTTGCCGTTTCTGCTTTTTTACCGCCCCCGTGCAGTTTGATTTGTGAGGTGTTGAAGTTCAGTCCTGCATGCGGTTGTCCGTCACTGCCTGTCCACGCCCTTGCGCTCACTTTGCCTGTCAGTTCTACGACCGAACCTTTTGTGAGTATCTGCGCTACTTTTGGACTAAGCCAGTAGGCGCACTCGAAATACGTCACCTGCTCTATGCGTTCGCCCGCTTTGTTTTTGTAGCTGTCGTTGATAGCTATTGAAAAGTTTACTACTGTTTTGCTGTTTGACACGTTGCGTACCTGCGCATCTGCTGTCAGTCTTCCTGTGATGTTCATAATTCCTATGATTTTTAGTGATTATTTTTTTTTGAAATTTTATTCGGCAATGAGAGGAGGTGCTGTTTTGTTTCATCAAATCCATTTTTAATATTTTACTATTCATTGCTGACATTTTTTTTATTCGTCTAAAGAGCCGGAGTATGCTATGTTTCGTTTCGGGAGCATAAAAAGGTTAGTGTCTAGCAATAGCAAGGTTTTGACAAAAAATACTACCCGGATGGGTGGAGATTTTTTATCAAACCTGAAGGGCCTGGCCTTGCTATTGCGTTAAGGACACGGAAATACCTTTGCTGCTGAAATGAGACAAAGCATACTGGTTATTGAATTTAAAAATGAAGGGGAAGCAATGATGAATTGTAATGGATCAATGTAAATAAGATTAAAATCTGACAGAGGATGAAATGTTCCACTTCAATCAGAAAACCTCCATTGACTTTTGTATATTCAAGCTACAATTCGCATTGATTATTTACTGTTTAGGAGAGCTTTTAAGTAATAAGTATATATAAATGATCTAAGACCACTTGGGGAAAAAATTTAATAAATTTGGTATCTGATTGGTTACGCAGATGGGGTGTTAAATCTTAAAAATGAGGGATTTGAAGGGTGTTTTTCAAGTCCGATTCTTATGTTTTTTTTATCTTTATATGTCTAAAAGCAAGATTTATTGATGGCAAAAAAACGATCATATTGACTAATGCTTTTCGATAAAAATTTCATGAAATCAGATATAGGACTTTATGAAAAAATACAATAATAAGTTTCGATAGTATTATACTTTATAACTAATTTAGCCATTTATGTGAATTAGGATAATTCATCTTTAACAATCAGTTAACCAAAATGTCAGACGAACAAAAGAAACTTCTAGAATCCCAATTATGGGCAATAGCCAATATATTAAGAGGTAAAATATCAGCCAATCAATTTCAAGATTACATACTTGGTTTTATATTCTACAAATATTTATCGGAGAAATTAGAGAAAAAAGCCAATGAATTCTTGAAGCCTGATAGAATTTTGTTTAAAGAAATTGATGAAACTTCGGCAGAGGGAAAGGAAATTTTAGCGGCCTTAAAAGAAGCTACTGTTGATGCCCTAGGGTATTTCTTAAAACCATCTGAATTGTTTACTAACCTTGCTAAAAAAGGAAATGCAAAAATTATCAATCAAGATGATGAAGAACAAATTCAAAGTACTTTTATTCTTGAAGATTTAGCCAATGTATTAAACAGTATCGAAAAAAGCACGATGGGTTCAGAGAGCCAAGACGATTTCGATAATCTATTTTATGACATTGATTTAAACTCTACTAAAATTGGTAGAACCACAAAAGACCGTAATGATGTTATTGTAAAAATCATTACTGCATTAGACGAAATTGACTTTGATTTAGACAATACCGATGGCGATGTTTTGGGCGATGCTTACGAGTATTTAATCGGTCAGTTCGCAGCAGGAGCAGGGCAAAAAGCAGGTGAGTTTTATACACCACAACAAGTATCTACTATCTTGGCTAAAATTGTAACCACTCGGAAAAGTAAATTAAAATCAGTTTATGATCCTACTTGTGGTTCGGGTTCGTTGTTGCTTCGTGTAGCCAGAGAAGTAGAGGAAGTTGGTCATTTTTACGGACAAGAACAAAACCGTACTACCTATAACTTGGCTCGAATGAATATGATTTTGCACGATGTCAATTATCATAAATTCGATATTAAAAACGAAGATACTCTTGAAAGACCCCAACATATCGATTTTAAATTTGAAGCTATTGTAGCCAATCCGCCATTTTCTGCCAAGTGGTCTGCAAATCCTTTGTTTTCTAATGATGATCGTTTTTCACAATACGGAAGACTGGCACCAGGAACCAAAGCCGATTTTGCTTTTATCCAACATATGGTTCATCAATTAGACGATAACGGAATAATGGCGTGTATTGCACCTCACGGTGTTTTATTTCGTGGTGCAGCCGAAGGTCACATTCGTAAATTCCTGATTGAAGATAGAAATTACATAGATGCCATTATTGGTTTACCGGCAAACCTATTTTACGGAACAAGTATTCCAACCTGTATTTTGGTTTTAAAGAAATGCAAAGAAACACCAGAAAATATTTTATTCATTGATGCAAGCAACGATTTCGAGAAAGTAAAAAATCAAAATGTTTTAAGAGAAGCTGACATCGACAAAATTACTTCTACTTACCAATCTCGTGAGGTTATTGATAAATATTCAAACATCGCAACTCTTGAAGAAGTAAAAGCCAACGATTATAACCTAAATATTCCTCGCTATGTAAATACGTTTGAAGAAGCTATTTCTGTTGATGTTAATGCGGTTGCTGATAGAATACAAGCCATAGATAGTAAAATGCAAACAGTCGATAATACTATTGCTTCATTCTGTGCAGCATTAGATATTAAAACACCTTTTTAATATGGAAACACTACAACCAAAATTGAGATTTCCAGAGTTTAATGGAAAATACAAAAACAAAAGGGTAGATGATTTTGCACCATTGCAAAGAGGTTTTGATTTGCCTATTACTAAAATGGTAAAAGGAAAATTTCCAGTTGTTTTTTCAAATGGTATTTCTAAAACACATAATGAATTTAAAGTAAAAGCTCCTGGTATTGTTACAGGAAGATCGGGTACAATTGGTAATTTATTTTATATTGAAGAAGACTTCTGGCCTCATAATACTTCTTTATGGGTTACTGATTTCAAAGGTAATTTTCCTAAATATGTATATTATTTTTATGATAAATTTGATTTAAAACGTTTTGGTACTGGTTCTGGTGTTCCAACATTGAATAGAAATGATGTACATAATCAACAAATCTACTTCCCTTCACTCGAAGAACAAACCAAAATAGCCATTTTCCTTTCGTCAGTAGATGAAAAACTAAGCCTTTTAAAAGAAAAAAAATCTCTTTTAGAAGAATACAAAAAAGGGATAATGCAAAAACTATTTAGTAAAGTGTTGAGGTTTAAAGACGGGAATGGTAATGATTTTGAGGATTGGGAGGTGAAGAGTATTGGGGACATTCTTTCTATCGGAAGCGGTAGAGATTATAAACATTTGAATCTTGGAAATGTGCCGGTTTATGGAACGGGAGGTTTGATGACATATGTAGATAGTTTTTTACACCAAGGTGAAACAGTGTGTATTGGGAGAAAAGGAACAATCGATAAGCCCATGTATTTTAACGGAGATATTTGGACCGTAGACACTTTATTTTATACTCATACTTTTATAGATTCACTACCTAAATATGTTTTTTACGTTTTTCAAAGTATAAATTGGAAAAAACATAATGAAGCTTCAGGAGTGCCAAGTTTGTCAAAAAGTACAATAGAAAAAATTTCTATAAATGTTCCTTCAGTCCCTGAACAAACCAAAATTGCTGATTTTCTTTCGGTTATCGATGAAAAGATAGAGTTAGTTTCAACCCAAATAGAAGAAATACAGGAATATAAAAAAGGATTATTACAGCTAATGTTTGTGTAAATGATGAAATTAACTAGAACGATTATTGATGAACATATTGAAATTTTTGATAACTTTCAATACTATCATACTATATTAGATTTAATTGAAAGTAACTTAAACACGAACCCCGATATTTCTATCGAAAGTTGTAAATCTCTATTTGAAGGAATTTCAAAATCAATATTATCAGCATTAGATATTAACTATTCATCGTCTGAAATTGAAGATAAAACGGTTCAGCAGTTGGTTAAAAGAATGTTTAAAAAGCTGAAAGAGTTTATTGAAATAGAAGAATTAAACTATATTACAGTTTTCGTTTCAGAAGTTGGAACTATTAGAAATAAACGAGGAGATATATCTCACGGAAGACCATCTCCAAAAGAAATTTCAAGTGATGTAGATTTTGCAAAAATGGTTGTTAATTCAACAGATAACTATGTTTTTTATATATTAAGATTATTCTTTTCAATTAAAAGTGAGAGCGAAAAACAATATAAATATGATGATTATGAAGAATTTAATGAATGGTTGGACGCTCAAGATACAGCAGGTTATTTAATAAGTTATAGTTTAGCATTATACGAAACGGATTATATTAGATATGAACAGGAATTACAAAATTTTTATCCAGATTTAGATTTATAAAAAAATGACATCCCAATCTGAATTAATACTTGAACAAAATTTAATCAGTCAGTTAGCTTCAAATGGTTACGAAAAAGTAACCATTAAAGGTGAAGATGATTTATTGATTAACCTTAAAAAGCAATTAGAAAAACACAATAAAAAAGTGTTTTCGGATAGTGATTTTAAGCAAATACTGAATCATTTAACCAAATCTAATAATGTTTTTGAAAAGGCTTTATTAATTCGCGATAAGTTTGCTTTCAAAAACGAAAATAACGAATTGGTTTATGTAGAGTTCTTAAATATGGATTTTTGGTGCCAAAATGAATACCAAGTCACCAATCAGATAACAGTTGAAGGTACGTATAAAAACCGCTACGATGTAACTATATTAATTAATGGTTTGCCCTTAGTTCAAATTGAATTGAAGAAAACTGGACTGGAATTAAAAGAAGCCTACAATCAAATCAATCGCTATCAAAAACATTCCTTTTCAGCCAATACAGGTTTGTTTAATTATGTGCAATTATTTGTCATCAGTAATGGAGTCAACACCAAATACTTCAGTAATTTCGGGAATAAAAAACCCGATTTCAAACAAACATTTTATTGGACAGATGAAAACAACAAACGTATATCGAAACTAGAAGATTTTGCTAATACTTTTTTAGAGAAATGTCACTTGTCTAAAATGATTACTAAATACAATGTTTTGCACGATTCTGATAAAATGCTTATGGTGTTGCGTCCATATCAATTTAATGCTGTAGAACGCATTGTTGACAAAGTAAAAAACAGCAATAACAACGGCTACATTTGGCATACAACAGGATCAGGTAAAACTTTAACTTCATTCAAGGCCAGTCAAATATTATCTCAATTACCCAAAGTAGATAAAGTAGTTTTTTGTGTCGACAGACAAGATTTAGATTATCAAACCGCAAAAGAATTCAATGCCTTCAAACCCGATTGTATTGATCCAACAAACAATACGGCTAATTTAGTTCGTCAATTTAAAGACACGAATAGCAAATTGATTGTTACAACTATTCAAAAGTTGTACAACGCAATAACACGAGAGCACCATCTAAAAACCATGGACGATCTAAAACATAAAAAGATTGTCTTTATTTTTGACGAATGCCACCGTTCTCAATTTGGTGATACACATAAAAAAATAACCCAATATTTTGAAAATTATCAAATGTTTGGTTTTACGGGTACACCAATTTTTGTTGAAAATGCTTTATCTAAAAATAAGCAAAACCAAACAACAGCTAGCTTATTCGGGGAGCAATTGCATAGCTATGTTATTACGGACGCTATTAAAGATGAAAACGTATTACGTTTTTCTGTAGAATATGTGGGCAAATACAAAGAGCGTGAAAATTCTCAAAATGAAATAGATATTGATGTAGAAGCAATTGATACCCAAGAATTATTACAAAGCAAAGACCGTATTGAAAAAATAACCAATTACATCATTCAACAACATCCAATTAAAACTCAAAATAAAGCTTTCACAGCTATGTTTTGTGTCAGTAGCGTAGAAATGTTGATTAAATATTACGATTTGTTTCTGAAATTAAAACAAGAAGGAAAACACAATCTAAATATGGCAACAATTTTTAGTTTTGGTGCCAATGATGAAATGATTAGCGATACCGATGATTATGATGAGAAAGACTTTAACGAAGTAGCTGAACCACAAGAAGTTTATAATTCTTACCATAAAAGAGATAAACTCGAAAGCTATATTGAAGAATATAATAAAACCTTTAAATCCAATTGGACCACAAAAGACAGTCAATCTTTTTACAATTACTACAAAGACATTGCGCAAAGAGTACGTGCCAAGCAAATAGATATTTTATTTGTAGTCAATATGTTTTTAACAGGATTTGATAGTAAATCATTGAACACTTTGTTTGTAGATAAAAATCTAAAATACCACGGTTTAATTCAAGCCTATTCCAGAACAAACAGAATACTTGGAGATAAAAAATCACAAGGAAATATCGTAGTATTCAGAAATCTTAAAAAAGCCACTGATGATGCTATTGCTTTATTTTCAGATAAAAAAGCAAAAGAGATTATCATCTTAAAACCCTATGAAAGTTACGTTAAAGAAATTAATGACGCCTACGATAATTTAATAGCAATTACACCAACCTATGAATCCGTTGACGACTTATATACCGATGGTGAAGAATTAGAATTTGTAAAAGCATTTCGTGAAATCATTAGATTGAAAAATATCATTGCTTCTTTTGTCGATTTTAGTTTTGATGATATTGTTTTAGAAGAACAAGAATTTGATAATTATAAATCCAAATACTTGGAGTTGTCCGATAAAGGTAAAAGAGAAAAAGCCTCCATACTAAACGAAGTTGATTTTGAATTAGAATTGATTCATCGGGATGATATTACAGTAACCTATATTTTAGAATTATTAGCTAAACTAAAAGCAACAAACCCAGAAGAAAAGGAACGCAGACAAAAAGAAATATTAGATATAGTGGCAGGAGATGTCAAACTACGAAGTAAACGCGAATTAATAGAACGTTTTATCGAAGAAAATCTTCCACTGCTTGAAGGCACCTCAATTGAAGAAGGTTATACAGCTTTTATGATTGAAGAGCAGCAAAAAGCGTTCAACCAGTTTGTAGTTGATGAAAAAATAAATGGAGACAAACTAAAAAAGCTAACTGAAGATTATTTATTTACCCAAAGAATCCCAACAAAACAGGAAGTTGTTGATGTGTTAATAAATCAGCCCTCAATTTTGCAAAGAGCAAAGGTTGGTGAAAATATTTTAAGTAAATTCCTTACTTTTATTGACACTTTTTTTAATGATTAGAACTTAACTATATGTAAATAAAAGTGACATAAGGAGAAAGAAAATTCCAAATAAAGTACTATAAAGTAGCATTTTATTTGGAATTTTTTGTTTGTGATGTTTAGTGAAACTTATTTTCAAGTGAGAGAATATAAATACAGAAGCACTTTCAAATATCCTATTTTTCAGGAATTCCAAACCGCCACCTTTTATGTATTTTGTAAAATACTATTTGTCAAAAGGACGTTGCTGAAAATGTTATTATCGCAAGTATAAGAGAATAAAACGATAAGTATCATTATTTAGATGTTATTCATTATTTTATAAAGTTGTATATATTGGAGGTTCAAAATTAGCCAATGACCGCAAGAAAGACCCTTTGTATGCCTTATAATAATTACTTCTGTAAAATTCAAATAATTTAGTTATGCAGTGTTGCAATATTAATATGCAAGGAGATGAATGATTTTGAATTAAAAAAGATAGCTATAGAAGTAGCATTTCAAAGAATGAAAGATGCGGGAATGGACGTGTCATACGAAGATGCAGTTTTAATAATGGATTTCTTGCATAATTTAACATATCTTGTTATTAGAAAACACTTTAAACTTCCGTAGTTTGTTTATTTTTGTAGTACTTAAAGTCGATATATTCAATGTGTTAACGAAATCTATTATACTATGAAAAGTGCAATTTTATATATTAGAGTGTCAACAGATGAGCAGGCAGATAAAGGATACTCACAACGTGACCAGGATGAACGCCTGCGCAGGTATTGTAATAATCACAATATTCATGTCGATAATGTTATTTTTGAAGACCATTCTGCAAAAACCTTTAAGCGACCAGAATGGATACGACTTTTTGATGGAGTAAAGAAACGTAAAGCAAGACCAGACTTTGTACTTTTTACAAAGTGGGACCGCTTTAGCAGGAATGCCGGGGATGCTTACCAAATGATTAATATACTTAATGCTTTGGGGATTGAACCGCAGGCTGTAGAGCAACCACTTGATCTTTCAGTTCCTGAAAATAAAATGATGCTGGCAATATATTTGGCAGCTCCGGAAGTTGAAAATGACAGGCGTGCCCTAAATACATTTTACGGCATGCGTCGTGCTAAAAAAGAAGGGAGGGTTTTAGGTATGGCTCCATATGGTTACATCAATCGAACCAAAGAGGATGGTAAAAAGTATATTGCCATAAAAGAACCGGAGGGAAGTAATATTCAATGGGCATTTAATGAAGTTGGTAAAGGTGTGCTGGCGGTAGATCAAGTGCGTCAGGCAATGGTTAAAAGAGGTAAGAGTATCAGCAGAAGTGCTTTTCATGTGGCTTTGCGGAATGTTGTGTATTGTGGCAAGGTCTTCGTTCAAAAATATAAAGATGAGGAGGCACATTCTGTTCAAGGCCAGCATGATGCCTTAATTTCTGAAGCTTTGTTTTATAAGGTTCAGGATATTATTGATGGAAACAAACATCAAGTACGTCCTCAGGTAAAGCTTCGTTCAGATGATAACTTGCCTTTAAGAGGTTTTTTAGTGTGTCCTGATTGCGAAAGGAATCTGACCGGCAGTGCTTCCAAGGGTTCCAAGGGAGCGTATTACTACTACTATCATTGTATTCCAAAATGCGGTTTTAGAAAAAGTGCTGTCAAAGCAAATGAGATATTCCAGAATAATTTGGAAAAATATGAATTTCCGGTTGTTATTCAAGGGCTCTTACATGATATAATGATGACCAATTATAAAAGTTTTACATCTGTGTTTGAGAATAGACGCAGGGCCATCGCGTTGGAAATTGAGAAATTTAATACAAAACTTTCGAAGGCAAGAGAGTTACTTTTGGCTGAAAAATTGGATGCAGATGATTACAGGGAAATCAAAGAAGAGTGTAAAAGAAACATTGAGAACTTAGAGGAAGAACTTTCTGCATACCTGTCTGAACAAAAAAAACACAATATTAAGAAAAATCTTGATGATGCATTAAATATCCTTTCAAGGCTATCAACCGTTTATAAAGAAGGCGATATAGAGACCAAGAGATATGTAATAAGTTCGATATACCCTGAAAAACTGTATTTTGATGGAAGCACATATCGAACCCCGAGAGTGAACGCTATTGCAAGGTGTATTCTGTTGATTAATAAAGCTTTATTGCATAAAAAAAACCGAACAAATGAGTCGTTTTCTCATTTGTCCGGTCTAGTAGCGGGAACAGGACTCGAACCTGTGACCTTCGGGTTATGAGCCCGACGAGCTGCCTACTGCTCTATCCCGCGTTGTTTCGGGTGCAAAGGTATAACCAATTATTGGATATTTCAACAAAAAATTAAAAAAATGTTTTTATTTTCTGTATTGGCTTGATATAACTACCTTTGCAGAATAAATAGTACACAAATGTCACATAAAGCAGGTTTCGTAAACATTATCGGAAATCCAAACGTTGGAAAATCAACACTTATGAATGCTTTCGTTGGAGAACGATTGTCAATCATTACATCTAAAGCACAAACTACACGTCATAGAATCCTAGGAATCGTAAATGGAGAAGATTTTCAGTTAATCTTATCTGATACTCCTGGAATCATCAAACCAGCATACGAAATGCAGGAATCGATGATGAACTTTGTAAAATCGGCTTTTGAGGATGCTGATATCCTAGTTTATATGGTTGAGATAGGGGAGCAGGAACTTAAGGATGAAGCTTTCTTTAATAAAATCATCCATGCAAAAATTCCAGTATTGTTGTTATTGAATAAAATCGATAATTCAAATCAGGAGCAATTAGAAGAGCAAGTAGCTTTTTGGACTGAAAAAGTTCCTAATGCAGAGATTTTTCCAATTTCGGCATTACAGAATTTTAATGTGCCTGAGGTTTTTGGAAGAATTATCGAATTATTACCAGAATCGCCAGCATATTATCCAAAAGATCAATTGACAGACAAACCAGAGCGTTTCTTTGTAAATGAAACTATCCGTGAAAAAATCTTGTTGAATTACAGCAAAGAAATACCATACGCAGTAGAAATTGTAACCGAAGAATTTTTTGAAGATGAGAACATCATCCGTATTCGTTCTTTGATTATGGTGGAGCGCGAAACACAAAAAGGTATTATCATTGGGCATAAAGGGGCTGCTTTGAAAAAAGTAGGTACCGAAGCTCGTGCCGATTTGGAGAAATTCTTCGGAAAACAAATTCACATTGAACTATATGTAAAAGTGAATAAAAACTGGAGAAGTAATGCGAATATGCTAAAACGTTTTGGGTATAACCAATAGTTTTTGTTTAATTGTTAGTTTGTTTCAAGTTCCAAAATGAAATGTTTAGAATATAACTAAAAATTGGATTTTAGCCTGTCCTGATAGCTATCGGGATAGTCCTAGTCCTGAATAAAAGTGTTTAGTTTTAGTGGCAGTTTGAGAGTTTTTTTACTGAATACTTAAAACTGATAACTGCAAAATAAAAAAGACTACCTTTGCAAAAAATTAAAATAAAGTATTTTGGATTACAAGTGATTAGGCTTTTAGGAAGCTAGAAATCTAAAATCTAAAATCTGATCCCGATAGCTATCGGGACTAAAACAAAAAAAAATGAATAACATTGTTGCGATAGTAGGAAGACCTAATGTAGGGAAATCAACCCTTTTTAATAGGCTGATACAAAGAAGAGAAGCTATTGTAGATTCAGTATCTGGGGTTACCCGTGATAGAAACTATGGTAAAAGCGAGTGGAACGGAAAAGAATTTTCTGTAATTGATACTGGAGGATATGTTCGCGGAAGTGATGACGTATTTGAAGGAGAGATCCGCAAACAAGTAGAATTAGCTATTGACGAAGCGGATGTAATTATTTTTGTAGTAGATGTTGAAGAAGGCATTACTCCAATGGATGACATTGTTGCTCGTTTGTTACGTAAAGTAACCAAGCCAGTTTTATTGGCTGTGAATAAGGTAGATAACGCAATGCGTGAGAAAGATGCTGTAGAGTTTTATAATCTTGGTTTAGGAGAATATTTCACATTTGCAAGTATTTCAGGAAGTGGAACAGGAGATTTATTAGATGCTTTAATCGAATCTTTTCCGGTAAAACCAGAACCAGTTCAGGAAGAGGTAGTTTTACCTCGTTTTGCTGTAGTTGGTCGTCCAAATGCCGGAAAATCAAGTTTTATCAATGCATTAATTGGTAAAGAACGTTTCATGGTAACAGATATTGCAGGAACAACTCGTGATGCGATTGATACTAAATTTGATCGTTTTGGTTTTGAATTTAACTTGGTTGATACTGCGGGAATCCGTCGTAAAGCAAAAGTTAAAGAAGATTTAGAGTTTTACTCCGTAATGCGTTCCGTTCGAGCAATTGAACATGCAGATATTTGTATTTTGATTATTGATGCTACACGTGGATTTGAAGGTCAGGATCAGAGTATTTTCTGGTTGGCAGAAAAGAACCGTAAAGGAGTTGTAATCTTGGTAAACAAGTGGGATTTGGTCGAAAAAGACACCATGTCGACTCGTGATTACGAAGAGAAAATCCGTAAAGAGCTAATGCCTTTTACAGATGTGCCTATCCTTTTCGTTTCAGCTTTAACAAAACAGCGTTTGCTAAAGGCACTAGAAGCAACAGTTAAGGTTTTTGAAAGTAGAAAACAAAGAATACCAACATCTAAATTTAATGAATTTATGTTGAAGGTAATCGAAGCATATCCACCACCAGCGACTAAAGGAAAATATGTAAAAATTAAATATTGTATGCAGTTGCCAACACCAACACCTCAGTTTGTGTTTTTTGCTAATATGCCACAATACGTTAAAGAACCATATAAGAGATATCTTGAAAATAAGATTAGAGAAAATTGGGACTTCTCAGGAGTGCCAATCGATATTTATATTAGAGAGAAATAAAAAACAAAAATCCCGAGAAATCGGGATTTTTTTATGGAATGAAGTGTGATCGTGAAATATTTATATCTTTAGTAAGTTATCTTTGTTTAGAAAACTATTTGTTGGATAAAAAAATAGATGATAAATAGTAATAAAATAGATTAAACCTTTGGCTTTTTTTTGAGTCCTATACTATTAAAAATTCTTTGCATGTTTAGATTGTACTTCTTTTTATTGTTTTTTGTTTTAGGCTATAGTGTTAATGCCCAAAAAGATGTTGTTATTAAAGGTACTGTTATTGATATTAATACACAACTACCATTAGAGTTGGCTACAGTTTATTTTTCTACAGCTAAAGATTCTACTGTAATTGATTATGCTACGACTGATAAAAACGGTTTTTTTATAATAAATACCAAGAAATACGACAAACCAGTTTTCTTGAAGATAAATTATATGGGATATCTGCCTTATTATGAGGAAGAAAAGGGACTTTTAGCAAGTAAGGATTATGGCAAATTATATTTACTCGAAAATGTAAATGCCTTAGACAATGTAGTTATAAAAACAGAGGCAGCACCAATTACGATGAAGAAGGATACATTAGAGTTTAATGCTTCTTCTTATAAAGTACGTCCAGATTCAAATGTAGAAACCTTATTAAAACAACTGCCAGGAGTTGATGTAGATAATGATGGTAAGATAACTGTAAACGGAAAACAAGTAACTCAGTTTTTGGTAAACGGAAAACCATTTTTTGATAAAGATGGCGCTATAGCTTTGAAAAATTTACCAGCCGAAATTATTAAAAAAGTTCAGGTATCAGATTTTAAAACAAAAAAAGAAGAGTTGTCTAAGCAAGAATCTACTTCGGATTATTCCAGCATCAATTTGACGATAGACGAAAAGAAAAATAAAGGCTTCTTTGGTAAAATCCTTGGAGGTTATGGTTCTGATGATCGGTATGAAAGTAGTCTTATCATGAATTTTTTTAATAACAAACAAAAGATAAGTGTTTTAGCCTCTTCTAATAATATTAATTCTTCTGGATTTGCTATGGATGATGTGTTTGATAATATGGGAGGCGGAAGAAATAGTAGGGGATTGGGATCTAGCTCTTCTGGAGGAGGGCGAGGGATTACACAGTCTAGCTTGGTTGGATTTAATTATTCAGATGAATGGGCAAAAGATTTGGATGCCTCGGCGAGTTATAATTTTTCGAATTCAATTAATAAAAATGCAAGTAAGTCAGATCAAATCAGTTTTTTGCCAACAGGGAATATTCTAACAAGTTCTGAATCGAATTCAAGAAATGAAAATACAGGGAATAACGTAAATCTTGAATTAGAGTATAAAATCAGTCCAAGTATTCAAATTTTTGTTTCTCCAAAGTTTGGTCAATCTCGTTCTAATAATAGTTCAGATTCTTCTAGCTTTTCGGAAGATGAAAATGGAGTGTCTTTAAATGAAAGTAATTCGAAATCATATTCAGAAAGTGAAAATAATAACTTTAGTAATAGTATCAATTTCAATAAGAATTTTGAGAATAAAAAAAGGAATCTAAATTTTGTCTTTATGAATAATAATTCAAGTAACGATTCAGATGCATTGAATCTCTCGAAGACTATTTTTTATAAAGACAGCAAGCCTGATGATGAGAGAAATCAAAATACTAAAAAGAGTACAGTTAATGATTCATATTCGTTAGATCTCGAATATACTGAGCCAATTACTGATTCTTTGCGAATGCGATTTGGAACGAATTTGGATTTTATAAGTGCTGTAAATGATGAGAGAACATTCAATTTTAATGCAGATACAGAATCTTATTCAGACCTAAATTCAGCATTGAGTAATTATATAACTTCAAAACAAAATACATTTAGCCCTAAAGTTGGTATTACTTGGCAAAAAAGTAAATTTACCATCAATATGAATTCTAGAACAGCTATTATTGATTATGATAATCAATCTTTGTACTTGGATAAAGTAACTGAATTAAACAGAAAATATGCTTTGGGTTATGGAGATTTTCAAATCAGATATAAGTTTAGTAAGTCTAAAAATTTGTCATTTAAGTTTGATCATTCTAATTCGCTTCCTACTTCAAGTCAGTTATTGCCTGTTTTGAATTTGAGTAATCCATTGAATACCATAATAGGAAATCCAGATTTAAATCCAATAGAAAAAAATAGTGTTAACTTCAATTTTAGAAATTTTGATTTCCGTACGCGTTCAGGTTATAGTATGTTTGTTAGGGCAGATTTTTATAATAATGATGTTGTTTCGACTTCTGTTTATGATGATAGTGGAAAAAGAACCACTACTTATACAAATATTTCGGGAACCTATAGTACTTCTCTAGGAGGAAATTGGAACCAATCAATTAAGAAAGATGCTCATGTTTTAAGATATGGTTTGGGATTAAACGGAACTTATGCTTTTGATAAAGGGTACACCAATGCTATTTTATATAATGCAAAATCAACAGCAATCAAGCCAAAAGTGTATTTGTCATACGAATATGGCGAACTGCTTACTATTGCTCCATCGTTTAGTTTGTCTTATAACGAAACAAAATATGAGAATTCTTCAAGAGACGCTACTTCTAATGTGATTCATAATATCAATTTGCAAGCCACAACTTATTGGCCAGAAAATTTGGTTTTCGGAAATGATTTTGGATATACTTACAATTCTAATATTTCTAATGATTTTAATAAATATTTTTTCTTGTGGAATACAAGTCTCTCTTATGGTCTTTTGGATAAGAAGTTGTTTGTAAAAGTAAAAGTTTATGATCTTTTAAATCAAAACCAAAGCGCCACAAGAACAATTTCTTCAACCTCAATTCGTGATGAAGAAAACACAGTTTTAAAACGGTATGTGATGTTTTCGCTATCGTATAAAATTGGAAATTTTGCATCTACGAAAAAAGGATCTAAGAGAAAGGGGTAAAGGGATTAAGGTTTTTTGTAGGCTCAAAGTTGCATAAAGGTTGAGGTGTTAAACAACAGAGTAACAAAGGCTCAAAGAAACAAAGTTAGACAAACTTAAAGTTTGAATTGACTCCAGCTTTAGCTGGAGATATTTATTATAAGAGGAAAAGGGCTTTAGCCTAATTTTCACATCTCACATCTTTACAATTTACATTTTCCGATTAATTCTGTGATAAACGGTAAAACGTACAATGTCTCGGTCATAGAAATCGAGTCCGTTTGCTTTTCTTTGAAAGCTTTTTAAATAACCCAGTTCTAAGCCAATATTTGGAGTAGGATGGTAGCGTAATGCAGCGTAAATCCGATTTTGATCAAAGGTGTTTTTCTTGTTGTCTTTCCCCAAATTAAATAATACTTCATCAGAAATAGTTCCTTTAAGGCTTTGTTTGTCTTTTTTCCAAATCGTAAAAGTAGATTGCAAGCGATATCTAATTCGAAAAGAAAAAGAGAAATCATCTAGTAATTCGGTTTTGTTTGCTTTTTGAATAAAGCGCTCTTCTAACTGAAAGCGATTGTGAAAAGTGATTTTTGCAATGTCATTTATAATCGTAATATCTTGTTGTGCTCTATATTCTGGAACTGAAAAATTAGGATCAATATTTGGGACTTGAGTATTGACATGAAAATAGGCAAATCCTCCGCCTAAATCGATGCTTTTATTGGCTCGGTATCTTCCTTGAGTTCTTAAAATCCATAGATTTTCATGAATAGGATTAATAAAGCTTCGGTTATCAAATTCAGAGTGAAGTGACCACTTTTCTGTTAATGGTATTATATTGTAATATCTAATCCAAGCGAGGGATTGTTGGTCGATATTTTTTTTGGTTTGTCCTGCCAGTATTTGACTTGTAAGTATAAGAATAAAAAGTAATCTACAGGATTTCATTCAGTTGTTATAAATTCAGGTTGCGAATATATACAATTGATGTCGATTATAAATCGGCTTTTAGTTCGATTTTGTGATTTGAATAATAAAAAAACTGGAACAAGTTATTTGAAACTTGCCCCAGTTAATAGCTTTTAATGAATGTGTTTAGTGTTATAAAGAATACTTTAAAGTAACTCCATAGGTTCTTTGATCGCCTAATACACCTGCATATTGTCCTGTGTTTCCACCAGCAGGTAGTAATTGTTCATAGTAATCTTTGTTTAAAATGTTGCGTCCCCAGAACTGAACAGATAAACCTTCGGATGCACGGAAACCTAAACGAGCGTTAAAAATGGCATAACCCGGAACAACTAAATATTTAGAAGCAGAAGGACTTGATGAAAATTCAGAACGAGCATAAGAATCGATTGCTAAGAAAACTTTACCAACATTTCCGAAAAATTTTGCTTTATCAGAAAGCTCACCTCCTAATGATCCTGCCCATTTAGAAGCGCCTGGCAAAGCAGTTCCCGAAACATCTTTGAATGCTACTGGAGCTCCAGTTTCTTCTAACGGAAGTGGTGCATTGGTGAATTTAACATATTTAGCATCAGTATAAGTGGCAGCACCATTTATAGTTAGATGACTGCTAACTATAAAACTAGCATCTAGTTCAGCTCCTCTTACGCGTACTTTGTCTGCGTTAGCAAGATAGCCGCGGTTAACACCTAATTCGGCAGCTTGAACATTGGTTTGGAAGTCTTTAATATCAGTATTAAAGAATGCTAAGTTGAAGATTGAATTTTTAAAAGGAGCTGTTTTTATCCCTATTTCATAATGATTTACCTTTTCAGGTTTAATTACAGCAAGATCAAGTAATGGCTGTCCTTTTGAATCAGTTGGAAGTCCAGCTACGTTTACACCTACTGGTTTATAGCTCTTTGCGTAAGTAGCATATCCATTGATTTTATCCGAAGCTTTATAGGTCACAGTTAGGTTTCCAGAAAAGTCTGTATTGTCAGTATCAGATGTAAATGCCTGGTCACTATATACAGATTTTTTCAAAGCAAGTAATGCAGGGTCAGTAGTTTGTAGCCCTCCGTAAGTTGTACGAGAGTAATCGGCTTCTTTTTTGTCAAAGTTATAACGAACACCCGGTAGTACATGCAAACGATCCGTAATTGCCCAATCTAATTGACCGAAAACAGCAGCACTAGAAGACCTGATTCTGGCATCGGTTTTTATACCATATCCTTCAAAAAGACCTGGAGTTTTCCATAATGGACTGGTAGAACTTTGAGAAAATCTCCATTGTGCGTTACCAGATTCTTCAGTACCATTTGTATGAGATGTTTGATCAATAAAAAAGACCCCTACAACACCGCTTATTTTAGATGTAAGCTGTCCTGCATAACGAACTTCTTGTGTTATTTGTGTTTGTCTGGTAGGATTTTGCGATTTTGCAAGTACTTGTAATCCTGTAAAATCTCTATCGTTTGAAGGATCCCAGTTCCAAAAACGCCAAGCTGTAGTAGAGGTAAGAGTACCATTTCCAATCTTTGAATCAACATTAAGAGATATACCTCCTAAATCTTGTCCAGAACGCCATGGAGTATCTTGGTCAATTTTACGGTCAAATGCATTTAAAGTCGGAAGCTTGTAATTTAAATCGGCAACAATCGCATCAAATTGGCGATAAGCAGCTCTTTGTGTTGGAGCAACACCAGCAACTACCTGAGCATATCCATCTGGTCGCTGCGTGGTAATATCTGCAGCAAGGATGATATTCGTGTTTTCTGATGGAGTATATAGTAATTGACCTCTAATTCCTTGATTATTTAATGTGTTTGTAGCTCTGCCAGTTACAATATTATCAATAAGACCATCACGTTGTGTACCTGAAAATGATAAACGCCCTGCAATTTTACTGCTTAAAGCTCCTGTAACTGATGCTTTGGCTTGTAAAAAAGCATAATTTCCGTAACTAACTTCAAAATCCGCACCCGAAGTAAAACTTGGTTTACGAGTAGTAATGTTGAATGCTCCAGAGGTGGTGTTTTTACCAAACAAAGATCCTTGTGGGCCTCGTAATACCTCGATTTGCTCTACATCAATAAAATCAAGAGTTGTTGCTGCTGGACGGGCATAATAAACACCATCAACATAAAAACCTACACCAGGGTCGATTCCGTCATTGGTAAGTCCAAATGGAGAACCTAGGCTTCGAATATTAATACCTGTATTTCTAGGATTTGATGAGTATAGTTGTACTGATGGAACCAGTTCTTTTATGCGATTAACGTTGAAAGCACCAGTTTGTTCTGCTTGCTTACCTGTTATAACTGATATCGCTATAGGAACATCTTGTGCTCTTTCTATTCGACGTCTTGAAGAAACTACCACTTCTATAAGCGCATTTTCTTCGTTAAGTGTTACTAGTAAAGGAGTGGTTATTGGTAATTGAGTAATTTCTATTTCTGCGGTTTTGTATCCTACATACTGAACTAAAAGTGTTAATGGAAGTTTTCCTTTAGATTCAATGGTAAATTTTCCATTTTGATCTGTAATTGTGTTAGAAGTTGTTCCTTTTATGACAATGTTAGCGGCTTCTAATGGAATGTTTTCGCTGTTTGTAACAACGCCTTCAATATTTTGTGCAAATGAGATTGAGAAGGTAAAAACTAGTAGTACTGTAAATGTATTTTTTATAGAATTTTTCATTTTATATTAAGTATATGTAATTAGTAGAATTTAAGTTAAATTTTTTTACTAACACGTACACATACACATAATAAGGCTGTTATTGTTTTTTATAATATGTTTTGGGATGCTACTTTGCAATCGACTTGTTTTTGTATCAATGATTTTTTTACGTGATTTCATAGGGTTGGTTTTAATTAGTATGTGTTTATTTTTGGCAAATATATATAAATTCTATAAAACTACTATAATTTAAAATATATTTTTTTATTTTTCTACTAATGAGGCTATGGTAATCCCTTGCATTGCTTGTAAAGTCTTATCTCGAATAAGTATTAGGCCGTGTCTTAAGTGGCATTCTGACTCAGTTTTACAATCAGAGCAAGGCTCGTAAAAGTTTAAAGATGCACAAGGTAAAAGGGCAATTGCACCATCAAAAAGACGATGTATTTCGGCTAGGGTAATATCATTTTTAGATTTTACGAGATAATAACCACCGTATTTTCCTTGCTTACTGCTCACAAAATGACCTCTTTTTAGATCAAGTAAAATTTGCTCTAAAAACTTTTTAGGAATATTGGCTCCCTCAGCAATTTCTATGGTTTTAGAAATGTGATTTTCGTCTTGCTCCGCTAAATAAAGTAATGCTTTAAGAGCATATTTGGCTTTATGTGATAACATTATTATAAATTATGAATTGCAAATATATTATAAGTTTTTAAACTGTGACTGGTAACTATCACTGAAAACTAAAAATTACCAACTTCCGCTAGATCCTCCGCCAGAAAATCCGCCTCCGCCGAAGCCTCCGCCAAATCCACCGCCACCAGATGACCCTCCACCAAAGCCTCCAAAACCACCTCCACCACTTCGGCCAAGATTACTTAAAATGATAACGTCAAGTAGGCTAGGGCCTCCACCGCCATTATTTCCTGAGTTTCCACCTCCGCCTTTATTTCTTGACATAAGAAATATGACAATAGCTATGATTATAATGAATATAAAAAACGGAAAGCTCTCTCCTTCAGGTGCTTGTTTTCGGGTTCCTTTGTATTTGCCTTTAAAAACATCAAAAAGAGCGTCGGCTCCTTTATCAAGTCCTTTGTAATAACTTCCTGCTTTAAATTCGGGAATAATAATGTTTCTGATGATTTCACCTCCAATACCAGCTGTCAACCTATCCTCAAGACCATATCCAGGATTAATAGCAATTTTACGTTCTGATTTTGCAACCAAAATAATAACTCCATTGTCTTCTTTTGCTTGACCTAATCCCCAAGTATGCGCCCATTTGGTGGCAAGTTGGCTCACATCTTCCCCTTTAAGGTTTTCTATGGTAATTACAACAATTTGAGTAGTGGTAGAATCAGAATAGCGAATAAGTTTTTCTTCTAATTGTGCTTTTTCTGTAGGGCTTAGAACATTTGCATAATCGTAAACAGAAGTCTGAAATTTTGGTTTTTCGGGAATTGTAAATTGAGCAAAACCTATTTGAGTAAAGAATAGACAAACGATTAATTTTAGGAAAATCGAGGTATTTAGTTTGGGTATAATCATTATCCTTTAGATATTTCGTTTGATAATTCGTTAGTATCGTCAGCAGATCCAGGGAAGTATTTTTTCAATTGTTCGCCAGCTACCAAGATACCATCTATAAGTCCTTGTTTGAAGTTTTTTTGTTTGAATTGTGATGACATTGCTTCTTTAGTAGAATCCCAAAAGTTAGGATGTACAACATCGTTTATTCCTTTATCTCCGCAAATAACAAACTGTTTATCATCTACAGCTACATATACTAAAACACCATTTTGAAGTTGTGTCTCATCCATTTTTAGTTCGTGAAAAACTTCCAAAGCCCTATCATAATGGGCTTTAGAAGTTGATTTTTCTATATGAACTCTAATTTCGCCAGAAGTGTTTTTTTCGGCCATGCAAATAGCTTCAACAATTGCTTCTTCCTCTTCTTTGGTTAAAAAATCTTCTACTTTAGACATTGAAATTATTTTAAAAATGTATAGTAATAATTTTCAATTGTAGAAATTGGTTCTACAATTGAAAATTATTTATTAAACTTCTATTAGAATTTTACTTCAACTGGTTTATCAGCTCCAGTAGTTGCTTCAAAGTATGGTTTTTCTTTAAGGCCATACATTCCAGCCAAGATGTTTCTTGGGAAAGTATTAATGTTATTGTTATAAGGCTTAACAGCTTCATTAAAACGAGTTCTAGCTGTTAAAATTTGATTTTCGGTACTTGCTAGTTCATCCTGTAATTTCATAAAACTTGCATCAGCTTTCAGGTTTGGATATTGCTCAACACTTACCAATAATTTGGATAAAGAAGAAGAAACTCCTGATTGTGCTGAATTGTATGCAGCTAATTGTTCTGGAGTAACATTACTTGGGTCAATTGTAATTCCTGTAGCTTTAGCACGAGCTTCTATTACAGCTGTTAAAGTGCTTTTTTCATGTTCAGCATATCCTTTTACAGTGTTTACTAAATTTGGGATAAGATCATTTCTCCTTTGATAAGCTGTGTTAACATTTCCCCAGCTTTCTTTCACGTCTTGTTCAAGTGTTACTGCTTTATTATAAATTCCAGAAGCCCAGCTGTATATTAAAAAAATAATAACTGCTCCAATAATCCAAGGCAAAAATCTTTTCATGTTTGTTTAATTTTAAGTTTAATAATTTATTGTTACAATTCGTTTTTAATCTCTATTAATTCTTTTTTTATCGACTCTAATTTACGTATTATTTCGAATTTATCTAATGTCTTCTTTTGACCTTCTTTTAAATGAATTTTGGCTCCTTCTAGAGTAAAGCCTCGTTCTTTGACTAAGTGAAAGATTAACTGCAGGTTTTTTACATCCTCAGGCGTAAACATTCTGTTGCCTTTAGCATTTTTTTTAGGTTTAAGAATATCAAATTCTCCATCCCAAAACCGTATCAAAGAAGTATTCACATTAAACGCTTTGGCGATTTCACCAATACTATAATACCGTTTATCGGGTTGTAATTCTATATGCATTTTAATCTAATGATTGATTTTCTTGGTTTGCTAATTGTGAAATGGCGACATATTCTACCGCTGAAATATTTCCATAATAAAAATTAAGAGGGTTTACGACTTTACCATCTTTATGAACTTCATAATGACAATGTGGCCCTTCAGATCTTCCGGTGCTGCCTACATAACCTATAATGTCTCCACGTTTTACTCTTTGTCCAGGTCGGCAGTTATATTTGCTTAAATGGGCATATAAAGTTTCGTAGCCAAAACCGTGCCTAATTACGACGTGATTCCCGAAACCAGAAGCATTACTGTCTGCTCTATATATGACACCATCTCCAGTGGCATAAACAGGAGTTCCTGTTTTGGCTGTAAAGTCCATACCTTTATGCATTTTGCGTACTTTGGTAAAAGGATCTGTTCTGTATCCAAAACCAGAAACCATACGTTTTAAATTTTCATTCTGTACTGGCTGAATGGCAGGAATTGCAGATAATAAATCTTCTTTGGCACTCGCTAGTTTCAAAATTTCATCTAATGATTTCGATTGTATTGCTAATTGTTTAGAAAGCACATCAATTCTTTTAGTTGTTTTGATTACTAATTGGGAATTATTGTACCCCTCCAAAGCTTTGTATCTTTCGATTCTCGAAAACCCTGCTTTTCGGATTGAATCTGGAATTTCTTTTTTATTAAAGTAAACTCTGTATAAATTATTGTCACGTCCCTCAAGGCTCTCAACGACAGCATCAATCTGATCCATTTTGTTGTTTAAAATTGAATAATTCAACTTTAAATTTTCAATTTCACGAGCTTGTAAGCGGTCTTTTGGAGTTTCAAAGTAAGGAGTGTTCAGCAATATTATAAAAGCCAAAAAACCAAATAATGTAGAAGCCACTAAAAACAAGATAATAAAGCCAAATTTAGTTCTTTTTTTAGTTTTTATTTTTCGGTAAGCCAAATTTTCCGAATCGTAATAATATTTTACTTTCGCCATATTTTAAAATACCCTATTTTTGCACATTGTAAAAATGTTGGTCGAACAAATTTAATAAATTGTTTCAGTTGTTCTACTCTTTTTCAATAATAAAAATAATTAGTTAATTAGGTGGTTTATAAATCTGATAGTTAAGTATTGGATTATTCATCATAATTGACACATTTTCAAATTGGCACATTTTCAAATTTAAATATGAAATCACAAGACGTACGTAAGCAATTTTTAGACTTTTTTCAGAGCAAAGGGCATTTAATAGTTCCATCTGCTCCAATTGTTCTTAAAGACGACCCAACCTTAATGTTCAATAATTCGGGAATGGCTCAGTTTAAAGAATATTTTTTAGGAAACGGAACGCCAAAAAGTCCTAGAATAGCCGACACGCAAAAATGTCTTCGTGTTTCAGGAAAACATAATGATCTTGAAGATGTAGGTTTTGATACATATCATCATACGATGTTCGAAATGCTTGGAAATTGGTCTTTTGGAGATTATTTCAAAAAAGAAGCAATTAATTGGGCATGGGAATTATTGACTGAAGTTTATAAAATTCCAAAGGAAAATCTTTATGTTTCTGTTTTTGAAGGAAGCAAAGAAGATAATGTTCCTTTTGATCAGGAAGCTTGGGATATTTGGAAGACTCTAATTGATGAAGATCGAATTATTCTTGGAAATAAAAAGGATAATTTTTGGGAAATGGGAGATCAGGGACCATGCGGACCATGTTCAGAAATCCATGTTGATTTACGTACAGAGGAAGAAAAAGCAGAAGTTTCAGGAAAGAGTTTAGTAAATAACGATCACCCGCAAGTGGTAGAAATCTGGAATAATGTATTCATGGAATTCAACCGTAAAGCCGATGGGTCTCTTGAGAAACTTCCTGCACAGCACGTTGATACTGGAATGGGATTTGAGCGTTTGTGTATGGCATTGCAAGGAAAAACATCTAATTATGATACAGATGTTTTTACACCGCTTATTGAAAAAGTAGAACAAATTACAGGTTTTAAATACACTTCTGATGAAGTTAAAAATATAAGTGAAGAGCAAAACAAAACTAATATTGCGATTCGTGTAGTAGTAGATCATGTTCGTGCTGTTGCATTTGCAATTGCGGATGGACAATTACCATCAAACACAGGAGCAGGGTATGTAATACGTAGAATTTTGCGTCGCGCTATTCGTTATGGATTTACTTTTTTAGATACCAAAGAGCCTTTTATTTATAAGCTGGTAGATACACTAAGTATACAAATGGGTATTTCGTTTCCAGAAATTAAATTGCAAAAAGAACTTTGTACAAATGTAATTCGTGAAGAGGAAAATTCTTTTTTACGTACACTGGACCAAGGATTAGTATTGCTAGATAATATTATTGTAAATAATACGGATAAAGTTATTTCAGGAAAGAAAGCATTCGAATTATATGATACTTATGGTTTTCCAATCGATTTAACAGCTTTGATTCTTTCTGAAAAAGGATTGAAACTAGACGAAGTAGGTTTTGAGTCAGAATTACAAAAACAAAAAGAACGTTCTCGTGCAGCTTCAAAAGTTAAAGCAGGGGATTGGCAAATTTTGATTGATGATGAAGATGAAGAATTCATAGGATATGACCGTACCGAAGCGATGGTAAAAATTACTCGTTATCGTAAAGTGGAGAGCGCTAAGGATGGAGAAATCTATCAAATCGTATTTAATATGACACCTTTTTATCCAGAAGGTGGAGGACAAGTAGGAGATAAAGGATATTTTGAGGCTAGTAACGGAGATGTAATTTACATAATTGATACTAAGAAAGAGAATAATGTAATCATACATTTTGCTAAAGAAATCCCAAATAATCTATCAGAGACTTTTAAAGCTTATGTAGATGTAAGTACAAGAAAAAGTTCGGCTTCAAATCACTCGGCGACACACTTAATGCATCAGGCATTGCGTACTATTTTAGGAACGCATGTAGAGCAAAAAGGATCATTGGTAAGTCCGAAATATTTAAGATTTGACTTTTCTCATTTCTCAAAAGTGACTGACGAAGAATTGCAACAAGTTGAAGACTTTGTAAATGCAAGGATCCAAGAGCAATTACCATTAATAGAGAGAAGAAATGTGCCATTTGAACAAGCTGTTCAGGAAGGCGCAATGGCTTTGTTTGGTGAGAAATATGGAGATCATGTACGTGCAATCAAATTTGGTGATAGTATGGAATTATGTGGTGGAATTCACGTAAATAATACTGCTGATATTTGGTATTTCAAGATTGTGAGTGAAGGGGCAGTCGCATCTGGGGTTCGTCGTATCGAAGCAATAACTTCAGGAGCTGTAAAAGAATATTTTGCAAACCAAGCTGAGAAATTAAAAGAAATAAATGCAGTTTTAAAAAATGCACAAGATCCAATAAAAGCTGTTGTTTCGTTGCAAGATGAAAATGCTAAACTTAAAAAACAGTTAGAAACTTTATTGAAAGATAAAGCTAAAAATATGAAAGGGGATCTAGCTAAGGAATTGCAGGAAATAAATGGTGTACAGTTCTTGGCAAAACAAGTTGATCTATCTCCAGAAGGAGCTAAAGATTTGGTTTACGAGCTTGGAAATTTAGGAAATAATTTATTTTTACTTTTGGCTACAGCCGAAGAAGGAAAGCCAATGCTAACTTGTTATATCTCTAAAGAATTAGTTGCAGACAAAAAACTAAACGCAGGACAAGTGGTTCGTGAATTAGGAAAATATATCCAAGGTGGAGGAGGAGGACAACCTTTCTTCGCAACTGCCGGAGGTAAAAATGTTGATGGAATTCCAGAAGCTCTAGCAAAAGCTATTGAGTACGTGAAGTAAGGTTCTGAGAAGCTAAGTTTCTAGGATTTAATATTCTTAAAATATAATGTAAGCCCAAACATAATAATAGTTTTATTATTATGTTTGGGCTTTTTTATTGTGTTTAAGTAAATTTTTGTTAGGTTATTTGTTAATTTTTGATTTATATTTACTGATTGTTATTAATATATAACTTATTAAAAAAATGAAAAAAAACCTACTTTGCCTTTTTAGTGCTTTATTAGTACTGGCTTCTTGTTCAAGTGATGTGACTAGAGAAGATGATGATACAACTACAACTAATCCAACTGAGGGTCAGACATTCTTAAAAAAGACAATTGAAAAAGAGGATGGCTTAACATTAACTACCAATTATAAATATAATGGTAATAAATTGGTAAGCAGAATCGATAGTAAGGGAGAATCTATGATTTATACTTACACAGGAGATTTAATTACCAAATTGGAATTTAGACTAGCAGATGGTACCTTAGAACAAGTAAATTCGTATATGTACAGTACAGATGGTAAGTTGACAACTTTTACACGAGTTGAGCCTCTTGAAGATTATGGATATAGAGAGTCATATACATATAATGCAAATGGTACAATTACAGTAAATTCATATGGAGGAAATGTAGGGGCACAAAATGATGTTGCGGGAAAAAGTACCATTACATTTCTTAATGGAGTAGTGATTGAAATTACTAGTACAAATTCACCAAATCACAAATATACCTATGATACTAAAAATAATCCTTTAAAGAATGTTTTAGGTATGGATAAAATTGCTTTTGTTGATGGTGAAGCTGATGGGAACTTGCATAATATTCTTACTGATCATACTGGTGATGCGGTTTGGGCTAGTTCTGTTTATACTTATAACACAGGTAATTACCCTGCAACAAGTATTGAAACTACTCAAGTAGGAAAAGTGTCTACGGAATATTTCTACCAGTAGTTATTTAAAAAAATATAATTTATGACTTGTTCTTAGGATTATATAATAACAAAAGGCACATACAGTTTTTAGAAACCCTTTTCACTAAAATGAAAGGGGTTTCTGTTTTTAGAATAGAAAACTTAGCTACTTAGAACTTTAAGATCTTAGCAATTCATAGAAAAACTATTTACGTTCACCAATTTGCTGACGCCACATGGCATAATACAACCCTTTTTCGAGTACTAAAGCGTCATGTTTGCCTTGCTCAATGATTTTACCCTGTTCCAATACAAATATTTTATCAGCATGCATTACAGTAGATAAACGGTGAGCAATTAAAACTGTAATTCTGTTTTTGTCCGATATATTTCGGATTGTAGTATTGATTTCTTCTTCGGTAATAGAGTCTAATGCAGAAGTTGCTTCGTCAAAAATTAATAAATTAGGGTTTCTTAAAATGGCACGAGCAATAGACAAACGCTGTTTCTCCCCACCTGAAACCTTAATTCCACCTTCGCCAATTGTAGTGTTTAGACCGTCTTCGGCACGATGCAATAGTTTCTCACAACTAGCTCTTTTTAATGCATCATATAAATCTTCATCTGTAGCTGATGGTCTTACAAACAATAAATTTTCACGAATTGTTCCAGAGAATAATTGCGCATCCTGAGTTACAAATCCCAATTGTTTTCTTAGATCCAATAAATCAATTTCGGTAGAATCGATATCATTATAAAGGACTTTACCTTGAGCAGGTGTATATAATCCAACCAATAATTTTACTAAAGTGGTTTTCCCAGAGCCTGATGGACCTACAAAAGCTACAGTTTCCCCTTGTTTGATATCGAAATTAATGTTCTCTACAGCTTTGAACTTAGCTGTTTTATGTTGGAAACTTACATTCGAAAAAAGCAACGAACGAATGGCTCCAACATGTTTTGGATTTTTTGGACGAAATTCTTTTGGAGCGCTTAACAAGGTTTTAAAATTTTCCATAGAAACTTTGGTTTCATTAAGAGCGATTATAAAGTTTCCTAATTCTTGCAAAGGTCCAAAAATGAAAAATGTAAAGAATACCATAGTTAGTAAATCACCCACAATTATTTTTTGTCCAAACAAGAAATAATACAGCGTAAAAACGACACAAGTTCTTAAAAAGTGAACGGTTGTACCTTGAATAAAACTTAAACTTCTGATGAAACGGATTTTTTGCAATTCCAGTTGCAGGATTTTAAAAGTATTTAAATTCAAACGTTTTTCTTCCTGATACGTTAATCCAAGACTTTTTACAAGTTCGATATTTCTTAAGCTTTCGGTAGTAGAACCAGCCAAAGCATTGGTTTGATTTACAATTTTTCGAGAAACAATTTTTATCTTTTTCCCTAAATACGAGCTTACTAAAGCTATAATTGGCGCAGTAATTAAGAATATTATAGAAATGCGATAATCAATTCGGGCAACATAAATAACTACAAATATGAATCCGATAACAGTTTGAAAAATTAGAGAAATTGAAAGTGTAATTAATTTTTCAGAATCAGAACGTACTTTGGTTAGTTTGCTTAACGTTTCACCGCTACGCTGGTCTTCGAATTCAGCAAAAGGCAAATCGAGTGATTTTTTAATACCATCAGTATACATTTGAGCACCAGTTCGCTGAATAACAACATTGGTGAAATAATCCTGAAAGTTTTTAGTAATTCTAGAGATCATTGCTGCACCAAGCGAAAGACCAAGCCAGAATGCAACAGATTTAATAAAACCAATCTCATTTCCTTTGTATTTGGCTAATCCAACACCGCAATCTTGCATTAATTTACCCGTAATTACAGAATCGGATAAGCTGAAGCAGATGTTTATAGTTGCCATAACCAAGGCTAGAAACAACAGCATTTTATGTTTGATTATATAAGAATATAATAATTTCATGTGTGAGTTTTAATTTATAGAAGATGCAAAAGTAGTGAATAGATTGATTTAGTAATTCTGATTAACGTAATTAAAAACCTTAAATTACTATAAAGCTAAATACTTCTGTATTTGGTTTTTTTGTTTGTAGAAAATGGTTGAAATTTGTTTAAAACTTCAAAATATGCAATTCAGAACTCTTGTACCTATTTCGCAAAGTAATAACCCGATTGATTATAATTCTAGAGTATTGTCTCTAGGTTCTTGTTTTGCAGTTAATATGGCAGAGAAACTAGATTATTTTAAGTTCAATAATAGTTGCAATCCATTAGGGATTTTATTTCATCCTCTGGCAATTGAGAAATTGATAGACTTTGCAGTTTTGCAAAAAACATTCACAGAAAGCGATGTCTTTTTTTATAATGAGCTCTGGCATTCGTTTGATGTACATTCCGATTTAAGTAATGCGAATAAAGAAGATTTGATTCATAATCTCAATCAGATTATTAAAAAGACATATCAAGAATTAACCGAAGCTACTCATGTTATTATAACTTATGGAACTTCATGGGTATATCGTACCAATGATAATAAAGCTGTAGTTGCGAATTGTCATAAAGTACCACAAAAGCAATTTTCAAAAGAACTTTTGTCAGTTGAGATAATCAAAGAAAGTATTAAGAATACAATAGATTTAATTGCTTCAATAAATCCAAAAGCAAAAATCATTTTTACTATTTCGCCAGTGCGTCATATAAAAGATGGTTTTGTAGAGAACCAATGGAGTAAGTCCAATTTGATTTCTTCTTTGCACAATACTCTGAATACTGAATACTGTAAACTGCAAACTGGATATTTCCCTTCCTATGAAATCATGATGGATGAACTTCGTGATTATCGATTTTATGCAGAAGATATGTTACATCCCAATCAAATTGCTATCGATTATATTTGGGAAAGATTTAGTGAAAACTACATTTCTAAAGAAGGAATTACTGTAATGAATGATATATCCGAAATACAAAAAGGCCTTTCTCATCGAAGTTTTAATCCAGATTCCGAACAGCACCGTACATTCTTATCTAAGCTAAGTAGTAAAATAAAAAGGATAGAAGAAAAATGGCCTGATATTAAGTTTTAAACACGTTCTTTGTTTTGAGTTTTAAGTAATTATATACTTACAATAGTCCTTAATTCTAGAATAACTTTAAATAATTATATAAAGTATTGAGGTATATTTTTTACAATTTTGTAAATTGGATATGGTTAGTTAAATTTAGTAACTATATATCGATAATCTAAACCATTTATTAGCCTTATTTTCTTTATATGAATAAGAAACGATTTTTTTTTCTGAAAAAAATACTTCGAGTGCTACTTTGGTGCGTCATTACAATAGTGGCACTATTGCTATTGATAATAATTTTAATTCAGGTTCCGGCAGTACAAAATTTTGCTAAAGATAAAGCAATCACTTTTTTACAAAAAAAGATAAAAACCAAAGTTTCTTTGGATAGAATATCGATTGATTTTCCTAAAGATATTGTATTAGAAGGATTTTATTTTGAAGATCAAAAAAAAGATACGCTACTTAGCGGAAAACGATTAGAAGTCGATATTGATTTGTTTAAACTTATAGATAGTGAAGTAGAAATAAACTCGATTTCTCTTGAAAATACGACTGCTAATATCTCCAGAAACAAAGACGGAGTTTTTAATTTTGATTATATAATTGCTGCATTTGCTTCCAAAGAGCCAGAGCCAGTAGATCCTAATAGTAAGCCATTTAAAATATCGGTTGTAAAAATTAATTTGAATAAAATCAATCTGAATTTTAAAGATGATTTCTCTAAGAATGATATTCGTGTTAAACTGACTGATTTTCAAACAGAATTTAAGAAATTCGATTTGGATAAAATGGATTTCGATATTCCGAATATTGATTTAAACGGATTGAAATTAGTCTTAAATCAGGATTTGGTTGAGAAAATAGCCGAAGTTTCGGTAAATACAGTAGATACAATTTCTAAAAGGGCAGATTTTAATTTGAAATTAAATAAAATAAAACTGTCCAAGATTGATATTTCATATGATAATAAAGATTCTAAACTTGCTTCGGGGGTTACATTAGATAAATTACAACTGTTAGTTAACAAAGTAGATTTAAACAATCAAATGCTGGATTTTGATGCTTTCGAGTTAAAAAATCTAAAGGGGAATTTACGATTAGGGATAAAAGAAAAACAACTTAAAACTCCAGATTTAGATTCTACAGCAATTCCTCAAGCAGGATGGAAATTAAAATTGAAATCTGCCGATATACAAAATGTTGCTTTTAAATATGATGATATGCAATCGAAACCTGCTAAGAGAGGGATTGATTACGGACATCTAGATTTGGATAATTTTAATTTAAAAGCTGAAAAGCTATATTATGCAAATGATATGATTTCGGGAAGTATAAAATCATTTGGAGTAAATGAAAAAAGTGGACTTAAAATTCAGGAATTTAAAACAGATTTTTTCTATGGGGCTAAAAATGCATATTTAAATAATCTGTATTTAAAAACGCCACAAACTTTATTACAAAAAGAGATAAAAGTAGGTTATCCATCAATTGCAGCCATTACTAAGAATATCGATAATCTTAGTTTAGACGCAAACTTAAGTCAGACAAAAATAGGCTTTAAAGACATATTACTTTTTGTTCCAGATTTACAAAACACCAATCCGTTTAAGAGTAATCCTAATGCTGTTTTGTCTGTAAACGCACGAGTGAGAGGGAAAGTAAAAGATTTAGCAATTCCGCAGTTTGAAATGAGCGGAATAGGATCTACAAAAGTTTCCATTTCGGGAAAAATTACAGGAATGCCAGATGCACAAAAAGCATATTATGATTTGGATATAAAAAACTTTGTGAGCTCATCCAAAGATGTAATTTCTTTTGTGCCAACGGGAACAATCCCCAAAAACATTCAGTTGCCTTCACAATTTAATTTAAAAGGAAAATTTAAAGGATCAGTAAATAACTTTAAAACCAATTTATCATTAAATAGCAGTTTTGGAAATGCCAAAGTTGATGCTTTATTTGATCAACGAATTAAGAAATCGGAGAAATACGATGCGACAATTTCATTTACAGAATTTGATTTAGGCAAATTAATAAAAAATGATTCATTAGGAAAAATTACGCTTAAAGCAAAAGTAAAAGGAAAGGGGCTGGATCCCCAAACTGCACAAGCACATCTGGATGGGATTGTACAAAAAGCAGTATTTAACAAATACACATACAAAGATTTAATTTTAAAAGGAGAGATTGCTAAAGGTGCCTTTGCAATTAAATCTGGAATAAAAGATCCAAATTTGAATTTTGATTTAGTTGCTAGCGGAAGATTTGATGATAAATATCCAGCAGTAAAATTAAAATTAAACCTAGATATTGCAGATCTTGAAAAACTAAATCTTCATGCAGGCCCGATGAAACTTCGTGGTAATATTGATGCGGATATAAGCAATAGCAACCCTGATTTTTTAAACGGAAAGGTTTTTTTGTCCAATATTCAGGTTTTAAAAGAGGGACAACCAATTGTATTGGACTCAATTAAAATTTTGGCTTATGCCGATAAAGAAAAAAACAACATCAAGATACAGTCGCAATTTCTTAAAGCCGAAGTTGATGGGAAGTATAAGTTAACGACATTATCGGCAGCATTAAAAAAATCACTGTCAAAATATATGGATCTCCAGATTCCTAAAACAAAAGGGGATTCAGATGAACAACGAGTAACGTTTAATTTGTCAGTAGATAGTGATCCATTGTTATTTCAACTTGTACCAAAACTTAAAGGATTAGAGCCTATTAAGATTACTGGAAAATATAATAATGTAGTAGATTCATTGGAAGTAAAAGGAACCATTCCGAAAATTATTTATGATACAAATACAATTTCGGATGGCAAAATAAATATAGAAGCAAAAGATAAAGCATTAGAATATCAGGTTTCTGTAGCACCTGTAGAGAGTGGAGATTTTAAAATACCATTTGTTGGCTTGTCAGGTAAAATAGAGAACAATATCTTGGAATATGCATTGCAAATAAAAGATAAAGAAGACAAAGAGCAGTATTTTATTAAAGGAGAATTACTTCATGAAAATGCCAAAAGTACTATCAAATTTGATTCGGATAGTTTTGTATTAAATTACGACAAATGGAATTTGAATTCAGAAAACTGTATTGAATTTGGGGATAAAAGACTTTACATTAATAAGTTTTTTTTAGATAATTCGGGTAATGAACTAAAAATTCAATCTCAAAACGAAGGAAAAAATGCACCATTGCAAATAGACTTTGTCAATTTTAAAATCGAGACTATTTTAAATATGGTCAAAAAAGACGAATTGTTGGCGCAAGGTTTAATAAATGGGTCGGCTTTGATTGAAAATGTAATGACTAAACCAACTTTTACTTCCGATTTAAAAATAGATGATTTTAGTTTTAAAGGAGAACCAGTTGGAGATATTGGTATAAAAGTAGATAATAAAACCAATAATTTGTTAGCAGCTAATGTTACACTAAGTGAGCAAGGAAACGATGTGAGCCTTACTGGGAATTATAAAATCGATGATAGTACTTTTGATTTTGATGTAGCTATCAATCATTTAAATATTAAGAGTATTCAGGGCTTTAGTATGGGGAATCTTAAAGATGGTTCGGGTTACTTATCAGGAAATTTTAAAATTACAGGTAATACAGATGCTCCAAAAGTAAATGGAGAATTAAATTTTAACGATGCAGCTTTTAGAGTTACGAAGTTCAATTCTATTTATGAAATAGCTAATGAAAAAATTAAAATTGAAAATGAAGCAATAGTTTTTGATAATTTCTCTGTTTATGATGAAAATAAGAATGAACTATTTGTAAATGGAAAAATCAATTCTAAAGATTTTAGAAATTATGATTTTGCTTTAACGATAAAAGCAGATCAGTTTAGAGCCATTCATTCTACCGAAGCAGATAATGATTTGTTTTATGGAGATTTATCATTGGATGCAAACCTAAATATAAAGGGGACGTTGGATAATCCTGTTGTCGGAGGAAATATAAAAATTAATGAGGATACAAAATTTACATTTGTTATGCCTCAATCAGATCCGTCTATTGCCGATAGAGAGGGAATTGTAGAGTTTGTAAATGAGGATAATTTATTATTGAAACAAACTGTTGCGATGGAAAGTAAACTTAATCAATCCAAATTAATCGGTATGGATGTAAGCGTTGCTATTTCTATAGACAAAAAGGCAGAACTTACTTTGGTAATCGATAAAGGAAATGGAGATTACTTGAGGTTATTAGGAGAAGCAGATCTTATTGGTGGGATTGATCCTTCAGGAAAAACTACACTTACGGGTAAATATGAATTTAGTGAAGGAGCTTATGAAATGAGTTTTAATATGATAAAACGAAAATTTGATATTCAAAAAGGGAGTTATATCATATGGAACGGAGAGCCTACAATGGCAAATTTAAATTTAACAGCCATATATAAAGTAAATACAGCACCCATAGATTTATTAGGAAATCAGCTAGGGACAATGTCCGCAATAGAAAAAAACACATACAAGCAAAAAATTCCGTTTCAAGCTTTATTAAAGATGAATGGAGAATTGATGAAACCCGAAATTTCATTTGATGTTGTTCTTCCAGATGGTAACTACGATGTTTCATCAAATATTATAACAACTTCTCAAGCAAAATTACAGCAATTGAGACAAGATCCATCAGAATTAAACAAACAGGTTTTCGCACTTTTACTCTTAAACCGATTTGTTGGCGAAAATCCTTTTGCAAGTGAAAGTGGCGGTACAAGTGCCGAATCTATGGCGAGACAAAGTGTGAGTAAAATATTATCTGATCAATTAAATAATCTGGCAGGAGATTTAATAAGCGGAGTACAGTTAGAATTTGATTTAGAATCTACAGATGATTACACTTCGGGGACAAAACAAAACAAAACCGACTTAAATGTGGGGATTTCTAAGAAATTATTAGATGATAGATTAAAAGTAACTATCGGAAGTAGTTTTGGATTAGAAGGGCAAGATAATAATGAACAGGATAGCAATATTGCAGGAGATGTTGCTATAGATTATCAACTTACAAAAGACGGGCGATATATGGTTAGAGCCTATCGTAAAAACCAATACCAAGTTGCTGTAGAAGGACAAGTTGTTGAAACTGGAATTGCTTTTGTTATTACAATGAATTACAATAAGTTTAGAGAATTGTTCCATCGCAGTAAGGAAGAAAAAGAGCTAATTAGAAAAGAAAAAATACGCAAAGAAAAAGAGAGCCAAAAAGAGAAAGAGGAAAAAAAGAAAGAAGAATTAGATAATGAACAAGAGCAAAAAACGTAGCGATATGGGAACTAAATATTTTATAATACTTTCCTTATTTTTTGTTTTTGGATGTAGCAATACCAAATATTTACCAAAAGGGGAATTACTGTATACTGGAGCTTCAGTAAAAATTGAGGATTCTATTCTTAAAAAGAAAGAAAAAATAGCACTGCAAAATGAGCTACAAAGTTTGTTACGTCCCTTGTCCAATAAACAATTTTTAGGATTGCGTATTAAATTATGGATATACAATATAGCAGGAGAGCCTAAGAAAAAGAAAGGAACAAGATATTGGTTAAGAAATAAAGTTGGAGAAGCTCCAGTGCTTTATAGTAAAGTCGATTTAGATTATAACACAGCGGTCTTGAGAAATTATGTTGAAAATAAAGGTTTCTTTAAAGTGAGAGTTAGTGCTGATTCTACTGCAAAAGATAAAAGAGCAACAGCAGAATATACTGTTTTGCCTAAAAAACAGTATAAAATAAAGAGTGTTACATTTCCAGAAGATTCCTCGGCTATAGCCAAAACAATAGCCAAAACAACACGTAGGTCATTGCTAAAAGTAGGGAAGCCGTATGATTTAGATGTTATAAAATCAGAGAGAGAACGTATCGATTCGCGATTGAAAGAAAAAGGATTTTATTATTTTAATCCAGATTATATCTTGGCACAAGTCGATAGTACTAAAGGAGATTATGAGGTAAGTTTAAAATTAAAAATAAAAGATGAAACGCCAGCAAAAGCTAAAGTAGCTTATACAATTAATGATATAGTTGTATATCCTAATTTTTCTATTTTAAAGGATAGCGTAGCTTATAAAAAAGAAGATATCGTAAAGTATAAAGATTTCACGATCATAGATTCGACAAATACATTTAGACCAAGAGTATTCGATAGAGCGTTGTATTTTAAGAAAGGAGATTTTTATAATCGATCCGATCACAATCTTTCTTTGAATCGTTTTGTGAATTTAGGAACATTTAATTTTGTAAAAAATGAATTTAAAGAATCTGATAGTATAAAAAATGCTTTAGATGCCTATTATTACCTAACCTTACTGCCAAAGAAATTTATTAGAGTTGAGGTTTTAGGAAAAACCAATTCGGCTAGTTATTCGGGTACAGAGATCAATGCAAACTGGAACAACAGGAACTTACTTAGAGGAGCAGAATTGTTTACATTATCAGTATTTGGAGGAGCTGATTTTCAGATTTCGGGACAAAATAAAGGGAACAATATATATAAAGTAGGAGGGGAAGCCAGTTTAACCTGGCCAAGATTAATTACGCCATTTAATTTTCAGGGTTCTAGTGAGTTTGTTCCAAAAACGAAAGCAAGTTTAGGGTATGAATATCAAAACCGAATTAATCTTTATGCCTTAAATTCATTTAGAGGATCTTTTGGATATTTATGGAAAGAAAATGTTCGAAAAGAACATCAATTGGATATCATAGAGGTTAATTATGTAAGTCCAAATCATGTGACGCCTTATTATTTGGAACAGGTAGCGAAAGACGAATCATTATCTAAAGTGTTAGAAAAACAATTGATTTTTGGCCCTACGTATTCGTATACTTACACCAATACGATGCAAAAGAGAAAAAAGAATACATTCTATTTTAATGGCGAACTTGATTTAGCAGGTAATATAACAGGCTTGGCTACAAAAGCAAATATCAAGAAAAATGATACCATAAAATTATTTGATGTTCCTTTTAGTCAATATGTAAAATTAAAAACGGATTTCAGACATTATCTTAAACTAGGAAAAGAAAGCCAATTAGCAAGCCGACTTATTCTAGGTATAGGCTTGCCGTATGGTAATTCTTCTTCTTTGCCTTCGATTAAGCAATTTGTTGTAGGAGGAACCAATAGTATTCGTGCTTTTAGAGCCCGATCAATTGGTCCGGGTAGTTTTGTAAGTCCAGATACAAACAGCACGTTTTTGCCAGATCAATCAGGAGATTTAAAACTAGAATTTAATACAGAGTACAGAGCTAAACTTTTTAGTATAGTACAAGGAGCGATATTTCTAGATGCTGGAAATGTTTGGCTGCTCAATAATGACACTAATAAACCCGGAGCAAAAATCAGTAAAAACTTTATGAAAGAAATTGCTGTTGGTGCAGGAGCAGGATTACGTTTCGATTTATCATTCTTAATATTAAGAACCGACGTTGCGTTTCCGCTAAGAATACCCTATTTACCAGAAGGACAACGATGGGTAATAGATGATATTAATTTTGGAAGTGGTTCTTGGAGAAAAGACAATCTGGTACTTAATATCGCAATTGGGTATCCCTTTTAGAATGATCCAATACAAAATTAGAGTAGTTAAGAATGTAGTTTTGTTGCCATACTTGGGTTAAAACAACATCGTGCTGTTAATGTCAACACCTTTAAGTAATTGGACATTAGTTTTTAATAAATTAGATAAAAGCAATTTCTTAGACTTATCCTTATTGCCGCTTATATCTCTGATAATTCTGTAAATATATCGTTTAGTGATATACTTAATTTTTCTACGAGTTTTCATAAATAAGGGATTTATAATTTGTTATCTAAAGTTACAAAAAATAACTTTTGCATTCATCAAGTTGTGCTAATAAATTTGTGTTTTTGAACTATTCTGTAATTAATCAAAATAAAAAGATTTCATTTATCGATGTTAGATTTATTTAACGCTGTTAAAAATTTATAATTCAATTAACAATTGAGAATTTATTAATGGTTAATTTTGTAAAAAAGATTAATCCAAATGAATAACAACATCCCTATCTCCTTACTGGAATTAGCATTTATAACAGAAGGCAGCAATGCAACAGCAACTTTTCAAAAAACAAAAGAACTCGCTCAACTCGCAGACAATTTAGGTTATAATAGATTTTGGCTGGCAGAACATCATAATATGGCACATGTAGCCAGTACAGCAACAGTAGTTTTAATAGGTTATATAGCAAGCCAGACGCAAAATATTCGTGTGGGTTCGGGAGGAATAATGCTTCCTAATCATTCACCACTTATTATCGCAGAACAATTTGGAACACTTGAAACACTTTATCCAAACCGAATTGATTTAGGTTTGGGCAGAGCACCAGGAACAGATTCTTTAACTGCACAAGCTATTCGAGAAGATTTTTACGAGCAGTCGCAAAGATTCCCTAAAAATGTGCAGGCAATTCATGATTATTTTTCTCCAGATAATGCTTCTGCAAAAGTACGTGCTTTCCCAGCAGAAGGGACAAATGTACCCATTTGGATATTAGGCTCTAGTATGGATAGCGCTGCATTAGCTGCGGCAAAAGGATTGCCATATGCATTTGCGGGACATTTTGCGCCAAGAATGATGTTGCAGGCATTTGAGTTTTATAGAGAAAACTTTATTCCTTCAAAATATTTGAGTAGTCCAAAAACAATGGCATGCGTAAATGCTATTGGAGCAGATACAAATGAAGAAGCCGAAGTTTTATCGACTACTTTATATCAAATGTTCTTAGGATTAATACGCAATAACAGAAAACCAATGCAGCCACCATTGCCATCCTTGGAAGGATTGATGAGTGAAGAAGAAAAATTTCATGTAGATCAAATGACAGCTTGTACCTTTACAGGAAGCAAAGAGAAGTTAGAAAAAGACTTAAAACAATTTATAAACTACTCACGTATAGATGAATTGATGGTTACAAGTCCGATTTTTGATCATCAGGATAAAATGAAAAGTTTGAAGATTCTTAAAGAAGTTATCGATAACATAAATAAAGTGTAGTGATGTTTTCTAAAAAAAACACTAAATTGGCAACATAATAGTCATCATTAAAATATCATTATGTTGAGAAAAATCTTAATTGGAATTGTAATTATTGCCGGAATCGTTCTTGCATTTAAGCATTGTGAATTCAAAAAAGACGAAACATCGAGTTTAGATTACAATACCAATTTAATACAGCAACAAATTGTAAACGTAGGGAAGCTAATAGTTACCGAAGGACATTTCTCGGAAGTAGTGACCTACAAAAACTCAAACAAGTACTTACTAGATATGATTTCTTTTGAAAAGAAAGCATTGGTTGTAGTGAATGCAAATGTTACAGTGGCATACGACTTACATAAAATGAAGTATGAAATTGATGAAAAAAATAAGGTTATAAAAATAGTATCAATTCCAAAAGAGGAAATTACTATCAATCCAGACATTCAATATTATAATGTTGAGCAAAGTCAATTAAACGCATTTACAGGAGATGATTATAATAAAATAAACAAATCAGTTAAGGCGAATTTAGCTAAGAAAATAGAAAAATCATCGTTAAAAACAAATGCACAAAACCGACTGATTAGTGAGTTATCTAAAATTCTAATCCTTACAAATTCAATGGGATGGAAACTACAATACGATGGTAAAACAATTCAAAACGAAACTGAGCTTAGCAACGATTTGAAATTGTAGGAATGGGAACAAAGGTTTAAAGATGCAAAGACACTTTCTTTCATGTCTTTCTCTTATTCTAGTTATGCTGAGCGGTGTCGAAGCATCGCATTGTTTGCGTCCTTCGACTCTGCTCAGGGAGAAAGTATTGTGAAAATATATTATGATTTTGTTATGCTGAACAGAGTCGAAATATTTTTAAGTAGTCTTAGCACTTTTCCTTATCAAAAATCAAATCTAAACCTCCAGAAATTAAATGGGCAACTTCAGGTCTTCTTGTTTTTAAGCTTTCAAGATGAGCCAATACTTCTTGTAGTAATTGAGGTTGATTGCCATTTTTTAAAAGTTCTGTGATTTCTATAGATAATAGCCAGTCATTAGTATGATTTGCTTTAATTTTTTTGAATACAGAAGTTAGTAATGTTTCATGAGAATTAGTTTCTCTTATAGTTCTAACCTGTTGGTATAACTCTTCTAGCTCATCACGTTCTTTAGAATGTTTGGCTTTGATGGTTTTTGTTTTTGGAACTGAATTAATCAGATCAAAACTGTTTACATCGGCTGGTCCCGAAAAAGCAGAAACTACTTTCTTACCAATTGCCATATCATAATTACCCCATTCAGGTTTAAATAAGATAGTGTCTCCGTGAGTTACAGTACAATTTTTAAAGCTAATTAAAATTATCTCACCATGTAAGTTTCTTGAGCCAGTAATGATTTCTCCTTGTACAATGATTCCTCCTTCAAATTCTAATTTTATATTCTCGTTTTCGACTATTTTATAGGCATTTAAATCCATCGGACTCATGTCTTCGATGGCTAGGTTAAACCCTTTTAGTTTTCCGATAGGACTGCCAAAACCTTCAGGATGAGTTAGGGTTCCATGTCCAACTAATTCTTTTTCACGGTAGGATAATGCGGTTTTTCCTGTTGTTTGTATGTAAACAGGTTTACCCCCTGCTTCAATAACATTGGTAAAAACACCCGAAATTTGTAATCCAGTACTTAGTTCGATAGTTCCTAAAGCATTTGAATTTATTAATTTTCGGATACCTGAAATTCCGCCAGTTCGTAATGCCATTTTATTAGCAAATTCCTCTAGAATTAGATTTAAATGCGCAAAAGTAGGTGTAACATATAGTTGAGGTTGTAATTTTGTAATATCAAAACTCTGATTGGCTGCCGAGATATCGTAAGGAATTTTGGTAACATTATCAGTCATGCACCAAGCGCTTTCGCCGATTGATGATAATAAACCAGCCCCATAAATTTTAGGGTCCTCAATAGTTCCAATTAAACCATATTCAACTGTCCACCAATGTAAATTTCTTATTTGTGCCATTTCTGACAACTCTCCCATATTATTTTGTAAATCCTCAACGGCTTTCTCAGCTTGATCAATATCCGCTTGAGGTGTTCCCTCGGCTTCTTTTAAGATCGAAAGTAATCGAATTGCTTCATACATTTGGTAATCTTTGTGTGAAGAAATTGCTTTGCAACCAATTTCACCAAAGCGACGTAAGTATTCGGCATATTCAGGATTAGCAATAATAGGGGCATGGCCAGCGCCTTCGTGAATAATATCGGGTGCAGGTGTATATTCAATATGTTCCAGCTGACGAATGTCAGAAGCGATTACTAATACGTTATAAGCCTGAAACTCCATAAAAGCATTCGGTGGAATAAAACCATCAACAGCTACAGCTGCCCAACCAATTTCGGTTAAGATTCGGTTCATTCCATACATACTCGGAATGTTATTAATTTCGATTCCAGTTTTTTTCAATCCATCTAGATACGAATGATGCGCTACTTTAGATAAATAGTCAACATTTTTGCGCATTACATATCTCCAAACCGCTTGATTAATTGGAGTATAATCACTATAATCTTGGGGTTTAATAAATTGCTTTAAATGATTAGGCAATCTATCTAATAATGGATTTGTTTCAATAATTGGGTTCATTTCGAAATCGTTGTAGTTCTACTGCGAAATTACGAATTTATAGCACTGTTTTTAGTTTTTTATTGAGTTATTTTTTGTAAATCTCTAAAATATTCAATTTTATGCATGAATATAGACGCCATATTTACAGCTCGCATCTTAGCTTCTTCAGCAAGATTACCTATAAAAAGGCTATCTACTGTTTTTGTGAAAATTTCAATCCATCTGTTAAAATGGGATTGGTCAAATGTTTTTGGTGTGCTGTCGTAACATTTTTATTATGGATTTACCATAATCAAATCTTAACCAAATTACTTTTTTGTTCGAATGCGTCCCTAAAGTAATTTTAAAAGTGAAGGATTAAACTCAGTCTTCGAATTTTGAACACCTGCAAAGATCTAAAATGCTAATTTACCGACAAAATGACAGGCTTGCAGGTTGTGTATTTAATAAAACTTTCAGATATTAGCTCGTAAGGTAATAGTTACTAAAAAATTGAAAACATGGAAGAAGGAGGAAATATAATACGTAACATATTCGGACAATCGATTAAGGTGGCAGAGTCTATTACAATAAGTGCCACTAAAGAAGGCTTGAGCTTTAAATCCCCAAAAGAGATTATCTTTTATGGAAAAAAGGGAGGTACGAAGTATGGGTATTATACCCCGCCAGAAATCGAAAGCCCTAATCATAGAATACACCCTAAAATTTCAGAAGTTCAATTTCTTGACGAAAATGATAGGGTAATACAACAGCAAAATTTGACTGCTTTTGGTAATATAAAAGCATCTGATATACTTTATGGTCAAAAAGTAAAAATAAAAATAACAACTCGATATCTCATAGACGGCACCAAAATATCTTTTAAACTATTTGCTTTTACCAAAAGTGCCAATCAAGATTTTCCTAATGCCGAAAAACTTGATTGGACACTAGAAGTGAAAGATAACCAATGCGAAACCAATTTATTTTATCTAAATCCGTTTTGGTATAGTGAAGATTTTGAATACTATGATTACACAGTACACCAAACCAAAATACTATCCAAAGATTTAAACGAGTATCATATAGAGGGAGAATTTAATGGATTTAAGTTTTTGTTACCCGAAATTAAAAACAGATTAAAACCAGTAGCTTCCTATTTGCGAAACTATGAAGAGTTGGTAGGTATGTTTCATACCGATAATTCAGGCAATAAAGATTTAATTGAGAACTACGATTACAAGTTCGCAGCACTCAATGAAGAGATAGAAGATATACTAACCAATTTTTCTGCTTTTTTGCACACGCCACAAAACCTGACCATAGACCAAATAAAAGCTAGAGTAGAACAGGATGCAAAATGCCTTTGGGATGCCGCTATAAAACAAGTTCAGACAGGCAACCTAGATGACCGACCATTATACTGGGCACGTAACAAAATGCAAGTACGCCTAAAACGCCATCCTGTTTTTGAAAAAGACATTGATTTTGAAAAAAGCATGGTCAAGAAAGGAACAGAGCTAGACAAAATTATTCAACTTTTTGAAGAGAAGAGCAGAAATTATACTGGTATAGATTTTAGTAAGGCGGGTGATAAGAAAAAAGTTTTAATTACAGGATTTGACCCTTTTATTTTAAATGAGTTTGATAATAAAGATATTGAAGATTATTCGCCCAATATTAAACAATCTAATCCGTCGGGGGTTGTAGCATTGGCTTTAGCCAATGACCTTAGTCTAGGTGCTTATATACAAACTATGGTTGTTCCTGTTCGTTATACTGATTTTGATGGTAGTCAAGAGTATAATAAAGGACAAGGCGAAGGAATTATTGAAAAATATATAAAACCTTTAATAGATGAAGTGGATATGATAATTACAATTAGCCAAGCTGGAGAAGGAGATTATCATATAGATGTATTTGCTACTAGCACAAGAGAAGGCTTTAATGATAATCAAGATTTTACAAGAATTGACGGAAGTAAATCTGTAAGTGAAGTAGCTTCCGAAACTATTAAAACAACTTTACCTCAATCTTTTATCCAAGGAAATTCACTAGCTATTTTTTATGGAAATTATGAGCAAAAAAACGGAGAAAAAGGTATTGCAATTTTAGAAAATTATCCGAGAGAGAAAGTTTATTCAGGACCTGGAGGTAATTATTTATCTAACGAAATATTTTACAGAGTAGCAAAGTTAAGAAGTAAAATGAGACCTACATTAAAAACAGGACATTTTCATATTTCAAAAGTACAAAAAGGAGGAACAGATTTAAAATCTGATAACATGTTAAAAGTATTAGCTATTGTTAAACAAACATTAATTGAAGGAATCAAAGGAATTTAGTTATGAAATATATATATGTTTATTTATTTACTTACTTATTTGCTCAATCATGTAATGCTCAAAAAGATATTATAAAATATGATATGTATAGCTATAATTTGATTGCATTTATGGATAAAATAAATGTAACTAAAATAAACAATGAATTTCTAAAAATAAATAACATTCATTTTGTTAAAGTTCGTAGATATTCTGATATACCAAGACCTACATATTTAGAGTTTTATCAAAAAAAAGACACTATGACTTTAATCCTTGTTTATAGGAATACTGGAAATTTAATCTTTGAAAATTTAAAATTTAAAAAAGGAAAGTACAAGTTAATTATAAACCCTGATGGCTTAAATAGAGTTAAGTTAAAAAATGAGTATAAAGTAAATGATGAAATTTATTTTGAAAATTTATTTGATATAGAGATAAGGAAAAGAAAAGACTGTAAATTAAATGAAGTGCTTTTTTATAAAATCAATTTAAAGGACACAATAAATGTCAAATTTGAACAGATAAAATAATTGAAAAGAAAGTGAATTAATCTAGCTTTTTGAAGAAAAAAGTTTTGATCCGTTTATTCTCAATGATGATCCAAAAATGCCTAAAAAGATTAGATTTGGAAACCCTTTGTAAAGTAACCCAAGTGGTGTAAATGCCTTGTCTTTACATGGTAAAACAGTTGGGGATTATTTTATACAAACTCTTATTTGTCCAGTATGCTATGCCGATTTTGACGAATTTAAAGACGGGAAAGGGATAATAGAAGCCTTTGTACAACCATTTATTAACGAATTAGATATGATAATTACGGTTAGTTAAGGAGATGTGTTTCGATTTGATGTAGATAGATTCGCTTGTAAAAACCGTGGAGGGTTTATGGATAATATGCTTTGGGGAAATCAAAAAGCTAAATACAATAGTGAAAAATTTAAGCAATTTACCGATGGGAAAGAGCTTTACGAAACTACTTTACTTTATACTAAAATGGTTCCTATACAAAATAATCCATCAGACACTTTTTGGACTTATTTTAATCAGACTTTTGAAGCAAACGGCAAAAAATATGAGAATGATAAAATAGAAGGGAATGAATTGGTCTATAATTTGAGTGATAGACAATCTTTAAAATCTGTTTCTGGTTCAGGAGGTGATTATCTATCCAATGAAATATTTTATCGAGTTGCTAAATTAAGACAAGAACAAAGACCAAACTTGACAACAGGACATTTACATATTCTACTTACACAAACAACTCAGGATAACAAATTTTTTTATATCGAATATGAATATAGAAATGCAGACAAATTAACCACAGATATAAACCCTGTAATTAAAGATGTAATAACTAATATTAATAACTTAATTATAAAAATATGAAAAAACTAATTCTTATTATTTTCATTCTATTCATAAATAATGTAGTTAGGGCACAACCCACACCTGAAATGATTGATATAATGTATGGAAGTAAAATTGAATTTGAAACAATTATTTACAATGATTCTACCTTAGTTATTAAAGATTGGTTAATAAATAAAGATAAAAACATTAATAGTTTATACATTTTGGAAAAGACTAAAAATAAAGAAAATCTTTTTAATATTTTTTCAATAAAAAAACAGAGATAGATAATACCTACAAATATTTATATTTTATTTACGGAGATGATTTAATGACTGTGAAAGTTTTAAAAAATAAAGCTAGCTTAAAGATAAAAATTAAAAGAATAAATTTCAAAAAAGGAACATACATTTTAGATTTTGAAGAATTATTTAAACAATATGGCGAGAAAGATAAAATTGAAATAAATGAGTTTCCTTTTGACTACGAAAAATAAAAATATTAAAGCTCTTTTAGAGGGAATTATCTATCAAATGAAATATTTTATAGAGTTGCTAAAATGAGAAATGAATTACGACCTAAATTGTTTACTGGTCATTTTCATATTTCAAAAATTCAAGGTAAAGGGCTAGATTTAAATCCAATTGAAATAAAGACAGTAGTGAATGTTGTTAAACAAACCTTGTTAGAAGGAATAAAAGGGATACAATTATGAAAAAGTTTATTTATATATTTATCTATATATTCTTGTAAGGCGCAAGTAATAGAACTTGATATAAAAAAACAAGATATAATTGTTTTAAATTTTACAAATGGCGAAATAAAATTAATCGTTAGGAATAATATTTACTCTAAAAGTAGTGTAATAGTTACTTCTTGGCTTTGGGCTCCAGAAGACATGGGGCGTGGCTATTTTGAAAAGAATATTAAGTTTATACAAAATAAAGACACAATGAATATAAACTATTTTGGTCAGGGGGAAAATTTGTATTTAAAAAGGGTACCATTCAAAAAAGGGAATTATGAGTTAAGCTTTAAAATACCAAAAGAAAAAATTTCAGGAAAAAAAATAAAAACGCCAAAAGAAGTACAAGATATTTTATTTAGGAACGCATATGTATCTCCAAAAAAACCAGTTTTTCAAGATGTTTATTTTAGAGACTTAGAATTTTACGAGATCGACTTAAAAGATACACGAAATGTGAAATTGGAGAGAGTTGAATGAAAATTGATAATAAAAAGACAAATACCGAAAATGAATCACAACCTAAACTAAATTGGCGATATAAATAGTATTGGATAATTTGAGTTTAATCTGTTTTATTGATTCGCAGAATCTCTAAAATATTCAATTTTATGCATGAATATAGACGCCATATTTACAGCTCGCATCTTAGCTTCTTCAGCAAGATTACCTATAAAAAGGCTATCTACTGTTTTTGTGAAAATTTCAATCCATCTGTTAAAATGGGATTGGTCTACAGGTAAATGTTTGTGTGGCGGGAATGGACTTCCAGAATAGGTATGTTGTTCTAATAGAATAGTTTGCCAGAATTTATACATTGTTTCTAAATGTTCAGGCCATCTTCCTTGAATTTTTTCATTAAAAATGGGACCAATGATGTCGTCTTTTTGAACTTTGGCATAAAAAGTATTGACTAATAATTGTATGTCCTCGATTGTTGTTATATCTAAAATTATCATGTTGTATGTAATAAAAATTATTATGTAAAAATAAGATATAAATGAGGATTCGTCTTATGAACTTAGTTAAATGAATGTAAAAAAGGTCTTAAATGAAATAATATATAAGGCAAGAGTTGAATTTATAGTTTTTTTTGTTTTTTATGTAGATTTAAGTAAGTCGAAAGTTTAAAAGCCCGAAAGCCAAAAGGATTAGCGTCAATTAAAATAACTAAAAAATAATATAATGTTCAGGCTATTATTTAGTCTGAATTTCAATCATGTTAGGGCTAATCCTGACTATATTTTTATCCAATAAGCTGCGCATATAAATCCTGATTTTCATTGAGGTATTGAAACTCAAATCCCTTGTTTGCCATATTGGTTTTAATATTTATTATATCCTTTTTGTTCTTTAGTTCCAATCCTACTACTACGGAACCAAACTCTCTGCTGTTTTTCTTCGCAAATTGAAAATAAGTAATATCGTCATTCGGGCCTAATATATCATTTACAAATTCTTTAAGCGCGCCTGGACGTTGTGGAAACTGAATCATGAAATAATGCATTAATCCTTCGTAAAGTAGGGAACGCTCTTTTATTTCGGCAGTTCGCTCGATATCATTGTTGCTTCCGCTTACTACACAAACCACTGTTTTGCCTTTTATTTTGTCTTTGTAAAAATCTAATGCAGCTATAGTTAATGCTCCTGCGGGCTCTACAACCATGGCTTCTTCATTATACAATCGTAAAATAGTTGTACAAACTTTGCCTTCGGGAACAAGAATAATATCATCTAAGTTCTTGAGACATATGTCAAAAGTTATATTGCCAACTTGTTTTACAGCTGCACCGTCTACAAATTTATCGATAGTTTTTAAAGGGGTGTTTTTGCCATCAATAATAGACGTTTTCATTGATGGAGCTCCTTTTGGCTCTATACCAATGATTTTAGTTTCAGGGCTTAGGTGTTTAAAGACTTCTGAAAGCCCCGATGCAAGTCCGCCACCACCGATGGGAACAAACACATAATCTATAGGCTCTTTATAAGATTCTAGAATTTCTAATCCTACAGTACCTTGTCCTGCAATAACTTTTAAATCATCAAAAGGATGGATAAAGATTCTATTGCTTTTTAGAGCATCTTCAGTTGCAGAAGCATAAGCATCATCAAAAGTATCTCCTGTGAGGACGATTTCTACAAATGATTTTCCAAATAATTGTACTTGTTTTACTTTTTGTTTTGGAGTAGTTTTAGGCATATAAATTTTGCCTTTTATTTGTAGTAAATTACAAGAATAAGCTACGCCTTGAGCATGATTTCCTGCGCTAGCACAAACAATACCTTTTGTTTTTTCGGTAGTATTTAGAGAGTAAATTTTATTGTATGCACCTCTAATTTTATAGGAACGTACAATTTGTAAATCTTCTCTTTTTAATAAGATAGTTGCTTTAAATTCGTCTGAAAGATTCAGGTTTTGTGTTAGTGGAGTAGCAGCAACTACATTGCTTAGCTGTTCTTTAGCTGTTATTACTTCGTTAAATAAAGTCATATATTTTGGTTGTTTTTTAAAATAAAAAACCTCCCGATTTGGGAGGTTCTAATAAATTGTATTTTGTTTACTTATTTATATAACACCTCGCCATTATTGTAGAATTACAATAATGCTAATAATAGCGATTATAATGTTATTTAAGTTTGTCATTGTTTGTTATTTGAAAAAACAAATGTATTAATTATTTAATAAGAACAATAAAAAAGATTATTTTTTTGCAATTGTAGGAGGATACTGTGCTAGTATTTTGCTCACAAAGTCAGCAACTATTTGGTCTTTTTTGTCAGCTCCTTGGTTTGTTAAATAACCAATTCCTTCCCCTTGCCAAATCATTTCTTTTTTATTAGCGTCGATAAAATCGATGTATAAAGTTCCTTGAGTAGATGTTGAAACAGAAGTTTGATTTCCCATCATTAGGTATGGATTCCATCCGTAACCCCATCCGTAACCCCATCCAGCACTAAACTGGTTTACGTTTACTTCTTCTCTAGCTTTAGTAAAAATGTTAATTAATAAATCTGGATTGTCACTTTTTGTAAATCCTTTTGCAGCCATTTGTTCGTCGATAGCGCGTAAAATTCTTCTTTTATCTAAATCAGAAATTTCTACTTTATCTATACCAGCTTTAAAATAAGCATATGTTTTATATTTAGTAAAATCAACTGATTTATCGTAATCTGCATGAACAGTAATACTGCTACAAGAGGTTAAGATAAGAAGTAACAGAATCGGTAGAATAAGTAATTTTTTCATGTTTAGATAGTTTAAGGTTATACAGATTTTTATTTAAAATAATCTCTCGTCAACTATATTAGGGATGGTCACTTTTAATAAAGGTTGCGTGTTCATAGCTCTTTTTATTGCAAAAATCGCTTCGTCATTACGTGCCCAACTTCTTCTTGAAATCCCATTGTTAACATCCCAAAAAAGCATTGACGCTAAACGTCTTGATGCTTCTTTAGATCCATCAAGAATCATACCAAAACCACCGTTTATTACCTCGCCCCAGCCTACGCCGCCGCCGTTGTGTATCGATACCCATGTAGCACCTCTAAAACTGTCTCCAATAACATTTTGTATTGCCATATCTGCTGTGTATCTTGATCCATCATAAATATTAGATGTTTCTCTGTATGGAGAATCTGTTCCTGAAACGTCGTGGTGATCACGTCCTAAAACAACTGCTCCAATTTCTCCTTTTGCAATGGCTTGGTTAAATGCTTCTGCAATTTTTATACGACCTTCGGCATCGGCATATAAAATTCGTGCTTGTGATCCTACAACTAATTTATTTTCTTGAGCACCTTTTATCCATTTGATGTTATCCTGCATTTGTTGCTGAATTTCATCGGGTGCTGTTTTTGCCATTTCTTCTAAAACCTGTGAAGCGATAGTATCTGTTTTTTGTAAATCTTCGGGCTTTCCAGAGGTACAAACCCATCTAAACGGACCAAATCCATAATCAAAACACATAGGGCCCATGATGTCCTGAACGTAACTAGGATATTTAAAATCGATATTGTTTTCGGCCATCACTTCGGCACCAGCACGTGAAGCTTCTAGTAAAAATGCATTTCCGTAATCAAAGAAATAGGTTCCTTTGGCAGTATGCTTGTTTATTGCATCAGCGTGTCGGCGTAATGTTTCCTGTACTTTTTCTTTAAATAATTCAGGATTATTTGCCATCATTTCATTGGCAGCTTCAAAGGTGATTCCAACAGGATAATACCCACCAGCCCAAGGATTGTGTAATGAAGTTTGGTCAGAACCTAAGTCAATCTTGATGTTTTCCTTGTCAAATTTCTCCCATACATCAACTACGTTTCCTAAGTATGCGATAGACACTACTTCTTTATTGGCTTTAGCCAAAGAAACTCTTTTTACTAATTCATCAAGGTCTTCTACAATTTCATTGATCCAACCTTGTTCGTGGCGAATTTTAGTGATTTTCGGGTTCACTTCGGCACAAACTGTGATACAACCCGCGATATTTCCAGCTTTAGGTTGTGCACCACTCATTCCGCCCAATCCAGAAGTTACAAATAAGTTTCCTTCAGGATTTAGTTTTATTTTTCTGAAACCATTTAATACCGTAATTGTTGTTCCGTGTACGATCCCTTGTGGTCCTATGTACATATAACTTCCTGCAGTCATTTGTCCATATTGAGAAACTCCGAGCGCATTCATTTTTTCCCAATCATCAGGTTTAGAATAATTCGGGATTACCATTCCGTTAGTCACAACTACACGTGGCGCTTCGGCATGAGAAGGGAAAAGCCCCATTGGATGACCAGAATACATAGTAAGTGTTTGCTCATTTGTCATTTCCGACAAATATTGCATGGTAAGTAAGTATTGTGCCCAGTTTTGAAAAACGGCGCCATTACCACCGTATGTAATTAATTCATGCGGATGTTGTGCTACGGCATAATCCAGATTGTTCTGAATCATTAACATAATTGCTTTTGCCTGCTCTGATTTTCCAGGATATTCACTAATTGGTCTGGCATACATCCTGTAATCTGGACGAAAACGGTACATATAAATACGTCCGTATTGTTCTAATTCATCCGAAAATTCAGTGATTAATTCAGCATGATGTTGCGGTTCAAAATAGCGTAATGCATTTTTTAAAGCTAATTTTTTTTCTTCTGCAGAAAGAATTGCTTTTCGCTTTGGAGCATGATTTATAGCTAAATCATATATTTTTTTTGGAGGTAATATTGATGGGATTCCTTGTTGAATTTGTTCTTGGAAAGTCATTTTTTTTTAGATTTTTTAATTATTAGATTTTTAGATTTCCAGATTATTGGATTTTTCGAACAGTCGAATAATCTAAAATCGAGGGATCATTTTTCAAATTGTTATATTTTCTAATTAATAACTAGGGATACCGAATATCCGACCTGTGATAGGATTTGTGGATGGTAATCCTATATTTTTGTGAACAGATATCCATACTTTTTTATTTAAAGGTTTAAATATTGAAAAAAATAAATTAAAAGAATTATCCTATATTTTAATTAAGGTATTTCCTAATTATCTTATTTTAAAGATTCCGAAATTTAAAGATTTAAAAACTTGTTTCAAAATAATTTTAGATTTCTTATGATTTTAATAATTTAATAACAGCATTATCTGATGTTTTATATCGGTATATTTTTAAAATAATTTTATTTTTTAAGCTCGCCAGTTTTCTTATCATATCCATAAGGACAGTGGCGACAGCCACTTTTGCAGCAATAGCCTCTTTTTAGATGGTGTTTTTCGGTAAAACATTTATATCCTTCGGGTGTATAATAAAAATCTTCGCCTTCGATTAATTTATTTCCCTTATTTTGTTCATTCATAATCCTGAATTTGGCAAAAAGCTATTTTTATCTTTAATTTTAAGTAAATTCGATTGATTATGTTTTTCTTTGTGTAGAAGTAATTTACTAGTACAAATTTATAATTTTTACAGCGAATGTTTTTGATTATTGCTAAATATTTAATTCCGAAAGGATATCGCGGAATGGCTGTGTTTCCATTTGTGTTGATGAAATATCCTTCGGATAAAGAAAATGAGGTTTTTATTAATCATGAAAAAATACATCTACGCCAACAAATAGAATTATTGGTACTGCCTTTTTTTATTTGGTATCTAATTGAATATATGGTGCGTTTATTTCAATATAAAAATGCTAATTTGGCCTATCGTAATATTAGTTTTGAAAGAGAAGCTTATCGAAATGAAGCGAATATAAATTATTTAAGGAGTAGGTCTTTTTTTCGGTTTGTACAGTATTTAAATTATAAATAAAATTAGATTTTGAATCAAAATATACATACCCTTTTTCCAAATAATATTTCACTTACAATTAAAAGAGAAGATTTAATTCATCCTTTTATTTCGGGGAATAAGTATCGGAAATTAAAGTATAATTTACTTCAGGCTAGGGCCGAAAATCAAGAAACGTTACTCACTTTTGGTGGAGCATTTTCTAATCATATTGCAGCTGTAGCTTATGCAGGAAAAGAAAGCGGATTTAAAACTATCGGAATTATTCGTGGAGAGGAACTTATTGATAAGATAGAAGGAAATCCGACTTTAAAATTTGCTCAGGAAAACGGAATGCAATTAGAATTTGTTACCAGAGAAGATTATCGACTTAAAAGCGAAATAGATTTTCTGGATAATCTAAAGCAGCAATTTGGAACATTTTATCTTATACCCGAAGGCGGAACAAATGAGCTAGCAGTTCGAGGTTGCGAGGAGATTTTAACCCCCGAAGATGCGGAGTTTAATTATGTATGCTGTGCTGTGGGAACTGGTGGAACTATTTCGGGAATTAGTAATAGTGCATTACCAAATCAAAAAGTTTTAGGGTTTCCAGCGTTAAAAGGGGATTTTTTAAAAGATGAAATTCGTATTTTTGCAAAGAATCAAAATTGGGAACTCATCACTGATTACCATTTTGGGGGTTATGGCAAAGTAAATTCTGAGCTAATTGCCTTTATTAATCAGTTTTTTGATGAAAATAAAATTCCTTTGGACCCAATTTATACAGGAAAGATGGTTTTTGGCGTTATAGATTTAATTAAGAAAAATCATTTCCCTGAGAACTCTAACATTTTGTTGATTCATACCGGAGGATTACAAGGAATAAAAGGAATGAATATGAAGCTGATGAATAAAAATTTACCAATAATTAAAAACAATGTTTAAAAAGACACTCTTACTATTACTAACGATAACTTTGATAGGTTGTAATGCAAGCAAACCTGTTATAGTAACGACCAAAAAGAAAGCTACTACTCAAAAGCAAAGAGTAGCAATACAGACCAAGAAAAAGCCCGCTTATACCAAACCATCAACGAATAATAGAACTGAGGTTATTGAGTCAACGTCTAAAACTGTTGTTACTAATAACTTAATTAGTGATTATGTTTTTCAGTATAAGGATATTGCAATGGGTAATATGAAAAACTACGGAATTCCTGCAAGTATTATTTTGGCACAAGGAATCTTAGAATCTGGTGCAGGAAGAGGTGATTTGGCGCTTTTATCGAATAATCATTTCGGAATAAAATGTCATAATGATTGGGTTGGCGAGAGTGTTCGTCATGATGATGATTCGTTGCAAGAATGTTTTAGAAAATATAAAGATCCATCTGAATCGTTTCGTGACCATGCTTTATTTCTAACAGGGAAAAAACGATATGCAGCATTATTTACTTATGAAAAAGGAGATTATAAAGCTTGGGCAAAAGGGTTAAGAGCTGCAGGATATGCTACTGATCCTAAATATCCAGAGAAATTAATTAGCTATATTGAACGTTACGAATTGCATCAATATGATAACTTGGCTATGGGGAAAGAATATGTAGTAACAGAGAAAACTACAATAACTGCTGCTACAAAGCCTAATACTTCAAATAATAATGTGAGTACTCTTTCTTCATACGAAGTTCAGAAAGGAGATACGTTATATTCTATTTCAAAAAAATTCAACGTATTGGTTGAAGATTTAAAGCAAAAAAACAATCTTGTCGATAACACGCTTTCTATCGGACAGCGGTTAATTGTAAAATAAAATTCCAATAAAGATAAAAGTCAAAAGATAAAATTAAGATGATGTATCAAAGAAGCAGTCAGCTTTTTGCTGAAGCAGAAAAAGTAATTCCGGGTGGTGTAAATTCGCCTGTAAGAGCATTTAAAGCAGTAGGAGGAACTCCAATTTTTGTAAAAAGTGCCAAAGGAGCTTATTTATATGATGAAGACGGAAACAAATTGATAGATTATATCAATTCATGGGGACCAATGGTTTTGGGGCATGCTTATGCTCCAGTTGTTGAAGCTGTAATTGAAAAAGCCAAATTAGGAACATCTTTTGGAATGCCTACAGAATTAGAAACACAAATCGCAGCTTTGGCAGTTTCGATGGTTCCAAATATTGATAAAATTCGTTTTGTAAATTCAGGAACTGAGGCTTGTATGAGCGCAATACGTTTGGCAAGAGGATATACTAAGAGAGATAAAATTATAAAATTTGCAGGGTGTTACCACGGACATTCTGATTCATTCTTGATTCAAGCGGGAAGTGGAGCTGTCACTTTTGGAAGTCCAAATAGTCCTGGAGTTACAGAAGGAACCGCAAAAGATACTTTGCTGGCAAAATACAATGATCTAGAAAATGTAGCAACATTAATTAATGCTAACAAAAATGAAATTGCAGCTATTATCATTGAACCTGTAGCAGGAAATATGGGTTGTATTCCGCCAAATAAGGGATTCTTAGAAGGCTTGCGTCAAGTGTGTACAGAAAACGGAATATTGTTGATCTTTGATGAGGTTATGACTGGTTTTAGACTTGCACGTGGAGGAGTTCAGGAGTTGTTTAACATCAAAGCTGATATTGTAACTTTTGGAAAAGTAATAGGTGGTGGTTTGCCAGTAGGAGCATTTGCTGCTCGTGCAGAAATCATGAATTATTTAGCTCCAATAGGACCAGTTTATCAAGCAGGAACATTATCAGGTAATCCGTTGGCAATGGCAGCAGGATTAGCAATGTTACAAGCTTTAGATAATGATCGCGCTATTTTTACTCGTTTAGAGGAGAAAACGGCTTACCTAGAAGCGGGAATTTCAAGAGTTCTTAAAGCTAATAATGTAGTTTTTACAATTAATAGAGTAGGTTCTATGATTTCAGTACATTTTGATGCTGCTCCAGTTACTGATTTTAAAAGTGCAGCTAATGGAGATAACGAAACATTCAAGAAATTCTTCCACGGATTATTGAATGAAGGAGTTTATATTGCCCCTTCGGCATATGAAACATGGTTTATTACGGATGCATTGACATACGAAGATTTAGATTTTACTATTCAAGCAATTGACAAAGTTTCTAAAACTTTTTAACCTTATAGATATATAATACAGAATTAAGAATAGAAACTTAATCTCTTAATGGTAAAAAAAAAACTTCCAGTTTGAGCTGGAAGTTTTTTTGTGGATTCTGGATTATAGTTTGTTTTTTCTTTCTTTCATCTTCTCTTTGTTTTCATCTTTCATTACAGTCCATTTTTTGTATTGCTCAGCATTTAAGATTGATTTCATTTGAGTTTCAGTTACAGCTTTTTCGTCCATTATTTCTTTTTTAAGAGTTGCTTTTTCTTCGGCAGTTGGTTTTACACTACTGTCTTTTCTAGCTTTACGCATTTCCATATGTTTTTGTGCATTGGCACTTCTGTCAGCTAGTAACTTTCCAACCTGAGTTTGCTGGTTGGCATCTAAGTTTAATTCAGTAGTCAGTTTTTTTAATTTTTTCTCATTTCGTTGTTCAGGAGTCAACCTTTCTCTTTGTTGTTTAACAGGTTGAGTAGCGTCTTGAGCAAAGCTTACCATTCCAACGAACAATAAAGCAGCGATAAATAATTTTTTCATGATTTGTTTGTTTTAAAAGGTTATTGATGTTAGACATTTATAAAATAAATAGGTTTAATGCACTTTTTTTAATTATAATTTATTTAACAGACGATATGACAATTTTTATTTCTTTAAATCGAATCGTAAAAAAAGGTCTCTATATTGATTCTAGTTATTTTTCTAAAACCAGTATTCACAGTTATGGAATATATTGTAAATTATGATTACATTTTTCTACGGTACTTTGAGAGAATAAAACGCAGCCTATTATGCAGTGTAATGAGAAGTATCATTTAATGAAAGAATTGGCTAAAGCTATCGATTCCGAAAAGCCTTCTTCATCTGATAAAAAAAACTCTTCTGGATAAAGTCGATTTAATGTTTATATCATAATTCAGATTTGTTTTTTTTCCATCTGGAAGTATTTCTTAAATTTTAATTAAAAATACTTTTGTATTTTGCTATTTCATTGATTAGTGTCATTTTAGGTAAGCCTATACACATATTGTTTTTAGATACCTCTAAAGAATATAAAACTCAAAAATGAAAGAAATATTATATAAAGCAGTAGTTGTTTTATCTCAGTGTGTTAAAGTGATGATGAAGTTTCCTGAACAGGTAAGATCAGATTAAAATTTGATAACTCATTTGGATCAAATGAGTTAATTCTAGAAGTGTAAGGAAAAAACTTGTAGTAATGCGGTTTTAAAAAGTGCCAATACGGAAACTAATTTAATTATTCGAGAGATATTCTTTTTGGGACACTTGGACTAGAGGTAGGGAAAGGTGAATTTTTGGTGGGTTTAAACGGAATGATTCCTATTGGCTAAAATTGATCTAATGACGCTATGAAAGCTATTTACCGCAGGCGTATAAAGCTGAATTATACGCTGTAGTAGGATTGATAATGTTTGAGATTTATTAAGTTTGTTTTGTAAGATTTACGCCTTAATTTTACAAGGTTTTATTTGTAGATATGAAATTAAGAAAAATAATAGTCAAGGATAATATTTATCTCTATATAATGACTGGTAAGATTGATTTACCAGCCCAGGAAGGTATATTGACAATAAAAATATTTTTGAAAGATTATAAGTTAACTCCATTATTAGTTGATTTTCGAACATGGGATGATCCAATAATTGGATTTCCTTTAAATTTTGGATTTCCACTCTCTGAGTCATTAACTGGTAAAAAGGAGGTTGTTAACCTAAATAGACCTAAATATGTTAGAGAATGTATTTTATATGGTCTGCAAAAAGGATGGACTGGAAAAAATAAGCTGGAACCACTTGATGGATTAGAAATAGTAGCTAATCTGGGATATGATGTTTCTGTTTTGTCCGTTAATAAAGGCGATACTAAATAAATGGTTTTTAATAATTTAAAGATTTACGGGTATAGAAGTTTTATGTGTAGTAATTAAAGGAAATTACACACTATCCTGATGGTTTGTGAGAATAGGTTTTTAAATTTGTGAAGCGATTGAATAAATTAAAACCGATAGGAGTAAAAATAAAGAATGGAGTTTAATAAGAAAAGTAAAAATAGGGTTCTTAAAGCTGTTAATAATGAAATGTCGTATCAAAAATTAACTGCTTCTGAGTTACATCAGTTTGTTCAGCATTGGAATTATGACGACGGAATTGAACCTTTTGAATGGATTATCAAACAAAAACATCTTGATAAGGGCACTGCGCTTTGTTTATACTGGATGTTACAGCCGGATTATTTTTGCAGGTTTAAAAACGAAGATGAACTACAAGGAGATGTAAATTATGTGCTGCATTATAAGCTGATAAAAGAAATTGAGGAAAGGTATTGTTCTAGTTTTTATGAGGATGAGAACTTTTCTTTCAATCCTAAAGATGAATTTCTTGATGAAAATTCTAATACAAAATGTATTCCAACAGAAATGCTTGAGAAATCAGCAGGAACTGTTTTTGAACGACAGGATATTGAGTTTGCATTTTTGAGAAAGCCAAATGGAAAGGAAGCTAAATCGATTGATGCTAAAATAAAAGATGCTGCAAAAATTATTCAGGTTTCAAATCCTGATTTTATTTATGGTGAAACTGATATTGCAATTCAAGCAATAATAGAAAGTGTTGAGTACTGGAAAGGGAAAGAATTAGAAAAGATAAAAATTAATAACCTGTCTTATTTATGGATGGACTGTGTTCTTAAACAACACAATTGGGATTGGATAATTTGGGATTGGGAAACTGGAAATAATGTAGGTGTAACAAATGCTACAAAAGAACTGGTTTGTCTTGCTGATACTATTATAAGACACACAATAGACGGATTTATGCCAAGTTCAATAATTGTCGATTTATATAAAGATTTGGAAGGAATAACTAATTTTTATGACTTAAGAAGAGATCCTTACAGCGGAATTGGTTTGTTATTTAGTACCGATCATTTAAAATTTAGAGAATAAATAAGCACTGATGGCATTAAGAAAAATTACAGTTGAGGATAATGTCTATCGCTATAAATGCATGAATGGATTTGGACTTAATACGGAGATTGCAACATTTGAAATAACAATATTCTTAGATAGTTATAAACAAAGCCCATTGAAAATTAATTTTGTCACATGGGAAGATTTATATGCAGGAAACCCTTTGAAAACAGGTGTGAAGCTAATCAGATTATCTACTAAAGAAGAAGAATTCGTCAATTTGAATAGGCCTAAATATATTAGAGAATGTATTTTATATGGTTTGAAAATGGGCTGGAATGGAAAAAACAAGATAGAGTCTATTGATGGTCTAAAAATGCTTATGAGCTTAGGTTATGATGTCTCTTTTTTATATCCAAAAGAAGGCGTTATTATGGTACATGGAAAAGAATATTTAAAATAATTTCACTTTTAAATAATGCCCTACATAATTGGAATTGCTTAAGTTTACAGTCCAATTTTAATAAATATAATATGTTTCAGAATAAAAATTTATGGTTTGTAGTTTTGGTTTCGTTCATTTTCAATTTTGGTTTTTCTCAGGAAAATGAATATTTATTAAAGTTCAAAACATCCAAAGAATTGCAGCGGTTTTTAAATTATTCTAAAAAAACAATGCCATTGGTAAGTGCACATCGAGGTGGGCCAACAGTTGGTTTTCCTGAAAATTGTACACAAACATTTGCTAATGCAATAAAGTATAATCCAACAATCGTAGAAACGGATATCGCTTTTAGCAAGGATTCAGTTTTGGTAATGATGCATGATAATACGCTAGACAGAACAACAACTGGAACTGGTGTAATTGAAGGATATACGTATCAAGAATTGCAACAGCTTTTTTTAAAAGATACAGAAGGAAATGTGACTCCATATAAAATTGAAACTTTAGATCAAATCCTGCAATGGGGTAAAGACAAAGTAATTTATAACCTCGATATTAAAAAAGGGGTTCCAATGCAACTGATTATTGATGCAGTAAGAAGAAACAAAGCAGAGGCTTATTCAGTAATTATTACTTATAATGCAACACAAGCAGCTGAGGCCGCTAAGCTGGCGCCAGATTTAATGATTTCGGTTTCGGCAAGAGGAAAAGAAGATGTGGAGCGTATGGAGAAATTAGGGGTTAAAGCCGATAAAATGATCGCATTTGTGGGTACTAAAGAACCTGCACCAGAAGTATATGAATATTTACATAGCCGAAAGATTTCTTGTATTTTAGGAACAATGGGGAATCTTGATAAAAGTGCTGCTGCCAAAGGAGACGAGTTATATTATAAATTAGTTGCTAATGGAGCCAATGTGTTATCATCAGATCGTAACGTAGAAGCTGGTAAACAGCTGCTAAAATATGCAGAAGATAAAAAATTAAAATCCAAACATATTGTAATTAAGAAAATAAAATAATATAAAAAAGAGCTTCAATTGGAGCTCTTTTTTATTGCCTATAAAAAAATACTTTACGATTAATTGCTTAATTTTAATGAATAAACAATTCTAATTTTAAAGAAGGAGACATATGGATTTAGATAGAGTAGCAGGTATGAATAAAATAACATTTTTCTCGGCTCAACCATATGATAAAACTTTTTTTAATAAGCATAATTGTGAGTTCGGATTTGATTTGGAATTTTTTGAAACGCAACTTAATAAACATACTGTAAATTTAATTCAGAGTTCAAATATTATCTGTGTTTTTGTAAATGATATTGTCGATGAATTGGTAATTAAGCAATTGTCAGAAAAGGGAGTGCGAATTATTGCTTTACGTTGCGCAGGATTTAATAATGTTAATCTAGAAGCTGCAAAGCGATACGGAATTCAGGTATGTAGAGTTCCGGCTTATTCTCCCGAAGCCGTTGCAGAACATGCCATGGCAATGATCCTTACACTTAATCGTAAAACCCATAAGGCGTATAACAGAGTTCGTGAGCAGAATTTTTCTTTGAATGGATTGTTAGGATTTGATTTGAATGGCAAAACAATAGGAATAATAGGAACAGGAAATATTGGGAAAGCTTTCTCAAAAACAGGAAAAGGTTTTGGTTGTAAAATTCTTGCTTATGATATTACTATAAATCCCGAAATGGAAAAAGAAGGCGTTGTATTTACCGATTTAGATACTGTCTTTAAGGAAAGTGATATTATTTCATTGCATTGTCCGTTAAACGAAAAAACAAAGCATATTATAAATAAGAACTCATTGGCACAAATGAAAAATAGTGTCATGATTATTAATACAAGCCGTGGCGGATTGATAGAAACGGCAAGTGTTATCGAAGCACTTAAAGAAGGTAAAGTAGGCTATTTGGGTATTGATGTATACGAACAGGAAGAAAAATTATTTTTTAGAGACCTTTCTGAAGATATTATAAAAGATGATGCAATTCAGCGGTTAATGAGTTTTCCAAATGTATTGGTGACAGCACATCAGGCTTTTTTTACAAACGAAGCCCTAACGCAAATTGCACTTGTAACCTATTGTAATATTAAAGAATTACTAGTAAAAAAAGATATTGAAAATAAATTGGCTCTATTGGTGTAGAGTAGATTTACTTGTATGTGGTAAAATATATTTTTGTAAATTTAACGGTTATAAAAAAATAATAAAATCATGAGAAAGACAATCTTTATTGGCTTAGCATTAATTAGTTTACATTCTTGCCAGAAAAAAGAAACTCCTGCCGATGTAGTAAAAATTGACTCTACGACTGTGGAAGGAGAAGCCAAAAGAGACACAGTAATGGTAAATAATAATTCACAATCAATAGATGCTAAAGTTGTTGATTTGATTCGTAAACAATTAACTACAGTATTATTGAAGAATGATTTGGCAGCAATGACAAAAGAAGATCGTTTTTTTTACTACGATGCCTTTGATTTAAATAATGATGGAAAAGACGAGTATATCGTAGGCTTTTCTAATCCTTATTTTTGTGGTTCAGGAGGATGTTCAGGTTTTGTTTTAAATAACGATGGAAGCTTGTTGAATAAATTTACAGTAACTGATTTTCCTATTTTTGTAGGTTCAGGTGCTTCAGAGAAATTTCGAGATCTTATAGTAAGCAGTAAAGGGATTTTGTATAATGTAAAAATGAAAAACGGAAAGTACCCTTCTAATCCTTCAGTTCAGGAAAAATGGAAAGGGGATGTTCCTGCAGAATCTCCTGAAATTTTAGATATTGATAATAAAAAATATGAGAAAATTTCATTTTAAAAAGTGAAATAACAAAAAAGAGCTTCAATTACGAAGCTCTTTTTTTGTCTTTTATTCTCGGAAATATGATTGTAATTAGGTTTTTTTTGTTTTGATAGCTATTCTAAATTTTCTTGGGATATAACTCTGCCGTATTTTAAGTCTTCTTCACTTTTTTTTAGTACATCTATTTCACATTGTTTTAATTGGTATATTTCAGAAGAATCTACACTTTTTAGAAGGCTTCTTATTTTTTCAAGTAGACTCACATTTTCGATGTTTTTTAACTTGTCAAATATTTCTAAAGTACCCATAATAGTATAATTTTGATTAATCAAAGGCATATAAATTTAATGAAAAAACCCGACAGATTTTAAAATCCGTCGGGTTTGTATTTTTATATTAAAGAAGGAATTACCCAACTAATTCTACAAATTTGAATTCACCATCTACGGCAACTTTAGTCAAACCATGTTTAGATAAGTTTTTCATAGAAGCATCCCATTTTTTACCGCTTAAAGCAGTGGTAACTTTAAGGTGTGCTAATTCCATTTTGTTTTCATTTACTTTTAATAGGTCGATGATTAATTTTTCCTCATCAGTTAATTCAATAGCAATTTGTTTTTTCTCAGGACGCATTTGTGGGAACAATAATACTTCTTGGATAGATGCATTATTAGTTAAGTACATAATCAAACGATCCATTCCAATTCCCATTCCAGATGTTGGAGGCATACCATATTCTAGTGCTCTTAAGAAATCTTCGTCGATAATACCATTAGCTTCATCATCCCCTTTTTCAGACAAACGCATTTGGTCTTCAAAACGCTCACGTTGGTCTATTGGGTCATTCAATTCAGAATAAGCATTTGCTATTTCTTTACCACAAACCATTAATTCAAAACGCTCCGTAAGTTCTGGATTGTCACGGTGCTCTTTACAAAGAGGCGACATCTCTTTAGGATAATCAGTAATAAAAGTTGGCTGAATGTAATTTCCTTCGCATTTGGCTCCAAAAATTTCATCAATCAGTTTTCCTTTCCCCATTGTTTTATCAACGTCAATTCCCATTCCTCTTGCAGCATCAAACAACTCTTCTTCTGTTTTACCAGAAATGTCAAAACCTGTAAAATGTTTGATAGAATCGGTCATTGTAACACGAGCATAAGGTGCTTTAAAGTTAATTTGGTGTTCACCAAAAGTAACTTCGCTAGTACCGTTTACTGCGATAGCACAATGCTCAAGTAAACCTTCAGCAAATTCCATCATCCAGTTGTAGTCTTTGTAGGCTACATATATTTCCATAGCGGTAAATTCAGGGTTATGCGTTCTGTCCATTCCTTCATTTCTAAAGTTTTTAGAGAACTCATATACACCTTCAAAACCACCAACAATTAATCTTTTTAAATACAATTCGTTTGCAATACGCATGTAAAGCGGAATGTCAAGCGAATTATGATGTGTGATAAATGGTCTTGCCGAAGCTCCACCTGGAATTGATTGTAAAATCGGAGTTTCAACTTCAAGATATCCCATATCGTTAAAATAGCCACGCATGGCAGTATACAACTTCGTACGTTTGATAAAGTTTTCTTTAACTTGCGGATTCACGGTTAAATCTACATAACGCATTCTGTAACGCAATTCAGGGTCATTAAAAGCATCATGTACATTTCCGTCTTCGTCTACTTTTGGTAAAGGAAGTGGACGTAATGTTTTACTTAAAAAAGTAAACCCATCTACGCGAATACATTGCGCACCAACTTTAGTCGTAAACAATTCACCTTCAATACCAATGAAATCGCCTAAGTCAGTTAATTTTTTAAATACCTGATTGTATAATGTTTTATCATCACCTTCACACAAAACATCGCGATTAACGTATAATTGAATACGTCCTTCGCTATCTTGTAATTCAGCAAAACAGGCTTTTCCCTGATCTCTCACACTCATCAAACGTCCAGCAACAATAACCTTCTTACCTTCTTCAAAAGACTCCTTAATTTGTTTCGAAGTATGATTTACAGGAAAAAGATTAGCAGGATAAGGATTGATTCCTAAGTTGCGTAAGTTTTGAAGTTTCTCTCTTCGGATGATTTCTTGTTCAGATAATGCCATTATATACTGTTTTTTAAGTGTGCAAAGATAAAGAAAAGAATGTAGATTTCAGAATGCAGGTTTTAGATTTTTTGAAGCAGTAATTTATTGCATTTCAAAGACCTTTTGTCCCGCTATTCATTTCAATCTTTTATGCCGAACACCGGCACAAAAGGATTTTCATTTCTATCGGGGCTAGATTAGAAATTTTAAGTTTTCAAAAGATATTTTTGGTTGGGCATTTTTGTATTTGCGAGGAACGAAGTAATTATGCGAGATAAATCAAAATTAGAAGAGAATAGAAACAGAAAATTAGAAATAAGAAGAACTAGTTGCTCACAAAAGACAAAAGCAAACAAAAAAAATATAAGAATCAACTTGAAAACACATTATCTTAGTCACTCAAATAAATTACTTTAATACAAAATGAAGTACATTTCAACATTAATAATGACAAAGCTTCTTGTAAGCTGTAGCGTAACAGAAACTATAACTATAAATTCAGACGGAAGTGGTAAGGTCGAAATTTATTCTCTTCGTGATGAAAATAGTGTCGATAATTTAGGATGACCAACCCATAAAAAAGAGAATGAACAAAATAAAGACTTTCCTAATTCTATTGTTCCTCACAAGCTGCCAGGTAACAGAAACAATAACGATCAATACAGATGGAAGCGGAACTATTGAAGTAGTTCAGCTTCGAGATGAGCATAGCTATATGCTTTTGTCGGGAGAAAAGTACTCTAAAGAAGAAAAATTTAAAGATACAACTTATGTTTTTCAGGATTACATTACAAAATATAACGAGACTTTTTTAAAATATACGCAATCAGAACAGCAATTATTTCAAAAATATGCAAATGTAAAAGTACATGTAAAAAAGAGTTCTTTCGATAAGGAGTTTAAGACTACAATTGTATTTCCTTTTACTAAAATAGAGATAGTGCCTAATTTATACAATACAGAAGATTATGCATCTGATCTTCAAAACAATTACGCACTTACTGCCGAAAAACATTTTTTTGACGCACAGTATAGTTTTGATGGAACGGTTTTTAAACGGACTTTAAATGTTATCAATGAGGCTGAAATTCAGAAAAATAAAAATCAAATAAAAATTTTTAAATCTAAAATCAACTCCAAAGATTTAACGCAGACTTATGTACTTAAATATAATTTCCCTCGTAGGATAAAATCGGTTTCGAATGCTACTGCAATACTTAGTTCAGATAAAAAATCATTAACGCTTACGTTTCAACTTTTAGAATGTTTGGAAGACCCAGTGAGTACTAATTTAGAAGTAGTTTTAGAATAAAACAGTAATATGTATCTTTAGAACTTAGCATCTTTCTGTTTCTATTTTTAAATAGACTTCGTATCTTTGAAGAAAAATATAATCTAGATATGAGACTATTAAAATTTATTAGTTTTTTCTTTTTATTGGTAACTTTAACGAGTTGTACTTTTACAGAAAACATTGATGTTGCGGCTGATGGAACAGGTAAATTCTCGCTTGAGATGGATGGGTCGGCACTTATGGCTATGGCTGGAGAACAATTGGGAAATGAAATGAATGAGTCAAAACAAAACATCGATTCTACTTTTTCGTTCAAAGAAATGTTTAAAAACAAAAAAGACAGTATTGCGAAACTTTCTCTAGAAGAGCAAAAAGAACTAAAAAAACTTGAGAATTTCATGGTTCATATGAAGATGAATACAGAACAAAATCAGTTTTTATTAAATTTAAAAACCGATTTTAAAAATGTAAACGAACTACAGGATATGGTGAAAAGCTTAAGTGCAATTCAAAATATTGAAAAAAATAAATCATCAGAAGGCAAACTGCCTTTCGATGGGAGTTTTAGTAATAATAGTATAGTTAGTTTTAATTACGATGGAAAAAAATTCAACAAAAAGGTTGTTTTAAATTCCAAAGAAACTATTAAGGCCGTGGCAGATTCGTTAGGAATGTATAGAATGATTTTCGCATCTTCTAGTTATGTTATAAAATACCGTTTCCCTAAAAAAGTAAAGAAAGTATCTAATGCAAATGCTTTGTTTAGCGAAGACCGAAAAACAATAACCATTCAATACCCATTTATAGATTATATGGAAAACCCAACTAAATTGGGACTTGAGGTAGAGTTTGAAAAATAATACAATGAATAAAAAAATTCAACTTCAAGATTTAGGTCAAAAAGATTATAAATCAACTTGGGAATATCAAGAGGAATTATTTGCGGCTATTGTAGATTTAAAAATTAAGAATAGGAGAGAAGAACTTGATTTGCCAACTCCTAATTATTTTCTTTTTGTAGAACATCCACATGTATATACTTTGGGGAAAAGTGGTGATTTAAGTAATTTATTATTGTCTGAAAAACAACTAGAAGCCAAAGGAGCAACTTTTTATAAAATAAACCGTGGTGGCGATATTACCTATCATGGTCCAGGGCAAATAGTAGGATATCCTATTCTGGATTTAGAAAATTTCTTTACCGATATTCATAAATACTTGCGATTACTGGAGGAATCTATTATTCTGACTCTTCAGGAATACGGTTTAGAATGTGGTCGAAGCGAAGGCGAAACAGGAGTTTGGCTGGGAGTAGGAACTCCGTTTGCTCGAAAAATTTGTGCATTGGGAGTACGCGCTTCACGCTGGGTAACCATGCATGGTTTTGCTTTGAATGTAAATGCTGATTTAGGTTATTTTGATAATATTATTCCGTGTGGAATTCGTGGTAAAGCAGTTACTTCACTTCAGGTAGAACTTGGTGTAGATAAAGTTGATGAAGCCGAAGTAAAAGCTAAAATTTTAAAACATTTCACGGCTTTGTTTGAGGCAGAATTTATTTAGATTAACACTTTGGACATTATTAGATCGTCTACGCAGGTTATTTTCCTGCACGCAGATTTGGCAGATTTTTAGCCTTCTTACGCAAGTGAACGCAAAGTTTTTTAATCTGAAACTTTAAACAAAAAAAACAGAATTACATTTTCGGCTTTGGGATTCGACTTATTAAGGGATAATTCTAGGATTGTAAATTTTTTTTAAATTCTGTAAAAAAGCTAGTTATACCTATTAAAAGTAATTGTACCCAATAGATTCCGTTTATTATGTAATTATTGGCTTTTTAGTTTTTTCATGAATGCTCCAAATTCTGGGAAAAATTCCTCAAAAAGTGGATGCTTTCTATTTTTGAGCATTACTTCGCTAAACAGTTTTAATCCAATGGCAAATTCTGTAGATTGATTTTCATTTTCAAAAAGTTTTTTTTCTTTGATTATATCGATAATTTTAAAAATCTCATCATGATTTTCAAATTCTAATGATAAAGGTTGAGAGAAAACAGCTTCTTCTTTCATTAAAGAAACCTGTTCCAAAGTAAGTTTGTATTTATTAGCTCGTTTTGTCATAATTTTAGTTTTTTGAAAGTTACAGCATTTAAGTTCTATTTGTAAAAGTAGACTTTAGCTAGGTTTTACTGAAGGATAATTAAATAGATTTAAGCATTCAATTGTTTTCCGATGTATATATTGATATGTTTTTCTGTAGAACGAAAATACAAATTATTTAGTTTTAAAACCTTGTTATTTCTAAGATTGCAGTAATTAAACTATTTGGTATCAGTTTCGTTTCTATTACACTTGCATAACTAGTTGTATAATTATAATATGGAGTTTTTTAATAAAGTAGGTAAGATGGCTTTAGGAAACCGATTGCGTTTGATGACTACAATGATTACTGATGATGGAGCTAAGATTTATGAGCTTCATGGGATCGATTTTATTCCAAAATGGTTTCCTGTATTTTATTAGCTCTCTGAAGAAAAGGAAATTACTATATCTAAAATTGCCAAAGAGATAGCAAAATTTATCTGGAAAGCAATACTATTTTAAAACCAGCAATTAATCTCTATCATAAGTTTGGGTTTAATAAAGTTGTTGGTCGGCCAACGTCTTATGAGCGTTGTAATATTCAGATGGAACTTGAATCAAAGTGATGCTACAAAGGGGTATAATTTGCTTATTAATAGTGTTTTATAAATCAGGCTATGCCGGATTTATATATTATAGGCGAAAAATAAAAGTGAGGTCTGATTTATCAAGGAATTAATTTAAAACAATTCCAATTGATCAGGTAATAGCCTAAAAGACATTCGGTGGTACTTAGTAGGGCCATATTTCTTAATTGCTTCGCGATGCTCCTTGGTTGGATACCCTTTGTTTTTTTTCCAATTGTACATCGGAAATTCTTCATGAATCTTGTTCATATATTCGTCGCGATAGGTTTTGGCAAGAACAGATGCAGCTGCAATACTTAAAAATTTAGCATCGCCTTTTATAATACTCTGGTTCGGAATAGATTTTAATAATTCGATTTCTTCTTGTGAGAATTGTTTTCCAGTAGTGTTTTTTAATCCCAGTTTTGCATTTAGCATTCTGTTACCATCTACAATAATAAATTCAGGAATTTGATTTAATTTCAGGATGCATTCCTGCATTCCTTTCATGGAGGCATTTAGGATATTAATTTCATCTATTTCATTGGGATGCAAATGGGTGATGGCAAATGAAATGGCCTGATCTTCGATTATATGCTTAAGATTTTCTCTCGCTTTTTCAGATAATTGCTTACTGTCATTTAGCGTTTTATTCTCAAAATGAAGGGGCAAAATTACAGCAGCAGCAGTTACTGGTCCAGCTAGACAGCCACGACCAGCTTCGTCGGTTCCCGATTCTAAATTATATCCTGAAAAATTGAGTTGAAGCATCCTTTGTTTTTAATCGCAAATATTATAAATTTTTCTTGAAATAGGCTCTTAAAAATAATAATTGATATGCGATAAGTTGCTTTCAAATTAAGACTGTTAAATCTTTTAATTATAAAATGTTAAAATTTAACATTTTGTTTCTTGTTAAAAATATTGAATTATTATTTGTAAATTTTTGACTATAATTGATGATAACGCCATTTAATCTTACCTTTTTTAGTTTATTTTCTTTTTGTTAACAATATAAAGTAAGAAAAATATTTTATTTTTATTTAAAAAAATTGCTATTGTAGGAATAATTTATCATTTTTGATGAATTATTAACCAAAAATAATTTAATATGAAGGTAAAATTCACATGGGCTTTAACATTATTTGTAGCGTTAACCATGCAGTTCTCTTTTGCACAAGAGAAAATTATTTCTGGAATTGTTTCAGAAGCAATATCGGGTCCAATTCCAGGTGTAAACGTTATTGTTAAAGGAACAAAAACAGGTGTGCAGACGGATTTTGACGGTAAATATTCTGTTAAGGCAAAAACAGGAGATGTTCTTGTGTTTTCTTATATGGGAATGCAGGATATGACGGCCACAGTTGGTGCTTCTTCAGTAATTAATATGAAGATGCAATCCTCTGACAATACACTTGATGAGGTCGTAGTTGTGGGTTATGGTGTTCAAAAAAGAAAAGAAGTAACAGGGTCAATATCTAGAATTGCAGGAGGTGATATTGCAAACTTGGTAACACCAAGTTTTGAAGGAGTATTAGCAGGAAGAGCAACAGGGGTCCAAGTTTTAACTAATTCTGGAATTATTGGAGGCGCTCCAAAAATTAGAATCAGAGGTATAGCATCTATTTCTGGTTTGACAGAGCCTTTAATTGTTGTTGATGGTGTTCCAATTTACTCTGGTGATATTGGTGGTGTTTCAGCTACAAATGGATTAGCAGATATTAATCCTGATGATATTGAATCTTTCGATGTTCTTAAAGATGGAGCTTCAACTGCTATCTATGGATCTAGAGCTGCTAATGGCGTAATCTTGATAACTACTAAAAGTGGTAAAAAAGGAGCTCTTAAAGTAAATTATTCAAGTGTTTTTGGTGTTGCTAGTGCATATAAAAAATATGATTTATTAGAAACTCCTGATTTTATTACAATTTCTAATGAGAAAAGAGCTAACAGAAATCAAACACCATGGGCTGTAGGGAGTACTTATAATACAGATTGGCAAAGTGCGGTATTGAGAAATGCTCCTCAGATGACATACAATCTCAGTTTTAGTGGAGGCTCTGATAAAACTAAGTATTATCTTTCTTTAGGTTATACGGATCAAGAAGGTATCAACTTAGCAAATAGTATGAATAGATATTCTATTAGAACTAATATTGATCAACAGATAAATAAATGGTTAGATATTGGTACTAATCTAAGTATGACTAGAACGGAATATAATGGTTTAAATACTAGTAGTAGTGGACTTTCGGGTAATATATTTAATGTGATTAGACAATTACCTAATACTCCCATTTATGATGCAAATAATCCAACTGGTTATAATTTAACACTACCATTAGAAAGAAATACCGTTGGTAAATGGGATAATAATGATATTGTTGGTGATAATATTTCAAATATAGTTTACGCACTTAATAACAATGTGTATAAATCAAAAACACAAAGAACTTTGGCTAGTATTTATGCAAATGCAAAAATTACTTCTGATTTAAGCTATAAATTACAAGTAAGTTCTGATAATGCTATTACTAATGGTTTTCAATACTGGAATCCAGTTCATGGTGATGGAGCAAGTAGAAATGGTTATTTATATAATGATGTTACAGATTTAACAAGGTGGAATTGGCAAAATATTTTAAACTATAAGAAGACTTTTGCTGAAAATCATAACCTAGGAATTACTGCTGTAGCAGAATATCAAAAATCACAAACAAAAACATTTTGGGGCTCAGGATCTGATTTATTGAGTGATTTTTATGATAAAAACTTAGTAACGAATTCATATACTACTAAAAATTCAGGAGGAGGTATTACAGAAAAAGGTATTATTTCTTATTTAGGACGTTTGAATTATAATTTTAAAGAAAAATACTTTATTCAAGCATCTATCAGACGTGATGGAATCTCACAATTTGAATCTAATGTTAGATGGAATAATTTTCCTGGAATTTCAGCAGGTTGGGCAGTGTCTAAGGAAAATTTCATGGAAAGAATAAGTAATACAGTTTCCGATTTAAAATTAAGAGTATCTTATTCTGAAGTTGGTAACGTAGATGTGTTACGTGGAATTTCTTATCCTTCAAAAGGATTAACTATTAGTTCCCCTTACGGAGATTTAAATGGTATTGGATATTCTCAATTTGGTAATAGTTTGTTACAATGGGAAACAAGTACAAAAACTGATATAGGGGTTGATCTTGGATTCCTTAATAATCGATTAACTTTCGCTTTTGATTATTACAAAAATGACATTGATGGCTTAGTTTTAGAAGCGCCAGTTAATTCATCTTTAGGTATTCCTGGAAGTATTATAAATAGTAATGTAGGTAAAATGTTTAATGAAGGGTATGAGTTTGCTTTAGCCTTTAAAGCTATAAACACAAAGAATTTTTTATGGGATATTGCAACTAACGTGACACTTTCTAAAAACGAAGTAACCTCTTTGCCTAGTGGTGATATTATTGGAGGATCCTATACAGCAGATACAAATATTGCTCCAAATATTATTATTAGAAAAGGGGAATCTATTAATTCTCTTTATGGGTTTAAATATTATGGTGTTAACAAAGCAAATGGTAATCCAGTTTATTACAAAGCAGATGGAAGTCTAGTACAAGGAAATTTACCTGGAGCATCCTATTCTGTTTACAATCCTGCTAATCCTTCTGAAACAAGTACTGTTGCGTCATTAGGTACTGCTGACAAAGTAATTTTAGGTAATACGCTTCCAACTTATTTTGGATCAGTTAGCTCTAACATGAAATATAAAAATATTGATTTTGGTCTCATGTTCAGATTTAGTGGCGGAAATAAAGTATTCAATGCCACAAGAAGAGAATTGATGAACCAAAATTTTAATAATAATGGGACAGAGATTTTAGGTAGATGGCAAAGTGTTGATAATCCTGGAGACGGATGGACACCAAGGCTATATGCTAGTACAAATAACACAACAAATCTTAATGGTAGTGCAACTTCTCGTTTTGTTGAAAAAGGTGATTTTATTTCACTTGATAATATTAGTATAGGCTATTCATTGCCAAAAATGTTATTAGACAAAATTGGGGTTAACAGTTTCAGGATTTTTGCGCAAGGGCAAAACATTTGGTTAATTTCTGATTATAAAGGGATTAATCCTGAAATGGAGACAGCTGGTGTAGATATTAATGGTACACCACGTTCTAAAGTGATATCAATGGGAATAAATGTAAGTTTATAATAAAGACGTATGAAAAATATAATAAAAACAATTTTACTTTTTGTAGTTGTATTCGGGATGAACGCATGTACAGAAGAAAAAATATTAGACTTAGATCCAATTAATAATATATCTGAGGGTATGGCATTCTCAACACCATCACTTATTGAATCATCTATGAATGGTGTTTATAATGCTGCAGCTATTGGGCAATATAATACTAACAGCCCAAATGGTGGTAGAGGTTATGTTTGGGGAGCTGCTTTTGTAGAACAAGGAGATTGCAGAGGAGAAGATGTTGTTAATACATCTGCTTTCTTTCAATATACTTATGAAGGTAGTTATGATGCAACTACTGCAAATAACGTATACTACTGGGTTGATGGTTATAGGTTAATTAACAGATGTAATTTGATGATTGAAGGTGTAATAGAGGCTGTTGCTAAAAATATAATTACTCAAGCTGTTGCCGATGATTATATCGGACAAGCTAAATTTTTAAGAGCAATCACTCATTTTGAGTTATTGAATTTCTTTGCAAGACCATACAATTTTACTCCAGGAGCTACACATGCAGGTGTAATATACAGAGAAGTTGGAATAAACACAGCTGCAGAAATTGCTTCGGAAAAGTTAAAACCAAGAAATACTGTGGCAGAATGCTATGCTAAAATTCTGACTGATTTAACAGATGCTGAAAATTTAATTACGACTAAAACTATTGCAAAAGGATCTAAAGGGGCTGCAATTGCTTTTAAAACGAGAGTATATCTTCATAAGAGAGACTGGGCTAATGTAATTGCTGAAGGAGTAAAATTAAATGGTGCTTATTCATTAACAACAGCTCCTGGTACTCCTTTTGTGTTGACTAATAATTTGAATAACACAGAGTCGATTTTCTCAATTCAACATTCTTCTACTTCTAATCCAACAGTAAATGGTGCTTTGGCAAGTATGTATAAACAAAGAGCTATAATTGCAATTAGTCCTATAATTTGGAGGAATCCAAGTTGGCTAGCTGATGATAAAAGAAGAGAAGAAGGTAAAATGATTTATACTTCTGCGGGTGTAAAATACACTAATAAATATACAGACGTTACAAATAGAACCGATGCTGCTCCTGTTATTAGATATGCAGAGGTGATATTAAATATGGCTGAAGCAGAAGCTCGTCTGGCATCTCCAAATTTAACAGAATCATTGAGATTACTAAACCTTGTAAGAGATAGATCTCTTGCTAATCCTGTAGCACAAACCTATACTGCCACTACGTTAAGTTCTCAAGCATCTTTAGTTAATGCAATAATTGTAGAAAGAAGAATTGAGTTTCTTGCTGAAGGGCGTAGATGGTCAGACATTCACAGATTACAAGGAGATGATTTAGTTCGTATTGATGGAGTTCCTGCAAAAGTTGCAAATACGACTCCTCCCTCTACGGATTACATTTTAGGAACTGCTTATACAGGAGCGTTAACGGTAGCTACTATACCTTATACTGACCATAGATTTGTATGGCCAATACCACAAATTGAATTAACAGAAAACCCCGGATTAGAGCCAAACTGGTAGTTTTGCTAGTCCAGATATAATAGAATCTCTTAAGGGGCAAAACGAACTTTAATTTTAATAAATTGCAAAAGCTACAGCAGTAATGTTGTAGCTTTTTTGTTAGTATTGTTGGTGTTAAGTCAGGAGATTATCCGTATCGTTTTTCATGAGAATCCATGGAGGAGTGGAGCACTATAATTTTCAATACTCATTCTCTTTTTTAAATTTACTTTAGTTGTATTTTTTATTACTTTTATCTCTTGCTTTCTTAACATACTATAACTTCTTGATAAAATTTACAATGAGAATTTCTTCAAATCTAAATTACATTAAATCATCAAATTTATTTTTTATTTCTGCGGGTCTTGGTTTAATTAGTTTTTTATTATCCCCTGATATACTTATGTTGAAATCAGCTACAATAACAAGTGTAATTGCTATTTTTATTATTTTAGTTTTGGGATTACTCATTAGATTTGGAATCTCTTGGATTAAATATCTTTTAATCGTTATAATTATTTTTGGTATAAATGCATTTCCATCATTTATAAAAGAAGAGTTTAATGCGCATCCTTTAAATGCTCTTATTATTATATTACAAGCAATAGCACAGATATACGCTACAGTCTTATTATTTTTTAAGAAGAGATTAAATTATTGAGGTTTTTCTTTAAAATTTAAAAAAATGCTTTGAGCCATTCTTATTATGAGTTTGTGGGCGCAAAGTAGGGAGAGAATTATCGGATTTACAATTTATAAGAGGATGAAAAAATTGCGTAAAGTAAGAGTTGAACTGCCCCCAAAAAGTTAGACATTATTTTGGGGATCAAGGGTATAAAATCTATAATTTCTACTCATTTTTAAAGTATTATGCGTTTATAAATTATTAGAATGTTTAGTTTTAATCAGGGTACCACACGAAAGGATTCGTGCGGTAGCGGGGATTTACCAGAAGGAACTTATTTATTGAAAATTACCAATAATCTGGTGAAGAAATAAATTAAACTATTGTTATATTTTCAATTTCTAAATGTAAAAGCCTTCTAAAATTAAACTTTAGAAGGCTTTTTTATTTTTGTGCTCTAGCTTATAACGCTAAGTATTACAAATAGATTTACTAGAATAAATACGTTTTAGAGAATTTATTTTTCTTTGAGTAATTTTTCTAAATACTCTACTTTTTCTTTTTCAGCCAATACCAAGCGTTCATAAAGTTCGACAACTTTTTCAAGAGGATTGATAGTACAATTATAATTTCCAGTTATTATAGTCCCGTAATCTTGAAAAGTATTCCTAATAATATTCAAAACAGCTTCTTCCGAAAAATTCTTAATTGCTTCAACGGTTACAACAAGTGCTTTTGCTACTTCAATCAATGATAACAATTATCAACAAAAAATTGACTTAAATGTAAAAAACAAATTTAAAAACGGTATGATATTGCTAAAAGATATTTGGTAGGCTGCAATAAAACGATTAATAATATGTAGTTACTTTAGATTATTTTTACCAAGGGTTTTTTTTCAAAATTGGATTGATAGGAAGGGCGCGATTCAATTCTTTTTCTATTGGAGCCATCCATTCTAAATTATGTTCATTAAAAATAGCAATATCTCTTGTGCCAAATGTTATTTTAGCAAGAGCATCAAAAGCTTCATCAGAAATCCAGATAAGTTGGGGTAAGGAATCAATAACATAAAAACTCCCATTTTCATCCATTAAAAGAATACTTTGTTCTATTAAGTCAGCAACGGGATACAATTGAAAGCCAATTAATGTTGAATAATAATATTCTAAATCATTATTTTTTGTTAAATCAATTTTCTTATCCAATTGATAAGAGTTTAAATAATAATTATATAATTTTGTGTCATTTAAATAGGAGGTATCAGTATTTATCGTTTCAAGTTTATCTTCAGCATGAATTATTAAATTACCAAATTCACAGAGAAAATCTTGAACCTTTTTTGGAAATATTTTATATAAAATAGTATTTTCTATTTGGGTTTTTATAGTCCTATTTTTATACCATCCAGCTTCATTTAATACAATTGTTAAATTATTATTCATATTATTCGATTTTTATATTAACATTTACTTTTATTTCCTCTATTCCGAAGTAATCTAAGAATGGATTACAACTTAAGCAAGCTGGTTTTATCTCTCCAATTTCAGCAATAATAGTTTTATTTTTTGCGCCTTTATTTGTTGTCTCAAATGCAATTGATTTTGTGCCTTTTAAAACATCTCTAGCCTCATCTTTTGTCTTAATTTTTATTTTTGTTCTTTTTTCGTATTCATATAACCATTTAGAAATAGCCTCAGGTTCTGCACATTTTCCATGTTGTCCTCGTCTTATTAATTCTTCAGCGTTTAGAGAAGGGTTTTTAAACCAGTCGTATACTAATGGATGGAGACTTTCAGGTAATTCACCTTCCTTTAACCCTGTTTTGTTACTCACAGCAGAAGTGAATTTAGAGTCTTTTAATAAAACACTACCTGCTCCTGGTTTACTACTATTTGACATTTTTGCTACTTCATCAATTATCTTATTTCCTTCAGTATATACAATTGAATTTTCTGTAGCCGATAACCCTGGAATATCTCTGATTTTTGATTCGCCAAGTAATTTTATTCCTGTTTCTTGAGTATTCCTTAAACTTTTCCACTTCAAATACCCTCCAGCCTTATTAATTTCATCAATATTTTTGGAAACAAGGTTGAGATCTTCTACATTTTTGGT
>NZ_JADNRC010000010.1 GCF_015594725.1 Flavobacterium sp. ALJ2 | reverse complement strand
AGAAGCAGTAGCTGCTGGAACTACTAATGAACTGAAGTTAACAGAAGGGAAATTAATCTCTAATGTAAACGGAGTATCGGCTTCAGTAGCATTAGATTTGAAAACTACAGTATCTAATGCGTTAAACGGAAAAGATTTAACGACTACAGTAAATGGAGTAACAGGAAATGTTGTTGATTTAACTAATGCAGTAAAAGCAGCCGAAACAGTAACTAAGCTTGAAGTAAATACACTTGCAAACGGTACTTTAGATTATACAGATGAAGAGACAGAGACTCATAAATTAGATATAACCCCATTAGTAAAAGAGCCTTGGTTTAGTACAACTACTAATAAAGGAGCAACTTCAAATACAGAGGATATCTATACAAATGGATGGGTTGGAATTGGATATACTGAAAAATCTGCCGTACCAAATGAAAAGTTGAGAGTTAATGGAACGATTACGACTGTGAATAGCTATTTTGCCGATTATGTGTTTGAAGATTATTTCAAAGGTTTTTCAGATATAAAAGCAGAGTATAAATTTAAGTCACTATCTGAAGTAGATGCATATATTAGAAAGAACAAGCATTTACCAGGAATAACACCTATAACTCAATTGGAGAAAACAGCCGAAGGATATGCATTTAATATTTCAGAATTGTCAATACAGTTGCTGGAAAAAACAGAAGAATTGTATTTACATGTTATTGAGCAAGATAAACAGCTTGATGCAAAAAACAATGAAATTGAAGAATTAAAAGCAAGTTCAAAAGCTATGAATGAGCGTTTGGAAAAATTAGAAAAATTGATTTTAGAAAAAAATAATCAATAATAAAAAGTTTAAGGAACTGCAATTTTTAATTGCAGTTCCTTATTAAAATTATAGGAATATGAAACATTTCATCTATAAAAATTAAAATATTTTTTTTGCATTTATACACAGTTGCGTTGGCAATTTAAAAGAGGCGAGAAATATTAATACAAGTTATACAATTCCTTAAGGATGATATGATAAAGTAAATACACCTCTTTTTAGAGTATGAAAAAAGAGGTGTATTTTTAATATAAAAAAATTATAACAAATTATGTTTATGGATAACATTTTAAAATAAAAGTTATGACCAAAATTTATATAAGTGCAATTATACTGGCAGTATGCACAGTCGGAAAACTAAACGCACAAACAGTAAATAAAGGAGAATTAGTAATGATGGGTGATACACAGTTCTCGTCAGTAGGAGATTTTAATAATTTTGCTACTGGAGATGTTATTAATGACGGAGTGTTCGTTGTTTATGCAAACTTTAATAATGATGGAATAGTAACATTTACTCCATCATTAGATCCAAATCAAAAAGATTTAGGTTTGCTCCATTTTAAAGGTACTAAAGGACCACAGCTTATTTCAGGAACATTACCCATTGAGTTAAATGATGTGCAGTTTGAAAATAAGTCAGCACAACCGGCTTTTCTTTTAACTGGGGACATAAGTGTATCGGGGACTTCTAATTTCTATTACGGTATTGTGGATAATTCTAACTACAACGGAAAAATCGTATTTGAAGCTAATGCTACTCATGATAAAGCAAGTAATCAGAGTTTTGTGCTTGGAAATGCAGAACAAAAAGGAAAAAATGAATTTAAGTTTCCTGTTGGTGACGAAGGATATTACAGACCGATTACCATTGGGCAAAGTAGTCAGGATGGTAAAGATTATGCAAGTGAATATTTTAAGAAAAATTCAAATGATAAATATCCACATAATAAAAAAGAGGATAAGATACTGCTGATTAATGATGCAGAGTATTGGAAATTTGATACAACTGATAACGTTATTGATTTTGCATTAACATTAGAATGGGATGAGAATACGACTCCAGGAGATATTATTAAGAATCTCAAAGATGATACTTCTATCGGTATTATAAGATGGGATGAAAAAGATAAAGAGTGGAAGTCTTATGATGTAGCAACAGATACTGATAATAAAACAGTAACAGCTAAAATTACAAAGGATGGTGTTTTTACACTAGCGAGAATAAATAAAGTACTTCCTCCTAAAGAAGAAGATGTAATTGTTTACAATGGTTTTTCACCTAATGAGGACGGAATTAATGATTACTTCTTTATAGAAGGATTATCAATTTATCCAGATAATACCTTAGAAGTTTATAACAGATGGGGAGTTAAAGTGTTTGAAACTTCAGGATATGGTATAGATGGAAACTGGTTTAAAGGAATTTCTGAAGGAAGGGCAACAGTTAGCAAAGGTGAAAAATTATCTACAGGAACCTATTTTTATGTACTGAGATATAAAATAAGTAAGGACATCACTAGAGAAAAAGTGGGTTATCTTTATTTCTAATAAAAAATAATGATAATTTAAACGAGTACTTTTTTACTTAATTAAGAAGAATTACCACTTTATTTGCATATTTATAAGTAATAAATTTGGTAGAAATTAGTGCACTCCCGATAGCTATCTGGAGTGGCTAAAAAATTTTGGAGTTTAATAAAATATAGTATTAGAGTATGAAAAATACAACTAAATTAATTTTATATAGGTTTTTATTTGGTTTTGTTATGCTGTTGCTTTTTATTCTTGTATCCTGTAGAACATGTCATTGTCCAGGCACCAATTAATTTTTTTCAGAAGACTATTTTAAAATATAGATTCTATGTTGATTTAAAAATGAAGTATACAAATTAAAATTATTACTCAAATCAGTATTTAAAAATTAAAAAGGATATGAAAAAAATAATAATAGTATTGTTATTTCTTGCTGGCTTTCACCCATCTTTTGCGCAGCAGGATGCTCAATATACACAGTATATGTACAACACCATGACGTTAAATCCAGGATATACTGGAACAAGTGGTGCTACAAGTATATTTGGAATTTATAGAGCACAATGGGTAGGATTAGATGGAGCACCCAAAACAGGAAGTTTTTCTATTCAAACACCTGTAAGTGAAAATGGGCAAGGATTAGGATTATCTATTATTAATGATCAAATAGGACCAACAAAAGAAACTACTTTCTCAGTTAACTATTCTTATCCAATTCAGTTATCCGAAGAGGTAAAGTTATCTCTTGGACTGAGTGCTGTGGGTAACTTTTGGGAAATTGATTATACTAAATTAAACATTCACGAAGGAAATGATATGCTACTTACAGGTTTAGAAAGTAAGTTTTCTCCAAACATAGGAGCAGGGGCATATTTCCATACAGATAAATGGTATTTTGGAATATCAGTACCAATGTTTTTGGAAACAGAATTCTACGACGATGTTAAAGTTTCGGTAGCTTCTAGAAAAAAACATTTTTATGCAATGGGGGGTTACGTATTTGAATTATCAGATGCAATAAAATTTAAACCTGCTGCGATGATAAAAACAGTAAGCGGATCACCACTTGCGGTTGATTTGTCAGCAAACTTTCTTTTTGAGGAAAAGTTAACATTGGGAGCAGCCTACAGATGGGATGCAGCAGTAAGTGCTATGGCTGGATTTCAGATTTCACAAGGTTTAAATATAGGCTATTCATACGATTTTGATACTCAAAAAATAGGTAATTACAACTCAGGATCACATGAGGTTTTCTTGCGATTTGATATATCCTCAAAATCAGTATATAAAATGATAACGCCAAGGTTCTTTTAATAATTAATTTGATGAATTATGATTTATAAAAAATTAACTATTGTTTTTATTTTCTTTTTGTCTTTTATAATGCATGAAAGCTATGCGCAGATGCAGAATAAAAGATTGCAAAAAGCAAATGAAGCTTACAATCAATTTGCATTTGTAGAAGCAGGTAAATTGTATAAAAGAATAGCAAATAAAGGAAATGCCTCAGCGAATGTATATGCCAGATTAGGAGATTCATATTATTATAATTCCAATTACCTTGAAGCGCTAAAATGGTATGCTAAGTTGATGGAAACTAGGGGTGATATAGCACCAGAATATTATTTTAGATATGCACAAACATTAAAAACAGCAGAGAAATATTCTGAAGCTGCCACTATCCTAAAAAAATACTATTTAAAAACAGGAAAAAGAGATATGAGTGATAGTTGGCTTCCTGAGAATTTCATGTCTAAAATAAAAGAACAATCGGGGCGTTATACGCTAAATAATGTCACAATTAATTCATCTTCATCAGAATTTGGGGCAGCTTTTTGGGGTGAGGACAAACTACTGTATGCAACATCCAAAAACTCTAGTTCAGTATTGACACAAAAAAACAGTTGGGACAATCGATCGTACTTTAATATTTATAGCGCAACTATTACTCCTGATGGTGGATTAGTAAAGCCTAAAATTTTAAAAGGAGATGTAAATTCAAAATTTCATCACAGTACACCTGTGATAACAAAAGACGGTAAAACCATGTATTTTACGGGGAGTAATTATATGGCAAAGAAATTAGGTAGAAGTAAAAAATTAGAAATTAATTATTTAAAAATATATAAAGCGCATTATATCGATAATCAATGGAAAAATATTGAAGAATTGCCATATCCTGTAAATAGTGACGGTTTTTCATCAGGCCATCCTGCTTTAAGTCCTGATGATAAAGAATTATATTTTGTATCAGACAGAAATAACGAAATGGGTAATTCAGATATATATGTAGGGAGCATAACAGAAGCAGATGGAATAAGTGATATCAGATTATTAGGCAGCGAAATCAACACATTAGGCAGGGAAACATATCCCTTTATAGATGCTTCAGGTACATTGTACTTTTCATCAAATGGACATCCAGGATTAGGAGGGTTAGATGTTTTTGCAGCTGCAAAAGACGAAGAAGGTATTTATAAAGTTGTTAATCTGGGAGACGGAGTAAATTCAGCTTATGACGATTTTGCTTATGGAATAAACAGAGAAAATCAAAAAGGATATTTTTCGTCAAATCGAGAGGGAAATGATGATTTGTACGGATTTACAGAAAAAAGTCCAGTAAATTTTTCATTCGATATAAAGCCAACTATTTCAGGTACAATGAAAGATAGTATTACAGGAGCTCCTATTGCAGGAGTTACAATTGAAGTTTACGATTCTGAATTTAATAAAATAACTAGTTATCTTACTGACAATGAAGGTAAATATTCGTTTTCTATTGAGCCATTTCAAAAGCACACATTAGTATATAAGAAAGTTGGACTTATCGAAGAAACTGTGTCAATTCCAATGTTACAACAGTTAGAAAAAAGAGTGATATCGCCTGATTTATATGATGAAATGGAAATTAATGTTGCTAATGTAAGAGTAAGACTGAATGAAGGAGACGATTTAACTAAAAAGCTAAAACTTGAACCAATTTATTTTGACTATGAAGGTTTTCAAATAAGAGAATCATCTAAAGAAGAGTTAGATAAAATTGTAAAACTCTTATTAGCCAGACCAAATATTTCATTACGAGTGAATTCACATACAGACAGTAGGGGTAGAGATGAATTTAATATGCGTTTATCAAAACAAAGAGCAGCTGCTACAGTAGAGTATATTGTAAAAGCTGGGGTTGCAAAAGAAAGAGTTACAGGCGAAGGATTTGGAGAAACAATGTTGATTAATCATTGTATAAATGGAGTGAAGTGCTCAGAAAAAGATCATGAATTAAACAGGCGTTCCGAATTTATCATAATATTTAATAAATAAAATTGAATAGTTTTTTTTTGGTTTGTAGAAGCAGCTGTAAACGGAGAAGTAGAATATCCGTTTATGGCTACTACTATTTTTAATAGAATATAACTCAGATTAGATATGTAAAACATATTAAATTTAAAAAAGATATTTGTGATAAGTAATAACTAATTTTTTTCTTGCAAAGAAAGCAGGTTTAAAATTTTTTTATTTTGCATATTAGCGTGAGAAATATAGGGCATAGCATAGAAAAGGTTTATTTAACTTAATGGTATTATGCTTATGCTAGCATGAAAATAAAACCTGCAAATAATAGCATCAATAATATTATATTTGTATATAATGTTATTTGTAAAGAGGCAATATCTTAAGATAATAGATCATTGTTGTTAATTAAAAATAAAAGCTAAATTCATATATGAAGTCTAGATTACAGAATAAAGAAACAGATAGTTTAAATTATATAGTGCTATTATTTATTATAGGCTATTTACTAATGGATTTTTTGCCATCATTTGAAACAATCGAAAGATATAGTCCGCAATATGTATATCTAGGATTAGTAAATATAGTTATTGGTGTTTATTGCTATTGTAACTCAAAAATAGTGCCTCAAAACTTGATTTCAATATATAAAGGAAGTACGATATTAAAAGTATATGTCACGTTTTTATTCCTTTGTGGAGCATCTATAATTACAGCTATTAATGCATCTTTGGCAGTAGTGGCTTTTAGCAAATTGCTAATTGTTTTTTGTATGTTCTTAAATTTAACAATACTACTTTATAATAGACTTGAGTTACTTTTTAAAATTGCTTTTATTGTTGGGGTTAGCATCCTTATACAGTCCATCTTAATCCTTTATGATTTTTCAAAAACATTAGATTTATCAGGCATTAAAGGGAATTCAGGGAATATAAATATACTTGCAGCTAGTTTTAATATAAAAATTCCTTTTCTAATTTTAGGAATTATACATTTTTCAAATTGGAAAAGAATAATGTTGGTCTTGGCTTTGCTCCTCAGCATTACTATAATATTTTTAACAGGCTCTCGGGCTACATTTTTGGGTTTGATCATACAGCTAATTGTTTTTTTAGTTTTTTATTGTAAAATAAACACAATAAAAAAGGCAGAATTTATAAAAATAGCTTGTATTGTTTTTCCAGTTATAATATCCTTTTTTGTTTCTAATCTAATTTTTGCAAAAGTAGGAGATTCAGAACGTTATCAGTCAGTAGGGAGCAGAATAGGGCAAATAGGATTAACTAACAATCAAACAGACTCATCAGCTAAACTACGATTAGATTTCTGGAAAAATGCAGGAGAAATTATTACAGAAAATCCGTTGTTAGGAGTCGGTATTGGAAATTGGAAGATTAAAAGCCTGCCTTATGAAAAGACGCTTGTAGATGATTCATATATTTCTAGTAATGCACATAACGATTTTTTGGAGTTAATGGCAGAAACTGGAATAGTTAACGGACTACTATATTTATCTCTGTTTATTTTTATTGTATGGATTTCAGTAAAGAAAATTTTACAATCTAAAGAAAAAGAAGTACAATTGATAGCTCTATTTTCTTTAATGTTGCTCTCTGGTTATGGACTTGATGCATTGTTAAATTTCCCTTTATACATACCAGCAGTGCAATTGGGCTTTTGCTTTTTATTGGCATTAACATTAGTTAATGGAAAAGAAGAAGTCACAGTTTCAGAGTCAGAAATATCAGTGCCAGGAATTAAAAAAGTACCAGTTGCAATAACTATTATCAGCCTTGTGTGTCTTTATTTTGCGTTTTCACAATTCAAAGCAGCACAATTAGAATATAAATTTAAGGTATATCAGGCAGCCTATAGAGTAAATGATATGTTACCAGAAACAGGGCGTTTATTAGAATCAAATGATATAATTGCTAATTTACCAACATATCCATCGTTGAGTTTTTACTCAGAACCTTTTGTAGAGTTTGCTGGAGTATCATTGTTTTATGAAAAAAAATACAAAGAAGCATTGCATTATTTTGAATTAGCACAAAAACTAAATCCATATTTAGGTAATTCAGATTGGTATATTCAAAAGATTGCTTTTAATAATGGAGATATTGATAAAGCCTATAAATATGCCAAAATTGCTTTTTATAAAAGACCAAGAAATAAAGATTTTTATTTATCGGCTCTCTTTATAGCCAATGAAAAAAAAGATACTTTGGAGATGCTGAAAATTCATAATCAATTTTCTAAATATCGAAAAATTCCAGAGAATTGGGTTAATACATCAAAAGCTTTACAATTATCAGGATTCAGTCGCCAGAAATTAATTTCTTTTCTTGATGAAGGATTGGTAGCATTTCCAAAAGACAGCCTTTTATTAGAAAGAAAATCAGATGTGCTTCATATTTTAAGGGACAATTATTTGCTAAAAGCACAGCAATACGGAAAGGAGCAAAAGTTTAATATGGCAATCATTTATTACGAAAAAGCATTAAATGAAGATCCTAAAAATGAGGTAGTGATACAGAATATAGGTATCTGTTATTTCAAATTAGATCAATATAAGAAAGCTATCGATTATTTATCTAAAATTGAAGATGCTGCAAGTTTGAATGATGGAAAAACAGAATACATTTTGGGAACTTGTTATATTGCACTTCAAGATAAAACAAAAGGATGTAAGTATTTGTGGATATCAAAAAATAAAAACTTCCCAGCATCAGAACAATTACTGGAGCGATTTTGTAAATAATTAATTTATAATCGGTAGTTGTTTGATTATTAGATTGAATAGGAATAAGTCGAAATTAATTTTATGTTTTAGTCAGAGATTTATTCATAATAGGTTGTCATTTACATCCGATTTTAGTCTTTCTGTATAATAGTAGTTGGTTTCATTACCTATTTGATAAATAAATCAGCTTTTTCAGCGTGCTAAAAAACAGCAATATAACTCAGTTGAATCACAATTCAAACCCTGTAGAATTGGTTTTGTTTTCAATAAATCCATAGGGAAACTGCTTTGTCATTCCGCTATAAATAGAAACATTGAAAAGAAATCAATTGATGATTTTTGCATATAGATTTAAATTTCATGCATTTTTATTCTCCCTCAATTAAAATCCCTCAGAGTTTTGTTACTTATAAATTAAAAAAAAATCGTATTTTGCGAAAATAATTTTGAAATTTACAGTTGTTATTATAGTTTCAGATTTTAAAAAAACCTTTTGAAGTTTTGTAAATCAGTTCTGAAAGTTATTGGAACAGTTTTTTTAAAACATAAAAGCAAAATAACAAAATACCTCAGTATTGGCAGTGAATTTTTAACGAAACAAATTTAACCACTTTCATAAATTGCTAAAGAATATATTTTAAGCATTATAGATTCTAGACATTATAAATCCATAAAATAAAAATTATTACTAGGTGTTTCTGGTAATTAAAAACAATGATTAAAATTAATATAGAGATTATTTATAGGTTTTTTTAGCTAATAAATGCCTAATAATTATAAAAACAAGAATGAAGTTATATAATATTTTTAAACTTAAATGCCCCAAATGTTATAGGGGTAATTTATTTACTAACCAAGGACTTTTTGTAGTGAAAGAGATCCGTAAAATGAATATAAATTGCTCACACTGTAATCAGGATTTTAAGATAGAACCTAATTTTTATTCAGCAGCATTATGGATTAAATATCCAATAATACTTATAATTGTAGTTCACTTGATTCTTTTAGTCATTGCATTAAATACAATGTATGGATTGTCATTAAAAATTCTGATACCAATTTTCATGATTATTTGCTTAGGAATGCAAGTTCCAATCATACGAATTTCTAAAGCAGTTTTGATTAATTTGAGTCTCAATTTTATTGGAGATAATAAAAAATAAGGCTTAATAAAGACACTAAGTCTCATTAGATGCAAAGGAACTGAAGTTTCCATCTGTTTTTACCATCGAGTATAATTTTTATTGAAACTAGCGTAATCTCCCAGATAGCTATCGGGACTGCCTACTTTATAGTTAATTTATGTAGTTCTGGATGTTAGTTTCAATAGCTGTTTAGTAGAAGTATAAAACGAATAAATCTCCCAATGACACCATGAATAACTTTTTTAGTCAGAGTAAGAGATTACTTTAAAACCCTTAGCATTTTTTTCTGTCGAGTAATAAACTTTGAACGTTAGTCTTCATAAAATTTTTGTAAAAGCTACCAACTTCCTTTAAAACCTTCTTTAAGAGCATTATTGTATTCTTCTAAATTAAAACTATATAAATCAGGAGCTTTATGAGCACCACCTTTGCGTGATTCATCTAATTTGATTAAGATATCGTAGCGTAATATTTTTCTATAAAAGTTACCACGATTAAGTTTTTTATCCAAAATAATTTCATATAATTTTTGAAGCTCAGGCATAGTAAATTTTTCAGGAAGCAGATTGTATCCAATCGGGTGATTGCTTAATTGTTTTCGTAGCGTAAGAAGAGCTTTGTCTAAAATTTCTCTGTGATCCATCATAAATGGAGGTAGATCATCAATAGGTTTCCATTCACAGGCAGTTGAAATGTCGTCTATATCTAGATTTACTTTAGAATGTTCAGCAAAAGCATAATACCCTATAGAGATAAATCGTTGTTTGTTCCATAGATTATCATCATAATCTTTAAAAATACCTTCAGAACGGTTTAAATTACCAAAAGTATAAAATTGTTGCAAATAGATATTTTCGGTACCCGTCCTGTTTTTTAAAATACGAACAGCGGCATCATCAATGTTTTCGTCTTTTTGCACATAGCCGCCAGGGAGGCCAAAAGAGTCTTGATCTTTCATTTTAATAGTGAGCACTTGAAGAGAAGAATCTTTAAAACTAAAAATGGCACAATCAATAGATAGTGTGGGAACATATTTTTCCCATGACACTTCAGAATCACTTTCTAGTATTTTTTTAAACTCCATAGAATATAATTACGGCCAAATTTACTCTTTTGATATTCATATATCAATTTTTAAACTTTCTTTATATTATTTTTTGTCAGATTTTTATATCAATAAAAATTATGTATTAAAGCTTTCTCCCACTGTTTATAAGGCTTAACGCAATCGTGATAGTGCTTTTTTATTAGAGTTTTAAAATATAGTAATAGTTGTTGTTTGTTAGTTATATGCGATTTATTCGTTGTTAAAAAATTGATTTATGTAATTTTTCTTTCATTTGTTTGTTAATATTAAAAAATCTAATTAATATTGCTTCCTAATGAAGCAATGAAAATTTAATCCCTTATTCAATTAACCAGATTACTTATGAAAAGAATACTTATTTCAGCGATTTGCATGACTATTTTTCCCGCTTTTGAAGGGATTTCACAAGAGGAAAAAAAGTCACGAAAAGCAACAGATACCACAAAAACAAAAATTGTAGAAACCGACACTAAGGAAGAGAAAAACAGAAATGTGATGCTTAATGCGGCAAATAATACGGGACCGCGTGATGTAAATATTGGATTACCATCAACTGTAGGAGGAATTACTATTCAAGAAAATGATTTACCAGTGGTATATTATTTCTGGCCGGAGTTACCAAACAGAACATGGAGACAAAGTAAGAGTTTAGGAAGAACAGGTTTGTTGAAAATTGGGGAAGCAGCAATTACAACGGGTGATTTAGGATTCACAGTTAATTCTTACACGAAATTAGGTACAGATAAATTAGAAATAAATGGTAATTTTTCGGGATCAAGTTTCGGATGGATGAAAGGAGATTTAAATGTTACAGGGCCATTAAGTAAAGGTTGGTCTTATACAATGGGTGCTTATGCCAATTTTGATCCGAATTCATTTGATTTGAAATTTGCTAACTATTCAGATAGGACACAAATTTATCGAGCAGGAGTAACTAAGAAATTTAACAATGGAAAAGGCGAAATTAGCTTTTTGTATAAATATGCCAACTCTGCCTCTTTAAGTAATTATGCTGTTTTTGAATATAAAGAAGGAGGAAAAGTAGAGGAGTACAATGGTTTTAGAATTGGAAGAGACTCTTATATTGTAAATGATGGAACTTTCATGTTTAAAGACATACTTACAGGACAGTCAAAAAAAGCAGATATGGGAGGAAGTGATGCAGCATCAACCTCACATACATTTGATTTACTAGGGAATTATGACTTAGCAAATGATTGGAAGTTTAATTTTACGACACGTTTTCGTTATGCCAAAGCATCGCAATTAGTAGCAATACCATTAAGTATTTTTGAAGCAACAACAGCTGATAATTTTACTTACCAAGCATCTGGGCAGCCATACGTAGGCAATGTGAATTCAATGCTTGTAATGTACACAGATGGAGCACCAACAACTACTTTTTTATCCCGTTTTGAAATAAAAAAGAATGTTGATAATCACAAGTGGAGATTTGGATTAATGGAATATTATTATAATGTAGATGAGTTTACATCAAACCGTTCGTTTTTTAATCAGAGTGTAAGTGCTAACCCAGATAAATTAGTTCGCAATACGGTAGGAGGTAATGCAAATACAGATGCAAGTGGGTTTTACAACTATAATATAGGAGGAGAGTATCATAATGGTTTTGAGAATAAATTATCGGCTTATTTTTCAGATAACTGGACGATTTCAGATCGTCTTACTTTAGCTTATGGTGTAAATTTAAGATATCATAAATTAAAAGGAGATTATTATCAAACACCAAGAACACCGAATGTTGTATTTGATCCAAGTCAGAAAACATATTTTGATAATAATTGGTTTCATTTAGGAGGATCTGTAAATGCGGTTTATAAAGTAATAAAAAGCGCAGGAATCTTAGCTGATTTTACTTATACCGAAAAGAATGGACAATTAGAAAGTTATTCAGGAGCAGCAGAGCCTAATCTTGCAAAAACAAAAAGTCCATTGGGAGCATTTGGAGTATATTTTAATCAAGAAAAATTTAGCATTGTTTCACAGGCGACCTATTTAACAAGAAATAATTATCAAGCAAGATTAAATTTAGTAAATCCTACAAATTCAAGCCAGTCAGAAGTAGCAACAGTTTTTTATGACATTCAGACCTTGGGTTGGACTACCGATATTGTAGCAACACCATTTAAAGGATTTAATCTACATTATTTGGTAACTTTTCAGGATCCAGTTTATAAAAATTATGATTTTTCAGCTTTTGGAAATAATTATTCATATAATGACAAAAATGTTTTAGAAATATCAAAAGTATTGATGGAAATTGATCCAAGTTATACCTATAAAGATTTCAAAGTATGGGCAAGCTTCCGTTATTTCAGTAAGCAATATGCAAATCAAACAAATGCTTTATACTTTGCGCCAAGATGGGAAACATTTGGAGGAGTAAATTATAAAATTAATAATCATTTTGATATTGGACTTACAGCAGTAAACTTCTTAAATCAAACCGGAGCTAAAGGAACAATAAACGGAGCTGAATTAATTACAGATGCTACACCTTATTACGACAAGTTATTGGTAGGATCATACATTCGACCATTTACATTAGAAGCATCTTTAAATTTCAGATTTTAAAAGTATATAAATGAAAAAAATAGTCATAACTATCAGTTTCGCTTTCTTTTTAAGTGTTACGATGCATGCTCAGCAGGAAAATTTTACCATTGTTAAAAATAATAAAGGAGCAGATCTTGGATATTCACCAGAATCTGGAGTGAAAATTTTAACCATAAATGGAAAAAAATTTAAAGATTTAAATAAAAACGGAAAACTAGATAAATACGAAGATTGGAGACTTCCGGCAGATGAGCGCGCCAAAGATTTGGCATCAAAAATGTCGGTAGAACAAATTGCAGGATTGATGTTGTATAGTCGACATCAATCCTTACCAGCAGGAGTTTCGGGATATAATTCAGGAACATATAACGGCAAGGTTTTTCCAGAAAGTAATGCAAAAGCGTATGATTTGGCAGACCAGCAAAAAGCATTTTTACAAGAAGATAATTTACGCCATGTCTTAATTACAAATGTAGAAAGTCCAGAAGTAGCGGCTTTATGGAACAATAAGATGCAGGCATTTGTAGAAGGAATAGGTTTAGGAATTCCAAGTAATACAAGTACCGATCCACGACATATAGCAAATGTAACTTCAGAGTTTAATGCTGGAGCAGGAGGAACAATCTCAATGTGGCCAGATGGATTAGGTATGGCAGCCACATTTGATCCAAAAATAGTAGAACAGTTTGGTGAAATTGCAGCCAAAGAATATCGAGCATTAGGAATTGCCACAGCTTTGTCGCCACAAATAGATTTAGGAACAGAACCAAGATGGTATAGAATTTCAATGACATTTGGCGAAAGCCCATCATTAACAAGAGACATGGGGAGAGCTTATATTGATGGATTTCAAACCTCTTATGGCAAAGATGAAATAAAAGATGGATGGGGATATAAAAGTGTGAATGCCATGGTAAAGCACTGGCCGAGCGGTGGAGCCGAAGAAGGTGGACGTGATGGACATTGGGCATATGGAAAATTTGCTGTATATCCAGGAAATAATTTGCAACAGCATATAGATCCTTTTGTTAATGGAGCATTTAAATTAAAAGGGAAAACTAGCAAAGCATCAGCAGTGATGCCATATTACACAATTACTTTTGATCAGGATAAAAAATATAATGAAAACGTTGCTAATGGGTATAGCAAATATATTATTACTGATTTATTAAGAGATAAATATGGTTACGACGGAGTAGTTTGTACCGATTGGTTAATTACAGGCGATGAGGGAAAAACTCCAAATGTTTTTGCAGGAAAGCCATGGGGAGTAGAAAATCTTTCGATTGTCGACAGACATTATAAAGCGATCATTGCAGGAGTAGATCAATTTGGAGGTAATAATGATAAAAAACCAGTTTTAGCTGCTTATGAAATAGGAGTTAAAGAATATGGAGAATCATTTATGAGAGCCCGTTTTGAAAGATCAGCAGTTCGATTGTTAAAGAATATTTTTAGAGTGGGGCTTTTTGAAAATCCATATCTTAATATAGCCGAAACAAAAGAAGTTGTTGGGAATTCAAAATTTATGGAAGCAGGGTATGACGCTCAATTGAAATCGATTGTATTATTAAAAAATAAAGCATCAATTCTTCCATTAAAAGAAAAGAAAACAGTTTTTATTCCTAAAATTTACACTGCTTCGACTAAAGATTGGTGGGGAGTAGGAAGTACACCAAAATTAGAATACCCAGTTAATTTAGAATTAGTAGAAAAATACTATAATGTTACAGACGAACCATCAAAAGCAGATTTTGCAATTGTTTTTGTAACAAGTCCAAAAAGTTTAGAAGATGGTTATGATTTAAAAGATAGAACCAATGGTAGTAATGGTTATGTGCCGATTTCTTTACAATATGGTACTTATACAGCCACAGAAGCAAGAGCCAAAAGTATAGCTGCTGGAGATCAGGTTATTGATCCAACCATTACAGATAGAACATATAAAAATAAAACTGTTACCGCTGCAAATACAATGGATTTGAGAACTATCTTAGATACAAAGGACATGATGGGAGATAAACCAGTTATAGTTTCAGTAACAGCTTCAAAACCAATGATTTTTAGAGAGTTTGAGAGCCAAGTTGATGGAATTGTTTTAAATTTCGGAGTATCAGCACAGGCAGTTCTGGATATTATATCTGGAAAAACAGAACCATCAGGTTTGTTGCCAGTTCAGATGCCAGCCAATATGGAAACAGTTGAAAAACAATTCGAAGACGTTCCCTTCGATATGGTTCCACATAAGGATAGCGAAGGAAATAGTTATGATTTTGCTTATGGGTTAAATTGGAATGGGGTTATAAAAGATGCCAGAACCAACACATATAAGAAAGAATAACATATGTAAATGAGCATATTAAGAGCTTAAAACAAAACGCATAATTTAGTTAAAAAAACCAGTGAAGTTAAGATCACTGGTTTTTTTATGTCTTGAAAAAATTGCAATCTAATTTTAAATTGAGCCATTATTTGATTCTAATTCAAATAATTGTACTTGATTTTTAAGTCTTTCAATTACCAAATTCATCATTCTTTTATTTAAGCTCGAAGAATTTAGAATATAAGATTGATATTCATCCAAAGTAAAAAGAGCGATTACCATACCTTTTAGTGAATTTCGGAATTTAATATCTTTTTGAATAGCATTTTCAATTACCGAAAGTTTCTTTTCAACGGTATAGGAATAAAAATCAGTTTTGTTTTTATTGACATAATTTATAAAAACAGCAACTAATAAATCATTTTGGAGTTTTAAAATCGGCCGAAGTACTTCGTTTTGAAATAATTCATCTGCAGAAGATTGAGCATTTACAGTGCCTAAAGTTGGTCCTCGGAATTCTTGTAAAATAGTATCTCGCTGGCTCATGTTTTTATTCTAAAATTAAAAAAAATAATGATACTAAAATGTTATTTTTGTTACTATTAAATTAACAATTATGAAATTTCATACTCGAAAATGGGTCAAACCCGAAGATTTAAATCCGAATGGGACTTTATTTGGGGGACAATTACTGGCATGGATAGACGAAGAGTTGGCTTTGTATACAATTATTCAGTTAGAAAACTATAGAGTAGTAACCAAACATATGTCGGAAATTAATTTTAAAAGTTCGGCAAGACAAGGGGACATTGTAGAAATTGGAATTGATGTTGTTAAATTCGGGCACACTTCACTAGTGTTGAAAAGTGAAGTAAGAAACATGATGACTCGAGAAACCATTATTACAATAGACACTATTACAATGGTTAATTTAGGGGAAGATGGAAAACCAAAGGCACACGGAAAAACGAAGATTGAATATGTAAAAGATCGTTTGTAAGTCTTAATTACATACAAAATAACCACATAAGTTGTATAATAAAATTAAGCTTTGCTCAAATAAACTTATATAACTTATGTGGTTTAGAATAACCTATACGGTTAAAAGAATTATTCGATATGACCAATCTGAGATGGCAATTCAAATATTTCAAGGTTAAAATATTCTACCGAAGCAATAATATGATCAAAAATATCGGCCATGATATATTCATAGTTTGCCCAACGTTTATCACTCGAGAAAGTATAAATTTCTAGAGGAACCCCGTGAGCAGTTGATTGTAACTGACGGCACATCATATGCATATCTTTGTTTAATCCCGGATGATTCAACATATATTGGATAATATATTTTCTGAATAAACCAAGGTTAGTCATATTACGACCGTTTAAAGCTAAAGTTTTGTCTACGCCATGTATAGCGTTGAACTTTTCTATTTCCGCCTGACGTGATTCAATATAAGGAGTAATAAGTTGAATTTTTTTCATCTGATTAAGATCGTCATCATTCAAAAAACGAATCGTACTTGTTTTAATCAAAACATGTCTCTTGATACGACGTCCATCTGATTTTTGCATACCACGCCAGTTCTGGAACGAATCTGAACTCAAAGCATAAGTAGGAATAGTGGTAATCGTATTGTCAAAGTTTCGAACTTTTACAGTAGCAAGATTGATCTCGATTACATCACCATCAGCACCAAATTTATCCATCGTAATCCAGTCACCAATACGAACCATATCATTGACGGCAACCTGAACACTTGAAACAAAACCAAGAATAGTATCTCTAAAAATTAAGATAATAATTGCCGAAAGAGTTCCTAGTATGGTTAATAATTCGCCGTGTTTGATTCCAAATAATTTAGAAATAATAATTACTACTCCAAATATCCATAGAACCATCATTACTACCTGAATAAAACTATCAATAGGCTTATCGCTGTATTCTGGTTTTTGTTTTAAGTAATCTTTAAGCGAATTAAAAATAGTTCGAATAATCCACAACAATAATAATACGATATAAACACCAACAATTTTCCCGAAAATCAATTCCCAATATTCATATTTATCCAAGATTATTGGAACGGCTTTATAGATAAAGAAAAACGGAATTAAGTAAGCGGTATATTTAGTAGTTTTATTATTGATTAAAAAGTCATCAAACTTGGTTTTTGTTTTTTGGGCAAAAATTGCAGTAAGAGTAACTAAAACAAATTTGGCTAGATAATATACGGCATATGCGATTATGATTAATATAACAATATTAAAAATAAGACTGAGATAAGAAGCAATATTACGGCTCATGCCCCAATCTCTAAAAAGAGGGTATAAGTAGTTGAAAATTTTCTCCAAGAATTTAAGCATTTTTTAGGTATTTATACTCAATATAAAAAGTGCCAAACGGAATTACAGAAGCAATTAAGATTAACATGAAAGTTTTAAAATCCCATTTTTGAGCACTTTTTAGTAAAATAGCTAATAAAATATATCCTATAAATAGTAAACCATGACTCATTCCGATAGGGAATAATAAAGTTTTATATAAAGTTATGTTAGTAGGCTTAATAAAAAGCATATTAGAAAATAAAACGAGATATGAAATTCCTTCTAAAATCGCAGTAATCTTAAAAATCTTGAGCATTTATTTTTTTTTTAATTATTAACGGTAAAATTAATGATTCTGCTTGATTTTTAGGGTATAGAATGATAAAGTAATTTACTTTTACAATCTTAAACTTTGATAATGAGTAAACGTGATTTAAAAAAATATTTAAACGATCTTACTAAAGAACAATTAGAAGAGCAAATAATTGAATTGTACGAGAAATTCAGCCCTGTAAAAGTCTATTATGATTTTGTATTCAATCCTAAAGAAGAAACACTGCTGCAGGAATGTAAGTTAAAAATTTCGCATGAATATTTTCCAATTAAAGCAAAAGCATCAAAAAGGCGCACAAAACCAAAAATGCGTCGCTCAGTAGCTCAAAAATACATCAAGCATTTTATACTTTTAGGAGTTGATCCATTTGTAATTGCTGATGTAATGCTTTATAATATCGAAATTGCACAAACCTACTCATCAGAAAACCCAATAAAGCAAGAGCTTTTTTATAAAAGCATGTTCAATTCATTTGAACAAGCAATAAAATTTATAATTTCAAATGGAATTTTAGCGGAATTTAAATCTAGAATAAATCAAATTCATGAGGAAACTATTATTCAAAAATGGAAAAATGAGCCTGATTTTGAAGTAATTTTGGATAAAACGACTTTTTAGAACCCGCCCATAATTAAATAATCGAGAACTTTTCCTTTTATTTTAAGATAAAAAAGACAATATAACTGTTTTTTAGGTGTATTTTTGCAAAAACCAATAAAATAAAATGTCTCAAAACACCTTAGAAATAGAAAGAGAAGAAAAAAAGGAACTTTATGCGTATCAAAAAGGCGATATTGATGCCATTTTCGATCGTTTAGATAATGGTTCGGCACAACATCATTTATTGTACCAATTACCTACTGGTGGAGGAAAAACAGTAGTTTTCTCAGAAATCGTACGCCGTTACTTATCGCAGCATGAAAAAAAAGTAGTAGTTTTAACACACAGAATTGAACTTTGTAAGCAAACTTCAAAAATGTTAAAAGGTTTTGGTGTTAAAAACAAGATTATCAATAGTAAGGTAAAAGAGCTATTGGATCAAAATGAGTATTCTTGTTTTGTTGCCATGGTCGAAACATTAAAAAACCGTATTAATGACGAAAAATTACATTTAGATAATATTGGTTTAGTAATTATCGATGAGGCGCATTACAATTCATTCCGAAAATTATTAAGCTCGTTTAAAAATGCATTTATATTAGGAGTAACAGCAACGCCGTTAAGTTCGAATATTAAATTACCAATGCACGAAAGTTATGATGAATTAATTGTAGGAGACACAATTGGTTCATTAATAGAAAAAGGATTTTTGGCAAAAGCAACAACCTATAGTTATGATGTAGGTTTAACATCATTAAAAGTAGGTATCAATGGAGATTACACAGTAAAATCTTCAGATGATTTATATACAAATACAATCATGCAAGAAAAATTATTGCATGCTTATACCGAAAAATCACTTGGCAAGAAAACCCTAATTTTTAACAATGGTATTCATACCTCATTATATGTATATGAAACATTTAGAGAAGCAGGATATGATATTCGTCATCTAGATAATACAAGTAGTAACGAAGAACGAAAAGATATCTTGCAATGGTTCAAGAAAACACCAGATGCTATTTTAACATCTGTAGGTATCTTAACCACAGGTTTTGATGAGCCTACAGTAGAGACTATTATATTAAACAGAGCGACAAAATCATTGACATTATATTACCAAATGATTGGTCGTGGTTCAAGAAAATTACCTAATAAAGACGAATTTACAGTAATCGATTTAGGAAATAATGCAGCACGTTTCGGATTATGGAGTGAGCCAGTAAATTGGCAACATATCTTTAAATCACCAGAGTTTTATTTAGAGAACTTACGTGATGACACCGAAATAGAATTGTATTTTAAGTACAGTATGCCACCAGAATTGCGTGCAAAATTCAGCAAAACAGCCGATGTAACTTTTGATGTTGATGAAGAACATAAACTTGTTATTGCTCAAAATTTGCGTTCAAAAGTAGTTTTGGATAAATCATTAGAACAACACGCAGCAATGTGTGTAGATAATTCAGAAACACTACAAGAAGCAAAAGCATTAGGAAAAGAACTAGATGACGATATTGATTGTCGAATCAAGAGATATTCAAAATGTTTGAGTCAATGTAGTAAGAATTACAGAGAATGGCTAATAGACGATTATAAATTGAAGTTAGTATTATTAACCGGTAAAAAATACCGTGAAAAAATAATGAACGAACCAGATTGATACCTTTATAGGGCTTTAAGCGGAAAGACATAAAGTCAAAAGTTTGTTCTCACTCTGAGTGGAGTAGAGGCCTATTTGTATGAGAGAATGACACGGTACAATCTAAAACTCAAAAAGAAGTTGAATAATTAGGAGCTATCCCGATAGCTATCGGGACCTGCTGTACACTATATCTTTTATTTTTTTAAAGAAAAAAAATAAAAGGATGCCGTTACCATCAGGGCTAAGAGTTCTATATTTATAAAAAAAATATCCATTAAGAGATTAAGAAAATTAAGTCAAGTCTAAATGAAACTTAATCCCTTAATGGTTTAAAAAACACAATCAGAAATTTTTAAATCTTTAAATTTTTCAATAAATTAAAACAATGTCAAAACAATTTTCAGATTTAGGGATTTCAGTACCAGTACTAAAAGCACTAACCGAATTAAATATAGTCACTCCAACCGAAATTCAGCAGAAAACTATTCCGCTAATTTTAGCTAATAAGAGTGATGTAGTAGGTTTAGCCAAAACTGGAACAGGAAAAACAGCAGCTTTTGGATTGCCATTGCTACAGCTAATAAATCCTGAGAACCCAACAGTTCAAGCAGTGATTTTAGTCCCAACAAGAGAATTAGGACATCAGATATTTAAAAATTTAGAAGATTTTTCAAAATACTTGCCAGAAGTTTCTATAGCGGCAACTTGCGGAGGAATTCCAATAAAACCACAAATAGAACGACTTACACAACCTACACATATAGTAGTTGCTACACCAGGACGTTTAATTGATTTGATGCAGCGAAAAGCAATCAATTTAAAAGAAACGCAATATCTTATTTTGGATGAAGCCGACGAAATGGTTTCAATCTTAAAAGAAAGCCTGGATGAAATCGTAGCCGAATTACCAAAAAAGCATACAACATTTTTATTCTCAGCAACATTACCTGGAACAATCAAGCAATTGATTCAGACTTACTTATCTAAAAATGTAATTCAGGTAAGCGCTGATATGGAAACAGTAGGGAATCAAGGAATAGATCATGAATATATAGTTGTTGATCCGATTGAGAAACTAGATGTTTTAATGCATTTCCTAAATTCTAGAGACGGAGAACGCGGAATTATTTTTTGTAAAACAAAAGCAGCAGTAAACAAACTAGCCAAAAACTTAGCGATTAACCGTTTTTCATCAGGAGCTTTACACGGTAGTTTATCTCAAGGAATCAGGGACCGAATCATGGAGCAATTCCGTGAAGGGCATATCAATATATTAGTTGCTACAGATTTGGCAGCTAGAGGAATAGATGTTAAAGAAGTTTCTTATGTAGTAAATTATCATTTACCAGATGCTTACGAAGCTTATGTACACCGAAGCGGTAGAACGGCCAGAGCAGGAGCAAAGGGATTATCACTTACAGTTTTGCAACCAGAAGAAGTAATTGAAATAACTGAATTTGAAAAAGAATTGGGAATTAAATTCAAAGAGTTTAAAAAACCATCAGTTGCAAGTTTGGAAGAAAATAATACACTATTGTGGGCAAAACAAATTTTTAAAACAAAACCCAATCACGACGTTTCGGCAGATTTAAAAACAAAAGTAAAAACAGTTTTTCATCATTTAACTAAAGATGAATTGATAGAGAAGTTGTTAGCCAATTATATCTTGCAAAACAAACCAGAGGTAGTTGAAAAACCTGTTAAAAAATTCAAAAAGTAATATTTTTGTATTTTAATGTTTTGACGTTATTATGACATTCAGGTATTAGTATAGTAAAATGAAAAATAAAATATTTTTAACAGCAAGCTTACTTGATCCAGATAGAAATTTGAAAATAAATAATTGCAACGGAAGTATTTTTAAAATACTTCCGCAAGATTATATTGAATTTCTTAGTCAATACGGAGAAGGGATTTATTGTAATGAAGTAGCTGTAGAATATCCAGATGAAAATAATATCCCAAAAACATTTAAAGACTATGCTGATCTATGGGAAGTTGATGAAACTTTTACTGCCAAGGATTTATTAAATGCGATTCAAATAGGTTACAGTTTTAACGGAGATATTCTTTGTGTTACAAAAGATAAAAAAGATAAAGTATTTATTCTTCCTAGGCATGATATCAGAGTAACATCATATGATAATTTTTATGAAGCAATCAATTGGCTTACAGGAAAATGGCATGATGTTAAATTTTACTCACCCTATTTTGATGGTGAGCATATAGAAATTAATTTAATAAAAGAAAATAAATTAAAAGATATAAATTCAATTCATAATACCTTTATAAGTGAATTTAATTTTGATTTTTCTTTTGATGAAAGTACACAGCCTCAGTATGTTTTAAAAAGTTTTGGCTTTTGGATACGCTTCGATTTAATATATAAAAATGCTATTACTATAGGTTATCAGAAGCAATTTAAAAACGAAATCAAATATATAATTGATAGAATTGAAGAACTATCGAAATAGAATTTGTAAACTTGAAAAACCTGTTAAAAAATTCAAAAAGTAAGTATTGATGAGTATGTAACCACTATTTTATGTTGTACTTTTGTAAGGTATTTTTTTATAAAACCTATTTAATAGACAACATATATGAAGATAGTAATCATAGGCGGAGGTTTTGCAGGAATAAATCTAGCGAAAGAGCTTGTAAATCAGCCACAAATACAAGTAACGCTTGTAGATAAAAACAACTATAACTTTTTCCCACCACTTATATATCAAGTTGCGACTGCTTTTTTAGAACCATCAAGTATTAGTTATCCATTTAGGAAATTTTTTGCAGGCAAAAAAAATCTACAGTTTAGATTGGGAGAACTACAACAAGTAGTTCCGGAAGAAAATAAAATAATTCTTAATAACGGAGAATTAGCATACGATTATTTGGTATTTGCAACAGGTGCTGAAACTAGTTATTTCGGAATGGAGAATGTAATGAAAAATGCCATTCCGATGAAAACACTAAACGATGCCATAGTAATGCGCAATACGTTGCTTAAAAACCTTGAAAAAGCGACTATTACCAAAGATATTCGAAAACGTCGCAAACTATTAACCCTTGTTGTAGCTGGAGGTGGACCAACAGGAGTAGAAGTTTCGGGAATGTTTGCCGAAATGCGTAAAAATATTTTATTAAAAGAATATCCGGAATTAGATACCACAGCAAGTAATGTTTACTTAGTTGATGGGGGAGATGCGCTATTGGCACCGATGAGTAAAGCTTCACAAGAAGATACACTCAAAGCACTTACAGATTTAGGAGTAGTAGTAAAACTTAATAATCGCGTTACTGATTATGTAGATGATGTAGTACATTTTTCAAACGGAGAAACCATTCATACCAAAAACCTAATTTGGGCAGCAGGAGTTTCGGCAAAAGCCTTTGATGGTATTCCGATGGAAAGTTACGGACGAGGCAAACGTATGGCAACCGATGCATATAGTAAAGTGAATGGCATGCAAAATATTTATGCTATCGGTGATACATCTATCATGGATACAGATCCTGCATTTCCAAATGGGCATCCACAAGTAGCACAAGTAGCCATTCAGCAAGGAATAAACTTAGCTAAAAACTTTAAAGCAAGTGTTCAAAATAAACCATTAAAGCCTTTCATATATCTAGATAAAGGATCTATGGCGATTATTGGTAAAAATAAGGCAGTGGTTGATTTACCAAAACCTAAATGGCATTTTAATGGATTCTTTGCTTGGGCAATCTGGTTATTTATTCACCTTGTCTCTCTGATTACATATCGCAATCGCTTAAGTACATTTTACAACTGGATGATAGCCTATTTTGCAAAAGATCAATCGTTGCGTATGATTATCAGACCAGATAAAAAACAAGTAATAAAGTAAAAGTCACAGTTTTAACAAATCTTACGACAAATTAATGTTTTACATAAAAAGGTTTTTCTTAGAGTAATCTTAAGAAAAACCTTTTATTTTTTTAGAAGCCTTATTTATTTTTAATTTGATAGTTTAAGTAACTAATTAAACTGTTGTTTTTATAGCCATTGGAATTTTGCAACTTTGTTTTTTTTAATCTAAGAGGTGTAGGACTACAGTACTTCAAAAGAAATTAATGAATCATTCCTGCTTCATCATTGTTAGAAATAGCTACTTTTTCTTTTATAAAACGTTTACCAATATTTAAAATTATAAAAGCAGTAATTGTAGTAGTTGTCATAATAGCAACCATCGGAATGATAGAATTTTTCACAAAAACGCCAACTGCAAAAGAGGCTATTGCACCTAAACCAAGCTGAATTGCACCCATTAATGCTGATGCGCTTCCTGTATTTTTGGAAAAAGGTGCCATAGTAAGACCAGCAGTATTTGGATTTGAAATTCCCAGGCAAGCTAAATAAATAAACAACATACCAATTGTTTCATATAAACCAAGAAGATTGTTTATTGCTAAAATTAAAAAGACAATACTAATTACAGATTGAGTAATCAAAGCTCCAAAAATCATTTGTTGACTAGAAAACTTTCTTAATAAAAAAGAATTTAGTTGGCTAGCACCAATAAAGCTCAAAGACATAAAGGCAAAAATCCAACCATATATTTTAGCATCTACTTTAAAAATATCCATAAAAACGATAGGAGAGGACGCTACGTAAGTAAATAAACCAGAAAAAGATACAGCACCAGTAAAGGCATAAGTAAAAAACTGAGGTTCTTTTACCACCTTAAGAAAGTTTGTAATTATAGGTTTAGGTTTTAACGAGATAGTCGTATCTGGTTTATGCGTGTTGGGTAAACCAATTAGAGCAGCCAATAAAATTACGATGCCCATACACATTAATATAAAGAAAACAGTATGCCAGCCATAATCAGTAGTTACGTAACCACCGATAGTTGGAGCAAGCATCGGCGAAAGGCCTACAACAAGCATAAGCATAGAAAATACTTTAGGAATGTCTTTTACAGGAAAAAGATCACGAACCATTGCAACAGATGCAACAGTAGCAGCACAGCTACCAACGGCTTGTAAAAAACGTAAACCGATAAAAGTGTCTATGTCAGTAACAAAAATGCATCCTAAAGAAGCCAAAATATAAATCATTAACCCTACAAACAAGGGCTTTTTTCTTCCAAATCGATCTAATAAAGGGCCGTAAAGCAATTGTCCAGCCGATATACCTATAAAATAACTAGATAAACTCATCGAAACTTTAGCAACAGTGGTATTTAAATCTCTGGCAATTCCAGAGAAACCAGGTAGGTACATATCGATAGAAAACGGACCAAGAGCAGTTAAAGAACCCAAAATAAGGATTAATTTGATGTATTTTTTTGTAGTCATTATATTTAAAAAATAATTTTTTTATTTCAATGCAAAGATAAATATTTCGTACCTTGTTATTTCATTAAAGAAATTTTTAGTGAAAAATCTAATTTTTTAACAAGTTAGCTTTGTAAAGGGCTATAATTATTAATTTAAAATTATTCAATTATGAAAAGATTTGCCTTATTATTACTTTTAGTTACTACAGTTTCTTTTTCTCAAACAGTTACGTCCAAAATTGAGCCAGTAAGTATTGAGCAATATGAATTTATTAAAAAAGTTAATCAATTTTATCCTGATATTCCGCTTACTAAGCAAATTACTAATTTTTATAGTGATGATAAAATTATTGACTCAAAACAAGAGTTTGATTTAAGAGGAACTCCATTCTCAGCATATAGCTTAGCAGTTGGTCCTTATAACACAACAATGAAATATGATTACACTACCAAAACTGATGGTAGAACTCATGGAGGTATTTCTATTTTTAAAGGAGATGTTATAAAAACAGTATATTATGAGGATAAAAATCAATATGAAGTTTTTATAAATGGGAAATCAGTTTACTTGAAGAAATATTAATTCCTATAAGCGATTATTATAAAAACCATCTTTTTAAGATGGTTTTTTTATTGAGATCTGTTGATTTTTTTTTTAATTAAACTCAAGTACAGTTATTCTTCAAGTAACTCATTAAAATCGATTCTTTCTTCTCTTAATTAAATTCAGTACTATAGCCTATTCTTCTACAGTGAGTTAGGGAGTAAAATGGTTTGTCATTAACTTTACATTGCTCTCTGGATAATTTAACACTACATTTTCTTAATAACTGAGTTTGTTTTAGTAAATGTTTTTATAGATTTGCGGTGTTTTATTTAACAGTTTTTACTTCGTCACATTTTAGATATGATAGCCAATGATTCTTTTATTTAGTCATCTATACACTAACCATTATGAAATTCTTTTTACTTTATAGTTAATATAAAAAGACATTAAATTACTCACGAAGAGCCTAGTTCAGCAGTATTTTAATTTTGATATTTAAAAAAATGTAACACAAACTTCTTATTTAAACACACACACATTAAAAATTTTACTCCAAATTAAATTATAACTGTAACTAAATCACATGTTTAAAAAAAACAAATTCCAAATTCTAATTTTCACTCTTTTAAATTTATTTTTTTCCATTAATTCATTTTCTCAAAAAAACGTTTATGCCGGAATTGAAATCGGGCGTAGAACAATAAAAGTTACCGTTGTGGAGGTAAATAATATCAAGAAAGCAGATTACAAAATTGTTTACTACGTTTCTGAAGAGGGACTTAGTTTTGCTAAAAACATTACTGCCTATGGTGAACTTACTCAGGAAGACATTAACAAAGCTAGTAGTATCATTTTTAATCATTTATCAGAAATAAGAGTGAAGTACAATATTCTTGAAGAGAATATCTTTTTAGTTGCTTCTTCTGTTTTTACATCTGCTCGCAATCTTGATGTTTTAAAAAAGAGGATTACTTCTCTAACCAACAAAAGCCTAGATGTTATCAATATTAACGAAGAAACTAGGATATTAGTTAAGGGATCTATACCTCCTGTTGATTATCCAAATGCAATATTGCTTGATATTGGTGCCGCAAATACTAAAGGTGGATACATTGATGAGCTTTCAGGTAATAAATTAGAGTTTATGCCTTTGGAGCTTGATTTTGGTACTATGACACTTACTGATGCTGTAAAGAGAACAGTTGTCAATCAAAAAGAAGCTAGTAATATGTTAGTATATCAGGAAAAATCTTTTGATTATAATACTGTTCTGCGTAAGAAAGTGAAGGAAATGCTTGACTCTAATCCTCTTTTGTTGAAAAAAGAAAAAATATACCTATCTGGTGGAGCTGTTTGGGCCTTTACAACACTATATTTTAATGAAAACACTAAAAATCATTATGTCCCTTTTAGTCTAGAAGATATTATGAATTATGATGCTGTATTGAAGAATAACTTCAGTAAGTATAGTAATCTTTCTAAAACGGATAAAGAAGCAGCTAGAGTTTTAAACATATACGATCAAAAATATTTAATTTCAGCAAACAATATACTATTGACATTTGTAGAAGGTATTCCTAATTTAGAGAAAAAGAAAATATACTTTGTAAAGGAAGGACCAATAGCTTGGCTTATCTCATACATTATTGACCGTTCTAAAAAAATAAACACCAATTTTTAAGGTATTTTATATGACCTACGTCAAAGGACGTTATGATAAAGCTTCAGAGGAATCTGAAGCTTTTTTTATTTATAGCGATGTTTATTAGCTTGGATTGATAAATTGACTTTTGAGTATAGATTTTATAAATTTCAAAAAGTGAAGTTTCAATTGTTTAAAAACTAAGAGCTAGTTATGTGAAAGAAATATTTTTTGTTCTTTTTTATCAGAAATTATTTTAACGAGTTATGATTTACTAAACTGCTATAAAAATAGGCACTTCGGCATTTTCTGGATTGGATGCTTTCTCTCCGTATATCTCAAAATCGGCTGTATATTTTCTTTCAAGATTAGAATTCCATATTTCTATCCATTTCTGGATTACTATACCATCTGCTAAATTCCCTTTGGCTGTAAATTGTTTGTAGGTTTCTTTTGCAATAGTTTTTCCAGTCATTCCAGCTGGGATATTGTCTAAACTTGAAACTTTACAGCCTAAAATTGTAGTGTATGGTTTTGTGTAATCCTTTTCATATTCTGTGTAGACAGAATAGATTGAGTTATCTATTTTATTTGGAATTTTTTCGATCGTATTTTCTGTCATGAATTTATTCCAAAGTGCTGGTATATCTATTGCAGATTGGTCATTTTCATTTGTCGTTCTTACTGATAATCCGATTATATAAAATTCTTCGATAGTAATTAATTCCATTTTAGATTTCAAATTATATTGTTATTGTATTTATAAGTAGCGCAAAAAATCATGCTGTTAATGCTAATGTTGTAGCTAAAAGGGAAATTAATAAGCATAATGGAGAGAAGTATTTTGTATCCATTTGTGCGAATTTTGTGGTTTTGACTTTTTTAAAGAATCCTACGTATTTAAATTCGCCAATAGCTCTCACCATAAATAGTATTGTGATAATCCAAAGTCCATATTCTTGTAACCAAGAAGGTAAATTTACGATTATTATTTTTGATTTTATTAAAACGATAACCGAAAGACTAAGTAATCCGATTGCAACTACCATGCATTCTTTTAGTTTTGGGTTGATTACTTTTTCATTGTTTTCGGTTGTTGGTATTGCGGCATCATTTCCCCATTTTCCGCCAAATCCCCAATAAATATGAATTCCAGCTAGGAATATAAAAATTAAGACTAGAATTAATCCAATTGTTGTTTGCATAATGTGATAAGTTGTATTTTTTAGATTATTATTTTTTTGTGGCAAGTATTGAATACACCATCGGAATTTTATTATTCAGATGTTTTATTCTGTATTTTTTTGGTTCAAACTCGATTGTATTATTAAAGCAATTGTATGGTGAATAATCAAATTCATTTAAAGAATTTAGCTCTAGTCCATTTTTAATTAGGCTATTTATAACTTCTCCCATATTATGATTCCAGCATATATATTCTAGCTGAATTGGCGCTTCTCTATCAGCATAGGTTCCTTCTTCGGTTTCTATTATTGCCCCTGAATTGAAATAATTATAGGCTACTTTCTCAAAATCATCATCAAACATCCAAACTACAGGATGAAATTCAACAAAGACTAATTTTCCATTTGGCTTAAGGAAATCAGAGATTAATTTTGCCCATTTATCGAGGTCTGGTAGCCATGGAATCGCTCCGTAACTTGTAAATACAATATCAAATTTTTGGTTTAAATGGTTTGGTAAGTCGTAGATGTCACAACATATAAATGATGCTTCAACATTTACTTCTTTTGCTAGTTTGTTTGCGCCATCTATTGCTTTGTCTGATAAATCGACACCCGTAACAGTTGCGCCAAGTCTTGCTAAAGAAATGGTGTCTTGACCAAAATGACATTGCAAATGCAGGATTGATTTACCTTTTACATCACCTAGTAATTCTAATTCGATACTGTTTAATGATGTATTTCCTTTTAGAAAACCTTTTAAATCATAAAAATCAGATTTTAGATGTGACTCAACCCGACTGTTCCATGATTCTTTATTCACTTCTATATAATTGTTTTCTGAGCTCATTTTTTTAATATGATTTGATAATGTCTTTTTTTATTTGATAAAAGCTTCTTTAGGGAATTTATCGGCTATAAGGTTTAGGTTGATATTGTGTTCTAAATAGGTTTTTAATCCGTCGAGAACTGTAGTAAACCCGCCAGTAGCATCTTTGATTATATTTAAGAGTTCGTCGCCTTCTTTATCAAATCCATAATTTCTGATAACTACATAAGTGGTATCATCTGTTATTTTTTGAATTAGAAATCAACGGTTGTTTTAGGTTCATTCCATTCAATAGAAATTTTTTCGTTTCGATTACCAGTCATATCGCTATTTTTTCTAGTTATGGTTTAGAATCTTGCATATAAAAGTATTCTTTTGAATGCATATAATGATGGTATTTTATTAAATCTCTTTTGGATTCGATTCTTAAATTCTTGAATGAATTGTTCTTTTATTGTACCTTCTAATCTTTCAAAATAGGGAACTAATGTTGAGCCTGATATAAATTCATATAATTCGTCAGTAGACTCTGCTATCATAGGATATACCTTTTGGTAGATAACTATATCTGTACCTCCATTTTCGAATAATATTTGTGCATAATCATCCATTGTAAGTACAGGAGAAAGTCGTTTCCAATTATTCAATGCACTTTTATACGGTTCTTCCTGAACCAATTCGATTACAATCTGATTGAGTAAATTTTCGTTTTGACAAGGCATTTGGATTGCCAATTGTCCGTCGGAATTTAATAACGATATAATTTTAGGAAATAATTCTTCATGATTATCAACCCATTGGATAGATGCATTTGCAAAAATTAAATCACATTTCTCTCCCGTATTGATTTGTTCTTCGATGGTTTTTTGATCAAATTGTATGGAGGTAAATTCTTTGGCCTTTTCCAGCATTTCTTTCGAGGAATCGATACCTTTTACTGATGGATTAGTTAGTTTATCGGATAGCATTTGGGTTAACTCTCCAGTTCCACAACCTAAATCAATGACTTTCATGCTTGGTTTATCCAGAATATGGGCAACCAAATCAAAGAAAGGTTTGTAGCGAAGTGCTTTAAACTCGTTGTATTTTTCAGGATTCCATGCCATAATTTGCAGAGGTTTTATGTGGAAAACGAAGTTAAGGAAATTATTTTTTTTTTAAGTTAAAAACACTAATATTTGACTGAAAAAGGGATCCGGATGATATAGATTTGGTAAGGCGAAAACACGGATAAAAAAGGATTTTCTCTTAAGGCTTAAGTATTGTTTTTTAAATCTGTTTTTTATCCGAGTCTTTACTTTTATAATTATTATTCGATGCGTTTTATAATATTATCAAGGCTTTCAACAACTAAATTAAATACAATCTTATTGTTAGGGAATTCTTTTTGTATTTCATCTCTTAATAGAACAAATGACGCTTGCGCTTCAGGATCGTCTGTAATATATTGATTGCAAGAAATAGAAATTTCATATATAGAATTATCCTTTTTTAAGTATAAATGTTTTTTGATTGTATTTTCAAAAAAAGCAGTTTTCTCAAAACTCTCTGCTATTTTATCTACTTCATTCGCTGGTATATTGTCTTCATAAACAATTTCGTTTTTCAATACGCCATACTCTTTTGTTACTTCATTAAATCCTGTTGTTTCAGTATATAAAATAACACCAATTATGACAACTAGCGTAATTGAAATAGCAATGAATCCAATCCCAATTGTTCGCCACCAACCATAAAATGGACCACCAGAATTTATATGTTCATTTATTTTTTGTCCTTGATAATGTTGTACGCAATAAAAAGCAATTCCAGTATATACCAAGGGTATTATCTGATTTGGGATTGTTACATCTTCAGGAATTAAAAAAATGCCACCAAAAATTATTATTGTTGCTATAATTGCAATTATCCATGTTGTTTTTGCCTTTTGAGTTTCATTAAAGGCCTTAAAATTTTCGGCTATTAAATAACCTGCAGCAAGAGGTCCACCTAAAAATGTTCCAACCCAGATTGCTCGGTCTTTATAAATCTTTTGAGTAGGTACTTCATTCTGTTTTAATTTTTCCATTTTTAATTAGTAAAGTATTGTTTGTTTTTGATAGGTTCTATTTTATTTATTAATCTTATGTAATGCTATTCTGTTTCCTTGGGAGTCTTTAAATTCTACAACTGAGCCATGTTCTCCATTTGAAGTTATTGGAAATAAAACTTCGGCACCATTTTTTAAAGCCAAATTTAAAGTTGTATTAAAATAAACTATTGTTCCGTTTATTGTTGGATTGTATATTTGTCCTTTTGCTAAAGCTCACAAAATTCTGTTATTACCTTCGGTGAGAGGAAAGAATGCCATTTTGCTATCATGGATCATTGTTTGCTCAAATTCATAATTAAATAGTGCTATACAAAATTGTAGGGTTCTTTGTATGTTGGTTACAGGAATTTAAAAATAAGCTACAGGATTTAATTTGTTCTTTATGTTCTTAGTTTAGACCTGTTAATAAGTTAGCAATTTTATCTGGTTGATGAATATTTAATTCTATTATATTTTTTTTTATCCTTAATCTAAAATCTTCTTGTAGGAGTTGTGTTTTTTTTAATTCCCTCTCAAATGAACTCTTAGAAACAGAGAATTTTTCTTTTATATTTTGACTATTGTTTTCGTCAGTGTAATCTGAAAAATAAATTAAATCATTAACTGTTTTAAAAAATACCCAAGGATGTCCAATCCATAGTTGATGCCATTCTTCCTTTTTTGCAATTAAAATATTTAGCCATTCTGTTAAATTTCCAATATCACAACAACAGTTAGGTTCAATAAATTTTTGATCATTAATTTTTAATATAATTCCACCATTAAAGGGTAAGATTTCATCATCAATATTTTCGATGTCAATTTCTTCAAGTGCTTTTTGTAGAATTATTTTTAGGCTATTATCATTTATAGTATTTATATCAACGAAATAACTACTTTTTTCGATGGGTTCTAATTCTGTTAAATTGCTATCGTTGATGCATTTTTTCCAATAATTATACCATGCCGTTTGGTTTTCTAAAAATGTACAATTTGGGCTTTTATAATTGTTGTTTGAATATGTCGAGGGTGAAATTTCTATGACATTAATCAATTTCATTTTAATGTTTTTATAATATAGTAGAATGTCTATTTTAGATTATTACAAAAATATGGCTTTTTTACTACGTAACAACCTTTTTGATTATTTAATTTTGGCTATGGGAGAATGATTAATTCTTCACTTACATTAAAAATCAATTTTGGTACTTTTAAATTTAAGTTATCTAGTGGTATGTTTTTTTGATTTTTAATGATTCATTCATTTCCTTTTTTAATCCATTTCCCAACTTCTGGCGCCACGTAGTTTTTCATTTTATTTATTAAATCCTGTGCATCTGTGCTTACGATTATCATTTGTTGGTTTATCTCTTTTAAGAAACCTTCATTTACCATTTTTAATATAAACTCTAATAATAAATCGTAAAATCCATTGCTATTTAAAATTCCAATTGGTTTTTTATGCAGCCCTAATTGTGCCCAGGTGAGCATTTCAAAAAACTCTTCGAGTGTTCCAAATCCGCCTGGTAAAGCAATTATACCATTACTTAATTCATTCATTTTGGTTTTTCTTTCATGCATGCTTTTTACAATAATTAATTCGGTTAAATTATCGTGAGCAATTTCTTTCTTCATTAAAAAGTCGGGTAGAACACCAATTACTTTTCCGTTCTTATTCAAAACACCATCTGCAACTACTCCCATGAGCCCTACTTTGGCTCCACCATAAACTAGATCAATATTGTTTTTAGATAGTATTTGTCCAAGCTGAAAGGCTTGAGTTTCATATTCTTTTTTATTTCCAAAACTTGATCCGCAAAAAACTGTAATTCGCTTCATATTTAATGTACTATTTAATTCTTAACTGCCGATATCAATATAAAAATTGGTCTTCTAGCTTCGTCAATCATTTCGGGATATTTCTCTATTATTTCTTCGGAAGGTTTAGGTTCTGAGATTTGTTTAATTGTAAAGTTGGCATTGATTAATGTATTTACAATTGTTTCAAAAGTTCGATGGTATTTAATTACTTCATGACCTAGAAAGTCTGTGTGTCTTATGCCTTCATCTTGATAATTATCTATTGGCCAGTGTAAGCGATTGCCCTCTGAGTCAGTAAACCAATCTTGTTCTGGTCGGGAGGTAAACGCTGGGTGTTCCATTGAAAATACAAAGCTTCCGCCTTTTTTTAGATAGGTATTAATTTTATCAAAAACTGCTTCTAAATTTTTTACATAATGAAATGCTAGCGAACTAATGACAACATCAAATTCTTCGGCTTTAAAGTCGATATCTTCAATTGCGATTTGTTTATAATCTATGGCTAAGTCTTTTGAATTTTCTTTGGCCTTTTCGATCATTTTTTGAGATAAGTCGATACCAATAACTTTTTTGGCGCCTTGTTCTTTGGCATAAATACAATGCCAACCATATCCACATCCAAGGTCAAGAATGTTTTTATCTTTAAATTCAGGGAGCATTTCGCGTAAAATGTACCATTCACCAGCTGCATTTAATCCTTCGGCTGAACGAGGCATTTTACCATAATTCTCAAAAAAGGATTCATCGTCGTATTTATTTTGTTTCATGTGTGGCATTATTTTTTTGTAGAAGAGGATTTTATTTATATTTTTCTATATTCAATTCTATCAATATGTTTTAATAATTTTTTCTGTTCAAGATCTTCAAATAAATCTAACATATCTTTAAAAGGGCTCTCAGAATATTTGGTAAGATGTGTAAGATGGTTGGTTGTTTTAATGAAATTATAGAAAAAATAAGGATCTAAATTTGCAATATGCTCTTTATGCCCCAGAGAAACTTCTAGAGTTTGTCTGGTTATTGTATTTTCAAACATGCAATGTTCTCCATGAACATCATAAAACCAATTATCGGATAATGTTTTTTTGTTATTTAAGAAATCAGCATTTTCAATTTCGTCATAATTCCCTTTTTTTATTGCTTCAATTTCAGATTGATTTGTTTCATTGATTACTTTATTAATTAGTAGCTCTGCTATAGTTTTAAATTCATCCATAGCATTTAGCAATTCAATTACTATTTCATTTTGAAGTGTTTTCATAATCAATTTTATGAATAGCTGTTATTATTAAGGATATTGGTTGAAATTTTCAGAGGTATTTATATTTGTTTTTCTTTTAAGAATATGTCTCTTAAAGAGTCAAGGTCACTTTTTCTGATCTCTCTGATTTTCATTGTATTCTATTATTGTACCTTGTTTTTTCGTTTTTTTCTAATTTTTCGAACAATATATACAATACCAGTTATTAAAATAATAAACGGCCAAATTGCAATAGTCCAAAGTAAGAAATCAACAATAGATGTCCATCCTTCACTAATAGAATTTTTAATTCTTTCCGAAAATTTGTCTTGAGCTTGTGGCTTGTAGACATATTCTTTTTCTTTATATAAGTTTAAAGCCAAAGTACTAAATGACACTTGATCGCTAAGGTATTTCAAACGTCCTTCTTTGCTTTCTATTTCCTCTTCGATTACTCGAATGTTTTCTTCGATTGCAAGAATATCTGTTACAGTTGAAGCTTTCGAAAGTAACTCTTTATAGCGTTTTAGATATTCTCTTTTATTAGCCAAACGAGTTGTAATATCAACAAATTCTTCGGTTACATCTCTAGCTTGGATGCTTTTACTTGTTAGTTCATCTTTGCCGTTTTCGATACTTGTAATCAGTTTTTCGAAATTATCCGCAGGAACTCTTATTTTTAAATTATAAGAGATAGCCTGATCGTTATTTTGAAGATCTTCAGTTTCATAATAGGCGTTTAGCTTTTTCAACAATTCGTCTATGGTTTTTTTACTTACTGCAATATCATTCGTTTTAACTGAAATGTTTCCGTCTTTTATTATTTTCTTTTTAATTAATACAGCTTCAACAGTTTTAAGACCTGTATCATCTTTCTCAGTTACTTTGTCTTTTTCAGGCATTGGCAGTTCTGTTACAGGTTCTACAGACGCCGGTGCTTCAGACAATGTAGCATCTGCCGCAACAGCATATTTTGCATCACCGTTGCTAGAGTTACAAGAAAATAAAAATATCGATAAAAGAAAAAGTAGGCTAAAAGAAGTTGATTTCATATATGTTTGGTTTAGGCATTGATTATAAAAAGACACAACTAATATAGTTTTTTATATTAAAAAATAAGGTGTTGTTAGATTAATCCTCTGAAAATAGATTAGGGAGTTTTAATTATCTCTTTCTGCACTAATAAAGAAATCTTTTGCAGATTCCAATTATCGTCAAGATCGTATGCTAAAGCATCTTATTTTATTTCCATCATTTCACAGAAACGTTTTATGTTGCGACTCTGATGTATTTTATGGTTTGGTGCTGTATCTGTCACAGGTGAATATAATTATATTATGGAAGGAAAATTACGGAAACTTATGTTATTAATAGGTGATTTATAGTAATAAGTTGTGTGAAATATTCTTTTGACTTTTAAACTTTCGACTTACTTATACAAGAACTATTAGAATGCAAGAATAGTAAATACAATTATGCATATGTTTTTTTAAGTAAGAAAAAACTATGTTAAATAAATAGTTGTTTAATTATTTGTAAGAAAAAAAAATAATATATTTGAAGCAGGTCAAAATGAAGTAACCCTTTGTTAATGTTCCTAAATTGGAGTGTACATGAAAATTTATTTCGCATATATGCAAATTAACAGGCATTGAAACAAAATATAAAAAACAAACTTAATGACAGAATTTAGAAATTATTACGGAACAGACCCAGGTTGGGGAACAGATGCAAGGAGAGCATTATTTAAAGCTGCATGTAAATATTTAGGAATTAACCCAACACAAGCAGAAAATATTTTTGGTGTAGGATTTCATTCTATATTGCAAAGTAGCTCAGTTCAGCTTTCGGGGGAAATTCTCAATAAAGTAAAGAAAGATCCAGCAATTCTTAATAAACAAAGGGAAATAGTAGCCGAAATAAAAAAAGATAATGATTATAAGGTCAAAATTATAAGAAACAGAGAAATAAAGTCTTTTGGAATTCAACTTGGCGGGCAACGAGCCAGAGGCGAAATGTGGAAACAAGCTCTGGAGTTTTGGAAATGGAGAACGGAATATAGTGCCACTTGGGAAATGGCATTTGATGAATTAACTTGGGCAGTTCGATCAGTAAATGTAAAGTATAGTTATGTTGCCGATAGTAATGGAGATATTACGATATCTTATAACTTAGCCGATACATTAGATTTGCGCCCGTCTTGGGGAAATCGTTCTATGGAATACAACGCTATATGCTGTGTATTGGGTTTTATGTATCACGATGTTCTTGGCGGAAGCGACGAATTACAAATAAAAGCAAACTGGAAAACGATAATTAAATAAAGATGAAAAACAAAATAAGTATTACACTCGGTGTCGCTATTATGCTATGTTTGGTATCATCATGTGCTTTTAAAAAAGAACACAAAGATGTAGATCCTTTTTATACAACTAACCATTTTGGTCAGTTCCATCTCCTCCCTTTAGCAAAACCAATAGTATTAACATATGATCCAAATGGCAGAGTATGGAGGATGCTAGAAGATAACCAATCGTTAAAAAAAAGTGTGTATGTCGACTCTTTAACAGAAATAGGAGTCGATAGAACTTATATTTATGGTAAAAAATTTGAGAGGAAAGAATACATTGAAACATATCAACCAGAAGATTATTTATTTTTAAGTAAGTATGGCACAATTTCGTGGAATGATAAAAAGGACAAGCCAAGACCAGACCAAATCAGAATTTATCCAATAGATAGTGCACAAAAAATATTTATAATGCCAGAACAATGGTTTGTTATAAATGTAGCAGACAGTACAACCGAAGCTTTTTTTTCGAAAAAAGAATATAAAAACTACCTGAAAGAAAAGGGAGTGTCTGGCAAAATGTACAACATAGAAAGCGTAAAAAAAGAATTTGCAAAAACTGGTATTGCTCCGTGGTTTCCCGAAGATGTAAAAACGAAACTGAGAGAATAAATAAAGCTATGATCTACTAGCTACTGTTTAGCAACAGGACAGTTTTAGACTTAATATTCTAGGCGGAAGCGACGAATTACAAGTAAAAGCAAACTGGAAAACGATAATTAAATAAAGATGAAAAATAAAATCAGTACTACACTTATCGTTGCTATTATGCTATGTTTGGTATCATCTTGTTTTTTAAAAAAAGAACACAAAGATGTAGATACTTTTTATACAACTAACCATTTTGGTCAATTTCATCTCCTCCCTTTAGTGAAACCAATAACTTTATCGTATGATCCTAGTACAAAAGTTTGGATGTTAGAAGATAACCATTCATTAAAACATAGTATTGGCATTGATTCATTAATAAAAATTGGAGTACAGAAAACCTATATTTATGGCAAAGTACATGGATGGAAAGACACTATTGAAAGTTATACTTCAAAAGACTATGTGTTTTTAAATAAGTATGGTACAATATATGGACCTAGTAAAAACAAAAAGGGTATAACAAATGAAATCCAAATTTATCCTACGGATAGTATTCATAAAATATTTATAATACCAGAACGCTGGTTTGTTATAAATATAGCAGACAGCACAACCGAAGCTTTTTTCTCGAAAAAAGAATATAAAAACTACCTGAAAGGAAAGGGAGTATCTGGCAAAATGTACAACATAGAAAGTGTAAAAAAAGAATTTGTAAAAACAGGTATCGCTCCGTGGTTTCCCGAAGATATAAAAATGAAACTGAGAGAATAAATAAAACCATAATCTACTAGCTACCGTTTAGTAATAGGGCAGTTTTAGGCACGATGTTTTAGTTTGTTTATTCTCTCAATTTAGAATTTATAACTCACTGGTTTAGATTTATAACTAGCAGAGTTAGGTTCATAGCTTATCCTATTTCTATTTCGGTTCTAAATACAACTACAGCATCGCCTTTTATTTGAATCAATGCTGGCTTATGGTCTTCAATCTTAACTTTGACTTTTATTACGCCAAGTCTGTCGATTTTTTCACCTTGTCTTCCGTTAAATTCGAATTTAGAGTCTTTAAAATCAACGATTTTATTCTGTATCAAATATCCTCCTAAAGGTCCGTTTGCATTACCTGTAACTGGGTCTTCATTTATACCAATTCCTGGGGCAAACATTCGTCCATAGGTTAAAATGTCTTGGTCATCTGAATCAAAAGTAAAGACAAAATAGCCATTGCAGTTAATGGTTGCACTTAAGTTAGCTAATGCATTGTAGTCTGGTGATAAATTGTTCAGTTTTTCTCGGCTTTTAATTCCTATCATAACTTTAGAATGTCCTGTAGATGCTATCTGAATAGGGCAATTTTTATCAGTATCAGATTCTTCTAAGCCTAATGCAGTTAGCATTTTGTTGGTTATATTTTTATCGAATGTAGGACTAAGTTCAAAATTTCCTTGAGTCATTAAAATTTGATAATCTTCATTATTTTTGATAATCTCAAAAGGAAGAATACCGATTTTAGTTTTAAATCTTAAAATGCAAGAATTTAAATTTTCTTCAACAGCTTTAGCATACATTGCTGCAATTGTAGCATGTCCGCAAATTGGAACTTCGGTGCTTGGTGTAAAGTATCGTATTATTCCATCGCAATCATCGCTGTCTGGCGGAAAAAGAAAAGCCGTTTCGGAGTTATTTAATTCTCTTGCTATTTGTTGCATTTGGTAATTATTCAGTCCTTCGGCATTTACAACTACTCCTGCGGGGTTTCCTTTGAATTTTTCTTTTGTAAAAGAATCAATTTGGTATGCTATTAGTTTTTTCATCATTATCTTTTTCTACCCACAAATCGTATTACAGATCCTTTTCCGTTATGAAAAAGACCTTCGTTCAATTCTATTTCTTTCTCAGTTAATTCGATGATTTCATAATCAGGAAAATCAGCTTTTATTTCATCAATAGAAAATAGCATGTCCAATTCTTTTGGTCCACCAATTTTTTCGTCTTTTGAATTGTATTCGATATGTTTCTTACTGAATGCTTCAAAAATTAGTACTCCTCCTTTACGCAAATAGTTGCTAAGTGTTTTATGATATGATGATTTGATATCGCTAGGAAAATGTGCGTAGATTAAAGCAATTGCATCAAATTGTTCAGGAGTATAGTTTGTTTTTTGTAATTCACCAACCTGATAGTCGATTGTTACGTTATTAGCTTTGGCAAGGCCAAGGGCTTTATTTTTCCCTTCTACGCTTATATCAAATGCCGAAACCGTCCAGCCAAGTTTGGCTGCAAAAACAGCATTTCGACCTTCTCCTTCGGCAGGGAAAATAATGGTTCCAGCATTTAGTTTTTCTAATTGTTCTTTTAAATAATTGTTTGGATGCTCACCATAAGCAAATTCATCTGTACTATATCTGTTATTCCATCTTTCAGTCCAAGAATCATTCATGTCTTCGTAGGGTTTCATGTCTTTATAAATTGCAGTAGCATTTCTGTTGCATCGTTTATTAAGAGTATTTTTAGCTTAACGAAAATACGAATTTTAAAGGGAATTTATTGGTGTTTTGGATCTTCAAAAAATAGATTGAGTAAAGATGTTCATGATAGCTCCAAAATAGGTTCTTGTTGCGTGAAGGATAGAGGCGATATTTTTTTTTGAGCACCGCTAAGCAAAAGATAAAACCGAAAGCCTGAGCCATTTTCGGGTCACGCCATAAAAAAAATCCGACTTATTTGCACAAATCGGATTTTTCAAATTGAAAATTATATATAACCTGCCTAGATGTATAGCTGTACATCTATTAGGGTATTTTACAAGTGAATTACTTCGCCGTAAGCATCAGCAACAGCTTCCATAACAGCCTCGCTCATTGTTGGGTGAGGGTGAATAGATTTTAGGATTTCATGGCCTGTTGTTTCTAGTTTACGTGCTACAACTGCTTCAGCAATCATATCAGTAACACCAGCACCAATCATGTGACATCCTAACCATTCGCCATATTTAGCATCGAAGATTACTTTTACAAAACCGTCTGGAGTTCCAGCAGCTTTTGCTTTTCCTGAAGCAGAGAATGGGAATTTACCAATTTTTAATTCGTATCCTTTTTCTTTAGCTTGTTTTTCTGTTAAACCAACAGAAGCAATTTCTGGAGTTGCATACGTACATCCAGGAACGTTTCCGTAGTCAATAGGTTGTACATGTAATCCAGCAATTTTCTCAACACAGTTAATTCCTTCTGCAGAAGCTACGTGTGCCAAAGCTTGACCAGGAGTAACATCACCAATTGCATAATATCCAGGGATATTTGTTTGGTTGTAATCGTTAACTAAGATTTTATCTCTGTCTGTAGCGATTCCTACTTCTTCAAGACCGATATTCTCGATGTTAGTTTTGATTCCAACAGCCGAAAGTACGATGTCAGCTTCAAGAACTTCTTCACCTTTTGCAGTTTTAACAAATGCTTTTACACCAGCACCAGTTGTATCAATACGCTCTACAGAAGAGTTAGTCATGATTTTGATTCCAGCTTTTTTCAAAGAACGCTCCATTTGTTTCGAAATGTCTTCGTCTTCAACAGGAACGATGTTAGGCATAAATTCTACAATAGTAACTTCTGTTCCCATTGAATTATAAAAATGAGCAAACTCAACTCCAATAGCTCCAGAACCAACGATAATCATTGATTTTGGTTGTGTTGGTAATGTCATTGCTTGACGGTATCCTATTACTTTTACTCCATCTTGAGGTAAGTTTGGTAACTCACGAGAACGAGCTCCAGTAGCAATGATGATATGGTCAGCACTATATTCAGTAACTTTATTGTCTTTATCTGTAACGTCAAGTTTTTTTCCTGGCTTTAATTTTCCAAAACCATCAATAACGTCAATTTTGTTTTTCTTCATCAAGAATTGAACCCCTTTGCTCATTCCTTCAGCTACACCACGACTACGTTGTACAACAGCAGGGAAATCTTTATCGAATTCAGAAACAGTCAATCCGTAATCAGAAGCGTGTTTTAGATAATCAAAAACCTGTGCAGATTTAAGCAATGCTTTGGTTGGAATACAACCCCAGTTTAAGCATACACCACCTAAGTTTTCTTTTTCAACTACGGCTACTTTAAAGCCTAATTGTGATGCTCTAATAGCAGTTACATATCCGCCTGGACCACTTCCTAAAACAATAATGTCGTATTTCATTTTTTAAGTATTTATTTTATTTTTAAAATTGAAAGCTGTAAAAGCGCATTTCATTTTCTATTTTTTAATAATGAATAGAGATTGCGAATTTAAGGATTTATTTTAAAAAAAGGTTTAATTTTTATTTCAAGGTCAATTTGCATTAGCTATTTCACAGAGATTAAAACGAAAGCGATATGATTTACTAATATTAAGCGAATAATCGGCTTTTTTTTGAGAAAACAGTAGTAAAACTATGACTGTACTAACAGTGTGTTTTTTTAATTTGCAACCACAAATTGAGAGTCGTATAAATTTTTATAATATCCATTGGTACGATTAATCAATTCCTGATGTGTTCCTTGCTCTACAATAAGTCCTTTATTCATAACTACAATTTTATCGGCATTAACAATTGTTGCCAATCGATGTGCAATTACAATTGAAGTTCGGCCTTTGGTGATAGTTTCGGTAGCTCGCTGAATCATTTCTTCGGAGTATGTATCTATAGAAGAAGTGGCTTCATCTAAAATTAAAATACTAGGATTACTTACATAAGAGCGCAAAAAAGCAATAAGTTGGCGTTGTCCTGAGGATAGCATAACTCCGCGTTCTTTTACATCAAAATCATAATTATCGGGCAAACTCATAATAAAATCATGTACACCAATTACTTTGGCAGCTTCCAGAACTTGTACTTTTGTTATTTCGGGATTATTCAGGGTAATATTATTGTAAATTGTATCGGCAAATAAAAACACATCTTGTAAAACAACGGCAATTTGTTTGCGTAATGAAGCCAAAGTGTAGTTCTCGATATTGTTTCCGTCGATACAAATTGTACCACTATTTATTTCATAAAAGCGATTCAATAAGTTTATAATAGTCGATTTTCCAGCCCCTGTAGAACCTACAATTGCTACTGTTTGTCCAGCTTCGACTGACAAATCAATTCCTTTGATAACTTCTTCTTCGGGAATATAACCAAAACGTACGTCTTTAAATTCGATTGTTCCGTCAAAAATTGGAGCTTCGATAGTTCCAGTATCCTGAATATGATCTTGCGTATCGATAATGTCAAAAACACGATTGGCAGCAATCATTCCCAATTGCATCTCGTTAAATTTATCCGCAATCTGACGTAATGGATTAAATAACATTCCGATAAACATGGTGTAAGAGAATAAATCTCCAAATGTGGTAAAATGATCTCCGTTAAGAATTTTAAAACCTCCAAAAACGACGATACAACCTAGTGTAAGTGATGAAATAATATCGGCAATAGGAAAGAAGATTGAGTTATATAAAATTGTTTTTATCCATGCTTTTTTATGTTTTCCGTTTATTTCCTTGAAGCTTTCATATTCGGTCTTTTCACGATTAAAAAGCTGAACGATTTTCATACCCGTAACGCGTTCCTGTACAAAAGAGTTCATATTAGCAATCTGAGTTCGAACTTCTTCAAAAGCAACTTGCATCTTGCGCTGAAAAATTCGAGTAATATAAACAAGAATAGGCATTGCAATCACAACAATCCAAGAAAGTTTCCAGTTCATATAGAACATAAAAATCAGGATTACGAGCATTTTCATCAAGTCGCTAATAATCATGAATAAACCTTGGCTAAAAATTCTGGCAATCGACTCAATATCCGAGACAGAGCGTGTAACTAATTGCCCCACAGGAACAAGGTCAAAATATTTCATTCTGAAACTCAATATATGCTTAAACAATTTCGTACGGATATCTTTTACAATATCTTGTCCGAGCCAATTGGCCCAATACACAAAATAAAATTGAGAGAAAACCTCCAACATTAGTACAATTCCCATTAAGGTTACATAAAAAAGTAAACCCAATTGGTCATGCGTTTTAATATATCCATCTACAGTTTGCTTAAGTAAATAGGGGCGGAGAGCAGCAAAAACAGATAAGGAAATGGCAAAAATGATTACACCATTATAACGCCATTTATAAGGTTTAGTATAAGTAAGAATTCGTTTGAATAAGCCGGTATCAAATGCTTTTGCTTTCATTTTATTTAGGAGCTGTTTCCTGCTTTTCATTGCAATCTTTAATTTTTTTAAAGGAAAAAAATTAAAGGATTTACATTTCAATCAGGGCTATTAGGTAATATAATTGTATTCAACCTTAGTTAAATACAATCCGTGAGCCGGAACCGAAAAACCTGCTTTGTCTCGGTTTTTACTGGCGATAATGTTTTCGAAATCCTCCAGCGTAATTTTATGCAAACCAATATTTACTAATGTACCTACAATGGCGCGCACCATATTTCGCAAAAAACGATTGGCCGATATCGTAAAAATCAACTTATTGTTTTCAGTTTTCCAATACGCTTCAAAAATACTACAATCAAATGTATTTACATCTGTATTGACCTTTGAAAAGCATTGAAAATTGGTGTGATTTAACAAAATTTTGGCAGCCTCGTTCATTAAAGAAACATCTAAATATTGATGAAAATACCAACTTAGTTCTTCTAGAAACGGGTCCTTTATAATATTGATATGATATTCATAGGTGCGTTTGGTTGCATCAAAACGACAATGCGCTTCATCTTTAACCAAAATAATAGCATAAATAGCAATGTCTTTTGGTAAATATGAATTGAGTTTGTGTATCAAATTTGGTACTTCAATAGGAGAATCATAATCAAAATGTGCATACATTTCTTTAGCATGAACACCAGTATCAGTACGTCCAGCCCCCATTAAATTAATAGGCGTGTTTAATAAAACCGAAAGCGCTTTGTTAAGTGTTTCTTGTACAGATGCAGCATTAGGTTGGTATTGCCAGCCGTGATAATGTGTGCCGTTATATGCAAATTGTATAAAATATCTCAAGTTTTTAAGGCGCTAGGAATGTGAAGAGCAAAGGTACAAAAAAGGTTCAGAGAGACAAAGGTTTTTGAGAAAGCTACAAAGAGGTAAAGATTTTGAGGTGGGACATTATTGTTCATTTAGGTTATCTAGAGGGAGCTGCTGTGCTTCTCTACAGATTTGATGTGAATTTAGGTTCTCAGAATCTTTGGCACTCTGAAATCTATTAACTGAAAAAAACAGCATCTTAGAACTTTAGTGTCTTAAAAATCCTTTGTACCTTAGCACCTCAGAACCTTAGTGCCTTTTTTAAATCTTAATTAAAAAATTGAAAAAAATCCTCTTACTTTCCGATACTCATAGTCATATTGATGATACTATTTTAAAATATGTTTCACAAGCTGATGAAGTGTGGCATGCAGGTGATATTGGTGATTTATCGGTGACTGACGCTATAAAGAAGTTAAAGCCATTGCGTTGTGTTTATGGGAATATAGATGATGCGAAGGCACGTTTAGAATTCCCTTTGAATAATCGGTTTATGTGTGAAGATGTTTCAGTTTGGATTACCCATATTGGTGGTTATCCAGGAAAATATAGTCCCGCTATTAAGGAAGAAATGGCATCCAATCCGCCTAAACTCTTTATCTGTGGGCATTCGCATATACTTAAAGTGATGTTCGATAAAAAGAATAATTTACTGCATATGAACCCAGGTGCTGCTGGAAAAAGCGGTTTTCATCAGGTGCGCACAATGCTTCGTTTTGTGATAGAAGGGGATAAAATAAAAGAGTTGGAGATTATCGAAATAGAAAAACGAAATTAGTTTATGTTAGGCACATTATAGGAACTTCTATTCTGATTGAAGTACCCATGTCGATTTTGGAATTAACAGTTATTTCTCCTTTTAAGTTTTTTATTCTAGCCCTAATTTGATTTAGACCAAAACCTTCGATGATATTAAACTTATTTGTTTTATATCCTTTACCATTATCATTCACATTAATAATCAAGTTAGATTTGTCTTCAGTTAATGAAACCATCGCAATGCTAGCTTCACTATGTTTAATAATGTTGTTTAGAAGTTCTGAAATGATAAAATAAATCCTCATTTCGAATTTTTCATGATAGCGCGTCTTAGAAGGAATTGTACAATGATATTCAAATAATATTGTTGAGTTAGAGTTCTTTTCACATAAATCTTCTAAAGCGTAAAATAACCCAAATCGGACTAATAATGTAGGTAAAAGTTCATGAGATAAATCACGTACTTTGTCGTGTGCTTCTTCGAGGATAAATTTTGTTTTCAGGATTTCTTCTGAAATAGGTTCATTTTGAGTCGAAAAAACGTTTAGATGCATTCCTGCCGTAGACAATAATGCGCTGATATTGTCATGTAAGAATAAAGCAATTTTCTTACGTTCACTTTCTTGACCATCAATACTAGCATTGATTATGTTCTGTTGTATTTTACCTTGTATGTCTTTTAATCTGTTTTTTTGTTTTAGTTTGGTGTTTTGATAAAAGAAATAAAATAAGATGATACTAATCACAAATAAGGATATCATAATGCTAACCACTTTTTTGTTTCGAGATTGCTCTAATAACAATGATTGCTGATTGGATTTATATTGGTTTCCAATTTTATCGATATCTCTTTTGTACTCGTCAACTTCTAAATTAAGTCCAGCAACATCAACCTTTCGTAATTTATCTTCATTGTTTAGTTCATCATTTAAGATATGATAAAGCGAAAGAATTTTGTATGCATCTTTGTACTCACCTATTTTTGATAAAAATTTTGAATACTCGAGATATGTAAAGGATAAATCTGATTTTTCATTACCATCATTACCAATTTTTATTGCTTTTTTATAAAAAAAATCAGCCTTTTGATTTTCATTTGTGTGATTGTAGTATATGCCATTAAGCATGTTTAAAACTACTAAAGTTGTTTTGTCGCCATGTTTTGTGTGAAATTTATTAATATAACTTAAGTAGGGGTAGCCATCATTATAGCCGCCAATATCAAAATATGCCCAAGCTATATTTAATTTTGTTAAAAAAATTTGAACTGAATCTTTTATTTTAGTGCTATAATAAAGTGATTTTTTGTAGTATGAAATTCCTTTTTCATACTCTTTTTTATCAAAGCAGTAAATGTTGCCTAAATTATTATAAAGTAAATTTTTAAGTTTTCCGTTAGTTGTTTTTTCAGCATAGACTAACCCTTTGTTGTAATAAAATAAAGCTTTATCGGGTTCAGTTAGTTCGTCAAAATTGGCTGCAATTGTATTATATGATCTTGCAATAAGATAGGGGTCTTTGGTATTAATGGCATAGTTTAATGTGATTCGGGATTGTGTTAGTGATTTTTCGTGATGCCCTTCACGCATCAACTTTACAGATTCATCCGAAAGTTTTTCTATCTCTTGTTTTGATAATTCTTTTTCTTGTCCAAAAACAGTATTACCATAATTTTGGAGAAGAAAGAATATTAAGACAATAACCCGAGTGGAAGACATAAAAAAATATTTGCAGTTAAAAGTGTATTAAGTTACACATAAAAAGTAAGTTTTGTTAAATCACTTTGGCAATTCACTTTAATGAGATAAAATAGTTGTCTTTACTAAAGTATTCCAAATAGCTACTTTATTGATTTAAGATTTAATTAAATTATTTTTAATTGCATATTTTACTAGACCAATGGTGTTTTTGGTTTTTAGTTTTTTCATTATATTCTTGCGATGTGTTTCTACAGTATTGGTACTAATAAAAAGTAATTCACTAATTTCTTTTCTACTATATTCAAGTGAAATCAATGTTATTATTTCTAGTTCACGGGAACTTAAAATAGAATTTTCTTCTCGAGTTCGTTCATTAAGTTTAGGATTCCCTTTAGTAAATGTGGTAAATATTTTTTCTCTTACTGAATCACAAAAATATTCTTCACCTTTATTGACAGCTTCAATGGCCTCGATGATATTTTCACCAGCGCACTTTTTGGTTAAATAACCACTGGCTCCAAGGTTCATGACTTCTTTGATGATTTTTAAATCATCATAACTTGAAAGGATTATTACTTTGCAAGGATAACCTTTTTCTGAGAATTCTTTTAGGACTTCGATGCCGTCTTTTTGTGGCATGCTTATATCTAAAACTAAGATGCCTGTATTGTTTGTCGTTACATCATTATAAATATTCATTCCGTTTAAAGACGAACCCACAACTGCAAAGTCTGAAACAGTATGTAATAAGTTAGTGAGCCCATCAATAAGTACCTGATGATCGTCGGCTAGATGTACTCGTATTTTGTTTTTCATAAAATAATGACTATATAATTTCAAATTTAGGTAAAAATAAGACAATGCGAATGTTTGTAAGGGTTTATTTTGTTTTTCTAGTTTATTAACCTACTGTTTTTTCCACAAAAAAACCCGAATCTTTCAATTCGGGTTCTCTTCGCACAAAATAAATTAAATTTATAGGTTTACCTCAATCGATCCACAGATTTTACAAGATCCTCATCCTTTTTGATGGCTTTGTTAGCTAGTACTAACAATACGATAGCAACTATAGGTAGAAACATCCCAATACCTTTCTCTGAAACAGCAGGTGTTTCTCCAGATAAGTTTAGTGAGTGATATACAAATAATCCTAATAAAATTAAATTTAATATGATGTTCAGTCTGCCCATGACAAACTGGTTTTGTCTTTTTTTGTATGAAATAACGCTTACTATAGTAAGCATGGTACTTAAACCAAGCAAAATAACATACAGTTGATTTTGCATAAAATAATAAGGTTTGGCATCAACAGTTATCCAAAGTGGAATAAAAAACATTAAAATGCTAGTTACTGCAAATGTTAAAATTAAATATATGGTTTGAACTCTTTGTATCATTATATCTTGTAATTGTTTTACAAAAATATATTTTCTTTTTTTAAAATACTATTGTATGATAAAATATTATTCGTATTATTGCATCATAATACCGTAAGCACTTCATACTGCGGTTGATTCAACTAAAAAAAATAAAGATACTACCTATTCTTTTACAGTATTTCTGAAAATTAATTAAATTCATAGAACATTCATGTTTGATATTTCTGCATTAAAAGAAATGAAGCTTTCTGAGCTTCAAGAAATAGCTAAATCAGCTAAAACGATAAAAGTTAATGGTGTTAAAAAAGAGACATTGATAGGTCTTATTTTATCACATCAAGAGGAAACTGTCAAACCAGCAGTGGAAGAAAAAGTTAATGATGTTGATGAGGATAAACGAAAAAGAGCTCGAATTGTTCCTGTAAAAAAAGTAGCTATACAAAAGAATACAGTTCAAAAGAATATGTTTTTTGAAGAAGAAAAAGAAAATATATCAAACGAAATTCTTGATACTCCAATAGTTCCCGAAGTTCCAGTACTAGAAGCAGAAACGATTCAATCTACTGAATCTCCAGAAGAAAGTGCTCCTGAGAAAAAGGGATCAAAAATTATAAAATTCAATAAATCGGCTTATGAAAAAAAGGTCGCTTTACAAAAAGAAAAAGAAGCATTAAAAGAAAATGCTTTGCCAACTGAAACTCCAAGTGAGGCTCCAGAAAATACTACTTCGGAAAAAGTTGAAGCGCCAGTTCAGACAAAAAAGATAAATCCGAACCAGAATAAGCCAAACCAAAACCAGAATCCAAACCAAAACCCGAATCAGAATCAAAACGGGAATAATGGAAATCAGAATCCAAATTTTAAAAATAAAAAGAATAATTTTAGAGACTCTGATTTTGAGTTTGATGGAATTATCGAAAGTGAAGGTGTTCTAGAAATGATGCCAGATGGATATGGTTTCTTACGCTCTTCAGATTATAATTATTTAGCCTCTCCAGATGATATTTATTTATCAACTTCACAAATCAGATTGTTTGGGCTTAAAACAGGTGATACAGTAAAAGGGGTAGTGCGACCTCCTAAAGAAGGAGAAAAATTTTTCCCATTAGTTCGTGTTTTAAAGATAAACGGACATGATCCACAAGTAGTTCGTGATCGTGTTTCTTTCGAGCATTTAACTCCAGTTTTTCCTTCTGAAAAATTTAAATTAGCCGAAAAGCAAAGTACAATTTCAACTCGTATTATTGATTTGTTCTCTCCAATAGGAAAAGGACAACGTGGTATGATTGTAGCGCAGCCAAAAACGGGTAAAACAATGTTGCTAAAAGACATTGCAAATGCTATTGCAGCAAATCATCCTGAAGTGTATTTAATTGTTCTTCTTATAGATGAGCGCCCAGAAGAGGTTACTGATATGCAACGTAGTGTACGTGGAGAAGTAATTGCTTCTACTTTTGACAGAGAGCCACAAGAACATGTTAAAATTGCTAATATTGTATTAGAAAAAGCAAAGCGTTTGGTTGAATGTGGTCATGATGTAGTGATTCTATTAGATTCAATTACACGTTTGGCAAGAGCTTATAATACAGTTCAGCCTGCTTCGGGTAAAGTATTAAGCGGTGGTGTTGATGCAAATGCATTACAAAAACCAAAAAGATTCTTTGGGGCAGCTCGTAATGTAGAAAATGGTGGTTCATTAAGTATCATTGCTACAGCATTAACTGAAACAGGATCAAAAATGGACGAAGTTATTTTTGAAGAATTCAAAGGTACTGGTAACATGGAATTACAATTGGATCGTAAGATTGCTAATAAACGTATTTTCCCTGCAATTGACCTGACTTCATCAAGTACACGTCGTGATGATATGTTGTTAGATGAGAAAACATTACAAAGAATGTGGATTATGAGAAAATATCTTTCAGATATGAACCCTGTAGAAGCAATGGACTTTATTAATGATCGCTTTAAGAAAACTAAAAATAATGAAGAGTTTTTAATCTCTATGAATGACTAGAGGCAAGAACTAAGATATATATAACAAAAAGGATGAGTAAAACTCATCCTTTTTTGTTAATCTCAGAACCAACCTTTTTGTCTTTGAACTTTTGAATCTTAGAAAAACTTATTTCTTATCAACTACGGGTCTGTTATCTCTATTTGCCAAATCCCATGCTATTACAAATGCCAATTGGGTTCTTTTTGTTAAAGCATCGTATTCGATTTTTTCAGGTTTATCTCCTTTTTTATGGTAATCTTCATGAACTCCATTGAACAAGAATACTGATGGAATACCAAGTTTAGCAAAATTATAATGATCTGAGCGCTCATAAAAATGATTCGGATCTTTTGGGTCATTAAATTTAAAATCTAAATCTATTTTAGTATATTTTTTATTTTGAGCGACTACGATATTATGTAAATCGCTCGATAGTCTGTCAGCACCAATTACATATACATAATTATTTGTATTTGCATGTTCTACGTCGCGACGTCCAATCATATCGATATTAATGTCAGCTATTGTATTTACAATAGGGAATAATGGGTTTTCTGAGTAAAAACGGGAACCATGTAAGCCATGTTCTTCTCCAGTTACATGTAAGAAAAGGATAGAACGTTTGGGACCGTGTCCTTCTTCCTTTGCTTTTGCAAATGCTTGAGCCATTTCTAGCAAGGCAACAGTTCCAGATCCATCATCGTCGGCACCATTATAGACTTCACCATTTTTCATGCCTACGTGGTCATAATGAGCTGAAATAACTAGTACTTCATCTGGTTTTTCAGTACCTTCAATATACGCCCAAATGTTTTCAGAATCTGGCAAATTCTGATTTCTTCGAGAATTTAAGTATGATGCGGGGATATGTTGGTAGTAATCGGTTGCTCCTTTAGGAAAAGAAATTTTATCTTTTTTGTATTGATCGATAAGATATACACCAACTTTTTTTTGTCCTTTTGAGCCGGTTTCTCTTCCTTCCATTTCATCTGATGCGACTATATAAAGATGCTTTTTTAATTCGGCAGCAGTTATGGTGTTCATATATTTGGTTGGATCCGAATTGTCTTTAGTAGCTACACTTTGCGTGTTCTTACATGAAAAGGAAGAGACAATTAGTAATAGAATTACAATTTTTTTCATTTTTTGTTAGTGTAAATTTATGAATGTATATAAAATATAGAATGTTAGTAAAAATACTATAAAAAAGAAGTTGATAAAGAATAATGTTGCACTTTTAACAAAGGAAACAAATCTTGTTTCTCCATAAAAACGATGATGCGCCGGATAAAAATAATAACACATCCAGACTATTCCTACAAAATATATAATGCCCGAAATAAAGCTCAAAGCACTAGTTGAACCGAGTAATCCAAATAATTTCTCTGTAATGAACAAAATGAGGAACATGAGCAGCAAAAATGAAAAATAATGCAAAGTGAAAATTCCGTGATCAAAATAGTACCATTTCTTTTTGTTATGAAAAATCCATAAGAAGAAAGCGAAAAATGGCATTATGATGAAAAGAATCTTAGGTATGTTATGAACAAAAGATTCGATAAACTTTTCAATGATTTCCTTTTTAGTGTTTGTCTCCGTCACGTGGACTGCTTTCTCATAAATCCAGTATTCAAACTCATTAAGTTTTTCTTTTTCTTTTCCATATTTTTGAATGGAATCAATCTCTTTCATTGTTTTTAGCTTAAAATAGGACTTATCCACTGTTTTCGACTTAAAATATGACTTTTCATTCCAGTTTTTAATCTCTTTTGTATTTTCTTTTTCGAAATTATACGTAATTTCATTTTCACTTTTTGTCAGATTTTCTGTTACTGAATTGGGGAATAATGCAATTAAAAGAAAGGTAACAAAGCTGATAAAAATATATAATCGAACTGGTGCTAAATAAGACAAACGTTTTCCTGAAAGATATTCTTTGGTTAGAGCGGATGGTTTGAATAAAAGATTTCTAATTGTACGCCAAAAAGCATTCTCATAATGCGTTAAATCTTCGAAAAAATGAATAAATAAATGGTGGAATGTTTTTCGAGTATCAGTATTTTCCTGTCCACAATTGGGGCAAAATTTCTGATCAACAACGTGTCTGCAATTCAGGCAGGTTTTGTCTTTTCGTAAAGCGCTTTTTGACATAAAAAAAAAGGTTTGGTATTTTTTGGTTTGAGATAGTTATGGTTATTTTTTTAGGACTTCGTTTAAGAAAAGTTTTAAATGTTCAAAGGAACGTTTAGCGGCTTTTTCATTATATGCTGCCCCTTTAGAATTATCATTTCCTGCTTCGGGATTGGTAAAAGAGTGTACCGCATTTGCATAATAAATCATTTGCCAATCGGCTCTGGTATCGCGCATTTCTTGTTGAAAAGAGTTAATTTCTTCTTTTGACTCATATGGATCATCGGCACCATGGCAAACTAAAACCTTTGCTGTAATAGGCTGGGCTGGTCGTTTAATATCTTTTCCTAAACCACCATGAAATGAAACAACTCCCTGTATATTAAGATGTCCTCTTGCAGCTTCAAGAGCACCTGTTCCTCCAAAACAATACCCAATTATAGCAGTATTATTAACATTGGCTCCTGATTTTACTAATTGTTGTAAAGCTAGATTAATTCTGTTTTGATAAATACTAAAATTACTCTTGTAATATCCAGATAGTTTACCTGCTTCGGTATTATCATTTGGATAGTTTCCTTGTCCGTATATATCTGCAATAAAAACATGATACCCCAAATTGGCTAAGTTTTCAGCAATTTCTTTGGATGCATTATCAATACCTTTCCAAGCAGGAAGGATTAATATCCCAGGATTTTCATTGCTTTTTGTTGTAGGATTAATAGCGAGCCCATTTAAAACCTGACTTCCATCAGTATATTTTACTTGTTTTAATTGTGCGCTCATAGTTTGGCAAAAAAGAATAATAGTAAATAAGAGAAGGTGTGATTTTTTCATAGTTTCGTAAATTTAAACAAATATTAGAAATTTTATGTTACAAAAAAACTTCAAAAATGTATTTCTTCTACCTTTTTTGTAAGCTGATTGTTAAGTTGAAAATTATTTACCAGGATGATAGTTTTTTTTTGCATTTTTTATGACATCTTCTTTATAAAATAAGACTTCTTTAAACTCACCTTTTTGATACATTTCAGCTTGGTCAGCAAAATGTTTTGAAGTTGGATCACCACTGTTTCCTCCTGCTAATAACGATTTTGCCTTTATTTTTGAACCAAATTCTACAGCGCAAACAAAACTATTACCATTGTATCCATAACGTTTTTTAGAATCATTTTGGTAGCTGCTTTTAAAAGAAGGTAAGCTTCCCCAGGAACCTGGACCAAAAGCAATTGATAAACTTGGTTTTGAATCGTCATATTTTAAATCGATGTCACCGCTAGAACGTTGAAAGCGGTTAATTTCGCCCCAAGCTACTTTCCATGTTCCCCATTTTGATTTTAGTTCTTTTAAAACGGATTGCAATTGTGGTATTAGTTGAGCTGCAGTTGCATTTTTTGCAAAATTTTTAGTGTTTTCAACCTGATCCAATTCACCTTCATCAATATAAGCTTTTAAGATAATTGGGTCTAATTTATACGCCCATTCAACGGCTAATGTTGTTGCTATAGAATTTTCTTTTGCATAATAATCCCAGTTTTTTAGCATAGCAATTGATTCTGTTAAATCATTATATTCTGGATCTGTAGTCTTTATACTTTTTTCGAATACAGTAATTAAACTTGGAATTAAGATTTCAAATATGGATAATTTAGTGTCATATCCATCGGCAATTACTTTGTCTAATGTGTAATTATCGCCTTTGCTAAATATGCGAACGGCATTTACTCCTCTAAAGTTTTCTCCATCAGGTGCCATATAAGGCAAATAGTTTTCTTTTTTAGGACTGTTTTCTCCAGCTACTGAATAGGGTGTAGAATTACAATTTTGAAGCCAGCCATTTATCGGATTATATATATGTACAGTTTCATTTACTTCATGAAGACCTTTCCATTGCGTTGATGAAACGGAACCATCAACGACTTTTGACCAATTGAGATTTTTGTCTCTTATTGGAATAAAGTTTCCGTGCCAATACGCAATGTTTCCTTTGTTATCTGCATAAACGGTATTGTTGGAAGTATTGGCTTTTAAATCCATTGCTTTTTTATATTCTTCAAAATTGGTCGATTTTGTTCTTATCCAACTCTGAATTAGACTTGTCATTGATCGGTTATTCGATTTTAAACTAATCCATTTTCCATCGCGTTTGGCCATAATCGGTCCGTTATTGGTAAAATAGGTTTTAAATTTTTTGGGAATTAATTTGCCGTTTTCAGTATAGTTTATTGTAATTTCTTTTTCGATAACAGGCAGTAGCTTTTTATCAAATTCATAAAATAATTTATTTTTTTTATGAACTATTTTTTCTGCATACATATCAGCAACATCTACATTTGATGATGTATGCATCCAACCACAATTCTCATTAAAGCCCTGATAAATAAAAAACTGTCCCCAAGTTACTGCTCCATATGTATTTAGCCCTTCTTCACTTGTTACCTGAACTTCAGGTCTAAAGTAAAAAGTGGTATGAGGATTAATGTATAAAATAGCATTTCCATCAGCTGTTTTTGATGGTGAAAATGCAAAACCGTTTGAGCCTGTTTGTACATTTTTTTCTCTTTCTACATAAGCTACTTTGTCATTATTTCCAGAATAAAAAGCTTTTAGTTCACCAGTTGTAAGATCGGCAGTGCTTATGGCTCCAATGCTCCCATCAGTCCAAAGCAAAGGGAACCACGGTTCAAAATGAGTTAAAAGGGCTGGTTTTACTTCTGGATGATTGTATAAATAAAAATTGATAGCATCTGCATAACTATTTAAAAGTTTTTTGAGCCAGTCAGGTGCTTTTTTATAATCTGATTTAGCTTCTTGTGTATCAATTAAAAGACGTATTTCGAGATCATTGTATAAAACTGATTGTCCTTTTATTTCTGAAAGGCGTCCTAGTTTTTCAATATAATTCATCTCAATTCGCTTAAAATCATCTTCGCATTGCGCGTAAAGTAATCCAAATACAGCATCAGCATCGGTTTTCCCATAAACATGTGGGATTCCCCAATTATCTCGAATTATGGTAACCTGCTGTGCTAATTTTTTAAGCCGATTAATCTCTTTCGTATTTATTTTCTGTGCAGAAATTTGAAAGGTTATACAAGTAAGAACAAAACTTAGTTTTATTATTTTAAGGTAATTGAACATAGTTAGTTTATATTAAATTTTTGTCCTGCGGTATAAATACTCATTTGAAGATTTTCTATAGATATCAGGTTGTTATTTTTAGCTTTTAAAATTCCTTTTGGATTTCTAACTACAATGACTTCACTATCTCCAGCAACTTCAACCTGATTGTTTCGAACAATAATTGCGGTAGCTTCATCAATTCCAATTCCGGTTAAAGTTGGAAATTCAACTAAAGCCGTTAGGAGTCGATTGTAACGATTTCTCTTTAAAAAATGCTGATCAATAATGGCGGTTTTAATTAATCCTAAACCTTCTGAGGTTTCTAGATTGTCATATCTAATATTATCAAAAGTTCCTGAATATTCTTTTTGCAATTTTTGATTTCCTGTTATCATTTTTTCTGACATTACAGCTGCACCAGCACTTGTTCCAGAAATTGTACTTCCGTTTTCATAAGCTTTTTGTATGGCTGTTTTTATTGGAGTATTTTGAACTATATTCATAAAACGTGTTTGGTCGCCTCCGCTTATAAAAATTAGTTTTGCTTTTTGTAGTGAGTCAGTTAATGTTTTATTTTGTGCTGTTGCTGCATTAAAGTTGAACATTACAATTGGATTTGTTGTCAATTTTAGCATTTGTGTTTTAAAAAAGATAAAGGAGCTATCTGGTTCTTCACTAGACATTGGTAAAACGACGATGTAATCTTTTTTTGTTAAGTCGGCAACACTTAAGACTTGTTTCATCAAATTATCAGATCGGTCTCCACCGCCAATTATAAATAGTTTTCCTTTAGGTGTTTGTGCCTGAAGAAGGCAACTCATGAATAGGAGTGAAATCAATAGTTGTTTTTTTGACAAATAATTGAACAGTAATTGGTTTTTCATGGTTTTATCTGGTTTAGTTAAGGCATATTTGCTATAAATCTTAAGAGAGATGTATTAATTATAAAAAGAACATCTTGAATTTTATCTAAATCTACTTTTGAGGCTACATCTCGAATGGAGTGATAATCATCATGAAAACCACTAAAATAAGTCATAACTGGAATTCCTTTAGCTGCAAAAGAGGCATAATCACTTCCGGTATGTCCATTGGTTTCCCAAAGATCGAGTGTAAAAGGTTTAGAAAGTTTGCTATTGCTAAAAGTAATTATTTCTTTTAAACTATCGCTTCCTTCCTGTGTTCCAATGCTTAAAACTCGATGGGTTTTATCTTCTGGAGCACTTCTTGATATCATATCCATATTGATAACGAGCAGTATTTTTTGTTTCTTTAAATCGAAATTTTGAATAAAATTTTGACTTCCTAAAAGTCCCATTTCTTCTGCAGTCCAAGAAGCAAATAAGATATTGCACGGTGGTTTTATTTTTGATTCAGACCAGTTCTTAGCTAATGCCAACATTCCTGAAACTCCCGAAGCGTTATCGTCGGCACCATTATAGATTGTATCATTTATGATTCCTAAATGATCGTAATGAGCACCTACAATAATGGTTTTAGTAGTATCTTTTCCTTGAATCATTCCCAGAACATTTCGAACAGGAAAAGTTTTTGTTTGTAATTCAATGGAAAAATTAACTGTTGTGTTTTTTAATTGAACAGGAGGAATGCCTATTTTATTTGCATAATTTTTCTCAACTGTTTCTAATGAAATACTATTTCCTGAAAAAAGTTTTTCAGCTGCCGATTTATTTAATTTAAAAAGAGGAATAGCAGTTGTAGTTGGTGTTTCTAATGAATGTAAAAGAGCATCTTCTTTGAAATTTTTAAATTTCGGATCTCCATTTGCTCCTATAATAATTAAAGCAATTGCATTTTTATTGATGGCAGTTTGTATTTTGACTTCTTCCAGATTATTTTCTTCTGGGAATAATTTTTTAAATTTCTGATATAAAGTTGAGGTACTGTCTTGATGGCCTGGGAATCCTTTTAAAATAACAACAATTTTTCCTTTTACATTTAGGTTTTTATAATCATCACAGCCTTCTTTTGGTATGCTTAGCCCGTAACCTGCAAAAACTATTTGGGCTTCTCTTTGTAAAGATTGCGTAATTGGAGTGACTTGATAATCGTTTTCTGGTGAAAGAAGGAGTGTTTCTGTATTTCTTTTTTTAATTTCAAAAGATGTTTTCTTTACGGTGTGTTCTAGGATTTTAAAATCTTGAAAATATCCAGATTTACTGTTATAAGGAATTAATTGATATAACTCCATCATTGATGCAATATATTCAGAAGCCATAAAACCACCTTTTTGAGTAGAGCCGCGGCCTTCCATCCAATCAGAAGCTAAAAAGGAAAGGGTTCCTGAGAAATCACTTTTGGATGGATTTTGGACAATAGTTTGCGAAAACAAGACAGATTTGCAGAGAAATAAAATAACTGGTAAAAGGAATTGTTGACGCATATTTTTAGTTTATAAGGTTGATTATAAAGTAATATTTCGTTTAAAAGCACATCCTAATTCTATAATTGAATCAGTTTTTGCAATACCAGGAATACTATCTATTTTTTCGTAGAGTATTTTTCTCATATGCTCATGATTCGTAGCTATAATTTTTAGGTAAAGGGTAAATGATCCAGTTACAAAATAACATTCAGTAACTTCTGGGATTTCTTTTAATGCTTCTATTATGCGATTTGAATCGGAATCTTTGTTGAGTGTAATTCCTGTAAAAGATGCCCAATCATATCCAATTTTTTTTTCGTTTACAACAGGTTTTATTCCAGTTAAAATGCCATGATCTATTAGTCTGTTAACCCGTTGATGAACCATCGTGTTTGAGATTTTTAGATTAGAAGCGATAGAGGAGAAGGCCATTCTGCCATCTTTTTCCAGCTCTTTTATGATACTGATATCGAATTCGTCTAATATATCCATTGTTTTGTTCTGAATTAAAATGATTGTTTCTGTTAGTTATAAAAGTAATTGTTTTTTGTGATTTTTAAATAGAATGTTTCTTTTTAAAAATGACTCGAATTGATGTTTTTTAAATTTAAATTTTTGTAAAATAAATAAATTTTAAGTCATAATAACTTTTTTTTGTTGTAAAATATATAAAAAGGGCTAATTTTGTAACTTAAGTTTAAAAAAAATAAATAATTATGCAGACAAAACAAAACCTTTCATCAAAATCAGAAATCTTGATTGAAAAAGAGAATAAGTATGGAGCACATAATTATCACCCACTTCCAGTAGTTTTAGAAAGAGGTGAGGGTGTTTATGTTTGGGATATAGATGGGAAAAAATATTATGACTTTTTATCTGCTTATTCTGCGGTCAATCAAGGGCATTGCCATCCAAGAATTATAAAGGCTATGGTTGATCAAGCTCAAAAACTTACATTGACTTCTCGTGCTTTTTATAACGATCAATTAGGACCTTATGAAGAATTTGTAACCAAATACTTTGGTTTTGATAAAGTTTTACCAATGAATACTGGTGCTGAGGCTGTTGAAACGGCACTTAAAGTATGTAGAAAATGGGCTTATGAAGTTAAAGGTATTCCTGAGAACCAAGCTCAGATTATTGTTTGTGAGAATAATTTTCATGGAAGAACAACAACTATCATTTCATTCTCTAATGATGAAGCTGCTCGTAAAAACTTCGGACCATTTACTGATGGCTTTATAAAAATAGAATATGATAATCTTGAAGCTCTTAAAAAAGTTTTGGAATCTTCAACAAATATTGCTGGATTTTTGGTTGAACCAATTCAGGGTGAAGCGGGTGTTTATGTTCCTTCTGAAGGATATTTAGCAAAAGCAAAAGCCTTGTGTGAAGAACATAATGTTTTATTTATTGCAGATGAAGTTCAAACTGGAATTGCACGTACTGGAAAATTATTAGCCGTTCATCACGAGAATGTTCAGCCTGATATTTTAATTTTAGGTAAAGCAATTTCTGGTGGTGTTTATCCTGTTTCTGCAGTTTTGTGTAATGACGAAATTATGAATGTTATTAAACCAGGACAACACGGATCGACTTTTGGAGGAAACCCTGTTGCTGCTGCAGTTGCTATTGCTGCACTTGAAGTAATTAAAGATGAAAATCTAGCTGAAAATGCAGAACGTTTAGGGATTATTTTAAGAAAAGGTTTGAATGAAATTGCCAAAAAAAATAACCTGATTACGTTGGTTCGTGGTAAAGGATTATTAAATGCAATTGTGATAAATTGTGGTGAAGATTCTGATTTAGCTTGGGAAATTTGCCTTAAATTTAGAGATAATGGATTATTGGCTAAACCTACTCACGGAAATAAAATTAGATTAGCACCACCATTGGTAATGACAGAATCTCAAATTCATGAGTGTCTTGAAATTATTGAAAAATCTTTAAATGATTTTAGAAATTAAATTAATGTTTACAAATTGATATAAAAAAACATTCGCCGCAGCGAATGTTTTTTTTGTTTTCTTAGTTACTATATCCTGGATTCTGAGTGATTTTTTTATTGGCATCTGTTTCTTTCAACGGAATTGGAAATACCAAATTATTAGCGTCATAAAGAATTAAACTAGTTCCGTCTCCATCTTCACTAATATCAATGGAGCGTTTTGTTCTTTTGATGTCATGTATTAAGAAACCTTCCATTCCTAGTTCTAATTCGCGTTCTAATAAAATATCATCCAGAGTAAGTGTTGATAAGTTAGCTGCATTTGCTCTTGTTCTAATAATATTGATATCGTCAAGCGGAGTGTTTCCAAGTGCTGTTCCTTTTCTAAAATTAGCCTCAGCTCTTATTAAGTACATTTCGGCTAAACGAATAATACCCACATTCGCAAATTGATCTGTATACTTAGATGTTAGTGTTCTTCCGGTTCCATCATCTACATAGTTAAAAGCAGCTCTGTCATCAGGATCGCTAAATTTTTCTAAGTAATGATCTCTGATAGAAAAATCACCATTACGACCTCCGTTACTTTCAGACGCATAGAAAGTAACCGCATCATTTACTCCTGTTTGTTTTGTAATCTGTATGGCAAATACATCTTCGGTTTGATCTGTATCGTGATTAAAAGCCGCAGCATAGGTTTGAGATAATCCATGTCCGCTATTTTCTATAACATCATTGGCAGCATCTCTTGCGTCATCATAATTGCCTTGCTGCAAATATACTCTGGCTAATAATGCTTTTGCAGCATACTTATCAGCATAAAAGCTATTTTGGTCAGGTAAATTAGTGTAAGCAAGATTTAGTCCATCTATGATTACTTTATAGACTTCATCAACAGTGCTTCTCTCTTTTGAAAGATCAGTATTAAAATTATATATAGCATTTGGTCTTAATACTACTCCTAATTGATTATTAGCCTGACCACTCACGTATGGTTTTGCAAAAAAACGAACTAAATCAAAATAAGCTAGAGATCGTAGAAAGTTAGCTTCACCAATCATTACCGTTCGTTTATTTGGGTCTTTAACTTTATCAATGTTCTCGATTACTGTATTTGCTGCATTAATCATTTCGTAATATCTGGAATAAGTACCTTCGATAATTACGTTGTCAGACAGCATTGTTTTATTGTACATCTGTCTTAACTCACCAAAAGTTCCTCTCCATCTAAAGTCTGTTGTGTTTATAGCTGCACTAACTCCTAGTAAATCGGCATAGACTAAAATTCTTCCACCGTAAGCATTACCATTTGCTGCCAAGGCATACGTTCCAGTGAGTATATTTGTTATACCTGCTTCTGTGCTCAAAGTGATTGAAGCATCTTCTCTTTGCTTAGGCTCTACATTTAGTTCATTTTCGCAACTTGCAAAAAGTACTACGGAAAATAGATATAAAATTATTTTATTTGCTTTCATCTTTGTTCGTTTTAAAAATTAATATTTACACCCATAGCAATTGTTCTCGCTGGTGGAGCGGAGTAAAAATCTTGCCCAATAGCATTATTATCATCTCTTCTGGCTTCGGGATCATTGCCTTTATAATTTGTAAAAGTAAATAGGTTAACAGCCGTGATGTAAAATCTTAAATTGCTCATCCCCATGTCATTTACAGCTTTTTTAGGTAAAGAATATCCTAAAGTAATGTTTCTTAAACGAACAAAATCTGATTTGTCTAAATAACGTGTCGATTCCTGAGTTCCGTTAGCTCCTTCAAATCTAGCTTGAGGAACATTTGTAATGTCACCAGGCTTCTGCCAACGATTTAATTGATCTAATGTTTGATTGTCAAAATAATCAGCTGCAGTAGATTGGTATATTCCTGCCGAATTATAAATACTGGCTCCCCATTCTCCCTGGAAGGTAAATGAAAAATCAATGCCTTTATAAGTTATGGTGTTTGTTAAACCAGACATTAAAGTAGGAAAAGGGTTTCCTGTAATAACTCTTTTTGCTTCGCTATAATCATTAGTTGTACTTTTGTCAATACTTCCATCAGCATTTATAGTATTTTTTACAAAAAGGGCATCTCCATTTTCAGAATCTACGCCAGCATATTCGACTAAATAAAATGAGGAGATATATTCGCCAACTCTATTAATGTTATAATTATTGATAATATCAGTATTGTCGTTAGGTAATGATTTTACTTTGGATTTGTTTGTAGTGATATTGAAGCTTGTATTCCATTTAAAGTTTTCATTTTCAATATTTTTTGTATTTAAAGTAAATTCGAAACCATTACTTCTAATTTTTCCAATGTTTTTATTAATTGTAGATTCTCCAGAACTCAAAGGCAACGGAACTTCAAATAGTAATCCATCAGTATCTTTTTGATAGTAATCTGCTTCTATAGAGATTCTATTTAAGAATCCAATTTCAAAACCAACATCTGTTTGAGTTGATTTTTCCCAAGTAAGATTATCATTTCCCGCCTGATCAAAAGTTAGACCCGATTTTAAATTGTAAGGATTTGGTTTGTACAATTGGCGTGAGGCAAAATTTCCTATTTCTGCGTTTCCTAATTTACCCCAACTTCCTTTTAACTTTAAATAGGTTAAAACAGGATTTTCTTTTAAGAAACTTTCCTGCGATACAACCCAACCAGCTGAGAAAGCGGGGAATACTCCAAATCTTTCATTTTTTCCGAAACGAGATGAACCATCACGACGGATGCTGGCTTTAAAAAGATATTTATTATCATAACTATAATTTAATCTTCCAAATTGTGAAACAAAAGCATAATCAGTTTGACTTCCGTGCCCTTCATTTACTTCGGCACCACCATCAACAGTTTGAAAAGAATCATTTGGAAAATAAATGCTGTTCACATCCTGGTAACGTCTGTTGTATTTGTTAAATTCCATACCTGCAACAGCATTTATAGTATGTTTTCCTGCAAATGTTTTATCGAAAGTGAAATAGTTACTAAAAACATAATTTTCTGTATTTACTGAGGATGCAAATACAGCACCATCTGTTGCCATAAACGGAGCATTTTTTCCTTGCCAGTAATCTTCCGTTTGACTTAAAAGGTCGTATGAGAAATCTGAATTAAATTTTAAAAATGAAAATAATTTCAATTCTCCATATACTTTCCCTATAACTCTTCTCATAATTGTTTTCCAGAAGGTGTTGTCTTTGGCCAAAAGGTAATTTGAATATTCTGTATTTGGGTTTGCGCTTCCATCTGCTAATCTAGCTTGAGATATTGGTGCTTGTGCCACAGATTGTAATGGACTTGAAAATGAATTATCGTCCTGAACTCTATTTATTAATGATCTCGAAAATCCAATATTCATTCCAGCTGTAAAACGGTCAGACACTTTGTGAGATAAGTTGGTTCTGGCTGTTAATCTTTCTAAATTATTACTATCAATAATTCCTATAGTTTTGTTGTAAGAACCTGATATAAAGTATTTAGTTTTATCATCACCGCCTGAAACTGAAAAATCAGCGTCAGTTGTATATCCTGTTTTTAAGGCTTCTTTTTGCCAGTCGGTGTTTACTTCTCCATTTCTCCAATCTGTTCCTTGCGATAAAAATTCCAATTCATCTTCTACCGATGCTAAATCATTTACATTTCTACCTGCTTCTAGTAATAATTCAACATATTGTTTTGCGTTTAACCATTTTTTTTTATGTGTAGCTTCACTAATTCCCTGTGACATATTAATAGAGAAAGTCCCTTTTCCATCTTTCCCTCTTTTAGTCGTAATAATTACTACTCCATTTGCACCACGTGCACCATAAATAGCAGCAGATGAAGCATCTTTTAGTACATCAATAGATTCAATTTCGTTTGTACTTAAAGTCAATAAAGGATTAGTTGGAGCTCCATTGCCCGATTCATCATCAGTAATTAACGGAATACCGTCTAATACATATAAGGGTTGTGTTCCTGCGCTAATACTTGCAGCTCCACGTACTCTAACACTTATTCCTCCTTCTACTTTACCGTTTGTCTGAGTGATTTGTACACCAGCTAATTTACCGACCAATGCATTTTGTAGGTTAGAGACAGGGATTTGCTGTATGTCTTTTGCTGTTACCCTGGCAATGTTGTCTGTTAAATTCTTTTTAGATTGTGTACCATAACCCACAACTAGAACTGCATCAAGTTCATTTTGAGTTTCGGTTAATTCAATCGTCATTAAATTTGACGCTGGTACTTGAATTGTTGCAAAACTTACATAGCTCGCAATTAAGATATCTCCTTTGTTTGCTGCTATTTTAAAATTTCCATCAAAATCAGTTTGAGTACTGTTTTTTTTCCCTTTTACAAGGATGTTTACTCCAGGAATAGGAACCTTTTTTGTATCGGTAACTTTGCCTGATATAAATCCTTCTTGAGCATGAGCTATTTGTACTAGTAATACCGACAAAAGCCATAAGTAATACTTTAAGTTAATTTTCATTTTTTAAAGTTTAAGGTTAGGTTTCAAATATCTTAAATTTATGTTAATTAGTTTTGCTTTTTTAACATAAAACTTAACAAATAATAGTGTTTTTGTATAAAATGTAACATTCTGGCGTTAAAGTCTACTTTTTTATTAAAATAAATATCATTTTTCATGAATAATGTAATTAAAAGCCTTTTTGTTGTCTTTTGTTTGTTGTTATTTAACGTAATTCCGGAACAATATCTTATTATTTGTGTTTTTTTGGTGTTTAATAGCAAAAGCGATAGTCTTTGAGCTATCGCTTTTTGTTTTATAATTGCTTAAAATATCAAAAAAAGCAACTATTTTTTTAAAGGGTTTCCACCTGCTAAAAGCAGAAGGATTAGTGTTATATAAAATTTCTTCATTTTATGTTAATTTTTTGTGGGCTAACTCTTTCCTATAATTTTAGTTGCTGAATAATAATAAGGCTATTATCAGCGTAATAATCACGTTGAATAGTTGTGCTATTAAAAAGGCAAATAGTGGTTTTTTGCTGTTGTTGTTTAGCAAATCTTTAAAGTTGGTTTCCAGACCTATACTTGTAAATGCCAGGGCAAACCAAATTCCCTGTAGATTTTTTAAACTATCCTTGACTTCTTCTCGAATTTCAGATGTAAGTAGGAACGAAAAGATTAGCGAAGCGGCTATGAATCCAATGACAAACTTTGGAAAACGTTCCCAGATAACTCCCAATGTGGGCTTGGATGCAATAGCTTCGGCCGATTTGTTATGGGTATAAGTCCAATAAACAGATATGGCAAAAGCAGCTAGTCCTAATAATACATTTTGAGAGAATTTTACAATCGTACTAATTTTTAATGCTGTTTCTCCTACCAATGAACCTGATGCAACGACAGCTCCTGAGGTATCAATACTACCACCTAACCAAGCTCCGGTAACTTCTTCGGGGAAGTTGAAATATTTGGCTATGATAGGCATGAAAATCATCATGGGAATTGCTGTTACTAATACCATCGAAATGACATAGGATAGTTTTTTGGAGTCTCCTTTGATAGCACCTGATGTTGCAATAGCGGCAGAAACGCCACAGATGGAAACGGCACTGGAAATCATCATTGTTAGTTCATCATCGACTTTTAGTTTTTTGCACAACCAAAAAGCAAAGTACCAAACGGATAACACTACCACCAAAGCTTGGGCTAATCCTAATGTACCTGCTTTAAGAATGTCGGAGAAGATTACGCTTGTACCTAATAAGACCAATCCGATTTTTACAAATACTTCTGTAGCAAGTGCTGAACGAAACCATTCTGGCAGTTTGAAAAAGTTACCAATGGCTAAGCCTATAATCAGACTAAAAATTACGGCTTCGAGATTAAATCCTTTTATGGTTGCATTTCCTGCAATAATCAAAGCAATTATGGTTAGTATATAAACTATTGGGAATCCGAGTAAAAAGTTCTTCACTGATTTTCCGATTAGGAAAGCGCCAATTACTCCTATAGAAATAAGGTATATAAACTGCAATGCAATGATTTGTAAATTCTCTGAATCAAAGACATCACTTAATAAATCGGTTACATTTGTCCATTTGAATACGGGTACTTCAGGAAGAAAAATAAATAGGGATATCCCAATTATTAAAAATCCTAAAATAACGACTGTCCAGTCTTCGTGAATGGTATATTGTTTTGTTTTAATTGACATTTTAATGTTTTTTAATTTTTTTCCTCCAAGGTCTTTTTTGACCTTGGAGGTATGGTAATCTTGCAGTAAAAGCTTTAACCTTTAATGAAGACGCACTGCGGTGCGTCTCTACGGAAAACCTTTGCGTCTTTGTTCCGATAGCTATCGGAACTCAGAACCTTTGTACCTAATTTTCAGCTAAAGCCACATCAACATCTTTTTTCAAATCACCTAAACCTTCTTTTTTAAAAACAATCTTTCCGTTTTGATACAATATCAAGGTTGGGAACACTTTTATTGTTTTTAAATCGGCTATAATTTGTGGGTTTTCTTCTAAGTCAATTTCTACAATTTTTAAATTAGTACCGTATTGCGTTTTGATGGTTTCTAAAACAGGTTTCACTTTTTTGCAAGCACCACAATATTTAGATCCAATGTCTACTAAAACAGCATTATTATCGGCAATGATTTTGTTGTATTCTGTTAGCGATAATTTGCTTTTTGAATTGGTGTAAAATGGTTTTCCGTTTCCAATCCAATTGGCAATTCCGCCTTCAAGACTATATGCTTCTATGAAGCCATTTTTTAATAATTCTTTCTCTAAAGCTACACTTCTACCAGCTCCGATGGAGTAGATAAAAACGGGTTTTGATTTATCTAATGCTGCCACAGCTTTTGCATAATTCTCAGATTGTAAATTAAAATTGACTGCGCCATTGATATGGTTCAATGCATATTCCTCTGCGCCACGAGCATCAATTATCTGTGGATTTTTTTGACTTTTTATTTTCGAATAAAATACATCCAGCGATACTATATTAGAAGCTTTATCTTGGGCAAAACTTGCAATTGTAAATAGCAAGATTATCGCTGTGATACTGTTTTTTATTTTTGAATTTTTCATGTTTTTACGATTGAGTTTGATGTTCATAATAAACTGGACTTGGACTTTGGTTAGCAGTATTATTTGCTTTTTGTGTTAATGGAACTGCGAGAACTCCTTCAGCCAGGGCACTTCCTTCTTTTTTAGATTTGAATATTGGCCAAAGAAATTGCGCATACCATTCTTCTTGTTTATAGGATTTCATTCCGTATGATTTTGGGAATTTACGAGTAATTAAACCTGTCCCGAAAATCATATCCCAAATGAAAAACATATTACCAAAGTTGCCTTTAAAATGTCCAATTCCGTCACCGCTAGTATCAGCATGATGTGCGTGATGCGTGGCTGGAGTCGAAATTAATCGTTCTAAAACCCATGCAATAGGATGTAAAACTTTGTATTTATAAAATGGTTTATCCCAGGCAATGCTTGAATGTGCTCCCAAAGTGATAAAGCTTTTTATAACCAAAACAAATAAAGCAGGTAATCCTAATCCTAAATACGTTAAAGTTGCTGTTAGGTATATTTGAGAAAAGAAAACGGTATAGATAAAGTTTTGTCTTGATGCCATTGCCATTCCCATATATGGTGCGGAATGGTGTGTTCTATGAAAACGCCATAAAAAAGGTACTTGATGATGCAAACGGTGATACCAATATTGGGTTAAATCGTCGGCTATTGCAATTAGGAAAAAGCCTCCCCAAAACGGAATCCAAGAAAGGGAATTTTCTAGATTAGGAATTAAAAATGGTAAAACAGTCAAGCTAAAAAAAGCAATTACTGGAGGTAAAAGTAATTTTGGTGCCAAGAAACAAACAATATCTATTTTGCGTTCTTCGCCTGTCCATTGATCATCATATAAACCGGCAGCAAATTCTACGATGCCTAGAATCAACATAAAAACGATTAATCCCCATGTTCGTATGTGAGTAAAAGCTGGTTTTATAAACTCTAAATAGGAGGGTAATGAAATATGTGATTCACTTACTACACCATTACTTAATTTAAAATACAAGTAAATTGCTAATACAGGTAATGTATATAATAAAAGACTAATGCTCAAATCTCTTGTTAGTCTTTTGTTTGAATTATGAGTTGTTGCCATGATCTCTTATTTTAAAATTTGATTAATTAATGTTAAACCTCCTGCCAAAATGATTAGCGGAACTAAAAAAATAATCGCTCCAACGATGATTTTTTTTCCTATTATTTCAAAGTCTACTCGTTTCATATTTTTTATTTATTAGATTCAGGTCTTTTCTATTTTGATAAAAGACCTGAATCATGATTTATTATTAACTCATTGGTAATTATTCTTAACACATAGAAGCATAGAAGCATAGTTTGCAAAGACTTAAAAAGACGTTTCACTTAAAATAAATCACATAGTACTATGCGAAAAAATTATAATTTTCTAAGAATCCCTTAAATTTTGTTTTTGAATCTATCTCTCTATGTGGTAAATACATTTTGCGAATTATTTTCGAGGCTATTATTAATTTGTTGCTCCAGATTGTGTTGCTTTTTTAGCTAATTCCTGAAGTGTTTTGCCTTTGTCAGCTCCTAGATTATGTATTCTTCTATTAAAAACATCTTGCCAGTCGATTAGCGGATATACGTTGTTTTCTTTTGCTTGTTCATCAAACAATTTCTGAAGTTCTGCTAATTTCTCAGGGTATTTTTTTGCCAAGTTTACGCGCTCGTTAAAATCTTCGTTTAGGTTATACAATTCCCAAACATCGGTATCAAAATTGCTAGGTGCAGGCGCTTCGTTTTTGCCTAACGAATTTTTTATGGCAAATGAATCTGGAAGGTGCGCTGCAGCAGCTTTCCAGCCATCTTTATAAATGGCTCTGTTTCCAAAAATGTAATAGTATTGTACTTTGTGTAATGATTCGGCTTTGGCATTATTTAGCGAAGCATATAAAGTAGAACCTTGTATGGCATCTTGCTTAATTTCTCTAATATATTCCGGAGCCTTAATTCCTGCAATATCTAAGGTTGTAGGAAGTAAGTCGGTTACATGGCTGTATTGATTTCTTATTCCACCTTTTTCTTTGATTTCTTTTGGATAATAAACAATCAACGGATTGCGTGTTCCTCCTTCTGATTGAGCATCTTGTTTCCAATTTTTAAAAGGGGAGTTTGTGGCTTGCGCCCAACCTAAAGGATAGTTTGTATTCAATCCTTTTGCTGTTCCAATTTCTCCAATATTGTTTAAATTATTCTGAAGATTTTGTTCATCAGATACCGTTTTAGAAAAAAGAGATTGGTTTATTGTACCTTGTAAAGTGCCTTCTTTACTAGCTCCATTATCACCAATTGCAACAAAAATTAAAGTATTCTCTAATTGGTTGGTTTCTTTTAAATGATTTACAATTCGTCCTATTTCAGAGTCAGTATAGGTAAGATATCCAGCATATACTTCCATGAATCGGGTATATACTTTCTTTTGATCAGGAGTTAGTTTTTTCCAATCTGTAATAAGCGGATTACGTTCTGGTAATATAGCATTAGCAGGAATTACACCTAATTTTTTTTGATTTGCTAATACTTTCTCACGATACACATCCCAGCCTTCATCAAATTTCCCTTTATATTGATCGCTCCAAGAATCAGCTACCTGATGAGGTGCATGAACGGCTCCGGGTGCATAATACAAGAAGAATGGTTTGTTGGGAGCGGCCTTGTGTTGCTTTGTGATATAACTAATGGCTTTATCGGTAATCTGATCTGTTAAATGTCTGCCATCTGGCGTAACATGGGCATTATCCTCGACTAAATCAGGTTTGTATTGATCTGTTTGTGATCCTAAGAAACCAAAAAAGTGTTCAAAACCTTTTCCTGTTGGCCATCTGTCAAACGGACCAGCATCGGTAGCTTCTTCATCAGGCGTCAAACCATATTTACCTACTGCAAAAGTGTTGTATCCTTTATCTCTTAAAATTTCAGCGATTGTTCCTTTATCAGATGGAATTCTTCCGTCCCAACCAGGAAAACCTGCTGACATAACCGTGTGGGAAAATCCGCTAACATGTACTTTACCTGAATTTCTTCCGGTTAATAATGCTGCACGTGTTGGTGCACAAATAGCCGTTGTATGAAAATTGGTGTAGCGTAAACCATTATTTGCTAAATTATCAAAAGTGGGCGTTTGTATCAAACCTCCAAACGCGCTAGAAGCCCCAAAGCCAACATCGTCTAGTAAAATCCAGATAATATTTGGTGCGCCTTTTGGTGCTGTAACTGGCTCTGGCCAATATTCTTTAGAGTCGGCTAAGGTTTTACCTATTACGCCTTTAAAGTTTGTATCTGGATTTGTTTGTGCAAATCCTTGTACTGCTCCTAATTGTGTGACTAGTAGAGCAGTAATCAAAAGCCCTTTTTTAGGATTTTTGATTGTACTGTTAGTATTGATTTTTTTCATTTTTAATAGTTTTATTTATGGTTGTAGTTAATATCCAGGGTTCTGAGGTAATCCAACTGGGTTAATATTTCTTTCGCTTTGCGGAATTGGGTATAGATTATTTCTTTCTGAAACAGAAGCTTTTGCTGCTACTTTTTTTACTTCGGTTACCAATGTTCCCCAACGAACTAAATCATACCAGCGTTGTCCTTCCTGAACAAATTCTTTTTTGCGTTCTTCCTGAATCGCTGCTCTAAAGGTTGCAGGAGTTAATCCTGATAAATCTATCGTAGGATTTGGCGTATTAATTGGTTTTCCATAAGCTCTCCTTCTTACTTGGTTTAAAGCTTCATACGCTTCGGTAGTAGGTCCGGATTGTTCATTTGTCGCTTCCGCTAAAGACAATAAGATATCGGCATAGCGAATAACAGGGAAATTAATTGCCACATTTCCAGGTGTAGCCAGGTTTGTAAGATCCAGGTATTTTTTAAATATTGGTTTAGGAAAAGTATAAAGTGTTCCTGTAGAAGGATTCAGTAATTGCTTAGCATAACTTACATCTCTTCTGGTATCTCCAGCGGTATAAGTATCATAAAATAAAGCTACATCCGAGATAATATCTGCTGGTTCTGTGGCTGTAAATCCTGTAAAAGAGGTACCTTGAAAAGTACTTCCGCTAGATCCGTTTCCTGCCTGATTTGGTTCAAATTGTACAGAGAAAATATGTTCTTTTCCGTTCTTTTTTGTTTTATTAAATACATCTGCAAAATTTTCAAAAAGGGCATATCCATAACCACCATTAATCACTTCTTTGGTTTTAAGGATAGCATTAGACCAATCTTTTCTTGTCAAATATACTTTTGCCAAAATAGCTTTTGCCGCTCCCGAAGTTGCGCGTCCAGCATCATTTGCAGGATAGGTAGTCGGCAAGCCTTCGGCATCTTTTAGGTCGGTAATAATTTGTGCATACACTTGATCTACTGTAGCTCTATTTGCTTTTAGACTTTCTAAATCAATAGATTTTGGTTCGTGTAAAACTATCGGAACTCCACCCCAAAGACGAACTGCCTGAAAATACAAAAGCGCTCTAATGAATTTAGCTTCATTAATCAATCTTGTTTTTACCACTTCTGAACCTGAAACTTTAGGCACATTATCGATAGACACGTTGGCTCTATTTATACCATTATATATTTGGCGCCAAGCCACTTGCACACGGTCAGAAGTAGCATCATGGGTTAAACTACTTAATGCTCTTACCTGAGGATTGGTTGCCGAAACTCCCGCTGCAGCATAATCTGTAGCCATATCGGTTAGGAAATAAAGATTTCTGCCAAATAAACTTTGCTCTCCCGGATCAAGACTTAAGGAGGCATAAACTGCATTTACACTTGCAATTGCATCATCTTGTGTCTTAAAGTAATTGTCTTCGGTTACAAATGAGGTTGGTGTTACCTCTAGTTCGGTGCACGATATAAACAGACCGACACTTAATAGTAATGTTATTATTATTTTTTTCATCGTTTATTTTTTTGCTTAGAAAGTTACGTTCAGGCCAGAAATGAATGTTTTAGAGTTTGGATACGCTCCAAAGTCAATTCCGGGATATAAATTATTTTGTTCATACGAACTTACCTCTGGATCATAGCCAGTGTATTTAGTCCATGTAATTAAGTTTTCGGCAGATACATAAAATTTAATGCTCTTTGTTCCTAGTTTAGACGAAAGGCTTTTAGGTAGTGTATATCCAAAAGTGATCAGTTTTAACCTCAGGAAAGAAGCGTCTTCTACATAGCGTTCCGAAACGATCCCTAATGGAGAACTTGATGCTCTAGGAATTTCATTACTTGGATTAGTAGGTGTCCAGCGGTCATTTAGAGTTGATGCAGCATTAGTACCAAGAGTAGAGATTTCTAGCTGTTGGTTAAGTGCATTAAATATTTTTCCTCCATAAGATCCTTGTAAGGAGAAATTTAAATCGAAGTCGTGATAAGAAATTGTATTACTAAAACTTCCCACAAATTTTGGTTGAGAACTTCCAAGATCACCTTTATCGGCAGCTGTAATAACTCCATCTCCGTTGGTATCTACATATTTTCTATCTCCAACTTTTGTATTGGCAAGACTGTTTATTTTAGGTTGCGTATTAACTTCTTCCTGGGTTTGAAAAATACCATTGGTTTTATACCCCCAGAAAGTTCCAAGAGGTGACCCTACTTTTACCGTTACGGGCTGTTGTTGTAACAAAGAACCATTAGGAACTACAGGAAAGAATTGATCAACTCCATTTCCTATTGAGACTACTTTGTTCTTATTAGCAGAGAATACGATGTTAGAATTCCATGAGAAGTTTTCTGTTCTTACGTTTTCTGTTGTTAAGCCAATTTCGATACCTTTATTTTCTACACCTCCAATATTTTGTAGCACTGTTGCATATCCTGAAGTAAGCGGAATGGGTACATTTATAAGTAAATCATTTGTTTTCTTGTAATACACATCAAAAACAAAATTTATTTTTCTGTCCAATAACGACAAGTCTAAACCTACATTGTATTGATTGGTTTTTTCCCATCTTAAATCTGGATTTGCCAATCGGGTAGGAGCTAATCCTGTTTGTAATGTCCCTCCAAAAGCATAATTAACAGAACCCATTGAAGCCAATGAAAGATAATTTCCAATTTCCTGATTTCCTGTTGTTCCAGCTGTTAATCTAAGTTTAGCTTCGGTTACACCTTTAATATTTTTAGCAAATTCTTCTTCGGTAATATTCCAGGAAAATCCTGCCGATGGAAAGTATCCCCAAAGTGATTCCGAACCAAATCTTGATGAACCGTCTGCACGTGCAGACAAAGTAAAGTTGTATTTACCTTTATAAGAATAATTTATTCTGGTTAACCATGATTTCAATACACTTTCGAATGCATCGCTATACGGTTTTACACCCACACCATCTTGCAAGGCATTGTAAGTGTTAGCATCATTTACAAAAGTATTTGCGCCAGCATTAACTACTTCTCCTTCTGTGTATTGAAGTGTGTATCCTGCCAAAGCAGAGAATTTGTGGTCTTCGCCAAAATGGGTGTTGTAGTTTAATGTGTTTTCATTTAATACAGAACTTACTAATCGGTCACCAACAGAAGCTAGTCCTTTTGTTCCTGCACCATTTGTAGTATTTGATGGAGCGTAATAATTTTGTTTGGTAACAATTACATCTCCACTTACAGCAATTTTGGCGGTTAGTTCTTTGGTTATTTTATACTCGCCAAATAAACTGGTCAATATTCTATTAATTTTAGTTTCATTGGTCGTATTTACTAAATCATTAATCGGGTTTGATACATAACCATTAACCGATGTTGCGTAAGGATTTTGAGTTACATTATAACTTCCATCATCATTTTTAATATGAACTACTGGAGCCGTTAACAAGGCAGCAACTAACGGATTGGGTTGTCTACTGCTAGAATTCGATCCGACACCATTAGATATTGAATTGCTATAATTGGCATTTACACCAAATTTAAACGCTTGAGAATAATTCCTTTCATAATTGGCGCGAAGAGAAATTCGTTTAAAATCTGATCCAAGTAAAATACCTTCTTGATCAAAATATCCTGCAGAAACAGCATATCTCGAGCGCTCATCTCCACCAGAGAAAGTCAATTGGTGATTTTGTATTGGAGCTGCAGTTCTTAATGCTGCCGATTGCCAGTCATATCCTCCTGAAGTTTTTAGTGCTTCTATTTGAGCAGGAGAAAAAGATGGTGCTTGCCCTATACTTGCCTGAACATCATTGCGCAAACTTGCCCATTGACTGGCATTCATTAAGTTTAGTTTTTTTGAAACATTCTGAAATCCGAAATAACCTTGGTAGGAAATGTTATCCTGTCCTTTTGTTCCTTTTTTGGTAGTAATAAGCACGACACCATTTGCACCACGTGATCCGTAAATTGCAGTTGCAGATGCATCTTTAAGTACTTCAATAGATTCGATATCACTAGGGTTAATTGTAGACAATACATTAACAGTTGCTCCAGAGTAGGATACTCCAGCAGTACTATTGCTATTGTCATTATAAATTAATATTCCGTCTACAACATAAAGGGGTTCATTACCAGCAGTAATCGAGTTTCCTCCTCGAATACGTACACTAGATGAGGCACCAGGTTGTCCTGAACTTTGTGTAACAATTACTCCAGGAATTGCTCCTCGTAGTAAGTTGTCTGCAGATGAGGTTACTTGTGCCAAATTTGCTTTTGGAACAGATGCTACAGAACCTGTAATATCTTTTCTTTTTTGAGCTCCATAACCTACAACGACTAATTCGTCTAGTTCCTGGCGTTCTTCTTTTAAACTGATGGTAACAGGATTTTTATTAACGATTATTTCAGCTTTTTTATATCCTATATAACTTACTATTAAAGTGTAAGGAAGTTTTTGACCGGTTTGAAAATAAAATTTTCCCTCGGTATCTGTCACCACTCCGTGTGTAGTACCTTTAATATTTACAGAAGCCCCAATAATGGGTTGGTTTGTGATATCATCGACTATAGTCCCGTCGAGTTTAGATTGTATAAGAGGGGTTGTATCTTGTGCATTAATTCCGGCAGATACAAGCAGAAGAAATAGCAATGAGTATATGTTTAATTTTTTTTTCATTTCTTTGTGTTGGTTTAAATAGTAAAGGCATAGCGAAAGCTGAGAAATCAACTATCGTTTCCTTTATAAAGAGATTCACATTTTTTTTTAAGCCTGCCATTTCTGTTGCCGCAGAAATGGCTTTTTTTATTTACAGCAACTTCTATACATTGTTTTCATTTTAATTTTTTTAGTTAATTATTTATTTTTTTACATGTTATTCCACCAAGCCGTTCCTTACGCATTTGTTAAAGAATAGTTTTTGTCTTTTCAGTAAGATAATTGTGGAGGGGGTTTAATAAAATCCGTTTAGTTTAAACTATATAAGTTTATAGTTTTATGATAGGTAAACGCAAACGAAAATATTACGATGAGAATTAGCAACAGATACACATATAACAGAAGGTGTTATAAGTGTATACTTTAGGAAGACTGTAGTTAGATATTCTCTCGATTGTTTTCAAAATACAGATTGTTTTTATTTAAACTCTACTAATTCTATAGACAAAGTTAAATTATATATAATAAAAACCAAAAATTTAGATAATTATTTTTAAAAATAAATAGGGAGAATGTAATTAGTAACCTTTTTTAATTTTTTAGTTTGTTGTTTATTAGTGGTTTATTGTTGTTTTTTGACTTCCTTTTTTATTTTAAAAAATGAAATGGTAATTAATAAAAAATAGCCTTTTTAATACAATTTGAATCTGAAATCTTAATTTATTGACTATCAAAAACTTCATTCAGATGGATGTTTTAGCATGAAAGTGCCGTTTGTCTTATTTGTAACATAATTTGTAACATAATTTAGTCAGGAAAGTATTCTCGGTATCTTCATATAATATATATTAGTTTATTTTTTTTGCTTTATAATACTGATAGTAAGTTATTTATATTCTTTCTTAATACGAGTTAATTTGTTTTTGTGTAATTTTTTTTTGTTAATTTTATTCGAAATACAACCACCATTGTTTAAAATAATATCCAACTGGACATAAAGAAACTATTAAGGATAATATTGTCCTTTAATATGACAAATGTCATTTTAAGTAGGAATTGATTTCTTTAATTTTGATTTTTTAATTAAAGAAGTTCATAAAATAGCGTACTGATTTAATTAAAAAACGATATTAAAAACAGTCAATTATGAGTAGTTTATCTCAATCACACAAAATTTTATTTTTAAACACTTTAGCATTTACAATATGTTTTGCTTGCTGGACACTAAATGGTGTTTTGGTTACTTATCTTGTAGATAAAGGTATATTCAATTGGACAGTTGTAGAAACAGGTTGGCTCTTAGGAATTCCTATTTTATCAGGATCAGTTTTCCGACTTCCTATAGGTATATTAACAGATAAATATGGAGGCAAGATTATATTTTCTGTTTTATTGTTATTATGTTCGATTCCTCTTTTTCTTCTTCCGTTTGCCAATTCATTCTGGAGTTTTGCCGTATTAAGTTTTCTTTTTGGTTTAGTTGGAACCAGCTTTGCAGTAGGAATAGGATATACTTCAGCCTGGTATCCTCAAAACTGGCAAGGAAGAGCTTTGGGTATTTTCGGAATGGGAAATGCAGGTGCAGCGATTACAACTTTTGTTGCGCCAACTTTACTAAATCATCTATCAGAAAAAGATCCTACAAACGGATGGAAAATGTTACCTATAATCTACGGAGCTGTTTTAGTTTTTATAGGAATACTTTTTATTGTTTTTGCTAAAAATAAAACCAATCCAGGTGTTTCAAAAACGATGAAAGAATTAATGTCACCGCTTAAAAACATTCGAGTTTGGCGTTTTGGAACATACTACTTTTTAGTTTTTGGATGTTTCGTAGCTTATTCACAATGGTTAGTACCTAATTTCATGAATGTTTACCATACGTCATTAGTAATGGGAGGAATGTTTGCTACTATGTTTAGTTTGCCATCTGGAATAGTTAGAGCTTTTGGAGGTTATTTATCCGATAAATTCGGAGCTCGAAAAGTAATGTATTGGGTTTTAGGTTCATCAATAGTTATAAGTTTCTTACTGATGTTTCCAAAAATGGAAATCTTTACTGCAGGTCCTGGAGTTCTGGCTAGCAATAATGGTATTGTTACCGAGGTTTCTGTCGATGCTATAATCGTAAATGGAAAAGAACATAAAATCAATCCCAAAGCAACTTCAACAGATGATGATACAGCAATTTTTCCAGTAAAAAATTCTTGGCAGGAAATTGTTGTAGAACAAAATCAAGAAGTAAAAAAGAAAGAATTGCTAGCTCAGGGAATTACTCAAATTAAATTTAGCGCCAATCTTTGGGTCTATGTGATTTTGGTAATCCTAATAGGTATTTCATGGGGAATTGGTAAAGCAGCAGTTTATAAACACATCCCAGAATATTTTCCTAATGAAGTAGGAGTTGTTGGCGGAATGGTAGGTTTAATAGGTGGATTAGGTGGATTTGTAGGTCCAATTATCTTTGGTTACCTCCTTAATTATACTGGACTCTGGACCAGTTCCTGGATATTTATTTTCATAGTATCAGTGCTGTGTTTGTTATGGATGCACCGAACAATTATAAACGCAATGAGATCAAAATCACCAAATTTTACCAGAGAGATAGAAGATAAGCATTAAAAAATTAAATAAGATAGAATATGAAAACTTGGTTAGACAAATGGGAGCCCGAAGATGAAGCATTTTGGAGTTCTACCGGAAGTAAAATAGCATGGAGAACTTTAACAATAACAACACTTACTTTAATATTATCATTTGCTTCATGGTTTATGATGAGTGTTATTGCAGTTAAACTGCCTGGATTAGGGTTTCGTTTTACTAAAGATCAGCTTTTTTGGTTAACAGCAATTCCTGGATTGGCGGCAGGATTTTTAAGAATTATTCACACTTTTATATTACCAATATTTGGAACAAGACATGTGGTATCTTTTGCCACGCTTATTAAATTAATTCCTGTAATTGGAATTGGTTTTGCAGTAATGGATACAAATACACCATTTTGGATATTTGCAGTATTAGCCTTTACAACAGGTTTTGGAGGGGGAGATTTCTCCTCTTATATGCCAAGTACGAGTTTATTTTTTCCTAAGAGACTAAAAGGTACAGCTCTTGGGATTCAGGCAGGGATAGGAAACTTTGGTGTTTCGGTAGCACAATTTGTTACACCACTTATTATAAGTGTCAGTATTTTTGGAGCTGCGTCGGTATTTACAAGTATCGATCATAAAGAAGCAATCGTTGTATTTCAGAATGCTAGTATTGAAAAACAAAAAGAGGTTTTTGCAGCTTTAGATCCTGAGGTACAAGCGAGAATATTGACAAACGTAAAGAAAACGGTTATTGACTCCGTAAGCGCATCAATTAAGTCAGATGATAAAGTGGCTCTTTTTGCTTCATTGCCTTTAAAAGCAAAAGCTAAGGCTATTGCAAATGCAAACCCAAAGATGGCTGAAAAAATATTAAATGATATCAGTCCTAAAAATAATGCGGTTAAAAACACAGAAATATACTTACAGTCGGCGGCATTCTGGTATGTTCCTTTCTTAATCATATTATCAATTATTAGTTGGTTCTATTTAAGAAGTATTCCTATGAAAGCTTCTGTTAGAGAACAAATGGACATTTTCTCCAATAAACACACTTGGTATTGCACCATTACTTATGTGATGACTTTTGGAACATTTGCAGGTTTATCAGCAGCGTTTCCTTTAATGATTAAGTTCTTATATGGAGATTTTCCTAATGCACCAGATCCATTAGTTTATGCGTTTTACGGGCCTCTTATTGGATCAGCAAGTAGAATTGCTTTTGGTTTTATTGCTGATAAAGTGGGTGGAGCTATCCTTACTACAATTACAGGTTTAGGAATTTTGGCTGGATCAATTATATTAGTTACAGAAGGATTAGTAGCGCCAACAAGTATGGATCAATTCCCACTTTTTGTAACAGTAATTTTAGCAATGTTCTTTTTTACAGGAATAGGAAACGCTGGTACGTTCAGACAATACCCAATTATTTTTGCAGAAAACCAACGTCAGGCAGCAGGAGTTATTGGTTGGACAGCAGCAATCGCAGCATTTGGACCATTTATCTTTTCTAAATTAATCGGAAACAATCTTTCTGCTAATGGTACTGTAAATCAATTCTTTATTGGAGTTGCAATTTTCACTATCTTAGCTACAGGTATAAATTGGTGGTTCTATAATCGTAAAGGTTGTGAGAAACCGAGTTAAAAAGTAATTCATTAAATTTTAATTAAGAATGAAAAATAAAACGTTTAATACCAAAGCTTTACTTGTTGCAACTCTAGTATCTGCGCTAACTATAATACTTGTGTTTTACGGGTCTAGACAACTACAAAATTTTGATGCTGCATTAGTTACTTATTTATTCGGTACAGTGTTCGCCTTTTTCGGAATTGTATATCGTTATTCGGTTTGGATACAACGCCCACCTACATGGATGTATTTTAAGCGAAGCATCAAGTTCCTATTTACAGGAAAAATAGTCGAACATTTATGGTTTTTAGGAAAAGAATCGGTAGAGAATATAGTTGTTCAGAAATTTATTTACCCAAGAAGTAAATACCGCTGGATAGCTCACTTTTGTATTGCATTAGGGTGTATGTCGGCATTTGCAATCACCATTCCGCTTACGTTTGGATGGATACATTTTACATTGGCACCCGATTCAATTTCAATTTACGAAGCTCATTTTTTTGGTTTCAAAATGATGAATTTCAAAATAGGGTCTTTCATGGCATTTATGATTTTTCATGCTTTAAACTGGTCATCTTGGTTGGTTATAATTGGATCAGTTTATTATTTGCGAAGACGATTAACAAATCCGGGTTTAATAGCTACACAAACTTTTGAAGGAGATTTATTGCCACTTATTTTATTGATTGCAATATCAGTTACAGGATTATGTCTTACCTATTCTTATCAGTTTATGAAAGGATTTGCATTTGATTTCTTAGCTGTGCTTCATGCTGTAACGGTAATTATGTTTTTGATATGGATTCCTTTCGGGAAGTTTTTTCATATCATCCAGCGCCCAGCGCAAGTAGGTGTCCATATTTACAAGAAAGAAGGAATGAAAAAAGGAATGGCAGTTTGCCCGCATACGGGAGAAGAATTTGCAACCCAATTACACATTAACGATTTAAAGATTGTAACCAAACAATTAGGTTTTGACTTTACGCATGAAGATGGAACTTCACACCTTGATTTAAGCCCTGAAGGGAAAAGATCCCGTTTGGCGCAAGCACATTTAAGAGCAAGATTAGAAAGTGGCGGAAGCTTATTTGGATAATTTTTATTTAGTATTTAGTAGCAGTTTACAGTCGCAGTGTTCAGTCACAGTTTTGAACTTTAAACTTTAAACAAAAAAAACTTAAACAAAAAACATGGCAAAATTACCTGTATCAACCGAGAAGATAATAGCAGATTTTGGACCGCATTTAAATTATGCACCCAAAGATGGTTACGAAGGTAGAGATGAACCAGATGAAGTAGTAAAAACACATTGTTGTTTTTGCGGAATGCAATGTGGTATTCAATTATTAGTAAAAGAAAATAAAGTAGTAGGTTTTGAACCTTGGATGGAATTTCCTTTTAACGAAGGACGTTTGTGTCCTAAAGGAGTCCAACGCTATTTGCAAAATAATCACCCCGACCGACTTTTGCATCCTATAAAAAGAGTAGAAGGAAAAGGTTTTGAAAAAACTACTTGGGATGAAGCTATGGACAAAACCGTATCTGAAATAAAAAGAATTCAGGAAAAATATGGTAAACATGCTTTTTCTATGTTATCAGGAGTTTCACTTACCAACGAAAAAAGTTATTTGGTAGGGAAGTTTGCACGTGTAGCATTAAAAACCAGAAACTTAGATTATAACGGAAGACTTTGTATGGTGAGTGCAGGAGCAGGAAATAAAAAAGCTTTTGGATTAGATCGTGCTTCAAATAATTATTCCGATTTAGAATATGCTGAAGTTATTATTGTTACAGGAGCAAATATTAGTGAAACATTCCCAACATTAACCCATTGGATTTGGAAAGCCAGAGATAGAGGTGCCAAACTTATAGTTATAGATCCTAGAATGATTCCGCTGGCTAGAACAGCAGATGTTCATTTAGATGTAAAACCAGGAACCGATTCGGCATTATATGGGGCTATGCTAAAATATCTAGTGGATCACGATATGTTAGATCATGATTTTATAGACAATCACACATCAGGTTTTCAAGAAACAATAGACGCCGTAAAAGATTATACCTTAGAATGGGCAGAAGAAATTACAGGTATAGATAAAAATAAAATTAGAGAAGCTGCAGAATTATGGGGTAAAGCCAAAACGAGTTTTTTACTTCACGCACGCGGAATCGAGCATCACTCTAAAGGGGTTGATAATGTATTAGGTTGTATTAATCTGGTTCTGGCAACAGGAAGAATAGGAAGGCCTTATTGTGGTTATGGAACGATTACCGGACAAGGAAATGGTCAGGGAGGTAGAGAACATGGTCATAAATGCGATCAATTACCAGGAAACAGAGATATAGAGAACCCAGAACACCGTAAATATATTTCGGAAGTTTGGGGAATAGATGAGAAAGATATGCCCGGAAAAGGGCTTACGGCTTATGAAATCATTGAAGCAATTCATAGCGGAGAAATCAAAGGATTAATTTCGATTTGTTTTAATCCGTTGGTATCATTGCCGAATAATAATTATGTAAGATCTGCTTTAGAAAAGTTAGAGTTTTATGTATGTATCGATTTCTTTTTGAATGAAACTGCCCGTCATGCGGATATTGTTTTGGCAGGTTCTCTACAAGAAGAAGAAGAAGGAACAACTACATCGGCAGAAGGACGTGTTATCCGAATTCGCCAGGCAGTTACACCTCCGGGAGATGCAAGAACTGATACCTCAATATTTTTAGAATTAGCCAAAAGATTAGGCGAAGAAGATAAGTTTACCTACGAAAATAGTGAAGCCATTTTTAATGAACTTCGAGTTGCCTCAAAAGGAGGAACAGCCGATTATTTTGGAATATCATATAAAAAAATAGAAGATAATATGGGTGTTTTTTGGCCTTGTCCAACAGACGATCATCCGGGAACACCAAGATTATGGGAAGATAAAAAATTTGCAACTCCCGACGGAAGAGCGCATTTTAATCCAGCACCATATAAATTACCGGGTGAAGTTACCGACGAAGAATATCCTGTAATCCTTACCACAGGACGTGTTGTTTCGCAATATTTAAGCGGAACTCAAACACGACGAATAGGTAAACTGGTAGATCAGTTTCCAGAACCTATGGTAGAGATTCATCCCGAAATGGCTTTAAAATATGGTATAAAACAACGAGAGTTGGTAAGAGTAGCGACCCGAAGAGGAGAAGGTATTTTTCCTGCAAATATTGTAGAAACTATCCGAAAAGATACTGTTTTTATACCATATCATTGGCCTGGAGCCAAATCAGCAAACCAATTAACACCTGGGACCTTAGATCCAATATCTAAAATACCAGAGTTTAAAGTTTGTGCCTGTCTATTAGACCCGCAAGGAAAAATAGCGCCTCCATCTACAGAATCTGAAGCTTATGCAAGTGTTTAATCTATAAAAAACGAGATCATGAACCAGACTAATTTTAATACAAATGAAGAGTTTTTTGTAGATCTGCAACGCTGTATTGGTTGCAAGGCTTGCGAAATGGCTTGTGCAGAATGCGAAACTAATGGGCAAGAATCATTGATTAGCGTGAATTATGTCGAGCGTTCATCAACAATTCAAACTACAGTGCAGGTTTGTATGCATTGTGAGGATCCAGTATGTGCAAACGTATGTCCAGCCGATGCGATTTCGCAAGATGAGTTCGGAATCGTTCATACGGCCAATACCGAAAGATGTATTGGTTGTTCCAACTGCGTGATGGCATGTCCGTTTGGCGTTCCTAAAAAGATGGAAGAATACGACTTGATGATGAAATGTACGATGTGTTATGACAGAACAAGTGTGGGTAAAAAACCGATGTGTGCAACCGTTTGCCCAAGTGGAGCTTTGTTTTATGGAACAAGAGCCGAAATTGAGGAAATGAGACCCAATAGTACTCCAATCAATACTTTCATCTTCGGGAAAGAAGTAGTAAATACCAAAGTAAACATTATGATGCCTAAAGGCAGTAATGAATTAAGAATATATTAAATCTAAAATCCATGTCAAAAGAAGATAATTTAAATCAAAACTGGAAAAAAGATTTCCCAATAAAAAAGCAAGAATCTACTCAGGTAAGTCGACGTGATTTTGCTAAATTCCTGACTTTTGTTTCTGGAGGATTAATGGTCGGAAGCGGATTTGTTGCTGCCAAAGCCTATTTATTGCCAAAAGAAGGAGTACAAGGAGAACATTTTATTTGTAATAAAGACGAAGTTCCTGTAGGAGGAACAAGAGGATTTGTAATAGAAGGAAGTACTGTACCTTATATTTTGATACATCTGGAGAACGGAGATTTTAAAGCATACGAACAAAAATGTACGCATTTGTCTTGTTCTGTATTTTATAAGCCAGGAACAGGAATAATTCATTGCCCTTGCCATGACGGCTCATTTGATGCTGCGACAGGAGATGTAATTTCGGGGCCTCCGCCAAGAGCATTACCAAAATTAGAAGTATTTTTTAAAGACAAAGGTGTTTTTGTAAAAGAATTTATAGAACAGAAAGAAAGCTAGAACAACCCTAAAAAAAATAGTAGTATGAGTACTTTTAGAAGAAGTCAGAATCGTGCCAACCCAAATAAGTTGAATAATATACTTTCGACACTAATTTTTATTTTAATCTTAAATGTGAGTATCCAAATTTGGTTGTTATATGCTTCATTAAACAACGCATTGGATAATAACACAGAAATATTATTACCAGCATTTATAGCTTCTGCCGTATTGTTTTTAATAGGTTTTTCATGGTTGTATTATTTACCAGAAGGAAACTTTAAAAACAAATAGTTTAATCTCACAATAATTAATTGCTCACAATGCAGACCTTTGTCAAAGTTTTGAACTTAGACAAAGGTTGTATTGAATTTAAGTACAGTATTTAAAGAATTAAGCTTAAATTTATATTCCTTAAGATTTTTTGAATTTAGTAATGGATTTTACTAGATAAAAACATTTGTAATAAGTATTTTTACTTATATAAAACATCCACGATGATTCAAGTAGACAAAGCCTTATCAATTATTGCAGAGAATAGCATAAAAATGCCAGTTCGTAAAGTAAAAGTGAGTAAATCACTTGGTTATATACTAGCAGAAACAGTTTATGCACCTATTGCAATGCCACCATTTCGTCAATCGGCTATGGATGGTTATGCTTTTACACATTCAGAAAACAAGCAATACGATGTAATTGGTATTTCGCAAGCAGGGGATAATGGGAAACATAAAATTAAAGTTAATCAGGCAATACGAATTTTTACAGGCGCATTTGTTCCAGATTCTGTTGATACAGTTGTAATGCAAGAGCATGTTACTGTCAATGGAGATTCGATTATGATAGATAAAATGCCTAAAGCTAATGCAAATGTTAGAGCAAAAGGCGAACAGGTTAATGAAGGTGATATCATGCTCGAAAAAGATACGCTATTAACTCCAGCAGGAATTGGCTTTTTGGCTTGTTTAGGAATTACAGAAGTTGAGGTTTATGGTAAACCAAAAGTTGCAATTCTTGTTACTGGAAACGAATTAGTACAAGCAGGAAAAAAATTAAAATTAGGTAAGATTTTCGAGAGTAATTCGATTATGCTGCAAGCTGCTCTGGAAACAGCAGGAATTAAAAAAGTAAAAGTTTTTAGAGTAAAAGACAATTTAAAAGCTACTAAAAAAAAATTGAAAAAGCTTTTAGAAAAATACGATATGATTCTTGTTTCAGGAGGAATTTCGGTGGGTGATTATGATTTTGTTAAAGAAGCTTTATTAAAAAATGGAGTAGAAGAGTTATTTTATAAAATAAATCAAAAGCCAGGAAAACCTTTGTTCTTTGGAAATAAAGAAGAAAAATTAGTTTTTGCATTACCTGGAAATCCAGCCTCATCATTGACCAGTTTTTATGTGTATGTTTTACCAGCATTAAAAAAAATGATGGGATTTGAGGATATTCATTTAAAAAGAATTGTTCGAAAACTAAGTACAGCAGTAATCAATACTACAGGGAAAACATTATTTTTAAAAGCATTATATAATGAAACTCATGTAAGTGTATTAGACAGTCAGAGTTCGGCAATGTTAAATACTTTTGCTACAGCAAATTCCTTGCTTTTTGTACCTTACGATAGTACAGAAATTATAAAAGAAGAGAATGTAACTTTGTTACCATTAGATTAAATATAATTATGAACCTATTAACGACCGAAAATTTAATCATTTTTAGCATTGCTCTGGTAGTAATTGCTTTTTTATACTCAAGCGTTGGTCATGGTGGAGCTTCTGGTTATCTGGCACTTATGGCAATTTTTGCATTCCCGATTGGTATAATGAAACCTTCGGCATTATTGCTTAATTTGTTTGTGTCCAGTATTTCTTTCTTCTTTTATTATAAGATGAATTATTTTAAGCCCAAGCTCTTTTATCCTTTTGCAATAGCATCAATTCCCGCAGCTTTTATAGGAGGATTTGTAACATTAGACAGTACGGTTTACAAAGTAATATTAGGATTGGTTTTAGTATTTGCAGCATTTAGATTATTTGGCTTTTTTAATTTTAAAGAAAAAGAAGCTGTAGTAATTAAACTTCCTTTTGCTTTAGCATTAGGTTTCGGGATAGGATTATTATCTGGAATGCTAGGAATTGGAGGCGGAATTATACTAAGTCCGATTTTATTATTTTTAGGCTGGGCATCAGTTAAAGAGTCCGCAGCGGTTTCAAGTCTATTTATTTTCGTAAATTCACTAGCGGGAATAACAGGTTATTTTCTTGGAGGAAAAACCATTCCGATAGATAGTTTTTATTTAGTACCAATTGCGGTTTTCGGAGGAATCTTAGGAGGTTATTACGGAAGTGGGTATTTCTCTAATAAAACATTAAAATATGTATTAGGAGTTGTGATTTTATTAGCAAGCGTAAAATTGATATTTCCATAAAATAAAAAAAGTTATTTAACGCATAGAAACATAGATAGAAATTTTAAAGAAGGTTAAATAGATTAATACATTATTCTCACATAGCTATGTGAATTCATGTAAAGTGAAACGTTCTTTAGAGAATACAAAAAGCTATGCATCTATGTGTTAAAAAGAAAAGGTTAATTTATAAATAGTTTGATATGAAAGATCTGGCAGTTTTTATTCTATGTGGAGGAAAAAGTTTCCGGATGCAATCTGAGAAAGGATTGGTATTGTTTAAAGGTAAACCTTTTATAGAACATATCATCCAGGCTATTTTGCCAATTACAAAAAATATACAGTTGGTTACAAATGGGAATGATTATGACTATTTAGAGTATAATAAAATAAGTGATATCGAAATTGATAAAGGACCTTTAGGAGGGATTTACACTGCTTTGTATTATTCTGAAACTGAATTTAGCATGATTTTGAGTTGTGATATACCTTTAATATCTACCGAATTATTATCGGAGTTAATCGAAAAGCACGACAAAGAAGCAGCGATTACTGTTTTATCATCAGAGAGTCGAATGCATCCTTTGATAGGGATTTATGCCAAGAAAAATCTTCCGATTATAAAAGAAGCAATTGCTCAGGGAGATTTGAAATTAATGAATCTGATTGCCAAAGTACCACATCAAATTATAACTTTAGACGAAAGTCAAAGCCTTAATTTTACGAACATAAATTCCCCTGACGAATTAAATGACCTTAATGCTAATTTAAATTCGATGTTATGAAAATATCATTAAGACCTAAATTAACCGTAGTAGGAGCAGGACCAGGAGATGTCGAGTTAATTACGATGAAGGCCATAAAAACATTAGAAAGTGCAGATGTAGTTTTATATGATGCTTTGGTCAACGAAGAATTATTAAAATATGCAACAAATGCAGAAATTGTTTTTGTAGGGAAACGTTTGGGATGTCATGCTTACAGCCAAGATCAGATTAATGAATTGATTGTATCAATGGCAGATCGTTATGGTCATGTTGTTCGGTTAAAAGGAGGGGATTCTTTTGTATTTGGGCGTGGTATCGAAGAAATAGAGTATGCTCAAAAATTTAATCTGGAAACGGCAGTAGTTCCCGGAATTTCATCGGCTTTGGGAGTTCCTGCGTCAATAGGTATTAGTTTGACACAAAGAGAAATAGCCGAAAGTTTTTGGGTTATTACAGGAACAACTGCTGATCATAAGTTATCAAAGGATATAAATTTAGCATCACAATCGGCAGCAACGGTTGTTATCCTGATGGGAATGCATAAACTAGAAGAAATAATTGCATTATATCAAAAAAATAGAACAGATGATTTGCCTATAGCTATCATTCAAAACGGAACAAAAGATAACCAAAAGAAAGTGATAGGAACGATTAGTTCGATTGTTCAATTGGTTAAAGAAAAAGAAATAACTTCACCAGCAATAATCGTTATTGGAGAAGCAGTAAGGAATACACTAAAACTAAACTCCTACTTTAAAGAATATTTAGAAGATGAGTTTATTTATCAGAATTTAAATTTAAAGCCATGATAGAGGTTAAATATTTTGGTGCTGTCGCAGAAAAAACAAATTGCCCAACAGAAAAAGTTCCTTTGGGGAATTTATCATTGGAACAATTATTAAACGATTTAGATAAGAAATATCAGTTAAATACACTTTCGTTTAGTATAGCAATCAATCAGAAGATAGTCCCAAAAACTACTGATTATGAATTAAAAAGCAATGATATTATTGCTTTATTACCACCATTTGCAGGTGGATAAATACATTTAATATGTCAACATCACGATATAATAGACAAGTTATACTTCCGGAAGTAGGAGAAATTGGTCAGCAAAAATTACTTAAAGCCAAAGTATTAATAATTGGTGCAGGTGGTTTAGCTTCGGCTATATTGCCCTATTTAGTGGCTGCAGGCGTGGGAGAAATAGGGATCGTAGATGATGATGTAATCGAGTTGAGTAATTTACACCGTCAGGTTATTTATAAAAATGATGCCGTTGGAAAAAGTAAAGTGCTAGAGGCAAAGTACATGGCTACTGAATTAAACCCAACAGTAAAAATAAATGCTATATCCGAAAGGCTTTCGGGTGAAAATGCACTTGATTTATTTAAGCATTACGATATAATAGTTGATGCAACAGATAATCTATCAACAAAATATCTTATAAACGATGCTAGTTGCGTTGTAAACAAACCATTGGTTTACGGTTCAATTTACAGGTTTGAAGGGCAAGTTTCGGTCTTTAATTATAAAAACGGACCAACATATCGTTGCTTATATCCAGATGAAAATAGTCAGTCTTTAAATTGTAATGATGCAGGAGTAATCGGAATTTCAGTAGGTATTATCGGAATGCTACAAGCCAACGAGGTTATAAAAATGATTTTAGGAATAGGTGAGGTGCTGAGTGGTAAAATACTGGTTTATAATTTATTGAGTAATGAACAACAAAAGTATGACTTAGAAAAAAAAGAAAACTTAGTTATTGATAAATCTGCTTTTGAAGCAAAATATAAAGTAATTGCAAATCAAGCTGAAGAAATAACAGCCAATGCTATTTTGGATAAAATAGATGCAGACGAAGTTCTTTTTTTAGATGTTAGAAATTCAGGAGAACTACCGGAAATTAATTTCAAAAATAGAATTCAGATTCCGTTAATTAATTTAGAAGAAGAAATCGAAAAACTAAATAAAAATCAAACTATTTATGTTTTCTGTCAATCAGGAATAAGAAGTAAAAGAGCAACGGAATTACTTAAAAAGCATCAGTTCAAAAATGTAAAAAGTATTTTGGGTGGAGCTTTGGCAATGAAAGAATTGATTAAAGAAGGTTCAAAGGCTTTTTAAAAGGGACAAAGGTTCAAAGGTTTTAAAAAAGGTACTAAGGCTCTGAGGTTCTAAGTTTCTAAGCTTTGTGAACTTTTCGGTTAATTTTTTAGCCACAGATTTAAAAGATTAAAAGGATTTAAAAAATCTGTGAGAATCTGTGTAATCAGTGGCAAGAAGATAAAATAGAATTAGAGAAATTCGTGGCTAATTTTTTTATCTATGACATAAAAATAAAAAATAATGAGTAAAAATGTATTTGTAGAAGGACCAATTTCTTCTGAATTTATCGCCGAATCTATTGCGAAGCATCAATCGAAACATACCATTGGGGCGCATAATATTTTTTTAGGACAAGTTCGTGCCGATGTAATTCATGATAATAAAGTTGTCGCTATTGATTATTCGGCATATACCGATATGGCGAATGAAGCTTTGCACGCGATTCGCGAAAAAGCATTTGCTAAATATGACTTAACCTGTATGCATATTTATCATAGTTTGGGAGTCGTAAAAGCGGGCGAAATTTGTCTGTTTGTTTTTGTTTCAGCTACAAGACGCAAACAAGTTTATGAAGCTACAGAAGCTATTGTAAATTGGATAAAAACCGATGTGCCTATTTTTGGCAAAGAATTATTTGAAAACGATACTTTCACCTGGAAGCAAAATACCTAGAAAATGGTTGATATTACCCATAAAATAAATACATTACGTTCAGCAACTGCAACAGCAATTGTAAAAGTGAGCCAACAAGCTACCATAGATGCAATTGTGAATAATTTAGTACCGAAAGGAAATGTAATGGAAATGGCAAAAACGGCAGGATTATTTGCTGTAAAAAACACCCATCTATCCATTCCGGATTGTCATCCGATTCCAATCGAATTTACAGCTGTAGAATATAAAATTGAAGGCTTAACTATTGAAATTATTTTTAAAGTTAAAACGGTTTACAAAACTGGAGTCGAGGTCGAAGCAATGCATGGAGCCTCAATTGTGGCACTTACGATGTATGATATGCTTAAACCAATTGATAAAGAGATTGAGATATCTACCATAAAATTAATTAATAAAGAAGGAGGGAAATCATCATTTAAGAATCGTTTTCCATCAACTATAAAAGCCGCAGTTTTTGTATGTTCCGATTCTATTTTTGCTGGTGATAAAGAAGACCGTTCAGGTAAAATTATTGTCGAAAAACTAGAATCTTGTGGAGTAGAAACTACACATTATGAGATTATTCCAGATGAAGTTGATGTTATTCAGGAAAGAACTAAAGTTTACGCAAAAGAGAATCAGTTAGTGATTTTTACAGGAGGAACAGGTTTGTCCCCACGAGATGTGACTCCCGAAGCACTGGCACCTTTATTAGAAAGTCGTATTCCGGGTATCGAAGAAGCGGTTCGTAATTATGGGCAACAGCGTATGCCGTATGCCATGTTATCGCGAACAGTTGCAGGAACTCTAGGAAAGACTTTAGTATTGGCTTTGCCAGGATCAACAAATGGGGCAAGAGAATCGATGGATGCTATTTTTCCGCATGTTTTGCATGTATTTCATATTTTAAAAGGCAATAATCATGATGCCAAATAACACAGTTTTAACAGATGATTTTGGGCGCAAGCACAACTATTTGCGTATTTCTCTAATCGAGAAATGCAATTTGCGTTGTACGTATTGTATGCCTGCCGACGGAATTACATTAACTCCAAAAAATGAGTTGATGACTGCCGATGAGGTTTTTGCTATTGCACAAACATTTGTACAAAACGGTGTTGATAAAATCCGATTAACAGGAGGAGAGCCGCTTTTGAGAAAAGACTTTCCTGAAATTATTAAAAAATTAGCAACTCTTAATATTAAACTTTCCCTTACTACTAATGGAATTTTGATTGACCGACATTTAGACGTTTTAAAGCAATTTAATGTTCGGGATATTAATTTGAGCCTAGATACATTAATTGCTTCAAAATTTAGCTCTATAACACTTCGTAATCAGTTTGAGAAAGTAATTGATAATTTGCATTTGCTTTTAAATAATGATTTTAACGTAAAAGTGAATGTGGTCTTGATAAAAGGATTTAATGAAGATGAGGTTATTGATTTTATTAAACTTACTCAGTTTTTACCCTTATCAATTCGGTTTATAGAATTTATGCCTTTTGCAGGAAATGCTTGGGATAAAAGTAAAATGGTTTCTCAAAAACAGATTTTAGAAACGCTTTCAAATCATTACAATCCATCTCAAATTGAAAAGTTAGAAGATGAAAAAAACTTCACAGCAAGAACTTTTAAGATAAAAGAATATCAAGGTAGTTTTGGGATTATCAGTTCAGTTACAAATCCGTTTTGTGATAGCTGTAATCGAATTCGCCTTACAGCAAATGGTAAAATAAAAAACTGTTTGTTCTCTAATACCGAAACTGATTTATTGACTCCTTTTAGGAAAGGAGACATGATTACCGATTTGATTTCTGCTGCGATTAATAGTAAGAAAAAAGTGAGAGCAGGAATGACTACGATTAAGGAATTGAACAACCCAAATTTAAACCAAGACAATCGCAGTATGATTGCTATTGGGGGATGATTTTTTGCTTGCAAAGGATTTTGAGGTTCAAAGTTGCAAAAGTTCTGAGGTGCTAAGATTTTTAGTTTTTGTCAGGCGGAGTCGAAGCCCATTAGTTACATCTATATAAACCTTCTACTTAGTTTATCCTGAGTGAAGTCGAATGGACTCAGAAGGATAAACATTACTTTAATATTTAAACGTATATCAGGCAGAGTAAAGTTGAAACCTTTTCAAATAAAAATAGGGTTTAACTTTAAAAAGTTAAACCCTATCTCAAAATTATTTTTTCTTTTTCGATTTTGATTTTTTTGCCTTCTTTTTGGCTATTTTTTTCGCTTTAGCTTTTTCTTTAGCTTTCTTCGTTTTTTCTTTCTTTTTGGCTTTAGCTTTAAGTTTTGCTTTTTTAGCTTTCTCTTTCTTTTTATTCTTCTTAGCTTTTTCTTTTTTCTTAGCTAATTTCTTTTTTTCTTTCTCTTTGTCCTTATCCTTGTCTTTGTCTTTCATCTTTTTCTTCTTTTTATTTTTAGATTTTTCTTTAACGATTTCTCCTATTGCATCAACTAAATTACCCGTACTAGGCGCTTTTCCTTTTTTTTCTTTTTTTTCTTTTGGTGTTACAGTAGGTTTTTCTGCAATTGTTTTTTCTACTGCTTTTACAACAGGAGTAACTGCTTTTTTAGCGGGAATAGTTTGAGGAGTTTTTATAGGAACAGGTGTAGCCTCTGTAGTTTGTGCTTTAGCAACTGGTTTTATTGGGGTTGCTTTTTTCACAGGGGCTTTTGGAGCAACTTTTACTGGTGTAGTAGCTACTGTTGGCTTTATTGCACGAGCTCTTTGCGGACTTTTTGCAGGTGTTGTAGTTTCTTTCTTTTTGTCTTCTTCGATTGGCTGAACGTTGTCGCCCTTTGGTAAATCAGTATTTTGTAGAATACCTTCTGTTTCTTTTTTTTCCATATGTTATAGGCTTTATAATTGAAAACTTTTGAAGTTAGTAATAATGAAAGATTAGGTATGTGTCTAAATTGTTAACTTTCAGTTAAGTAAATATAATCAATATAAATGTACGACAATGTTAAGTTTTTCCTCAATCATGCGTCTTGGGGTTATTTTGCACATTTATATGCAAAAAAAAACCTTTTGCTTTGTGGCAAAAGGGAAGTTATAAAAGTTGATTTTAAAAAAGAGGTCTATTTTTTCCAGGTAAAAATTCTTGGGTTTACAGAAATCATTAACCAAGCCCAGTTATTGGTATGTCCCGCATATCCAGGAGCTTTTAAAATTTCTAAAGTTTTTGTACCAAACATTTGAGAATACCCTCCTGTAAGTGTAATATCCTTTTTGAAATTGAATCCAGCTGTAAAGTCTACCTCAGTTCCTAAATAAGAATCCATTTTTTTATTTTCCACAGCTACATCTGCAGCTGATAAGAATACGTGTGGCATTAATGTAAATTGCCATTTTTTTACATTGTAATTGAATTTCAAAGATGCATCTTGTAAACCAACGCCGTTTTGATGACCTCCTCCAACATAAAAATAATCCATATAACCGTTGAAATTATGATTGGTACCAAAAATTGGGTTGAATGATTTGATAACTGTACTTCCGTCATTTGTATCTTTTCCTGATAAATATTCGTAACCAATACCAGCTTTAAATGAATCTGTTACATTGTATACAAAGTTCACAGCTCCATCCCAAGCACTAACTTGTTTGTCTGCACTTTTTCCGGTTTGACCATAGAAACTTAAGTTACTATCAATTTTTTTTGTTTTATAAGTTAAATAAGTACCAAAAGTTTGTTTGTAATCTACCAATAATTTTTTATCGATATCATTATTAACATATTCATAACCTGTATTTAAAAGTAATAGGCTAACTCCTAAATTGTCTACATTAGTATGGTACCATGCATATTGCATCGCTTTATAATTGGCTACTGTATAAGGCGTTTGAAAGTTGTTTTCGGCATCAGAGTTATAGGCTAATCCCATATCAAGCTGATGGTTTTTTGGATGAAAAGAAACCATTAACGCATCATGACTTTGTCCTTGTTGTAACCAGTCAATTTCTCCCATAATACGTTGATTGTCATAAGAAAGTACTTGTCTACCTACTCTTGTGCTCCATTTTTCGTTTATATCATATTGTGCCCACGCTTCAAAAAAAGTAACCCCATTTTTATCTGAAGTTGCGGTTGTCGGTACATCTCCCCATGTTCTAACATTTTGAAGTGTTAATTTGACTTTTAGTTGGTCTTGCGTAAAGTTTAAATTTAATCTTGAGCGTTGTGAGATTTGAGAAGTTGCTTCCTGACCTTCTGGTATAAGAGTTTTATATCCGTTACGGTATTCAAAACGAGGTCTAAGTTGCAAATTTGCATCAAATTCCTGCGCTTGCAGACTAATGCTTATTCCGCCAAATATAAATAAAGCAATAATTTTTATTTTTTTCATGAGAAAGTTATTTTTATGTAGTACAAATTTAAAGGACTAGAAAGTCTTTTATTGTGATAAAAGTCATGAAATCAGTATTCTATAATAAAATATTGTTATTTATTATTTTACAGGATACCTCTTAACTTAATATTTTATTATGGTTAGATGCATTTTTATAAAGTAGGTTGCAAAAATAATAAATAGAAGAACTAGGGTAAAAGTGATTAATAAAGATATAATTTTATTTTTAACTGTAATAATTTTAATTAGTTATGATGTGTTTGTAGTAATAAAAGGAAATTGGAGAGAAGTTAATTATTGTACAGAAAATAATAATTAAGGCACGATAAAGAAAGAGTTTTAATCTTGATAGATATTTAATATTGTTTTAGGTAAAAAACTAATTTATGCACTTTAATAATAAGTATAAATACGTGTTTTTAGAACTGTGAAATAGTATCTGTTTTAATCTGTACCAAAGAATATTCGGTAGCTTTATTAGAGAGTTCCATTAAGTTTTTCACTTTAAGCTTTTTCATTAAATTAAAACGATGAACCTCGGCAGTTCTTTTACTAATATTAAGAGTTTCTGCAATTTCTTTGTTACCTTTTCCAGATAGTAGTAATCTAAGAATTTCTTTTTCTCTTTTAGTGATTATGACTTCATCGTTTAAAGATTGTCTTAAAGTGTCATTGAAGTTATTATTAAGAAGTTGTTTGATTAATATCGCCGATACATCTCCACTAAAGTATTTACCGCCTTGATTAACTGTATGTAGTGCTTTTAAGAATTCTTCTTTACTGGAACCTTTTAATAAATAACCATCTGCACCTGCTTTAATAGATTTTAATACATATTCTTCAGATTCATACATAGTGAGTATGATTATCTTAACAAGTTGGTTTTGTTTTCTAAGTTTTTCTACTACCTCTATGCCAGTTAAGTGAGGCATTCGAATATCTACTATAAGTAGATCAGGTTGTTTATTAGTAACAACTTCTAGCGTTTCTAAGCCATCAGCTGCTTCGCCAACAACCTCAATATTAGGTTCGTTCTTTAATAATGATTTAACCCCATCCCTTACAAATACATGGTCATCTGCTAGAACAACACGAATACTATCTGCCATTTTACTTAATTTTTAAATTAAATTTTACGTATAATCTGCTAGGTTATTATGCTAATATACGTAATTCTTAATTTTTTCAGATTTTTTTCAGGTCGTAGTTTATAAATTTTATTTTATTTTTTTAGATACGATTGATTTAAAATGCAAAATAGAGATAGAACTTATGATGAACTACAATCCTAAAGAAGCTTTTATTAATTCAAGATTTTCAGCGCTATAGTTTATTTTTAGCGCTTCTTGATGTCCTTTGTCAGACATTTTAGTCCAAGTTTTTTTGATGATATTTTTGAGTTTTTCTTCATCGTGTTTATGTACAAAAGGATCAAGATAATACTCTAGAAAGACAAGACAAATAACATCTTCTAGTAATTGGGTTTCTGTATCTTTTTTAAGTAATTTTTTTTCAATCAAAAAAGAAACACGAGCAATAAATTCAGCATTATAACCTGCTTTTTCTAGAATTACTGCTGTTGTTTTTGCATGGAATTTTTTTAATTCTTCTCTCCATTTTAAATATCCTATGCGATCCATCGAATAAGATTCGCGTGCAACTTTCCATCTGCATATGTGTTGTGCTTTGGAAGCAATTTGTATTTCTTCAGAAGCTTCGGGATAAAAATCCATTAATTTACTATACATTCTGTTAGAGTATAATAACTCTTTTGGATACATATTGTTTTTATAGGATTCTTGATTTGGATCTTGAGCATTTTCGGCATCAATCCATTCGCTTGCTTTCTGAAAAGGTGTTGTCATTTATAAGGAGATATATACAATCAAAGATACATAATTTAAGAGATATAAATAATCTAAAAGTCAATAGAAGTCCTAATTAGAGAGAATACAAATGAGTTAGTGATAATTATTGCAGATTGTTGTGTTTATTTTTTTATTGTAAATTAGCTAAAAATTATTTTATTTATTAAAGAGGTTAACGTCTTAAAAGTTAAGGTGTTAATTTTAAAATCCCACACATGAAAAAACTATTTTTATTAGTCTCCGTCGCAATTTTGTCATTCAGCTGTAAAACGGCAGTAAAACCTTTAACACAACCAAAGGAAGATAATCCCGCATCTATGAATACAAATAATGCAGACGAATATGATGGCTCTACGTTTTTTAAAGCCACAGGAAACGAACCTTTTTGGGGTTTGAAGATAGGAAAAGAAACAATCAGATTTACATCGCTGATAGAAGGATTAGAAGAGATTAATTCTCCTTACGTTGACCCAATAAGAGCTATGGATGCCAATGTTAAGTTATATCGTTTTAATACTAAAACAGGTAGTATGAGTATTACTATCCAACAAATGGATTGTACAGATACTATGTCTGGAGATAAATCGCCTTATAATGTTAAAATCGAAATTACCAATAATAGTGATGCAAGCGTAAAAAAGATCGAAGGTTGTGGAAGATACATCACCGATTATCGCTTACATGATATTTGGGTTTTGGAGCAATTAAACGGAAAAAAAGTTGCTATAACTGATTTTCAACGTGAATTACCAAGAATTGAAATTTATAGTGCCGAGAATAGATTTTCGGGATTTGGAGGTTGCAATCAAGTTAACGGAGGTATCTTTTATGAGAAAGATGTATTACGCTTTACAAATGTAGTTTCAACGGAAATGGCTTGTAATGCTGGCAACAATAAAGAAGACGAGTTTTTAAAAGCGCTTCAGAGTACAACAACTTATACAGTTGCAAATAACAGATTGTCCTTGTCAAACCCATCAGGATTACTTTTGGTTTTTAAGAAGGTTGACTAGTTATTATTTTAATTAATCAAGCTTCGACTTCGCTCAGCCTGACGAAATAGTTCATTGACACTATCTTGTCTTCCTGAGCGGAGTCGAAGCATTTTTAGATTTAGCTAATTTGGCTTTGATTTAGCTCAACTTGGCAAATTATTTTATTGACGTTATCTTGTCCTCCTGAGCGGAGTCGAAGGATTTTTAGATTTAGTTAATCTGGCTTTGATTTAGTTCAACTTGGCAAATTATTTTATTGACGTTATTTTGTCCTCCTGAGCGGAGTCAAAGTGCTTTACATTAACCTTAGCGCCTTAGCTACTTAGTTACTCAGCATCTTAATTTCACTCTAATTCCTCTGTTTGGTCATCAATAAAATCGAGTTCTAAAGCTCTTACGGTTTGAACTGCATTTCCCGCTATACCGCGTATAGATCCGTACATTCCTAAGGTATTATTGACTACTTTCTCTATTTGTTTTTCGCGTTGTTTCCAGATACGCTGCATGGCTCTTTTTTCGGAATCTAAGTCGCTTTGCATTTGTGTAAAACCTTCTACGATACCTTCAATCTGTAAACGGAATTCGTTACTGGTTAAGAAATCGTATAACATAGCCATTTTATCACCTTTGTTTTCTTGTGCCTGTACTGCTTGACTTACTTGTATTAATGATTGGCGTAAAACGGCACTTAATCCTTTAAATTCTTCGTAAGTACATATCCAGATTCCATCACGCATTCCCATACGATCCATTCCAGCAGGCATAACTTCGGTAACAAGCACTCCGATGTTGGCTTTTTTATCACGAATATCATTTTTAAATTTTTCAATCCAAGCAGGTTGGAAAGCCTTGGTACGTTTGCTTTCGTAATAAATAGATCCGCAATTTTGTAATTCGCGGGTGTTTACAATCTGTAAGCAATCGGCTCCATTAGCACCTTTTTTAACTTCATCGATACTATCTAACGGAAAATTAGAAGCAAGCCATTCTTCAATAGCCAATTCCATTACTTCACCTTGCAATTGCATAGAACCTTGTTCCTGCTTGCGTTTCATTTCTTCGATAAGTTTCTTTTGGTCGTCGGATTGTTTTTGGTATTCTTTTATCTTTAGCTCATTTTTTTCTTCCTCTTGTTTTCGAATTTTATCACGTTCAAGAACTAAAGCGGCATTGAGCTGTTTTTGTGATTCGGCTTCAATTGCTTCCTTCATTTCCAGTTTTTCACGTTGGAGTTTAGCAATTTCACCTTCCATTTTATTTAATTCCCGCAACTTTTCAGATTTCTCCGAAAGTTCTTTTTCCATCGAAAGTAAACGGTCTTTATTTTCTTCGTCGAGTTTTGTTTTAAGTTTTTCAGTAATTTCCTTTTCAGCTATCTTTTTCTCTCGGTCCAAGCGTTCTGTGAAAAGTTCGTTTTCTTGTTTCTTTTTGGCTTCAAATTCAGATTTGGCTTTTTCAAATTGTTCATTCTTAAGCTCTAACTCTTTTGTCTGAGCAGTAGCCTTTTGCTGAAATTCTTTACGTATGCTATCTTCTAACTGATGTTTTAGGATATCATTTACATCGATTATTGTTCCGCAATTTGGACACTGAATTGAAGATTGCTCAGCCATTTTGATAGTTTTATGGGTAATGATTATTTTTTGCTAAGGTATTTAAAAGTTAGCTATAAGCATAATGTTTTCTCTCTTCGGTTTTTTGTTTTTGATAAATAAACAGGCTTGTGTTTCGTATTATAATAGTAGGGTTTCATGAATTTAAGTTCAAGTAAAGTAATGTTTTTGGGTTAATTTAATAGCGTTTAATTCATGGGCTTGAGCCAAAAAAAAGTTTAGATAACGTAGTTTTATAAATTTGGTGTGCATTGATGAATTATGAAACAAGTATTTTTGAGTGATATATCAAAAGAATACTTTTGAAAAAAAATGTTTCAAGCAGATTTGGCAGATTGAGCGGGTTATTTTTTTAGCTACACTTGATAGCTATCGGGATAAAAAGATTTTAATATTTATGATTATCGGCTTAATCTACCAAATCTGTGTGAAAACCTAAAACAAAAAACTATGAAAAAATCAACTATTGCAGAAATAAGGGAACGTTTTGATAATGATGTCGAACGATTTTCAAATTTAGATACAGGGCAATTGTCTACTATTGATGCGAAAATTTCGTTAGAACTTATCACAGAAGCTTCAAAGAGGATTGTGCCTAATGCAAAAAATGTATTAGATATCGGTTGTGGTGCGGGTAATTATACGTTGATGATGCTTACAAAAGTTCCGAATTTAAATTGCACTTTGGTTGATTTAAGTAAACCAATGTTGGATAAAGCATTAGAGAGGGTTTCGGAAGCAACCAATAATAGGGTAGAAGTAAAGCAAGGTGATATTCGTGATGTAGAATTGCTAGAGAATCATTATGATATTGTTTTAGCTGGAGCAGTTTTGCATCATTTACGAGATGATGCCGATTGGGAGACAACTTTTACTAAGATATATAGATTATTAAAACCTGGTGGCTGTTTTATGATTTCGGATTTGATTACTCAAGATACGGAATTATTAAATGAATATACTTGGGAACGATATGGCGATTATTTAGAAGGGCTAGGAGGTAAGGAATACCGTAAAAATGTATTGGATTATGTCGCCAAAGAAGATTCGCCACGATCTATGAATTACCAATTGGATTTGATGAAAAAAATAGGTTTTACCAGTGTCGAAATTTTACATAAAAACATGTGTTTTGGTGCTTTTGGTGGGATAAAGTAATTTTTTTAAATATTGATAAGATGTTGGTTTGAGATAGGATATTTAAAAGGCTATAGCCAAATCGATAATAGATTTAGCTAAAGCCTTTTTTATTTATTTTACAAAGAATATTTGTAGGTCGGAAAATTTATTAGTTTAAAAATCTAAAGAATATCTACTACAATTTTTCCAATAGCAGAACCATCACTTACTGCTTTATGCGCTTCTATGGCATTGTCTAATGTGAATTTTCTAGAATCTAAAATTGGTTTTAATTTTCCTTCTTCAATTAGTTTTGCAGCCTGTTTAAGAATATCTCCATGATGTTTTCTTCCTTCTCCGCTTAACATTGGATGTAGAACAAATACTCCATGTAAGTTAGATGATCGAAGGGATCCTGTAGCTAAATTATGTGTTCCAAAAGCAGCACAGCTACTTATGTGACCATAATGACGAATTGCTTTAAATGAATCATCTAAAGATTGCCCGCCTACAGTGTCATAAATAATATCAAAACCGATTCCTTGTGTATGTTGATTAACATAATTTTCAACTTCAACAGATTTGTAATCAATAGGAGTTGCTCCTAATGATTTGGCAATAGCTGATTTTTTTAAAGAAACGGTTGTGTATACATCGGCACCAAAGATTTTAGCAAGCTGAATTGCCATATGACCTACACCACCAGCACCTCCATGAACTAGAACTTTGTCTCCTTTTTTTATAGTTACTCTATCTACTAAACCTTCCCAAGCTGTGAGTAAGACCAAGGGAACGGCTGCCGCTTCTCTCATTGTTAGATTTGTAGGTTTTTTTGCTAATAAATTAGCGTCTACAGCGATGTATTCTGCTAATGTTCCTTGAAGCCCTAAAACGCCTCCGGCAAGTCCATAAACTTCATCTCCAATGATGAAATCGCTAACATCTGTGCCGACTTCTTCAATAACTCCTGCAAGATCAGTTCCTAAAATTGCAGGTAATATAGGTGTAGCATAAGGTGCTTTACCAGTTCTAATTTTATTATCTATTGGATTAACTCCACTTGCGTGTATTTTAATTAAAACTTCTCCTGTTTTTGGAGTAGGTTTTTCAATTTGAGTGCTTACAAAATCTGATTCGTAAGTATTTATATAGAGTGCTTTCATTTTTATTTTATAATAATTGTATTGTTTTATAAACTTGAATTGGTGATGCTAGTAATGTTTCGCTGTTAGTAATAAAATCTTGTAAATACGACTGATTGTTGTGTATGTCAAGTCCAGTCTGACTTTTCCATTCTTCCCAAATGATAAAAACATTTTCGGTAGCGTGTAAATCATAACGAACACAAGCAGTTTCCTTTCTGGTTTGATTCACCAGATTTTCAATCATGGTTTTTACTTGTTCAATGTTTTCTTTTTTGCTTTTAATAATCGCTGTAATTGAAATCATGCTAATATAGTTTTAAAAAGTTGTTCTAAATGTGTAGTATATTCCTGTTTAAAGATAGCAATATTTTCTGGAGTTGCTCCTTTCTCAACATCGTGAAAATGAAAACTGTCTAATTTTTCCATTCCTGTAAATTTATTCATTTTATGAAAACCAAATAGTACTCCATCATCAACAGAGGTTTGTTCGAAAAACTCTCCTGGTAGTGTGAATGCTGTCTTAGGTGCATTCCAACTTGTAGTAAGCATATATTTACGTCCGTGTAAAAGCCCGCCAGTTCCGTAATTGATATCTGGATTTACACGGCTTCTTCCGTCATTTTTGTAAATTCCGTTGTTATGTCCCGCAGTAAAAACATCATCGATGTATTTTTTGAAACCATTTGGTAACTGAAACCACCAAATTGGTGTATGGTAGATAATTAAGTCTGCCCAGACAAATTTATCTGTTTCTTCCTGTAGGTTAATTTTGTCGTTTATATTGGTTGTTTTTATTTCGTATTTACTGTTTTGAGACAAAAAATCTGTTGTCCAGTCTTGAATGGTTTGATTAAATTTTCCTCCTGAGTGAGCAAATTTTTGCCCACCGTTTATTATAAATATTTTTTTCATCATTTTATATTCTAATGTATTAGTAACTCTTTTGTGTGAGGGGGAGTAGCGGTATCCTTTTATTTTTTTTCTTTAAAAAAATAAAAGATTTAGCGAATGACCCGACCCGCTTTTTTTAGCGGGTCACACCCTAAAGATTCTTATTTTGTTTTTAATATTGCTTGGTTAATGAAATCAAGTTCGGATGCTGATAAATCAAAATCCATTGCTTTTGCATTAGAAATTGCTTGTTCTGCATTTCGGGCCCCTGCTAACACTATTGTAATTCCTTTTTGTAAAGTTGTCCAACGCAAGACTAATTGGGCTAGTGTTGCATTTTTTGTATTGGCTAGTGAACTTAGTTCTTCGACTAATGTCTTTACTTTAGGAAGATCGAATTGACTAAAATAACCATTACGGTGATCATTATCTTTTAATTTACTATCAGTAAAATATTTACCAGTTAGTAAACCTCTTTCCATTGGACTGTATGCAATTATACCAATTTTTTGTGCTATTGCAAGCGGAACTAAATCGGATTCGATACTGCGATTTAGCATGCTGTATGATACTTGATTGGACGCTAATTGTATTGTTTTTTGTGCTTCTTGTATTTGTGTTTCACTATAATTACAGACTCCGGCAGCTTTTATTTTTCCTTGTTGGATTAATAATTCCATAGTTTCCATAGTTTCACTTATGGGTGTAGTTGCATCTGGCCAGTGTATTTGTAGTAAATCGATATAATCGGTTTGTAGCCGCTTTAAGCTTTCTTCAACTTCTTTGATGATATTAGCTTTAGAAGCGAATTTATATACTGGTATATTTTTACCATTGTCTTCGGCTTCAAAAAAGAATTCTCCTTTGCCTTGATTACTTCCATCCCAAACTAATCCAAATTTAGAAAGGATTTGTACTTTTGATCGGTTTTGAGATTTAAGTGCTTCACCAATCATTTCTTCGCTTAATCCAAAGCCATAAAAAGGGGCTGTATCAAGTGTTGTTACGCCATTATCGATTGAGGCATGTATTGATGCTATTGAATCTTTCTTTTCGTTTCCTCCCCACATTGTGCCTCCTATGGCAAATGCACCGTATGTAATTGCTGATAATTCGAGTTCTGTATTACCTAATTTTCTATATTCCATGATAGTATGTTTTTGTGCTTTAAAAATTATTCAGCAAAATTATACCTAATTTAAGAGTTTTAATTGGTATATGTTTTCGTTTATTAGGTATATTTGCAGCATGAAAAAAGAAAACTTATACGAGCCTTTTACAGTTTCATTTGAAACACTAACTGAATATCCCGATGTGGGTGACCGTCATAATTTTTTTGAATTGGTTTACGTATTGTCTGGAACAGGCTCGCAATGCATTAATAAAAATATATTTGAATATGATGGCGGGCATTTGTTTTTGCTAACACCTGAGGATTGCCATAACTTTACTATTAAGACTGAAACAGAGTTTTTTTTCTTACGATTTAATGATATTTATTTGAAAAACTCGAGCTTGCAGAATGAAAATATTCAACGATTGGAATATATTCTTCAAAATGCGAATCATCAGCCTGGATGCATCTTAAAAAATGATTCGGATAAAGTTTTGATTAAAACCATGATCGAAGCCATTATGCGTGAGCATCAGGATAAAGATATTTACAATAAAGAATTAATTCAGCAATTGGTAAATACTTTGATTATTGTTGTTGCCCGAAATATTGCGAAGTATCTGCCTGAGCAGGTAAATATTGGTTGTGAAGCAAAAGCGATGGATATTTTGCAATACATCCAGAATAATATTTATTATCCTGAGAAAATAAAAGCGGAATCGATTAGTGAGCATTTTGGAATTTCTGGGACTTATTTAGGACGTTATTTTAAGAAACATGCTAATGAAACGATGCAGCAATACATTAGCAATTATAAAACAAAACTAATTGAGCATCGCTTACAGTTTAGTGAAAAACGGATCAATGAGATTTCTTATGAATTTGGATTTACAGACGAAAGCCATTTTAATAAATTCTTCAAAAAACAAAAAGGAAACAGCCCTTCGGAGTTTAGAAAATTGGTGCGTCTTAATTAAATATGATTTGTGCTAAATGGTTTTGCCACAGATTAGAGGATAAAAAGCTTAGTTTTTGTTTAAATCTTCTTCTGCTGACCAAGTTGAGAATGCAGTATCTGCTCCGCCAATTTCTATTACTTGGTTTTTATAAGTCATTACGCCTAATCCATGTTCTGCGTCCCATGAACAGGAAAATAGATAACCAATATAGGGAATGTTATCTTTGAATATTGATGTTATATAGATTACTCCTGGTGATAATAAATTTGCAAAACCTTTTATCTCTGATATGTCTGGCATGAAATCTTCTTTTTTATCTTGTGGATAATTATAGATTTCTTGTAATTTGGGATATTTGTTTAGAAGCTCAGACAGGATGCCTTCTAGGATTGCTGTCTGATTGTTTTGTAAATATTGTATTCCGTTGTTGTGTTCGATAGAATGTTCTTCGATTTCATCTGAATCGTCGTCTAATATGATGTATTCTATAGTTTCTTCGTTTTCATTAAAGAATAATTGCCAGTCTTTTAGGTTGATTGTATTGTAATCTTCATCATCTTGTTTTCTGTTTGGAAGTTCTTTAGGGTTTTTAAGATGTTTATTAAAAAACTCAAAACAAAATGGTGCCCTAGTAAAGATGTATTCTGGGTTTTCTGTATAGGATAAATGAAAATATTCTAATGCTTTTTCTTCATTTCCACATTCTAAACAGCATTCGCCATTGTAATAATTATTAATATAATTGGGGTGTTTTTGAGATAGCGAATGAAGATTCATCATATCCAGCCACCTTTTCATATTGTTGTATTCTTTTAGTTTTATGTATTCATTAATCATTCGACCAATAAAAATACTTGCCTGATGGATTTTGTATTTTTCATCATCGGCCTGATGCCATTTTTCTTCAATATAATTAATTAAATCCTGAGATGTTAATGTGTTTTTCTTGAGTGAATACTTATCTAAAAAACTATCAATTTCTGCAATTATTTCTGGTGCATTTGACATTCTAATTGTTTTAAGTTAAGTCTGATTTTTATACGTAAATTACCTTGGCTATGTATAAACTAGCCCTGAGGTTTCTACGATTTGTAGAAGAAGAACTATTAGATAATCTTTTTGATAACACGCAGTTTGTGTGTGTGTCTGTTTGTTTCAGGATTGTAAATTCCTAAGTGGTCCAAACGGTCAATTCGTACTTTTCCACTGGCGTGAATAATGTAATTATTGTCCATGATTATACCTACGTGTGTGATGTTTCCTTCTTCATTATCAAAAAAGGCCAAATCGCCTGCTTCACTTTCTTCAATAAAACTCAATGGGTCGCCTTGCATTGCTTGTTGTGAGGCATCACGATGGATTTTATATCCGTTTAGTTTGTAAACCATTTGTGTAAAACCTGAGCAGTCGAGTCCAAAAGGAGTTTTTCCTCCCCAAAGGTAGGGTGCGTTTAAATACATATAAGCTGTATTTATTAAATTTATTTTTGGTTTTATACCGCTTGTTTTTGTGCCTTCGAATTCAAAATTAGAAGTGTTTATTTCGCTATTATTCAAAAAAGTTAGCGATGCGCCAAGAGGAATAGGTAGTAATACATTATCTGGTGATGTGATATAATCAATTAAATCGGCATTTAAAATTTGTACGTCTGATGACAACAAATTATAATTTGTCTCTGATATTATCTGGTATTGTTTGGAATCAACCCAACCTTCGTAATCGTCGAATTGGATTTTAATTTTAGACCATTGATTTTGCTGTTCCAGAATTTCAAAATGTTCTCCAAATAATACTTGGCTAACAATTTCGCTTCTATCACTCGGTTCAAATCGAACAGGCACTATGGCTAGATTACAAATTCCGAACATGTAGTGTATTTTATGAGTTAAAAATCAGGAGTTATTAATTAATAATAATTCCTGATTTATGATTATTTATGCTCTTTCGATAATAATTGCCGAAGCTCCACCGCCACCATTGCATATAGCTGCTGCACCGATTTTGGCATTGTTTTGTTCTAAAACATTGATTAAAGTTACGATAATTCGAACACCTGAACAACCTAGTGGATGTCCTAATGAAACGGCACCACCATTTACGTTTATTTTATCATTATCTAAACCTAGTATTTTTGAATTAGCTAATCCAACAACAGCAAAGGCTTCGTTGAATTCAAAATAATCTACATCATTAATTGAGATTCCTGCTTTATCTAATGCTTTTGGTAATGCTTTTGCTGGACTTGTTGTAAACCATTTTGGTTCTTGCGCAGCATCGGCATAACTTTTTATGTAGGCAAGAGGTTTTAATCCTAAAGCAATGGCTTTTTCTTCAGACATTAAAATTACAGCAGCAGCACCATCATTTATTGTTGAGGCGTTTGCGGCAGTTACAGTTCCATCTTTAGTAAAAACAGCATTTAACGAAGGGATTCTGTCTAGCTTTACATTAGTGTACTCTTCGTCTTTTGATACGATTACAGGGTCTCCTTTTCGTTGTGGTACTGCAACTGGAACGATTTCTGAGTCAAATTTTCCTGCATCCCAAGCTTTTGCACTTTTTTCGTAAGATTGAATTGCAAAATTATCTTGTTCTTCACGACTGATGTTATATTCAGATGCACATAAATCAGCGCAAACTCCCATTGCGTTGTTATCGTAAGCATCTACCAAACCATCTTTTTGCATTCCGTCAACCATTGTTGTTGGGCCAAACTTAGTTCCATTACGCATTTGTACGTAATGTGGAATCAAACTCATGTTTTCCATTCCACCAGCAATTACGATCTCGGCATCGCCACAAGCAATTGCTTGAGCGCCAAACATCACTGCTTTCATTCCTGATGCGCAAACTTTGTTTACAGTCGTGCAAACTACTTTCTCTGGTAATCCAGCAAATATTGCTGCCTGACGTGCTGGCGCCTGTCCAACTCCTGCTTGTACTACGTTACCCATGAATACTTCATCAACTAAATTGGGGTCTAATTGTATTTTCTCTAAAGCTCCTTTAATAGCTACAGCACCTAATTTTGGGGCTGTGACTGTAGATAATCCTCCCATGAAACTTCCGATAGGGGTTCTAACGGCAGAAACAATAACAACTCTTTTGTTCATTTTCTGTGTGATTTAGTTAATGAAGCAAATTTAATGTTTATTTAAACAAATTCAAATTTTGAGCGTTTTGATTGTGTTTTTTAATTATTAGTAAAATATTTTTTTTGTATTTGTTTGATAGTGAAGCTATTTTGAAAAAACATGAAAAAATATTGAAAAAAGTCTTCAAAATAGTTGTGGAATACATAATGTTGTCTTAGATTTGCAACCGCAAAACGAGACACGTTTCTCTGAGCTTAGGAGAGGTGCCAGAGTGGTAATGGAGCAGTTTGCTAAACTGTCATCGAGTGATCGGTGCCAGGGTTCGAGTCCCTGTCTCTCCGCTTAATAATTTTGCCTTCGGGGTGTAGCGTAGCCCGGTTATCGCGCCTGCTTTGGGAGCAGGAGGCCGCAGGTTCGAATCCTGCCACCCCGACAAACTTTTCCATAAAGTTTAAAAAAATGGACGCATAGCTCAGTTGGATAGAGCACCTGCCTTCTAAGCAGGCGGTCGAAGGTTCGAATCCTTCTGCGTTCACAAAAAGCCACTCATCGAGTGGCTTTTTTGTGTAAAATACAGGCCGGACGCATAGCTCAGTTGGATAGAGCACCTGCCTTCTAAGCAGGCGGTCGAAGGTTCGAATCCTTCTGCGTTCACGAAAAAAACCACTCAATTGAGTGGTTTTTTAGATCAACACGAAAAGCTGTGGAGCGATAAAATGAATCATGCGCAAAAGTTGGGGATTAGGCAAAAAGATTTGATAATCTGAATAAGAAGAAATCTATATTTCTTACTCCTCTAAATTGACTTCTAAATGCTTTTACTTTGGCATTAAAAGATTCCGCAGAAGTATTCGTACTTCTATTATCAAAATAGTTCAAGAAATCTTCTGTTGACTATTTTTAGATTTTTTACTCCATCAAAATTGCTGCCATTGGTAGTATTCCGGATTTAAAATTGATTATTTTATGATTTATTGTAGTTGCTTTAGAGAATATAGATATAGCTTCATTAAATAATTAAATTTTTTATTGTAATTTTAATAGCCCTTTAGGGAGGCAAAGGTGAAATGGAAACTGTTTTAGTGTTATTTATGTAATTGGCTAGCACATAGAAGTTTATTTTTTGAATTATTGGAGATAGTGTTTTAAAGACTATTAATAATTTTAGATTTTGGCTGTTTTGTGCTTGTTTATAGGTTATTCTTCGAAGCTTAAAGTTTCTTTAAAAAATAAAGTTTCTTTAGAATGGCACAATTAATGCAAGCAAAATAAAAGAATAATCAAATACTTCGTGAAGTATTATAAAATTTAAAAAGAATGAAAAAATTAAAATGCATGTTTATTTTTATGATGGTGACTTTAGTATCATCATTAAGCTATGGACAAGAAACATTAAAAATGTTTGTTAAAGAAAATAAAGTGCCTTGTCAAGGTGTTGCTCCTATGGAATGCTTGCAAATAAAATATAATAATAAGAGTGATTGGCAGTTTTTTTACGATCATATCGAAGGTTTTGATTTTGAAAAAGGGAATCGATATGAACTTATGGTTATCAGAACCAAAAGAGAAGGTGTTATTCCAGCAGATGCATCTTCATACGAGTATAAATTAAAAAGTATTATTTCTAAAACACCTGTAGTAAAGGAAAAAGGGATTTATGATACAAAAATGATATTAACTCGTTTAAACGGTAAAAATATAAATACAGGGAATGTGTATTTAACAATGAATGAAGCTACGGGAATGATTAACGGAAAAAGTGGTTGTAATAACTTCGGTGCAAAGTTCACTAAGCTTTCTTCAAAAAATCAAATAAAAATTGATTCTCCTTATGGAACTTTAATGTCTTGTGATGAAAAAAACATGAAATTAGAGCAAGATTTTACTAATGCAATAAAAGACAAAAAGTTTAAAATTGTAAAGAAAAATAACAAGGTGCAGTTTAAGAATTTGAAAAATAAAATCATCATGGAGTTTTCTATTCCTACCCAGAATGATGTTTGGAGTTTTATTGCTAAAAATAATTGGAAACTAATCATGTTAGAAAACGTAGGACAAGATTATGGACGTGCTTCTATTAAATTTGATCAAACTAAAAAGAAAGTGAACGGAAATACTGGATGTAATAACTTTTTTGGAACATACACTCTTAAAGAGAATGATCGTATTGTATTTAGTGGTTTAGGATCAACTAGAATGGCATGTATTGATGAAGAAGTTGCTAAAACAGAACGAAAAATGCTTTCTCTTTTAAGTGATAAAGAATTACGTTTTGATGTAGCAGAACAAACATTAAATTTCTATCTTGGTGATAGATTGATAATGATGTTTGGAACTGTAAAGTAAATTTTTAGTCTATTATAACAATAAAGCCTGACAATGTTCAGGCTTTGTTTGTTTATAGAAGTAATGCAAATCTAGCAAAACACAGATAGGTTTTTAAAACATATATATGGTGGATAGCCACTTTTTTTGTGTTTTAATTAGAGAGAACTTATGATATCTTAGAATTTATATTTATAGAATTACATCGGTAAACTAGTTTTTTATTGATGGAAATAGTTTAATTATCGTTTTTTATAAATAAGAAAAACAAATTTTTATTTAAAAAAGAATAGAAGATATTTGCGCTCTTTAGATTTAAAATCTAATACTCCAGAGCTCAAAACAAATTTAAATTAACCTACAATGATTACAAATTTTAAGAGTTGGTACTTTGCCAGCTTACTAATTTTTGGTTTTCTAGTTTTCACAAGCTGTGATCACGAAGACCAATCTACTGCATACGACGCCAAGTATTTACCGAGCATTGATGCAACAAATTTACCAATAGGAAATCATGCTATGACTATGTTTGAAGATGATGAAAGTTCATCGAAAATGTATGATAAACAAGATCGTTGGTTTCGTGTAAATCAGCCATTACAAGTGATTCAAAAAGGGAAAGATTCGGTGCAAATTTCTCTTTATTCTCCTGTCGGGCTTACAGATGTGAGAATCTACGCTAAATTAGCTAATTATGATAAAAGATTTTTAATTTACAATTTTACAAAAATCCCGGCTTTTCATCGTTCATTTCACCAAATTCCTTTAGTAGCTGGAAAAAATGATTATTTATTAGAAACAGGTAATGCAGTGACAATTGATAAAATTGATGGCTTTTCTTCTGGCGCAATCGAATTTTCGGTTGAATCAAGTGATCCTTTATTTGCAAAATTCAAAAAAATAAAGTCTTCGCATTTGGTCCAATTTCATGATGGGTACCATATTAACGAATTCGGTAAATATTTGCCAATGAATCCTGTTTTGGCCAAAGAAGCAATAGCAATGATTATTAATTATTCGTATGCTTTAAGTCATCCGATGTATTACGACACTTTTATTAATTTTGACAGGTATAAAAAAGAGCAAGCAGCCCAAGCTGGTACTGCTGTAAATGGCGCAACGTATTGGCATGGGAATACAGCTGATGCTAATGGTGTCTATGATTATCTTACTAAACTTGCTGTTGAAAAAATATATTTGGATTACCTTGATAGTAGAACCGTTTATATGGCGATGGTAGGAGGAGATTCAGCATGGGGCGGAGGGGCTTTAGCCTCTCAGTGGGAATCGGGTTATGTAACGGGTCATTGGGTAGGCGAAATGTCGGTTTGGTCACATGAATATTCACATCATATTGGTTTTAATCATAGTAGTAATCTAGCTAATAGTGGCGAAGGTGGTGGACAACAGGAAATGTTGACCCATTTTTATAAATATTTAATTCACTTAAAAGACCTTCCTTTTACTGATCCAGAAGTGTTAAAAGGCTGGACTAAGACAAAATACCTTACTGGTACTTATAAAAAACCTGTTTTTACGATTAATCCAAAAAATCCATTCTTATTAAAATATAAAGGAGAAGGAAAATGGAATTAACAAATAAAATCAAAATGAATAAATTAGTTTTTTCTATACTGTTACTTTGTGTTTTTACAAATTGTAGCAAGGATTCTTACGACGAAACCTCTCCAAATCATAGTTATTATTATCCTACAGATGAAGCATCAATTACTGCAAGCCAGATTGGAGATGGAAAAGGAACGCTAGATCCTAATGGAATAGCCATAGCAAATGATAAATTGTATGTTTGTAATGGAGATGTACTTGAAGTTTTTAATGCTCAAACATTAGTTCACTTAAAAACAATTACAAATTATACTAAAGGAGCTTCAACAGTTGCATTTACTAAGCTTACTTCGGTGTCTATTGATAATGGTAGAATTTATATTGGAAGTGCCGAATCAAGACTTTTTGTTATTGATGAAGTGACAAATGCAGGAATTAGTATCTTAGGAAACGGTCAATGGTGGAATACTTTTGTTCACGTTTTTGGAGTTGTAGTAAAAGACGGATTGGTATTCGTTAAAGAAAAAGAAACTAGTATTAAAGTTTTTTTAGTATCTCAAATTACAGATAAAAGTGAATGGAATTTAGCTCCTTTTGCTAAATTAAATACCTTAAAAGGATTTGATGAAGTTTATTCAATGGATGTCGCTGATGGGAACTTAGTAGTAGCAGGAAGAAATGCTAAAGGATATCTGTATTACAACATTGCAGGTATTCGTGCTAATGCTACAGCTTCATTAAAAGCTCCAATTCAGCCTGTTGTAGTGCCTTTTAACGAAGCAAAGCCATTGGCAGTTGCTATCTCTGCTGATTGGGCTGTAACGTCAGAGAATGTAGGTAATTCAAATTTTCTACGCCTTTATCCTAAAAAAGAGTTTATGGATAAAATTTATAATCCAAGAGTTAATGCCTTGGATATTATGGGACAAAATAATTTTGGAAGTATAGTAAGTATAGCACAACTTAACGACCATCTTTTTTTATCGGATTATACGAATAAAAAAATAAGAGTTATTAAACTTAATAAATCTGAAATTACAGAACAAAGATAGTTCTGTAATTTTATTGAATAAATTTTCTTTTAGCCCACTCTGTAGTGTGGGCTTTTTGTTTATTAAAGGTATAATTTGAAATTTAGAGCGTGATTTTATTATAGAAATAATCAAGTGAAGTAAATTTTATGGTTACTTTGTAATAAAATAATATAATTCATTATAATGAAGAAGTTAGAAAAAGTATCAAAAGGGGATAATAGCGTGAAAAATCAATGGCTTATACTTGCTATTATTATCACTGCACTTATTCCTGTAACTATTGATGCTACAATACTACATGTTGCTATTCCTACGCTTACATTATCATTGGGAGCATCGGGTAACGAAGTATTATGGATTATAGATATTTATCCGCTTATTATGGCAGGTTTGTTATTACCTATGGGGATTTTAGGAGACAAAATTGGACATAAAAAAGTACTGTTATTTGGTTTAACTATATTTGGAGTAGCCTCATTTTTGGCTGGATTTTCTTCTGCACCGATTTATTTAATACTTTCTCGAGCGCTTTTGGCTTTAGGAGGTTCAATGATTATGCCAGTTACTCTTGCTATAATAAGTCAAACTTTTACCAATGAAGCGCAACGTGGTACAGCATTAGGTATCTGGGCGGCTATAGGTACAGCTGGAGCGGCAGTTGGACCTGTAATTGGTGGAGTTATTGTAGAACATTATTGGTGGGGGGCTGTTTTTTTAATAAATCTTCCATTAATTTTGATTGTTATTCCCTTAATATGTATTGGTGTTCCCAAAGGAATTTCGAGTCCTGAGAAACCTTGGTTGTTAAAAGACGCAGCATTAGTGTTGGTTGGTGTGATTCTATTTATTTATGGTATTAAGACTATTTTTAAAGAAGATCATCCTTTGTGGATCAGTATTGCTGTTGGAATAGTTGGATTCCTCTTTTTGAGATTGTTTTTTAAAAAACAGAAGATTTCATCTTCACCAATGATTGATATGAAATTATTGAAAGATAGAAGAATTTTGTTAGGAATGTTACTTTGTTTTGTTCCTATGGCAGTTATAGTAGGTTTTGAGTTTTTATTGGCACAAGAACTTCAATTTGTACATAAGTTAAGTCCAATAGATGCGGGTCTATTCATGTTGCCACTTGTAGCTTCTTCTGCAGTAGCAGGCCCGCTAACAGGTTCGATATTGGGTAAAATTAGCTTTAAGAATCTAATAGTTACAGTATTGTCGTTATCGTCGTTATCATTTTTTATGTTAAGCCAATTAGATTTTAGCTCATTTACAGCTAGTTTATTGTTCTGGTTGATAGTTTTAGGATTTAGTTTAGGAGTGGTATTAATAGCTGGAACAACGGCTATAATGTCTGCAGCTCCACTTGATAAAGCTGGAATGGCTGGTTCAATGGAATCTATTTCTTATGAATTAGGTACTGGATTAGGAATTACTTTTTTTGGCATTATACTTTCTCAGATTTTTATTAAAAAGTTTACTGTTAGCGATCAATTATTTAATGGACTTCCAAAGCAGGTAAATAATTCAATAGGTGATGCAATGATTGTTGCCAATGAGTTGGGAGGAGAAAAAGGTGAGATAATTAAGAAAGCGGCAATGACAGCTTTTAAAGAGGCACATGATGTCGTTTTAATTCTAGCAGGTACGATACTGGCTGTTTTGACCTTGATTTTGCTATTCGTATTGTCAAAAGGAAAAAAACAATAAAAGAACATAAGGTAAAATATTATAAAAACGGAGTTGTTAGTAACTCCGTTTTTTAATTAAATAATATTAGTTTAGAATTCTAGTTTGCATATATTTAAGTGTTTTTAAAATGCTTGGAATATCTTTTGTACGTGACTCTGTCCAAAAGTACTTATCCTTATAATTTGTGTTTTTTACTGTAATAGTAAAAGTTTGAGTAGTATTATAAACATCAAACTTAAATTGGATTTCTTTAGTGTTAAAGATATATTTTACTGTCTTTTTCCTCCCGTTAGGATTAGATAAATTTGGAATTATATAACTTTCAAGCCAGTTGATTAATCCTGGAATTTCATCAATACCTATTCATGCGGTTTCTTTGGTGAATTGGTCTTGTTTATTCTGATATTGCTTTGTGATAAAAGTACTTTCAACCTCTATTCCGCTCATTTTTTTTTGATTTTGATTCAATTCAATAATCTCCGCTGGATAAAATGATACAGTTTCTCCAAGTCCAGATTTAAAAATAGTCTTTTCGCTTTCGACCAAATTAATTTGAACAGAACAAGCTTTCTCGATAAATTGAGAAGGTTCAGAATAGTTTATTTCTTGAGCGATTCCTAAAAATGGGAGGAAAAATAATAACAAAGTAAATCGTTTCATGATACACTGTTTTTTGATTTATACGATAGTTTTAAAAGCTGTTTTAAGAATAAATTTAATCGAATGAAGTGAGCTTCAATTTCTAGTTTCGATTTATTTATTACCTATATTTACTTTTGATAAAAATGTACAATCTAAAATGCCAATTCCATGCCAAAATTCAACAGAACTTTATTTCTTTTACTCTATATCTTAGGAATAATTTCTACAAATGCTCAGAGTAAGACATATGCAAATAATATCGATCAGGTAATTGCAGATACAACCTTTGTTAATTTAAAGGATTACAGCGGTGATTTTGTGTATGATATGAAATATGCCACAGAAGATAATTTTCTTAAAGCAAAAGTATATGATTGTGCTGAATGTTTTTTGCGTTTAAAAACAGTTAAAGCATTAGTAGAGGCAAATAAAAGTTTTATGAAGAAAGGATATAAAATCAAGTTATTTGATTGTTACAGGCCTTTATTTATCCAAAAAAGGATGTGGGAAATAGTTTCTAATCCTAAATATGTTGCAGATCCAAAAAAAGGCTCCATCCATAATAGAGGAGGAGCCGTTGATATTACGCTTGTTGATAGTAATGGTAAGGAATTAGATATGGGAACTTCTTTTGATTTTTTTGGAAAAGAAGCCAGTCACAGTTATGTGAATTTATTAGATGCTATTAAAGCAAACCGACAATTATTGAAAAAAATAATGATAAAAAATAATTTCAATTCCTTTGATTCAGAATGGTGGCATTATAATTTAAAAGCTGGACTTAATGATAAAGTATCAAATACAAAATGGAATTGTGATTAACCTTACTCTACACATTTTATATTATTAATAAAGTAACTTTCAGGATGATAGACTTTATTATCTAGTTCCGATGTGAATTCTTTTTTTAGAACATAATCTTCCACATCAGTTAAGTATTTAATACGAATCATTGAGATTGGAGAATTTTTTAAATCTTCAAAATTATCTTTCATAAACATAAAAATTCCAGTGTTTACACGATTGTCAAATCCTTTGTCATCACGAATTAATGTTCCACAACTTTCTTGATCGAGATGAATCAAAGTAACAATTTTCCCATTGCTTAATTGTAAATATAATCTTGAGTTTTTATCAAAGCAGTTAGCCTTTGTAAAGTCTTTACTTTTTTTTATCATTTGCATATTTAAAGTTGGTAAACCATCAGTTAATGCCAAAGAGAAAAAGATATAACTTGATGTTCCTGCAAAGTTTTTTTCAGAAATCATTGTTTCCTTTGTGGATTTGTATGTTCCTAAGGAATCGGTAACGTTTACACTATATTCACAATTTTTTTGTGCAAATAAATTAAATGTTAATAAGAAAAAAGTTAAAGTAATTAGTTGTTTCATTTTGTTATATTTTTTTACAAATTAAAACTATTTTATTGTTATTTCTGTCAGTTGTAAAAAAACAATACAAATTTCCTCCATCTTTTATTTTCCATTTTTTTCGAATAGTTTCTACATTATCAGGAAAGTTTCGAGTAGTTATATTAGCCTGTTGATTAGAAAGATGGAGCTTCATTTCATTTTTGGTATACGAAATTGCTTCTTTAATCTCAAATATTCTTCCTGGAAAAGCAATTAACTCGTCTGAAGTATATAAATGAGAGTGTTTATGTAGTTTATCTATTTTGTAAAAAGAGCTTACTTCATCAAATCCGCCTGATTTCATGATCGCACCATTGGGTTCATATAAGTATTTATGAGGTAAGCTGTAGCTAACAAATTCAGGCTCTTCGTTTAGTGTAAATTCAAAAGATTCTGTTTTGTCTTTTAAAATATTTGCAGTACTAAGAGTTATATTTCCTGAATACCCTTTGTGAATTTCCCAGAGTAATTCTTTAACCTCATTTTCGACAGCAATTATATGAATATTTTTTACATTTTTGAGTTCTGAAAGTCCAGCTGATATATCTAATAAAGGCGCTGTTTTTATTAAAATAGAATTAGAGTACTCAAAATAAAAATCTAATAAATGCGGAACATTCGGCAAGCAATCCTTTAGCATGAACACTTTGCCTTTGGCATCATTTCGTCTGGAGGGGTCAATATAAATCCAGTCCCATTTTTTATTTAGTTTTTTTAAAACCTCAAAACTATCTTCAGGATAACAGATATAATTATTGATATTTAACTGTTTGAAGTTATGTTGTACAATTGCGGATAAATCGGGGCTTATCTCACAATGTGCTACGTTTTTTATTTTTTTGGAGAAATAATAATCATCAACACCAAAACCTCCTGTTAGATCAATTAAACTATCTCCTGATACTAAACTGGCTTTATATTGTGCTGTTTTTTCAGAAGAGGTTTGCTCTACCGAAATTTTACTTGGATAAAGTATATTTTCGGTAGTAAACCAAGTAGGTAATTTATCTTTTGCTTTTGTTTTAGCCTCAATCTGATTCAAAATTGCAATCCATTCTATTTCTGGAAAAGGATTTTTTTGAAGTGCTAATTTTGAAATAGATTCATTTACTTTTTTATTTATAAAATCCTGAACAGAATGATGTAAAAGGGCTAAATTCAAGGCTATATTTTTTCAGTTAGTACAATAACAACTTTATTGTTAGGGAAAAATTCTTTGGCAATCACTTTTAGGCAAGTATAAAACGGGATTGCAATAATCATTCCGACAATTCCAAAAGTTATTCCGCTAATTAAAGTAATTAAGAATATTTCTAACGGATGCGAATTTACACTTTTTGATGAAATAATTGGTTGGCTAATATTATTGTCAATTGCCTGAACCAATAAAAATCCAATTACTATATATATAGTTTTAGGTAAAATTTCTGTTTGAAAATCGCCACCAATTAAACTCAACATTGTTAATATAGCTGCTAGGATAGTTCCTATTATAGGCCCTATATATGGAATGATATTTAGTACTGCACATAAAAAAGCAATCACAAATGCATTTTCACTACCGAAAATTACAAGTACAATAAAATATAGAATAAATACTACTGTTAATTGTATCAGTAGGCCTATAAAGTAGCGTGTCAGTAAATGGTTTATCTTCGTGATTGAGTTAAGAATTTTATCTTCATTGTTATCAGGAAGAATTCTTTTTGCATTTTCTTTAAATATATTTTGATCTTTAATAAAAAAGAACGTAATAAAAAACACAGATACTAATCCCATACCAAAACCTGCTAATGTGTTTAGAACTGTATTAATGAAGGATGTAAAGTAGCTAAAGTCTAGTTTAGAAGTTATTTCTGAATTTTTTAATAGCGATTGAAAATCAAGGTGTTGTAAATTAAAATAATTTTCAAAATCACGCTCAATTAATATAAATTGCTTTTGTAGACTATCTGTGTCAAGAAGTGATAAGTTATTAGCTTGCGATATTATCAACGGAACAAATAATAGTATAAAACCAATCATTAATAAGATGAAAAATACAATAGTTGTTATAGCAGCAAATGAACTGCTAAATTTTAATTTTTCTTTTAAGAATTTTACAAAGGGACTTGCTATTAAACATAATATGAGGGAAACGCATAAGTAGACTATTACGGTCTGTATTTCATATAAAAAATACAAAATCAGCGATATTCCCAAAATAGTTGCAATAGCTCTTAAAATCCCGTTTGAAATCACTTTAGATGTAATCATAGTTTATCTTTCTTTAGAGCATAAATATAGAAAAAATGAGGGAAGGATTACATTCTTAAACTAAAAAAAGCGAGATTTAATGATCTCGCTTTTAATAATTATTAACATGTTGATTTATAAGGTTTTATTTTTAGATACCAAAAGCAGCTCTAGGACCTCCTGTTAAGAATATGGCTGCCATTTTGTTTTTTTGACCTGTTGTAAACATATACATTCCGGCATCGTCTGTATAATCCATGTAGTTCATAGTCATTTCTACAGGAGTTCCTGTACATGTGCTATAATGAGGGTATGCAGGTATTCCATAATTAGCAGTGTTATGAACTGGAGTATCTGCTACTTGATCGTTTCCGCAATTCGCATCTCCCCAAATATGACGTAAGTTCATCCAGTGACCCACTTCGTGAGTTCCAGTTCTACCTAAGTTATAAGGAGCTGCACCAGCACCAGATAATCCGAAATATTGAGAGTCAATTACAACTCCGTCTGTAGCAGAAGCTCCACCAGGAAATTGAGCATAACCTAATATTCCACCACCAATTTTACAAGCCCATAAGTTAAGCTTAGTAGTTGGAGATGTTGGGTTAAGACCGCCAGAAGCAGTTTTTTTCATGGCATCATTAGTTCCCCATGAAGTTTTTGTTGTTGATTTTCTGATGATTTGATCTAAAACAAAACTAATTCCAACGTTAGCTTTAACTCCTGCAAATAATGCAGGAACGCTTCCGTAATCAGAGTTAGCAGCATTGAAATCTTTGTTCAGGACATCAATTTGTGTTTGGATTTGCGCATCAGAAATGTTTTCTGCAGCAGTTCTGTATAATACATTAACTACAACAGGAATTTGAACTTTTCCATTTACCAATTTACCACTTAGTATTTTGTTTTGTGTAAATGCTTCAATTTCATTCATTCTAATAGCCAAAGTAGGATCGGCTTTTAATTGAGCTTCAAGCACATCTTGAGTTGCACAACCACGTTGAGTAATTGCTGAAGCTTCTGAAGTTGTAGCTTCTGTTTGGTCGTTTTGACATGAGAATAGCATTAATGCTATAAATGCAGATAAAACAATTTTTTTTCATAATAGTTTGGGGGTTTGTTATAAAAATTAAGTTTAGTTAATAATTAATGCAATTTTATAACAAATATTTTAACAACCAAAATTTTATTATTATTTTATTTATAAGAATTTTATAATCCCTTGCATGGCGTAGTTCTTACTAAAATTAATTATTTAAAATTATAAAGAAAATTCTTTCTTTGTTTAATTTGATGTGAGTTGTAATGTTGTTTTTTATGTTGTTTGTGAATACTTTTTTAGAAAATTAGATTAGAGAATTTATAAAGCATATTTAATGTCTAAATGGAAGAGATTTTTCTAGGTGAAAGCAACCATGAAATTCCATCTTCTTCCTGTTTAACATGCCATACTATCATACCCAATGCTTCTTCATTTAGAGTAAATTCAGACGAAAGCATAAAAGGAGGTATCCAAATGAGTTGTATTTTACCATCTCCATTCCAACCAGCTTTTCAGAATAATTCTTTTGCTACTTGTATGTATGGATCTGCATTTGGCAAAAGTCTTGAGGACTGAATGTAAAGTTTAAATTATCAATCCATTCATGAGTAAATAAATTAAAAAATATCAATTCATCAGGTTGGTATTTAATTACTTCTTCTCTTTTTATTGAATATGCTATTACTATTTAGGGACTTAATCCTTTATAAAGAAGTTAATTCATATAAAGCTATACTGGCAGCTTGAACAACATTCATACTACTGTTTTTCCCAAACATATTAATATGAACAATTTGATTTGAAATTTTTAAAAGTTCAGTTGAAACCCCATCAATTTCACTTCCAATTAAAAGAGCAATTTTTTGTTTTTCAGGAATCTTTACTTCTTTTAAAGGCTTGCTGTTGCTTGCAATTTCTAAAGCAATAATTTCGAAGTTATCTTGAAGTAAATGATTGATAAGTTCGTTAGTATCTTCGATTACTATATGCGGTACATGAAGGTGAGTACTTCTTGAAGTTTTATTGATTTTTCTTGGATTTAGAGGGATATCTTTTCCTAAAAAAATAATATTTTCAACTCCAAAGGCTTCACTTATTCTAAAAAGAGAACCAATATTTTGCTGAAAATAAATATGATCACAAACTAGAGTTATTGGAAACGTTTTTCTTTCGAATTGTATTTCTTCGTGTGTTAATTGCACTTGACTTAAATTAATTGGTAAAGATATAATTGATAATGTTTGCTCCCATTTTTAATGCTTTTTGGCGTATTTCAAGAGGGTCGTTATGAACTTCGGCATCTTCCCAGCCATCACCAAGGTCACATTGGAAGGTATAAAGTAATACGAGTTTGTTTTTGATGAAAATCCCAAATGCCTGAGGTCTTTTTCCGTCATGTTCATGAATTTTAGGTAAACCACTAGAAAAAAGAAAAGGTTTTTGAAAAATAGCATGATTAGCAGGAAGTTCAATCAAATCATTGTTTGGAAATATTTTTTTTATTTCTTTTCGGATGTATTGGTCCATTCCATAATTATCATCAATATGAAGAAATCCTCCACCATATAAATAATTGCGAAGGTTAGTCACATCTGCATCGTTAAAAACAACATTTCCGTGACCAGTCATGTGCACAAAAGGGTAGGATAGTAAATCTGGATTGCTAGGTTCTACAGTTCCTGGTTTAGCTTTAATACGGGTATTTATATTAGCATTACAAAACTTTATCAAATTAGGTAATGAAGTAGGATTTGCATACCAATCACCTCCGCCACTATATTTTAATAACGCAATTTCTTGTGAAAAAGAAGAGATGGAGATAAATAAAAAAAGCAAAAAAAGTTTCTTCATGATGACTAAGTCAAAAATTAGTATTTTTTATATCTAAATTGTTTCATTAAAAAAAGCAACACTATGGCAAGCAACCATTGCTGCGGTTTCTGTACGTAATCTGGTATTACCTAATGATACTGGTTGAAAGTTGTTTTCGATGGCTAAAGCGATTTCCTTTTCCGAAAAATCTCCTTCAGGACCAATAAGTAATGTAATATTCTCATTTGGTTTTAAAATTGATTTCAGCGATTTTTTATCAGTTTCTTCACAATGTGCAATTAATTGCAGTCCTTCATTTTTACGTTTTATAAATTCCTTAAACGAAATAGCCTCATTAAGTTTAGGAAGATATAATTCGTTTGATTGTTTCATTGCTGATAAAATTATTTTTTCGAAACGCTCCATATTAATTACTTTACGCTCAGATCTATCGCAAATGATAGGAGTAATTTCATGAATTCCTATTTCAGTAGCTTTTTCTAGAAACCATTCGTAACGATCATTCATTTTTGTTGGAGCAACAGCAAGATGCAAACGATATTTTGGCTCAGGAGCTTTTTCAAATGAAATTATCTTCACAGTACACTTATTATCAGAAGCCAATGTGATTTCGGTTTCAAATAAATAGCCTAATCCATTTGTAACATGTAATATATCAGAATCTTTTTTTCGTAAAACTTTTATAATGTGTTTGCTTTCTTCTTTGTCAAAAGAAAATTCCTGAGTTGTTTCGTCAATATTAGGGTTGTAAAATAATTGCATAGTTTAAAATTGTATTCGTGCTTTAGAAACAACAGCTGCTGTTTCAAATTGTTCTGATAAATATTTTTGATAACCCACAATTCCAATCATTGCAGCATTATCGGTAGTGTATTCAAATTTAGGAATATACGTTTTCCAACCGTGTTTTTTTTCGCTTTCTTTCAGTCTATTTCTTATGCCAGAATTAGCCGAAACTCCACCGCCAATTGCTATCTGAGAAATTCCAGTTTCCTTTACAGCCAATTTTAATTTGTCCATTAAAATTTCGATAATTGTATATTGAATAGAAGCACAAATGTCATTTAGGTTTTCTTCTATGAAATTTGGGTTTTCTAATTTTTTCTTTTGGATAAAATATAAAATAGCCGTTTTTAAACCGGAGAAACTAAAGTCTAGTCCAGGAACTTTTGGTTTTGTAAAAGCAAATGCTTTAGGGTTGCCTAATTGTGCATATTTGTCGATAAGCGGACCACCAGGGTAGGGAAGTCCTAAAATTTTGGCACTTTTATCAAATGCTTCACCAACGGCATCATCAGTTGTTTCTCCAATAATTTGCATATCAAAAAAACTATTTACTTTAATAACTTGTGTATGGCCGCCACTTATTGTCAGTGCTAAGAACGGAAAAATTGGTTTGTCATAGCCTTCTTCATCGATAAAATGAGCCAGAATATGAGCATGCATATGGTTAACAGCAATTAACGGAATTTTTAAAGCGAGTGCCAATGATTTGCTAAAAGAGCTTCCTACTAGCAATGAGCCCATAAGTCCAGGGCCTTGTGTAAAAGCTATTGCTGATAATTGTTCTTTTTTTATATTTGCTTTGCGAAGTGCAGCATCAATCACAGGGACGATGTTTTGTTGGTGTGCCCTAGACGCAAGTTCAGGAACAACACCGCCATATTGCGTATGAATCAGTTGGTTGGCAACAACATTTGATAGTACTTTGTCGTTAAGTAAAACGGCAGCAGCAGTATCATCGCAAGAACTTTCGATAGCAAGAATAAAAACCTCAGGATTTTGCATGTAAAGGCACGAATTTTGAATTATATTTGACGAATCAAATTTTGATTTTTTTTTATTTAAAAGTAGGAGCCAAAATTAAAGAATTTTTATCAAAGGAACCATCCTTTGTTTGCTCTAAATTAAATTTAAAGAAAAACTAAAAAACAATCGGTATCAGAAAAATAAAAAAAATAGTATCTCGTTCCTTAATCGGACTAATTCTGCTTTTGTTAGTACTGGCTATCGCATTGTCTTTACCAGTGGTTCAAACCAAAATAGCAAATTATATTACCGATACTTTAAATTCTGATTTTGGTACGCATATATCAGTCGATAGAGTTTCTGTAAGTGTTTTTGGTGGAGTAAAACTTAGGAAAGTTTTAATAATGGATCACCATAAAGATACTTTAATCTATTCTGATTTAATTAAAACAAATGTTTTAGGGGTCAAGAGAGTTCTTGATGGGGATTTAATTTTTGGTGAAATTCGTTTGACAGGTTTACTATTTAACTTGAAAACTTATAAAAATGAAAAGAAAACCAATCTTGATGTTTTTATTCATTCATTCGAAACAGAAAATCCAACAGAACCTTCTGCTAAAAAATTCTTGCTTACTGCAAAGGATGCTTATATTACCAATGGACATTTTATTTTAACAGATGAGAATCGTGTCATTCCAAAAGATGTCGATTTCACAAAGTTAAATACACATATAAGTGATTTTAAACTTCATGGACCAGATGTAAGCACGAGGATTCACAAATTATCATTTTTAGACCACAGAGGCTTGTATGTAGCTAATTTAACATCAAGATTTAGCTATACTAAGAAGCAAATGAAACTTGAAAAATTATCTATTTTAACTAAATACTCTAAAATAGAAGGAGCTGTTACATTGAATTACCATATTGAGGATTTTGCTGAATTTACAGATAAGGTTCAGTTTGATGTTACGTTGGATTCTGCTAATATAGGTTCAAATGATATTCGTTATTTTTATAAAGAGTTAGGAAAAGATCAATATTTTAGAGTAAAATCAAAAATAGAAGGTACTTTAAATGATCTGAACCTTAAGCGACTTACATTATCTGATTTACATAAATCTAATATAATTGGAAACATAAATTTTAAAAATCTTTTTGGAAAAAATGGACAAGAGTTTCTAATGAATGGAAAATTCGAGAAACTTTCTTCTAGTTATGATAATTTGGTGGTTTTATTGCCAAATGTGTTAGGTAAAAAATTACCTAAAGAATTACAACGAATTGGGAAATTCTCGATTGATGGTAAAGCAAAAGTATCTAAAACTTCATTAGATACTGATTTTTATATGACAACCGATTTAGGAAACGGTCTTATCGATTTGAATATGAATAATATTGATTTTATCGATAAAGCTTCTTATTCGGGGAATATTGTTTTAGAAAATTTTGATGTGGGTGCTTTGTTAGGTCGAAAGGACATTGGGAAGACAACGCTTAATATTGATGTCGATGGAAAAGGATTTACAGAGAAATATTTAAATACAGTTATTAAAGGAGATGTTCAGAAGTTTAATTACAATAATTATACTTATAGTAATATAGTGCTAAATGGAAATTTTAAATTACCACATTATAAAGGGAAGCTTTCTGTAAATGATCCAAATTTGAATATGACCTTTGATGGTTTGGTAGATTTAAGTAGAAGGGATAGTAAGTATGATTTTCATATTAATGTTGAAAATGCGGATTTACACAAGCTTAAGTTTATGAAAGATTCTATATCTGTTTTTAAAGGAGATGTAGTAGTTCAGGTTTCTGGAAATACAATTGAAAATCTTCAGGGTAATATTAATGTTAATGATGCCGTTTATCAAAATCAAAAATCAACTTATATTTTTGATAATGTTAGTGTTAGTTCAAATTTTGATGCTGATAAAATACGCACAATAACAATAAATTCGACCGATGTAGTCAATGGAGTAATTATAGGTAAATTCAAATTTAACCAGTTAGAAAACTTAGTTACAAACTCTGTAGGTAGTTTATATGCCAATTATAAACCATTAAAAGTGAGTAAAGGTCAGTTTTTACGTTTTGATTTTACTATTTATAATAAAATAATTGAGATATTTTATCCAGATATTGAACTTGCAACCAATACGGTTGTAAGAGGGAAAATCGATGCCGACAAGCAAGAGTTTAAGCTTAAATTTAATTCACCTCAAATTAAAGCAGCACAAAATACATTTGATAATATAAGAGTTGCAGTAGATAACAAAAACCCTTTGTATAATACTTATATAGAACTTGATAGTATTAAAACAAAGTACTATAAAGTGCGTGATTTTAGTTTGATAAACGTGACTATGAAGGATACTTTATTTGTAAGATCTGAGTTTAAAGGTGGTTCAAAAGGAGAAGATTATTTTAATTTTAATTTATATCATACTATTGATAAAAACAAAAATAACATTGTCGGAATTAATAAATCCGAGTTGAAGTTTAAAGATTATATGTGGTATCTGAATGAAAAGGATGAGCCAGATAATCAGATAGTTTTTGATAAGGGATTTAAAAATTTCAATATTGATAATATTGTTTTATCTCACGAGAATCAGCAAATAGAATTGGTAGGACAAATAAAAGATGGAGATTATAAAGACTTGAAGTTAAGCTTTAAAGATGTAGATCTTAATAAAATTACGCCAACTAATGATAAGCTTGTTTTAAATGGAGACATTAATGGAGAGATTAATTTTAAACAAAAAAAGGATGTTTTCCAGCCAACAGCTTCAATTCAAATAAATAAATTGAATGTAAATAAGACCAATTTAGGTGTATTGAATTTTAATATTATTGGAGATGAAAATCTAAGGAAGTTTACAATAAATTCATCTGTAGAAAATGATAAGTCGGAGCTGTTTAAGCTATTTGGTAGTTTTGAAATTATTAATAAAGAGACTATACTTGATTTACAATTAAAATTTGACACATTCAATTTAGCTTCCCTAAGTACTCTTGGAGGAGATGTGTTATCGAATATTAGAGGATTTGTTTCCGGAAATGCCGCCATAATTGGAAATTTAAAAAGACCAGATGTAAATGGACGTTTGTATTTAGATAAAGCAGGAATGACAATTCCTTATTTAAATATAGATTATCAATTAAGTGATAAAACAATTGTCGATGTAACCGGTGAAAAGTTTTTATTAAGAAATAATACGATTACTGATACCAAATACGGTACCAAAGGGATTTTAAACGGAATGATAGAACATAATAATTTTACCGATTGGAAACTAGATCTGGATATTAGTTCGAAAAGATTATTAGCATTAGATACTAAGGATAGTGAAGATGCAGCTTATTTTGGTACAGCATTTATTAATGGTAGAGCAACTATTAAAGGACCCACTTCGTCCTTGTTTATTAAAGTAGATGCAAAATCAGAGAAAGGAACATCTGTAAAAATTCCGATTAACGATGCACAAACGATGAGTGATAATAATTTCATTCATTTTGTTACTGCTAAAGAGAAATACAATCTTGCAAATGGAATTATTGAAACAACAAGAAATTATAATGGTCTTGAATTAGAGTTTGATTTTGATATTACACCAGAGGCCGAAGTTGAAGTAATCTTAGATAGAAATTCTGGACATGGAATGAAAGGAAAAGGATATGGATCACTATTGTTTAAAATAAATACTTTGGGTAAGTTTAATATGTGGGGGGATTTCCAAGCATATGAAGGTACTTATAACTTTAAATATGGAGGATTAATCGATAAGAAGTTTATTGTGAAAAAAGGAGGCTCTATTTCATGGGAGGGAAACCCAATGAAAGCGCAGTTAAATCTTGAAGCAGTTTATAAAACATCGGCAAACCCTGCAGTATTATTAGAGAATTCTTCTTTTAGTAAAAAAGTACCTGTAGAGGTAGTTATTGGTATTCGTGGGGATTTAACAAGTCCAGAACCTGATTTTAATATCGATTTCCCAACAGTTAGTAATGTGTTAAAATCAGAGATTCAATATAAATTGGTTGATAAAGATGTTCGACAAACACAAGCTCTTTATCTATTGTCTTCAGGAGGATTCTTGAGCCCAGAAGGGGTGAGCCAATCTGATTTTTCTAGTAGTTTGTTCGAAACAGCCAGTAATTTATTAGGTGGAATAATTCATTCAGATAGCGATAAAATTGATATTGGATTTACATATACTTCAGCAGATAGAAGACTTGGTCAGGAGGCAGATGGTCAATTTGCAGCAACAATTTCATCTCAAATTAATGAAAGAATTACTATAAACGGAAAAGTAGGAGTGCCGGTAGGAGGTATTAACGAATCGGCTATTGTAGGTGATGTCGAAGTACAATACAGGGTTAATGAAGACGGAACTATGAACTTGCGTTTATTTAATAGAGAAAATGATATTAACTATATAGGTCAAGGAATTGGTTATACCCAAGGTATGGGGATTTCTTATGAAGTCGATTTCGATACGTTCAAAGAACTAGTAAATAAAATCTTTAAGAACCATAAATTAGAACGTGCAATAAAAGGTTTAGACTCTAATAATGATTTTCAGGATTCATCTATAAATCCTGATTATCTTGATTTTTCGAAGTCAAAAAAAACTAATAAAAAAGAAAAAGAAAAGGTAAAACCAAATAATCAAGGATTAGTTCCTGAGGAAGATTAATACACTAAGATGTGTTAATGTGTTTTAGTTTTGTTAATATTTTTTTTAGGCCTCTTAATTTTCTTATCTTTAAATTTGATTTTATTCAAAATTTCACAACAATTCAATCGAGTATTGTTATTTTTAAATTATCAATTAAAATAAATGACTTTTTTTATTTTATTGATTTTTTTTAGTATCCGAAAACTTATTAACGAAAACGTTTGAATTTAACATTTTTCATTAACTTATTTATAAATATAGCCCAAATAGTGGTGAATGTTTGCTAATTTTACACTTTAATACTTAAATAATGCCAAAAACAATAAAAAAAGTTGGTGTTCTTACATCAGGAGGAGATTCACCAGGAATGAATGCAGCTATTCGATCAGTAGTTCGAACTTGTGCTTATCATAACATCGAATGTATCGGAATTTATAGAGGCTATCAAGGAATGATTGAAGGTGACTTCAAAGAGATGGGACCTCGAAGTGTAAATAATATTGTAAATAAAGGAGGGACGATTTTAAAATCGGCTCGTTCATTAGAATTTAAAACTTCAGAAGGTAGAAAAAAAGCACATGAAAATCTTGTAAAAGCAGGAATCGATGCTTTTGTTGTAATTGGAGGTGACGGAAGTTTTACTGGAGGTTTACTATTCAATTCAGAATATAATTTCCCAATAATGGGAATCCCAGGAACAATAGATAACGATATTTTTGGTACGAGTCACACTTTAGGGTATGATACGGCTTTAAATACAGTTGTAGATTGCATTGATAAAATACGTGATACAGCAAGTTCACATAATCGTCTGTTTTTTGTAGAGGTTATGGGAAGAGATGCTGGTCATATAGCCCTTAACGCTGGAATTGGAGCAGGAGCAGAAGAGATTCTTATTCCTGAAGAAGATTTAGGGTTAGACAGATTACTAGAATCACTTCAAAAAAGTAAAGCTTCAGGAAAATCATCAAGTATAGTTGTAATTGCTGAAGGAGATAAAATTGGTAAAAACGTATTTGAATTAAAAGATTACGTCGATGCTAATTTACCAGAATATGATGTTAGAGTTTCTGTACTAGGACATATGCAAAGAGGAGGCTCTCCTTCATGTTTTGACCGTGTTCTTGCAAGTAGATTAGGCGTAAAAGCTGTAGAATCTTTACTTGAAGGAAAATCAAATTATATGGTTGGTTTACAAAATGATAAAGTTACGTTAACTCCTTTAGATCAGGCTATTAAGGGTAAAACTGTAATAGATAGAGAATTGCTACGCGTTTCTGAAATTATGTCAACATAAAAATATAGAATAAAAATAAAATTGAAGTTTATTGTGAGGAAATTAGACTTTGAAAATAAGTAGAATAAACAGAAAATAAATAAAAATTTAGAAAAATGTCAAAAGTAAAATTAGGAATAAACGGATTTGGAAGAATTGGAAGAATTGTTTTTAGAGAGTCTTTCAATAGAGATAATGTAGAGGTAGTAGCAATCAATGATTTGTTAGATGTAGATCACTTAGCCTATTTATTAAAATACGATTCAGTTCACGGTCGTTTTAACGGAACTGTAGAGGTAAAAGAAGGAAAACTTTTTGTAAACGGAAATCATATTCGTGTTACTGCAGAAAGAGAACCAGCTAACCTAAAATGGAATGAAGTAAATGTAGATGTTGTTGCTGAATGTACTGGTTTTTTTACAACTATCGAAACAGCAAATGCTCACATTACAGGAGGTGCTAAAAAAGTAATAATTTCTGCTCCATCTGCAGATGCTCCAATGTTTGTAATGGGAGTAAACCACGAAACAGCAAAAGCTTCAGATACAGTAGTTTCTAATGCATCATGTACTACAAACTGTTTGGCTCCTTTAGCTAAAGTTATTCATGATAACTTTGAAATCGTAGAAGCTTTAATGACAACTGTTCATGCAACAACTTCAACCCAAATGACAACTGACGGTCCTTCTAGAAAAGACTGGAGAGGTGGACGTGCAGCAAACTTAAATATTATTCCTTCATCAACTGGAGCAGCAAAAGCTGTTGGAAAAGTTATCCCATCATTAAACGGAAAATTAACAGGTATGTCAATGCGTGTTCCTACTGCCGACGTTTCTGTTGTAGATTTAACTGTAAAAGTTGCTAAAGAAACTTCATATGAAGAAATTATGGCAGTTTTGAAAAAAGCATCAGAAACTACAATGAAAGGAATTTTAGGATATACTGAAGACTTAGTTGTGTCTCAAGATTTTATTTCTGATCCTAGAACTTCTATTGTAGATGCTCACGCAGGAATTGGATTGAACTCTACTTTCTTTAAATTAGTATCTTGGTATGATAATGAGTACGGATACTCCAGCAAATTAATTGATTTATCTGTGCACATCGCAGGTCTTAAATAATTTTATATACATTTCAAAATCCCGTTATTGAATAGATAGCGGGATTTTTTATTATTTTGTTTGACTCTCAATAATGTGAATAATTACACTTAATATTGTAAGATGAAAAACTAAACCGAAAACTAAATAAAATAAAATGAAATTAATAGTTGATAGTGGTTCTACTAAAGCAGATTGGATAGCAATTGATGATAATGGCAAGATATTATTCACAACACAAACCTTAGGTTTAAATCCTGAAATTCTTAATGGAGATGAAATCGTAACACGATTAAATGATCGTTTTGATATATTACAAAATAAAAACACAGCTACACATTTATTCTTTTACGGAGCAGGATGTGGTACAGATAGAATGAAAATTGCTTTATCGCAAATTTTTCAAAAATATTTCGTTAACGCAATTGTTGATGTTCATGAAGACACATATGCGGCAGTATATGCGACTACTCCAAAAGGAGAGAAAGCAATTGTTAGTATCTTAGGAACAGGGTCTAATTGTAGTTATTTTGATGGTAAGCAATTGTACCAAAAAGTACAATCATTAGGTTATATCGCAATGGATGATTGTAGTGGTAATGTTTTTGGGAAAGAATTAATTAGAAAATATTATTTTAATAAAATGCCTCAGGATTTGGCTGTTGAATTTGCAAAAGAATACAACTTGGATCCGGATTTTATTAAAAACAAATTATATAAAGAACCAAATCCAAATGCTTATTTAGCTACTTTTGCTAAGTTCTTAATTAAGCATAAAGACTCTGAGTTTTGTAGAAAAATCATCTTTAAAGGGATGAAATCATTTGTTAAAAATTATATCAAACAGTTTGATAATTGTAAAGAAGTTCCAGTTCATTTTGTAGGTTCAATTGCTTACTATTTAAAAGATGAATTACAAGAAACTTTTGATAAATACGAATTGAAATTAGGTAATGTTTTAAGACGTCCAATTGATGGGCTTATTGCATATCATATTTCTAACAAATAAAAGTAGATGAAAAGTATGGAGATTGCTATTATAGCCCATGATGGTAAGAAAGCAGACATGGTTCAGTTTTTAAATAAAAACAAAACACTCCTACTTAAGGAAAATATTAAACTTATCGCAACAGGAACTACTGGGAGTAAAGCTATAAATGCTGGTTTTAAAGTTCGAAAGATGCTTTCAGGCCCTATGGGAGGAGATGCTCAAATTGCTGCAAGAGTAGCTGAGGGTAAAACACAGATGGTTTTCTTTTTTAAGGATCCGCTAGCAAGCCATGCTCATGAAGTCGATATTAATATGTTAATCCGTGTTTGTGATGTGCATAATGTACCATTGGCGACTAATGAAGCTTCTGCACAGTTGTTACTCAATGCTATCGCGTTACAATTGTAAAAATCTATATTAAATTTTATAACGAACCGTTTCAATATTTGAGGCGGTTTTTTTGTTTCTTACTCGGATCTATTTTAATTTATAAAAGAGGTATCGTAAACCCAATAGGTGTTTTTGATAAAAATAAAGAAGATGTGGTTCTATTTTTAAGTAAAAACAGAATCAATTTAAAAAATAAAGAGAACAGAGAATTTGGGTTTAGAATAAATTTAAAATTTTCCTTTAAGAATGATTGGAAAGATTTGTATGTGTGATGTAATAATGTGCCGCAGGTTACCTTTGTACTTTGGCACATTATTATAATGCTAATTGTTATCGTACTGCAATTATAGAAATTTCTACATTTACGTTTTTAGGCAAGCAAGCTACTTGAACTGTTTCGCGTGCAGGAGCAGTTTTTTCGTCAAAATAAGAACCATATACGCTATTGATAGCAGCAAAATTGTTCATGTCTATTATAAAAATAGTTGCTTTTACAATATGATCAAAAGTCATGTTTGCAGCTTCTAGAATAGCAGCAATATTTTGCATTACTTGTTTGGTCTCATCAAGAATATTATCTGTAATCAATTCTCCTGATTGAGGATTAATAGCAATTTGACCAGATGCATAAAGTGTGTCGTTCTTTAAAACAGCTTGGTTGTATGGACCAATAGGGGCTGGAGCATTTTCGGTAAATATGATTTTTTTCATGATTGTATCAATTTATATTAAATGTGTTTTATTTGTAGCAGCATTAACTTATCTGTTTATAGTGCTTCTTTTGTTCCATTTGATATCGCTAAGAACTCCAGATTTTATTCCGATGAAGAAGTTCCAGTTTGAATATGGGCCAATTGGAGTCCAATTAAAATCCATTCTCCAGCTTAATAAATCTCTTTCAAAGCGAAGTTGGGTAAAAGTAACGCCCTTTTGTACAAAATCATAACCTGTAGATATACCACCTTTCCATTTAGGGGTAATATCCATATTTGCAGAAATCATTATAGAGTTTCCGATGATTTTGTTTTCTCTCATGGCATTTCCATATGTTAGGGAGTAAGCTAGTGTCATGTCCCATGGAAGTTTTGCGTTGAAAAATTCGGTTATTTCGTTATCCTTTTCTTCTGAACCATCAAACTGACTTTTACGTTGATCATTTAAATCATTGCTTCTTCCAAATAAATCATCTTCACGACCACCATTTCTTGTGTTTTGACTATTGTCTTCTTTTTTACTTTTTTCTTTATTCGAAATAGAGTAGTTTAATGTCATGTTTGCACTAGTCATTCTGAATAAACTTCCTCCATTATCTATGTTGAAAATGTTCATTTGTTTACCAGAATTGTCTATCGCATAAGGATTTAATGTGGCTCCAAAATTAACATTCATTTTATTGTCAAGAAGTTGGGTTCCACCACTAACTCTTAAAGGCTGCCATGCGAATGATGTAATTCCGTCTGCATTAAAGTTATAACTTGTAGAGAAGTTTAAATTGTTAAGCAACATTATTTTTTTAGGCTCTGTTTTTGTGCTGTCTTTATCAGTAACTTTTGCTTCAAAAGTATTACTTAGATCAAATCCTACAATATTAGAGTTGCTGTTACCTGGCGCTCCAAATATACCTCCTTCAAAACGGCTGTATTCTTTAATTATAGTTCCACTAGCATCACTAGCATACGTATCGTAATATTTCTCAAAACTAGGAGTGTATCCATACGAAACTGATGGACGCATTACGTGGCGAATGGCTTTTATTTTTTTGTCTTCACCAAAATTAAAAGTACCGTATATGGTAGTACCAAGGCTTGAGCTAAATGAGTATGTTCTATAAGCATCAAAACCGTTTACTGCCTTTTCAACAACCTTACTTTGTTCTGTATCATATGTTTTATTTATAGTGCTTGTTTGCCATACTTCTTGATAATTTGCAGTTGTACTAGCGCTAAAATATTTAAATAATTTAAAATTGGTGCTTATTGGAATACTGTGCTTGGCTCCGATTTTTGCATTGTCAAACATTTGAGGTTTAAAAAAAAGAGAATCGGTTGTTACGATACTATTTTTACCACTTAGGTTGTATTGAAAGTTGATGTTTTTAATAAATCCTTTTTTAACACCATTCTTTCCTACAAATGGGTAAATTCTATCTACACTTGCCTCTAGCGTTGGTAAAGTCATATTGATGACTTGTGTTTGAGTATTTTGTGAATGTGTGGCGGTTAACGATGTACGTATTTGTGGTAAAGTATTAAAGGTTTTACTATAGGAAACGGATGAGCTTAATGTATTATTTAAGTTAGATCCAATATTAGCCTGGTTTATAGATTGTTTAAAGTATTTACTACTACCCATATTTACCGAAGCAGAAAAACTTGAATTTGGGCTTGCTTTTGTGTCCTTAGAATGGGACCACTGGATATTGTATATATTTTGTTTAGAATAATCTGGGTATCCTCTTTCGCTAGATATTAAATTTTCAAAACGAATATTTATATTACCTCTATATTTATATCTTTTTGCATAAGCAGATTCAAAACGCATAGCGTAGCTTCCGTTTGTGTAATAATCTCCTAAGACAGTTAAGTCATAATTATCGCTCAAAGCAAAATAATAACCACCGTTTTGTAATGAGAATCCTCGAGTATTTGAGTCATTATAACTTGGTAGAATTAAACCAGAAATACTTTTTTCTGAAGACATAGGAAAATAAGCAAAGGGTAAAGCAATTGGAGTAGGGACATCAGCAATTACCATATTGGTTAATCCAGTGATTACTTTTTTCCCAGGAATGAATTTAACTTTATTTGTTTGAAAATAGTATTCAGGGTTATCAATATCTTTTGCAGTAGTAAATCGAGCTCCTTTTAAGAAATAAACAGAGTCGTTTTCTTTTTTTGTAATGTTGGCTTTTATTCTAAACTCACCTTGTTCTGATCTTGAATTCCAAATTAAAGCTTTTTTAGTTTTAAAATTAAACCGAATAGAGTCTGGCTCAACAGCACTTGCCCCTTGTTTAAAATTAGGATATTGAGTATACACACCTGCAGAATCTTTTAGTCGACCCGCATAAACTTCATTTTTTTCGTAATCTAAAACAATGATACCCGATTTTAACTCAACATCTTGGTAATACAATTCAGCTTCATTATATAAGGTAATGAGCTTGCGCTTTTGATCAATCTTTGCATAATCCTTAGCTTTGTATTTTACTTTGCCATCCAGAAAAGCTTTTTTGGGTTTTATACTATCTACCTTTATAGAGTCTATAGTTGTTATTGTTTTTATGCTATCTAGCTGTTTACTAGCGTTTGTAGCTTTCTTTTTTTTGTTCGTATCTTGTGAATATACTTTACCACATCCTAGTGTTAGGAAAAATGATAATAAAACGATATTAAATAAGTTTGTATGCAAAGGTTTAAATACTATTTTTGTAAAAATATGGCTTGTTTTTTGACATGTCAAACTTACATATAATTTTTTGTCAAAAATAGTCAATTGAAAAAATTATAGTGTTGTATTTTATTAAAATTAACTTTTGGATTATATGGATATATTTAACAAAAATAGGGTAATATTTAGTTTTTTTCTAATGATAATGTCATTTTGCGCCTATAGTCAATCTAACGTTTTTAAAGTAACTTTAGATGCAGGGCATGGTGATCATGATTTTGGAGCAGTTTACAGCGGACGTATTGAGAAAAATATTGCTTTGGCAATAGTATTAAAAGTTGGAAAAATATTGGAGTCTTATCCAAATGTTAGTGTAATATATACTCGTAAAACAGATGTGTTCATAGGATTGATTGAAAGAGCGAATATTGCTAATAGAGCAAATTCTAGTATTTTTGTATCTATACACTGTAATGCAAATAAAAATGCGGCAGCATTTGGGACTGAAACCTATGTAATGGGAATGAATAAAGCAGCGTCTAATCTTGAGGTTGCTAAAAATGAGAACTCTGTTATTACAATGGAGAAAGATTACAAGCAAAAATACGAAGGATTTGATCCGAATTCACCAGAATCAATGATTGGGATGACTTTAATGCAGGAAGAATATTTAGATTATAGTATTGCCTTGGCTAGTAAAATTGAGGATGCTTTTGGTTTAATGGGTAAAAAACTGCGTGGAGGTGGAGTAAAACAAGCCCCTTTTATGGTACTTCATAAAGCATATATGCCAAGAGTTTTGGTAGAAACAGGTTTTATTTCTAATACAGCCGAGGGAGATATCTTAAATTCAGAAGAAGGACAAAATGAATATGCAAAAGCTATTGCTGGAGCAATTATTAGTTATAAAAAAGAATATTTCGGCAGTGGTTCTGGTGAACCTGTCGATGAAAAGCCTTCTGAAAAAGCAGTGAAGGATTCTACACCAGTAAAAACAACAAATGCTCCATCTCAAAAAGCTACTGCAAAACCTAATTTAGATGGTTCTATATATAAGGTACAACTTTTGGCTAGTATAAAAAAGACGTCATTAGCACCAGCAAATTTCAAAGGCTTAACAGGAGTTGCTGTGGTATATGAGAATAATGTTTATAAATATACGTATCAACAAACAGCCGATTATAATCAAGCAAAAAAATATTTGCAAGAAGCAAAAGCCAAGGGGTATGACTCCGCTTTTTTGATTGCATTTAAAAATGGAGAAAAAATTAGTATCCAAGACTCGCTTAAATAATAATTACAAGTTCAATATTTTATATTAAATTTGTACAAACACTTACAATTTTGAAACTAACAAGAGAAATTAAAACGGCTATTTTAGTCATTGCATCAATTTTATTATTTATTTGGGGGTATAGCTTTTTAAAAGGTAAAGACCTCTTTACAAACTACAAGATATTTTATGTTGAATATGATAATGTAGAAGGATTAGCTACCTCTGCACCAGTTACCTTAAACGGATTGGCAATTGGAAAAATAAATAGTATAAAAATTAATGAATCTACAGGAAAATTGTTGGTTGAATTACAATTAAAAACAGATTTCCTTATTTCTAAATCCAGCACAGCTTCTATATATGAGCCTGGGCTAATAGGAGGAAAGCAAATTGCAATTTATCCAAACTTTGAAGATAAAGAACCAGCTGTTGAAGGACAACTGCTAAAAGGAACTACCAAACTTGGTTTAACAGCAGGTTTGGCTGATAAATTAGCTCCAGTTCAGGATAAAGTAGAAAAGATGCTAATTAATATTGATAAACTAGTTTCTGGATTAAATAATGTTTTAGATCAAAAAGGACAAGAAGACTTGAAAAAAAGTTTAGCTGAATTAAGTAAAACAATGGAGCAATTTCATAAAGCTTCAGGAAGTATCAATTCAATTTTAGATACTAATAAGGGACAAATAAATGGAGTTGTTACTAACTTTAATAAAATGTCTGGGAATTTTGCTAAAATGTCAGACTCTTTAAATAAAGCTGATTTAGGAAAAACGGTTAGAAATTTAAACCAAACGTTGGCTAAAGTTGATGGTATAATGAATGGATTAAATTCTGGTAAAGGTACAATGGGTAAATTGTTAAAAGATGAAGTTCTTTATAATAATTTGCAAGCAACTTCTAAAGAATTAGAATTGTTATTACAAGATGTGCGTTTATCGCCAACACGTTATGTAAATGTTTCTCTTTTTGGAAAGAAAAACAAGCCATACGTGGCACCAGTTAATGATTCAATTTCTAAAAAATAAATTTAAGATATGAGTTATTTAGATAATATTTTATTTGCTATCCTGCTTATTATTGGTTTTGGTTTTTTTGCGTCAAGTGTAAAAAAAATTATTCGGAACATAAATTTAGGAGTAGATGTAAATCGTAAAGACAATCCCAAAGCACGTTGGAAGAATATGGCTATGATCGCTCTTGGCCAGTCTAAAATGGTGAAAAGACCAATTGCAGGAGTATTGCATATTATTGTTTATGTTGGTTTTATTATTATAAATATCGAATTACTCGAAATCATTATTGATGGTTTATTTGGTACACATAGAGTTTTTGCACCCTATTTAGGTCCAGTATATGATGTACTTATAGGTTCTTTTGAAATATTAGCCTTATTGGTTTTGATAGCAGTAACAGTTTTCTGGATAAGAAGAAATATTATTCGATTAAAACGTTTTATTAATCCAGATTTAAATGGTTTTCCAAAGAATGATGCAAATTACATTTTATACTTTGAAGTTGTATTAATGACATTGTTTTTGTTAATGAATGCCTCTGATTTGCATTTGCAAAATGTTCCAGGAGGATTTTCACATTTTTATAAAGCAGGAAGTTTTCCTATAAGTCAATTTATAGCACCTATTTTTAATGGGATGTCTAATGAGTTAGTGATGCTTTTGTTTGAAGCATTTTGGTGGATGCATATAATAGGTATTCTAATTTTTATGAATTACTTATATTTCTCAAAACATTTACACATTTTATTAGCTTTCCCAAATACGTATTTTGCTGATTTAAATCCTGAAGGACAATTTGATAATTTAGAATCAGTTACAAAGGAAGTTAAATTAATGATGGATCCTAATGCTGATCCATTTGCAGCAGCTCCAGTAGATGAAAATGCAGTACCAAGTAAGTTTGGCGCGAGCGATGTTCAGGATTTGAATTGGGTTCAGTTGTTAAATGCATATACTTGTACAGAATGTGGTCGTTGTACTTCATCTTGTCCTGCAAATCTAACAGGAAAAAAATTGTCTCCTCGTAAAATTATGATGGACACAAGAGATCGTTTACAAGAAGTGGGAAAAAATATAGATACCAATAAAGGAGTTTTTGTTCCAGATAATAAAACGTTATTAAATGATTATATTACTCCCGAAGAATTATGGGCGTGTACATCATGTAATGCTTGTGTTGAAGAGTGTCCAGTAAATATTAGTCCATTATCTATTATTATGGATATGCGTCGTTATTTAGTTATGGAGCAAAGTGCCGCCCCAATGCCTTTAAATGCGATGATGACAAATATTGAAAACAATGGAGCACCATGGCAATATAATCAACAGGATAGGTTGAATTGGAAGAATGAGAATTAAAGAGAATATTATTTCAATAATTAGTGCTATAAAAAAAATATAGTTTTCAGATTAAAACATGAAACTTTAAACAAAATAGAGAGAAATGTCAGAAAGTTTAGTTGTGCCAACAATGGCAGAAATGCTAGCCCAAGGAAAACAACCAGAAGTTTTATTTTGGGTAGGTTGTGCAGGAAGTTTTGATGATAGAGCTAAGAGAATTACAAAAGCATTTGTACGAATATTAAATCGTGCAGGTGTTTCTTTTGCGGTTCTTGGTACAGAAGAAAGTTGTACTGGCGATCCTGCAAAACGTGCTGGAAATGAATTTTTGTTTCAGATGCAAGCTATGATGAATATTGAGGTTCTTAATGCATATGAAGCAAAAAAAATAGTTACAGCCTGTCCGCATTGTTTTAATACATTAAAAAATGAGTATCCTGAATTGGGAGGGCAATATGAAGTAGTACATCATACTGAATTTCTTAAATCATTGCTTGATGATGGTAGGTTAACTATCGAAGGTGGGCAGTTTAAAGGAAAACGTATTACTTTTCATGATCCGTGTTATTTAGGAAGAGCTAATAAAATATATGAAGCGCCAAGGGCATTAATCGAGAAACTTGATATTGAGTTGGTCGAAATGAAACGTTCTAAGGCAAATGGATTATGTTGTGGTGCTGGTGGTGCGCAAATGTTTAAAGATGCAGAACCAGGAACTAAGGAGATTAATGTAGAGCGTACAGAAGATGCTCTTGAAACAAAACCAGATATCATTGCAGCGGGTTGTCCGTTTTGTAATACAATGTTAACTGATGGTATTAAGCATCAGGAAAAAGAAGATTCTGTGAAAGTATTGGACATTGCAGAGTTAATTGCAAATGCTCAGGATTTGTAAGTTAAGTTTTGAGAATCTTAGTGATTTATGAACAAAGCCTGCTTAGATTAGTAAAGGTTTTTTAATTTGAAAACTGAAAAAAAATAACATAAAATAATTAAAATGTATATCCCTTTTGAAAATTTACCTGGTGAATCCAGAATTTGGATTTATCAATCAAACAGAAAGTTTTCTGAGGAAGAATTTTCTGAAATAGAAACTGCCTTACAATCTTTTATTGAAGGTTGGGCAGCACACGGAACAAGTTTGGAAGCTTCTTATCAATTGAAATACAACCGATTTATAATATTAGCAGTAAATCAGGATGTACAAGCGGCTACTGGATGCTCTATTGATAGTTCAGTCGAGTTTATACAAAGCTTAGAGAAAAAATATAATGTTGAGTTACTTGATAAAATGAACGTTACTTTTAAATTAGGCGAGCATATTGCCCATAAGCCTTTAATTGATTTTAAGAAAATGGTTAAAGATAAATCAGTATCAGAGAATACGATTGTTTTTAATAATCTTGTAAATAATATCGAAGAATACAACGAATCTTGGGAAGTTCCCGCATCGGATAGTTGGCATAGTCGTTTTTTCTAAAAGACTTTCGAATAGTAATCAAGGCATAAAATTCATATTTTATGCCTTTTTTTGTGGAATTATTTCAGTTCAGCTTTTTTAGGATCTATAAATTTTTATCAAAATCATAAAGCTTGATAAAGGAGAGTTGGATAATAGTTTCTCATTTAAGAAGAGCCTCAAATTTAGCCCCGATGGGAGTGATATCCTTTTTTAGTCTTTTTTAGACTGAAAAAGATATAGCAGACAGCGGGACAGGTAGGTTTCTTTTGGAAAAATAATAATGTGCTCCTAAAATAATTATATGCTATTATTTAAGTCATAAAACTGGTAAATGTAAAAGACTAGTATTGCAATAATCGGATATTATTAACAATCTAAAGTTTTAATTCAAAGTTAATTTTAAGTACTTTCGTAATACTAAAATTAATACATGAAAATAGCAATAGTTTGTTATCCTACTTTTGGTGGGAGCGGAGTCGTGGCAACAGAGCTTGGCCTTGAATTAGCAAGACGTGGTCACGAAATTCATTTTATAACTTATAGCCAGCCTGTTAGGTTAGCACTCTTAAATCCTAATGTGCATTATCACGAAGTAAACGTTCCAGAATATCCTCTATTTCACTATCAACCTTATGAATTGGCTTTGTCAAGTAAATTGGTTGATATGGTAAAATTATACAAGATCGAGCTTCTTCATGTGCATTACGCTATCCCTCACGCATATGCAGGCTATATGGCAAAACAAATGCTAAAAAATGAAGGAATTGATATTCCGATGATAACAACGCTTCACGGGACTGATATTACTCTAGTAGGGAATCATCCGTTTTATAAGCCAGCTGTGACTTTCAGTATCAATAAATCGGATTATGTGACTTCGGTTTCGCAGAGTTTAAAAGATGATACTTTGAAATTATTTAATATTAAAAATAAAATTAAGGTAATTCCTAATTTTATAGAATTGGATAAGGTTAAAAAAGATTTAGATGCTCCTTGTCATCGATATGTTATGGCTAAGGAGAATGAGCGTATAATTACACATATTAGTAATTTTAGAAAAGTAAAAAGAATTCCAGATATTATCAAGATTTTTTATAATATCCAGAAAGAAATACCTGCTAAATTAATGATGGTTGGTGATGGCCCTGAAAAAGAAAAGGCAGAAATTTTATGTCAGGAATTGGGGATTTATGATAAAGTAATCTTTTTTGGTAATAGTAATGAAATAGATAAAATTTTGTGCTTTACTGATTTGTTTTTATTGCCATCTGAAACCGAGAGTTTTGGTTTAGCAGCACTTGAAGCTATGTCTTGTGGGGTTCCTGTAATTTCGAGTAATTCAGGTGGATTGCCAGAAGTAAATTTTGAAGGGTATTCAGGATATTTAAGTGATGTTGGTAATGTTGAAGAAATGGCTATGAATGCGCTAAAAATTCTTAAAGATGACGCAACTTTAAATGTGTTTAAAGCAAATGCTTTAGAAGTTGCTAAGAAATTTGATATCAAAAATATATTGCCAAAGTATGAGGCGTTATATCAAAAAGCTATTAACGATTATAAAGAAATAAAGTAATTATTAATTTAAATAATTAAAAATGAAAAAGGTACTCGTATTGTTTATTTCAGTTTTTGCAATTTCTTGTGGAACAACTAAATCTGTAGATAAAAGCACAGCCTTGTATGAAGTTTTGACGCAACGTAGTGATGGCGGAGGGAATATACGTTTTTTTGAAATCTTAAGTGAACCTAATGAAATTAAGATGTTGTTAAACGATGAGTCTTTAAAAGGTAAAATAAATGGAGATGATATTGATAAAGCAAATTATATCATCTTGAATATGGGTGAGAAAAGCACGGGAGGTTATTCTATAGGGGTTGAAAAAGTAGAAGAAACAGATAAGAATATTGTTATTACTGTTAAAGAAACTGCTCCGGCTCCAGATAGTATGGTAATGCAAGTGATTACTTATCCTTATGCGGTTGTGAAGATAAATTCAAAAAAGGAAATTGTTATTAAATAAAAAAAATCCTGTTGTATAAACAACAGGATTTTTTTATAAATACATTTTATTAAAATTGAAATTTAATTCCTAATCCGATATCAAATCCAAAATTGTCATCGTCATAATACCCAGAACCAATTTCTGGTCTGGCATCTAATGAAAGTAAGATTGGTACCTCTTTAAATCCGTATTCGATACCTATATTTCCAGCAGCAAACACAAAAGTTCCATTATCTTTATATTGGTTATAATCATGACTCCAGCTACCGATACCACCACCGACACCTGCGTACCAATTAAAACCTTGGTCTATATTCCATACCCATTGATAAAGACCTACTAATTTAAAAGCATCAATGTCTCTGCTGTTCCTCCAGCCTAAATCAGCTTCAATTCTATTGTTTTTAGATAATGCTCTCTGGTAAGAAATCTCTCCTCCAAATCCGTGATTATCTCCTAAACGTAAACCAAGTGCATTTTTAGAAATATCTTGTGCCTGGGCAGTAAATGCCAATCCTAGCAGCATAATAGCTGACAAAATTATTTTTTTCATAAGTAAGTATTTATTTTGACAAAGTTATTATATCAATTATAAGTTAAAATTACAGAAAATTTGTTAAAAGTTTCATAATTCACATTTTACTTTACTAATAAAATAATTTTACCAATGAGTTGCAATGATTTTATTTTGGTATAAAACGTGATGTAATTAATTGATTGCTTAAGCTATCTTCCATTTCAAAAAGATTTTCTTCTTCTGTAAAACTCATCTGCGAGTAATGAAATAGTTTCCATCTTTTTTTATGGTATTCTAATGCGGTTAAGTTTTCAATCCAGTCTCCAGAATTTAGATATAGTGTTGATCCGTTTTTATTTTCTTTTTTTTCAATTTTGGGTTCATGGATATGACCACAGATTACATAATCATATTTTTTTTCGATAGCTAAATCGGTTGCAGTTGTTTCAAAATCTGATATATGTTTGACAGCTTTTTTTACGCTAGCCTTTATCTTTTTTGAAAAAGAGTACGGTTCTCTATCTATTTTGGATAAGCACCAGTTTATAAATCGATTGGTTAAAATAAGATAATCATAACCTATTCCGCCTAGTTTTGCAATCCATTTGGAATGTTGTACAGATGCATCAAATACATCTCCATGAAAAATCCAGGCTTTTTTATTGTCTAATTCTAGAATTAATTTATCGACTAAAGCAAAACTTCCCATGGTCATTTCGCTAAATTTTCTTAAAATCTCATCGTGGTTTCCGGTTACATAGTATACTTTTGTGCCTTTAGATGCAAAGCCAATAATTTTTTGAATCACCTTTAAATGGGACTTTGGAAAGTACGATCTTCTAAATTGCCAAGCATCAATTATATCGCCATTTAATACTAGAATTTTTGGTTTAATGCTTGATAAGTAGTTACTTAGTTCTTTGGCGTGGCTTCCATATGTTCCCAAATGTACATCTGATATTACGACAACTTCAACATTTCTTTTTTTCAATTGTTCTTGATTTGGTGTTCAACAAATTTAAAGATTCTGTTGTTGATTTACTTTTAATAAATAGTTATCAATTACTCTTCAATTTTAAGAAATAGTGATGTTTATGTATCTTAACCTTTAGATAATAATACCAATTTTAAATTTTTTAATTTAATTCATAAAACTTACATTTGCTCAAAACTAATTACAATGGCGGGAAATAGCTTTGGAACACTATTTAAAATTACAACATTTGGAGAATCACACGGCGAAGCTTTAGGCGGAATTATAGATGGTTGTCCTTCAGGGATAACATTGGATCTTGAAGCAATTCAGTTTGAAATGTCTAGAAGAAAACCAGGACAATCGGCAATAGTAACCCAACGAAAAGAGCCAGATGATGTTCAATTTTTATCGGGAGTTTTTGAAGGAAAAACTACGGGTACTCCAATTGGTTTTATTATTCCTAATACAAATCAAAAGTCGGATGATTATTCACATATAAAAGATAATTACCGACCTAGTCATGCAGATTATGTTTATGACAAGAAATATGGTTTTCGTGATTACCGTGGTGGAGGTCGTAGCTCTGCCCGTGAAACTGCCAGTAGAGTTGTTGCTGGGGCAATTGCGAAACAAATGTTACCTAGTATTAAGATTAATGCTTACGTTTCGTCAGTAGGACCAATTCATTTAGATACGCCATATCAGGAATTGGATTTTTCTAAAACCGAAAATAACCCAGTTCGTTGCCCAGATGAAGCTGCTGCAGCAACGATGGAAGAATATATTAGAGATATAAGAAAACAAGGAGACACTGTAGGAGGTGTTGTATCATGTGTGATTCAAAATGTACCTGTAGGTTTAGGTGAGCCTGTTTTTGATAAGTTACATGCTGAATTAGGTAAAGCAATGCTTTCTATCAATGCTGTGAAAGGTTTTGAATATGGTAGCGGGTTTTCGGGTTCAGAAATGAAAGGAAGTGATCATAACGATTTATATAATCCAGATGGAACTACCAAGACGAATCTTTCGGGTGGTATTCAGGGAGGAATTAGTAACGGAATGGATATTTATTTTAGAGTTGCTTTTAAACCTGTTGCAACAATTATGCAAACTCAGGATTCATTGGATAACAAAGGAAATATTACACCAATGACTGGTAAAGGACGCCATGATCCATGTGTTGTTCCTCGTGCTGTACCAATCGTTGAGGCAATGGCTGCAATAGTTCTTGCAGATTTTCATTTGATTAACAAAACATATTAGAGAGATACGTAAGACATGTGAGCGTCTTATATTTAATTAATAATACAAAAACAATTGATGAACAATAAAACAGAAATCAAAAAAAAATCTTTTTTTAGAGGCTTAACTGGGCAAATTCTTATTGCCATGTTTCTTGGTGCTACACTGGGTATAATATTACATAATACTATTTCGCATGAAGCTGCAGTAGAGTTTAGCAATAAAATAAAGATGCTAGCTACTATTTTTATTCGTTTGGTACAAATGATAATTTCTCCTTTGGTGTTTACTACTTTAGTAGTAGGAATTGCAAAATTAGGAGATATAAAAACTGTTGGTAGAATTGGAGGAAAGGCATTAGCATGGTTTTTTACAGCTTCTTTTGTATCATTACTAATAGGGTTGTTTTATATAAATATTTTACAACCAGGAGTGGGTTTGAAATTGGACCATGTTGATATGGAAGCTGCTAGTGAAGTAACAGCTAAAACACAATCATTGTCTTTTGATAATTTTATTACGCATATTGTTCCTAAAAGTATTTTTGAAGCAATGGCTACCAATGAAATTTTGCAAATTGTAGTATTTTCAATCTTTTTTGGATTAGCAGCTGCTTCATTAGGGAGTACAGTGAAACCAGTTATTAATGCGTTGGATAAAATGTCGCATATTGTCCTTAAGATGGTAAACTATGTAATGAACTTTGCTCCGATTGGGGTTTTTGGAGCTATTGCAGGAGTATTTGCTGTGAGGGATGCTGAGGAATTATTGATTACATATTTCAAATTTTTTGGATCTTTTTTAATAGGGATAAGTACTTTATGGGCTGTTTTGATTTTAGTAGGATATATTTTCCTTAAAGGAAGAATGACTGAGTTGTTAAGGCGTATTACTGGCCCTGTAGCGATTGCTTTTGGAACAACAAGCAGTGAAGCTGTATTTCCTAAATTAACAGAAGAATTAGAAGAATTTGGTGTAAAAGATAAAATTGTTTCATTTATGTTGCCGTTGGGTTATTCTTTTAACTTGGATGGTAGTATGATGTATATGACTTTTGCCAGTATTTTTATTGCTCAGTTCTATGGTGTACATTTAGATATAGGAACTCAAATGGTAATGCTTTTGGTTTTAATGCTAACCAGTAAAGGAATTGCTGGAGTACCAAGAGCCAGTTTAGTTGTTGTAGCTGCAACGTGCGGTATGTTTGATATTCCTATAGAAGGGATTGCTATAATTTTGCCAATTGACCACTTTTGTGATATGTTTCGTAGTGCCACAAATGTGTTAGGTAATGCTCTTGCTACATCAGTAGTAGGGAAATGGGAAGCTGATAACGAAATGAATTTCGATGCTCCTAGCGATACTAATAGCTAGATTTGAAGATTTAATTAGATAATATAATAAGGATATTCTTTTTAGTGAGGAAAACAGCATTCTTTTCTATTAAAAATATATTTTAAGGAGTTGTATTTTATTTATAAAATACAACTCCTTTTTTATTTTAAATGTATATTTGATAAAACTACATTTGTTTATGCCTAAAGTTCGTATTGTTTTAATTCTTTTTTGGATGATTTGCTTTGGGGAATCTGTAATTGCTAAGACTGAATTACCATCAGAGCAACAAATTTCAAAAACTGCCGAAAAGGCACTTAAGTATTTAAAAGAATCTGATTTCGAAAAATCTCTAATTGTTTCACGAGTTGCTTTACAGCAAGCATTAATAGTTAAAAATAATAACTTAATAGCGGTTTCATATAATATTATTGCAGCAAATTATAACGAGTTCTCCGAATTTGATAAGGCAATATTCTATTATAATAAAGCGCTGTCGTTTGCTAATAGAACAACTAATAATGTTTTAAAAAATAAAATTAATAACAATTTAGGTAATATGTATTGTTTTGAAAAAAAACAATACAAAAAAGGAATTGAGTTTTATAAAAAATCTCTTGAATACAGTAAAAGAGAGAAAAATAGTTCGCTTGTTTATTTAATTAATATAAATATTACATGGGCTTATTTTGATATTGGAGAATTTAAATTAGCATTGCCGTATTTTAATTATATGAATGAGCATCATATAGAACAACTCAGTGAATCTACGCTTGTAGTTTTTAATATGATTAACGGAATGTATTATTCTCATATTAAAGCTAAAGCTAAAGCAAATGCCTATTTTGTTAAAGCGATTAAGTATGGAATGATTGGGGTTGAAAAATCTGATTTATTGTATTCTTATATCGAATATTCTAAGTTTTTGAATAAAAGTGGTGACTATAAAAAGGCTTATGAGAATATCATTAAGCACAATGCAGTAAAAGAAAACATTTATAACGAGGGAAAATTAAAGAAAGCCGAAAGAGCTGGTTTTAATCTCGAATTGGATGAGTATAAAAGAAAAATAGGTAAGATAGAGATTGAAAAAGAACTTCAGGATCTGAGTTTAAAAAAGTCTAGGATTATAGTTTTATTATTTATTTTAACGTCATGTATTTTTTTGATTTTAATAGTTACATTATATAAAAATATTGTTTTTAAAAAGAGAAATAATGCCAAGTTATTATTTACAAACGAAGAACTTATTAAGGCTAAAGAGCAGGCAGAAGAGGCCTCGATACTTAAAACGCAATTTATATCTACAATTAGTCATGAATTACGAACGCCATTATATGGGGTTGTTGGTATTACTAATATGTTGCTAGAAGAGCATAGAGAATTGGCAAGAAGCGAACATTTAAGTTCTTTAAAATTCTCGGCTAGGTATTTATTGTCTTTAGTTAATGATATTCTCCAAATTAATAAAATAGAAGATAATAAAGTTATTCTTGAAAGGTTGACTTTTAATTTATCAGACGAGATAAATATGATTAAGAATTCATTGTCTTACTTATCTCAAAAAAACAATAATCAGATTACAGTAATTATCGATTCAGATATTCCAGAATATTTAATTGGAGATAAGTTGAGATTTGCTCAAATATTGATGAACTTGATAAGTAATGCTTTAAAATTCACTAAAAACGGGGAGGTATTTATTATTGCAGATTTGGTTAATGTTGTTGGGAGAGCACATTTTATTGAGTTTCAGATAAAAGATACCGGAATGGGAATTGCTGTTGTAAATCAAGATAAGATTTTTGAGAAGTTTGTTCAAGTAGGTCGTAATGAAGAGGATTATCAGGGTACTGGCTTAGGATTAACAATTGTAAAACGATTGTTGGGTTTGTTTGGTAGTTCAATATCATTAGAGAGTAATATTGGAGAAGGAACAATATTTACATTTACAATAGCTTTTGATTATGATTCAGAGAAAACAAAAAGTATAATAAATGAAATTCAAGTTGATTTAACCTCTAATCAATTGTTTAAGGTTTTGGTTGTTGAGGATAATCTGATCAATCAACTTGTCACTAGAAAAATTATTGAAAAAAATAATTATAGTTGTACTGTTGTTGATGATGGGTATGCAGCATTGGATATATTAGAAACGGAGTCTTTCGATGTGGTTTTAATGGATATTAACATGCCAATGATGAATGGGTTTGAAACAACTAGAAAAATACGCTTAAAAGGCATAAAAACACCCGTTATAGCATTAACAGCTTTTGATAAAGATGAAATCACAGAAGAGGCTATCTCTGCAGGGATAAATGATATTATGATAAAACCTTTTGAATCTGTAAAATTATTCAAAATTATAAATTGCCTTATTGTAGAAACAAGAAAACGTTGATTGTAAAGTCAACGTTTGAATATAGATTGGTTTTAAACACAAATTTTACTAATTAGTGACAATTCGTAAAATCTGTGTTTAATTTTTTTATTGATGCTTCATCAGTTTTAATACCAACGTTTTTTATTCTGTTTGGATGCGTCTGACTTTCTTGATTTATGAGCTCCGCCACTTCGATTTGAGTTCTTAGGCTTAGCTGTTGCAGCTGCTTCTGGATTTCCTGCATGCCATTGATAAGGATGGTCACTTATGGTTTTTACATCTACTTTTATTAATTTCTGTATGTCTTTCCAGTACCCGTGTTCGTCTTTACTACAAAATGAAATTGCAATTCCTCCATTTCCAGCACGTCCTGTTCTACCAATTCGGTGTACGTATGTTTCAGGAATATTCGGTAAATCAAAGTTAATAACATATGGTAGTTGATCAATATCAATACCACGTGCAGCAATATCTGTTGCTACAAGTACCCCAACTTCTTTATTTTTGAAAGCATCAAGTACACGTTGTCTCGCATTTTGAGATTTATCACCGTGAATTGCTTCGGCAGCGATATTGTTTTTTCTAAGTGCTTTTACAACATTGTCTGCTCCATGTTTTGTTCTAGAGAAAACTAAAACATTTGATAGATCTTCATTTTTAATTAAATGATATAGTAGGTTTCTTTTTTCTGTTTTTTCAACAAAATAAACGCGTTGTTCTACATTTTCAGCTGTAGATGATACAGGAGAAACTTCGACTTTTGCAGGGTCTTTTAAGAACATTTCGGCTAGTTCACGAATTGCAATCGGCATTGTGGCTGAGAACAATAAGGTCTGTCTGTTTTTTGGAGTAAGTTTTACAATCTTTTTTACATCATTTATAAAACCCATATCTAGCATTTGATCCGCTTCATCTAATACTAAAACATGTAGATTATCTAAATCTAAAAATCCTTGTTTTTGTAAATCGAGTAATCTTCCTGGTGTCGCTACCAGAATGTCTACACCTTTTTTAAGGGTATCTACTTGTGGGTTTTGAGATACTCCACCAAAAATTGTAAGTTGAGTTAAGTTGGTGTATTTTGCATAAGTTTCAAAACTCTGCCCAATTTGCACTGCTAACTCTCTTGTTGGCGTTACTATAAGTGCGCGAATTTGTTTGGCTTTTTTTGATGAACCTACAATTCTGTGTAATTGATGTATGATAGGAATAGCAAATGCTGCAGTTTTTCCAGTACCTGTTTGTGCACATCCTATTAAATCTCTTCCAGATAATACAATCGGAATAGATTGCTCCTGTATAGGAGTGGGGTTTGTGTAGCCTTCTTCAAATACGGCTTTTTGTATACTTTTTGAAAGTGATAAGTCTTCGAATAACATATTTTCGGTATTAAGAATTTAGTTTTAAGTACTAAATTTCTGTGCAAAGATAGGTTTATTCAGTTAATCGTTTATTTGATTATGGTTTTATTTGGTAAAAGAGAAAATTAATTAGACTTTTTCATAATTTGATTTTATAAAATCGGTGACTAAATAGCCTATTAATTTACCTATTAAGTGATTGTTTTTTTCTTCACCTAAATCTGGGGCTCCTTCACAAATATGTAAATAAGCAGCATTTCGATGTTGTCCAAAATAAGATATAAACTGGCGTAATTCTTCAATAGAAAACCCACTCAATGTCATGGCGCTACTTGCAATATTAGGAATTGAATCCAAATCGATTTCGATTCCGAAGACATCTGTTTTAACGAAGTCTAAAGCAAACTGCATTTCAGCATTAAAATCTTTTTCTTTTCGAATTTTTACACTGTCGTAGGTATTATAGCGAACGCGGTCTTCGATTTTTTTGATAATATCCAACACACTTTTTGAAGTGTAATTTTCATGTAGACCAAATATGAAATACTTTTTTAAGAACCCTTCTTCGTATGCATATGAAAATCCATTTCCGCTATGTCTTCCCTCAAGAATTCTAAAATCGGAGTGAGCATCAAAATTAACAGCATTAATAGGTTTTCCATGGGCAAGAGCTGCTCCTTTAATGTTTCCGTAAGCATTATTATGACCTCCACCAATAATAATTGGGGTTTTTCCTGCTTTGATAACGTTAAATATGATATGCGAAACTTCTTTATCTACTCGCTCTACAAGTTGGCTTAGTTTTGATCGGTCATCGATGTCGTTGAAATCAAGATGTTCTACTTCTTTCATTTCTTGTCGCACATCGATTTGTCCTAAGACGATAATATGGTTTCCTTTACAGAATCGATTATGCTGGATGTTTGCAATGCTTTTTATAGCGCTACTCCAGGCTGATGCTGCTCCAGGTCTACCATAGTTGGCACGTATGCCTATATCTTCTGGAATACCAATAAGGACATATTTTGCTTCACAATTTTTTAGAAAATCAATTATGTCAGCGCCTTTAGGAACTATAATCATTTTTTCGCCGAATTTTATTTCACCACTTCTGTGATTTGTAACTTTGGCCAAGTCGTTAATAGTAAAAGGGATTAGTTTTTCCATAAAAAATAATATATTTCCCAAAAATAATATATTTGTAGCAACTTACGTTATTAGCTTATATTAATTATTAAATTTGTTTATAAAAAATATTTAAATATGGAAAATCAAAAGAACAACAACTCAAGTCTAAAGGCTGTAATAGCGGTTTTAGCAATTTTATTGGTAGGTAGCTTAGTTTATATTTTTAAAATGACATCTGATAATGATGTTGCTAAGAGTGAGCTTACTACTACATTAACAGAGAAAGAATCTGTTATGAAAGATTTGCAAGAGTTAAAAGCGACTTATGATGCTGCAATTGCTGAAAACACATCTATGTCTGATGAATTAATTCAAGAAAGAGACAAGGTGGTTGGTTTAATGGATGATTTGAATAAAACAAAAGGAGATGTATCTAAGTTTAGATCTCAAGTTCAGGCTATGCAAGGTAAAATGAAGGTTTTAGTAGCTGAGAATGATGAGTTGAAAAAACAAAATGGTGTATTAACTGTTCAACGTGATAGTACAATTGTAGTTTTAGGAGAATCTAAAAAATTCAATGAAGTATTAGTTGGTCAAAATGAAGAATTAGCTAAAACTCTTGAAAAAGGATCAAAATTATCTATTCTAAATACAAAAACTGCAGCTTATAAATTAAGAAGCTCTGGGAAACAAATTGAAACTGACAAGGCTAGTAGAGCTGATGTCTTAAAAATTAGCTTTACGATTGCTGAAAATCAAATTGCTAAATCTGGCGATAAAACATATTATGTACAAGTTATCGATAGTAAAAACAATGTTTTAGGAGATAAAAAAATAGAGTATTTTGGGGATAAAACTTTAATTTATAGTTTTTTAACTAAAGTTCAGTATGAGAATAAAACAGTTAATGTTTCTGAAGATTTACCTGGTAAAAACTTTGAAAAAGGTACTTATTTTATTAATATTTTTGATAACGATGAATTGGTTTCTAAATCAAGTTTTAGTTTAAGATAATTAGAATAAAGTTAAATGTATTTTAATATTAAAAGGGCAGTAAAACTGAGTTTTACTGCCCTTTTTTTGGAATTTAGTTACTTAGATTTTCTTTTTTTATTCTGACTATCCTCTAGTTTTTTTAAAGCTTTTTCTTGTTTCTGTGCTTTCAAATCTTTAGTAGGTGCTTTCATATTTTTTACTTTAGCCATGATCTTTATTTTTTAAAATTATTTAAATAGTTTAAAATAACCGTGATCCTAAAATTTATGGGAATAAATAAAACTTTATATAGCGAGTAACATTATCCAATTTGTATTGGGATATGCTGGAGTAAAAATAAAGTTTATAGGATTTAATAAGCACACTCGCGGGTGCTTAATAATTCGGGAAGATTTTTAATTTAAATGAATTAAGAAACGTAATTGGAATGCTTATATCAGGAACCATCATTATGCTAGTTTTGAAACCTTTTTGTTTCAAACTAAACTTGCATAAATCTACGATGTTACCTAATGTATTCATAAGAAAAAAGCTATATTTTAAAAAGTAAAGATACTGACTTATTTAGTTGTAACCAAATATAAAGCATTCTTTTATAGTCTTTTAAATTAATTAAGGTTTTTACTTTAGCTTTCAGATTTGTTATTTAAAAATTTTACCTTCGATAAAAACAGTTTCTATTAAATTACTACCAAAAGCATAAGGGAGTTGGTAATAGGATGCAATAGGTTTTGTAAGTATTAAATTAGCTTTTTTGCCCACTGTTATGCTTCCATGAGTATCTGAAACTCCCATTGCATAGGCTCCATTTATTGTAGCTGCATTAATTGCTTCTTCAGGTGTCATTTTCATCTTGATACAGGCTGTAGCTACAACAAAATTCATATTGCCTGATGGAGTAGAGCCTGGGTTGTAGTCTGTGGCCAATGCCAAAGGTAATCCTGCGTTTATCATTTCTCTTGCAGGCGTGTATGGAATACTTAAGAAATAGGAACAAGAAGGTAATGCTACTGGCATCGTTTCGGTGTCTTTTAAAGCTAAGATATCCTCTGGGGTCATTATTTCGAGATGATCGACAGAAAGGGCTTTATGCTTAATCCCGGCTTGTATCCCGCCAATAGAATTGAATTGGTTGACATGAATTTTTGGTATTAATCCATTTTGGATACCTGCTTGCATTATTTGCTCTGTTTCTTCAACAGAGAAATAGCCTGTTTCACAAAATATATCGACATAATCTGCTAGTTTGTCTTTAGCAATTTCTGGCAGCATTTTATAAATAATCTCATCGATGTACCCTTTTTTATTTTCTTTGAATTCCAAAGGGAATGCATGTGCTCCTAAAAAGGTTGCCTTTATAGTTATTGGGTAGTTTTCGTCAAGTTTTTTTATCACTCTCAACATTTTTAATTCCCCATCAACCGTAAGTCCGTAACCTGATTTTATCTCAACAGCTCCAGTTCCTAATCGAATTACTTCTTCTAGTCTGGCTTTGGATTGATTGTATATATCTTCTTCTGAAGTTTCGTTAAGCTTTTTGGCGGAATTTAGAATTCCGCCACCGCGATTAGCGATTTCTTCGTAAGAAAGGCCGTTTATTCTATCCACAAATTCTTGTTCTCTGTTACCAGCATATACAATATGTGTATGGCTGTCGCACCAGGTAGGAAGAATCATTTTTCCTGTAGCATCAATAACAGAATCGGCTTTTATTTCTGGAATACTTTCCATTGTGCCAAAGTCTGCAATTAGATTGTCTTTTAAAACTAAATAGGCATTTTTTATAGTTGGAAGAATTGCCATTTCGGCTCCAGAAACTTTAGAAATTGAAGTTTCTCGAACTTGTATTAGCTCTTTTATATTGATAATAAGGGTCGTCATGATTTATTTTGTATTATTCAGAAACAGTTATTTCAAACATTTTGTCCCAGTTTTTACCTGTTACAAAAATTGTTTTTGTTTTTGGGTTGTATGCAATTCCGTTTAAAACATCATCGATAGTTATGCTTGGAGCTAATTGTTTGCGTAAGGCAGACATATCTAATATTCCTTCGACTGTACCGCTTGTTTGGTTTACAACAGCGATAGCATCTTTTTGGAATACATTTACATAGAATTTTCCATTTATTAGTTCTAATTCGTTTATTGCTTTAATTTTTGAGCTTCCAGAATATACATTGATATAATCAATCATTTTTTGAGTTTCTGGATCCATTTTCCAAATTTTTTCGGTTCCATCGCTTTGATAAATATATTTTCCATCATTTGTCATTCCCCAGCCTTGAATGTCTTTTTCGTAAGTAAATGTTTTTTCAAGTTTTAATGTGTTGATGTTATATATAAAACCTGTTTTTTCTTGCCAAGATAATTGGTATAGTTTGTTGTTGATAATAGTGATCCCTTCTCCAAAGTATTTATTATCAAGTGTTATTTCTTTATATACTTTGCCAGTTTTGTAATCGTATTTTCTAAAATAAGAATCTCCTTTTTGACCTGTGCTTTCATAAAGAGTATCTCTAAAAAACTCCAATCCTTGAGTAAATGATTTTGCATCATGAGGATATGTATTTATGATTTTATATTTTAATAATTTTGGTTGTATGTTTGAAACTAATTCGATTCTTGAAGTCGCTTCTGAGTTTTCTCCACCAAAATAAACTAATGCTTTTAATTTTTGGTAACCTAGTTTTTGATCTTTTAATTCAAAACTTAATTTGTTTATACCTTTTACTGTACCAGCTTTTTTATCATTTACAAAGTACACAATACTATCAATTTGTTTTGAATTTGGGTTTGTAATACCCAAAGAAACTGACTGATTTGTTAAAAAATGGGCAGGAAAATTAGAGTCATCAAAAGAAAATATAGAATTTTCTTCTTTTTTTGTCTCTTTACAACCAATTAGAGTAATCCCTAATAAAATGAATGTTAGGATGTTATGTTTTTTCATAGTCTAAAATTTAAAGTAGCCAATATACAATGTTATTTTTATAGGCCAAAGCTCTTGCAAAAATATAAAAAGTTTGTATATTTGCACCGGCAAGTCCTACACGATCTGCTCCTGCAGACTCCCCCAGGATGGGAACATAGCAAGGGTAAGTGGTTGAGCGATGCGATGTAGGTCGCTTGCCTTTTTTTTAATCTGAATTTTATTCAGATTTTTTTTGAAATTTATTTAAATGTAGTCTTCCTTCGGGGAGATTTTTTTATTTTTGGACTTGTCTAAAGTTAGAAGTTATATGCGAGAGGTTTGGGGTTTTTAAATACTTGATCCAAATTCTATTCGTAAACACTAACATTTAATCTATTAATATTTAATATCTAACCTAAAAATGAGCAAAGTCATTTTAATTACCGGAGGATCTTCAGGGATTGGAAAATCGATTGGAGAATTTTTGCATAACAAAGGATATGTAGTGTATGGAACTAGCAGAACTCCAGAGAAGGTTTTGAATTCTGTTTTCCCTTTAGTTGCATTAGATGTTCGAAATGTAGAGTCGATTAAGACTGCTGTTGCAAAAATCATTGAGACTTCAGGACGTTTAGATGTTGTTATTAATAATGCTGGTGTTGGAATTACTGGTCCTTTAGAGGAAATTCCGACTGAAGAAATCAAGAATAATTTTGAAACTAATTTTTTTGGTCCTATCGAAGTAATGAAAGCTGTTTTGCCACAAATGCGTGAGCAAAAATCGGGTTTGATTATCAATATTACTTCTATTGCAGGTTATATGGGATTGCCTTATCGTAGTGTATATTCGGCTTCGAAAGGGGCTTTGGAATTAATTACAGAAGGGTTGCGTATGGAAGTGAAGTCTTTTGGGATTACTATTACTAATGTTGCTCCTGGTGATTTTGCTACAAATATTGCTGCCGGACGTTATCATGCACCAGTAATTAAGGGGTCTGCTTATGAAGTTGTATATAGCAGAACACTTGAAACTATGAATGAACATGTTGATGCGGGAGGAAATCCTAATGAAATGGCTGAGGCAATTTATGAAATTATGCAAACTAAAAAACCAAAAGTACACTATAAAGTGGGGGCATTTATGCAGAAATTTTCGATTGTTTTGAAGCGGATCCTTCCTGATAAAGTTTATGAAAAGATGTTAATGAATCATTATAAGTTGTAATTTTGCAACGATTTTGCGTGAGGGATAGGAGTAGACTACCGAAGTAGTGCGGATAGCCCGACCCGATTTACGAAAGGCGCCTAATAAGCGGTTTGTAGATAGCGCCTTTGGAAAATAGGGGCATGCCCAAATTTAGGAACACAATTAAATATAATACATATGAAATTTTTTATTGACACAGCTAATTTAGCTCAAATTAAAGAAGCACAAGCATTAGGCGTTTTAGACGGAGTTACTACTAACCCAACATTGATGGCGAAAGAAGGTATTACTGGAAAGAATAATATTTTGAAGCATTATGTTGACATTTGTAATCTTGTTGAAGGTGATGTAAGTGCCGAAGTTAATGCTTTGGATTACGACGGAATGATTAAAGAAGGTGAGGAATTGGCTGATTTACACGAGCAAATTGTGGTTAAGTTACCAATGACTAAAGAAGGAGTTATGGCTGCAAAATATTTTTCGGATAAAGGAATTAAAACGAATGTAACTCTAGTGTTTTCTGCTGGACAGGCTTTATTAGCTGCTAAAGCGGGAGCTACTTATGTTTCTCCATTTATTGGTCGTTTGGATGATGTTTCTACTGATGGTTTAGCGCTTATTGAAGAAATTAGATTGATTTATGATAACTATGGTTATGAAACTGAAATCTTAGCTGCTTCTGTACGTCATACTATGCATATTGTAAATTGTGCAAAAATTGGTGCTGATGTTATGACTGGACCTCTTTCTGCAATTTATGGTTTATTGAAACACCCATTAACAGATATAGGATTGGCACAGTTTGTTGCTGATTTTGAAAAAGGAAATAAATAATTATCCTTTAGATTTATTCTAAACCGCCATGTTTGTTAAAAGCATGGCGGTTTTTTATGCCTATAAATGAGTTTTAGATAGATAGGTCTAGTTTTAATGTAAGCAAAAAAAAAGACCCATTGTAAAATGGGTCTTTTTCTATTTTAATGCGGTAGCTTTTAGTGACCTCCACCTTCACTTTGAGTATGACTAATTCCTTGTCTCTTAAGTATTTTAGGACAATAGTAACCATAGAATCCTAAATATGCAAAACCAAGTAATGGTACAATATAAGAGAAATGTGTCCATGTGATTCCAAAAATTCCTTCTGGACTAGTAAGGTCAATATCACAAATACTTCCTTGTACTAAAGGGATAACTCCTCCTCCAAGAATCATCATGATTAAAAATGAAGATGCTTTTCCTGTGTTTTTGCCTAGACCAGCGATAGCTAAATCGAATATAGATGGCCACATAATAGATAAGAATAAACCTCCAGAGATAAAGAAAAATTTAGCAATTGATGGGTCTGGACAAACTAATCCTGCAACCATCATTAATAATCCTGAAATTCCGAAAAGCATTAAAGTTTTTCCGGCATTTTTACCGCCTACAAAGCTTACTGCTATGAATAATAAGATCCAGATTGGGTAGATATAGAATGAAGAAACATCATGTGCTGCAAAAATATTCGCTCCAATAATTACTCCAAATGCTATAGCTGGAACAATAAATTTTAATGCGGTATTTACTAACGTCGAAGTATTGAAAACGTTTACTCCGCCATTCCAACGACCAATCATTAAACTTCCCCAATAAAGAGCGATAAATGGTGCGATAGCGTCTTCTAAAATATTGCCAAATTCGGCAGTATGTAGTAAAGCTGGTAAATTACTAATAATTGTTACCTCTGTTCCTACGTATATAAAGATTCCTAACATTCCTAAATATAGTTGTGGGTAATCTGAAATGTTGAATTTTTCGTGTGCTACTTTAACTACTTCTTCCTCTTCTTTTGCAGGATCTTCAATTTTAGAGAAGTTCATGAAAATAGCTACTACGATAAAAGCAAGTCCAAGGATAATGAAAGGTAGTTTGATGTCTTCTAATGAAAGAGATGTGTTTTTATTATCTCCCATTCCAAACAAAGCAATTCCTAGTAAGATTGCTCCAATTGTTGTTCCGAAAGAGTTGATACCTCCTGCTAAAGTTAAACGGTGAGCTCCTGTTTGTGGACTTCCCATTTTAATAGCTAAAGGATTGGCTACAATTTGTTGGATAGAAAAACCTAAACCAACAGTAAATAATGCAGTTAAAAAGAAAGGGAAGCTTTCCATAGTCGCTGCTGGAACAAATAAAAATGAACCTACAGCAGAAAGAATTAAACCAGCAGAAAGTGTTTTTTTATATCCAAATTTTTGTAGCACATCCATTTTTAAAGATACTAGAAAGAAAATGATAGATCCTACGAAGTAAGCAGCATAAAACGCCCAAGCTACTAATTGCGATTGTACTTGAGATAAAGTAAATACTTTTTTAAATACTGGTATTAGGATATCATTGGCTGATCCAACAAAACCCCAAAAGAAGAAGACTATTATCAATGAGATAAATTGTCCCCATTTGGTTTGTACATTTTCTGAACTCATAATGCGATAAGGTTAATTGTATTTGTTTTTATTGTTTTTTGACGAGCGTAAATATATTTGTTAACTCGTTTAAAAAAAAATAAAACAGAACAAATAATGTTAAAATTATACCAACAGCATGAATTATTCAACAAAGTGTTGTTTTTTGAACACTTAAAACTGATGATAGTGAGGTAGTTATTCTAGTATTTTGCTTTTTACTTCTTTGCTATAATTCCTACCTATCGGTAAAGTGAAAGATTGGATTTGTATACGATTTCCTTCAATAGATTTTACTTTATTGACTGCAATTAGATATGATTTGTGAATTCGCATAAATCTATCGGCTGGTAACTCGTCTGACAAAGCAGTTAATGACTTGTGTGTGATGTAAGTTTTATCAAGAGTTATAACCTTGATGTATTCTTTCATGCCTTCTACAAATAAAATTTCATCAATATTTATCTTTATCATTTTTTTATCTACTTTGATAAAAAGATGTGGTTCGACACGGTGATTTTCAACCTTGATGTTATTTTTTAAATTATATTCGGTTGTGATTTTATTTATGCATTTTATAAATCGGGGTAGTGGAATAGGTTTTACTAAATAATCTAAAACTTCAAGATCATAACTTTCTGCTGCAAATTCTCTAAAAGCTGTGGTTATAATAACCTTAGTTTTGTTTTCTATTAAACTAATGAGTTCAAAGCCAGTCATCATTGGCATATTAATGTCCAAAAACACGGCATCGACACTGTTATTGTTTATGTAATCTAGTGCTTCTAGTGCGTTAACAAATGTACCGGTAATTTCAAAATCGGTAAAGTTTGTAAAATAGTTTTGTAGAACTTTGATTGCTAATGGTTCATCATCAATCAATACGCATTTAATCTTCATTATTAATAGGTATTTGCAAACGAATTATATAATAATTAAATTTAGTTTTATGTTCTAAATTGTAATTATTTTTATAGATCAGTTTTAGTCTTTTTAGGGTGTTAGTTAAGCCAATCCCTTTTTTTGTCTTAAGATTTTGTGAATGTACAAAATTATTTATTACTTCAAAATCTAGCGTTTTGTTATCAATGATTTTGCAATTTACTTTTATTTTTAAATTAGGGTTATTAAGACCTCCATGTTTAAATGCATTTTCTATTAATGAAATGAATATCAATGGAGGAACCTCAATTTCATCAATATTAGATTCTAAATTGATACTAACTTCTACATTGTCAAATCGGAGTTTTTCTATTTCAACATAATTATGAATATAGTCTATTTCCTGAATTAGTTTAACAGACTTGGTTCCTTTTATGTCATATAGTACATATTCCATTAACTTGGATAGTTTAATAATCACATCTGGAACCTTATCGGATGATTCGAGAGATAAAGCATATAAGTTGTTTAAGGTGTTAAAGAAAAAATGTGGTTGTATCTGATTTTCGAGGTATTTTAATTTGATTTTAAATTGATTTTCTCTCAAAGACCGATTTCTTTCTCTTTCACGCAACCAAGTGAGTGTTAGATATACAGAAGAAGCCATTGCTACTACATATAATTCACCAATACATACAGCAACGATGTGATTTATTTCAAAAGGCTTGTATTCTCGATTTGCTTCTGGCCAAATGTTTTGTGATATAATATAATAGGTAAGAGCCGTTTTTACCAAATAAATTACAAAAAGGCTTGCTATTAAACTAAAGGTGTATTTGGTGTATTTTGATTTTAACACATAATGAGGTACCAGAACAAAAAGATTAAAATAGACTAAAGGTATATGTAATGAGAATTCAATAAGGTTCGATTTAAATGAGTAAGGATAATCATTAAAGTAGGCTCCCCATCTTAAAAAATTTAATAAAAAATAAAGACCCCAAAACCAAAGGTGATTTTGAAGTTTGATATCAAATTTCATTTTATTGATTGCTTTCAATTATTTAGTAGGTTTTTGATGGCTAAGAATATTTTTTGCAACTTTAAACAATTAGTTAGTAAAATCAACTATTTTTTGAGTAAAACTTTAAAAAAAATGCAAAATACGTTATATTTTGGATATGAAAACGTTTTCGTATAGCGTATTATTGATTATTTTGTGTCGTTCGTTTAAAGTTTGTTGTTGTTGGTATAATTTATTTTTTTTAACAATATCTTAAGAATAGATTTACACCATAACTAACAAAAATAAAAAAAACATGAAAAAAATTTTCTTAATCTTTATGATTGTTTTTACGGCGCAGGTTTCGCTTGCTCAGGTTAAAAACATTAAAGGTGTGATTACAGATTCTGATGGGATGCCGTTACCAGGGGCTTCTATTGCGGTTCAAGGAGGGCAAAGAGGAACAATTACCGATTTTGACGGTGTTTTCTCTATTGAAGCTCAAAAAGGACAAACATTGGTTTTTACCTATGTAGGTTTAGAAACACAAAATGTTGTAGTTGGAGATGCGACTACAATTAATGTTAAATTAAAATCAGCAGCTTCTAATATATTGAATGAGGTTGTTGTAACTTCACTAGGTATTAAAAAGGCAAAAAAAGCTTTAACATATTCAGCTCAAGAACTTAAAGGAGAAGAATTAACTCGAGTAAAAGATGCGAATCTTATCAATACAGTTGCAGGTAAAATTGCTGGTGTAACCGTAACTAAAAGCTCATCTGGTGCAGGAGGAAGTACTAAAGTTACTATTAGAGGTAAATCATCTTTTGTTAATAACCAACCTTTATATGTTATTGATGGTATTCCTTTGTATAATGGAGGTTCAGGACAGCCTAATGGAACTTTTGGGGATTTAGCAGGTGGTAACCGCGATGGAGGTGATGTTGTTTCTTTAATTAACCCAGATGATTATGAAGGAATGACTGTACTTAAAGGTGCGGCAGCTTCAGTATTGTATGGTAGCCAAGGTGCTAATGGAGTAATATTATTATCTTCGAAAAAAGCAAAAAATGGAGCAGAAACATTTAATGTAAATTCAGTGACTACTTTTGAATCAGCGGCTTATTTGCCAAAATTTCAATCTGATTACACTTCTAATGTTGGAGATCCAAGAACTTGGGGAGTAAAACAAAAAGTTGAAGGAGATATTGATGATTTCTTTGAAGTAGGTAATACGCAAATTACTTCAATGACTTTTTCTAAAGCTACAGATGGTGCTTCTACTGCTTTAAGTTATGCTAATACTAATGCATCTGGAATTGTTCCGGGTAATGATTTAAAGAAAAATAATTTTGGGATACGTCAAACTAGCAATTTTTTTGATAATAAGTTAAGTGTTGCCGTTACTGCAAATTATGTTTCACAAACAATTAATAACAGACCTACTAACGGTTTATATTTTAATCCAATTGCAGGAGTTTACGGGCATCCAAGAGCTTTTACTCTCGATGACTTAAAAACATATGAAGTTTTTAATCCCGTAAAAAATATGATGGAACAATACTATCCGGGTTTTAAAAAAGTAAATGAAAGTAATGAAAATCCATATTGGCAAATTAATAAACAAAAATCTGAAGACAAAAATAACTTCTTCAATGGAGCGATTGCTTTAGATTATAAAGTAAATAATTGGTTGCATTTAACGTCTAGATATAGCTACAACAGAAATGAAAGTACTTTCCAAAAAAGAATGTATGGTTCTTCAGCAGAATCTTTGGTTCATGAAACCGGTAGATATATTAATGCTGGTTTAGTAGGTGCTCAAAATTATGGTGATTTAATAGCTTTGATTGATACTAAATTTTCTCAAGATTTTAGTTTTAATGGGACATTAGGTGCAAGTATAAATAATTCAAAAGTTACCGGTTTAACTGTTGATTCAGGAATAGGTAAAGGTCTTGTTTTTGACAATATCTTTACATTGGGTAACTTTGTTAGTAACAATGGAAATTTTCAAACTGGAGCAGAAAGAGAAGTTCAATCTGTATTTGCGGCTACAACTTTTGGTTATAAAGATTATTTGTATTTAGATTTAGCTGCGAGAAATGATTGGTCTTCTACGTTAGTAAATACCGAAAATCCCGGATATTTTTATCCATCAGTAGGTTTAACTGGTATTATTAGTGAAATGACTGCAATGCCAGACTTTGTTAATTTTGGTAAGGTTCGTGCTACTTTTGCAAAAGTAGGTAACGATATTGCTTCTACTATTACTAGTCCTACGTCTGCTATTGTTGCAGGAGAAAGCTTAAATCCTATAGTAGGACCAAGACCAGGAACTAGCTTAAAAAATGAATTAAAAACGGAGATTGAGTTAGGTACTGAATGGAGAATGTTTAATAATAGATTAGGTTTTGAACTTTCATATTATACTTCAGAAACTAAAAATCAATTTATCCAAATTCCTGCAGAATCTACAAATGTTAATGGATATACTAATTATGCAATTAACGCAGGAAGTATTTCAAATAATGGTTTTGAGGTTGTTTTATTTGCTGACATTATTAGAGGAGATAAATTTAATTGGGATACTAGAATTAATTATTCACACAATAGGAGTAAAGTAAATGATATTCCTGCCGAAAGTGAAGAAGGAAGAATTGTTCTTACTGATCCGGGATCTAATTCGTATAGATACTCATTAATCGAAGGAAGACCTTTTGGTGTAATCGAAGGATATAACTTCAAAAAAGATGCACAAGGGAGAATATTGGTAAATGATGACAATACAATTCAAAGAACAGATTGGGAAGAATTAGGGAATGCAACTCCTGATTTTATGTTAGGCTGGTCAAATACATTTAAATTTGGTGCATTTACAGCAAATATCTTATTGGATGGGCGTTTTGGAGGAGAGGTTTTAAGTTTAACAGAAGCGATTAATGATTTTAATGGTGTTTCTAAAGCTACTGGTGATGCAAGAAATGCAGGAAGTGTTAAAATTAATGGTGTAAAAGCTAGTGACGGTGTAACGCCAGTTACTTCAATGGATGCATATACGTATTATGATGGAACTGCTGGGAGAAATGGTGTAAGTGGTGAGTATATTTATAATGCTACTAATGTTAGTGTAAGAGAAGTATCTATTGGGTATACTTTTAATAAAAAGACATTACCATTTGTACAATCGGCTAGCTTATCATTAATTGCAAGAAACTTGTTCTTTATATATAAAGACGCTCCTTTTGATCCAAATGTTGCTTTAAGTACAGGAGAAGGATTACAAGGAGTTGATGTTTTCGGTATGCCATCAACAAGAAGTATTGGTCTTAATTTAAACTTAACTTTTTAATCTTACTATCATGACATTAAATATAATAAAAAAGACAGCAATATGTTTCTCTTTACTTGCAGCTGTTAGTTGTACAGATAATTTTGATGAGATAAATCAAAATCCAGTAGGTGCAACGACACCAGATTTAGAACAAAACTTTAATAATATTAAAAGTTTAATTAAACCTGCTTTTACAAGACTGTATGTTTCTGATTTTACTTGGCAATATCAATTACAGCAAAGTTTGCAGGCGGATGGGTGGTCTGGTTATATGACAACACCTAATAATTTTGATGGGATTAGCAATCATAATTATGCATTGAATGCAGGATGGAATGGATATGCTTGGGATGATGCTTATATAAGAATTATCGCAAATCTTTATAAAGTTGAACAAAGAGCAAAAGGAAAATACGATCAGTTTTATGCTTGGTCTTTAATTATCAAGGTTGCTACTATGCAAAGGATTACAGATATGTATGGTCCTGCCGTTTATTCTAAATTTGGAGGAGAAGGTTTTGCAACTTATGATTCTCAACAAGAAATCTATAATCAAATGTTTAAAGATTTAGATTTAGCTATAAATGATTTGACTGCTAGATATAATGTTGAAGAACCTACAAAATTTGCTGAAACAGATTTATCTTCTTGCAAAGGGAGTTATGGTCAATGGGCTAAATATGCAAATTCATTACGTCTAAGATTGGCAGTGCGTATTTCTAAGGTAGATCCTGCTTTAGCTAAAGCAGAAGCAGAAAAATCAATAAATCATCCTATTGGTGTTTTTACTACAATGGCTGATGTAATGAAAATTAAATCGCCTCTTGATCTCAATGTAATTGAACAAATGAGTCATGCTTGGGGTGGTTTGTTTATGGGTGCCGATATGGAGTCAATTTTAGGTGGTTATGGAGATCCTCGTATGGCTAAATATTGGAATACATCTGAGCAAGTTCCTGGAGAATATAAAGGAGTAAGAACTGGTATTATTTATCCAACACCATCAACTTATGCTAAATTTTCACAAACTGGTCCTAGAACAAAAACTGGAGAAGTAACATGGATGTCTACTGCTGAGGTTTATTTCTTAAGAGCTGAGGGTGCCTTGAGAGGATGGAATATGAATGGTAATGCTAAAGATTTATATGAAGCAGGTATAAGAGCATCTTTTGATCAAAATGGAGTTGAAGGTGCTGCTACTTATATTGCAGATAATACCAAAATGGCTAAAGATTATACAGATCCAATTAGCGCGGTTAATAATACTCCTGCAGTTTCAAAAGTTACTGTTGCTTGGGGGACTGATAAAGAAGTAAATCTTGAAAAAATTATTACTCAAAAATGGATTGCTACTTATCCTGATGGGCAAGAAGCTTGGTCTGAATATAGAAGAACTGGTTATCCTAAACTTTTTAGGATAACAAATAATAAAAGTGGTGGTGTAATTAGCACTGCACTAGGCGTTAGAAGGTTGCCTTTTTCTGCAAATGAGGTAGCAAACAACCCAAAAGGAGTTGCATCGGGAGTAGCAGTTTTAGGAGGTCCAGATAATGGAGCAACTAGACTTTGGTGGGATACTACAGGTCCTAACTTCTAATAAAAACAGATTTTTAAGAAAGAAAGAATGTAAGCGGCATAAGTAATGAAAATTACTTATGCCTCTTTTAAACGCGCATGTCTTTATAATAAATAGTATAAAAAAATAAAAAATGGAAAGTGCTATAGAAATTAAACCAGACATTAGCTATAAAAGTGCTGGTAAATTTGAAGAGACACGATTTGAAAAAATCCACAACGAAATCTTCAAGAATTCTACCGAAGCATCGCTTGTTGTTGCGCAAGAAATTGCTCAATTAATTAGATCAAAGCAAGAAAAGAATAAATCTTGTGTACTAGGTTTAGCCACAGGTTCTTCACCTATAAAAGTATATGAAGAATTAGTTAGAATGCACAAAGAAGAAGGATTAAGTTTTAGCAATGTTGTTACTTTTAATTTGGATGAATATTACCCGATGACTAGAGAAAACAATCAGAGCTACCATCATTTCATGCATCAACATTTATTTAATCATATCGATATCAATCCAGAGAATGTTAATATTCCTGATGGAACAGTTGCAATCGATGAATTGAATCAGTATTGCATTGATTATGAAATGAACATAAAGAATGCTGGAGGATTGGATTTTCAATTATTAGGAATTGGTCGTACAGGACACGTAGGATTTAACGAGCCAGGTTCGCATATAAATTCAGGAACGCGTATTATTACTTTGGATCACATCACGAGAGTAGATGCTTCTTCCGATTTTAACGGAATTGATAATGTGCCAAAAAGGGCCATTACAATGGGAGTATCTACAATTCTCAGATCCAAAAGAATAGTACTTATGGCTTGGGGACAAAACAAAGCCGATATTATCAAGAGAACCATTCAAGGGGATATTAGTTCAGAAATTCCAGCCACATTCCTGCAAAATCATAGCAATGCAACCTTTGTTTTAGACCAATCAGCTGCATCTGAACTAACTCGTTTTAAAACACCGTGGTTAGTTGGTGAGTGCATTTGGAATCAGGAATTAAAAAGTAAAGCGATTGTTTGGCTATGCCAAAAAACGAAACAATCTATTCTAAAATTAACTGATAGAGATTACAACAATAACGGAATGTCTGATTTGTTGGCTCAGGAAGGTTCTGCATATGATTTGAATATAAACATGTTCAACGTATTGCAGCATACTATTACAGGATGGCCAGGAGGAAAGCCTAATACAGACGATTCACACCGTCCAGAAAGAGCCACCCCTGCAAAGAAAAGAATTATTCTTTTTAGTCCACATCCAGATGATGATGTTATCTCAATGGGAGGAACATTTTCAAAATTAATAAAACAAGGTCACGATGTACATGTGGTATATCAAACCTCTGGAAATATTGCCGTTACCGATGATGAAGCATTGAAGTTTGCTGAGGTAAGTAACGATTTTATTACCGATGCAGATACTAAAGTAAATTTCAAATCAGTAATTGAGTTTTTGAATAATAAATCAGAAAATCAAATTGATTCCTTAGAAGTTCGCAAACTAAAAGGGCTAATAAGAAGAAGAGAATCTTATGCAGCTACAAGATATATTGGGTTGAAAGATTCTAATACCCATTTCCTGGATCTTCCGTTTTATGAAACAGGACAAATCAAGAAAAATCCGTTAGGTCTAGAAGATATTGCTATCGTAAAAGACATTATCGAAAAAATAAAACCACATCAGGTATTTGCCGCTGGAGATCTTGCTGATCCGCATGGAACACATGAAGTATGCTTGAATGCCATCTTTGCAGCAATGAAGGAACTAAAACCACAACCTTATATGGATGATTGCTGGTTATGGTTATACCGAGGTGCTTGGCACGAATGGGATATTCATGAAATAGACATGGCTGTACCTTTAAGTCCATCAGAAGTATTGCTAAAACGTCATGCTATTTTATACCACCAATCTCAAAAAGACAGAGTTATGTTTCAAGGAAATGACTCCAGAGAGTTTTGGGTTAGAGCCGAAGATCGTAATAAAAACACTGCGATTTTATATGATGATTTAGGTCTGGCTGAATACGAAGCGATTGAAGCTTTTAAACGTTTTGATTATTAATAGATTGCATGAATTAGAATAATTTAAGTTACAAAATTCAGAGTGATAACCTTGGTGATAAAGAGGTTCAATTAGGTTTTCTTCTGAGTTTTGTTTTTACCCGAGTTTTTAAGTCAATATTTATTGCAAAAAGACTCTTTTACAACAAAAAGTATGAAATATATATTGATCTTATTATTTTCTGGTATAGTTGCCAATGCTCAAATTAAAAGAGAGCAATTAAACCTTATGCCATGGCCACAAACAATAAATTTATCTGAGGGTACATTTGCTTTAACAAAAGGTTTTACAATAAATATTACAGGAAATCCTAATCCGAGAATTTTTAGCGGGGCAACTCGTTTTTTAAGACGATTAGACGGTAGAACAGGATTGTTTTTTGAACAAGATTTTTTGACCAAACTTAATTCGGCACCTACAGCACAATTACAAATAAATTGCACTAAAAGTGGTAAAATTGGTTTATATGAAGACGAGAGTTATCATCTTGATATAGAGCAAAATAAAATCATAATTAATGCAACAAGTGATTTAGGAGCTTTACATGGTCTAGAAACATTATTACAAATGTTACAAAATAATAGTACCTCTTACTACTTTCCAGTTTCTCAAATCTCAGATTTTCCAAGATTTACATGGAGAGGCTTAATGATGGATGTTGCGAGACATTTTCAACCAGTAGATGTAGTTAAAAGAAATTTAGATGCATTAGCAGCTATGAAAATGAATGTTTTTCACTGGCATTTGGTAGATGATCAAGGTTGGAGAATACAATTAAAAAATCATCCTAAACTTACTGAACTAGCTTCAGATGGATTTTATTATACACAAGAAGAAATTAAAGACATTGTTAAATATGCTGATGAGCGAGGGATTTTGGTTGTACCAGAAATCGATGTACCGGGGCATGCATCAGCAATTTTAACAGCTTACCCAGAAATAGGAAGTAAAGTAGTAAATATATCTAATGGAAATGCAGAAGGTAGTGCAAAAGCGGCAGTAGTATCTACATATAGTATTGAGCGTAATGCAGGGATTTTTAGCCCTACGTTAGACCCATCTAATCCTAAAACTTATCAATTATTAAGTGAGATTTTTGATGAAGCATGTCCGTTATTTCCAGGAGCATATTTTCATATCGGAGGAGATGAAAATGAAGGTAAAGACTGGGATGCGAACCCTAAAATACAAGCGTTTAAAAAGAAGCATAAGTTAGAAACCAATCATGATTTGCAGACTTATTTTACAATGAAATTAGTTCCGATGCTTAAAAAACACGGCAAACAATTGATGGGTTGGGAAGAGATTATGACAAAAGATATGTCTAAAGATGCAATTATTCATGCATGGAGAGGTCCTAATGAAGGTGTTGCAGTTGGTAAATCATTAACTGAATCTGTTAAAAATGGTTACAAAACTGTTTTGTCTAATGGATATTATATTGATTTAGTTCAAGGAGTAGAAGCACATTATTTAAACGATCCATTACCTAAAAGTGCAAACTTTACCCCAGAAGAAAAAGCAAGAGTATTAGGTGGAGAAGCTACAATGTGGACAGAACTTGTAACACCTTTAACAATGGATTCAAGACTTTGGCCAAGAACAGCAGCAATTGCCGAAAGATTATGGTCTGCAGAAGATATTACAGATTTAAACAGCATGCGCAAAAGATTAGCGGTTGTTTCATTTAGATTAGAAGAGTTAGGAATTACACATATTAGAAACAAAGATGTAATCTTAAGAAATATTGCAAATAATCAAAGCATTACAGCATTAAGTGATTTCTCTAATATATGTGAGCCTTTAAAAGGATATAAGAGAAATAAAGGTGGAGTTGAATATCAAACGTATTCTCCATTTACACTGTTTGCGGATGCTTGTACACCAGATGCACCAGATGCAATTGCTTTTGATGCAGTTGTGAAAGAATATTTAGTAGATAAATCTGCTGAAAATAAAGCTAAAGTAACTTCATTCTTAAATAAATGGATAGGTTTAAAAGCTAGCCTAACAAGTTTAAGTGAAAACGCACCTTTAATTCAGCCTATTTTACCTCTTGCTACTAATCTTAGTGATCTGTCGCAGCAATTAATAAATGTATTGGATAATAAAGCAAAAGTTTCACCAGCAGTTTTAAACGATTTATTAGAGAAATGCAACTCTAAAGATTATGGAGATGTAGAATTAGCTGTTTATGAAAGTTTAAAAAAATTGTTATAATATAAAGTAGAATAGAATAAAAGTAGAGTTAGATTAATAATTGAATTAGTTGAAGTTTAGTTGCCATAATTAACTAGTAATTATCTCTTCTAGAATTTCTAGGAGAGATAGATTATGGTGAAGAGTTAGGATTTGATTTTCGAATCAGAATCTGTATTAAATAGATATTTAAGTTTTAAAAATATAATAAAACATTAAGATTACTAAGCCCCCAAGTCTATCTGTTTTAATTTAAAATAATTTAGTTGCATTTTATGTAATTGAATTTGTGATTGCCACTTGTCTAAAATGACTCATTGGTTTTTGTATTATCAATCATTTCATTTGATACAATTGGATGTTTATTTTTTATTAACCAACCTATTATTAATTATGAAACATTATTACAGATTACTGTTTTTATTTTTGTTTCCGATCGTATTATTTGCCCAACCAGCACATAATAAAAAAGTTGTCGGATACTATGCGCAATGGTCTATCTATGCAAGGGACTTTAATGTACCTAAGATTGACGGTATCAAACTGACCCATTTAAATTATTCTTTTTACGGAACTACTTTTGATCCGGCACGGCCAGAGAATACAAAGTTAAAAAGCTTAGATACCTATGCTGATTTTGAACACACTGAAGGCGGAATTCCATGGGATGCTCCTGTAAAAGGAAATTTTTATGATATGAAGAAGCTTAAAGAAAAGTACCCTCATTTAAAAATTTTAATTTCTGTCGGAGGTTGGACAAAAGGCCAAGACCTTTCTCCAATATCAGCAAGTCCAGTTGCCAGAGCAGCTTTGGCTGCAGATATGGCTAATTTTCTGGTTACTTATCCATTTATTGACGGATTTGATATTGACTGGGAATATCCTCTTTCTGGAGGAACAGATGGTACTGAGGTTGTAAATGGATCGCTAGTTCCTCCACAAAAATATAGTCCAGATGATAATAAGAATTTAGTGTACTTATTAAAAGCAATGCGCCAGGCAATGCCAAATAAATTAATCACTATTGCAGCAGGAAATAATGTTCGAAATGTATCGGCACAATATTTAGGTCCAAACAATAGAGCACAATATGGAATGACAGAAGACATTTCGACTTATTGTGATTATATCACTTATTTTGGATATGACTTTGGTGGAAACTGGTATGATAAAACGAGCTACAACGCTCCTTTATATCCAAGCGGAAATACTAATGATCCGTTATACAATGCAACTCAGTCTGAATCACTTGATGATTTAACAAATCAATATCTGAATGTTATTGGTTTTCCTGCTAATAAATTAGTGATGGGATTGCCCTTCTACGGAAAAAAATTTGATAATGTTGCCACCAATTCAACCAATGGATTATATGTTGCTGCTCCAAGGTATGTTGTTTCAGGATGTACAAATCCACAAAATCCAACTGGAACTTGGGATGGTCCTGCAGCTTGTGAAAAATCTGGAAGTATCGAAATTTGTGATTTAGTAGGTAATCCAGTAACAAATTCGCATCCTTATTTAGATCCAAATACTATGTTGGTAACACCAACAGCTACAGCAGCAGGATGGGTAAGGTATTGGGATAATACAACCAAAGTTCCTTATTTATATAATGCTGCTTTACGTCAGTTTATTAGTTATGAAGATAAACAATCAATTGATTTAAAAGCACAATATATTAAAACTAAAAATCTTGGAGGAGGAATGATTTGGGAGTTATCTCAAGATACAAGAGGTGCTATTCCAAATGCATTACTAACTCAGGTAGATGATACATTTCGTGCTGCGGTAATAGGAACATTAACAGTGAGCGGTTCTGTTAAAAATGGAGCAAATTTAATGCCAAGTGTAACTGTTCAGTTAAAAGATGCAACTAATGCTATTGTACAAACGGTAGCATCTCCAGACGGAAATTATACATTTAATAATGTTGTTTCAGGAGCAAATTATACGGTAACAGCTTTAAAAAGTGCGTATACTTTTACGCCAGTTATATTAACAAATATTACAGCTAACCAAGCTAATGTTGTTATAAACGGAACACAACCACTTTATACTATTAGCGGAACTATTCTTGATGGAACTACAGCGGTTGCAGGAGCAACGGTTACAGCAACAGCAGGAACTATAGTTTTTTCAGCAGTCTCTAATGCAAGTGGAGCATATAGTATTGGTAGTATAACAGCAGGACTTGATTATACTGTTACGGCCTCAAAAACGGGTAAGACATTTTTACCAGCAACTACAGTATATCCAGTTTTAAGTGATAATAAAGTTTTAAACTTCACTCAAACTGTATATTATACGATTAGCGGAAGCGTGATGAATGGAGCTACAGCAGTTTCTGGAGCTACAGTTACGGCAACTTCTGGAACAGCAACATTTACATCAGTATCTAGTGCTACAGGAGCGTATAGTGTTGCTAATTTACCTTCGGGAGCAAACTATACAGTAACAATTGCAAAAGCAGGAGTAACATTTTCACCAGCATCTACGGTTTACAACAATCTTACAGCAAGTAAAATTTTAAACTTTACACAAAATGCAGCTCCAGTTAGTAAAATTAGCGGAACAGTTAAGAATGGTGGAAATCCAGTAGTAGGTGCTAAAGTAGAGTTAATCTTTAATTGGACTGATAATGCCCATCCTTATGCTACTTTCTTAGCTACTACAGATGCACAAGGAAAATATAGTTTTGATAATGCAATATTCTCAGGATATACAATTATTGCTAGTTTGAAATTAAATAGTTGGCAGAATGGTGAAGTTACCTATTTGCCTTCTAATTTAACAAATCTTAATGTTCCAGCAACAGCTCAGGTATATAATTTTAATACAACAGCTGTTACACAAAAGAATGTGGTACTAAATGAAAAAGCACCAGTAGTTGTTACAGCTAAAAAGGAAGTACAAGCAAACACATCAGCTTCGATAGCAACAAATAGAGAATTAAGCTTAATGCAAAATGCTATTGCTGCAGATACCAAAATTAGCGGTACAGTTAAGAATGGTGCGATTCCAGTATCAGGAGCCAAAGTAGAATTAGTTGTGCCATGGACAGATAGTACACACAACTGGAAAAGTGTTATTGCTATAACAGATGCACAAGGAGTTTTCAGCTTCGACAATTCAGTTATCGCGGGGTATACTACCATTTTAAGCTTAAAATTAAACGCTTGGGAAAACAATAATATCACATACTATCCAACCAATTTGGCAAATTTTGCAGTACCAACAACACCGCAAGTTTATAATTTCAATACAAATACAGTTTCACCACCTCAGATTACCATTACAAGTCCATCATTGGCAACAATAGCGATTGCTCCTGGAACTGCTATTCAGCTGAAAGCAGCTGCAAGTGTAGATGCTAGCTTAGCTATTTCATCAGTTGTATTTAATATCAACGGACAAAATAGTACTGCAACACTTTCAGGAACAGAATACGTAGCAAATTGGGTACCAGTTGCAGCAGATTTTAATAAAAATTATACGTTGAAAGCTACTGTTACAGCTTCTAATGGTGTAACTGCCGAAAATACAAAAGCATTCTATTTACAATGTTCAGGTACAACTTGCCCTAATACATTGCCAGAAGTGGCTTGGGTTTCACCAGTATCAACAACAATTAATCAAGCTTCAGGATTTCAAGCCGTTCCAGTTAGTGTAAATGTTACAGATGCTGATGGTACAATTGCAAGTGTTTCTATTAGTATTGATGGTGCTTCTTACACAATGACTAAAGGTACAGGAAGTGCTTATAGTTATACTTTCACTCCAAATGCCTATAAAGCTTACACAATAATTATAAAAGCAACAGACAATTTGGGTGGCGAAACATTATTGAACCAAACGATTACGATTATTAATTCAGTATCGACATTTAATCCGTTGCCAGCCAAAGTTATTGTAGGTTACGCTCACGGATGGGATAATACTAGTGCACCATTCTTGTATTTTAACCAAATGGGAGATAAAAAATTCAACGTAGTGGTTTATTCTTTCATCGAGACACAAAACAGAGATGGATATACTCCAATCTTAGTTGTAAACGAACCAAGATACATGACAAATGGAGTTTTCAATCCACAGTTGTTAAAAAACGATATTAAATTTTTAAGAGATAAAGGAATTCCAGTAATAGTTTCTATCGGAGGACAAAACGGTCACGTAGAATTACAGACTGTTGCTCAAAAAAATATATTCGTAAACGGATTAAAAGCAATAGTTGATCAGTATAATTTTGACGGAATTGATATTGATTTTGAAGGTGGTTCTATGAATTTTGGAGCAGGTGCATTAAAAGATTTTTCTTATGCGGCGATTACTCCATATCCAAAATTGAAGAATATTGTAGATGCTTTCAAAGAGTTAAAAGCACATTACGGAACAGGATTTATCCTGACATCTGCACCAGAAACATTCTATGTACAAGTAGGATACTCAGTTTATTCAGATGGAGCAGGTTCATTCTTGCCAGTAATTCATAATTTGCGTAATGAGCTAGATCTTTTAATGGTGCAATTGTACAATACAGGATCGATTTTAGCTCTTGATAATGCCGCTTATTCACAAGCAACTCCTGATTTCTTAGTATCTATGTCAGATATGTTAATGAAAGGATTTAATGTGGCTTCTACAGGATTTTATTTCCCACCATTACCAGCTTCTAAAATTGTTATTGCAATTCCAGCTTGTGCTCCGGCAGCTCCGGCAGGAGGGTATTTAACACCAGAAAAAGGTATTCAGGCATTTAATTACCTGAGATATGGGACTACATATCCAGGAAGAGCCTATACGATGAAATCTGGTGCACAACCAGGAATGAGGGGAGTTATGACTTGGTCAATTAACTGGGATGCAGCTTGTGGATCAGGATATCAATTTTCTAATGCCTATGCTACTTATTTTGCTACGCAAAGTGCCAAAATAAAAGCAGAAGATAAGATAGAAGTAGGTAATACAACTATGATGGCTTACTTTAAAGATAATGCTTTGGCGATTTCTAATGAAGAAAGTAGTATTGATCAAGTTGAGGTGTACAATATGCTTGGACAGTCGATATTGAATTACAAGAATATTCAAGACAGTAATAGTTTGTTGCTTGAGAATAGAAGTTTCACAACAAAGCAATTGTTTATAGTAGTTGTGACTGATAAGCAAGGAAGAAAAAAAACATTTAAGGTAATGAACTTTTTAAATTAATGGAATAGATTAAGATTTTAAGATTTCAAAAAAATGAAAAATTGAGGCAATTAAAATTGAGTTTGGTTATTTATTTTTTAATTATATTTTTCATGTTTTGAATAAATGCATTGAATTTAGGTAATTTGTTATTTGGTTTTTACCTAGAGGAAATCATTATGAGCCTGGCACTAAGTGCCAGGTTTTTTTGCTTTATAGTGATTGAGTAAATTCATCTATTTTTTAACTATTTTTGAATCTCAATTAGTTCATTAAATTTCATGAAGAAGTCCTTTTTATTTATCATAATTTCTCTGATTTTCACTTCAGGTTTTGGACAACCCAAGTACGGTAATCCAGAAGTTGATTTTGTCAAAATTCAAAATAGTTACAGTAATTGGTGGACATATCAGAGTAAAAACATAATGCTTTCTCGAGATTTTGTTGCGTTAGACACGCTTTCGAGTGAAATACCAAAAGAGACTTTTTTAGATCAATTAGCAAATGAAAGTTATATCCCAATTCGATTACAATCAGATGATACCATTTATTACTATAAATTATTTAAAATCAATCCTAATTCCGATACAAGTATAAAAGCAACAATTAACCAAGAAGCTTTTGATGCGTATAAGAATTTTAAAATGGAAAATACCCCTTTTCCTAAATTCTCTTTTAAGGATTTAAATGGAAATCTGGTTTCTAACGAAATGATGAAAGGTAAAATTGTAGTTGTAAAATGTTGGTATATTCATTGCGCTGCTTGTATCAAAGAATTTCGAGATGTAAATAAATTAGTAGAAAAATATAAAGAACGGAAAGACATTCTTTTTGTGAGTTTGGCAGAAGATACCCCAAAACAGTTAAAAGTATTCTTGGCTAGAAAGCCATTTTCATATTCGGTTATTCCAAATATGAAAATCTATATGAATGAAACGTTGCAGTTAAATGCTTTTCCCACGCATTTCATTATCAACAAAGAAGGTTTTATTGCTAAAGTTTTAAATAATTATAAAAGCCTAGAAGTAGCTTTGGAAAAAGAAAGTAAATTGTAAATAATAATTGCAAGGTTTATAAAGTTTTTGAATCTGTTTTACCTGTGTCTTTACTTTTGTAAATAGGGCATCATCTGCGTTTCTTTATAGATAATCTATAGCAAGAACTATTTTTAGCTATTTTCATATTAAAAAAACTTAGGGACCTAGTTTCTTTGCACCTCTGAACCTTTTTCACTACTTTTGCACAAAATTAATTAAATAGGACATTCATGTTAACAGTCAATAATTTATCGGTACAATTTGGCAAACGAATTTTGTTTGACGAAGTAAATACAACTTTCACTCACGGAAACATTTACGGAGTTATCGGAGCCAATGGTGCTGGAAAATCAACTTTTCTTAAAATAATTTCAGGTGAAATGGATCCTACTTCAGGACATATCCATTTAGAGCCAGGAAAACGTATGTCGGTTTTAAACCAAAACCACAATATGTTTGATGAGCATACAGTTCTTGAAACCGTAATTATGGGTAACAAGGTATTGTACGCTGTTAAGAAAGAAATGGATGAACTTTATTTAGACTATAACGATAAAAATGCTGATAGAATAGGAGAGTTGCAAGTTCAGTTTGAAGAAATGAACGGATGGAACGCTGATTCTGATGCTGCTTCGATGTTGTCTAACTTAGGTATTGCCGAAGAGCACCATTATACATTAATGGGAGATCTTGAGGGTAAAATTAAAGTTCGTGTCCTTTTGGCACAAGCCTTATTTGGTAATCCAGATTTACTAATCATGGATGAGCCTACCAACGATTTGGATTTTGAAACAATCGCTTGGTTAGAAACTTTCCTTGCAAATTATGAAAATACAGTAATTGTAGTATCGCATGACCGTCACTTTTTAGATTCGGTTTGTACACATATTTCAGATATCGATTTTAGTAAAATCAACCATTATTCAGGTAACTATACGTTTTGGTATGAATCTAGTCAATTAGCGGCTAAACAACGTGCACAACAAAACAAGAAAGCCGAAGAGAAAAAACAAGAATTAGAAGAATTTATTCGTCGTTTTAGTGCTAACGTTGCCAAGTCTAAACAAGCAACTTCTCGTAAAAAAATGATTAGTAAGCTTAATATTTCAGAAATAAAACCATCAAGCCGTCGTTATCCAGCAATTATTTTTGATCAGGATCGTGAAGCAGGAGATCAAATTCTGAATGTTGAAAATTTAAGTGCTTCAATTGATGGAGATATTTTATTTAAAGGTGTTGATTTGAATATGGCAAAAGGAGACAAAATTGTTTTGTTCTCTAAAGATTCTCGTGCAACAACAGCTTTTTACGAAATATTAAACAACAATCAAAAAGCCGATGAAGGTACTTTTGATTGGGGAATTACAACAAATCAAGCCTATTTACCAGCAGAGAACCATTCTTTCTTCGAAAATGATTTGAGTTTAGTAGATTGGTTGCGTCAATATGCAAAAACGGAAGAAGAACGTGATGAGGTTTTTATTAGAGGTTTTTTAGGGAAAATGATTTTCTCAGGAGAAGAAGCTTTAAAAACAAGTAGAGTTTTATCAGGAGGAGAAAAAGTACGTTGTATGTTATCTCGAATGATGATGGAAAGAGCTAACGTGTTAATGTTAGATGAGCCAACAAATCACTTAGACTTGGAGTCGATTACAGCATTTAATAACTCGTTAAAAAACTACAAAGGCTCAGTGATATTTACGACACATGATCATGAGTTTGCTCAAACTGTAGGTAATAGAGTAGTAGAGCTTACGCCAAATGGAGTTATCGATCGTTACATGACATTTGATGAATACCTAGATGATGAAAAAGTACAAGAATTAAGAGTGAAAATGTATTCTTAATATCTAAATAATATATTTTTTTAAGAATCCCATCTGCACCAGCAGATGGGATTTTTTATATTCTATTATTTCTTACCAAACATTTTAATAATCAGATAAATTATTAAAACAATTACAATAATTACAGCAAAAGCACCAACTCCCATTCCTGCCTTAAAAATGCCTTCTACAACCTCACAGCTGGTAAGAGATAATGATGTAATTAAAGCGACTAGTATTATAGATAGTTTGCTTTTCATGATTTTTAGTTTTTAAATGAATTAAAAATGACAATCATTATTGTCTCCTTGTGAAATTAATAAATACTAGAAAAAGAGTGTTATATAATTTCTGTAAAATGTTTTATTATTTTGTTTTTTATTCAATATGATAATCAGCATAAAAAAGGAAATGATTTTAAGTGGAGGTAAGTTTGGTGACTTACTATATTGTTTGTTTTCGGATTAGCAAAGACAATCTTTTTTTTTAGGTGATATATTGATGTATGTTATTTTAGGATCATTTATTTACTATCGTTATGGCTTTACAAATATGCAGGGGCACTGTTTGGTTTGATAATTAGGTATAGTTTTGTTTTTACATCAACTTGGGTTCTGTACAAGGTGGTTAAAAATACACAGACAAGTACCATTAGAAGCGCTGTGGTATAAGCTTACTTGGATTTCTTTTAGGAAAGAGAAAAAGGCAGTTGTAGCTTAGTATTCTGTAACAGAAAACAGAACGTGGATAAAAACAAATTTTTAAAATCATCACAAAAAAACCGTTTTTATCTGTGTTTCCTTTTTTTAGCATTCTGTGTGTTATTAACTTTACAATATGGAGAAGTAAAAATAAAAGAAGGGTAATGTTGTCTTAAAAGTATTTGCATTTTGGTAGAATACTTTTGTTTCGTCTAACAACGAAAAGCAACTTATGAAAAAAATCTACTTTTTACTCTTACTATTAGGAATAGGCTTTACCGCAGAAGCACAAAAACTATTTCCTTATTTGCAAAACGCAACTCCCACATCTATTTATGTTAACTGGAAGACAGAAAGTAATCCTGAAACTATTGTAGAATACGGAACAACTGCGACAAACCTTAATGTTACAGTTACAGGAAATACCAATGTCTTTACAGATTCGGGTTATCCAGGGAATTATTTTTACCACAGTGCGAAACTGATGAATCTTTCACCAAACACTAAATATTATTACAGAATAAAAACCGGTGCAGATGTATCTACCGTTTATTCGTTTAAAACATTGCCTAACCCTGGGCAAGCAGCTACTGCTGATGGGCATATTCGTTTTTTGATTATGGGAGATAATCAGTTAAAAGCAGTACCTCGTTATGATTCATTAGTATCGGCAGCAAAAAGAAAAATAAAACAAAAATGGGGATCTACATTATCTCCAGAAGATAATATTTCGATGACTTTTATGGTAGGCGATCAAGTCGATGTAGGAACTTTAGATCATTACGAAAACGTACACTTTAAAAAGAACAGGGGATTATCTGGTAATATTCCGATTCAGACTACAGTAGGAAACCATGAAACGTATGGAACACTTGGTATGAATTCGTATTACGATCATTTTTATATCAGTGAGCTTTCCTATAAAGGGATTTCATCAGGCACAGAAAACTATTATGCACAACAAGCGGGTAATGTTTTATTTATCAGTTTAAGTTCAGAGCATACAGGAGCTGCACAGCTAACTTGGTTACAACAGGTTCTCGCTGCTGCAAATGCAGATAGTACTGTAGAGTGGATTTTTTCTCTTAGCCACAGGCCTTATCAAGCAGAGCAATATGTTGGAGATATCTCTACATGGGTTCGTAATACAGCCGTTCCTTTATTGGTCACTTCTCCAAAATATTCTATGCATATTGGCGCGCACCATCATTTGTACCATAGAGGACAATTAAAAAACACACCAACATATAATATCATTTCGGGCGGAACAGCTTGGGATCAATATTGGGGATCATCTACAGAACAAGATTTTGAAGATGTGCAGAAAACAATATGCAATTGGATTTACCAAATTGTAGATATTGATGTTACCAACGGAAAAATGGATATCGAAAGCTATTCTATCGGAAGCGTTGATAAATGGAAAAACAACCAGTTAATGGATGAGTTTCATAGATATAAAAACAAAGTAGCACCAGTAAAACCAGCCATTACAAATACTTTTGCGGCAAATGTTACCTTACCTTTAACAGTGACTGGTTCTGCATATAGTACAACAACGAATGAGTTGTTAAATACAAGTCAGTTTTTAATTTCGCAAACGCCAACATTTGATATAATTAAAAAAGAAGTATATCGCGATTTCGAAAATTTATACGGAAAATATAAGACTCAAAAAGATTCAACTGTTGATATAAATCTAGGTGTAGACATTACAAAGATGGATTTGGCTTCGAACTCACTTCCTAATGGGAAATATTATTTGAAATTAAGATACAGAGATCGCAATCTTGAATGGTCTCCTTGGAGCGATACTCAAGCATTTACTGTAACAGGAAGTAATAATGTGAATACTGAGATTGTTACCGATGCCTTAACTTATTCGCAAAGCGCACCTATTAAAGTTGATTTTACCGATGCACCAGCGAGTACAAAAACTTGGATAGGATTGTATAAAGATGGGCAAACACCGGGATCAACAACACCATCGCTAACTTGGCAATATACCAATGGCAGTCCAAGCGGATTTATTAATTTCCCTAACGGATTGGCTAATAAAGGACGTTATTATGCCGTAATATTCTCTAATGGAGGTTATACAGAAATTGCTCCTCGAAAATATTTTTATGTTGGGCCGGTTCCTGTATTAACTACAGATAATACCGAATATTCTGTAGGAACACCAATAATTGTTAATTATACTAATGGACCACAATTAGCAAAAGATTGGATTGGTATATATAGAATGGGAGTAAACCCAGGATCAGGAGTTACGTCAACTAGTTGGCAATATGTAACAACTGTAGCAGATGCTAAGTCATTTAGTACTTTGCCAAAAGGATATTATTATGCCGAATACTATTTGCAGGATAGTTTTAATGCTATCGGAAATAAAGTATTCTTTAAAGTTGGAGCTGTGGTTACCGAATTATGGATTAATAAACCCGTATATGATCTTGGCGAACAAATTACAGCTTCATGGACAGATGCTCCAGGAATTGTAAAAGATTGGTTGGGTATTTACCATGAAGGCGATAATCCTAACGAAAAACCATTGGTGAGCTACACTTATTTTGAAGGTCTTTCGGAAGGAACTAAAGCCATTGCTACCACAGAGTTGCCTAGTGAAAAAGGAAAATACTTTTTGGTAATGTTTACCAATGATTCTTATAACGAAGTATCAAACAGGGTTTCTTTTGAAGTAATAGATAGTTCTCTAGGTAACGACGAGTTTAAAATCGATAATGGATTAAAAGTATATCCAAATCCTACTAATAGTAGTGCAGAAACTTTTATTCAGTCGGAATATCCTATTGATGAAATAGAAATTTATAATATGGAAGGGAAACTATTGTACGCTACAAAAAATGTAAACAACAATAAATTCTCTCTTATAAACCAAGATTTACCAAAAGGTGTTTATATCTTAAAAATACATTCTCGTAAATTGTTTACTGCTAAGCTAATTGTGAAATAGTTAGGTAGTAAATAAGAATATTTAAATAGCAAAGAGGCTGTCCGAAAAGTAATTTTTGGATAGCTTCTTTTTTATTTTTATTAGTTTTAGAAAACATGATGGGGATTTGCTCCAGCTGAGCATCATATTTATAGCAAATATGCAGATTCTAGAGATAAAGCTACAGCGTAGCGATATTTTGGTTTTTCTTCTGATTGCGATATATCACCTCGATGGGGGGATTTGATAAAAGTTCTAGAGTAAAATATTATTAGTATTCTTTTCTCTCAAATAATAATCTTCTGTTTAGATCCTTTTCAATTGATTCCAAATAATCATTTTCGGTAAAATATCTGTCATAATATTGTTTCCAGGGAGAAGTCTTATCTGCATTATAATTTAAATAGTTGTTGATATTATTTAAGAGAAGTTCTCGATTAAAAATTATTATATTAAAATTTTCTATACGATCATTCTCTTCATTTTTAAGTAGGATATTATACAGTTTCTCTAAATTAATTTTGAAGTTATTTTGCCCAGTACTTCAATTGTATATTCAATATCTGATAATTCAGGATTAATAGATAAATTAAAAATTGGTGTTATGTCATTATATGGTTCTCCCCAGTCAAATTTATTCTCTTCAATGTAACAATGTGGAAATGTATTTTTATCGATGTAAATCATTTTTTTTATTGATCGAATCTAGATTTAATTTATGTTGAGTTATTCACTTTGTGGGCACGGAAAGAATTTCCGCGCTATCGTTGAGCATATTTAAGCAATCAGGTTATTCGGAATTATAACGTTTCTAAGGAGATATAGTATTGAAATTATATATCAGGTTTTTGAGAATTGTTATTATAACTTAATAGTTCTTGTACTTCTTTAACCATAAAGATGCTTTATTTGTATTTTCCCAAATATTTTTAGCAAATTCTGCATAATAGTCAGCCTCGTCTTCGCTACCCCAACTATAATAGTCACTAGAGTTGATAATTGGTTTTTTAGACAGAAGTTTAGCCACTACAAATTTATTTTGCTTAATTGCCTTTTGGAGTTGCTTATTAGTATTATCTGTTTCTCCTTCTGTTTTGAAAGTGAACAAAGCTCTATTGAAAAGAGAAAATGTAGTGTCATCGTCTTTAAACATCTTGGTATATTTTTCGAATTTTTCGTTCTCTTCAAGCAGGATAAGATAAAGTAAAAGTTGGTCTCTAACTCCTTGGTTGTCATTTTCATTAAGACCAATTATTTCTTCTAAAACAGCGGCGGCATCTTTTGCTTGTCCCATTAAATATAGGCAATCGGAATAGTGTTTTAAGCAGCGCATGAAAGGTCGGGTTTCATGAATGTACCAAAATTTCCCTTTGTTTTTTTCTAAAAACTTTCCTTTAAAATTTTCTCTGCCTATTCTAATTCCTTTTTCATAAAAAAGAATTGCAATTTCTTCAACATCTTCTATTGAACCGAGGAATTCATATGCTTCAATGCAGTTGCTGTCAAGTTTTAGAGCTTTTTTTATATTTTGTTTGGCTTTAGCAGTTGGAAGATCGTACGCTTCATAAACTAAGTTTTGTGCTTGTTCTTGAGAAGTTAATATTTCTTCTGGAAGTGATGGGATCTGTTGCTCCATACTTTCCATAAACTTTCTTAGATCGTTTTCTGATTTAAAATCTTGTGAGTTTAAAAAACGATGTAAGTCTGTGATTAATTTGTCATGATCTTTATTCATACGTCAAAAGAAAAAAAAGTATTGTTATGGTAAAATAGTTCATTTAATTAAAAACTAAATGTAAAAATATTATTTTTTATCAAGTTAAAGTATGTAGTTTGAAATTTATTTAAGCTCTAAACACTTATCCAAACCAAAAAAAAATATTTCCCGCCTGAACACCCCAACAAATAAAATCTGATTTTGTATATTTGCACAACCAAACACTACACTTTACTATGAGTCAAAAAGTATTACTTAATTCAAAAGAAGTTACTATCATATTACATCGTTTGGCCTGTCAATTGATAGAAAAGCATCTTGATTTTTCAGATACGATTTTGGTAGGAATTCAACCCAGAGGTGTTTACTTGGCAGAGCGACTGAAAGAATTATTAGAAAAAGAATATAAAACGCCTGAGATTGCTTTAGGCTATTTGGATATTACTTTTTTTAGAGATGATTTCAGAAGAACAGATAAGCCTCTAGAAGCTAATAAAACCCAAATCAACTTTATTGTAGAGGATAAAAAAGTCATTTTTATAGATGATGTTTTATTCACAGGACGAAGCATTCGATCAGCATTAACTGCTATTCAATCTTTTGGGCGACCTGCAGAAATTGAATTATTGGTGTTAATCGACAGGCGTTTTAGCCGACATTTACCAATACAACCCGATTATCGTGGCAGACAGGTAGATGCTATCAATAATGAGAAAGTGATTGTGAGTTGGAAAGAGAATGATGGCGAAGATGTCGTTTACTTGGTTACTAATTAAAAAGTTGAATCGTTAAATTGTTTAATCGCAAAACGAAACGATTGGCAATTTTAACAAATAACAAATAAACAAAACAATGAAAGAATTAAGCGTAAATCATTTGTTAGGAATAAAATATATCAATGAGAATGATATTAACCTAATTTTTGAAACAGCCGACCATTTTAAAGAAGTCATTAACCGACCAATTAAAAAAGTTCCTTCGTTGCGAGATATTACTATTGCCAATATATTTTTTGAAAATAGTACCAGAACAAAACTTTCGTTCGAATTAGCACAAAAACGATTATCAGCCGATGTTATTAGTTTTTCGGCAGCACAATCATCAGTTAAAAAAGGAGAAACACTTATCGATACGGTAAATAATATTCTTTCGATGAAAGTGGATATGGTCGTAATGCGTCATGCCAATCCCGGAGCTGCTTACTTTTTATCCAAGAATGTAAAGGCTAGTATTGTAAATGCTGGAGATGGAGCACACGAACACCCAACACAAGCCTTACTAGATAGCTACTCAATAAGAGAAAGATTAGGAGATGTTGCAGGAAAGAAAGTAGTAATTGTGGGAGATATTCTTCACTCAAGAGTGGCATTATCTAATATATATGCTTTGCAAATGCAAGGTGCTGAGGTGAAAGTTTGTGGTCCAAAAACATTAATTCCGAGATATATTGAATCATTAGGAGTTACTGTAGAACCGAATTTGCGTAAAGCACTAGAATGGTGTGATGTTGCCAATATGCTTCGTGTTCAGAACGAAAGGATGGATGTTAACTTTTTTCCTTCTACAAGAGAATATTCGCAACAATATGGTGTAGATAAAGCATTATTAGATTCTTTGAATAAAGAAATTGTAATCATGCATCCCGGACCAATAAATAGGGGAGTAGAGATAACATCAGAAGTAGCCGATTCAGAACATTCGGTTATTTTAAATCAAGTCGAAAATGGAGTAGCTGTTCGTATGGCAGTTATTTATCTTTTGGCTTCAAAACTTCAATAATTTCGAAAAAGAAACTACCTTCGTTATTCCAAAGATTTATTTGGAATAAAAGAATGTATAATAATTGAAAAAATGAAAGTAGATCAAAAAGGACATACTACAATAATTAAAGATACTCAGGGAGATTTTACTTTTTTTCTGGAAAAAATAACGCAGCAATTTAAGACTTTCGAAAATCATAATATTATTATCGACTTGTTGGCTCATAAAGATTTAACTATAAACGATATCAAATTATTATTACCTCTATCTAAGCAACATAAAAAAGCTAAAAAATCTTTTGTTATTGTCGTTTCAGATATTGATTATAATGCAGTTCCAAATGCATTGATTGTTGTTCCTTCGATTTTAGAGGCACATGATATTATTGAGATGGACGAAATAGAAAGAGATTTAGGATTTTAAAACAGGGGTTAATTGTTTATTTGTTTAACTGTTTAGTCGATTTATTTTGATGTTTTATTCATAAACGATTTACCCAATAAACAAATAAAGATAAAATTGAAACTAACAATATTAGGCTGTTATGCCGCAACTCCAAGAACTTTTACCAACCCAACTTCGCAGGTATTAGAAATTAAAAACAGATTGTTTCTTATTGATTGTGGAGAAGGAACTCAGGTACAATTGCGTAAAAATAAGATTAAGTTTTCTAAGATAAATCATGTTTTTATTTCGCATTTACATGGAGATCATTTTTTTGGGCTCATCGGGTTAATATCTACATTTAGCCTTTTAGGACGTACTACAGATTTGCATATTCATGGTCCAAAAGGAATTAAAGAAATCATATTACTACAATTAAAGTTATCAAGTTCGTGGACAAACTATGGTTTGTACTTTCATGAATTAGAGTCAGATCAAAGTGAAGTTGTTTTTGAAGATCAAAAAGTTATTGTAACTACAATACCTCTAAAACATCGAGTATATACGAATGGGTTTTTATTTCAGGAAAAATTATCTGAAAGAAAACTCGATGTAAATGCAGTTCAGCATTATAATATAGAGACTTGTTATTATCAGAAAATTAAAAACGGAGGAGATATAAAGTTGGATGATGGAACAATTATCACCAACGATAAATTATCATTTGATCCTTTGCCTCCTATGAGTTATGCATTTTGCTCAGATACTGTATATCATGAAGCTGTAATTCCAATTATAAATAATGTAGATGTATTGTATCACGAAAGCACTTTTTTGCAATCGGAAGAAGCTTTGGCTCTAAAAACATTGCATTCTACAGCTAAAGAAGCGGCTACTATTGCTTTAAAAGCCAACGCTAAAAATTTGGTTCTGGGACATTATTCAACCAGATATGAAAGCATCGAATTGTTTAAAGAAGAAGCCGAAACGATTTTCCCAAATGTATTATTAGGTGATGATGGAAGAAGTTTTGAATTTTAGCATTGTTTAATGTGAGAAGTTAGATGTGAGAATTAGGAAATGAGAGAATATGATAATGAAAGTGTTGTAATTAATATAGTATATTATTTGCCTCTATGGAGTCTAATAATCTAAGATGTCTAAAAATAAATAGTCAAAAATATGAATGATCTAAGTAATTATAGAAAATCCTACGAGAAAAGTGAATTACTGGAAACTACTATTCCAGAAGATCCAATTAATCTTTTTAATAGATGGTTTCATGAAGTAGAAGACTTTGGAGGTGTTGATGAGGTAAATGCAATGACAGTTTCTACAATAGGATTGGATGGTTTTCCTAAATCGAGAGTGGTCCTGTTAAAGAAATTCTCTGAGGAAGGTTTTATTTTCTACACTAATTACAATTCTGAAAAAGGAAAAGCAATACAAAATAATCCACATGTTTGTTTGTCTTTTTTTTGGCCAAATTCAGAGCGTCAGGTAATTATAAAAGGGATTGCTACAAAAACATCTGAGTCGGTTTCTGATAGTTATTTTGAATCTAGACCTGATGGCAGTAAGCTTGGTGCTATTGTTTCTAATCAGAGTGCAGTCATTCCATCGCGTACATTTCTTGAAGAAAACCTAAAAGAGTTGGAGAAAGAATTTGAAGGAAAGGCAATTCTAAGACCTAAACATTGGGGAGGCTTTCTTGTTGCTCCAGTTGAGGTAGAGTTTTGGCAAGGAAGACCTAATCGTTTGCATGATAGAATTAGGTATACTGCTCAAGATGATTATTCATGGAATATTGAGCGACTTTCGTCTTAAGTGTAAGAAAATTATATTTTAAAAAAGTTTTATGATGTAGTTCATCGGTTTTTTTTGGTGGTTTAACGATAAAATATGTAGATTTAACTAATAATAAGAAACAAATTTTATAAAAACACCATTTTAAAGAGTTTGCCCCACAATCTACTTTAAACTTAAACTTACTGATATTATGAAACTAAAAAGTCATATTCTATCGCTGATGGTAATAGTGTTTACCATGTATTCTTGCTCATCTGATTCGGTTGATTCAGTTTCTGATCAAGAATTAAGTGTTTCTTTAGGAGTTGTTAATAACTACACCTATAATCAATCTGAACTGGAAACAATGAAATTGATTAATGATTATAGAGCTAGTGTAGGATTAAGTGCTTTAAAAGCAATAAATCATATCTCTTTTAAATCAGAAGAACATGATATGTATATGATTGCTAATAATGTAGTTAATCATGATGATTTTGTAGCTCGTTCTGAAAACATTATTAAAGTTTTAGGTGCGATAAAAGTTGGTGAAAATGTAGCTTATAATTATAATACACCAGATGGTGTATTAAAAGCTTGGTTGGCAAGTACTGGGCATAAACACAATATCGAAGGCGATTATACGCATTTTGGTTTAGCAATAAAAATAAATCCTGAAAACGGAAGAAAATATTATACTAATATTTTTGCAAAAATATAATTAGAATCTATTTTTTTAAATAGAAAATAGATATAAAAGAACCCTTTTTATGTTACTGGTTTATTTAAGTTGAGGTTGATAGCCGTTATTTTACTAATAACGGCTATTTAATTTGTAGTGGTAAAAAGCTGTCTTTATAGACAGCTTTTTTTATATTCCATCGTTTTTAAGTTGGTATTTAGTTTTTTATAGATCAGATACAAAAGTTAGTATTAAGAAAAATAACAAAGCTATTTCGCTAAATTTCTTAAAATAAAAAAATAAAGGTTCACAAAGCTTAAGAATTAAGCTTTGTGAACCTTTGCATATCTCGAAATTTCGGGATTGGGGTCTTTGTTAAATTATACGGTTTTGTTATAGAGCTGTAATAATAAATTCGCTTCGTCTGTTCATTTGATGTTCAGCTTCGGTACATGGTACACCATCTGAACAACCGTTTACAAGTTGGGTTTCGCCATAACCTTTACCAGTCAATCTGTTTGGAGAAACACCGTTTTGGATCAGCCATTTTATAGTTGATTTGGCTCTTCTGCCAGATAATGCTTCATTGTATTTATGAGTTTGACGACTATCTGTATGTGAACGAATATCTAGTTTCATTGTTGGATTCTCTTTTAAAACATCTAAAATTTTCTCTAAATCTAAAGCTGCTTCTCTACGGATATTAGATTTATCCAAATCGAAATAAATCATTTTAATACCAAAGCATTTACCTAAGTCATCACCAATTGTTACAACACATTCTGATTTTTCTAGTGCTATTGATAGATTTGTTCTTCCGTTTTCTTTAAGGATAGTGACACTTTGTTCCTTTGTTGTATATTTTTCTTTTTCTGCTCTTACATTATATACCAATCCACATTCTACTGGGAAAGTATAATTTCCGTTTTGATCAGAATAGCTAGTATTTACTATTTTAAAGTTATTGTCATACAATGTCAATTTTGTGTTTGGTAAGACTGCTCCATTAGCCAAATCGGTGATCGTGCCATATAATTCTTGAACACAAGCCAATTTTCTTGTTTCTATAAATTTATAGATATCATCAGATCCTTGTCCACCATCTTTATTGGATGTAAAGAATCCTCTTCGCGATTTAGTATCGATTACGTAAGCAAAATCATCTTTGGGAGAATTAATATCAGCACCTAGGTTCTGGATATTACTTACTCCTTTTTCATTTAATTTCCCGACAAATATATCTAATCCTCCAAGTCCAGGATGTCCATCCGAAGCGAAATAAATTTCGTTTTCGTCAGTTACAAAAGGGAATGTTTCTTTTCCCTCAGTGTTTATCCCTGGTCCTAAATTCTCTGGTGAACCAAATCCTCCATTGTTATTTATAGCTATTTTGTAGATGTCTGATTGTCCGAATGTTCCGGGCATATCTGATGCAAAATACAATGTTTTTTCATCAGGACTTAATGCTGGATGTGCTGTACTGTAATTATCACTATTAAAGGGCACTTCTATTATATTTGTCCATTTATCATTTTCTAGCGTTGCTTTGTATATTTTTATTAAAGTAATTTTGTTTTCATCTTTTCCTTTTTTACCATCAATGTAATTGTTTCTTGTAAAATAAACTGTTTTTCCATCTTTTGTAAAAACAGGAGTAGATTCATGAAATTTAGAGTTTATTTTTGATTTGAATTTTCTCGGAGTATTTGGATTATAATCCTGATCGACATCTGACTGGTACAAATTGGTAAAATATTCTCCAGTCCATTTGTGTTTACGCTGTCCTAAGCTACCTGTATCTCTTGCTGAAGCAAATACGATTTTGTTTTGATAAAAAGCAGTTCCATAATCAGAGTATTTACTATTTATTCCTGCATCTTCAATTTTATAACGCCCAGAATTTGCTTTAATCTGATCGAAATAGTTCCTGTCATTTTCATAAAGTTTTCCTCGAGTGTCTTTTTTTGATTTTTGATTAAATAAATCAAGCATTTGATTGGCTTTGGTAAGATCTCCTTTAGATTTTAATGACTGTGCATATCTATAATAATATTCAGGTTCTACTTCGGTAGTCATGGCAAATAATTCATCATACCATTTTGCGGCCTTATCAAATTCAGAATTGAAGTAATAGGAGTTGCCTAGTTTCTTGAACATATCTTCTGATTTATATCCTTTTTCTGCTACACGCTCATAGGTTTTAATAGCATCTATATAGGCATAGTTATTATAGTTCTTGTCTCCAGTAGCGATTTTGCTCTGTTGTGAATAACTGTTTAATGAAAAAACACTTATTATTGTTATGTAGATGATTGTGAAGTTTTTCATGTTTATCTATTTTTGTTTTTTTTGAGGAACATAGTATCGATTTTCTTATTTAATATTGTTTCTTTGGAATCTTACCGATTTCATAATAAATATTTTTAGAAGAATCGTGGGGTTATCATTTTACTATTGTTTTTGATAAATTCATAACGCAGGAATATTTCATGCGATCCTGAATTATAATTGTTTAAGTTGGTAGTTTCACGGTCATAGCCATATCCTATATATAATCCATCGCTAACTTGAAAACCAACCATAGCACTTAATGCAGCGCTCCATCTATAAGCTACTCCAACTACAAATTTGTTAATAAACATAAAATTGGCTGATACATCAACTTGTAATGGTGCACCTTCTACCATTTTGGTCAATAAAGCAGGTTTAAACTTAATATCTTGATAATAATCCAAATCAAATACATATCCTGCCATTAAATAATAATTTATTTTATCCTTGTAAATTGCGATGTCATTATCATTATAACGATTGGTTTCGATAAAGTTTGGTACAGACAGACCGATGTATGCTTTATCTGAATGTAAATAAATCCCAGCTCCTATATTTGGTTTGAAGACGTTATTTAAATTCTGAAATTGTGGATCACCTTGATCAGCTGGATTTAATTTGTTGATATCTAAATTGAATAAATTACCAGTGGCTTTAATACCAAAAGAAAGTTTAAAGTTTGGTGAAGTAGGTATAGTATAGGAGAGATCCACAGAAAAATTATTTTCGTTAGTTGGACCAATTTTGTCATTAACCAATGATGCCCCTAATCCTAAATTACTATTATTTATTGGTGTGTTTACTGAAAAAGTACTTGTCTTAGGAGCACCATCAAGCCCAACCCATTGAGTACGGTATAAGCCAAAAATACTTAGAGCTCCTCGTGACCCTGCATAAGCTGGGTTGATATTTATGGTGTTGTACATGTATTGCGTAAATTGGGCATCTTGTTGAGCGTAACTTACTATAGCTGTAAACATCAAAACGAAAGAAAATAATTTAGTTCTCATAGTAGATATTTATTATTTTATTATTGCAATTGTTTTCTTGTTTATGATAAAAATGGGTCAATACATTTGTATATCAAAATTACAGTTTTTTTTCTCTAAAAACAGCTTACTGATAATATAGTTAGTGTATTATCAGTAAGTTATGTTTTGTTTGTTTATTTAGTTAGATATAAAAAACCATCTTTTTTATTGGTTTGAATAGCACCGTTTCCATCAACAGAAGTATAATTTAGAATATAAAAGTAAGTTCCTGTTGGAAGACCATCTGATTGTTTTATAGTTGTTCTTCCTCTTGAATAACCATCGAAAGAATTTGTTGTGTTGTTATAGTTTTTAGTTTCAAATACTAGTACTCCCCAACGGTTATATATTTCGACAGTGTTATCTGGATAACAAGTTGTATCTTCTATATTATCGATAACAAATTTATCATTTATGCTATCACCATTTGGAGAGAATGCATTATGAACTAATATAGTTCCACATGCTAATACTTTACAATCATCATTGACAGAAAGGTTTACAAATAGACTTCTTGGGCAAGCTTCATCTTGTATTTGATATTCAAATGAATAATTACCGACTGGAAGTCCAAAAGAAGTAACAACATTACCGTTTATAGCATTAGAATTATTAGTATCAACCCAAGTACCTGCTGTTGTTGTGCTTCTTGGTAGGAAACCGAATAAGTTAACTGTTGATTCATCAGCATTACAAGCTTGTGTAGAAATTACTGTTACTGGTGCTATAGCATCGCGTTTTATTGTTATTGTTTGTACCAGTACGGTTTTATTACCTGCGCAATCAGTTAAAGTGTATGTTCTTGTTAGAATATACGGAACGCCGCCACAACCAGTACCTCCATTATTGGTGTCACTTACAGTTACATTTACAGATTGGCTACAGTTATCTGCAGCATCAGTTATCGCATTAGGATTTGCTACAGGAATATCTAGTATGCTATTTAAGTTAGTGATATCTGCTGGCGCTGTTCCAGTAGGAGGAGTAGTGTCTTTAACTTTAATTACTTGAGTAAATGAAGCTGTATTACCAGAACAATCACTAGTTGTCCACTTACGAGTTAATATATAGTTTGTACTACATTCGTTTTCGATATTGCTTTTTGTTTCTGTATAAATTACAGGTACATCAACATTACAATTATCAGATGCAGTTATATTTGCAGCTTCAGGAACCTTATCACATGATACACTAATGTCAGTAGGAAGCTCTCCATTGAATGTTGGTTTTGTAGTATCTTCGATAGTAATCACTTGCGTGAAAGTATCCGAAGTATTTCCACATTCGTCTTTAACAGTCCAAGTATTAGTATATGTTCCAGCATTGGCACATGAAGCAGAAGCTACAAATTGTCCACTTACTTTTACAATGTTTGTTACATTACTATCACAATTATCAGTAGCCGTTGGAGCAGTTGCTTGCGCAGTAGTTAATCCAGTAGCATCACTACATTGAATAGTTATATCCAAACTTCCAGCCTGAGTAGTCCAAGTTGGTTTTGTAGTATCTTCGATAGTAATCACTTGTGTGAAAGTGTCCGAAGTATTACCACATTCGTCTTTAACAGTCCAAGTATTAGTATATGTTCCAGAATTTCCACATGAAGCAGAAGCTACAAATTGTCCGCTAGTTTTAACGATATTAGTTACGTCGCTATCACAATTATCAGTAGCCGTTGGAGCATTTGCTTGAGCAGTAGTTAATCCAGCAGCATCACTACATTGAATAGTTATATCCAAACTTCCAGCCTGAGTAGTCCAAGTTGGTTTTGTAGTATCTTCGATAGTAATCACTTGTGTGAAAGCATTAGTGATATTTCCGCAATCATCTTGGGCAATCCAAGTATTAGTATATGTTCCAGCATTGGCACATGAAGTAGAAGCTACAAACAGGCCGCTAGTTTTGGTATAAGTTACTATTGAACAATTTGCAGTAGCAGCTGGTGCTTGATTTTGTGCAGTTGTCAATCCTGATGTATCACTACATTGTAATGTGATATCTAATGTTCCTGCTTGTGTAATCCAATTTGGAATAGCACTATCTTGAACAGTAATTACTTGAGTAAAGATTGATGAAGTATTGTTACAATCATCATTTGCTATCCAAGTATTAGTATAGGTTCCTGTGCTTCCGCAAGCTCCTCTTTGAAAAACACCACTAGTTTTAGTATAAGTAACCGT
>NZ_JADNRC010000009.1 GCF_015594725.1 Flavobacterium sp. ALJ2 | reverse complement strand
ATAAGTAATTAAAAAATAGGGCAAGTATAAAGATTTACGATGCTTTTATAATGAAAACTAATTTGGAAATAGAGGTGAATTGATTTTAAATTTCTAAATTTGTACTCGAGTTCGAAACTCATTAAAAATTGTCCCCCAAAGAGATGTCTGAGGGTTAAACTTTAAACAAAAAAGAAAATGGCTTTAGCAATAACAGATGCTACTTTTGAAGAAGTAGTTTTGAAATCAGATAAACCAGTTATGGTTGACTTTTGGGCAGCATGGTGTGGGCCTTGTAGAATGGTTGGTCCAATCATCGACGAATTAAGCACTGAATATGCTGGAAAAGTAGTAATAGGAAAAGTAGATGTAGATGCAAACCAAGAATTTGCTGCAAAATACGGTGTACGTAATATTCCAACTGTTTTGGTTTTTCATAACGGAGAAGTAGTAGGTAAACAAGTAGGAGTTGCTCCGAAACAAACTTACGCAGATAGTTTAGACGCATTGTTGTAATCTATTCTGATTATTTATATAAAAAAGGTTTGGCGCAAGTCAAACCTTTTTTTATTTTTAACGAATATCTATACCTATTTTAAAAATGAAAATTATTTATTACTTCCTTAGTTTCTTTATTTTATCAGGTTCTTGTTGGTCTCAGTCTGTAAAAAAGAATGATTTTTTATTAGAAAGTGGTGTTTCGGAGGAATTGGCAATTTTTAGAAAACAACAAATTTCTAACGTATCTTATAATTTGTTATTTGTAATTCCTGATAAAAAAGCTAAAGAAATTATTTCGAATCTTATAGTGGAGTTTAAATTATCTGATTTAAGTAGGCCGTTGTATCTTGATTTTAATGAGAAATCTCAAAATTTAAAAACAATTCTTGTAAACGGTAAAAATGTAGCTGTTGTACATGAGAAAGAGCATATCGTTATTTCTGACAAGAACTTGGTTTTGGGTGATAATAAAGTTGAAATTTCGTTTATTGCAGGAGATTTGTCATTGAATAGAAATGATGATTTTCTTTATACATTGTTAGTTCCAGATAGGGCTAGTACATTGTTTCCATGTTTTGATCAGCCAGATATTAAGGCAACTTATATACTTGCTCTTACTGTACCAAAAGATTGGGCTGTTTTGGCAAGTGCCTCAGTAAAAGAAAAGATCGAAAGTGGTGATGCAGTTACTTATAAGTTTGGGAAGTCGGATAAAATGAGTACTTATTTGTTTTCGTTTGTAGCAGGAGAGTTTAAACGTGTTACACAAAACTCTAGTGGTAATAGACAAATGACAATGCTGTATAGGGAGAATAATCCAGATAAAATAAAAGCAAGTACAGATACAATCTTTAATTTGCATCAGCAATCTTTGATTTTTTTGGAGAATTATACGCAATATTTGTTTCCGTTTCAAAAATTAGATTTTGCTTCAATCCCTGTGTTTCAATATGGAGGAATGGAACATGTGGGGGCTATTCAGTATAGAGAATCATCTTTGTTTTTGGATAATAGTGCTACAGATAGTGAAAAGTTAAATCGTGCTAAATTAATTGCTCATGAAACGGCTCATATGTGGTTTGGCGATTTGGTAACTATGAAATGGTTTGATGATGTTTGGATGAAAGAGGTTTTTGCAAATTTCATGGCAGATAAAATTATGAATCCAATTTTCCCAAAGGTAAATCATGGTTTGCAGTTTTTAACAGCTCATTATCCTAGTGCTTATGCTGAAGATCGATCTGCGGGAACACATCCTATTAAACAAAAATTGGCTAATCTTAAAAATGCAGGATCGCTATATGGAAGCATCATTTATAATAAAGCGCCAATCATGATGCGCCAACTAGAAGCTTCAATGGGAGAGGAAGCGTTTAGAAAGGGGATTCAGAAATATATACACAAATATGCAAATGATAATGCAAATTGGGAAAATTTAGTTGAAATTCTGGATGCAGAAACCCCATTAGATATAAAGAAATGGAGCGATGTTTGGGTTAATAAATCAGGAAGACCGATTCTTACGAGTCGTATAGAATATGATTCTAAAAACAATATAAAAAGTTTTGAAATAGAACAACAGGCAGAAGATAAATCTAAGAATCTTTGGCCACAAATATTTGATATTGGATTAGTGTACCCTGATGGTGTCAAGGTAATTAAAGTTACTTTAAAGGATAAAGTAACCAAAGTAGAAGATGTTTTTGGACTACCTAAGCCAACTACAATTATATATAATTATGATGGTTTTGGATATGGTGTTTTTCCTGTAGATGTAAATAGTCTGAATAATATTCCAACAATAAAGGATGAGGTGGCAAGAGCTTATAGTTATATCAATCTTTATGAGAATATGTTAGCTGGTGTTGTTGTACCTGCAAAAGTGTTTGATTCTTGTCTGGAAGGAATTAAAGTAGAACAAAATGAATTGGTTATTAAAATTTTGTCTAATCAATTAAATACCATTTTTTGGAAATTTCTAACAGAGAAAGAACAAAATATCAGCCAACAACAGCTTGAAGGGGTTGTTTATGCACGTCTGCAGTTAGATTTGCCAAAAAATATTAAAAAAACGCTATTTAGCTTGTTTAGTTCTATTGCTTATTCAGATTCTGGAAAAGAAAAATTATACCGAATATGGAATAAAGAAGATGTTATTGCTAATTTAAAATTAAATGAAGATGATTATACGGGTATAGCTATGAATTTGGCTATATTTAAGCATCAAAAATCAGATGAGGTTCTAAGTAAGGCAATGTTAGCTATTAGTAATCCGGATAAACAAAAGAGATTCGAGTTTTTGCTTCCTTCATTGTCAAAAGATGATTCGGTTAGAGATGCATTTATGTTGTCTTTAAAAGAGGATAAAAATAGAGAAAAAGAAACTTGGGTTTCGTCGGCTTTAGCAAATATTCATCATCCATTGCGTCAGGAAAGTGCTAAAAAGCATCTTCGTTTTTGTTTGGATTTAGTAACAGAAATTCAGCGTACGGGAGATATATTTTTTCCAAAAGATTGGCTTAATAGTACGGTTGGAAAATATTCATCAAGCTATGCTTATAATGTAGTGGAAACGTTCTTGAAAGAGAATCCTAACTTTAGTCCGATACTAAAGAGAAAATTATTACAAGCCACAGATGATTTATACCGTGCGCAAAAAATAAAAAAGTAAAGCGAATGAAGATTGAATCGCAAATAGAGAAGATTTCTAGTTTTCAGCATCTGGAGATGTTGGCTAACCAAGTTGTAGAAGGTTTTATTTCCGGAATGCATAAAAGTCCATTTCATGGTTTTTCGGCAGAATTTGCGGAACATAAAGTGTATAATGTTGGCGAAAGTACAAGACATATAGATTGGAAGTTGTTTGCTAAGACAGATCGGTTGTATGCAAAACGATTTGAAGAGGAAACTAATTTACGTTGTCATTTAATTATAGATAATTCGGCATCGATGCATTACCCTGATTTAAAACCAGGTCAATTTTTTTATGAGAATAAAATTGGTTTTTCTGTTTTAGCATCGGCAGTTTTAATGAATATACTAAAGAAACAACGTGATGCGGTAGGGTTGAGTGTGTTTTCGGATAGTTATGAGTATTATGCACCCGAAAAAGGTAGTGATCGCCATCATAGAATGTTGCTTAATAAATTAGAAGAGCTTTTAGAGAAGCCTAAGGAAGCTAAAAAAACGGATACGATTACCTACCTGCATCAGATTGCAGAGAAAATCCACCGACGCTCGATGATTATCCTGTTTACAGATATGTTTCAGTCGGAAAATGAAGAGTTATTGTTTAATGCACTACAGCATCTTAAACACAATAAGCATAAAGTAGTTTTGTTTCATGTAATAGATAAGGAAACAGAGGTAAAGTTTGATTTTGATAATGCGCCACGTAAATTTATTGACCTGGAAACTGGTGAAGAAGTAGCTGTTTTTGCAGATAATGTGAAAGCAGAATATGAAAAAGAGGTAGAAAGTTATTTTAAGAGGTTGGTTTTAACCTGTGCTCAAAACCGAATTAAGTATGTTCTGGTTGCAGTAGGTGAGAATTTTGAAAAAATAGTAACGACTTACTTAGTTGAAAAACAAACCTTTGGATGATAAGTGCGAAAAAAATTAAATATTTTTCACAAAAAGTCTTGCAAAAATGAAATTCTATAGTATCTTTGCAACCGCAATAACGCAGAGGTTTGGTAGTTCAGTTGGTTAGAATACATGCCTGTCACGCATGGGGTCGCGGGTTCGAGTCCCGTCCAGACCGCAATATTGGGGAAAGCCTTTCTTTATGGAAAGGCTTTTTTGCCCAAATACGGTATCTAAAATTAGTTGTGTTGTTTGGTCGGCCTTGTAAGCTGACCGGGTTTAGTAGTTAGACCAATGAAAAGCTTTCCACTTTTGTGGATGGCTTTTTTGATTTAAGACCTTTTTGGTTTACGAAAATTAATCACAAAGTACAGGGTCATGCAAAATAAATTAAGCTTTGCAATCTTTGCAGTTGAATTTTATAAAATTTCGAATTCCAATTTTCTAATACTGTAAGTTTATTCCAATTATAGGAATAAAAGAGTTTAGCTGTTCTTATGTTACTCATTCTAGTTTGAATTGTTTAGAATTACAACTTTTTTATTTTCTTACTTTGATAGAAATCAAGGTATTAAAAAAACTATATTTTTTTTTATTTAAAAAACGCAAAAAAGCTTGTAGAATCACAACTTCTATTGTACTTTTGCCCCACAATAAAGCAAGTGGGTTTGGTAGTTCAGTTGGTTAGAATACATGCCTGTCACGCATGGGGTCGCGGGTTCGAGTCCCGTCCAGACCGCAATATTGAAAAAAGCCTTTCTTAACGGAAAGGCTTTTTTATTTTAGGTAACTTCACTTTGTGTAATTTTCTTCCTTATGTTTATATATCACAAAAGCTGTTTTGCATTTAATTACTTCAATGGAACATTCAATTCATAAAGAGCACAAGTATTATATTAAAACAGTAGATGCTGATAAAAAGAGCATTTATTGTTACCATGATTTGATGGGAGAATTATATGTTCCTACGCATAAACACAATAAAGCACAATTTCTTTATACTGAAGGTGATGTTGTATTTGTAACGACAGAAACTAAAACCTATTTCTTACCAGCACGACATTTTATATGGATTCCGGCAGGAATTGAACACAGTATTCATCCAAAGTCTGAGAATGTGATGATGCGAAACTTATACTTTCCTGTTGAAAAAGAGGAAGACTCTTTTTATCAAAATGAGGGCATTTATCCAGTTAATAATTTATTGCTTCAAATGATGCTTTTTACCAATCAATGGAATGGAGATCTTAAAAAAGGCAGCCCTAATTTTGTAATTGCTAAAGCGATTAAGGCAATATTACCTCAAATTTGTTTAACCAATTTACCTCTGGAATTGCCTTTGCCAAAAGATGCTCGGCTGAGTAAAATCTTGCGGTATGTCGAAAATAATTTAGGAGAAACGATTCTGTTTGGAGAAATTGCACATCAATTTGGGTATAGCGAGAAATCTTTGTATCGTTTGTTTCAGAAAGATTTAGGGATGTCTTTTATTCAATATTATACTATTAGAAGAATATTAAGAGCGATTGAATTACTGCTTGATCGAAAATTATCTGTAAAAGAAGTAGCGCAGGAAGTTGGATATAGTAGTGTGCCAACATTTAGCAATACGTTTTTTAAGATTTTAGGACAACGCCCATCGGATTATCTGAATGGAGAAAATATTCTGAAAAAAGGGAAGCTGTAAAGACTAATCTACTTATTGGATATTAATTTTCTTCTGTGAAATCTGTATGCGTAAAATGGTTTCACGCAGATTTTGCAGATCTTTTAAATAAGTCAATAGTTTTTTTGTGTAGTTTTTAGTGTTAATCTATGTTTATGAATGATTTATCAATTTTTTACCTGCAAGATCTGCTGAATCTGCGTGAGTAAAATAATTTTAGGCAGATTACGCTTGGCTCTAAAAAAGTAATAAGTATTTGCTTTTTATGTACTTGTTGCTATCTTTTTCGGCTAAATCAGTTGAAAATTTCAATTGTTAAAATTTGTCCGAAATGAATATGTTATTGACTTTTTAGAATTATCAGGCGATTATAAAATGAAAGAACTTTGCAGTGAATAAATTACACTACTTTCATGTTCCTTAAAAAAAGGTTTTCGACAATACGATATTTTTCTAAAAATTTGGTTTTTATCTTGGTTTTCCAAGGAGTAACTGCACTACAAGCTCAACAGAGTAATCCGATTTCATTGCAAGAAGCAATAAAAATTGCAAAAGAAAACAACAAAAAAATTCTCAGGTCTCGTATTGAGGCAGATATTTCTAAAGAAAATATCAAAGAAACCAAAGAACTTCGTTTGCCTGAAATAGATTTTAACGGAGGTTATTCTCGTATTACAAACTTAACAGAGTTTAAAGGCGGATTTTTAAAAGACAAAGCTGTCACAAATTCCATTCCTGAAATGTATAATATAGGTACAGCTATTAAAGTACCCTTGTATGCCGGGAATAAAATAAATAATGCTATTGAGATTGCTAATCAGGAAAGCAAAATTGCTCAGGTAAGAAGCGAAAAAGTAGAAAATGATATTCAGTTAGAAGTAATTGGTACTTATTTGGGGATTCAAAAAATGATGGAACTTCAAAAAATTATTGAAGAGAATATCAAAGAGGAGAAAAGCCGACTCAAAGAAGTTCAGTCCTTAAAGAACCACGGAACGATTACCAAAAATGAAGTTTTGAGAGCCGAACTTCAGCTTTCGGATCGGGAGTTAAATTCTTTGACAAATTCGAGAAATATTAAAATTGCCCTTCATGAATTAAAAACAATCCTTCAATTACCCGAAGAGCAAGAAATTGCTATTGATACAACAGCAAGTTTAAATGAGAATGTAAGTCTGGATAACTATAATTACTATTTAAACAATACGCTTCAAAATGAAGAGATGAGAATTGCAAATCAGGAAATCGAAGTTAAGAAAACAGAATTAAAATTAATAAAAGGGAATTTTTATCCGACTATAAATTTCTTTGGGGATTATAATTTTAAATATCCCAATTATATGTTTTTTCCGCCAAACCCTTATTTGTATAGTTTAGGGCAGGTAGGAATCGAAGCAACATTTAGCTTGTCGGGGTTATATAAAAACAAAACCAAAGTACATATTGCAAATTCAAAGATTGAATGGCAGAAAACTCAATCTGAAATTGTAAAAAATAAAGTTCAGGATGAATTATTTAGAAATCATACTCAATATCAGGAAATAGTCGAGAAGATTATAGTTGTTGATAAAGCACTAGAATTAGCAACAGAAAATTATCGCATTGTAAAGTTAAAATACCTAAACCAATTAGTTCTTATAACAGAAATGGTCGATGCTGATAATGCGCTGTTGCAAGCAAAATATAATAAAATAGCAACTAGAATTGATGCTGAAATGAAATATTATGAATTGCTTCACATTGCAGGATTGTTAAATAATTGAATTTTAAAAAGATAATAAAATTTTATGGTAAAGATTAAAAATGAAACAAGAGCTAATAAGTCGTTTCATACATTGATAACAGTTATCGCTTCTGTGCTTGTTTTAAGCGGAATCGTTTTGGGAATTTGGTTTTATATTTTTAATAAAAATCACGAAGAAACAAATGATGCTCAGGTTGAGCAATATGTTACACCTATTATGTCAAGAATTACTGGATATGTTCAGGAAGTTCGTTATGAAGAAAATCAATTTGTTCATAAAGGTGATACGTTGTTGGTTATAGATAATCGTGAATATAAATCAAGACTAGATGTGGCTTTGGCAGATGTAGAAAGTGCTAAAAAAAACAGTGTTGTTATCGAAAAGAATGTGGCAACAACTGCAAGTGCAACTACAATTGGAAAGTCTCAATTGGCTGCAGCCAAAACAAATCTGTGGAAAACACAATTGGAGTACCAACGATACAAAGCTTTAGTAAAAGAAGAGGCTGCTACAGAGCAACAATTAGAGAAAGTAAAAGCAGATTATGAATCGGCTCAGGCTCATTATCAAGAAATGAATAACCGAATCGAAACATCAACGCTAAATACATCTCAGGCAGCTGCGAGTGTTCCTACTGCGCAAACAGTAATTCAGTCTAAACAAGCTTTGGCTGATAACGCTGCTTTGTTTCTTTCTTATACTGTAATTACTGCGCCTTATGATGGATGGGTTGCTAAAAAAACAATTCAACCAGGGCAAATGATAAAAGAGGGGCAAACTTTACTTTCGATGGTTAGTAAAGAAAAATGGATTACAGCAAACTTTAAAGAAACTCAGGTGCAGTTTTTAACTATCGGTCAGGAAGTCGAAATACATGCTGATGCGCTTAATGATAAGGAATTCGTAGGTATAATAGTTTCACTTTCGCCTGCAAGTGGTGCGCGATTTTCATTATTGCCACCAGATAATGCCACTGGTAACTTCATTAAAATAGAACAAAGAATTCCAGTGAGAATAAAATTAAAAGAGACAAGCGAACATGTTGATTTCCTTCGTGCCGGAATGAATATAACTGTTGTAGCCGAACACAAATAACATAATGTTAGAAAATACAAGCGTTTTTAAGTCATGGGTTCCAAATTGGGCAATCATTGTAATATTATTTTTTTGCATGTTGCATTCTATGATTTTGTTGGGAGTTTATTCTTCGAATGTTACCTATGCATCAAGTTTTTTAGATATAGAACCAGAGGACTTACAATTTTCGATGTGTGTTACTTATGGAACTTTGCTTGCTACGATATTAATAGAGAGTCGATTTTCTAAATTTTTCCCAACCAAAAAATATTTGATTGCTGTATTTTGCTTGGTTGCGATTACTATAATGTTATCGGCTTATGTAAAGAACTTTTCGCTGTTTATTATGATAAGAATGGCCGAAGGTTTTCTGATGGCATTGCCTGGGGTTCCATTAAGACAGTTATTAATTACCCGATTTAAATCTAAAAATGCCATAATAATTGGGTTTACGTTTAATTATGGTGCATTATTGTTGTCATCTCCTTTTATAATGAATATTGCTATTTGGCTTTTAGAGAATTACGATTGGAAATATATGGCATATGGTTCGGCATTGTTCCAGATTATCTGTGTTTTACTGATAATGATAACCTTTAATGACAGCCGTCTTCATCGAAAAATCCCATTGTATCAAATAGACTGGACAAGTTTTGTTTTATTGCTGGTAGCCATATTATGTGGAGCTTATTTCTTTGTGTATGCTGAGAAAAAATATTGGTTTGAATCTTCCGAAATTCAATTTGCACTAATTACATCACTAATTTCGACGGGCTTATTTATCTTTAGACAGTTACATGTAAAACGACCTTGTTTTGATTTGAATGTCTTTCGATATGCCAATTTACGAATAGGTTTTTTGTTGTTTTTTCTTTTTTATATTGGTAGAGCAACACTTGCTATTTGTCATAGTACGATGTTTAGTGTCTGGAATTGGGAACCATCGCGTGTAGCTAATATTCAGTTTATTAATGTGATAGGAAATATAATTGGAATGGTTTTGGCTGCGTTTTTTTTAGCAAAAACGGTAGCATCCAGATATATTTTTATGCTTGGGTTTTTTATCTTAGCAGTATTCCATTTATGGTTTACCTTTCTTTTTGTACCAGACATCTCATTGTCAGTAATGGCAATTCCATATGTTTTACAAGGGGTTGCAGTAGGAGTTTTGTTTGTACCATTGGTTTTATTTACGATGTCATCCGTTCCTGGAGAATTAGCGCCATATTCTGGAGCAATAGGAGTTTCTGGGCGTTTTTGGGGAAGTACGATAGGATTTTGCATAATGCAAAATGCGGAGAAGTTTTTTCAGAAATCACATTTTACAAAGCTAACACAGTTTATAGCACCCGAAAATCCCGAAACACAAAGCCGAATTGCGCAAACAGCTCAAGGTTTTATTGGCAAAGGTTTCAATCCCGACGAAGCTAATCTTCTGGCGATGAAACAAATTCTAGGGTCTGTAACCAAGCAATCTATTTTGTTATCTAATATGGAGATTTTTACTGCTGTTGGATACGGATTATTAATTCTAGTGTTTCTTTTAGGAATTAATCAGCATTTAAAACAAACATTTGATGTCTTTAAAAATAGGGTTTGGAATAGTTTTTAAATTTAGAATAATCCAGCACGATTTTGCCATACAACTGTAAGAAACAAACCGAAGAATATAATGCAAAGCATAAAGTTTATAAAACTCGAAGCTAAGAAGCCAATAAACGAACCCGTAGCTGCTTTTAAGGCGCGATTATGGTCTTTGTAATCGTATAGTAGTTCCCCAATAAAGGCACCTACAAAGGGGCCAATAATGAATCCAAAAGGGATTGGTACAAAGATCCCTAGAACTAAACCAATATTAGTTCCCCAAATACCGTAAGAGCTTCCTCCAAATCTCTTGGTGCCTTTGGCTGGTATGATGTAGTTTAAAATTGAAATGATAATTGTAATTGCTAGTGTAATTCCTAAAACCCAATAATTCATTGTGACAGCTTTTGTTAAATAAAGTAGCAATAAGCCTAGCCAACTCAAACTTATTCCAGGTAAAACAGGTAGAAAACTACCTAAAATGCCAATAATCATACATATAAAACCAAGTAACAATAATAGTGAATCCATATAATTTTTTTGTAATTTTGCACATATAAGCTTTTAGTTAACTCGTCTATGTTTAGAATTTTGCAATTAATGTTGTTTTGTTTCTTGATTTTTTTAATCAATACGACTACATATGCGCAAACTAAAAAACTTTCAATAGACGATCGATTACTTCAGGATAGCATTTATAAAAGTAATAAGAAAAAAGTATTAAATTTTTCAATGAAAGATTTTGATGCACTTTTTTTTGATTTCTTTAAAGATAAAAATAATCCTGATGTTGTTTTAACTAAAACGCAGTTTTATAATTATACAGTTCAGATTGCCACTTTTTCAGACCGATTATCAAATCTGTATCCTGCTCAAAAAGAAGTAGCAGCAAAAAATAAAGAGCAATGGCTTTCAGAAAGTTATGAGGATTATTTGTTATTCAAAGCTTCTCAAAAAAAATAATTGTATTTTTATAAATTATAGTCCAATTCAAAACAAAACCCTTGAAGCAATTTTCTCTTTTATTAGTAATTTTTTTGTTTAACTCTTGTCAATATTTTGAGAAGCAGGTACCTTCTGAAAAAGAATTATTGCAGAAAGAATTAAAATCAATTAATTGGAAAGAAGTCGATGAGTTTCCATCGGTAGTTGAGTGTGAAAAAATCGAGAATAAAAAACAACGTCAGCTGTGTTTTTTCGAGATAATGACACAGCTCATTCAACAAAAACTAAGCAGTGATACACTTGCAATTCTTTATCCAGAACTGGATACTATTGAAGTAAAAGTGACAATATTTTCAAATGCCACAATGAAATTCGAGCCACAATTCCCAAAAGATTCAGTAGCTTATGATACCGTAAAAATCGATAGCATTTTGCGTGTACGTTTAGTTGATTTCCCTAAAGTTAACCCCGCTATTAAACGTGGAATTCCAGTTAAAACTCAGTTTATATTACCCGTAATTCTTAAGGTAGAGTAGCGATGCCGTTTACATTTTCACACCCAGCTATTGTTTTACCATTTTTAAAGAATAAAAAACTCTCAGCAACAGCTTTGGTAATTGGGTCAATGTCTCCCGATTTAGAATATTTTTTCAGAATGAAAATGCAAGGCGATATCGGACATACTCTTTTAGGCGTGTTTCTCGTAGATATTCCTTTGGGTGTTTTAGTAGCATTCCTATTTCATCAAATAATAAAAAGACCATTAATAGATAATCTACCTGATTTTTTTAAAGAAAGACTATTTGTTCTTAAAGAAAGCAACTGGATAAATTACTTTAAATCTAATATTGGGATTGTTATTATCTCATTTATACTAGGTATTCTTTCTCATATATTTTGGGATTCGTTCACACATATAAATGGATATTTTGTACAGAGAATATCTTTTTTGGTAGGAGAGTTAGATTCAATTCCTGTTTATAAAATTGCACAGCATTTAAGTTCTTTAGTTGGGATGGGATTAATCCTTTTTTACGTCTATAAATTGCCCATAAAAACTGAAGAATCTAATAAAATCAGCCTGAAATATTGGTTCTCAGTAATAGGCTTTTCTATAATAATCTTGAGTGTACGATTTGCATTTGGAATGACATTTAAACAAATAGGAAGCGTAGTTGTAAGTACAATTTCTTCACTGTTTTTGGCGCTAACTCTTACGGGATTAATTTTCAGAGATAGAAAAACTATTTAGAAAACTCCTATCACAACCTTTGTAAGAGTCTTAGGAATTAATTTATGAAGCTATTCCTGCTGTCCGCTATATCTTTTTATGGCAAAAAAAGCCATAAAAAGGATGCCGCTTCCATCAGGGCTAGAGTTATCATTTTTGCTAGAATATTATTTTGAGAATTGTCTTCCTTTCCATTCATAACTTCCTAATAGGCTGTATATAGCGACACTAGTACTAAAAAAAGGATACCATAAGTTTGATAGAATAAAATACCGCATTTGCTTATTGGTCAAAAAAGAATTGGTTTGGTAGAGCAAAATGGTATCTAGCATAAACTTAAGAATTAATATACTTAACAGATTAATATAATTTATTTGCAGTGTAAAAAATAGAATCCAACTTGCTACCACACTTAAATTTGCAAGGAAAACAAGAATGCCTAATAATTTTCCGAAAGTGCTTTGATATGAACCTGTTTTGGCAGCCCAACGAACCCGTTGATAAAACAAACTTTCCCAATCGGGAGTCGGTTTTGTAATGATAATATTCTCATCTGCTTTTAAATAATGTACCTGTTCGGGGAATGTTGTAATTGCTTTTTGCAATAAAAACACATCATCACCGCTGGCAATTTTATTATTACCATCAAATCCATTTAGTTTTTTAAATAATGATTTGGTATAGGCAAAATTAGCACCATTGCACATAAAACCTTTATTTAGACCAAAGCTTCCAATTGTTGCGCCTTGCAAACTTGTTAAATCCAATTGCTGAAAATGATGTAAAAAAGAAGTGTTGCATTCGTAAGTAACTGCGCCAGCAATCATCGAAACATCATGAAGCTGGATATAATTATCTAGTGTTTGCAACCAATTTTCAGGAACTATACAATCGGCATCGGTTGTAATAATCCATTCATTGGTGGCATGTTGCATTGCTGTTGTGATAGCATCTTTTTTTGGAGAATTAGTAACGCGAATGTTTTCAATTATTTGAATACTGAATTTCTGAGACAGAATACAGAATGCTTCTTCAGAATCATCATCAACCAAAATCACTTCAAAGAATTCTATTGGGTAATTTAATCTTGAAATACTATTTAATAGAATGGGTAAATTTTCTGTTTCATCTCTAAAAGGAACTACAATCGTAAAATGGGTTTTAGGAGTTAATTCGGTAGGTTGGTATTTTTTAATTTTAGTAAAGCCATAACTAAGCCAAGCTATGACAAGACAATAGATTAGTATTATGGCATACAAAATTACCATTATTTAGCAGTTTTAGTTTTGAAATTTAAAACGTAATAACTTCCAATAAGAACAGGTAAAACCACATTTAAAAACCACATTAATGTAGATATAAAAATCACAATCCATTCGTTTACACCAAGAATCCCGAAGAAATAAACAGCAACACTTCCTTTTACAGCAAAATCCAAAAACTGAAAAGTTGGTAAGGAAGAAGCTAAGAAATAAACTGCTGAAATTGTTGCGATTAATGTGAAATAGGGTAAGTCAACATCAAAAGCTAGAAATAAAAAATAGTATTGATGCGAGAAAACAAGGTAACGACAAATCCCTAAAAGAATGTTTCTTTGATGAATTGATTTTGGAATTTCGTTAATCTTATGAATTAGTTTCTCGATAGAATATCCTTTGATTGTTATCTTTTTTAATAGAAAAACTACGAGAAATAAAACCAGTAGAAGACCAAAAAGTAATGCAACCGTTGTTGGTGTAATCACATTGTATTTTGAGTTAAAATACATCAAACCAAAAACACCAAATATTACCGTAAGAACCATTTGTATTCCGTTGCAAATCAGGTTTAAGAAAACCACTTTTTTAGTATCTTTTTTATCAAAAAACAATGCTTTTCCAGCATATTCTCCAATACCGTTTGGTGTAAAAAGTCCAGCCGTTAGAGCGCCAAGAACTTGTTTTGTAGCTTCAGAAACTGATATTTTATGGATAACCTGAGCAAGATTTTGCCATTTTAAGATTTCGAAATACCGATTTAAAACGCTGAACAATAAAATGAATGCAATCCCTGAAACCGATTGGTTCTTTTTGAACAAAACGATAAACTTTTGCCAGTCGAGTTTGTCATTTTGCGCCAGTTGATTATAAATAAAGTAAAATGCGCCACCTACAATCAAAAGTTTGACTACAAGAACAAGGAATTGTTTAGCTTTGTGAGGAATTGAAATCATGCTGCAAAGTAAAGGAAAAACTATTGTAAAAAAGCTATTTCGCAAAGACTCACAAAGAAAATCACAAAGAAATGCAAAGATTTAAATGAGGATAAATAATTCTTCGTGGCTCTCTGAGTCTACTTTGTGAAACTTAGCGCAACAAAAAATAATGACAAAAGAACGCATCATATTAGGAATCGACCCAGGAACAACAATTATGGGTTTTGGATTGATAAAAATCGTCAATAAAAAAATGGAATTTTTGCAACTCAACGAATTGCAATTGTCCAAATATGATAATCATTATCAGAAACTAAAAATCATTTTTGAACGTACCATCGAATTAATCGAAACACATAATCCAGATGAAATTGCAATTGAAGCACCTTTCTTTGGTAAAAACGTTCAATCGATGCTTAAGTTAGGACGAGCACAGGGAGTTGCAATGGCAGCAGGACTTTCGAGAGGTATTCCGATAACGGAATACGAACCTAAAAAAATAAAAATGGCAATTACCGGTAACGGAAATGCCAGTAAAGAACAAGTTGCCAAAATGCTTCAACAACTTTTAGGATTAAAAGAATTACCTAAAAACTTAGATTCAACAGATGGTTTGGCAGCTGCCGTTTGTCACTTTTTTAACTCAGGAAAAGTAATCGGAGAGAAAAGTTATTCAGGTTGGGATTCATTTGTGAAACAGAATGAGGAACGTGTTAAAAAGTAGTGTTCAGTCACAGTTTTCAGTAATCAGTAAAATAAATTATGTCAGACAATATTCATTTTTTATCAGATAGTGCAATAAACAACTCGGAAGAAGATTTATTTAATTTCAAACATTATGCCGATAAAGTTAAAAAGCTAATACAATTAAATTCAAGTAATTCAGAAGCAATTACGATTGGAATTTATGGCAAATGGGGAGAAGGTAAAACTTCATTTTTGAATTTAATTGACAACAAAATTGAGCATTTTGATAAAAAAGATGGTGATAAGGAATACTTAAAATGGCATTTTAATCCTTGGAGATATTCGAATGAAGAAGAGATGATGTTTGACTTTTTTGATAGTCTTTCTAAAAAATTTTATGCAAATGAGAAAACAAATCTTCAAGAGGTAGGAAAGTGGATTTCTAAATATAGTAAATATTTAAAGGCTATAAAAATATCTACAACTGTAGGAATTCCTAAGGTCTTTAATTCTAAAGTTGTTTTTAATGTGGATGAAATTTTTAAAGCTTTAGGAGAAGATTTACAGGGAGAAGCAATTACCCTTGAAGTTTTAAAAGATAGGGTAAATGATGCAATAAAAAAAGTAAATTTTAAAGTCATAATCTTTATTGATGATTTAGATAGACTTGATAAAGATGAAATTTATACTATTTTAAAGCTTATAAAATTAAATGCAAATTTTAATAATTTTATATTTATTGTAAATCTTGATATTGATCATGTGTCAAAAGCTATTAAAGATAGATATGGGGATAACGAGGAAGATGGGAAGATGTTTTTAGAAAAAATTATTAATATACCTATTCATTTACCGAAAATAGAAGATGCTGATTTAAAAGAATTCTTTATAAAAAAACTCAGTCAAGTTAGGACTAATTTAGGTTTGAATAAAAGTGAGAATGATGAAGTATTTAATGAAATAATCATGGAATTTTCATCTAATTTTTTTAGTTCACCAAGAGAAATAATAAGAGTTTTAAATAGTTTTTTTCTCGGTGCATTTGCTATAGGAGATGAAGTGCATTTGAGAGATTTATTTTGGGTTGAATATCTCAAAATTAAAAATGGAGACTGTTATAATTTTATAAAAGATTACCAACATAAAAGAGTATTTCAAGAATTTGATAAAACTCTTGATTTCAATGACAACTATGATTCAGAAGAAAAACCAAATGGTAATAGAAAATATTTAATAGAAAAATTTACAAATGTCGCTTTTGTGGTTAATTCCTTATTTCCTACTTATTATAGTAATGGGATAACGATTTTGGGAGGGAAGCCTAATTTAGATTTATTAGATAAACAATCGAGAATTAATCATATAGGACACTATGAGAAATATTTTTCATTTCATAATGTCAGAAAAACATCCGTGCTTAAGCTTAATGCCGTTGAAAAACTTATTGAGCAAAGAAATTCTGATAGCCTAATTTTATTATTAAAAAATTTATTTCTAGATGAAAGACAACATTATAAAATACTTTATAGAATTGAATTAATAATTAAAGAGTTGGCAAGCAAAGACGAGCGTAATTTTTTCTACTCATTTTTGTTAAATAATTTTGATATTATTCCTGATTCTAAAAATGATATGAATGGTCTTGACTATCGAATAAAATTAATTGAATTGATGGCTTCAACATTAGATAAAGACCAAATTAATGACAATTCAAAAATTTCGTTATCGCTAGCTGAAAATTTAGATGTTTATCAATTGTCGCACTTTACTAGAAAATTTAATGAGGATAAATCCTTTAAAGATTCTTTGAAGCAATTTATTTATATAAAAGCTAAAACAACTTTTAATGTTGATAATCCTATATATAAAAACCCGTATAATGTTTCTAACAAAATGATTATGTTTTATTGGAAATTGGGCAATAAAGAAGAATTCAACAATCATATAAATTCAACAATCATAAATGAAGAAAATATTAAACTCTTAATTAGGAATTTTCCAAGTTTTTGGGATAACTCTTATTTTGGACCTTTAGAACAAGATAATTTTGAATATTTGAAGACAATAATTGATATTGATTTTATATTTCAAAAGATACGTGAGTTTAACCCTGATTTAGTAAAACGGATTAATCATAACGATTATGAATTTCCTGATGACGAAGCTAATACAGAAGAGCAAAATTTAGAGCAATTTATTTATTGGTACAAAAAGGAAAAAGAGAATGAAAATCTACTTTTATTATTGTAAGATGAAAAATTGAAAACTAAAAAAATGAGCGGAATATATATCCATATCCCTTTTTGCAAGCAAGCGTGTAATTATTGCGACTTTCATTTCTCGACTTCGATGAAGAAGAAGGAAGACATGGTATTGGCTATTGCTAAAGAAATTGCCATGCGCAAAAATGAGTTTAAACTTCTCGACTCTGCAGGAAGTGACAGCCAAATTGAAACCATTTATTTTGGTGGCGGAACTCCTTCTGTTCTGAGTAATGACGAAATAAACTTTTTAATTTCAGAAGTTTATAAAAATTATAATGTTGTAGATAATCCTGAAATTACGCTTGAAGCAAATCCAGATGATTTATCTGCAGAACGAATTTTCGAGTTGTCAAAAAGTCCGATAAACCGTTTGAGTATTGGGATTCAGTCTTTTTTTGAAGATGATTTGAAGATGATGAATCGCGCCCATAATTCGGTAGAAGCCAAAAAATGTTTAGAAGAGGTAACTAAATACTTTGATAATATTTCTTTGGATTTAATATACGGCGTTCCGGGAATGAGTAACGAAAAATGGAAGCATAATATCGAAACAGCATTGAGTTTCGGAATCCCGCATATTTCGAGTTATGCTTTGACTGTTGAACCCAAAACTGCTTTGAGTAAATTAATACAAACAGGAAAAGTTGCTAAACCAAACGACGAGGTGGCTTCGGCTCATTTTATGATTTTGGTAGAAACCCTTGAAGCAAACGGTTTTATTCATTATGAATTATCAAATTTCGGGAAAGAAAATTACTTTTCTAAAAACAATTCAGCATATTGGCTGGGTAAAAAATATATAGGTGTTGGGCCTTCGGCACATAGTTATGATGGAATTTCTAGAAGTTGGAACATAGCGAATAATTCAATTTATCTAAAATCTATTGAAGAAAATCTATTGCCAAATGAAATAGAAATACTTTCTATATCTGACCGTTATAACGAATATATTATGACTGGATTGCGAACAATCTGGGGAGTTTCATTAGATAGAATCGAAAAAGAATTTGGAACTGATTACCTAGTTTATTTAAAAAAACAAGCTGAAAAGTTTCTAAACGATGAATTGATTTTTATTGAGGATACTATTTTAAAACCAACAGCGAAAGGGAAATTTTTGACTGATGGGATTGCGAGTGATTTATTTTATTTAAATTTGGATTAAAGAGATTAACAGCAAGGTCGCTAAGGTTTTATTTTCTTTTTGTTCATAGCGTATCTCGAGAGCTATTGGGATTGCGAACCTTGCGGTTAAAAAAACATGCTTAAGAATATGAAAGCACTCATTGACAATAAATACCAAATCGATTTATCAAAACCTATCGATATTTCGATTCCGCTTACAAATACAGATGAAAACCCGATTGCTTGGTATATCGAAAAGCCAGTAATCGAACCAGTGGTTTTTGGTGATTGGATTGGGAGAGTTTCAGAAGGAAAATCATCTACCAACTTTAATAATATTTTCTTTAATCCGCATGGGCATGGTACACACACCGAATGCTTGGGGCATATTACACGAGAATTTTATAGTATTAATGATTCTCTAAAAACATTTTTCTTTTTGGCGGAATTGGTTTCGGTTGAACCAGAAGCTAAAGGGGAAGATCTTGTAATTACTAAAGAGCATATTTTGACTTCGCTCAACGGGACAATTCCTGAAGCTATAATTATAAGAACGAAACCCAATTTAAAGTCAAAAAAATCAGCAAAATACTCAAATACGAATCCACCTTATTTGTCGGAAGACGCAGCGATTTTTATTCGCGAAAGCGGAATAGAACATTTATTAATTGATTTACCAAGTGTAGATAAAGAGCATGATGAAGGTAAACTTTTGGCACATAAAGGGTTCTGGAATGTAAAAGATGTAAATAATCTCAATGCAGATGCAAGATTAAATGCTACAATTACCGAAATGATTTATGTAGATGACGAAATAAAAGACGGAAAGTATATTCTGAATTTGCAGATTGCTTCGTTTGAAAATGATGCAAGTCCGAGCAAACCAATATTATATAAAATATGATTACAGTTAGCACTGATAAAAATAAATTAGATGTTCCGTTTATCCAGCATTTCTTAAAAGATATTTATTGGGCTGCGGGTCGTACCATAGAAGAAGTACAGACTACAATTGATAATTCGTTTTGCTTTGGCATTTTTCTGGATGACAAACAAATTGGCTTTGCGCGTGTAATTACAGATTATGTAGTTTTTGCTTATGTAATGGATGTTTTTATTACTGAAGAATATCGAGGGAAAGGCTATTCGTCGATTCTAATTGAAAGAATGATAAATGAACCAGCATTAAAAGACGTTAAAATATGGAGATTAGCAACAAGTGATGCCCATTTCTTATATCGTAAATTTGGCTTTACAGCATTAAATAATCCTGAGAAAATGATGGAAAAAGTAATTGTATGAAAACAGTTATAAAACTAGAAGAGTTAGGCTTATTTGTTTTCGGAATATATTTGTTCAGCCAGTTAGATTATCTGTGGTGGTGGTTTCTAGTATGGATATTAGTTCCTGATTTCTCGATGCTTGGGTATTTATTTAATGCTAAAGTTGGTGCTTTTTTATATAATGTATTTCATCATAGAGGAATTGCTGTTTTGATTTATATTTTAGGATTTTATTTAAAGTTAGAAGCAGTACAGCTTATTGGAGTTATTTTGTTTTCTCATGCTTCGATGGACCGCATTTTTGGTTATGGATTAAAGTATGAAACAGGTTTTAAGTACACGCATTTAGGTGAAACCCACATCAAAAAAGAGCTTTCTTCTGATGAGGTGAAAAAGTGTGTTCCTGACAACCAAAATTTAAATATTTTTTCGGAAGAAATTGGTAAATAAGAAATGATATGAATTTAGAAACGTATTATGAATATTGTCTTTCTAAAAAGGGAGCTACAGAGCATTTTCCTTTTGATGAAGAAACATTGGTGTTTAAAGTAGGTGGAAAAATGTTTGCATTATCATCTTTGTCACAATGGGAAAAAAATACTCCATCAGTAAATTTAAAATGTGATCCAGAACGTGCTCAGGAATTACGCGCCGAATATGATGATATAAAACCAGGTTACCATATGAGTAAAGTGCACTGGAATACCATTACTATGAATGGAGATTTGCCTACAGCTTTTATAAAAGAACTTATTGATCATTCGTATGATTTAGTTTTCAAAAGTTTGACAAAGAAAATTCAGAATGAAATTATTGAATTCAAAAATTAGGCATTACATTTGCAACGTAAGACAAAAAACTAGCAATTCAGTTACTTTGTAACTTAGCAACTTATAAAATATGAAAGAACAATTTAAAAAGTTTTTAAACGAGGAACAAGATCCAAAAGCGATTGAAAAAATTACTTCTAAACTCAATGATTTATTGATGAGAGGTGAAGAGATTGGATATATTGCAGTTCAGAAAAAACCCGCAATTACTGTTTTTCCTGATAGTATTGTTGTAACAAACAAAAGAATTATAATATGTAAGCCTAAGAACTTAGGTCTTTCGATGGATTTTACTGATTATACATGGGATGATATTGTTGGTACATTTGTAAAAGAAAACATTCTAGGTTCAGAGTTTTCTTTTTCTACCAAAACCGATATTCAATTTTCTATAGATTATATTCCTAAAATTCAGGCAAGAAAAATTTTCACTTATGCAAAAGAACAGCTAGATATACTTAAAAACCCAATTCTTGCGACTGCTCCAGTTGCTGAGATTTTAGAACCAGAGGTTGTTGAACCAGTAGAGGAAGAAGATATTGAAGAAATTGATACTGAAGAAGTGACTAGTTATGCTGAAATTATGCCCGCTACAACAATTTATGCAGAACCAGTTCAGGAAAATTCATTTGCTACAGGCGAAAGAAGGTTAAGTGATATGTCACAAGATGAACTTTTTGAAAAGTTGCAGAATTACAAGAAGTTATTAGACAACGGATTGATTTTGCAAGGAGAGTACGATGCATTCAAAAAAGAGATTTTGAGTTATATGTAAATAGGTCAGAATGTCTTAAAGTCGAAAGTCTTAAAGACATTTAGATTATAAATAAAAAAGTCGAAGATAGAATTTCTATCTTCGACTTTTTTATTTTTTAAGAGTTTTGACTTTCAAGCTTTAAGTCTTATAGGGTCGCTTTCTGCTTTTTGACAAAACTATGTGCTTGTAGTTCTAACAGCTCAGTTGCTTTCTTTCGCTGTAGGTCGTATAACTGTTTGTCTTGTGCTATATCCTCATACACTTTGTCATGCATTGCTGCGCTGGTTTTAACCAATAAACTACGTTGGTATTTATTTTGCTCCAAGGTAGCTTTTAATGCCGTTTCCAGCTCTTCTTGTTTAAAATCATATTCCCCTCTTGGAGCTAATAATTTAGCTATAATCGGTGATGTTTCTATGGCAAGAAACAAAAGCATAATAAAGAATGAAGGAAGCCATGGTAGCTTGTTTAGTGCATTTATTCGGGCCATTAAACCATCAAAACCATCAATTATAGGTTGTGTTTCGGATACTTTTTTGTCTACATCGGCTTGGAGTACTAGTGCTGTTTTTTCTTTTACGGCTATTTTTGCTTCATTTTCAGTTTTTAAAGCAGTATATTCTTTTAAGGCTACATCGTGTTTGTCTCGTTTTTCTTTGTATACAGGTCCTTTTCCTAAACGTTTAGAGCCTGCCGTTCCTTCGGCTTCAGTGATGTAAATTGAGTATAATTCGTTTACTTCTTTCTCTTTATTAAGGATGTCTGATTTTAAACCAGCAATTTCGGTTTTGTTTTTATCTAAATCAGATTTGTAGTAGTTGCCAACTTCTTTTTTATTGGCAAGAGCCATCGCATTTTTCTCTTTTAATAAAACGGTGTTGATTTCTTTTTCGAAAATTTTAATTTCTAAAGGTTTTGAAATTACGATTGCAATAATAACTGCCAGAATAATTCGTGGTGTTGCCTGTAGAAATTCGTCCCAAACACGGTCTCTTTTTTTAATTGTAGATACAATAAAACGGTCAAGATTAAAAATAAGTAAACTCCACACAAATCCAAAAAATATGGCTGGATATATGGAGTCAAAAACAGTAAATAAGGCATAAGCACTTGCAATAAATGCCATAACTGCTGTGAAAAAAACAGTAGCACCAATACCTACGTATTTGGTTTGTTCGCTTCCAGAACAGTCTTCGAGGAGGTCTTTGTCGGACCCAGAGCAAAGGATAAAAAATTGTTTTAACATGATTGATGATTTTTGTTTGCTTCGCCAGTTCGCTATACTAGCTCAGATGATTGATAAAGCAAATTTAACGCCAAAAAATTAATATCGGGGTAAATAGTTGATATGTTTTTGGTTAGCCTGTTATTTTGAGTTTTAAAAAAAGCTCTTTTAAAGAGAATTTAAATAATTATCCTTTGCTTGTTGAAATTCCTATTTCGACAATAGAGTGCGATTGTGCCTTATGTAAACTTAGAAGATCCTTATGAAAAAGGGCTTTTTTGTTGCTATGTATAACGATAAGATTTTTCATTATTACAGCTGGGATACTATTCAGGAGTTTGTAGATAACCGCAGAAGTTTGTAAACTGAAAACTGACATATGTCAAACAAAAAAAGAGTTGTTCAATTTAGAACAACTCTTTTTTTTTGAATTAGTAAGTAAGACCTTTTATTATATTAATGGTGCTCCAGCCATAATTTCGGCATTGGCAAATTCTTCAAATTTCGCAAAATTAGCTTTGAATTTCTCTGCTAACTCTACTGCTTTACTATCGTATAACTTTGGATCAGCCCAAGTGTTTCTAGGATTTAGAATCTCGCTAGGTACATTAGGACAAGTTTGTGGTTTTGCAATTCCAAAAACAATATGATTTTCGTATGCTACGTTGTCTAATTCTCCGTTTAAAGCGGCAGTAATCATAGCACGAGTATATTTTAATTTCATACGAGTTCCTGTTCCGTATGCGCCACCAGTCCATCCTGTATTTATAAGCCAAACTTTTACATTGGCATCTTTCATTTTTTTGCTCAACATTTCTGCATAACGAGTTGGATGCAACGGCATAAATGGTGCTCCAAAACAAGCTGAAAAATTAGGTTGAGGTTCGTCTATACCAGCTTCTGTTCCTGCTACTTTAGCTGTGTAACCAGAAATGAAGTGGTAAGCAGCTTGTCCTGGTGTAAGTCTCGATATTGGAGGCAAAATACCAAAAGAATCGGCTGTCAAGAAGAAAATATTTTTAGGGTTTTTACCTATTGAATCCGGTTGAATATTATCAATGTGGGTTATAGGATAACTAACTCTTGTATTCGGAGTAATTGATATATCATCAAAATCTACTTCATTTGTACCTGGCTTAAAAACAATGTTTTCTAATAAGGCACCTCTTTTAATTGCTCTAAAAATGTCTGGTTCATTTTCTTCAGTAAGGTTAATTACTTTAGCATAGCAACCGCCTTCAAAGTTGAATACAGTATTTTCATTTGTCCAGCCATGTTCATCATCACCAATTAATTTTCGGTCTGGATCAGCAGATAAAGTTGTTTTTCCTGTTCCAGATAAACCAAAGAAAATTGCTGTATCTCCATCTTTACCAACATTAGCACTACAGTGCATTGGTAAAGTATTTTTAAATACTGGTAAAATAAAATTTAAAGCTGAAAAAATTCCTTTTTTCATTTCTCCAGTATATCCTGTTCCACCAATAAGAGCTATTTTTTTTGTAAAATCTAAGATTGCAAAATTGCTTTGTCTTGTTCCGTCTACAGCAGGATCTGCCATGAAGCTTGGAACACAGATTAGTGTCCATTCTGGTGTAAAGTTTGCTAATTCAGTTGCTTCTGGTCTCAAAAACATATTGTAGCAGAATAAATTTGACCATGCAGTTTCAGTTACAACACGTACATTTAATCTGTAATTTGGATCTGCACAAACGTATGAATCTCTAACGAATATTTCTTTGTTAGAAAGATATTGAGTGACTTTGTTGTATAATTTTTCGAAGGCAGCTGGTTCAAAAGGAATATTTACTTTTCCCCACCAAACTTGGTCTTCTGTAATACTATCTTTTACAATAAAACGATCTTGAGGCGAACGTCCTGTAAATGTACCAGTGTTAATTGCTAATGCACCTGTTGAGTCCTCTACACCTTGACCAGACTGTATCGTGATGTTGTGTAATTCGTCAGCTGATAACTGATAATGTATTGTTGCATTTTTAATCCCTAACTCATTTAGCGAAATCGATTGCGTAGATAACGTTTGATTGTCCATAAATTTTAAGTTGTTGTGTTTTATTTTATAGACTGTAAAATTAGATATTATATTTTAGATATAGTTTTATATAACGAATTTTATGACTTTTGTTTGAGAATTTTAACAAAAAGCACACTCCAGGCAAGAATTAATAGGAGTCCGCCTATTGGGGTTACGAATCCAATAATTTTAAAATCAAATGATGTAAGGCTATTCGTTGCAAGTAAGTAAATAGAACCCGAAAATAATATAACACCAGCTACAGTTAGATTATAAATAACTTTATGTGTTTTTTGAGAAAGTTCTTTTCGTGTAGCTACAAAAAATAAAAAGAAAGCATGATACATTTGGTAGCGCACCCCAGTCTCAAAGGTAACTAGCTCTTCTACAGATAAAACTTTTTTTAGAGCATGTGCTCCAAATGCTCCTAAAATGATAGCTATCATTCCTAAAAAAGCAGCTGTTGCAATTATTTTTTTATTCATCACAAAAATAGATTAGTCTTTACAAAAATAGGTTTAATACTTTCAATCTAGACAAAAATTAAGATATCTTTTAGAATTTTTCATCCTATTTTAAATAGATGAATTCTGCTTATTTTTGCTTTAAAATAATATTTAGTGCAATGTTTTAACATTATTTTGTTGTTATGAATATAACAATATTGTATGTTTGTGTTATATATGTAAAATATGAGAGCAGTTTTGGTTATTGGAGCAGGTAGATCGGCATCGTCATTAATACGGTATTTATTGGATAAGTCCGAAAAAGAAAACTTGCATCTTATTATAGGAGATTTGTCTTTGGCTCTTGCTGAAAAGAAAACCAATAACCATCCTAACGCTACTCCTATTGCATTGGATATTTTTGATAAAGAACAACGAAGTCTGGTAATACAACAAGCAAACATTGTAATATCGATGTTGCCAGCTCATTTGCATATAGAAGTTGCCAAAGATTGTTTGCTTTACAAAAAGCATATGGTTACTGCGTCTTACATAAGTGATGCGATGCAGGCATTGGACGAGGAAGCAAAAGCTAATAATTTAATTTTTATGAATGAAATTGGGCTTGATCCTGGAATTGACCATATGAGTGCCATGAAAGTAATCGATGAAATTAGGGAGAAAGGCGGTAATATGCTATTGTTTGAATCTTTTTGTGGCGGACTTGTAGCTCCTGAATCAGATAATAACTTGTGGAATTATAAATTTACTTGGGCTCCTAGAAATGTTGTTTTGGCAGGGCAGGGAGGTGCAGCCAAATTTATACAAGAGGGTACTTATAAATACATCCCGTATTGTAATTTATTTCGTAGAACTGAATTTCTAGAAGTAGAAGGTTATGGTAAATTTGAAGCCTATTCTAATCGTGATTCTTTAAAATATAGATCTATATATGGCCTTGAAGATATCCTTACTTTGTATCGTGGAACGATAAGGAGAGTTGGGTTCTCGAAAGCATGGAATATGTTTGTGCAATTAGGAATGACTGATGACAGCTATGTTATGGAGAATTCTGAAAAAATGAGTTACCGCCAGTTTGTGAATTCTTTCTTGCCTTATCATCCTACAGATTCAGTTGAAATAAAAATGCGTTTGATTCTTAAAATAGATCAAGATGATATTATGTGGGATAAACTTGTTGAACTTGACTTGTTTAATCCTAATAAAATTGTTGGATTAAAAGATGCTACTCCAGCTCAAATACTTGAAAAAATACTTTCGGATAGTTGGACTTTGGAGCCGCATGATAAAGATATGATAGTAATGTATCATAAATTTGGATATAAGTTAAATGGTGTAGATACGCAAATAGATTCTAAAATGGTTTGTATTGGCGATGATCAAACCTATACGGCGATGGCCAAAACGGTGGGATTGCCTGTTGCTATGGCTACTTTATTGATATTAAATGGAAAGATTGAAACTCCAGGAGTTCAGTTGCCAATAAATAAAGAGGTGTATTTGCCAATCTTAAAAGAATTAGAAGAATATGGTGTAGTATTTAAGGAACAAGTCATGCCTTATTTTGGATATAACCCCGATAAACTTCTTAATTAGCAGTTTTTTAAATTTTTTTTAGTTTTTTATTTGATTCGCTTCTCAAAAAAGAAGCGGATTTTTTATTTTGCCTTTACAGTTATAGGTAAACTGTACATTACCCTTGCAGGTTCGTTATTTATTGTGCCCGGTTTCCATTTTGGAGATAGTTTTAATACACGTATAACTTCATCTCCTAATCCGTATCCTAAGTCATTGGCTATTTTGTAATCAGCTAAAGAACCGTTTTTTTCGACATAGAAATCGATGATTACTTTTCCTGAAACTTTATTCTTAGAAGCGTCTTTAGGAATTTTGAAGTTTTTACCAACGAACTTGTAAAATTCTGTCATTCCGCCTGGAAATTCTGGTTGCTGAATGTTTTCGGTTGTGTCTGTAAGGAAGGTTGGTGGTTCGTTCAGTGCTTTTCGATTGCTTCCTTGAGCAATTGTTGTAGTGTTAAAAGCAAAAAATAGTGTAGCAAATACAAAACCTACTACCGAGGTTTTTACTATTGCTCTTAGTCGGGATTCTTGTTTTGTCATCATGAGTAAACGTTTTTTGGTTATTTGAAAATTAATAGAGCTAGCAAGTGCAATCTGACTTTGGTTAGAAGCCATTTTTAACAGTAAGTTTTGGTAATATGAAACTGAATTTGATTGTGTTATTACAGCTTCGTCTGCTAGAAATTCATGGTTTAATTTGATTGCCTTTTTGTAAAGTAAAATGATTGGATTGAACCAAAATAGAATTTGTATTAACTCGAGGAATATAATATCTAATGAATGTTTTTGCTCGATATGAGCCGTTTCGTGTGTGATAAGTTGTGGATCGATTAAATTATTTTTTAAATCATTTTCGTTTATGAAAATTGTATTTAAAAAAGAATGCGGCAATATAGGTTCCTGAATTAAAACTGCTTTTTGATTATTAATAATTAAGGATTCGTTGTGTTTAATTTTTTTATGGAATGAATACAAATTCATTATAAATCGGATGATTAGCAATGTGGTAATAATTAGATAAAGAGCTAATAGGCTATTTGTTATTATTTGATTGTTGGCTATTATGCTTGAATTTTGTGAATTATTCAACACTATTTCAGACAATTGAAATGAGTTTATTGCCTTTGCTATTTTTGTATCAAATGAGAATAGTTGCAGTGGAATAATTAGACCAAATACTAAACTACCCAGTAAATAAGCGCGATTAAAACGGAACATTTTTTCGTTTTCTAACCATAATTTATATACTACAAACAAGATAAGAAGCACTACTGACGATTTTAGGATGTACGTTATCATTTTTTCTTTTTTTGAATTTGTGAGTCAATTATTTTTTTGAGTTCTTCTAATTCCGAAGTTGATAAGTTGGTTTCCGTTGTAAAGAATGAAGCAAATTGTGATGCCGAATTGTTAAAGAAATTACTAATTAATCCGTTTACGTGTTTAGAAAAGTAATCTGTTTTTTTTACCAATGGATAATATTCTCTTGAGTTTCCAAATTCGATGTAAGCAACAAATTTTTTATCAATCATTCTCTTTAGTAAAGTAGCAACTGTTGTTGTTGCTGGCTTTGGGTCGGGATATGCTTCGAGTAAATCCTTCATGAATGCCTTTTTTAGTTGCCAAAGGTGTTGCATTAATTGTTCTTCTGAGTTGGTTAGTTGCATTTTATTTTTGTTTATTGTATTGTTCTTAAGGATTGAATCGTTCTGACATCAATTTTCCTTCAAAGTATTCTTTTGTAGCTACATATTTTCCTTTGTTTGAATAATACTTCCAATCTCCGAAATAATACCAATGTGCTAATTTTGAATCGTATTCTAATTTTGTTTTTCCTTTCGATTCGATTTTGCCGTTTTCATAATAGTTCTTCGTGTAACAGATTCCGTTTTTATATTTCTCGGTTTTATGTAATTTTCCGTTTATGTATGATTTCCATTTTTTAACGGGTTCATTGTGCTTGTAGTATTCAATTGATTTGTATTGAATATTGTCTTGTACGTAGGTGTCAACCCATTTACCTTCTTTTTTCTTGTTGATTTTTTGATTGATTTGTTCGGTTTTACAACCTAAACAGAATAAAAGTAGTATTAAGAGAACTATTTTGTGATTCATTTTGCTCTACGTTTATAGATTATGTTCTACAAATGTAGAGTTAATTTTTCAATGTGCAACTTTTTTTAAAATAGTTTCTGATTAATTAAGTGGTTGACGTTCTGTTGTTTTGGATTCTATTTTTTTATGTACATGGATGCGTTAGGGATAGGAGCGGCATCCTTTTGTTTTATAAAATGCCATAAAAGATATAGCGGATAGCCCGACCGAAGGAAACGGCATAAAAAAAAATCCGCTCATTACTGAACGGATTTTTGTGTGTGTTGATGTATGAACTATTTAGAAAGCTCTACAAAATATTTGTAAAATAACGGAATGGTTTCAATCCCTTTTAGGTAATTGAAGATTCCAAAATGTTCGTTTGGCGAGTGAATTGCATCGCTATCAAGTCCGAATCCCATTAGGATTGTTTTGCTTTTTAATTCTTTTTCGAATAAGGCTACAATCGGAATACTTCCGCCTGAACGAACCGGAATTGCTGGAACTCCAAAAGTTTCGGTATACGCCATATTTGCTGCCTTGTAACCAATGCTATCAATAGGTGTTACGTAGCCTTGACCACCATGATGTGGGGTAACTTTTACAGTTACACCTGCTGGTGCAATGCTTGTAAAATGTTTCGAGAATAATTCGGTAATGTGCTCCCAATCTTGGTTTGGAACCAAACGCATTGATATTTTTGCGAAAGCTTTGCTTGCAATAACTGTTTTAGCTCCTTCGCCTGTATATCCGCCCCAAATTCCGTTTACGTCAAGCGTTGGTCGGATAGAGTTGCGTTCGTTGGTTACATAGCCTTTTTCGCCATAAACATCGTTTAGGTCTAATGCTTTCTTATATTTATCTAAGCTAAAAGGTGCTTTTGCCATTTCGGCTCTTTCTTCTAGTGATAATTCTTCGACATTATCATAGAATCCTGGAATAGTAATGTGATTGTTTTCGTCGTGTAAAGAAGCAATCATTTTGGCAAGTACGTTAATTGGGTTTGCCACAGCTCCTCCGTATAAACCTGAATGTAAATCGCGGTTTGGTCCTGTAACTTCAACTTCTACATAACTTAAACCACGTAATCCTGTTGTTATTGATGGTTGCTGATTAGAAATCATTCCTGTATCAGAAATTAAAATCACATCATTTTTTAGTTTTTCCTGATTGCGTTCTACAAACCAACCTAAACTTTTAGAACCTACTTCTTCTTCACCTTCGATCATAAATTTTACGTTACAAGGCAAAGTGTTGCTTTGTACCATATATTCTAATGCTTTTACGTGCATGTACATTTGTCCTTTGTCATCGCAAGCACCACGAGCAAATATGGCTCCTTCTGGGTGAATTTCGGTTTTTTTGATAACTGGTTCAAATGGTGGTGATGTCCATAACTCTATCGGATCTGGTGGTTGAACATCATAATGTCCGTAAACTAATACGGTAGGTAAATTTGGGTCGATTATTTTCTCTCCATACACAATTGGGTATCCCGGAGTGTCGCAAATTTCGACAAAATCGCATCCCGCTTTCTCTAAACTTGCCTTTACAACCTCAGAAGTGTCAATTACATCTTGAGAGTATGCAGTATCTGCACTTACAGACGGAATTTTTAATAATTCGATTAACTCATTGATAAAGCGCTCTTTGTGTTCTTGAACGTATGCTTTTATAGTGTCCATTTAAATTGATTTTTATAGAATTTCAAAAATACGAAAAATTGAATTAATATTTTTTTTCAAAAATCCTTTGATAATTAGAAGTTATGATTATCTTTGCACCCACAATTGAGCGGATATGGTGAAATTGGTAGACATGCCAGACTTAGGATCTGGTGCCGCAAGGCGTGTAGGTTCGAGTCCTATTATCCGCACTACTTACTTTAAAAACCCTTAAAACATAGTTTTAAGGGTTTTTTTTATCTCTATAATTTAGGAGATTTATTAGTTATGTCTTTTGATTTCTATTCATGAATTTATAAATAAGAGGAATAATAACGAAAAGCCAAACTAGTGTTGAAAGACCTAGAAATGTATCTCCTAAGGTTTTGTATCCTAGTAATTTAATTAATGTTCCTACAATCAATCCAACGACTGCTATAAATAATATTTTTTTGTTTTTATTTTCCATTGATGCATTATTGGTTTTATAGATTCAATTTTGGTTTAGGCTCTAGAGGCTCTAAAATAATTGGTAATTCCTCTGTAGGTTGTTCAACGGGTGCTTGTTTGAATGTGGTTGCACCACAATACGCAACAGCTGTTAAAGCAGGTAATGGACTTGAATACCAAGATGCACAGCCAATAAATCCATCACAAATGCTATTATAAGCATCATCGAAGCATGCTCTAAAAGTTTTTCTTCCTGATAAAGTTATTTCTTGTAAGAGAACACCATTAACAAATGATCTATGTATCGTATCTTCTTGTGTAGTTATTATAATATGACCTGTGCCCGTATTTTGATTTACATTATTTTCTACAATCGTTCCTTTGCTAAAATCAATATTGTTTGTGTCATCATTAGTTACTAGAATCACAATTGATTTATTTGGATTATTCTCAAAGGGAATGAAATAGGATGTTACATTATCTTTCCAATCTATTTGAGTTACTTTTCTTAAATCAAGCTCTTCTAATTTACTAGATTTATTTGTAAGTTTATTTAAATTTTTAAAATCTTTAAATGTTGATATGTTTGATTTATCTACATTTAAACTGATTTTTTCAAAGTCATATTTTTTTTGCAAAAGCAAGTTTTCTTTGTTTGTAGCTGTATTTGTATTTTGATCGATGTTTTCTTCCTTTGAACATGAGATTGCTACAAATAAAATTGTTATCAATCCTAAAATCGAAATTTTAATTTTTGTCATTTTTATATTTTAATTTAATAATAGTTTTTTACTGGGATTTACTAAGGTTCACCAAACAATTACAGTTGTTTGGTGCCCCCACTCAAATAGCTTCTTCATTTTTGGGGTATTAATTAAATTTTCATAATTCACTAAAAAAAATAGTAAATCATTTATTATGATGTGACTGTTTGTTTTTTTTACCTATAAATAGGAGTGTATTTTATTACAGTATTTTCTTTCTAAAAAGTAAAACTATGCATTTTTTTTTTTCTTTAAACGATTATCTCAGTGTTTTTTACAATAAATTTTTTTTAAAAAATAAATTGAACCCTTTTAATCTTTGATTACAAGTTCGTAGGTTTTTTTAATCAAAAAAATTGGAGTAGTTTAAGGTGATATTTGGTAAACAAAACGTAGTCTCGATAGCTATCGGGATAATTCCTGAAAAAATATTTAGGCAATAAATTATTTTATAATTGTAGAGTTACTAGCGGAGATTTCTCATTCTTCGAAATGACAAGTTTGTGGTTGTTTTGTGGGCAAACTTGTATGTAGATAATTTTGTTTCTCACAATCTTGTCACTCCGAGGTAGGAGGGGGCTCCACAATAAACTAACACAAAGGTTTCCTGATTGTCGAGTTGCTAACTGGGCTTCGACTCCGCTCAGCCTGACAAGTTTGTGGTTGTTGTTGAGTTATGTATAAACGGAGAATTTTACTCCACATCGAAATAAGGATCTAAAACTTCGGCTAATTTATTGAGCCAATAAAAATTATCTTCAACATTTTTTATTTCAGATTCTACGGTTTCGCATCCTCTCATTAAAGATAAAGAAAGTGTATAATTTACTTGACGTATTGTTTTTGCCATGTCTTTGGGATCCATAATATCAGTAAAAAATTTTTTTAGTCTTATTTCTGTTTCTTTCGGAAGTTTGTTTTCGCTCATGATCGAAGGTTTAGGTAAATATCCTTTGTTAAGTCTTTCGTAGTTATTGTCTTGTTTTTTTGATCAGTCAAATATACTAAATTACACCCATATATGGGTGTAATTGAAAAATAAATCTTATCACTTTTGAAATATGAATATTTCAGAAGAAACTTTTATTGCAAATCTCGGCATTCACATAAGGCAATTACGAGAAAAGAAAGGTATGTCCCAACAAGATTTAGCTGACGATTGTGGTATAACCCAAAATCAAGTAGGCAGAATAGAAAGAGCAGAAATAAATACTACTGTAAAAACTCTAGTGAAAATTGCTAATGCTCTAGATCTTAAACCCAAAGATTTACTTGATTTTTACATAAAATAGAGAAGGGTAGGAGTTCGTATAAAAACAAAGAAATTACGGTTTAATCGAAACTATAAGACATAAAAAAAGACCTCAGTTGAGGTCTTTTTTGTATTTGAATATATTGGTTTTATTCTTCTTTTGGTTCTGGGAACATTACTGACAGAACAACTGATATTATTAAAACACCTGCAATAACGATTAATGAATAAAGAGATTCTATATGATAGAACGGAGAAATAATCATTTTAACCCCGATAAAAGCAAGGATTATTGCCAAACCGTATTGTAATTTGCTAAACAAATGAATGAAATTATCAAGTAGGAAGAATAATGCTCTTAGACCTAATATTGCAAAAATGTTTGATGTATAAAGAATAAATGGATCATTAGAGATTGCAAAAATTGCTGGTATAGAATCTACTGCAAAAAGTAAATCTGTAAATTCTATTACTGCTACAACTACTAAAAGTGGTGTTGCAAGTTTTTTTCCGTTTTCGTATGTAAAGAATTTATCTCCATCATATTTATCGCTTACGCTAAAGAATTTTCTAATTAATCGTGCTCCTCTTGTATTGTTGTAATCTTCGTCTTCGTCTTCATTTCCTGCAGACCATGATTTTATTCCTGCATAAACTAAGAATAATCCAAAGGCTGTCATGATTAGGTTAATGTCGTATTTGAATCCTTCTATTCCAACTAGGCTTAAAAGTTTGTTTAGATAGGTTAATTCGATTAAAAAAGCTCCAGAGAATATAAATATAGCTCTTAGGACTAATGCTCCTATAATACCCCAAAATAAAACTTTGTGTTTGTTGCTATTAGGAACATCAAAAAATTTAAATACTAGTATAAATACAAAAAGGTTATCTACAGAAAGTGCTTTCTCGATCCAATAGGCTGATTGAAATTCGTAAAACTTGGCTGAACCTGCATAATAGTATACTAAACCACTAAAACCCATTGCTAAACTGATCCATACTAATGACCAGGATATAGCTTCTTTATTGGTTACGACATGACTTTTTTTGTTAAAAATACCTAAATCTAATAATAGCATGATAACTACTGCGATTGCAAAAATTGCTATTAATCCAGGGTGTTCTGTGTAAATGGGATGTTGGTTCATTATTATTTATTAAGTTGAAATTTATTGTTTGTATTTCTAGGTTATTTTTTTTTGTTTAGATATATGGGTTTTTTAAATCATTGTTTCCAGTATCATGTAAAAATGAAATATGTATGCATTAATTTGGTGACTTTTGGATTTAATTACTGGCCCTAGTGATTTGTAAAGTGTAATCTCTTTTAAAGGGGTTAAAATTAAAATATAATTTTGCATAAAACTATTTTAAATATGCTAAAAACAGGTTTTCTTTAATATTATATTATAATTTTTTTCATACATTAAATTTTTTTTGTGGAGCTTTCTGTTTTTTAAGGCTTTGTACTAGGAATTTTTTTTTATGTTATAATTTTGATAGTTACCTCATTAACAAGAAATAATTTCTTTATATGTAATTAAAGGACTAAGTAAGTGAAAAAAATTACACGATTTTTCTTCTTTTATTATTTTTACGTTTTTTTGTTGATATTTAGGGAGTTAAGGGTTTTATTAGAAATGAGAATTTTTGGAACATAGTGTTTAAATTTTTTTTACGTTTTTTTTGCATATTTTATTATTTTATATACATTTATCACATAAACGATAAAATACTACGCTTTGTCGATTATTTATAATCTATATAAATTACTTTTAATTAAAGAAATCCAGTATTTATGATTCCAAATTTACAAATTGAACTTAGGCGTTTTATTTCTTCAAATGTTGTTTCAAAACTGAATAAATTTTACTTTGAGAATGATGCTTTGTTAATTAAAGCAATTGATGCATCTATCGGAACCATTTTAATAGGAGTATACAATAAAATACATGAAGTCAGTTTGTATAATGAGTTAGTAGAGATTGTAGGAGCTACTGAATTTTATAAAGAAATAGATTTTGAATCGGGAAGATTATTATCTGTTGATGATTGTTATAAAGAAGAAGGGAATAAGTTGTTAAAACGAATTTTTGATAATAAAAAGTCAAGAATTACCGAAATGGTTTCAAATGAAATAGGTATAAAAAGTGAAACTGCTCGCGAAGTATTGAATTTTTCTGCTTTGTTAGTTTTTTCTTATTTCAACTACAAAAAACAAGTACAAGATGATCTTCAATCAACTCTTGAAGAGCAAAAAAGAGGGGTTTTAAATAGTATTCCTTTTGGAATCAAAATTATCCTAGGGTTTTCATCACATGAAGTTGTTGAAGAAAAGAGTAAAACCAAATTTTCTAATTCAATTTTTAACCACATTTTTTCAAATAGTGGTTCTTAGTCTGGATTAGCTTTTGTTTTAATCTAAAAAAAAATCCCATTTTACTAATGTGTAAAACAGGATTTTCTCTTTTATGTTAATTTGAAGTTTTTATACGTTCTTCAAATTGATGATTTCTTGTTCTGTTAAAAAACGCCAGTTACCTCTTGGTAAATTCTTTTTGGTTAAACCAGCAAATGCTACACGGTCAATACGTAGAACATCATAATCAAAATTTTCGAAGATAGCACGAACTACTTTTACATTCGATGAACGTAATTTTAAACCAATTTCACTTTTTGGTTCATTGTCGATATAGCTAATGTCTTCAACAAAAACACGGTGCCCATCAAGAACAAGTCCTTTGTTTATTTTTTCTAAATCCTCAAATTTTAGGTTTTTATCTAATGAAACCTGATATATTTTAGATGATTTCTGGCTTGGTAAAGTAAACTTACGAAGCATGTCAGTATCATTAGTAAACAATAATAAACCTGTAGTGTTTTTATCCATTCTACCAACTGCTGCAATTTTAGCATTAGTAGAACCGCGAACTAATTCTAAAACATTACGATATTCTTGTCCTTCGTCAAAAGCTGTTGTAAAGTTTTTAGGCTTGTTTAATAAGATGTATTCTTTCTTTTCTGGAGTTAAAACTGCTCCGTCAAAATTAACGGTATCGCCTGGTTTTACCATGTATCCCATTTCTATAACAGGTACTCCGTTTACTTTTACATTTCCAGATTGGATGTAAATATCTGCATCACGACGAGAACATGCGCCAGAATTAGCAATATATTTGTTTAAACGAATCTCATCGGCAGCTTTTTGTCTTTTAGGTGCTTGATTCGGTTTTTTGGCAGCTTTTGCAGCAACTTCTTCCTCTACTTTAGTAATTGGTTTTGCTTTTTTTGGCCCTTGTGCACGCTTTTGCATGGCAGGTTTTGGCTTATTTGAGTTAGGTCTTGAGCTATTTGCTCTTGGCCCTTTTCCTTTATTATTGCCTTCCTTATTATTCATAAATCCTGTAATTTGTGCAAAGATAGTTTATTATTGGTTAATAGCAGTAACTTGATTGTTGTTAGATTGCTAGCTTTTAACGCTATTGCCAGCTTTTAAATTGAAAATTATTAAAAAAATATGAAATTTTTAAAATAATTAGATTTTTAAAAGTAAAGTTTTCCCATGCCACAAAACACTCGGATTAATAAGTACAATGCAAAATACACCAGATACGATAAGAAATTTCAAGACATTGTGTAGTAACAAAAATTGTGTTTTAGAATTGGACTTCCAAAGATAAAGTAAGAAAAATATCAAAATTATGAAACAAGAATAAAAATAAATGTCCATGTAGCCAATATCGTATATTTCAATTAAGATATACACTGGAATTATGGTTAAAAAAGTTAAAAAGGTGATGATTTTTTTTGAAGCCTTTTCTCCATAAAGTATTGGAATGGTTTTGTAGTTGTTAACCAAATCTCCCTTTAAATTCTCTAAATCTTTTATCATCTCACGTATTAGCAGTAGTAGGAACAAAAAAATGGCATGAGCGAATATAACTGCAAAATGACCTCTTTGGTTTTCTAAATCATTAAATGATATCTGATTATAGAAATATAATAAAATTGCGAAGAATGGTAAAACGGCTAATAATGCAGCCATTAGATTTCCTACTAATGGGTATTTTTTAATTTTATGGGAGTAAAACCAAATTAAAAATATATATGCCGAAAAGAATAAAAAAGCTCTCCATGAAACGATTAATGCCATTAATGCAGCAATGAAGTTGAGGCAGAAATAAACGCTAAGTTTAGTTTTTTGGCTTACCAGCCGATCCAACATTGATTTGTTTGGGCGATTAATTAGGTCTTTCTGACTATCGTAAAAATTATTTATGATATAACCAGATGCGATGGTAATTGCAGATGCAAACACAATTAGAAATAAATGGAAGTCTAATAAAATATCGAGCGCTCTTTTTTCGGGAGCAAGTATAAATATTGCTGATAAGTATTGAGCTAGTATTATAATAGGAATGTTGTAGCCTCTTACTACGGAGAACAAACTTATAACTTTCATCGCTAAAATTTTATTCTGACGGCTTAACATTTCTTATTATTATAGATTATACATTGGTATTTAAAATGACTAAAGTACATCTTTTAATAGTCTTTAAGAACGATATCTCAATTTTCTTATAGGTGTAGTAAAACTTTTTTTGTGATGTTGTAATCTATTTTGCACTTTTTTTGCCAACGATTTAGTTCTTTAGGTATGAAAACAATAAAATTTCTATACTGTTTTTATAATATGAAGCTTTATAATAAAATATCATTTATGATACTAATTTCTATTTTAAAAACAAGAGTTGACTTGGATGATAAATTTTTAGAGCCGAAATTTAGCGACTCTAAAAATTTTTAGAATTTGGATTTTGTTTTAAAATTGGTAAACTACTTCTAGTTTGTAGTCTTTTAATGACTGCTTAGCTCGCTCTAAATCTTGTGTGAAACCAAGAATATAACCGCCACCTCCTGAACCACATAGTTTTAAATAATAGTCATTAGTGTCGATGCCATTTTGCCAAATACCATGAAATTGCTCCGGAATCATTGGTTTAAAATTATTCAAAACTACTTTTGATAATTTTTTAGTATTACTAAATAATGACTTCATGTCGCCATGTAAAAAGTTCTCTACACAGGCATCAGTATATTTTACAAATTGGTTTTTTAACATCGTACGAAAACCTTTGTCTTTAAGATTTTCCATAAAAATGTTTACCATTGGAGCAGTTTCTCCAACAATCCCTGAGTCTAATAAAAAAACAGCGCCTTTTCCGTCAAAACTTTGATTCGGAATTCCAGTTGCCTCGATATTATCTTTTGAATTTATTAAAATTGGAATGCTTAAGTAACTATTTAATGGGTCTAAACCAGAACTTTTTCCGTGAAAAAAACTTTCCATTTGAGAGAAAATAGTTTTTAGCTGTAATAATTTTTCACGAGTTAAGTTTTCTAGTACTGTGATTTTGTTTTGAGCATATTTATCATAAATAGCAGCAACAAGTGCACCGCTACTTCCAACTCCATATCCTTGAGGGATGCTAGAATCAAAATACATTCCAGTTTCTACATCATTCTTTAAAGTAGTCATGTCAAAAGTTACCAATTCTGGTTGTTCTGCTTGTAATGTTTCAAGGTATGATGTAAACTTGCGTAAACTTGCATTAGAGGCAATGGCTTCTGCTGAAGGATTTTCAGTTCTCTTCAATGCGCCATTGTAAAAATTATAAGGAATAGAAAGTCCTTTTGAATCACGGATTATTCCGTACTCTCCAAAAAGTAATATTTTTGAGTAAAATAATGGTCCTTTCATATATTTATTTAATGTCTTTCTTAATTTTATTTGGGTCTTGTCGAGTGTCAAAAATGGTGTAAATCTTTATTTCATTTGAACCAAAACTGTACAAAAAACTTGATTGTTTTGTTATGACGCATTTTCGATATTTTTTATTTATTGATGATTTTGGAAAAATTCCAGGATTCATACTTATTATCGAAATTGCTTTTTGAAATTTCAATAAAAATATTTCTTTTGATTTTTTAGACCATCTGGCTTCAATAAAATTTAAAACAGAATCTAAATTTTTCTCAGCTGTTTTTGAAATATTTACTTTAAGATTCACTACCTGTATTTTTTCATCACATCTTCAAAGCTTGTAAATTCTCCTTTTTCAAATTCTAATTCACTTTGAGCAATATCTTCTTTTTGTGCATCAGTTAAATCATCCCACCAATCTTTTTTTTCTTTCGTTAGAATTTTCTTGATCGACTTAATGATTTTAGGATTGTCAATCTCGGTTAATATTTTTATTAACTCAAGTTTTTCTAATTGAATGTCCATAATCTAAATTTTAATTAAAGATACGTAAAATTATAATGCAATTGCACCATCTCCAATTTCGTCGCAAATGTACTGACCATTCTGGCAAAATACAACTAATTCGTCTTGAATAAATTGCAGTACTTTTTCTGTAACATTTTCGGGATATAAAACATGAACATTTGCTCCTGCATCCAGAGTAAAACAAACCGGAATTTGAGTTTCATTTCTAAATTTCCAAATTGCATTAATAATCTGCAATGTGTTTGGTTTCATTAGTATAAAATAGGGCATAGAGGTCATCATCATAGCATGTAGTGTCAATGCTTCACTTTCGACGACTTTGATGAATTCGTCTAGATTTCCATTTTCAAAAACTGCAATTAGTTTATCTAGGTTTTCATGGGCTTGTGCAAAACGTCTTTCGGCATAAGGATGATTGTGCATTAAATCATGTCCAACGGTACTCGAAACTTGTTTTTCGCCTTTATCAACTAGTAAAATAGTATCTTGGTAATTGTTGAAGTTTTTATGAATTGTATTTGGAAATTCTACTCCAAATAAATCAGAGCTTCTTTTTATATTGGCTTGATTTCCCCAAACAACAACGCTTCCTTTGACACTTCTGCAAGCGCTTCCGGATCCTAAACGGGCTAGGAAAGAAGCCTTTTGATAAAAGTACTCCTCCGTCATTTCTGGATTTAGTACTTTTTCCAGGCTCATGAAATTCATTGCCAAAGCTGCCATTCCAGATGCTGAAGAGGCTATTCCTGAACTATGTGGAAATGTATTTTGAGTGTCAATTGTAAAATGGTAATCTTTCAGGAAAGGCAGATAAACGAAAACACGTTCCAGGAATTTCAGGATTTTCGGTTTAAAATCTTCCTTTGGTTTTCCTTCAAAAAGCAAATCGAATGAAAAGCCATCATTTGTCTTACTGATCGGAGTCAAAGTGTTTTTCTTTGAAAAACTCAATTTAGTAACTGTTTTGCAGTTGTTTAATGTAAAACTAACTGATGGATTAGCCGGAATTTGATTGTCTTTTTTTCCCCAATATTTTACTAAAGCAATGTTACTTGGTGTGCTCCACTCAAAGTTGCCTTTTGTTATATCTGAAGTATATTTTTTTGGAATAAAATCGTTTGCTGTAAACATAAAATAAAAAATTTATGCAAAGATACTTTTTTGAATTAGACCTTTTACACTTTTTGATAACCTATAAAAATGTTTACCTTTATTAACTCAAAAAAACAGTATAAAATGAATAAAATCACTCGAATTTTAGCGGTTGTTGTTACGTGTCTTGCTATTGGGTATTTTTCTGGAATAGTGACAAGATCTAGTATTGATACTTGGTATCCTACTTTGGTTAAGCCAAGTTTTAATCCGCCTAATTGGGTTTTTGCACCTGCTTGGAGTTTGCTTTATCTTTTGATGGGGGTTGCGGCGGGATTAGTTTGGGATCGAATTGAGTATGAAAAAGAAGCAGTTAAGAATGCATTGGTTTTCTTCGCAATACAATTAGCGCTAAACGCTTTGTGGTCGTATTTGTTTTTTGGATTAATGAATCCATTATTGGCCCTTATAGAGATTTTTGTGCTTTGGCTCATGATCTATGAAACACTTTTGAAGTTTATTAAAATCAATAAGGTTGCCGGATACCTTCTTGTTCCTTATTTGCTTTGGGTAAGTTTTGCAACAATCTTAAATGCTAGTATTTGGTGGCTTAACAAATAAGTTTACAGCTTCAGTATTCAGAATAATGTCATTCTGAATACTGAAATTGTTTTTATTTTTCGTTGATTTTTACTTTTTTAAACTCTTCGTTTTTAGCATGTAGAAAATCCATTGTAGAAAGAATGTTTTTGTTTTCTATAAGTGCTTTGGATCTTGGGTCAGCATCACAAAATTCAAGAAAAAGTTCTTTTTCTTCTGGACTTAGTTTTAGGTCTTTTGTAAAAAAAACAGAGGGACAAGTTGTGTTTACTAATTTTTTAAAATCTAATTCAGGAGTTTTATTTTTTATCTTTTTATCTTCTTTGCCTTTAAATAAACTTAAAAGACCATTTCCCATTGCAATAAAATCCATGCCATTTGGAATAGTTCCGTCATAAACGCCTGTGTGTTTTTGTAAAGAGCTAGTATTTTTTGCCAATGCTATTTCATTAGATGATTTTGCTGTAGATCCTATATGTGGGAGTTTTATAGTTGTAATTACTACTTCGTTTAGTTCTTCTGGTTTTGGAGCCATGTTAACTGTAATGCTATTTTTGTTGATGTTTTCCTGAGATACTTTTAGTCTGGTAAAATAATAGTCTTGCTTAAAAAAAATTAAGCTGTCTTCTGCACGTACTAGAATTGAGAATTCTCCTAAGGCATTTGTTTTGGTAGTTGTTTTGGCAGTTTTGTTAATTACTTCTACATCTTTGAGTGTGTAGTTTTGTGAAGTAACTTTTCCGTTTAATAATTTCTCCGTCTGAGAAAAACCAATCTGATAGGTTAGTAATGAAATGGTTGTAAGTAGTTTTACTTTCATATAGGGTTAATTAGTTGAAAGTAAAATTATTATAATTATCTTAAGTAAAACTTATAGAATTCGTAAACTCTTGTTAATTCGGATTTTAGTCGTAGTTAGCAGTAGCCAGTACCAGGCACAGTGCTGAAAACTGTGACGGGTACTGAGTACTAAATTTCAAATAGTATTAGCTACAATATAATCGCTTGTCCATGCATTTTGGAAATTAAATCTGACTATTTGGTTTCTTTTTCTAATTAGAAGTTGGTATCACACTTCCTCATAGTGACTGGTACAGATAGGTTTTGTTAAATTGCAATTTTTTGAATAGCCCATTCTTTAGCTAAGCCTGCACCTTTTGCTTTTGTAATAACAAACAAACTAGTTCCTTCAGTATTACTAAAAACAAAATATGGTTCGGCGTCGTAAAAAACTCCATTTCCATTATTAGGCACAAAAAACTTTTCTAATTCAAGTTTACTTTTAAAATTAAGGTTAGTAGAATTATAAATAAAGATACCTGAAATTCTTGTTGGAGGCCAATAATAACCACTAGAAAGTATTAAATACAAATTATTTTTCTTAGAGGAATGGTCCAGCCACTCAATATTTCCATGCCCTTCTGGGACAGTTGCGGCAATTGTACCATTATAAATCATATCTTGATTTTTGGTTTCTGAAATTCTTAATACTGTTCTACCTCTAGTGAAAATTCTATTCCCTTCTTCGGAAAACCATAAGTCCCCATTAAATGGGTAGTCTCCATGATAAGGAGAGTCGTAGATTTTAACAGCTATTCCATTTTGAATATCAAATTTTTCTATATCAGCAGGTGTCACACCATTTACTGCCCCATAAATGAATTTTCCTGATAAGTCCATTTTGCCTTTTGTTCCTGCATATATTTGATTTTTATTATCATGAAATTCATTTTCAGTAGACAAGTTCATATTAACACATCTGATATATGTTGACTGATTTTCTTTAGGAAAAATATATGCCCATTTGTTGTTTCCAAGAACTATATCAAGAGCAAAACAAGAAACATTGTATGTATTAATTATTGATTTAGTGTTTAAATTTACATAAGTAATATGTCCATCATGTCCAACAACTGCAGTTTCTCCATCTTGAGAAATCGAAATACAGGTGGGTGTATATAATAGAGGTATGGTCTGAATAGTTTTGGATCCTGATTTTAATATGTTAACTTGCATAGGATGTTCTGAGACAAATATAAGTTGGTCTTTAATTTTTGAATATTCAGCATCGATTACATCAGAATTTAAAATAACTTTTTGTTCGATAAAATTATCAATACCTATTACTATTGAATCTTTTTTATTGTTAAAACTAAAATATATTTTTGAGTAAAACTTTCCCTTTGACAAGTCATCTCTATTAACACTGACAATCATATCATTTTGATTACCAACTGCAACCTCTCCTGCGCTAGAAGAAAGTTTTATGTGCTTATTTAAATTTTCTACATTATAATGAATTGCTATTTTGCCTTCATTTTTAATAGTAATCTTTAAGTTGTTATCTAAGATGGAAAAGTTCAAAGAGTCTGGGATAGAGTATTGGGTGTCTTGATCTATTTGAGGTTCATTTATGGAGTCTTTTTCGCAACCAAAAGAAGTAATAATTAATATTACGAAACATATAATTTTTTTCATATCTAAAATGTATAATCGGATTTTAATAAATAATTTTTGAAGATTTAATTAGTCAACTTTTTTGATGTTAATTTTTATCTATCAATTAACAAGTGTGATGTTTTTTTAATTGAGTTGCAGTGTTTTTAAAAATGTATCGATTAGTTTGAGTACAACTGAAATCATAGTTTTGTTTTATTCTCAAACTCTTCAAGATACAATATCAATTAATAGCTATTTTTTGGATACCCCATTTATTAATTTTTTGAATACCCCATTCATTAGCTAAATTAGATTCAATAGCTTTTGTAATAACAAATAAACTATTTCCATTAGAATTACTAAATACAAAAAAGGGTTCTGCATCATGAAATGCTCCACCACCTTTATTATCAGTTATGTAATATTTTTCCAATTCTAATTTATTTATAAAGGTAAGATTTGAAGCGTTGTATGTATAGATATAAGGGGACTTAACTTGTGACCAAAAATCATCATTCGAAAAGATTAAAAATAAATTGTTTTTTATAGATGAGTAATCTAACCACTCAATATATGAGCCCTTTTCTGGGTTAATTTTGCCGTTGTACACCATATCTAAATTCTGAATTCCAGACGTTTTTAATACCGTTCTGGTATTAGAAAAAATTCTAATACCATCCTCAGAAAACCATACGTTTGGATTAAAAGCATAATCATCTTCGTTATACCTTGATTCATAACTATCATTGATGTCTCCATTCTGAATGTTAAATTTTTTAATCATAGCATGCGATGTAGGGGCTTGTGTATAAATATATTTTCCAGAAGGATGGAGTCTTCCTTTTGTTCCATCATGAATCTGATTGTAAATACTTATAGGTGATTCATTATTAGATAGCAAATTCATGTTAATACTTCTGATATATGTCCATTGACCTTCTTTTGGAAAAGCATATGCCCATTTATTGTTGCCTAATACTATATCAAGTACTGAGCAGGAAACATTATAAGTATTAATTATTGATTTAGTTTCAAGATTCACATATGTTATGTACCCATCATGACCAACTACTGCGGTTTCTCCATCTTGAGAAATGGAAATACAAGTTGGCTCATGTGTTAATAAAATGCTTTCTATTGTTTCTGAATTAGAATTAAAAATATTAATTTGAGATGGATTTGATGAAATGTAAACTAATTGATCTCTTTTTTTTGAGTATTCTGCATCAATAACATTTGTCTTCAAAATGTTTTTTTGCTCCTTAAATTCATTATTTGTAATATCTGAATCGTTTGTACAGCCAAAAAGAGTAAATATTAGGATTCCCAAGTATAGAATTTTATTCATTTTGTTTGTATAAATGATTTTTGCATTGTTTGAAAGTATAATCTGACTTTAAAAACGCAAATATATAAAAATATTAATTAGATCCTATTCGCTACAATAAAACCGCTTGTCCATGCATTCTGAAAGTTAAATCCGCCTGTAATTGCATCTACATTTACAATTTCTCCAGCAAAATATAATTTTTCATGTAATTTACTTTCCATGGTTTTAAAATTGATTTCTTTTAAATCTATTCCGCCAGCGGTTACAAATTCTTCTTTGAAGGTGCTTTTACCATTTACTTGAAAAGTGCCATTTGTTAATTGATTTGCTAAATTTTGAAGTTGAATTTTAGATAAATCCGCCCATTTGGTTTCGGCTTCGATAGTAGATGCTAAAACTAAACTTTCCCATAATCGGTTTGGGAAATCAAAAGGTGATTTTTTTGAAACTGCTTTCTTAGCGTGCTCTTGTTTTAAATCTTTTAGTGTTTTTTCGGCATCTTTGGTATCAACATCATTTAACCAATTTACAAAAATGGTAAATTGATAGTTTTTGTCATGCAAAATGCGTGCTCCCCAGGCCGAAAGTTTTAATATTGCCGGACCACTCATTCCCCAATGGGTAATTAATAAGGGGCCAGTAGATTCTAGTTTGGTATCTTTTACCTTCACGGTTACTTGTGCAGCAACACCTGGCAATTCTTTTATTCTTGGGTCTTTTATATTAAAAGTAAATAGGGAAGGGACGGGGCTAACAATGGCATGACCAAATGTTTGTAGCATTTCCCATATTTTAGGATTACTTCCAGTTGCAAGAACTAATTTATCGGCTATGTAATTCTGGTTTTGTGTTTCGATTTTCCAGAAGTTTTCTTTCTTGTAAATGGATTGTACGCTTTGTCCTGTAAGAACGGCAATACCTAATTTAGCAGTAGCTTTTAAAAAGCAATCAATAATAGTTTGAGACGAATTAGATACAGGGAACATTCTCCCATCATCTTCGATTTTTAGTTCTACTCCGTGTTTTTCGAACCATTCGATTGTATCTCCTGAACAAAATTGATGAAAAGGGCCTCGTAGTTCTTTCTCGCCACGCGGATAAAATTTAACTAATTCATTAGGTTCAAAACAAGCATGGGTTACATTACAACGACCTCCACCAGAAATACGAACTTTTGTAAGTACTTCGGATCCTCGTTCTAAAATAGCAACTTTTAATTTTGAGTTTCTCTCTACAATATTAATTGCTGTAAAAAATCCTGCTGCTCCGCCACCTACTATTATTATATCAAAATTTTGAGTCATATTTTTATTTTAACCTCTAAGTATCTTTGTCAAAGTTCTAGATTTTGACAAAGATTATAAGAATTGGTTTTATATTCTGTCAGGAAAATCACTAATAATCCCGTTTATGTTGTATGCTTTTATTCTTGCAATATCCTCCTTTTCATTGATTGTCCAAGGGAAAATCTGAAAGCCTTTTTCTTTTATTTGTATTGCGTTCTCTTTGTTTAGCAAATTAAAATCGGGATGAATTGCTTTTGCTTTTATGCTTTCTGCAAAAGTAATAGCCAAGTCAATATCAGTTTCGGTTAAAATACTAATGGGTATTTTCGGGTTCAGATTATTAATTCGTTGTAAAAAATCCCATTCGAAACTTGATACAATAAAAGAATCGTAATTCCAGTTTTTCTCCGAAACATATAATTCGATTAAAGTAGCTACGGCATCGGCAGTTCCAATACCTTTTAATTCTATATTAATAAAACATTGTTGATTTATTAAATCAAAGACTTCTGGTAATGTTGGAATCTGTAGTTTGTTTTCTATTCGGAACTCTTTTAATTCCTGCAAAGATAATGTATTTACAAAACCTTTTCCGTTAGTAGTTCTGTCAATTGTTTCATCATGAATTACGATAATATGACCATCAGAACTGAGGTGTACATCTAGTTCAATACCATCAGTATGTAAGTCTAATGCTTTCTGGAATGCTTTTAAGGTGTTTTCGGGTTCGTAACCTCTTGCGCCACGATGTGCTATTTTAAGAATTTCACTCATAGTTTTACAAAAGTAAACAAAATGATGTCGATTTTAAAAGTGAACCATAAAGACGCGTTAATCTATTAGTGGGCTTTATTAATTATCTATCCGTACGTTTTTGCGTACATTTGTTAAAATACAAATTATGAAAACAGTTAGCGTTACCGAATTTAGAGGAAACATTAAAAAGTATCTTGATATTGCTGAATCTGAAAAGTTAGTTATACATAGAAGTAAAGGTCGCTCTTTTGTGGTTATTCCTTTAGAAGAGGAAGACGATGAGTGTTTGCTAAGTGATAAACAAAAAATAGCGATAGATGAAGCTTTAGAAGATGTTGCTAATGACAAAGTACATTCTCATCAAGACGTTATGGAAGAAACTAAAAAGCGCTTCCCTCACTTATTCAATAGATAATCCATGATACAAATAATTTGGACTGAAAGAGCCAAGCTTGATTATTGGGGAAATATTGAATATTTGGAAAGAGATTGGACTTTGACAAATGTGTATAGTTTTATGGATAAAACAAATGATTTAATTGAGGTTATTAATTAAACAAAATCTAGTTTTTAAGCCAACAAAATATAAAAATGTATTTGAAGTTCCAGTAACAAAACAGATAATTCTGTTTTATAAAGTTCTAGAAAATAATGATATTGAACTTTTAAGATTTTGGAATACATATCAGAATCCTAAAAATCTTATGTTATAATAAATAGCAAAAGGTTTTTTGTGTGAGGTATAACCGGAAAGGACGCAAAGCTTTTTATTTAAGTTTTACTGTGAAGTTCTCAAAGTTTTAGTTAAAAAAAATAGCCAGAGATTAAACGAATTCACAAGATTTAAAAATCATTGTAATCGGTTTAATCTGTGGCTAAAATTATGTGTTTAAATCGTAACTTTTATTCCAGTTCTAATACTATTGCAGATTTTGGTTCTAAAGTAATTTCTGATGTTAAATCGAATGTTTTTCCTGTAAGGATGTCTTTTCCTGATTTAAAATTCTTGATGTTTTCTTTAAAACGATTTGTTTGAATGGTTTGCTCTTTTGCATTGTTATTGAAAACAACCATTACAGTTTTAGCATCTGTATATCTGAAGTAAACATAAGTGTTGTTCTCTGGAATATAATGTGTCATTTTTCCAAAATGAACCGCTTCATTTGATTTTCTCCAATTGAATAGTTTTGATGTAAAATCGAAATATTCTGATTGTTTGGCTGTTCTGCCTGCTGCAGTAAAAGCATTGTTTGTATCACCTTTCCATCCACCAGGAAAATCTAGACGTATTCCTCCATCACCTTGGCTTTTGTCTCCGCCCATTCCAATTTCTGAACCATAATACAATTGAGGAATTCCACGAACAGTTGCCATTAATGTCATTACCAATTTGTATTTAGCAATGTCATATTTGTATAGATCATTAATTCTACTTGTATCGTGATTTTCTGCAAAAATGAGAATGTTATTTGTATTTGGATACAGATAATCTAAGGCGAAATTGTTGTAAAATTTTATCATTCCGTTGTCCCAAGTTGCTTCGTCTTCATTAAAAGCGGATCCGATTTGATTGTGTAATGTAAAATCCATTACACTCGGTAAATTTGAATTGTAATTTTGGATTGCACCAATTTTACTGTCTTTTTGCCAATAGGCTAAATTTGCTTGATTGTGCATCCAGATTTCTCCAACAATATTAAAGTTTGGATATTCATCTGTAACCGATTTTGCCCAATTTGCCATTGCTGCTGGATCTGAATAGTTGTAAGTATCTACTCTAAATCCATCAAGATCTGCGTATTCAATCCACCAAATTGCGTTTTGAGTTAGGTATTTTGCGACCAAAGGATTTCTTAAATTTAAATCTGGCATTGATGGTACAAACCAACCATCAATACAAACTTCCTGATCTAATTTTGAAGCATGAATATCAGTAATTACTTCACGACGGTGATGCGTTTGTGTGTAGTTTTCAAATTGATTAATCCATGATTTTGTTGGTAAATCTTTCATCATCCAATGTGTAATTCCCCAGTGATTGGTGACGTAATCCATAACTAATTTCATGTCTCTTTTATGCATTTCATTAGATAAACGAACATAATCCTCATTTGTTCCATAACGAGGATCGATTTTGTAAACATCAGATTGTGCATACGTATGATACGAATGTTCTTTGTCGTTGTCTTCGTTTAATGGTGTGTTCCAGATTGTTGTTGCTCCTAGAGAAGAAATGTAATCTAAGTTCTGGATGATTCCTTCGATATCACCACCATGACGTCCGCCAGGAATTGAGCGATTTGCTTTCTCTACTAATGAAGCATCGCTATCGTTTTTAGGGTTTCCATTGGCAAAACGATCAGGCATGATTAAGTACATCATATCTGATGCGTCGAAACTTTTGCGTTGAGCAGAATTTTCTCTTCTTTTCTTTAAGGAGTATTTTTGTGTGTATGCAACTTTGTTTTTGTTTTTAAATGAAAAAACGAACTCTGATGCAGGTATGTTTTTAGTGTCGATTGTTACGAAAATGTAGTTAGGATTTTCGGTTTTTTTAATGTCTTTAATGACTACATTGTTAGAAACAGAAGGTTCATATTGTGCAATGTTTTTTCCGTAGAACATAATCTGAAGTTCTGGATTATTCATGCCAGCGTACCAAAAAGGGGGTTCTGTTTTTTGGATTTGCGCTTTCGCGGAAGCAGAAAACAATAAAACAAATAAGATTATTTTATAGATTGAATGGTTGAGTGTTTTTTGGATATTCATAATTTTAAATGTAATTATTCTCGATATGACAAAAAGAGAGTTATGAAAAAAAGACAAGTAATCTTGGAGAAAATCACTTGTCTTTTTAAGTTTTATTTAGTTTCGATTATGCTAATTGCATAACCACCACCTGGAACTGATAACTGTGATAGTTTTGATTTATTCGTTATAGCTATTTTCTTGATAGTGTAAGCTTGTGGATTTGTTTTGTAATGTGCATCTTTTGCATCAGCATAAATTGTTGCTGTGTATTTCTTTCCTTTTTCAAGGAAGTTGAAATTGATGTTTGATGTACGGCTTACATCTCCGTTTACGTTACCTACAAACCAGTTGTTGGTACCTTTTGCTTTACGAGCTACTGTGATATAATCACCTGGTTCTGCTTCTAGGTATTTACTTTCATCCCAATCTATAGCAACATCTTTGATGAATTGAAAAGCATCAGCAAATTTGTTGTAATGTTCAGGAAGATCAGCAGCCATTTGTAATGGGCTGTACATAGTAACGTATAATGCTAATTGATTTGCAATTGTGCTGTTTACGTGTGATTTGTTGTCTGGATTAAGTTTGCTAATATCCATTTCAAAAATACCAGGAGTATAATCCATTGGCCCACCAATTAATCTTGTAAATGGTAAAATCGTTACGTGATTTGCTTTAGATCCACCAAATGCTTGGTATTCTGTTCCTCTTGCAGATTCGTTACCGATTAAGTTAGGATATGTTCTACTAATGCCTGTTGGACGAACTGCTTCGTGCGCATTAACCATGATTTTATATTCAGCAGCTTTTTCTAATGCATATTGGTAATGGTTTACAATCCATTGGCTATAATGATTTTCACCTCTAGGTAAAATGTCTCCTACGTAACCACTTTTTACCGCATCGTATCCATTGTCGTTCATGAATTTGTATGCTTTGTCCATATGGCGCTCGTAGTTACGAACTGAACCTGAAGTTTCGTGGTGCATCATTATTTTTACACCTTTTGATTTTGCATAAGCGTGTAATCCTTTTACATCAAAATCTGGGTAAGGAGTTACGAAATCAAAAACATAATCTTTTGAATGTCCGAACCAGTCTTCCCAACCTTCATTCCAACCTTCAACTAAAACTGCATCAAAACCATTTAAGGCTGCAAAGTCAATGTATTTTTTTACGTTAGCATTAGTTGCTCCGTGTGTACCATTTGGTTTTGCTTTTGAGAAATCTGTAACACCAAGTTGTACTGTAGGAAAATCATTTGTGTATGACCAAGAGCTTTTTCCTGTAATCATTTCCCACCAAACACCTACGTATTTAACTGGTTTTATCCAAGATGTATCTTCAATTTTACATGGGTCGTTTAAGTTTAATGTCATTTTTGAATCAAGAATTTCTGTTGCATTATCGCTAACAATAATTGTTCTCCATGGAGAATGATTCGGCGCTTGCATATGTCCTTTATCCCCTTTTGCATCTGGAGTTAACCATGATTCGAATATCATGTTTTTATCATCCAAATTTAAATGCATACATGAATAATCAATTAATGCTGCTTCGTGAAGATTGATATATAATCCTTCAGCAGTTTTTAGCATAAGTGAAGTTTGTACTCCTGTTGGCGAAAAAGATTTTTGTGAAACGTTTGCTGTATATGCTTTTTCAGCTAATCCACGAATTTCTGATAATTTTGATTTTGTGTAATCATATTCTTGTGTGTCGTAATCACCAGGAATCCAAAATGCAGTATGATCTCCTGTCATTGCAAACTGTGTTTTCTCTTCTTTGATTACAAAATACGTTAGGTTTTTTTGTGTTGGGAATTCATAACGAAATCCTAGTCCATCATCGAATAAACGGAAACGAATTAATAATTGTCTATCTGTTCCTTTTTGACTTAATGTAACAGCTAATTCATTATAGTGATTACGAATCGTAGCTACTTCTCCCCAAACTGGTTTCCAGTTTTCGTCAAAAGTTGCCGTTTTGGTATCAATAATTGTAAAGTCATTCAATAATGATTTTTTATCATCTTTAAGCTCAAGACCCAACTTACTGGATTTTACAACCTCTTTGTTTTTGTATTTAAGATTGTAAGTTGGAGTTCCATCGCTTTGTAGCGAAAACTCCATGACAAATTTTCCTTCTGGTGATTTTAGTTGTTGCGCTTTTGTAATGTTACAAAATGCAACCAGAATGAAGGCTGTGAAAATGAAATTTTTCATGTTGTTAAATTAAAAAAATGTTATAAAAATAGATATAGATACTAGTATTTATGCTGTTACATATTTATTAGCTACTACGGTTTGGCCATTAACGACAATGGCTAATTCATGGTCTCCATCTACAGAAAACGTTGTTTCGTTATGGTTTATTGATACAGTTAGAATTTGATTTCTAAAGTTGATTTTAAATGAATATCCTGTCCATTCTTTTGGAATTTTTGGAGAGAAATGTAAGGTGTCATTTTTCACACGCATTCCTCCAAAACCCTCTACAATACTCATCCAAGTTCCTGCCATTGACGTAATATGGCAACCTTCTTCAACTTCTTTATTATAATCGTCTAAGTCTAAACGAGAAGTTCTTAGGTAAAATGTATAGGCCATATCCATTTTGTCTAGAGCAGCTGCCTGAATGGAGTGTACACATGGAGAAAGTGAGCTTTCATGTACAGTAAACGACTCATAAAACTCAAAATTACGCAATAGTTCTTCTTTCGAAAAATGTTCTTCGAAGAAGTAAAAGCATTGTAGAACATCGGCTTGTTTGATGTATGGTGAACGCAATACACGATCCCAAGACCATTTTTGGTTTATAGGGCGCTGTGAGCGATCCAAATCTTTTACGGGAACTAAATCTTTATCTAAGAATCCGTCTTGTTGTAAATAAACATTAAGTTCTTTAGAGAAAGGGAAGTACATATTGCCAGCTACTTTTTTCCATTCTTGAATTTCGTTTTCAGTAAGTTGTACTTTTTTAATAATTCTGCTGTAGTCAGCTGGATATTCGGCAGCAACCTTTGTAATTTGTTCTACGGCATAATTGATACACCATTTAGCAATATAGTTGGTGTAGAAATTATTATTGATGTTGTTTTCATATTCGTTAGGACCTGTAACTCCTAAAATCACATATTGATTTTTGTCTTTAGAGAATGAGGCTCTTTGATGCCAGAATCGAGCAATTCCGATTAATACTTCTAATCCTTTTTCTGGAATATAAGAGTAATCTCCTGTGTAACGGTTGTAATTAAAAATAGCAAAAGCGATCGCACCATTTCTGTGGATTTCTTCATGCGTAATTTCCCATTCGTTATGACATTCTTCACCATTCATAGTTACCATTGGGTATAAAGCAGCCCCATCTTTAAAACCTAAATTGTTTTTAGCATTTTCAATTGCTTTGTCAAGCTGATTGTAACGATAAGTCAATAAATTTCTAGCTACTTGCTGGTCTTTGGTAGCCATATAAAACGGAATGCAATATGCTTCGGTATCCCAATAGGTTGATCCTCCGTATTTTTCTCCAGTAAATCCTTTTGGCCCAATATTTAATCGGTTGTCCTTTCCTGAATAGGTTTGGTTTAGCTGAAAAATATTGAAGCGAATTCCTTGTTGTGCTTTTACATCACCTTCAATAGTAATATCTGACATCTCCCAAACTTTTGCCCAAGCATCAATTTGTTCTTGCAACAATTGATCATATCCTTTGCTTAATGCATCTTTAATTGCTTTTTCGGCAGCAGTAAGTGTGTTGGTATGATTTAATGAAACGGTGTATCCTCCAATTTTTTGTATAGATGAGGTTTGACCTTTTGCAATGATTACACCATAAGTATATTCTACTTTATCTGATGAAGAATCTATTGTAGAAGGTGATATGTTTATATTTTCGTTATTAGCAAAAATACTATTGTGCATAAAAGTTGTAACCTTAAAATGTGTTTTGTAGGTTTGAGCAGTAACGAAAGCTTCATTTGTAGCTTTTTTTACTTCAAGAGGCTCCCAGAATTTTTCTTCCCAGTTGGCATCTTCATTGGTAACACCAGCATCCAAATACGGTTTGTAAAGAATTTTTGCGTCTTTGTTTAATGGGGTAATTTCGTATTTGATAATACCAACTTCATCCAGATTCAAAGAAAGAAAACGACGTACATTAACGGCGATTTCTGTTCCATTTTTTAATGTTGCCTCAAATGAACGATTATACCAACCCTCCTTCATGTTTAATTCTCTGCGGAAGTTTTTTACTTCAGTACAAGAATTTAAATCAAAAGCCTCTTCATTAATTTCAATGTCGATACCAATCCAATTTGGAGCATTTAATACTTTGGCAAAATATTTTGGATATCCATTTTTCCACCAACCTACTTTGGTTTTGTCTGGATAATAAATCCCAGCTATATAACTTCCCTGAAAAGTTTTTCCTGAATATTTTTCTTCAAAGTTGGCGCGTTGTCCCATTGCACCGTTTCCGATACTAAAAAGACTCTCAGACGATTTGACTCTCTCGATATCAAAGCCTTCTTCTATTATTGACCAATTGTCTGGTTTTATATAATCTTGATTCATTTTTTCTTTAATTAGATAATTAGGCAATTGGATAATTAAGATAATTTGTCATTTGGAAAATTGTTTTTCAAAATGGATGATTTTAATCTACTTAAAGGCAATTGCTTTTTGGTGTATTACTTTTTTGTTATAATTATATAATTGTATTCATCTTAGTTGGATCATTAGTCATTATCTCATTTCCTAATTTGAATATTAACCAATTAGTTTTTCGATGAATGTTTTATCTACTAAGGAGAAGTCTTCAAAGATGTATTTTGCTTCATGCAAAACTGCTTTGGAACCAATCCCTATACTTATCATTTTTCCGATATTGGCAGCTTGAACTCCAGCAACAGAATCTTCAAAAACGATAGAATCTGCTGGATTTATATTTAATAATCGAGCGGCTTTTAAGAAAACTTCTGGATCTGGTTTCGCATTCGTAACGTCATTGCCATCAACGATAACATCAAAATAGGATATGATTCCCGTTTTTTCGAGAATCGGGCGTGCATTTTTACTTGCTGAACCCAATGCAATGGCTTGTTTTTTTTCTTTTAAAAATTGTAAAACTGGAAAAACCCCTGGAAGGATTTCGCTTTCATCCATATCTACTAAATAAGTCAGATAATCTTCGTTTTTTTGGATGAGCCATTTATCTTTATCTTCTTGTGAAGCTTGAATGTTTCCTAATTCTAAGATAATATCTAAGGAACGTACACGACTTACTCCTTTTAAAAGTTCGTTGTGTTCGTTTGTAAAGTCAATGTTTAATGCTTTTGCGATTTTTTTCCAAGCTAAATAATGATATTTAGCCGTGTCAACAATTACACCGTCTAGGTCGAATATAAACGCTTTTGTATTCATCTAATAATATGCTTATTTTTTATTTCTTTTGAAAAAGTATTTAAATTTTGATTGTCAGAAAATTACTTCTCAACTCATCAGAAAGAGAAATTTTTTAGATGTGGTTTTTAGGTTATAATATCATCTACATCTTTCACTTTGTAAACTAAAACTGCGGCTATCAAAAAACTAACTCCACTTGTAATTAAGGCATACATTGCATCACCATTATAAAGGTATTTTACGATTGGTCCTCCTATTATTGCGTTTATTATTTGAGGAATCACTATAAAGAAGTTGAAAATTCCCATGTAAACTCCCATCTTTTTTGGAGCAATTGACCCTGCTAGAATAGCATACGGCATTGCTAAAATACTAGCCCAAGCGACACCAATTAATACCATCGAAAGAATAACCCAATTTTCGTCAGGCATAAAGTAGATAGAGATTAAACCTATTCCACCAATAACTAAAGAAAGAGCATGAGTTGATTTTCTTCCAATTTTCTTTGCAATCATTGGGAGAAAAAATAAGGCTATTATTGCCGAGACAAGATTGTAAACTCCAAAAAGTATTCCGACCCAATCTCCTGCATCTTGATAGGTTTGACTTGAATTGTCGTCTAATGGTAATCCGTAAATATGATGTGCAATTGCAGGAGTACTAAATACCCACATGCCAAAAAGACCAAACCAAGAGAAAAACTGTACCCAACTAAGTTGGCGCATAGTAGTTGGCATTTTTGCAAAATCCGTAAAAATGTCTGTAAGTCTTGATTTTTCTTCAGAAGGAACGTCAATTTCACTTTGAGGATCTTCAAAATTGGCTAATTCTTCAGGAGAATATTCTTTGGTTGTAAATAAAGTTACTAGGATAGATCCAATTAAGACAACAGCTCCTAATATAAAAGAAAGTGTTAAATTTAAAGGTACGCTTCCTGGAACGCTGCTATTAGAAACTCCAAACCACTTCGTTAATACATATGGCAATGCTGAACCAATCACGGCTCCAAAACCAATAAGTGCTGTTTGAATGCTAAATCCTGCTGTACGTTGGTCTGTTCTTAAATTGTCGCCAACTAAAGCGCGAAATGGCTCCATGGCAATATTAAAAGAAGCATCCATAATCATAAGCATTCCGGCACCAACCCATAATGCGGGTAATACAGAAATGAAAATGTTTGCTTGTGGCATTAATATTAATCCAACTGAAGCTAGGATGGCACCTACAAGGAAAAACGGTTTTCTTCGTCCAAATTTCCCCCAGGTTTTATCACTATAATACCCAATGATAGGTTGAACAATTAAACCCATTAAAGGAGCAATTATCCAAAACCAAGAGAGTTCGTGTACGTCGGCACCAAAAATTTGAAGAATTCTGCTGGCATTTGCATTTTGTAAGGCAAACCCCATTTGTATTCCTAAGAAACCAAAACTCATGTTCCAAATTTCCCAGAAACTTAATTTACGCTTTTCCATTATCGTAATTTAATGAATGTACGATAAGCGCTTTGCTTATCAAAACTTAACTTATTTTTCGAAGTAAAAGTAAAAGTTTTGAGCTGGCGTAAATTTATAAATTATTTTTCTAAACAAGCAAATAAAAACCCCATTAAAATTAATAATGGTTTTTTTTATTTTGTATTGTAAGAATATTAATCTGTAGATTCTCTTTCTATTAGGTGGGTTTCAATGACTTCTGTTATATAGTTCTCTTCTTCCTCTTCTCCTTCTTCAGTTTCTAATTCTAAACGGTCTATTAGCATTTTAGCAGCTTTATTCCCCATTTTATTACCACTTTGGCTTACTGTTGTAATGGTTGGAGTCGAATATTTAGATATAATTCCATCTGTAAAGGCTATTACAGCTAAATCTTGGGGAACTCGAAGTCCCATTTTATTGGCCGTTTTTATTATAGTAACTGCAAAAAGTTCATTAACCGCAAAAACAGCATCGATTGCTCGGTCTTCTAATAATTGGCTAATGATTATTTCGCAAGTATCTACATCTTCAATCTTAATAATAAGGTCTTCGTTAAAAGGGATATCATTATCTAATAATGCTTTTGTATATCCATCTGTTCTAAGTTTTCCAACGCTAACGTAATCAACAGTAGTAACTAAGGCTATTTTTTTGCGTCCTTTATCGATTAAACTTTGAACTGCTTCATAAGCTGCAGCTTTATCATCGATGATTACTTTGTCGCATAAAATATCATTTGTAACGCGATCAAACATTACAACCGGCATTCCTTGATTTATGACTTCGGTTATATGATGAAAATCGCCTTTAAATTGTGTTTCTTTAGATAAAGACATTATAAAACCATCGATACTTCCATTGGCAAGCATTTCCATGTTAAGTACTTCTTTATCAAATGAATCGTCAGAGAGACATATGATAACGCTATATCCGTTTTCGTTAGCTACTTGTTCTACACCATTAATAACGGTTGAGAAGAAATGATGTACAATTTCGGGAATAATAATACCAATTGTTTTGGTTTTACGATTCTTTAAACTGAGTGCTATATTGTTGGGTTTGTAATTGTAGAATTTAGCGAAAGCCTGAACTTTTAATCGGGTATCTTCTCCGATTTCTAGACTGTTACGTAGTGATTTTGAGACGGTAGAAATAGATACATCAAGCTCCTTTGCAATTTGTTTAAGAGTTATTTTGCGTTTCATAGCTGTCGATATGGAAATAATTGTTTTGTTAATAAAGATATGGTTTATTTTTAAATATGATAGTATTATGCCTAAAAACTTATATAATATAGAAAGTTTTCAACACTATCACGTTTTCGTAAACCAATAAAAAACGGTATGTGTCGGGCACGTTAATAAATCCTTAATTTTGAAATTCGAAGTAAAAATAAAAGTTAATTAATCAACCGAAACTCAATTTTAATTTAAACAAAAAGTATGAAAACAATTTATAAAAAGTTGTTATTTTTATTCTTACTCCTTCCTTTCAGTGTGTTTGCTCAGAACACATTAGATGGTGTTGTTTTAGACAAAGCAACAGGGCAACCAATTCCAGGAGTAAATGTAAATGTACAAGGTGGTACCAATGGTACTTCGACAGATTTTGATGGGAAATTTAAGCTATCTAATTTGAAGAGTGGTGATAAAATTATCGCATCCTTCATTGGTTATGTTAGTGCTACTGTAAGCTTTAGTGGTCAAAAAACAATAAGTATTTCGCTAGACGAAGATGCAAATCAGCTTAGGGAAGTTGTAGTACAAGTAGGTTACGGTACTGTTAAGAAAAAAGATGCTACTGGATCTGTATCGCAAATTTCTGCGAAAGAATTTAATAAAGGAATTAACGTAACTCCAGAGAGTTTAATTAGCGGTCGTATTTCGGGTGTTAATGTAACAGGAGGGGGAGCGCCAGGAGCTAAAGCGGATATTAGAATTCGTGGAGGGTCTTCGTTAACAGCTTCTAATGAGCCATTAATCGTTTTAGATGGACTTCCTTTAAGTAATGCCGTTCCTGATGGAGCAACTAGTATTTTATCTACAATAGATCCTAATGATATTGAGTCTTTTACAGTCTTGAAAGATGCTTCTGCAGCTGCGATTTACGGTTCTAGAGCAGCAAATGGAGTAATTGTTATTACTACTAAAAAGGGAACTAAAGGTGGAGTAAAAGTTAATTTTAGTTCTCAAGTTGGTGTTAATACAGTAGCAAATACAGTTGATGTAATGAGCGCAGATCAATTTAGAACTTTGGTAAATGCAAAAGGGACTCCTGCGCAAAAAGCATTGTTGGGAACTGCGAATACAAATTGGCAAGATGAAATCTTCCATACAGCTTTAACAGCTAATAATAATATATCTGCAAGTGGTTCATTATTTAATAAATTACCAGTAAGATTATCTGTTGGTAACGTTAATAATCCAGGAATCTTAAGAAACACTTCTTTTGAAAGAACTACGACATCGATATCGTTAAATCCAGTTTTATTTGATAATCATTTAAAAATTGATATCAATGGAAACTTATCCTTTGGTAAAAATAGATTTCAAGATGAAGGAGCAGTTATTGGTGGAGCACTTAGTTTTGACCCTACACAATCTGTTTATCAGGCTGGTTCTCGTTATGGAGGATATTTCGAATGGTTAGATCCTACAGGGAATTTACCATTATTGCCAGCAAGAAATCCTATGGCGAGATTAAATCAAGAAGAAAAAAGAGCGACTTCTACCAGAAAATGGGGTAATGTAAGAATAGACTATAAATTTCATTTCCTTGAAGATTTGAGAGCTGTTGTAGAAGCGGGTATTGATAGATTTGATAGTAGCGGATATAATGAGCAAAGTATAGAAAGTGCTTTAGGATACCAGCCTAAAGCTTTTACTGAGCAAGGTTATGCGAATTTTGGAAACTATAATAGCTATACCAATACACTACAGAATAAAAACTTAAATGCGTATTTTAATTATACCAAGGATTTAGGAAAATTTAAACTTGATGCAACTGCAGGTTATAACTATCAGATGTTTCAAAAAGAAAAATATGTATCGGGAGAGACTAGACAGCCAAATCCTGTAGAATTAACTACTATTGATCCAGATGTTAACTTACAATCTTATTTTGGTCGTTTGATCTTAAATTATGATAGTCGCTATTTAGTAACATTGAATTATAGAAGAGATGGTACTTCACGTTTTTCTAAAGAAAACAGATGGGGTAACTTTGGAGGAGCTGCACTTGCTTGGAATGTAGCCGAAGAATCTTTCTTGAAAGGGAATGAAACACTATCGGGTTTAAAATTAAGATTCGGATATGGTACAACTGGGCAGCAAGATATTCAAGCTCAATATGATTATTTAAGAAGAGTAACACTTGGTACTATTAATTCTCAATATCTTTTTGGAAATACTGTTTATAAAACAGCTAGACCAGAAGGGTATAATGAAAATATTAAGTGGGAAGAATTGACAGAGATGAATTTAGGTATTGATTATGGTTTCTTTAATGATAAAATTACAGGAACAATTAACTACTTTGATAAAAAATCAAGCGATTTATTGGCAGAAGTTGTGGTTCCAGATGGGGCGAATATAAGAAACTCAGGGATATATAATGTTGGTAGTGTTAGAACTAAAGGGGTTGAATTTAGTATTCAATCAGACATTATTAAAAATGATAACCTAACTTGGAATGTTGCCTTTAATGCGACTTATATAGATCAAAAAATCACTAATCTAGGAATGACTGTTGATGGTTTTGAAGGATATTTAGCAGGAGATAATATTGCTGGAGGTGGACAAAATAAAATCCAAATTAATTCGGTAGGATATGCACCAAATTCATTTTTAGTGTATGAGCAATTATATGATGCTAATAAGAGACCAATTGCAGGAGCTTACGTAGATAGAAATGGTGATGGGAAAATAGATGATGGAGATCGTTACAGAGCTCATAAACCAGCACCAGATTACACTTTTGGTTTCTTCTCTACTTTAAACTATAAAAAGTTTGACTTTACAATGAACTGGAGAGCAAGTTTAGGAAATTATATTTTTGATAATGTAAATTCAAATTTAGGATACTCAGAAGCTGGTCTAAGAAGACAAACAGATTTGTCTAATGTAAGTTCAGATTATCTTAACACTGGTTTCACTTATGAAGATAATGGTACACAACGTTATTTGTCTGATTATTACATAAAAGATGCTTCTTTTATAAAATTAGATAATGTTACTCTTGGTTATACTTTCGATAAATCATTATTAAAAGCAGCTTCTTTAAGATTTACACTAGGAGTTCAAAATGTTTTTGTTCTTACGAAATACGATGGTTTAGATCCTGAGAAATTCAATGGAATCGATAATAATGTTTATCCAAGAGCCAGAACTTTCTTGTTTGGAGTAAATGCAAATTTCTAATAGTACACTGAAAAACACAATTTTAAAATAAACAAAATGAAAATATCATTTAAACATATATCTTATTTCTTCCTATTCATTTTGGGATTAAATATGACGCTTACTTCATGTACGAGCGATCTTGATGTGACTCCGCGTGATAAAAATGAATTTTTATCGGAGGACTTTTTTAAAGATCCAACATCGTACAAACAAGTATTAGCAAAATTATACGCAGGCTTATATGTAGGAGGAAATGACGGAGATGGTAAACCGGATATTAGTGGACTAGGAGGAGATTTTAGTAGTTACTTACGATTGCTTTTTGTTACACAAGAGCTTCCTACAGATGAAGCAATCATCGGTTGGGCTGATGGCGCTTTACCAACGTTGAACACACAGGCTTGGTCTTCTAATAATGCATTTTTATCAGGAATATTTTCAAGAGCATTTTATGAAATTAGTATTGCTAATGAGTTCTTGAGACAAACTACCGATGAAAAGTTAACTGCCAGAGGTGTTGATGCTAACTTGAAAACTGAGATTGCAGCTTTTAGAGCAGAAGCTCGTTTCTTAAGAGCATTTTCATATTATAATTTAATGGATTTGTTCGGTAATGTGCCAATTACTACCGAAGCAGACCCAGTTGGACTTTTTTATCCAGTACAAAGAACAAGAGCAGAGGTTTTTGCTTTTATCGAATCGGAGTTAAAAGATTTGGACAAGAGCATGGTTGCTTCGAAAGCAAATGAATATGGTAGAGTTGATAAAACGGCTGCTAAGTTTTTATTAGCAAAAATTTATTTGAATTCTAAAGTATATACAGGAGTAGAAAGAAATAATGAAGCTGCAACATTGTGTAGTGAGGTTATCAATTCTAATTATACATTTGCAGGTAATGTTCCTTACAGTTATTTATTCTCTGCAGATAATGATAGAAATGGTGCTCAAAGCGAATTTATTTTTCCAATTATAAGCGATGGTAATGCTATTAGAGCTACAGGTGGAGGAATGAGTTTTATTATTCACGCTGCTATTGGTGGTAGTATGGATGCTCCTTATCTAGGGTTAACAGGTGGATGGGAAGGTACTAGAACCCGAAAAGAGTTTGTCGCTAGTTTTGGTACACCTTCAGGTCAATTTGAATTTTATCAAAGTAAAAGCAAAAGCAATGTTACTAAAACAGGAATTTTGGTTAACAAAGACGGTTTAATTTTTGATTCTAATGATAAAAATGAGAAAGAAGCCGGATTTAACCCTAATAGTACTTATTTATTTAGTTTAACAGACGGTACAATAACTTTAAATGGTGTGCAAGTTGCAGCTCCAACTGGAAATAATAAACCAGTTTCATTAGGAAAACAAGTTACATGGACTGATAAAAGAATTTCTTCTTACACACCAGGTCAATCTTTGGATATTAATAATATAGGAGTTTTTAAAGAAGGGTATGCTATAACAAAATTTGTTAATGTTAATTCTGATGGGTCTGCAGCACAAAGAAGCGATATCCCAGATACTGATTTTCCTATGTTTAGATTATCAGACGCTTATTTAATGTATGCTGAAGCAACTGTAAGGGGTGCATCTACAGGGAATATAGCAACTGCTTTAGGTTATGTAAACCAAATTAGAGCTAGAGCAAATGCGGCACCTATTACAACTGCAGGATTAACTCTTGATTTCCTTTTGGATGAAAGAGGAAGAGAATTGTATTGGGAATGTCATAGAAGAACTGATTTGATCCGTTTTGGAAAATTCACAGGTAGTTCTAAAACTTGGCAATGGAAAGGTGGAACGCAAAATGGTGCTGGAACGGAATCATTTAGAGACTTAATGCCTATTCCGTCAACAAATATTCAGGCAAATCCAACATTGAAGCAAAATCCAGGATACTAACACCTTTATAAAATAGTAAAATGAAAAATATATATAAAATTTTAATCGCATTTATTGGTGTATTGGCGATATCATGTAATGCTGATGCAGTGGATAATAGATTGATTATTGATGCTGTTTCTGCACCAGAAATAACAGCTCCTGCAACAGGTAAGGTGTTTGTTTTTGAAGAAGAGCAAGGCTCAGATGTAGCTGCTAAATTTACTTGGTCAGCTGCGGAATATTCTAATGCTGTAGTTGTAAATTATACGTTGTTAATTGATAAAAAAGGAGGCGATTTTGCAAAAGCATTAACTCTTGCAACGACTACTCAGGTTACTGAAGCTTCAGTGCTTGTTAAAAATTTAAATCAGGCGGCGATTGATCTTGGAGGACCTACGGGTGTTGCTTCAGAGTTTGATGTAAAGATTGCATCAAGTGTTTCAGGAGGGGTTCCTCAACTATCAAAAACACTAATAACAATAAGTGTGACTCCTTATGCAGGAAGAGTGGTTTATGATTTTACAGATTGGTATTTAGTGGGTGATGCAACTGTTTCAGGTTGGGATAATAACAAAGGAAATCAAATTCTATTCAGAAGTGGAACAAACTCTAATGAATATACTTTTACAGGATTTTTTAAAGCAGGTGCATTTAAAACTATTAGTAGTTTAGGTAGTTGGACCCCAATGTATGGTGGATCAGATGGGTCTTTAGCTTACAGAGGTAAAGATTCAGATCCAGATCCAGCTAGTTTTGTGATTCCTGTTTCAGGTTATTATACCTTTAAAATGGATGTGCAAAAGTTAACATATGAGTTAGTTGCTTATAATGCTTCTGCTGCTAAGATTTATGATACAGTTGGTATTATTGGAGATAGTACACCAGGTAGTTGGGATTCTTCTACACCAATGGTGAAATCTACTTTTAACGAACACATTTGGAGTTTAGGTGTAACTGCATTGAATGACGGTGGACTTAAATTTAGAGCAAATGATAGTTGGGATGTCTCTTGGGGAGGAAAAACTCCTTTTTCTGGAGGGGGTACTGGGGATAATATACCAGTTGAAAAATCTAAATATGTTGTTTACTTCAATGATTTAGACGGAAGCTACTTAATGATTCCAAATCAAGAGTAATTTTTCTTGAAATAAAAAAAGGCTATCTACAGTTTAAGATTGGTCGGAAGAAAAATCTTCCGACCATGACTAATCTATGGGTAGCTTTTTTTATAATAGAACCATCCATCTAGATTATGAAAAAACTTTTATTAATTGATTTTATCCTTTATATATAAGAATAGATGCTCTAAATACAGACCCTAGCTACCGTAAGAGCAATATAATTAATACTATGCCGAATAAATCTCTCAGAAAGTAGCTAAGCTAACAAGTTTACAGTTGCTTTTTTTTGCGTTTTCGCGACTTTTCGCAAAAAAAATTATATGTCATAGGCTCAAGAAAGCTTAACTTTATGATATTAACCGCAAGAACCCTTTGGTGTAGTACGTGATTTTAAACAATAAACATGTTAAAAATAATTACATCTTACATGATTTTTAATCCGATTGATAAAATTGTGGCTCTTTACGAAGAAAAAATTGCTCTTTATGAGCGTATGCTGAAAGATAAAGAAGAAATGATGTCGAAGCTAGAAAAATTACTCTAACGGAAATAAAAAGAATCATTAATAGTCTAGGATATAAAACAGAATGAAGTTATCTCAAAATAGGCAGCCTCTTTTTTATATGCCTCTTTTTTGTTTTAATTTGTTTCGTAATCCGACGGTTTTAAATTATTCAATTAAAATTTTTACCTGTTCTACTAATTTTTTTAATGAAAAGGGTTTAATCATATATAAATCTGCGCCTAATGATAGTCCTTTTTCAATATCTTGTTCCTTATTTTTTGCTGAGAGAAATATAATTTTGCAGTGTTGTAATCGTTCGTCTTTTTTTATTTGTTCTAAAGTTGCATAACCATCTACTCTAGGCATCATTACATCCAAAATAATTACATCTGGAAAATGGTTTTTTAAAATATCTAAAGCTTCTTGACCATCTCGGGCTATAAAAACCTCAAAATTATTTTTTTTGAAAGTATATTCTAAAGACATTACAATGTTTGGTTCATCATCTACGATTAAGATTTTTTTCATTTCTAACTATTTTTGATTGTATTATAATTTGGTAAGGTAAAAACAAAAGCAGCTCCTTCAGATATATTATCTTCAGCCCATATTCTGCCTTTGTGATGTTCAATAATCTGTTTACAAATAGCTAAACCTAATCCGCTTCCTATAGGTTTTTTTACATTCTGATTTCTAGATTGATAGAACTTATCAAAAATGGCTTCAAAATCTTCAGTTTTAACTTTTTTTCCATTATTGTGTATTTTAACTTTAGTATTTGTTTGATTTACATCAACAGAAATCGTTATTTCTCCATTCGTTTCAGAACAAAATTTTATGGCATTCGATAATAAGTTATGAATAACCTGTATGATTCGTTCTTCATCATAAAATGCTTTTATTTCTTTATCGGCATCCTTAAATTCAACCTTAATTCCTTTGTTTTTTATTAATTGTTGTAGAGAATCTAATGTGTTTTTTATCGTTTTTGAAATATCATTTCTAGAGAGATAAATTTTTTGTTTCCCTGTTTCAAATTTCTCTAAATCTAGGATTTTATCAATCAGACGATTTAAGCGATCTGATTCAGAAATAATATTTTGTAAAAATTTTTTTCGTAATTCTTCCGGAATATCATCATCGTCATGTAGAATCTCGCTCGCAGCACGGATTGCAGTAATTGGTGTTCTTAATTCATGAGTAACAGTGTCTAAAAATTTATCTTTTTGAATGTCTTTTTCGACTAATTTAAGATTAGCATTTTTTAATTGTTCAGATATTTTTTTTAATTCATTAGAGGTATCTATTAGCTTTTTATTGATAATGATATTCTCTTTTGATTCTTCTAGAATTTGTAATACTTCGGGCAGACTTATTTTATCCTCTTTGATTACACTAGATATTAATATTTTGGCGGAAGCCGTACCGATATGTCCTGTTAATAGATTTTCTGCAAACTTTATAAAACGCGAATCGGCAGTAGTGATGTTTTTATCAATGCTGTATTTTAAATTAAAAATAGTCAATGCACGTTTTGTTCTATCTTCACCTAAAAAGCGATGTAATACTTTTTGAATATCAGAAATATAAGCCGTTCCTTTCCATATAAAAGCATTTTCGTGGTTGGTGATATATTTGTCAATATCAACAAACATTTCAGCATAATTACGCTCCCTGTAATTTCCATTAAAACTTAAGGAGATAGCCATATAAGCCATGGTATTAACTAATAAACTCCAAAAGGCAGCATGTGGCGTAGGTTCTAAATAATCCAATCCAAAAAGCTGAAAAGGTTTGAGGAGTTTAATTCCCCAAGGACCATCTTGAATAAAGAGACTTGACGATTCGGTAATTCCAATGCCATAGGGAATTAAAAGCGTGTAAAGACAAGTCATAAAGCCCAGAATAATTCCAGTTATAGCCCCGTTTTTAGAACCTCTTTTCCAAAAGAGTGCTCCAAAAAAGGAGGGAGCCAGTTGGGAAATTATGACAAAAGAAATTAGTCCGATAGACACTAAAGAGTAATCCAAAGTAAAAATTCTATAAATAGCATACGACAAAATGATTAGTAAAAAAATACCTACCTTTCTGCTGATTAGGATTCGTTTGTTGTTTCTTATTTGTGAAGAATCCTGTAGTGAACCTATAAAACCATAGGGGATTAATAAGTTGTTACTTAACATAGTTGCTAATGAAATAGAAGAAACTATAATCATAGATATAGTTGCTGAAAATCCACCTAGAAATACCAATACAGTTATTGCATTATTATTGAAATATTGTGGTATCAATAAAGAATAAGTGTCTGAATTGTAGCCTAGCCCGTCAAAAAGGATATTTCCACCCCAAGCAATTGGAAAAACAAAAATATTAAAAAGCAGTAAATATAACGGAAAAAGCCAAATTGCTGTTCGAATGTGGCTTTCTTTATTGTTTTCTATAATGGCAGTGTGAAATTGTCTAGGTAACAGAAAAATGGCAAACATAGACAACATACAAAGGAAAAACCAGTTAATTGCGTTAGTGACGCTGCCGATTGTATTTTTCTTGTCGAAATTTTCAAGTAAAACGGCTTTTTGGTAAATATCATCAAAACCATCAAAAACAAAAAAGGTTACGTAAATGCCAATCATCGAAAAGAAAATTAACTTTAAGATAGATTCCATTGCTACAGCTGTTATGATTCCTGGTCTTTTTTCAGAAGCATCTACATAACGTGTACCATAATAGGAAGCAAATAGCGCTAAGGCAATGCAAACATAAGTAGTCGTGTCTGTAAAAATATTATCACTTGATTGCGTTTTGCTAACAATATGAAACGTTTCTGAAATTGATTTTAATTGTAAAGAAATATAAGGGACTATTCCAAAAATACAAATCATAGTTACTAATGCTCCAAGAAATCTACTATTCCCATATCGTAAAGAAATAAAATCTGCGATGCTTGAAATTTTATTTATTCTTGAGATTCTAATGATTTTTTTTAGAATTATCATCCATGTTGGGATAATAATTATGGGACCCAAATAGATAGTCAAATAGTCTAATCCAGTTTCTGCAGCTAAACCAATGCTACCATAGTAAGTCCAAGCAGTACAATAAACGGCTAATGATAGTGAATAGGTATAAGGATTGTTTGCCCATTTAGAATTTCTTTTTTTCTCAGACCAATAGGCTATATAAAATAGTATTGACACATATAGTGCTAAGATTAATAATAGCCAAATACTATTCATAATATTTTTTTGTGATTATGTATGTAATAGCAATTGAGAATAGCCATACTGAAAAAATGTATATGTATATTATGGGAAAACCAAAAACCGATTTTGAACTGTCAAATAATAGTAAAAGCGGAATGTTCAATGCTAATAGGATTAACATTGAAAGGATAATCAATTTTTGTTCGTGTCTTTTTTTCATTGAAAAAAAATAAGTAATCTCTATGAATAAATATAGAGATTACTTATTGTGAAATTAATTTTATTATTTATTCTTTTTGATCGTAATCTCCCATTAAAGCGTAGTACCCAAAGGTACCTAATCCTAAAACAATTAGTGGTGTAATTATACAAAGGATTATAATTCCGAAGACTAAATCTTCTTGTTTTCCTGATGTTAATTTTGGTATCCCAAAGATGAAGATACAAAAATAGCCTGCAGCAATTGCTAATGCTATCCAAAATAAGCCTAAAACTCTTTTTATTTGATTCATAATGATGTATTTTTTTAGATGTGAGCTTTTTTGTCTTTATTTTTAATGTAAATCATACCAATGAGAAAACAGACTGCCGCGATTATTATTGGATACCAAAGGCCTTCGAGGTAAAATTCAGGATCGCCAGTTTCTTTTGCATTTATTACAAAATAAGTAGAAATGGCAGGAAGTAAGCCCCCGAAAATTCCATTTCCTACATGATAAGGTAATGACATAGAGGTATATCTAATTTTAACTGGGAACATTTCGACTAAAAAGGCAGCAATTGGGCCATAAACCATGGTTACGAATAAGACTTGTACAAAAACTAAAAAGATTAGAGACCATTCATCGGAAGTGTTAATTCTTATCGTTGTTTTGGTTTCTATTTTTGCTTTACCATCTACAAGCATAGCTTTACCATTTTCTAGAGATACTGTTTTTACTTCTGTAAAAGTGGTTCCATCTGCAAACACTTTGTTGGTAGTGTAGATAGAATCCATGGTTTTATCATTGCTTTCTTTTAGCTCAGCCAAAATTTTAGTTTTTTCAACCATCTCCGTTTTGTTTTTTACAGCTGTGGTCTCGTACATGCTTTTGTAAATAGGTCTGTATAATAAAATGGCTAGTAACATTCCGCCCATCATAATGTATTTTCGTCCTATTTTGTCACTTAACCAACCAAAAAGGATAAAAAATGGTGTTCCAAAAATTAGCGATATTCCTAATAAAGTATCGACTTGCGAAGAATCAATAGACATTACTGTCTTCATGAAATTCATCGCATAAAATTGCCCCGTGTACCAAACAACTCCTTGACCCATTGTTGCTCCAAATAAAGCCAATAAGACAAATTTTAAATTGTAACGATTTCCAAAACTTTCTTTTAACGGATTAGTGCTTGTTTTTCCTTCTGATTTGGCTTTAGCAAAAACAGGAGACTCGTCCATATTTTTTCTAATTAAATAGGAAACAAATACCATGATAATCGAAACCCAAAATGGAACTCTCCATCCCCATTCGTCAAATTGTTCAGGGCTAAGAAGGTTTCGTGTAGCCAAAATAACCATCAATGATATAAATAGTCCGACAGTTGCGGTGGTCTGGATCCAAGAAGTCCAATATCCTCTTTGTCCTACTGGAGCATGTTCGGCCACATAAGTTGCGGCTCCTCCATATTCACCGCCAAGAGCAAGCCCTTGAAGTAAACGTAGAATTAGTACTAATAAAGGTGCCATAAAACCAATTGTTTCATAACTTGGAATACATCCAATCAAGAATGTGGCTCCTCCCATTAATAATAAAGTAACCATAAAGGTATATTTACGACCAATTATATCTCCTAATCTTCCAAAGAAAAGGGCTCCAAACGGACGAACAACAAACCCCGCTGCAAATGTAGCGAGTGTAGATAAGAAGGCGGCGGTAGGATTGTCTGATGGGAAAAATTTGGTTGAAATGACAACAGCCAAGCTTCCAAAGATATAAAAATCGTACCATTCAATCATTGTACCCATTGAGGATGCGGAGATAACTTTCCAGATTCCTTTTGTTGATTTTTCACTCATAAATTATTGGTTTTTTAGTTATAGATAAATTTGTAGTTGTATTATAAATTCTGATTTTAATTCCGAGATGTTAGAGAGGGAGGTGTAAATGGGTCTGGTTGAGTATTGAGCCGTAATTTTTGCATTTTGCCCATCTAATAAAAAGTTTGTCCCAAGATCAAATTGGCTACTTGACCTGTCTAGGGCTTCGAAGTTTTTATATGTAAAAGCACCAAATGGCTGAAATCTAACTTTTGGTTTATCGGTTTTGCTAGGCAACAAAACGCCCACTTGAGTGTACCAAATGTTTCCTGATCCAATGGTAGCTTGTGCATTTCCAGGGCCAGCCAATGCTTTATTTCCTGTGAAATTTGGATCGACAGAACCAATGTTCATAATGCCAATGTTGCGAAGGTAGTTTGGACCAAAGTCATATTTGTAAAAAACACTATATCCAGTAAGAGACATTTTGTTTTCCTTTTTTCCAATTGGTAGATCAAGAAAAACATCCGTTGCAAAAAGTTTGATGTCATGTTTGCTAATAGTACCATTAATAGATGATTTTGTCGCATCAGGAGCAGTATAAAAACCAGCACCAATATTAAATACTTTTTTAGTTCCTAAATAACTTCCTGTTTTATAGGGCAATAAGTTGGACTCTTCGTCTAAAAATTGATATTCAAAATAACCAGCTTTGGACCATTGTGTATTTCCACTATTATCAACTGCTACAGCCTCACTAGCTATAGTTTTATTAACAGGAACTAGGTTGGTTGCATACGGTTTGTTGTAACTCAAACGGTATTCTAATTTGCCATATTTACCCTTAGCAAATAAGCCCATTTGTCTGGCAAACTGATCGGAATTTTCGATTAAAGGCCAATTAAAAATTGGAGCATCAATTGTTAGAAAATTTAGTGTAGAAGCCATTGTTGCTCTAGACAAACCTAAGTAGTAATGTAATCCGCCACCAAGAGTCAAGCTAAATTTTTTGTCTTTTTCAGGTAAGATTAAACTGTATTCATTCCAGGCATCATGAAAAAACATTCCAGGTTTTTTACCAGATCCATAAGAGCCAGTTCCAGAACTTCCAGATGCACCACCGTTAATAAATGTCTGATTGTTAACGCCAAAGTGTGTTACAATCATGTATCTTTTTGATATTTGAAAATAAGCTAAAAGACGCAAACGCCTGTTGCCAATGTCAGTTCCTGTTGAAGCTGGTTCTTCGCCAATCTGTGTTCCTGGATTCATTTCGCTTGAGCGAAACCATATTTGGTTCCAGAGAATAAAACGCATGTATTTTGAACCATCTTCGTTCAAATTGAACTTCATTCCGCTGCCATAGTCGGTAGAACCTTGTGAAAAGGCTTTTACTGACAATAAGAGTATTGTTAGTAAAAAAAATATTTTTTTCATAAATACTATTTGGTTAATAAAGTGCCAAATTGAGTTATTTTATTGTAGAAAAAAATTATGATATATTTTTGTGTAAACTAGTATAGTTAATCCTTAAAACGCTCCCATTTTATAAGCATAAACTTGTCTCCCAGTTCTGTTATAATCATGCCAGCACCAGATAATAATTGTTTTTTATTTAAGTATTCAATAAGTTCTGAGTGGTTAAAGATCTTATATGTAGGATGGTAGTTGGTTTGTAAAGGTTTTTTTATGTTATAAGCCTTTATCCAATTGCTTATTGTTACATGCGAAACTCCGATGATTCGTTCAATCTCGCGAAAGCTCAATCCTTCGAGGTACAGTTGTAGTGCTTTGGTTACATAGTATTCGTCAATTTTTTTGCCAATCTTGTTCACAGTAAAAAAGTAATTGCATTTTTTGCATAGATACCTTTGTTTAGTATTGATAATACCACTTTTAATAATGTGATCACTTTGGCATTTTGGGCAAGATAAAAGTTCCATGTATATCTATTTTGCATAAATATATCAATTTAGCAATTATTATATGGAGAATTGTATAATAAAAGTTGTTTAAATTTATGGAACGCATTTTTTTATACACAAATTAATGCGTATTTAATAGATACAGTCCTGCTTTTAATAAAATATGGTAAGTCATTGCCGAATGTCTGTAGGAGAGAACAAGGAAGTTTTTTTAGGATTTCGTGTTGATCTCTTTTTAGTACTACGCATAAAAAAGCCCTTGAAATCTTTAAAGATTCAAGGGCTTAATGTGGTACCTCCAGGGATCGAACCAGGGACACATGGATTTTCAGTCCATTGCTCTACCATCTGAGCTAAGGTACCGTACTTATTGCGGGTGCAAATATAGAATGTTTTTTAGTTTATCCAAGGTAAATTTAAAGAAAGAATGGATTTATTATAAAAAAACAAAAAACCCACTCGTTTGAGTGGGTTTTGTGGTACCTCCAGGGATCGAACCAGGGACACATGGATTTTCAGTCCATTGCTCTACCATCTGAGCTAAGGTACCGTGCTTGTTGCGGGTGCAAATATAGAATGTTTTTTAGTTTCTCCAAAACAATTTTAAAAAAAAATCAATTTGTATCTTCGCAGCAGTAAATAAGAAGCTATGGTTTTAACAATTGATGTTGGGAATACACGTATTAAAGGTGCTGTTTTTGAGAATAATACTGCTTTAGAGTTTTTTGTTTTTGATAAAAATCAACTCGAAAAAAGAATTAAAGATATTTTAAATAAATTTGAAAAAATAACAGATTTGGTTGTTGCTTCGGTTGGAAATATCGGAAAAGAGTCGTTTTTAGTTTTTAATAATGATGTAAATGTTTGTTTTTTGACTAATGAAGATTGTTTTCCTTTTACAAATAAATATGCTACGCCAAAAACTTTAGGAATAGATCGAGTTGTACTTGCTAGTGGAGCAACATTACAATATCCTAAGCAAAATAGACTGGTTATTGATGCTGGAACTTGTATTACATATGATTTTGTCGATGAAAATGATAATTATTTAGGAGGAGCTATATCTCCAGGGTTGCGATTAAGATATGAAGCGCTCCATAATTATACAGCAAAACTTCCGTTATTAACATTTGAAGAACCTAAATCATATATAGGAAATTCGACTCCCGAATCAATACATTCAGGCGTTGTCAATGGATTCGTCTACGAAATAGACGGTTTTATCGATCAATACAAAGCAGACTACTTAAATTTTATAATAATTTTAACGGGTGGTGATGCACTTTTTTTGGCTAAACGATTAAAAAATACCATATTTGCCAATTCAAATTTCTTATTAGAAAGTTTGAACCAAACATTTCAATATAAAATCAACAATGATTAAAAAAATTATAATAAGCGCTTGCTTACTTTTGTCATTCGTATCTTTTGCTCAACAAGGAACATCTTCTCCTTATTCTTTTTATGGAATTGGAGATGTAAGGTTTAAAGGAACTGTCGAAAGTCGTTCTATGTCGGGTATTGCAGTAGAGCAAGATAGTATTCATATTAATATGGAAAACCCTGCGAGTTATGCAAATTTAAAACTAACAAGTTTTACAGTAGGGGGAACATTTAATTCAAGTACTTTAAAAACTGATAAAGAATCGGCAAAAGCGCAAAGAACAACCTTAGATTATATAGCAGTAGGTTTGCCTTTAGGGAAAAAGTTTGGAGTAGGTTTTGGATTGATTCCATATTCATCTGTAGGATATCAAATAGAATCGCTTGCAGTAAATAATGGAGGTAATAATAAAAGATTTGATGGTTCGGGTGGTTTGAATAAAGTTTATTTTGGACTTGCATATAAAGTTAAACCGAATTTAAGTATTGGAGCAGACATTCAATATGATTTTGGTAAGGTTGAAACTACTAGTTTAGAGTTTATTCCTGATGTTCCAGTTGGAACTAGAGAATTAAATACAACTTATTTGTCAGGATTTAATTTTAACTTAGGAGCTATGTATCAGTATAAGATAAATAAAAAATTATCTTTCTTTAGTAGTGCAACATATACTATACAAAGTAAATTGAATTCTGAAAACACAAGAAACATTTCAACAGGAATGCTTGGTTCGGGACTTAATTTCACTGTTTTAGATCCTGGAGAAGATTTAAAAAATAAGGTTGATGTAAATATGCCGTTTAAACTAGCCTTGAGTGCAGGTGTGGGAGAGGCAAGAAAATGGTTAATTGGAGGGAAAATTTCATATCAAAACTCAGTTGATCAATCAAGTGTATACAATGCTGCGCCAAATGTAGGATATGGAAAAGCTGCAAGTGCAAGTTTAGGAGGTTACTATGTTCCTAATTATAGCTCTTTTTCAGGATACTTTAATAGAGTTACTTATAGAGCAGGTCTTAAATATGAAAGAACAGCTTTGATAATTAACTCACAAAGAGTAAATGATATCGGACTTACACTTGGAGCAGGATTTCCAATTTCAGGGACATTTTCTAATATCAATTTTGGAATGGAGTTTGGAAAAAGAGGGACTACATCGGCAGGTTTAATTCAAGAGAATTATGCTAATTTTAGCCTAGGTTTCTCATTAAACGATAAATGGTTCGAAAGAAGCAAGTTTAATTAATCCAGATTGTAAACTCTGTAGGAGTTTAATACCTTATTTAGTGAATGAATTTACTTAAAAAACATAGTGTTATTTCTGGGTTCGTAATTTTTATTGCGATGTTTTTTCTAGGATGCGAAGGTAATTTTAAAGACGTACAAAGAAGTAATTTTGTAGAGTTTGTTCCTGCTAGTGATGCTGATAATGTCAATATAAAATATACCGATTCTGGGCTTATTTCAGGAATTTTAATAAGTCCCAAGATGTTGGATTACTCTAATGTAAGTTTTCCATTTACTGATTTTCCAAAAGGGATAGATGTTACTTTGTATGATAAAAAACGCAAACGTACTTATGTAAAAGCAAATTATGCTATTTCTTATAAGCAAACTTCTGTTATCGATTTACAAGGAAAAGTAAAAATCACTACAGAGGATGGTCAGATGTTAGAGACAGAGCAATTGTATTTTGATCAGAAAAACGAATGGTTTTATACCGAAAGAAAGTTTAAATTTACAGATGCTAAAGGAGTTTCGTATGGACAGGGAATTGATTTTAGTAAAGATTTTAAAATAATAAACTCTCAACGAATGAACGGGGAGATAGAAACCGAAGAATAAAAATAATAATTATGGGTTACTTAAAATACACGCAATATGCTTATCTAATAGTTGCAATTCTTTTTACTTATGAGGCAATAATGAAAATAAGTGCAGGTGAAGCTACTCCGTGGTTAAGTTTTTTGATTGCAGGAATGGGAGTTTTTATGTTCTTTTTTAGGAGAAAATTCGCCAATAAACTTGACAATCGTAATAAAAAACAGTAAAAATGGAGATTAGTATTATAATACTATGTTTAATACTATCAGCCTTTTTTTCGGGTATGGAAATTGCATTCATATCTTCGAATAAGATTTATCTGGAGATTGAGAAGAAACAAGAAAACTTCTTGTCTAAGATTCTTACTAAGCTTACCGAAAAACCTTCGAAATTTATAGCAGCTATGTTAATTGGAAACAATATTGCAATAGTTGTTTATAGTTTTTTTATGGGAGATTTGCTTTTAAAAGCACTTTTAGAGTTTGGGTATCATTTTTCGAATGCAGCTAGTTTGCTAATTCAAACTGTGGTTTCTACTTTCTTTATTTTAATTACTGCAGAGTTTTTTCCAAAGGTGTTTTTTCAAATTTATGCGAATTCTTTAATTAAATTTTTTGCAATTCCAGCATATTTTTTCTACTGGCTGTTTTATTATCTCTCTACTTTTTTTATATGGATTTCAGATTTTATCTTGCGTAAATTTTTTAAGACAGAGGGAGATCAGGTTCAGTTTTTCTTTAGTAAAGTTGAACTTGGAAATTATATTTCAGAGCAAATGAGCACTGTAGAAGATGATGAAGAAGTTGATTCAGAGATACAAATATTTCAGAATGCTTTAGAGTTTTCGGGGGTAAAAGCAAGAGATATAATGACGCCACGTACTGAATTAGATGCGGTTGAGTTGTTTGATACTATAGATGTACTTAAAAATTTGTTTGTAGAAACGGGGTATTCAAAAATACTTGTTTATCAGAATTCATTAGATGATATTTTAGGATATGTGCATTCTTTTGATTTGTTTAAAAAGCCAGAAACTATAAAGTCGGTATTGATTCCTGTTGAGTTTGTTCCAGAAACAGTTTATATAAAAGATGTCTTGAATTTGCTTACCAAGAAACGAAAAAGCGTAGCCGTAGTGCTAGATGAATATGGTGGGACTTCTGGAATAATAACCGTTGAAGATATTGTAGAGGAATTGTTTGGAGAGATTGAAGACGAACATGATTCAAATGAGGAGTTAATAGAAAAAGAATTGGGAGAAGGGAAATATATTTTCTCAACCCGATTTGATGTTGAGTATTTAAATGAAACATATAAATTGGATATTCCAGAAAGTGATTCATATGGAACCTTGGGTGGGTTTATTGTAGATTATACAAAAGAAATTCCACAAATCGGAGAAGAAATCACCATAGGAAACTATCATTTTGTGATAGAAGAGGCAACAAATAAGAAAATAGAATTAGTCAAAATGACTATAAAAGAGTGATTTTTTTTAGAAAAATAAAAAATCTTGGAAAATAAATTGCTACTAGTATTATTATTAGCTAGATAATTGTATTTTCGCAAACTGAATATAAAATTAACAACAATAAAAATGGCAGTTTTAGCAAAAATTAGACAACGTTCCGCTTTATTGATAGGCGTTATTGCACTTGCATTATTAGCATTTATCATTCAAGACCTTTTCAGTAGTGGAAATTTTGGTGAGAGTTCAAAAGACGTAGGAAGCATCAATGGGAAAGATATTTCATTTGAAGATTTTAGAATCAAAGTTAGTAGTGTTGAAAAAAGTGGGCAAGGAATAACTTCCACTGAAGCTGCAAACAGAGTTTGGGATCAAGAGGTTTCTATTGCCCTATTATCATCAGAGTTTGATAAATTAGGATTAAGAGTAGGTGAGAAGCATTTATTTGAAGTTTTAAAAGCTGACCAAAATATCGGAAAAAATCCAATGTTCTTAAATGCAGCAGGGGTTTTTGACGTAGCAAAATTTAAAGAATATTTTAGAGCAAATCCAGAGCAAGCTCAATATTTAAAAGATAGAGAGAAAGATGCGGATTTGAATGCAAAATACCAAATATACAATACGTTGATTAAAGCTGGACTTTATACAACTGTAGCAGAAGGTAAGTTGAAATATGAAATGGAAGCAAACAAAGTTAACTTTGCTTTTGCAGCTGGATTGTATTCTTCTATCAAAGATAGCGATGTAAAAGTATCTGATTCTGAAATCGTTGATTTCATGAAAAAAGACGAAAAGAAATTTAAAGCAGATGAAACTCGTGAGATTCAGTATGTTTTAATTGAAGATAAAGCATCTAAAGAAGATGAAGCAGAAATTAAAGCAAAAGTAACAGCATTATTATCTGGAAGTATTGTTTACAACCAAAAAACAGGTAAAAATGATACTTTGCCAGGATTTAAATCAGCTAAGAATGTTGCTGACTTTGTTAATTCAAATTCAGATGTACCTTACGATTCAACTTATGTAGCTAAGAAAGATTTGCCAGCTGTAGATGCAGATAAATTATTTACTCTTGCTCCAGGTGAAGTTTATGGTCCTTATATTTTTGGTAACTACTACTGTATTTCTAAATCTTTAGGGTTTAAAGCAGGAGTTAATGCAAAAGCTAGTCATATTTTAATTAGTTATGAAGGAACACAGGTTCCAAATCAAAAAGAAAGAAGAACTAAAGAGCAAGCTAAAGCTAAAGCAGAAGAAGTTTTGGCTCAAGTAAATGCAAATCCAGATAGTTTCTTAATGTTAGCTTTTACGGCTTCAGATGATTCATCTGCACAACAAGGTGGTGATTTAGGATATTTTGGGCAAAACCAAATGGTTAAACCATTTAATGATTTTGTTTTCAATAATCCGATTGGAAAAATAGGATTGGTAGAAACTCCTTTTGGTTTTCATATTATCAAAATTACTGACAAACAAGATGGTATTCGTTTAGCTACAGTAGCTCAAAAAATAGAAGCATCAGAAGTAACTTCTGATAGAGTATTTACTCAAGCAACTAAATTTGAAATGGACGCTGCTGGTAAAGACTTTAGTAAAGTTGCAAAAGACATGAAATTAACGGTTTCTCCTGCAGTTACTGTAAAAGGTATGGACGAAAATTTCGGACAATTAGGAAATCAAAGAACTATTGTAAGATGGGCTTTTGAAAAAGGAACAAGTAAAGGTGATGTTAAACGTTTTGAGTTAGCTAATATCGGTCACGTTATTGCACAACTTAAGAATATTAATAAAACAGGTTTAGTATCTGTAGATGTTGCAAGACCTTATGTTGAGCCAATTCTTAAAAACAAGAAAAAAGCTGAAATCCTTAAAGCTAAAATGAATGGTACTACTATCGAGGCAATTGCTAAAAGCGCCGGAGTGGCTGTACAGCAAGCAACAGATGTAACTATGAGTAACCCAATTTTACCTGGTGGAGTTGGACAAGAACCAAAAGTTGTTGGTAATGCATTTGCTTTGGCTGCGGGTAAATTATCTGCTCCAATTGAAGGTAATACAGGTGTTTATGTTGTTAAAAACAATAGCACTATAAAAGCACCTGCTTTAAAAGACCACGCGGCTTATGTTGCTCAAGTTAAAGCACAAAGTGCACAGGATGTAAACAGAATTCTTCCTGCATTAAAAGATAACGCTAAAATCGTTGATAACAGAGCTCACTTTAGCTACTAATTTATCAAAATTTACATAAAAGATTAAATCTAAAAATCTCGAAATACTTTGTGTTTCGAGATTTTTTTTGATTAGACATTTTTCAAATAGTATTCTTAATGGCTTTTAAACTAGTTAAGCCTTTCATGTTGATTATGATAACTACAATATCAAAAAACACAAACCTTGCTATACTCTAGCAAGGTTTGTGTTTTTTGATGAAATTATTTTTAGTTAAGGCTTAAGTCAGTATCATTTCGTTATAAGGAATTATTGTTTTATATCCTTTGGTGGTAAAATATTCTGTTGGATTGTCTTTGGATATTGCCATTACAAAATCGCCTCCCCAAGCACCAAGACTTTTTATTACGCCTTCAAAATCGGGAAAGAGTTTTTCTTTGATGGTTTTCATTTTTAGAATATTGCTCATTTCAGCTTCATGAACTGCTAATGTTTTAGCAAATTCTTTTCCAGTTTTGGCATGTATAACAGCTTGTGTTATTTTGTCGTTATTGGCAATTATCTTTGAGAGGTGGCTGTTTTTGTTGTTGTAATAAGCTGTTATTGCTGCTTTACTACTTTGTTTTTTGTTCAAATACACAAAATACAAATTCTGACTAAATTTAGGATTGAAGTCTATCGTTTCTACAATTGGTAAATCTTGTTGTAGATGATATAATATAGGAGTGTTGTTTTGTGCACAGGCAATGTCGTATCCACTGCCTCCAAAACTGTTTTTAAGAAGCGTAAAAGCATCAATTTCGGTCCATTGGGCAATATTGTTTAATAATGTCGATGATGTGCCTAAGCCCCAGTTTTTAGGAAAAGTAAGTTGTGTGTTTATTTGATATCCTTGTGATTGGGTTAAAAACTCTGGATTCAATAAATAAGCTTCGTGTAAAATGTTTGTTAATGTAGTTTTTACCGTTTCAGTTTTTGGTTCGGGATTGTCTATTATCTCGTTAAAAGTTATAGTGTCTTCAAACCAGATACTATTATCTGCATCGTAACTTCTCCACTGTATTTCTTGGTTCTCTCCTTTGGCAACAATTAAACTTTGTCCAAATTTTGTTGGTAAAGCAAATGCTTTTGCGCCATCTAATACTAAGTATTCTCCGGTTATTAAAAGTTTTCCGTTACTGTAAAAAGTTGTTTTCATGCATTTATTTTTAGCCCCGATGGCAGTAGTGTCCTTTGTGTTTTGTCTTTAAAAACATAAAGATATAACGTACAGCGGGAATGGCTCCTTATTATTTTCTTAAGTTTTCAATAAAATCAACTACTGAACTATGTGATATGGTGTGGTTTTTAAAATGATTTTTGATCAAAATACGTTCGTTGTCATCAGCAGCAAATTGATTGATGATGTTATTGATGTGCATCTTCATATGTCCCTCTTGAATTCCAGTAGTGGTTAGAGAGCGTAATGCAGCAAAGTTTTGTGCTAATCCTGCAACAGCAACGATCTGCATTAACTGTGGAGCTGATGGATTTTCTAGCATTTGTAATGAAAATTTTACTAGAGGATGTAAAGATGTTAGTCCGCCAACAGTTCCCAAAGCTAGAGGCATGTCTAGCCAGAATGTGAAAATTCCATCTTCGATTTTAGCATGTGATAAGCTTGAATATTGTCCGTTTCTAGATGCATAGGCATGAACTCCTGCTTCGACAGCACGGAAATCATTTCCTGTGGCAAGTATTACGGCATCGGCACCATTCATGATTCCTTTATTGTGGGTCACGGCGCGGAATGGTTCCACTTCTGCAATTTGTACAGCTTGAACAAAACGTTCGGCAAATTCCAGAGGATTTGGAATGTGTTTTTCGGCCAATTCATCTACAGTACATGAAACTTCAGCTCTTACAATGCAGTTTGGAACATAGTTGGAGAGGATGCTCATGATGACTTTTACTTCTTCATTAGCTTCTGTAAACAACTCATATTCCTGCGAGGCATCTTTTAACGTTTTAGCAAATTGTTCTAAACATGAATTTATAAAATTGGCTCCCATGCTATCTTTAGTTTCAAAGGTTGCATGAAGCTGAAAGTAATTTGGTAATAAATTGGTTTTGTCTTTTAGAACAATATCAAGAATTCCGCCACCACGTTGTTGCATGTTTTTGGTTATATTTTCGGTATCGCTAAAGAATTTGCTTTTTGTTTGTGCAAAAAACAAGTTCAGTTTTGAAACATCACCATTAAAGGTAAAATGTACCTGACCTATTTTTTCAGTATTGATGACTGTAGCTTTAAACCCACCACGAGTTGACCAAAACTTGGCTGCTTTTGAAGCTGCTGCAACAACCGAACTCTCTTCGATTGCCATTGGTATTGTGGTAAATTTATCGTTAATTAGGAAGTTTGGAGCTATGCCAAGCGGAATATAAAAATTAGTTATGGTGTTTTCGATGAATTCATCATGTAGTTTCTGTAATTTTTGATCCGTGTTCCAGTAACTTTTAAGTAAAAAAATTGCTTTTTCTGGTGTTGAAAAGTACTTTTTTGAAATCCAGTTAATTTTTTCTTCTTTGGATAATTTAGAAAATCCAGCAACGGCGTTGTTCATTCTCAATTGATTAAAAGGTAGTATTGCTGCAAAGATACCATTTTAACGGTTTTGTTTGTAATGTAATTGAGGACATTGAATAAAACAAAAAACCAATTTCTTAACATTTAACACTTGAAATGTATATTATGTGTATTTTTTTCACTAAAATTGGGCTCTTTTTTATATTTAACTCATTTGTATGAATACCAGAAAATTTACCGCATTATTTTTATTTATTTGTTTTACTGTTTTTGGTCAACAAAAAATTACTGTAGATGACGTTTTTAGTGGAATATTTCGAACTAAAGAAATGTTTAAACTACAATCACTACAAAATACCAATCAGTATACTGTACTTAATTTTGATAGGCCGAGTAGGAGCATGCAAATAGATTTATATGATTATGCTACATTAAAAAAAGTGACAACTCTAATTGATACAAAAAATCATAGAGAGTTACCGATGATTAATAGTTATACTTTTGATGTATCAGAAAAAAAGATTTTACTGGCTTGTAATTCTACCAAAATCTTCCGCCATTCGTTTACAGCAGATTATTATTTATATAATATAGATACAAAAGAGTTAACAAAGCTTTTTGATTTTCAGGTTCAAGAGCCGACTTTTTCACCTGATGGACAGAAAATAGCCTACGCAAAAGAGAATAATTTATATGTATATGATTTAGCTTCTAAAAAATCGACTCAGATTACAGCTGATGGGAAGAAAAATTCGATAATCAATGGTATTACGGATTGGGTTTATGAAGAAGAGTTTGCTTTTGTCCGGGCTTTCGATTGGAGCAAAGACAGTAAGAAACTAGCTTATATCCGTTTTGATGAGAGTATGGTTCCTGAGTTCTCAATGTCGATTTTTAAAACCGATTTGTATCCTACAATTGAGACTTTTAAATATCCTAAAGCAGGAGAAAAAAATGCAGTAGTTTCGTTACATATATATGATGCAGCCGCAAATGATACTAAAGAAGTTAAGTTAGGAAATTATAACGACTTTTATATTGCAAGGATCAAGTGGACAAATGATACTAATACATTGTCGGCTCAGGTGTTAAACCGTCATCAGAATAATTTAGATTTATTGTTTGTTGATGGTGCTTCAGGAGCTTCAAAAGTGGTTCTTAATGAAAAAGATAAAGCTTATATTGATGTTACAGATAACTTAACTTTCTTAAAAGACAATAGTTTTATCTGGACTAGTGAAAAAGATGGTTTTAATCATATCTATTTATATGATAAAACAGGAAAGCTTAAAAATCAAGTTACTAAAGGAAATTGGGAAGTAACTTCATATTACGGATTTGATGAGAAAACAAAAACTGTTTTCTATCAATCTACAGAAAATGGGTCAATCAATCGTGATATTTACCGAATTGCTCTTGACGGAAAAAACAAAGTGCGTTTATCTAAAAACGTAGGTACTAGTAAGGCAACCTTCAGCCCAAATTTTCAATACTACATTAATACATTCTCAAGTGCATCTCAGCCTACAACTTTTACTCTTAACGAGGCAAAAGCTGGAAAAGAATTACAAGTTATAGAGAATAACGAAGCACTTGCTTCTAGCTTAAAAGCCTATAATCTTGCTACAAAAGAATTTTTAGTCCTAAAAACAGCTAAGGGAAATGAGTTGAATGCATGGATCTTAAAGCCAAAAGATTTTGATCCTGCTAAAAAATATCCTGTTTTTATGTTTCAATATTCAGGTCCAGGTTCTCAACAAGTCGCAAATCAATGGAATAACTCTAATGATTACTGGTTCGAAATGCTAACGCAACAAGGTTATATAGTTGCCTGTGTAGACGGTAGAGGAACTGGATTTAAAGGTGCTGAATTCAAAAAAGTAACACAATTGCAATTAGGGAAATACGAAGTTGAAGATCAAATTGATGCAGCTAAAGTTATCGGTAATTATTCTTATGTTGATGCTTCTAGAATTGGAATTTTCGGATGGAGTTATGGTGGATTTATGGCTTCGAACTGTATCTTCCAAGGAAACGACGTTTTTAAAATGGCTATAGCTGTTGCTCCAGTTACTAATTGGAGATTTTATGATTCAGTTTATACAGAAAGGTATATGCAGACTCCTCAGGAGAACGCAAGTGGTTATGATAATAACTCTCCTATTAATCATGTTGATAAATTAAAAGGCAAGTTTCTTTTAATTCATGGATCAGCAGATGACAATGTGCATGTACAAAACACTATGCAAATGATGGAGGCGTTAATACAAGCTAATAAACAATTTGATTCACAAATTTATCCAGATAAAGATCACGGTATTTATGGCGGAAAGACAAGAGTTCAGCTTTATACTAAAATGACTAACTTTATCAAGGAAAATCTTTAATTAAAATCTAATTAACCTAAATATAATATTAAATAATATGAAAGAAACAAAAGTGAAAACCGCGCATCCAAAAGGACTTTGGGTATTGTTTGGAACAGAGATGTGGGAGCGGTTTAATTTTTACGGAATGCGAGCAATTCTTACCTTATTTTTGGTAAACTCGTTATTGATGAAAGAATCAGATGCAGCATTGATTTATGGAGGCTTCTTGGGACTTTGTTATTTGACACCGATGTTGGGTGGATTTGTTGCCGATCGTTTTTTTGGGAACAGAAATTGTATTTTACTAGGCGGATTGATGATGGCTATAGGTCAGCTTTTCTTGTTTGTTAGTGCGAGCGTTTTTGGTTCAAATATGAGTTTAGCAAATATCTTAATGTGGTCTGCATTAGGAATTATTATTTTTGGAAATGGATTTTTTAAGCCAAATATTTCAAGCATGGTGGGAAGCTTGTATCCAAAACAAGAAAAAACAAAATTAGATACAGCTTTTACGATTTTCTACATGGGAATCAATTTAGGTGCTTTTTTAGGACAAACAATATGTCCTTATTTAGGTGACGAAGTAGTAAACGGTGTTCAGAATATACATGCTTTTAAATGGGGGTTTTTAGCAGCATCTATTGCTATGCTAATTGGAACTGGTGTTTTCTTTGTATTGAAAAACAAATATGTGGTTACTCCAGAAGGAAAGCCATTAGGAGGTTTGCCTTCTAAGAATGATGTGACAGATTATGAAGAAGGAGAAGCTCAAAAAGCGGTTTTCTCTACACAAGCTTTAGTTGGTGCAGTTATAGCATTTGTGATTTTGTTTTTTGCTTTCCGTTACCTTTTAGATGGAGATAACTTTATAAAAACATTAATTTATCCAATCATTTACGCTAGTGGATTAACATTGGCTGGATTGATTATTTCAGATAGCTCATTAACAAAAATAGAGAGAGATAGAATTTTTGTAATCTATATTGTAGCATTTTTTATTATATTTTTCTGGGCAGCTTTTGAGCAAGCAGGATCATCATTGACATTTATTGCTGCAAACCAAACAGATAGAACTTTTATGTTTGGATGGCAGATGCCTGCTTCAATGGTTCAGGTCTTTAATGGTATCTTCGTTTTTGCTTTCGCTTTACCTTTTAGTATATTATGGGATAAATTAAGAGAAAAAGGAAAAGAACCAATATCTCCAGTAAAACAAGCGATAGGTTTAGGATTGATTGCATTAAGTTATTTTATAATAGCTTACAATGTAAAAGACCTTGGTAACAGTGGGCTTCTAGCTATAAAATGGTTAATTCTTTTATATTTAATTCAAACTTTTGCGGAGTTATGTTTGTCACCAATAGGATTGTCTTTGGTAGGGAAATTATCACCAAAACGTTTTTCATCATTACTTTTCGGAGTGTTTTTCTTGTCTAATGCTGCAGGATATGCTTTATCAGGAACATTAGGATCTATCATGCCTGCTACAGGTGAGAAATTTATAAAAGCAAAAGGTTTAGGAATAGACTTGCAACCTATTTTAGACAAAGCAGTAGTTGCTACTCCAGAACAATTAAAGATTCTAGAAGCAAACCAAATAAGTGCAACAAACCCGGTTTTTGCTGGTTTTGAAATTCATAATCTTTTTGAGTTCTTCATGGTCTTTGTTATTTTAACAGGGATTGCAGCAGTTGTTTTATTTGCGTTAACTCCTTTATTAAAGAAAATGATGCATGGCATTCGTTAATAATTAAAACCTTAATACTTATTACCTATCCGATTTATTTGGGTAGGTAATTTTTTTAATTTTGAACCAATTTTATTATGTGGAAAAATCACCCAAAAGCATTGCCTTTTTTATTTTTATCTGAAATGTGGGAACGTTTTGGTTATTATTTAATGATTGGAATTTTTACTCTATATCTAAAAGATGTAGAGGCTGGGTTTGCTATGACCGAGAAAGAAGCTTCTGATTTGTATGGAACTTTTATAGCACTTGTGTTTCTGACTCCTTTTATTGGTGGTTTGGTTGCAGATAGGTATTTAGGATATAAAAATTCGATCATTCTTGGAGGATTAATGATGGGAGTAGGTTATTTTATGATGGGAATTCATAGTTTAACAATGCTATATGTAGCGATGACACTGGTTATTATAGGGAATGGTTTTTTTAAACCTAATATTTCTACACTTCTAGGAAATTTCTATGATGAAGATAAATATAAGGATAAGAAAGATGAAGGATACAATATTTTCTATATGGGAATAAATGTGGGAGCTTTCATTTGTAATTTCTTTGGAGCAGCTTTACAAATCCTTTTAGGATGGCATTTTGCTTTTATGGCCGCAGGATTAGGAATGTTTATTGGTGTAATTGTTTTTATTTTAGGTACAAAACATTATGGTAATAAAACAGATAAAAAAGGAATTCAAGAAGGCGACATGCCATTTTCAAAAATTGTATTGTACATTCTTGTTCCATCTATTGTATTTGGAGTTATAGGTTGGTTGCTAAAAGGAGTACAATCTGATATGAATTTAGATAGTTCAATTTTTGGTTCAGACAGTACAGATGCATTTATTTTTGCATGCATTCCTGTAATTTATTTTTACGGAAGTTTATATTTTAAAGCTAAAGTAGAAGATAAACGACAAATAGGAGCATTGCTTTCTATTTTTGCCGTGGTTATTTTATTTTGGGCAGTTTTTAAGTTGAACGGATCAGCACTAACTACATGGGCAGATCGTTATACAGACAGAGAAATTACTGGAACAACACAAACTGTTTTTAATAATTTAAAATTAGCTAAAGAGGTTAAGTTCACGAAAGACTCAACAGAATTATATGATGCTAGTTTTAGACTTCAGAAAGAAAATGGAAAAGTAGTCAAAACAGTAGATTATCCAGTTTATTTTAGAAATGTTGCAGAGGACAAAAAACCAACAGAAGGAGCAACAGTTTCTATCTGGGCGACTAATTTAAGTCAATCGATAAATCCTGGCTGGGTAATTATTTTGACACCTTTGATTGTGGCATTTTTTACTTTTTTGCGTAATAGAAAAAGAGAACCAAGTACACCAACCAAAATTGCATTTGGATTACTGATTTCAGCATTATCTGTTTTAGTAATGATTGCAGCAGTTCATATAGGAGGTAATGGAGCCGAAAAAGTTTCTGTTTGGTGGTTGGTTGCTAATTATGGAATTATAACTATTGGAGAGTTGTTTTTGAGTCCCATGGGATTGTCAATTGTATCTAAATTATCTCCAAAAAATATTACAGCATTAATGATGGGAGGTTGGTTTTTGTCAACGTCAATCGGAAACAAATTAAGTGGTGTTTTGGCTAGTATGTGGGATCAATATGATGATAAAATAAACTTTTTTTGGGTGAACTTTGGTTTATTGATGTTTGCAACAGTATTAATGTTTGCTTTGGTAAAAAACTTAAACAAAGTGATGAAAGATCACGGGATCAATTAATTATTATAAATAAATGGAACAGAGTATTACTTTAGACGAAATACAAAATTTTAAAGGCAAGTACCCAAAGCAATTATGGTATTTGTTTTTAGTCGAAATGTGGGAGCGTTTTTGCTTTTACGGAATGAGAGGTGTTTTGGCATTCTTCATGGTTGACCAATTAGGATTATTAGAAGGAAAAGCAAATTTGCAATATGGAGCCATACAGGCATTTGTGTATGCTTTTACTTTTATTGGAGGTATTTTTGCCGATAAAATTTTAGGATTTAAAAAATCTTTGCTTTTTGGTGGAATCGTTATGATTATAGGAAACCTAATTATAGCAGCTTCTCCTCATGATTTTTTCTATTACGGTATTACGCTGTCTATTATTGGAACTGGTTTTTTTAAGCCAAACGTTTCTTCTATGGTTGGAGAATTATATCATGAAAATGATGGACGTAGAGATGCAGGATACGGGATGTTTTATGCAGGTATTAACATCGGTGGAATGTTAGGTGGTGCTATTCCTATTTATTTAGGGAAGAATTACTCTTGGAGCTTGTGTTTTCTTTCTGCTGCGATAGTTATGATTATTGGTGTGATTACGTTTCTTTTAACAAAGAAACATTTAGCGCCTATTGGTAACTCACCGTTAGAAAAGCATACTCCAAAAAAACGAAATATGTATGAGATTGGAGTTTATGTTGGATCTTTATTGGCAATTCCGCTTATTTATATCATGGTGATAAATTCTGATTTTACAGAATATTTCATGTACACTATTGGTGCCGTTGCGCTTTTGTATTTCTTGTATGAATTGTTGCGAATTAAAGATCGTAAGCAACAATATAAGTTATTGGCGGCATTTGTCTTCATCTTCGGGTATTTTATGTTTATGGCTATTTCTGAGCAATCTGGTGGGTCGTTGTCATTGTTTGCAAAAGATAACTTATCTAGTCAGTTATTGTTCTTTAATATAGATCCTAATGTGGTAAACAATAGTATAAACTCTTTATACGTAATTATTTTTAGTCCTCTAATCGGATTATTATGGATATTCCTTTATAAAAGGAAAATTGAGCCAAATACGGTTGTGAAATTCGGATTCTCATTTATTCTTCTCGCAGCAGGATTCTTTATCTTTTATAGCGCTCGTTTCTTTGTTGATGTAAATGGATTGAGTTCGCTTAATGTATTTGCTTTAGGGTATTTAGTATATACCCTTGGAGAATTATGTATTGGACCAATCGGAATGTCTGTTATTACTAAATTGTCTCCTAAAAGACTTTTTGGAATGATGATGGGATTATGGTTTTTATCGAGTGCTTTTGGACAATTTGCAGCAGGGAAATTGGGTTCAGAAATGTCGAATTCGAATACAGGAACTACACTTATGTCTAAGTTGATCGCTTATACAGACGGATACTACCATTTGGCAATTTATTCGCTTATAGCAGGTATTATTTTAATAGTAAGTACACCATTGATTAAGAAATTAATGCAAGAAGTAAAATAGAAAATATTTTCTAGTTTATTTTTTCCTTAAATTTGGAAAATAAAAATAAGAATCAAAATGAAAAATATATTTATTGCATTGTTTTTAGTATTAGGTTCGTTTGCTGTTCAGGCGCAAGAACTAAAATGGTATACAGATGTAAAAGAGGCTATAGCGGTTAGTAATAAGGAGAAAAAACCGATGTTATTGTTTTTTACAGGAAGCGATTGGTGTGGTTGGTGTATTCGTTTGCAAAGCGAAGTTCTAAAAACTGCAGAGTTTAACAAATGGGCAAAAGATAATGTTATTTTGGTGGAGTTAGATTTTCCAAGAAGAACTGCACAAACTCCTGAAGTTAAAGCTCAAAACAATGAGTTGCAGCAAGTTTTTGGAATTCAGGGATTTCCAACAGTTTATTTTACTAAAGCTGAGAGCAAGGATGGGAAAGTTAATTTTCAGGGACTTGGTACTACAGGTTATGTAGCAGGTGGGGCATCAGCTTGGCTTGCAGTAGCAGACGGGATTGTTAATCCAGTCAAAAAGTAAGTAATGTACTAGCTTAAGTAGCTCTTAAAGAATAAAAGAAGCTCTTTTCGTTTGATACGGAAAGAGCTTTTTGTTGTTTATCACGGTAATTCTATTTCCTGTTTTGACTTTAAAAGTTGTTTTTATTATAATATTAATAGGGTATTGTTTGTAATGAAGCGTAAAATATATTTTTAGTTATAAAATAATTTGAATAATTGGAATTAAATGTTAATTTCGTTTGTTTTAATTAACCAACCCCCAATTTATTATGATGAAAAAACTACTTCTCTCCCTATTTTTTTTAGGAATTTTTACTGTTCAATCGCAAAATTTAGTTTGGAAAACTAATATTACTGATGGTATTGAAGCAAGTAATAAATTAAAAAAACCAATGTTAATTTTGTTTACAGCAAATAATTTAGCGGATAACCTGCAAAGTGAAATAATCAAAACTTTAGAGTTTGCGCTTTGGTCAAGAGATAACGTTATTTTGGTAAAACTAGACTTGTCTGATAGTCAAGCTTCGGATGCTGATAAAGAGCAGAACATTAAGCTTAAAAATGCTTTTGGAGTTCAAGATTTACCAGAAATATGCTATGCAAATGCTATAGTTAGAAAAAGTAAAACTACTTTTCAGGCATTGGGTAAAATGACTTACAAATCAGGAGGAGTAAAGGCTTGGATTATTGAGTCAAATGCACTTTTGCATCCAAGTGACTTTTAAGTTTTGTTTAGAAAAGCAATGATTGTTTTGTAAATACATTAAAAAAAATTAACGATTTAAGTTGTGTAAGTTCATGTTTTTATGTGTGTAAACTAAGTACTTAGTAGTTTATATATAAAGTTTGTGAATTCTTTTTTTTAATTAGAAATTATGATTTAGCTTTATTAATTCAATTTATAGAATCCTTTTTCATTAGTAAAATGAAAAGGGATTTTTTCGTTTATACAGGTCTCTTTCCAATATTGTTGTACTGATTTGTAGTTAGTGCCATCAGCAATAACCATTTTTGGATGTGTAGTTTTTAGTAGTCTTTCGAAATTTATTTTAGGTGATTGCGTAATCATTACAATATCGGGATTTATTTTTTCAGGATATATTCCGGTGCTATCTATAATTAAGATTTTATAACCATTAAAATAAGCGATATTTTGTAGTCTTTCTTTCCTTTTTAAATTTCCAAAATTTCCAACCAAATAAGAAGTTAATGAGTAATTGTTGTTAGAAGTGGTATCCGTTGTGAATAATGTAACAGAGTTACCTGTTCTTTCAGTAATTTGAGAATGCTTTGTTACATTGTATACGATCCATTCATTTTGGGTTTCAGTATCTTTTCTATTCAGAATAAATGTAATTTGTAGTAGTATTATTGAACCAAGAGTTATTGATAGCTTGGTAAAAGTTGGCTTTTTAAGCCAAATAATTCCTGATATTATTAATAGATAGGAGGAGATTAGCAAGAAAGTGTTAAAGGAGATGTCTCTTATGATGAAACTTTCGAATGAAGCAATAATGTTTATTATTTTATTCAAATAGAAAATGCTTTTTTCTAGAAGTTGAACAAGAAGTAGAGGTGTACTATCAAATGCTGCCAAAATCATTACTATAATACCTAAAATCATAATAACGCTTAAAAATGGTATGATTACTATATTGGCAACAAAAAACAGTCCTGGAAATTGATGAAAGTAATATAGGCATATTGGTAAAGTACCAATTTGTGCTGCAAAGGATACTGTTAATGCATTCCATATTGCAATTGTAAATTTATGTTTTGGGTGCCATAATTTTTTTAATATTGGCTGAAACCAAATGATAAAATATAAAGCTAAATAACTTAACTGAAATCCTACATCGAATATAAAAGCAGGTTCAAATAGAAGTAAAAACAATATTGAAACTAATAGGGTATGATAGATATTTGTACTTCTTCTTAAATGAATTCCTATTGCTACAAACGAAAACATTACTACAGATCGTAATACTGAGGGAGAAAACCCTGAAATTACTGCAAAAGCAAATAAAGATACTATTATTGTAATGAGCTTTATTAAAGAGCCTCTTTTAGTATTAGGAATAGGCTTTAGGGTATAAGTAATAAAAATCAATATATAGCCCACATGGAGCCCTGAAACAGACAAAATATGAGTTACTCCTGCATATTGATAATCTTTGATTATTTCAGGCGATATATCTTGTTGCTGACCCAGAATTAGAGCAAGAGCTACATTCATTTCAGTTTTATTAAAGCCATTTTTTTCAAGATTCTGAATAATTTTTGTTCGTATTCGTGCGGCATAATGCCAAATGCTTTTCTCAATTGTGGAGCTAATTGTTATTTCATTTTTTTTAATATATAATTGAGCATAAATATTTTTGTTGTTCAAATATTTACCGTAGTCAAATTGATCAGGATTTTTTGGAGAGCTATTTTTTGATAATTCTCCCTTAACACGAATACAATTTCCTATTTTGAGATTTAATTCAGTACTGTCTTTTTTTATGCTTAGGGCCACTTTGCCTGAAGCATGTTTTTGATCAATCTGATTTATAGTAGCAATGTATCTGTCGCTGTAGTTGTTGCTTTTTAATTTTTCACTAATTATAAAATCTATTAAGTGGGGTTTGTCATAGATGTTTTCGAAGTTAGTATAATTGCTTTTTTGAAACGATTCGGTATGTAGAGATTGAGTTGTGATGCCTATACAACATGACAATAAGTAAGTGGCCATCCCAAAGTAAGTAATTCTCTTCGTTTTATTTATCGCATAATAATAGCAACTACAGAATAGTAGTATGGAAGCAACAAGAGATGTAAAGGTGTAAGTTATTGAGAGGTTTAGATAATAAGCAAGTAAGATGCCTATCATAAAACCAATTGTTATTCTTGTCAAAGGGAATTCCAGTACTTTCATATAACTAAAGTACGATTTTTTTGTAAGAAAATAACCTTTTTTTTTGATTTCCCTTCTGATTTGAAGAAATTCAAAATAATGTAAATCAAATTAATGGGTAATATTTAAACATTGCCAATAGTTTCAGCAGTTGGAGAGCAATGCATTATCACGATTGATTTCACATGGTCTAAATGGTGACTTATGAATTAAATAAGATAGAATTTAAAAAAAAATATAAGAATTAATTTTTTTAAAACTTTGACAAGGTGTCGCGTAAAGAAAATCCAACAGGTTAAAAAAACTGGTTGGTTTGTATTTAGGAAAAATATATAAATTTAATGAGTGGCTACTTTTGTCAAAGTTTGAACTTTGATAAAGTTTTATAAATAAAAAAGGAATTAGAAATTATTCAATAATGCGATTAACCTGTGCATAGGAGTCACGATAGTAAGGTTCTTTAGTTGAAGAGATTATTACTCCTTTTGATGTGGAGGAATGTATGAATTTAATCTCTTCATCACTTATTTCTACAATTAATCCAACATGGTTTATCTGAGAACTTCTGTTCGTTTTAAAAAATATCAAATCGCCTTTCTTGGCTTTATTCCGGTTGATGACTTCTCCAATTTTTGATTGTTCCAATGAGGTTCTTGGTAATTTAATATTTTCAGAGTTGAATGTAGTAAATACCAATCCAGAACAGTCATAGCCTTTATTAGTAGTTCCGCCAGCCTTATAACGCACACCAATATTTTCAGAAGCAGTATAAATCAAATCTTTTACGATTGTTTTTGAATTGTCTTCTTTTTTATGGTTTGTTACCGAAGATGTTGACTTACAAGATGCTAATAATAGTAATAAGGCTAGTATTGATAATATGTTTTTCAAGACAATGTTTTTTTAAGCTGATGAATTATTTTTCTAAATCGGCTACGATTAGTTTTGCTGTTTTTTCACTGGCACCAATTCCACCAAGCTTTTCTTCCAATATATCATAGTTATGTAAGAGAGCTTTACGATAATTAGGTTCTAATAATTTTGCCAATTCTTCTTTAATTCGTTTAGGAGAGCAATCATCTTGGATAAGTTCAGTAACTACTTCTTTATCCATAATTAAATTTACTAACGAAATATATTTAAGAGTAATAATGCGTTTTGCTATTTGGTAAGAGGCCCAACTCCCTTTATAGCAAACTACTTCAGGTACTTTAAAAAGTGCAGTTTCTAGTGTTGCTGTTCCGGAAGTAACTAAAGCAGCAGTTGAGGATTGCAGTAAAGCATATGTTTTGTTTGAAACAAATTTTATATTATCATTGGTTACGAAATGTTGATAAAAAGAATAATCCTGGCTAGGGGCACCAGCAATAACAAATTGATACTCTTTAAAATCATTTACAATACTAAGCATTACCGAAAGCATTTTTGTAATTTCTTGTTTACGACTTCCAGGCAAAATCGCAATAATAGGCTTTTCGCTTAAGTTGTTTTCTTTTCTGAAAGTTACTTCATCAAATGGTGGTTGGTTGTGAATGGCATCAATTAGTGGATGACCAACAAATTCTACAGGGAAATTGTGCTTGTCTTCGTAAAAACTTTTTTCGAAAGGTAAGATTACAAACATCTTATCGATATCGTGTTTTATACTTGTAATACGGTTTTCTTTCCAAGCCCAGATTTGTGGCGAAATATAATAATGAGTTTTATAATTCAGTGCTTTAGCCCATTTAGCAATGCGCATATTAAAACCAGGATAATCTATAAAAATAAGAACATCAGGTTTAAATTGTGAGATGTCTTTTTTGCAAAAAGAAATATTACTAAGTATCGTTTTTAAATTAAAGATAACTTCAATAAAACCCATAAAAGCAAGTTCACGGTAATGTTTTACTAATGTTCCGCCAGTTTTTTGCATTAAATCTCCTCCCCAAAAACGAATTTCTGCATTAGGATCTTCTTTATATAAGGCTTTCATCAAATTTGAACCATGTAAATCGCCTGAGGCTTCTCCAGCAATAATGTAGTATTTCATGTTTTTGTTTTTGAGAATGGAGGTTATTTAAGTTGTTGCTAAATAAAGAACGAGAACTTCGTTACAATTGCAAAGATAAATTAAATTAATAAAGTGAGAAGAGCTAATGTAATAACAGCCAAAACAACACCTCTTGCCCTAAATTCTTTGTTTTGCTTTAAAAATACACCAAATGCTACTAAGGATAAAATTGAGCCAAGAGTAATAACTTTACTAAGATATCCGTAGTTTTTTATAATTCGGATACTTTCCATTCCGTTTAAAACATCAATATCAGTAAATAAAGCAAGAAATAGAAAACTACCTAATGCTGAAGCCATCAACCCAATAACAAAACCTATGAGTAAATCTTTTCTGTTTTTTACATTATTCATTCCACTTCCAGTTATTAAGTTGTTGCATGGTATGGTGTGCTGTTAAGTCAAATTGCACGGGTACTACAGACACATATCCGTTTTCAAGAGCCCATTCATCAGTGTCTTCTCCTTTGTCTTGGTTCACAAATTCTCCAGAAAGCCAATAGTAATCTTTTCCAGATGGTGTTTTTCTTTTGTCAAATTTCTCAATCCATTGTGCTTTCGCCTGTCGACAGATTTTAATTCCCTTGATTTCTTTTTCTTTTAATTTCGGAAAGTTCACATTTAGAACAACACCTTCAGGGAGTTTATTTTCTAGTGTTTCAAGAGTTATTTTTTTGATGAAAGATTTTATACTCTCAAAATCAGCATTCCAATCATAATCTAATAAAGAGAAACCTATTGCAGGAATCCCTTCAATGCCAGCCTCGACAGCAGCACTCATAGTTCCTGAGTAAATTACATTTATAGAAGAATTTGACCCATGGTTTACTCCCGAAACACATAAGTCGGGTTTGCGTTTTAAAATCTCATTTACAGCTAGTTTTACACAGTCAACTGGAGTTCCAGAACAACTATATTCTGTTATCGAATCGCCATCTTTGGATAATTTGTTAAGGTATAAAGTACTGTTTATGGTAATGGCATGGCCCATTGCACTCTGAGGTTTGTCTGGTGCGACAACGACTACTTCACCAATTTGTGACATTACACTAATTAAAGCTCTAATTCCAGGTGCCGAAACACCATCGTCATTAGTTACTAAGATCAAAGGTTTTTTTGAATTCATTTTTTTAAAATATAATGGAAAATACGGATGTAAGGTTTTTATTAGCAAATGTAGTGACTGAATTTCTTAAATTAGTAACAAAATGTCTTAAATTTACGAACTTGAACCTTTTATTCAATTGAAAGAAAAACTATATTTATATCTTTAACAAAAAATTGTGCGGGCCATATTTTGTTGGCATAGTTTTTACCGTAAATTAGATTAAAAAATTGATGAATGCTATTATTAAATTTATGAAACGAAATTATAAAATTATCCTAGCCGTTATTTGTTTATCTGCTACACTGTTTGCATTTAAAATTAATAGCGATAAAGGAATTGACCCAGATCCGAATAAAGATAAGTTGCTTTTGGAATTGCTTGCTTTTGTAATTGAGAAAGGACATTATGGACCACCAGCATTGAATGATGAATTCTCAAAAGGGGTTTATAAAGATTATATTGGAGCATTAGATCCATCTAAAAGATTTTTCTTGCAATCGGATATTGATGAATTTTCAAAGTACGAACTGCAATTAGATGATCAATTTGTAAATAAAGATTTGACGTTTTTCAATCTTACTTATGCTCGTTTAATGAAAAGAATGGAAGAAGGTAAAAAGAGATATAAAATCATTTTGGCTCATCCATTCAATTATAAAATAGACGAGACTTTTAGTACAGATTATGAAAATTCGCCTTATGCAAAAACTTCTGAGGAAATGGATGAGAAATGGAGAAAGCAAATTAAGCTGTCTACATTATCTTCTCTAGTTACCAAAGAGAATATTGAAACTGAAAAGAAAGAAAAAGATCCTGCTTATAAAGAAAAAACTTTTGAAGTTTTAGAGAAAGAGACGAGAGATAATTCATTAAAATCGTTAGATGAACACTTTGGCTTTATTAAAGATTTGCAAAGACGCGATTGGTTTTCGGTTTATGTAAACTCTATCATGGCTCGTTTTGATCCACATACAAGTTATTTCGCACCAGAAGAAAAAGAACGTTTTGATGTTAATATCAGTGGTAAACTTGAAGGTATTGGAGCCAAACTACAAAAGAAAAATGACTTTACAGAAATTTCAGAACTCATTTCAGGAGGGCCAGCTTGGAGAGGTAAAGAATTAGAAGCAGGGGATTTAATTATTAAAGTAGGACAAGGAAGCGATGAGCCTGTAGATGTTGTTGGTATGCGTCTTGATGATGTTGTTAAGAAAATCAAAGGGCGTAAAGGAACAGAAGTTCGTCTTACAGTTAAAAAAGTTGATGGAACAATTAAAGTGATTTCTATTATTAGAGATATTGTAGAGATAGAAGAAACGTATGCAAAGTCTAGTATTGTAGATAAAAATGGATTGAAATATGGGGTAATATATTTGCCTAAATTTTATATTGATTTTGAAAACAAAGACGGTAGAGATGCGGGGAAAGATATTGCTCTAGAAGTTGAAAGACTTAAGAAAGAGAATGTAAACGGTATTATCCTGGATGTTCGTGATGATGGGGGAGGTTCTCTATCGACAGTGGTTGATATTGCAGGATTATTTATAGAACAAGGGCCAATTGTACAGATTAAATCTGCAGGAAGAAAAAAAGAAGTTCTTTATGATCGTGATAAAAAAATAGAATGGGATGGTCCTTTAGTAATCATGGTAAATGGTTTCTCAGCTTCGGCTTCAGAAATTCTTGCCGCTGCGATTCAAGATTATAAAAGAGGTGTCATAATTGGTAGCAAGCAAACTTATGGAAAAGGTACCGTTCAAAACGTTATCGATCTAAATCAATTTGTTCGTAGTAGTGATTTAGGAGACTTTGGGGCTTTAAAAATTACAACTCAAAAGTTTTATAGAATCAATGGAGGATCTACTCAATTAGAAGGTGTACGTAGCGATATTGTTACGCCAGATCGTTATGCATATTTAAAGATGGGTGAACGTGACATTGATAATGCAATGCCATGGGATAAAATAGATCCAGCTGAGTATAGTACTTGGAATAATAATTCAAATTTTAATCAAGCTATTGCAAATAGTAAAGCTCGAATTGCTCAAAACCCTCAGTTTAAATTGATAGAGGATAATGCAAAATGGATTGATACTAAGAGTAAAGAGAATAGCTATAGTTTAAATATTGTTGATTTTAAAAAAGCTCAAACTGAGGTTGAAGTTGAGGTAAAAAAATATAAGCCAATTACGGATTATAAAAATAACCTAGAATTTACATCTTTGCCGCATGAAATAGCAGAAATGGTAAAAGATCCTTCTTTAAAAGAAAAAAGAGAAAGCTGGCATCAGGCATTATCTAAAGACATATATGTTGAAGAGGCTTTAAATGTATTAGATGATTTGCAGTCACAAAGTACAGCTAGGCAAAATTCGGTACCTGCCAGATCAAAAAAAGATAAATTAGCTTCTAAATTATAAGAGGTCAGAAAAAAAGGTAAAACTTTTTAAACAATAATTTAAATGCTCCAAAAATCATGATGATTCTTGGAGCATTTTTTATTGGTATCTTTTTAGTTAACTTTGAATATGTGTTTTCAAGGAAATTAATTTTAATGTAAAAGTATTTAGATTTAAAATAATAATTTTATGATGATTGTAAAGAGAGGATTATTGGTAATTTTTATTGTTATGTTTCTCTTTTCTTGTAAAAGAGATTTTAGTAATAGTTCTGATTCTAATACAAAAGATAGTTTAAAGGGGCAAGTAGCCTTGTATGAAGATGATAATATTGAGTTTGATTACTTGCCTACCTCTACAACTAATCAAATCGTAAAACACGATTATTATACACTTTCTTATAATGAAAAGTTTGAACAGGCAGAATGGGTAGCATATGAGTTAAAGAAGAATTATATCAAGAATAATGATTTTAAGAGACCTTACTTTAATGAGGACCCAAAAGTAACTACTGGTTCTGCAGATTGGCGAAATTACAAACAATCTGGCTATGATAAAGGACATCTTTGCCCGGCTGGAGATATGGAGTTTGATAAAAAAGCATATGAAGATACTTTTTTGACTTCGAATATTTCACCCCAAGTGCATGAATTTAATGATGGAATCTGGAATAGATTAGAGCAGAAAGTACGCTATTGGGCTGTAGAGTATGATGGGATTTATGTTGTAACTGGTGGAGTACTTACGGATGCTAGTGTTACTATTGGAAAAGAAAAAGTGCTAGTGCCTAAATATTTTTATAAAGTAGTCTTAGATGAGACTAATGGAGAATTTAAAATGATTGCTTTTTTGATTCCGAATGAAAAAAGTGAAAGACCTTTGTATGACTTTGTAGTTTCAGTAGATAGTATCGAAAAACTTACAGGCATAGATTTCTTTCCTCATTTAGATGATAAAATCGAAGAGGAGTTAGAGAAAAATACAAATTATAAATCTTGGTTTTTTTAGTTTAGCGAGATTAAAACTACCACTCATTTACTTTATTAGCATCCATTTTCAGGAAAATAAAGAGCAAAATAGTGAATCCCCATAAGCCAGAACCTCCATAGGAGAAGAAAGGAAGAGGGACTCCAATAGTAGGGAAAATACCAATTACCATAGCAATATTCACAAAAAAGTGGATAAACAAAATACTAGCAACACAATATCCATATACGCGGCTAAACTTTGTTTTTTGCCTTTCGGCTAAATAAATAACCCTTAAGAATAGCCCAACAAATAATCCAATAACGACAACAGAACCTGCAAATCCCCATTCTTCGCCTACAGTGGTAAAGATATAATCGGTATGTTGCTCAGGTACAAAGCCTCCTTTAGTTTGAGTGCCTTCCAGAAAACCTTTTCCTATCCAACCACCAGATCCAATAGCAATTTCAGATTGATTGGTGTTATATCCAATCCCTTTCATATCGACTGTTTTTCCTAGTAAAATATTAAAGCGATCTCGGTGATGTTGTTTAAAAACGTTGTCAAAAACATAATCTACAGATAGTACGAATCCAGATATAATGGCTAATAAAATAGTACTTAGAATTAGATTTCTATCAACAGTTCTACCTTTAAAATGCATAATTATTAGTATCAATAGCGATATGAGTATTACGTATTCTGGTTCCAGAACGAGTGTTAATACAAATAGTGTTATTGCAATAAAGCCAGTCCATATATACCAAGAAGGGAGTCCTTCACGATACAAAACAAGTAAAAAGATACAGTATATTAGGGCACTTCCAGGGTCTGGTTGTGGAAGAATTAACAATACAGGCAAAAATACAATTGCAAGCGCCTGTACTTGTCTATTTACATCTTTAAGACTTACTTGTGTATCACTTAGGTATTTTGCTAAAGCTAATGCGGTAGCCGATTTTGTAAACTCTGAAGGTTGTAATGTAAAACTTCCAATTGCATACCAACAACGTTGTCCTGCGATAGTTTTTCCGAAAAAGAATAATCCAACGAGTGATAATAAAGCAACGCCAAAAATGATACTGGCATATTTTTCATAGAATTTACCATCGACAAATAGAACGATGAAAATTAAAGGAATCGTTAGTAAAATAAAAATTAACTGTTTCTCATAAGTACCATCTGTAGAGGATAGGGAAGAAGAGTATATGTTTAACCATCCCATTACCACTAATGCGATATAGATGATTACACTTATCCAGTCAATATTACTTTTTACACTTTGATTTTTCATTTGAAATGAATCTCTTTATTAATTTTCTTGAGTTGTGTCTGCTTTTGTTATTTTAACCTCCTTAGGTATAGGTTTATTCATTTTAGCCTTCATAACAGAATCTTTAGGAGTGGTTTCGATTAAACTAGCTGCTGCCATTCCACCTAATTTTGCATATTGATCTTTCAAGCTGGTGTTTAAAATACGAATTTCTAAATCATTTCGGGTGATTTTTTTACGAAGGTATTTCTCAATCATCAAACTAGCAATAGGACCAGCAATTGTAGCTCCAAATCCACCATTTTCAATCATTACTGCTATAGCAATTTTCGGATTATCTTTAGGTGCAAATGCCACAAATATGGAGTGGTCTTTAAGTTGTGTTCTTTTGCCATTAATTTTAGCAAAATTCTCTGCAGTACCTGTTTTTCCACAAATATCGATACCTTCAACACGTAGCCTACTAGCAGTTCCTTTGTTGTAAACATCAAATAATCCGCTAATTATAGGAGGGAAATACTTTTTATCTATGGTTGTTTCGTGTTTAGTTGTGAATTTAGGATCGATTTTTTCTCCTTCAATTTTTTTAATGATATGAGGTGTGAAATAATATCCTTGATTGGCTATTGTAGCCATCATATTTGCTAACTGAATTGGTGTCATTAAAACTTCACCTTGTCCTATAGAGTTGGATACAATTGTTGTGCTTCTCCAACCTCCGTTAGGATAGATCTTCTTATATGTTTTAGAGGTTGGTATGTTTCCTCTTTTACCTGTTGGTAGATCATATCCCATAAACTGACCTAAGCCAAAGCTTTTTACGTGATTGCTCCAAACATCAACTGCATAAGCAGGATTGTTGTATTTGTTTATGGTAAGCATGTAAGTTTGGGCGAAATACGTATTACATGAATTGTAAATACCATTATGCAACTGTTGGTTTGGTGCGTGGTTATGACATTTCATAAAACGACCTCTTCCATAACTGAACCCATGATGACAAAAAAACGTTGTGTTCTCGTCTATTACTTGTTCTTGTAAACCAATTAATCCTGTTAAAATTTTGAAAGGTGAACCTGGGGGATATTCTGCAAGTAATCCACGGTCATATAATGGTTTTGCAATCGAGTCATGATATAATAAAGTATAGTTTTTAGAACGCTGTCTTCCAACTAATATTCCAGGGTCGTAAGAAGGAGCAGTCACTAGTGCTAAAATTTCACCAGTTTTTGGTTCCAATGCAACAATTCCACCTCTTTTGTTAATCATTAACTCTTCACCGTATTTTTGAAGCTCAGCATCAATTGTTATGTTGATGTCTTCTCCTTGTACGGCAATTGTATCATATTTTCCGTCTTTATACGAGCCTATTTCTCTGTTGTATTTGTCTTTTTGAATATATTTCACACCTTTAATTCCGCGTAAAACATCTTCATAGCTTTGTTCAACACCTTGTTTTCCAATCAAATCTCCGCTATTGTAATACGGGTTTTTGGCTACTAATTTCTCGTCTACCTGAGTAATGAAACCAAAAATATTAGCACCATAATCTACTTCGTAGTCACGTAATGATCTTTTTTGGAAATAAAAGCCTTCAAATTTTCTAATCTTTTCTTGAAAAGCAGCAAATTCACTTTTGTTTAGCTGTGCTAAAAATACAGATGGTAATCTAGGGCTATATACTTTAGCCTTCTCAATTTTTTTAATAAAATCTTCTTTGGTGACATTTAGGAGCTGACAAAACTCTAAAGTGTCTATGTTTTTTATCTCTCTAGGGATAACCATGATATCGTAGGAAGCTTGATTGGCAACCAATAATTTACCATATCTATCATATATGTAGCCTCTTTCGGGATAGTCGTATTTTATTTTTATAGCGTTATTCTCTGATTTTAGTTTAAAAGAATCGTCTATAATTTGTAAATAGAATAAGCGAATTACTAGCAAAGATGCTGCAATGATTATTAAAGAGGGCAGCAGAACTTTTCTCATCTTCTGTTTGGCTTAATAAGATATATTATTATGATACAAGTTATAATGGTAAATATTGTACTGAATAAGGTTCGTAGTAAAATGTCTATAATGAAGCTAAATTGAAAAGCTTCAAGTGTAAAGAGTATTATATGATGTATTAATACTGATACTAATATAAATGAAAATCGTTCAGGAGTTAAAGAGTCATTTAGTTTTATAGTTTGGTATTCATAGCTTAAACCAAATGAGAATTTGAATATATATGGCCTGTAATAGGCAAGAATTAAACAAGCCGTGGCATGTATTCCTCCCGAATTACAAAACATGTCCATAACAAGGCCAAGTAAAAAACTAGATGCTAAAAGCCCAGATTTGTTTCCGTTTACGGGATATAGAATTATATATAATATATAAGGAAACGGACTTATATAGCCTAAGAAATTCATATTATTAAAAATGATAATTTGAATTGCCAATAGCAGGATAAATCGAGAAATATTGATTAACAATGCGCTATTCATCTTTTTCTCTTTTTTCTAGTTTAATAAGCTCTTCTCTATCTCTACTTTTAATAATATATACATGTCCTAAATTCGTCATATCATTAAATAACTTGACGTTGATAGTGTAATAATTTGTTTCTTTTGAGGTGTATATATTCTCAACAGTGCCAATTCCAATATTTTCTGGGAAAATTACAGACTGACCACCAGTTACAATTGTATCTCCTTTACGAACAGAAGCCAATCTAGGAACATCTATTAATTGAACAAAGCCAGTGCTTTTTCCATTCCAAATTAATGAACCAAAGTGATTGGATTTCTTTATTTTGGCATTAATTTGAGATTTTATATTAAGAATACTAACCACAGTTGCATATCTTGGTGATGTTTTATCTACAATACCAATAATTCCTAAGCTGTTAATTACTCCCATATCAGGTTTAACCCCATCATTAGAGCCTGAGTTTATTGTAATGTAGTTTTCATGTACATTATATGAGTTATGTATCACTTTCGAAACAATAATGTCGGCAGGTTTAACACCTTTGATGCTGTCAGGAAGAGGTAATTTTATGGTGTCTTCGGCATTGAATAAAAGACTTTTTAGTCTTGCGTTTTCAAGTACCAATTCGTCGTTTTGTTCTCTTAGATTCAAATACTCATTTATGTTGTTTATTTTTTCATAAACACCACCGCTCAAGAAATTAGCGGAACTAATTACTCTGCTTTTGTGAAAAGAGTGAGATTGAATAGAGAGACCCAACGAAATACCTAAAAGCAGCAAAAACAGCAACCGATTACTGTTCTTTATTATAAAATTAAATATTTGCTGCATTTCTTGCTTGGTTATTTTGTTTCAGGATATGCTTTAAGTTTCAAAATTTCTTCAGAACTAAGTTTTATAAGTTTTAGCTCTGAAGAAATGTATAGTAATTAAGTATCTTATTTGATTAAGATACTCTTAAATTTTGCAATGTTTTTTAGTGCCATTCCAGTACCGCGAACTACTGCTCTTAATGGATCTTCAGCAATGTAAACAGGTAAATCTGTTTTTAGTGAAATTCTTTTGTCAAGACCTCTTAACATAGATCCTCCACCTGCAAGATAAATACCTGTATTGTATATATCAGCTGCTAACTCAGGAGGTGTTTGAGATAATGTTTCCATTACAGCATCTTCAATTCGTTGAATCGATTTGTCTAATGCTTTGGCAATTTCTCGGTAAGATACATCTACTTGTTTTGGTTTACCAGTAAGTAAATCTCTACCTTGAACTGACATGTCTTCTGGAGGTCCATCTAAATCTTCGATAGCTGCTCCAATTTGAATTTTTATTTTTTCTGCGGTACTTTCTCCAACAAATAAGTTGTGTTGTGTGCGCATATAATAAACAATATCATTTGTAAATACGTCACCAGCAATTTTTACTGATTTGTCGCATACAATTCCGCCTAATGCAATTACTGCAATTTCAGTTGTTCCACCACCAATATCTACAATCATGTTACCTTTAGGTTGCATAATATCAATACCAATACCAATAGCAGCGGCCATAGGTTCGTGAATCAAATAAACTTCTTTACCGTTTACTCTTTCACACGATTCTTTTACAGCACGCATCTCAACTTCGGTAATTCCAGAAGGAATACATACTACCATACGCAAAGCAGGAGTAAACATTCTCTTTTTTAATGCAGGAATACTCTTGATGAACATATTGATCATTTTTTCGGAAGCATCAAAGTCGGCAATAACCCCGTCTTTAAGTGGCCTTATGGTCTTTATGTTTTCATGGGTTTTACCTTGCATCATATTGGCTTCCTTACCAACAGCAATAATTTTGCCTGATATTCTATCACGTGCCACGATTGAAGGACTGTCAATAACTACTTTATCATTATGTATGATTAAAGTGTTTGCGGTACCAAGGTCTATCGCAATATCCTCGGTCATGAAATCAAAAAATCCCATAAGTTTTTTAGGGGTTTAAAAGTTATAAATTAGTAACGTACAAAGTTAAACAAATTAATGTTTAAAATGACGTGTTCCTGTAAATACCATTGCAACTTTATTTTCATTGCAATAATTTATGCTTAATTCGTCTTTTATTGATCCACCTGGCTGAATTACAGCGGTAATTCCTGCTTTTTTGGCTAATTCAACACAATCCGGAAAAGGGAAAAATGCATCACTTGCCATCGAAGCTCCATTTAAATCAAATCCAAATGCTTTTGCTTTGTCAATTGCTTGAACTAAAGCATCTACTCGAGAGGTTTGTCCCGTTCCAGATGAAATTAAAGTTCCGTTTTTTGCAAATACGATTGTATTCGATTTTGTGTTCTTACAAATTTTTGAAGCAAATAGTAAATCCTCTACTTCTTGTTCTGTAGGAGTTGTAATTGTAACGGTTTTTAAATGCGCTTTATTGTCGGTGATACTATTTTTATCTTGAACTAAAAGTCCGTTCAAGCAAGTTCTAACTTGTCTTGTAGGTAATTCCACTTCATTTTGAACCAATATAATTCTGTTTTTCTTTTCTTCTAGAACTGCAATAGCTTCATTGTCATAACTTGGAGCGATTACAACTTCGCAAAACAATTTATTTATTTCTTGAGCAGTTGCTAAATCAATATTTGTGTTCGAAATTAAAACTCCACCAAATGCCGAAGTCGGATCACAAGCCAAAGCAGCTAAGTAAGCCTCGCTGATTGTTTTTCTTGTAGCCAAGCCACATGCATTATTGTGTTTTAAGATTGCAAACGTAGGGCCATCAGTTTTAAATTCTGCAATTAAGTTAACAGCAGCATCAACATCAAGTAAGTTATTGTAAGATAGCTCTTTTCCGTGTAATTTTTTGAACATTGCGTCAAATTCTCCAAAGAAAAATCCTTTTTGATGTGGGTTTTCTCCATATCGTAATACTTGCCCTTCAGCAATACTTTCTTTGTAGATAGTATCGTCAGTATTGAAATAATTAAAAATTGCAGTATCGTAATGAGATGAAACGTGAAAAGCCTTTGTAGCAAGCAATCTTCTGTTTTCAAGAGTAGTTGCTCCGTTTTGCTCCGTAATTAAATCTAACAATAAACTGTATTCATTTACCGAAGCAATAATAACAGTGTCTTTAAAGTTTTTTGCAGCAGCACGAATTAATGAAATTCCACCAATATCGATTTTCTCGATGATGTCAGTTTCGCTAGCGCCAGATGCAACCGTTTTTTCGAACGGATATAAGTCAACAATTACTAAATCAATTTGAGGAATGTCAAACTCCTTCATTTGTTGCACATCGCTTTCGTTGTCTTGGCGATTTAAAATCCCACCAAAAATTTTCGGGTGTAAGGTTTTAACTCTTCCACCAAGAATTTCAGGAAATGAAGTTATGTCTTCAACAGGAACTACAGGAATTCCCAAGTTTTTAATAAAATCTTCTGTTCCTCCAGTTGAGTAAAGGGTTACTTTTTGCTCGTGCAGTTTTCTTACAATAGGTTCAAGACCTTCTTTCGAAAAGACTGAAATTAATGCTGATTGAATAGTTTTTGTTGTGCTCATTGTGTAGTTATGATTATAAAAGTGCAAAAATAGTTTTTTTTGATTATAAAAATCAACATTTTATGTAACATTATCTTAAAAATAACTACCTATTAGTAAGTGAATTTTTATTAGGTTTTTGACTAAAATTTATTGAATTTTACTTTAATGTAAATTTAAAATCTATGTTGCTTTATTTTCGATTATTAAAAGAAAGTTTTGGTTTTGCGATGAATGCTTTGCGAAGTAACAAACTAAGAACACTGTTGTCCTTGTTGGGTGTTACAATTGGTATTTTTTCGATTATTGCCGTACTTGCAGCAGTAGATTCTTTGAACAGAAAAATCACTAAGGATTTAAGTAGCTTAGATAAAAACACTATTTATTTGATGAAATTTCCATTCGGACCGTCGGATATTCCACAATGGAAAAGAGAGCAATTTCCCAATGTAAAATATGATGAATATACCTATTTAAAAAACTCACTTACAAATACAAATCAAGTCGCATACCAACTTTTTGTAAAAAAAGAGAGTTTAAAATACGATTCAAAAACTGTGAGTGATGTAAATGTAGTTCCTGTTTCGTATGAATTTATTGAAATTGAAGGATTGGATTTTGAGAAAGGCCGTTTTTATAATGAACCAGAATCAAATTCTGGGACGCCAGTTATTGTTTTGGGATATGATATTGCCGAAGGACTATTTGGAGATTCAGAACCTGTCGGAAAAAATATTCGTTTGTATGGACAGCGTTTTGTAGTTATTGGTGTCATAAAAAAACAAGGCGCAGGTTTGTTTGGAAATAGTAACGATACATCGGTATTTTTTCCAGCAAATTTTTTACGCCGTATGTATGGAGATAATAATGATGGAATAACTCCTGTAATTGTTTTAAAACCCGAAAAAGGAATTGATATGGATGCCTATAAAGCTGAAGTATCTCAAAAATTAAGAGCCTTTCGTGGATTAAAAGTAGGCCAAATTGATAATTTCTTTGTTAATGTGTTTTCTGGATTTACGGATTTTATAGATGGGATTATCGGACAGATGAATTTGATGGGCTGGATAATAAGCGGATTTTCTCTTCTTGTGGGCGGATTTGGAATCGCTAATATTATGTTTGTTTCTGTAAAAGAAAGAACCAGTCTTATAGGAATTCAAAAATCTTTAGGAGCTAAAAATAAATTTATCTTGTTTCAGTTTTTGTTCGAAGCAATAATTCTTTCAGTAATTGGCGGAGCAATTGGATTAATTCTGGTTTGGATAATTTCTGTAATTCTTACCAAAGCACTCGATTTTGAGTTTGTTCTCGGAATGGGGAATATTCTTCTCGGAACAGGACTTGCAGCATTAATCGGATTAATAGCTGGAATTCTTCCTGCAATCTCTGCTTCCAAATTAGATCCTGTTGAAGCAATTAGAACTGGAATGTAGTTTTTTGTGGTTCAAAGACTTAAACGAACAAAGGTTCAATGTTTTTTATTTAGATTGGTTGTCTTATTTCTAAATTTCGAAAAGTAGTTTTACTTTTATAGAATTCCGTTGAAATGTTTTTTATATTTAATAGCCTCCAGCTTTAGCTGGAGATATAAATGTTGATTAAGAAAAGGCTTTAGCCAAATGATTTTAATTCATATTTTATCAATTTGCAAAACTCTATTATATCAAAAATCCCAAGAAAATTTCTTGGGATTTTTGGTTTTTTTAGAAGTTTGAAAAACTATCTAATTGTATTGTTTTGAATCAAATCAATATACAAGTTAATCTTGTCTTTTAATTCTTTTCTAGGTGTTATAAAGTCTAAAAAGCCATGTTCTAAAAGGAATTCAGCAGTTTGAAAACCTTCAGGTAGATCTTTTCCTGTAGTATCTCTTACAACTCTTGGTCCAGCAAATCCTATTAAAGCGCCTGGTTCAGAAATATTGATATCTCCTAGCATAGCATAAGATGCGGTTGTTCCTCCTGTTGTTGGGTCAGTACATAAAGAGATGTAAGGTAATCCAGCTTCGGCAAGCTGAGCTAGTTTTACAGATGTTTTAGCTAACTGCATTAAAGAGTAAGCAGCTTCCATCATACGTGCTCCACCTGATTTTGAAATCATAACAAAAGGCATTCTGTTTTTGATTGCGTGGTTAATTCCTCTTGCAATTTTTTCCCCCACAACAGCTCCCATAGAGCCACCAATAAAGGCAAAGTCCATACAGCAGATAACAACATCTTTCCCTTTTGATTTTCCAACTCCAGTACGCACAGCGTCTTTAAGTTGGGTTTTTTCCATAACATCTTTTAATCGGTCTGCATATTTTTTTGTATCAACAAAATGCAGAGGATCTTTAGAAGTAAGGTTTTTATCTAATTCAACAAATTCATTATTGTCAAATAAAATTTCAAAATAGATTGCGCTTCCAATTCTAACATGGAAATCATCTTCTGGGCTTACAAATAAGTTACGAGCCAACTCATCAGCATCAATAATTTTTCCTGTTGGAGATTTGTACCAAAGTCCTTTAGGGACATCCATTTTGTCTTCGGTAGCAGTTGTAATCCCTTTTTCGTGTCTTTTAAACCAAGCCATTTGTTTAGTATTCAGTGTTCAGTAATCAAATTTAAGCATTCAGTTTTTTTATAGTTTAGTTTCAAGTGTTCAGTAGGTCTTTCAACCGAATACTTGAAACTATAAACTGAGCACTTTTTACAAAGTATTTACGTTATTCAAATCAGCAAAAGCTTGTTCAAGTCTTGCGTTGAATGTTACTTCACTTTCGCGTACCCATCTTCTTGGGTCGTAATATTTTTTATTAGGAACATCAGCACCTTCAGGGTTACCAATTTGAGTTTTTAAATAGTCAATGTTTTTAACCATATAATCACGAATTCCTTCAGTATATGCAAATTGTAAATCGGTATCGATATTCATTTTGATAACTCCGTATCCGATTGCTTCTCTAATTTCTTCAAGTGTAGAACCTGAACCTCCGTGGAAAACGAAATCTACTGGGTTATGACCAGTTTTAAATTTGTTTTGAACAAAATCTTGAGAGTTCTTTAAGATTTTTGGAGTTAATTTTACATTACCTGGTTTGTAAACACCGTGAACATTACCAAATGCAGCAGCAATTGTAAATTTAGGGCTTATTTTAGATAATTCTTCGTAAGCATAAGCTACTTCCTCTGGTTGTGTGTATAATTTTGAGCTATCTACATCAGAGTTGTCAACACCATCTTCTTCACCACCTGTAATTCCAAGTTCGATTTCAAGAGTCATTCCTATTTTGCTCATTCTAGCTAAATAACTTTTACAGATTTCGATGTTTTCTTCGATTGGCTCCTCAGACAAATCGATCATATGAGAACTGTATAATGGTTTTCCTGTTTCAGCAAAATGTTTCTCGGAAGCATCTAATAAGCCATCAATCCAAGGTAATAATTTTTTAGCACAGTGGTCAGTATGTAAAATTACTGTAGCGCCGTAAGCTTCTGCTAAAGTATGAATATGTTTTGCTCCAGCAATTCCACCTGCGATTGCTGATTTTTCATTGGCATTAGATAAGCCTTTTCCAGCATTAAATTGAGCCCCACCGTTAGAAAATTGAATAATAACTGGCGCATTCAGTTTTGCTGCAGTTTCAAGAACTCCATTGATTGTACTTGATCCAGTAACGTTTACTGCAGGAAGTGCAAATCCTTTTTCTTTTGCATAATTAAAAATTTCTTGTACTTGATCTCCTGTAGCTACTCCTGGTTTAATATTGTGTGCCATTGTAATTCTTTTTTAGTTGTTTTTTAGTTTTTAGTTTGCAAAAATAAGAATTAATTAGCATTAGAAAGGATAATTTATCCCAAAATTTAAAACCGTGTGTCCGAAGTTATAATCTCTGAACCAGCGTTTGTTCATTTCGTAAGCAGGATTATAGGTCTTAAATCCTAAGTCAAAACGAATTACGAAAAAACTTAAATCATAGCGAAACCCTATTCCTGTTCCTAGTGCGATGTCTTTAAGATCGCTAAAATTCTTAAATGTTGCTTTTTCATCTGTTACGTTATCTAGTACATTCCAGATGTTTCCAGCATCAGCAAAAATAGCTCCTTTTAGTTTGCCTAAGATTTTATATCGAAATTCAGCACTAATTGCAATTTTCATATTAGCTTCGTTAAAATCATTTACAGCTCCAGTACTTCCAGGCCCTAATGAATAGGGTTGCCAAGCTCTGTTGTCATTCGATCCTCCAGAATAGTAACTTCTAGAAAAAGGAATGTAATCAGAATTGCCAAATGGAACTGCAATACCAAAAAATGTTCGTAAAGCAACTACTTTTTCTTTTGTTAAATCCCAATGTTTAATGTATTCAAACTCAGTTTTTAAGTATTCAGAATATTCTAAATTAAAAATTTGATAATTTCCATTTGTGTTTTTTTGTAAATTAGCTGCCTTGGAGATTAATGACAGTAATGACCCAGCAGTTTCTATTTTTGCTTTAAAAAGATAGAAAGTATTGTCTAATAAATCTTTTTTAGTTGTTTTGGTAAAGGTGTAATTTGAGGCCAAAATGAAATCATTTTCCGTAAGCCTAATTCGTCTTTCTTCAATACTTTCTACCGATTGGTAGTCATTGTTTGGAATTGTTATTGCTTTATTTAATACGTCTTGAGTAAATCCTTTTGTTCCCTCTTCTATTTTTAATTTGCCAGTTTCTGTATCAATGTAATCTGGATTTGTATTGTACGTTGCGGCAATGTCATTTAAAGCGTTATACGAGGAACGATATACTGTGAAATAATTTTGCGGATTTAAATTTCGTACAAACTGTACATTCAAAAGGTCAATACGAGCTGTATTATTTCTTTTAGGAGTCCAATTGTAGGTAAAAGCACCCGTAAAATTTTCTTTGTCTAGACCAATATTTCGTTGTTTAGCAAAACCTGCAGTCATTATTGTTGACGGAATCATGCTTTTGGGAATGATTTTTTCAGTTCCAAAAGGCATCAAAATTCTAGGAACGTTTAATTTAATGTCGACTCCATATTCAGAAGCATTAAAGAAAGTTCCGTTTGGGTTTGCTAAATCTTGTGAAGAACCAATGTTAACACGACCAGCTATTTCTAAAGTCTCAGCTCTATTAAAAACATTTCTAATTGTTTGTGAAAGACTAAAACCAATTCCGAAATCCTGAATATTTGAATGGGTAACATCTAATGTGGTTCCGAAACTGTATTTTTTTCTTGGAGTTAAGTATATGTTAGCAATCAAAGATTGTGCAGTTGAATCTCTTTTGTCTACTTCATAATGAATAGATGGATAATTAAAAACCTTTAAGTTGTTTAAATATCGAGTTGTAAGAGTTGTTTTAAAATCTGCAAATACAGTTCCTTTAGTAATAAAAATAGCATCAGTGATAGCATAAGGCTTGTATTTTAATTTTTTATAACTGTATAAATTGAAATTTTTATAAGTCGTACTGTCACTGATTTTTGACTTGGCATTTGCAGCAGAATAATCGGTGTATATGTTAACATCGCTAATTTTGTAAATTTTAAAGGGCATGGTTCTACTAGAATCTTTATCCTGGTAGCTATAATCCTTTATGATCAGATCTATGTTGGCCTTATTTTTTTTGTTTATGGTGTCAATGTTATAAGTTACATTATTGGATTGGAAATAATATACACCATGATTTCTAAAGTAAGTTGTTATACGGTTTTTTTCAGCCTCCAAATCGCTTGTTTTGTATTGATTTCTAGATTTTAGGACTGTGTTTTCAATACTTTTATTGTATAACGAATCTATATCGGGAGATGATATAGTGGTGGTTATAGTGTCTAAAAGAAATGGCTGACCTGTTGTTATGGTATAGCGTATCTTGGCTTTTTTAGTACCTACACTATCAATTGTAAAAGCTGTTTTGGTGTTAAAATAGCCATTATGAAAGTAATGGTATTTTAAACGCATAGAAGATTTTTTTATTTTACTAGTATCAATAATTACTGGAGGTTCTCCAGTAGTTTTAAAAAAATCATTTATCCCTTTGTATAAAAAGGATTGTCCAAGACGATCTACCTGTTTTGCAGATAATAGTTTAGATAATCTTTCATATTTTTTTGGATCGCTTTTATATTTCGCCTGAAAAGTAGAATCTGGATTTGGATTAGCTAGGTTGTATAAATTTAAGCGTAGCTTGTATCCGCCAATAAGCGTGCTATTGGGCTTTTGATATAATTGGTTGAATATATTTTCATCCTTAATAGGCTTGTCATTTACTATGATTTCGTTCTTAGTAAGGAGTTTTTTTCCGTTAGGAACTCTTTTTACAGAATTACAAGCTGAAATAAATATTGCTATTAGAATAAATGCTACTATTTTTGTGGAAATCTTTCTCAAGTGTTCTAAAATATTTAATTCAAAAGTACATTATTTTATGGTTAGTAAAAACCAAATAAAGCTTATATCAGGTTTACTTCAAAAAAAACAACGTTTTGCTAATGGTTTGTTTTTTGCTGAAGGAGTAAAAGTAATTCAAGAATTGTTACAATCCAATTTTGAATTAGAGCACCTATATACTACTCAAAACGATTTTGAGACCGTTTTAGTCTCTAAGAAAACGTTAATTAATGCACAAGAATTAAAAAAAATAAGTGCGTTATCAACTCCGAATTCCTGTTTAGCAGTTTTTAAAATACCTGCTGATAAAAAAATAATAGAATCTGGTTTAATCCTTGCTCTTGACGATATTCGTGACCCTGGAAATTTAGGAACTATTTTACGACTTTGTGATTGGTTTGGAATTAAGCAATTGCTTTGTTCTAAAGAATCAGTAGATATTTATAATCCAAAAGTGGTTCAGGCTACTATGGGGTCAATTGCTAGGGTTAATGTAAATTATATTGATCTAAAGGCTTTTCTTGCACAAACATCACTTCCTATTTTTGGTACTTTTATGGATGGTTCCAATGTTTACCAAACTGTTTTACCACAAGAAGGGATTATTATAATGGGCAATGAAGCCAATGGTATTTCTGACGAAATCGAAAAAAACATTCAAAACAGACTTACTATTCCTAGATTTGGAGATCTTCAAAAAACCGAAAGCTTAAATGTGGCTACTGCAACCGCAATAATACTTAGCGAATTTAAGCGTAATAGTTAATTCTTAATATATTAATGAAAAGTAAAGTTAATTAAAATAGCTCTTGATTTCATAGATTCTATATTACTTGTCCAAGGGCTGTTTGGGTCCTTGTCACGAATTAATTCGTCGTTGATTCCAAATGACCCTCTAATAGAAGGGGAGAAAATAAAATATTCTGAGAAAAAATCGATTCCAAAGCCTAATTCATAATTCATTGTCCAGGCCTTTACCCTAAAACGTTGTTCTAAATTATCATCTATAGATTTTGCATTACTGGATAGGTTTAATGTGGTAGACATTCCTCCAACGAGATATGGACGAACGTTTCCTGTTCTTAACGCAGAGAATTTTAAGAGTAGAGGGAAATTGATGTAAGTACTATTTACCTCTCTTAAATAATCGGTCTTCGATGTAAGTTCGGGGTTTGGGTAATATAGGTCTCTTTTTGTATAATATAACCCAGGTTCGAAGCGGAGGTTAAAATATTCCTGTAATCTTAAATCGGCTACGACGCCAACGTTAAATCCGGTTGTTTTTTTTATCTGAATGTCAGGTCCAACAGTCTTGTAGTCTATCTTAAAGTTATAACTATTAAAGCCTAGGTAGTATCCGAAATAAAGGCGTTGTTTTTGCCAGGTTTCCAAATTGATGATAGGGTCTTTACTGAACATACTTTTAGAAAATTGAGTATATCCTTTTGTCGTGAAGATAAATAAAATTAAGATTACAGTTTTTTTCATACTATTTTTTAGATGCTGAATAAATAGTTGCTACACCAAATGTTTGTGGCATGGCTTTCACATCTATAAACCCGATTTTTCGTAAAATATTGTTTAGTTTTTCACCATAAGGGAAATTTGCAGCAGATTCAGATAGATATCCGTAAGCGGCATCATCTTTTGAAAATATTTTGCCTATTAAAGGAAGTATATTTTTAGTGTAGAAGCCATAACCTTGTTTATAAGGTGTTTTGTCTGGAACTGAAGTTTCAAGAATTACAAAAATGCCATTTGGTTTTAAAACTCTTAAAATTTCAGATAAGCCTTTGTCCAGATTTTCGAAGTTTCTAACGCCAAAAGCTACAGTGATTGCATCAAAATGATTGTCTTCAAAAGGCATGTTTTCAGAATCTCCTAAAACCATTTCGATGGTTTGGCTAAGATTTTTTGCTGCAATTTTCTTTTTTCCTACTTCAAGCATTCCTGAAGAAATGTCTAAACCAATAATTTTATCGGCATTTGTTTGAGCCATCAAAATAGCTAAGTCGCCAGTTCCTGTTGCAATATCTAGAATTATCTTTGGTTTCTTGTCTGAAACTATTTTTAAAACTTTTTTACGCCATTTAATATCGATACCAAACGAAATTACACGATTCAAGTTATCGTAATTTCCAGATATTGTATCGAACATTTGTTCAACTTGCTCTTTTTTCCCTAAGGCTGAATTTTTATAAGGTGTTATTTTCTCTGACATTTTTTTAATTTGTACAAATATAATACAATATGTATTAACTGTTATTCCGTTTCTTTAATTACGAGATGAAATTATTTTTGGTTTTATTAGCTGTTATACCCACTTTTAATGATTTTTTAAAAATCACTAAAAGTGGGTATTGTGGGAGAGTTATTTATTGTTGAAATTTACTTTGTAAAAATGATTATATTTTTTCAATGATTAATAGAGAATTAATGACCCAAATCAAATGGGTGCTACTTGCGCTTATCATCTCGTTTGTTCTAGTAAGTTGTTTTGAAAGTGCTGTTTTTGAGAGCAGCATATTTTTTAAAGCGCAAAATACGTTCTTAGGATTAAATTTGTTTTTGGAAATTTTAATTTTCTTTGTCTTTAGTACCTTCGTGGTATTTGGTATTAAAGGCTTTTTTGAGATGTACTCTCAAAAAATATCAAATATTATAATATTCTTTTCTGGTGTATTTTTAATATTTGTAATTTTTATTTTATGTTATCAAATACTCTTTCTAGAGTAGGTCATTTTTCTCTAATCATTAGTTTGCCAAAACAAAAACCCTCATTAATGAGGGTTTTTTTTGTGTTATAATCGAATGTATGTTTCGTATGTGTAATCGTAAAGATGCTTTTCGTCTTTTTTGTTAAGTTCTGCTTCTGCTAATTGCCATTCTTCTTTGTTGATTTCCGGAAAAAAAGCATCAGCTTCAAAGCTATGATGTACCCTGGTGATTTCTAGAATATCTGCAAAAGGCATTCCTAAATTATATATTTCTCCACCACCAATAATAAAAGAATCATCATCTTTAGGACATTTTGCAATTGCTTCTTCTATACTTTTTGCAACAATGCACCCTTCTGGGTGGTAGTTTTCCTGACGTGTTATTACAATATGAGTCCTGTTTGGTAATGGTTTAGGGAAACTTTCAAAAGTTTTCCTGCCCATTATAATATGATGTCCAGTGGTGAGGGCTTTAAATCTTTTAAAATCATTTGATAGGTGCCAAATCATTTCATTATTTCTTCCAAGCGCATTGTTTTCGGCGACAGCCGCAATCATTATAATCATTTTGTTTCGAACTAAAGTTTGTTTTCGAGATTGTCACTTATGCTTGAATCCAATTGAGAAATTCTTTTTTGCTGTAAAGCAACAAGTCGATCTATTTGTTCTCTTTCCCAATTTTTATTCATAAAACGATCGGTGATATATACTTTTATAAAATGTAAAATAAAAATAAAAAACCAGACTGTAATTATCCAGATATACCAATTCTGTCCGTATGATATGTTTAAAAATCTATCAGCAACAAATAAAAACAAACTTCCTAAAAGAAATAAAACAAAATGAAAATATAGTGTTTTTTTTTGTCTTATCCTTCTTCTTGCGTATTCATACTGCTCGTGTAATTCCTTTTCCATGAGATAAATATTAGATTATAAAGATAAAATTTATTTTGAAATAGGACTGTCTTTGTGTGTTGAATATTTGTTCTGAAAAGAGTTTCATTGTTTAAAAGTGTAATTGTCTCCTGTTTTAAAAGCAAAAAATCCGCTATTTTACAAGCGGATCTTTATGTTTTGATTGTTTTATACAGCAACACTTCCTTTAATTCCTGCATGAGGTTCGTAATCTAAAAGGGTAAAGTCATTATAGTCAAAATCGAAAATGTTTTTTATATCGGGATTTAAAACCATTTTAGGTAAAGGTTTTGGTTCACGTTTTAATTGTAATTCTAGTTGTTCAAAATGATTGTTGTAAATATGTGCATCTCCAAAAGTATGAATGAATTCTCCTGCTTCGAGGTTACATACTTGTGCAATCATCATAGTTAATAAGGCATACGATGCAATATTAAATGGAACCCCCAAGAATATATCAGCACTTCGTTGGTATAATTGGCAAGATAATTTCCCTTTAGTTTCGCCTTTTTCAAGATCAGGAGCAGATACATAAAATTGGAAAAAAGCATGACAAGGAGGTAGTGCAGCTTTATTATTGGCTACATTTTCTTCAAATGATTTTTTTGTATCAGGCAATACTGATGGATTCCAAGCAGAAACCAACATTCGTCGACTGTTCGGGTTTGTTTTAAGCTCTGTAATAAGTTCTGAAATTTGGTCTATTTCTTCACTGTTCCAATTGCGCCATTGGTGTCCGTAGACAGGGCCTAAATCGCCGTTGCTGTCTGCCCAGGCATCCCAAATTTTAACCCCGTTTTCTTGAAGGTATTTAATATTTGTATCTCCCTTTAAAAACCAAAGTAATTCGTATATGATAGATTTTAAATGTAATTTTTTGGTAGTAACCATTGGGAAACCTTCGCTTAAATCAAAACGCATTTGGTATCCAAAAACACTTTTCGTTCCAGTTCCGGTTCTATCTCCTTTTTGACAACCATTCTCAAGAACATGTTGTACTAAGTCTAAGTATTGTTTCATTTTTGATTTGGCTTTATGGCTTATGCTATAAGTTTTAGGCTTGTTACCTAAAGTTTGTTGCTCAAAGCTCTATAATTCTCTTTTCGAAATTTCATCACGAATTTTAGCTGCTTTTTCATAATCTTCGTGAAGCACAGCTTGTTCTAGTAATTCGTTAAGTTCTTGAGTCGTATGTTTAGAATAGGTTTCGCCAGATTTATTGGATTCTTCTTCGCGGCCAAATGTTTCTGGATTAGAAAGAACGTCATCTATTTCTTGAGAATCTTTATCCGTTTCCATAGAATTTGATTTTAAATAAATACCTGCCTTGTCCAAAATGTTTTTATAAGTAAATATTGGAGCATTAAAGCGCAATGCTAATGCTATGGCATCAGATGTTCTTGCGTCTATTATTTCTTCAATTTTATCTCTTTCGCAAATTAAGCTTGAGTAGAATACTCCATCAACCAATTTGTGAATAATAACCTGCTTTACAACAATATCAAATCGTTCTGCAAAGTTTTTAAATAAATCATGTGTTAATGGGCGAGGTGGTTTTATCTCTTTTTCCAAAGCAATAGCAATCGATTGTGCTTCAAAAGCCCCAATAACAATTGGTAACTTTCGTTCGCCATCAACTTCATTCAAAATCAAGGCATAAGCGCCATTTTGAGTTTGACTGTATGAAATTCCTTTTATTGATAATTTAACTAGGCTCATAAGATGCAGACGTATAAGGTATTGCTACCTCGTTTTAATTAGAATTTTGTGTAAGAAATAAAAGTGCAATTTTAATCAAAAAATATGGAACAAAAAAGCTACCTAAAGCAAAGATACGATTATCTTATTTTTAGGTAGCATTATTTTAGTATAGAATTTTTAAATCTATGAATGTTGTGCTTTAAAAGCTTTTAATTTTTCAGTTAATTTAGGGATAATTTCAAATGCATCACCAACAACGCCATAGTCAGCTACTTTAAAGAAAGGAGCTTCAGGGTCATTATTGATTACTAATTTTACTTTTGAAGAGTTAATACCTGCAATATGTTGTATCGCACCAGAAATCCCTATTGCAATGTATAAATTTGTTGCAACTGGTTTTCCTGTTTGTCCTACGTGTTCACTGTGAGGTCTCCATCCTAAATCTGAAACTGGTTTAGAACATGCTGTTGCAGCACCTAGTACCGCTGCTAAATCTTCTACTAATCCCCAGTTTTCTGGTCCTTTTAGTCCACGACCTCCAGAAACTACGATATCAGCATCTGCGATAGATACTTTTCCTGTTACTTTTTCTACCGATTCTACTTTTATTCCAAAGTCATTGTCTCCAATTGTTGGGTTAAAATCTTCTGCAGTTGCAGATCCTGCACTTTCGTAAATACCGTAAGAGTTTTTAGCAAGAGCTAGTACCTTTACATCAGTAGCAATTTCAGTTATATTGAAAGCTTTGTTAGAAAAGGCGTTTCTTTTTACCTGAAAAGGTGAAGTACTTATAGGCAGTCCCACAACATTTGATGCAAGTCCAGCTTCTAAAGCCACTGCAACCAATGACGAAAGATAAATACTGTCTGTGCTAGAAGATAACAAAACTACTTTTGTCCCTTCTTTTTGAGCTGCTTGTTTGATAACATCAGCATAAGCTTTAGCGGTAAAACCTGCTAACTTATCGTTGGTTACTTTAAGAACTTTATCAACTCCGTATTTCGATAATTCGCTTACGTCGCTTGTATTTATTGTTAATGCTGTAACAGTTGTTCCTAATGATTCGGCAATTTTTTTAGCGTATGAAGCCAATTCAAAAGCCACTTTTTTAAATTTTCCTTCTGCAGATTCTGCGTATATTAATATTGACATAATTTTTTTGTTTAAAAGTTTAAAGTTTGAGGATTCAAGTTCTTAGATTGAATACTATCTCTTAAAACTGATTACTAGATTACTTTCGCTTCGTTGTGTAATAAATTGATTAACTCATCTAAATTGTCTGGAGAAACTAATTTCACTGCAGATTTTGGAGCTGGTTTTTCAAATTTCACAGCTTTAGTATTTACGGGAGCATCTACTGGTTCTACAATTGTTAAAACTTTTGTTCTTGCAGTCATGATTCCTCTCATGTTTGGAATACGTAAATCTTTTTCTTCAACTAATCCTTTTTGACCGCCAATAATTAATGGCAAAGTAGTACTTACTGTTTCTTTCCCACCGTCAATTTCGCGAACAGCTTTTACATTAGTGCCTTCAACAGTTATGTTTGTGCATGAGTTTAAAAAGTTATATCCTAAAATTCCTGAAATCATACCAGGAACCATTCCACCATTGTAATCTAATGATTCTTTTCCTGCGATAACTAAATCATAACCACCGTTTTTAATAACTTCTGCTAATTGTTTTGCAACAAAAAAACCATCCGTTGGATTAGCATTTACACGTATTGCTTCGTTTGCACCGATTGCTAAAGCTTTACGTAAAGTTGGTTCAGTATCAGGGCCTCCAACATTTACAACAGTAACTGTAGCGCCTTGTTGTTCCTGAAACCAAATTGCACGTGTTAGGCCAAATTCGTCGTTAGGATTAATTACATATTGTACGCCATTAGTATCAAATTCAGAATCACCATTAGTAAAGTTGATTTTTGAAGTAGTATCAGGTACATGGCTGATGCAAACTAATATTTTCATAAGTATATATTTTAATATTTGTAAATACGTTTCCACAAATTTAGAAATATAATCCGAATAATTTACTATGCGTGCATAATAATTTTGAAAACTATTACGATTTCGCGGATTTACAATTTTAATTTAATATTTAATAAGAAATAGCCAGATAAAGTCTTGTAAATGTTCTCTTCTGTGTAGTTATCGAATCGGGATAGGGAAATTTGTTGATTGTTTTTAATATTCAGGATGTCATATCCAATTAGACTAATTTCTGTTTTTGATTTAGGGAAAACATACCTGAGTTTTGGGTTTAGTTCATAGATGTCATTAGAAGAAATATTCGACATGAATTTTTTGTATGAAAATTTGGTTGTAAAAGAAATCTCTTTAGAAATCTTATAACTAAGTTCGGTGTATGGATTTATCACAGATAAATAATTGGATGATATTTCATCTTTGTACTTGTCTTTTGCGTACAAATAACCGGCTTCTATTTGAAAACTTGTTTCTTTAAATCTTGAAAGGATAGAAAAATATCCAGAGATTGATTTAGAATTCAAGCTTTGGCTTTGATTGTTATAAAAGAAATCTTTAGTACTATCAGAATATGATGTGCTACCTCTAACAGAAAAAGGGATTTTTGAAAAAGTTTTTTCAACAAACAGTAAAGAATTGAATCTGTTCTCAAATGGAGCTAATTTATATGAAAAAGTAGTAAGAGTTGAAGTGGATATTGAATTACTTGAAATGATATTTTTAGATTTTAAGTAGGAAGCATTTGCAATTAATGAAAATCTATTTTTTGAATTGAAATAAAAATAATCTGCGCCTATGTATTGATTAGGAAATAGCATGTCAAATTTAATATCTTGGTTTGTAAAAATTGTACGATAGTTACTTATAACCTCATTTTGTATTAGATTATCTGCTTTGGCTAGATTATTGTTTTTGCTGTAGCTTAATTTAAGATAATGATTAGTACTGAATTGTTCTTTTAGGGTGAATTTAGGTGCGAAAAAAGTTTGAGAGCTAAAATCACCATTAAATCTATAGTTGATTTTAGAGTAAGATAATGATGATGTGAAAGTGGTTTTTTTGAACAATTTTAATTTAGTGTCAAAACCTACAGTATTACTCTTCTTATTTAAATCAATGTCGTTGTTAAATTGTGAAAATTGAATTTCATTATTTTGGAAAAGTTCTTTTTTTGTATCTGATTCCAAAAACAAATTAAAATTAATGGCTTTTATTTTGAAAAAATAGTCCATTTTTAAAGAGAGCTTGTTGGTGTGTATTTTAGTTTTTTGAGTTATTTCATAGTTAGAATCATTAAATAACAAGTTCAATAATTCGTTGTCAGAGTTTATATTCAAGTCATTCGTGGATTCTAGAATATTCTGTTTTAATGTTACACTTAAGCCGTTGCTTTTTTTGAAAATAGTATTAAAATTGAGTTGGTGAGTTAAGTCAAAGTTTGAGAATTCTATTTGGTTAGATATAAGATTTGAATTGTTTTTAATTTCAGATTTGTTGTTTTTATCTAATCCAGAAAACGAAGCTTTGTAATTTAATAATGATTTGTTGTTGAATTTTGCAGCGATATCTAAATGTGAAATATTTATTTTAGATTTTTCATTTACATCCTTTATTTCATTATTCACAATTGGATTCGGTTCGGTAAAGTACTGTTGTGTAATTGATTGTTGTTCTATTTGATCCGTATTATTGATAATAGAATAAAAATTTACCTGAACTTGTTTTATAGGGGAGTATTTTAGATTTAATCCAGTAAAATAAGAAGATCTCTTTTGGACATTATTCCCAATAGTTAAAAAGCGAGGGAGCTCATCATTTCTTGTGAATGTAGTTTCTTTAGTGGTATTTTCTTCTTTTTGATTTACGAAGTTCAGATAGTCGTCAATAGAAATAGAAAGTTGGCCCGTATTGTTTGAATCGCTTATTAAACTCGCTAATAGTTTTTTTCTAAAGCTAAATAAAGTAGAATGTAATCTGTATTTAGAGTCATTTCCAATGCCCGTTTCAATATTTCCGGTTATTTTGTTTTTGAATTTTTCTTTTATATTTATGTTTATTGCAGTGATCTCGGATTTCTCATTTGTTTTAAGGTTTTTGAATTCGGTATAATTTTTAATTAGTTCGATGTTTTTAATCATTTCTGAACTAATATTTTCAGTAGCAATTTTTTGTTGATTTATGAAAAATTCTTCACCATCAATCAATAGCTTGTCAACAGTTTTGCCATTTGCTTTGATTTTTCCGTGTTGATCTATATCTAGCCCCGGAAGTTTTTTGATTACATCTTTCAATGTTTCTTCAGTTCCGTTCATGAATTTTTCTATTTTATATCGTAAAGTATCACCGATTTCTGTGATGCCTCTGTTTTCGTTTTTTATAATGACATCTTTTAGTTCGATGTGATTTTCTTCAAGAATGATGTCTTCAAGATTTAATATTTCTCTATTTGTCTCTATTTTTTTGATAAGTGTAGCGTAGCCAAACGCTGTTATTTTAAGGGTATAACTAGTTTTTTCTTTTATTTCTAGTTTATAAAAACCGTTTTTGTCCGTTTGAGTGTAAACTATAGTATTGTCAGTTTTACTATTTTTTATTTGTACCGTTGCTTGATCAATAGGTAAGTTTTTGGAATTAATGATTTTTCCAGTAATGGTATTTTGAGAATGTAGATGTATAGTAAACAGAAAAAAAAGCAGACAAACTGCTTTTTTTAAGTAAAATTTATTTTGTGGAATAATATAAATCATGGTTTATTTTCGTTGGGCTAGGTATTCTTCAAAACTCATTTCTTTGGCAGAGTTATTTGGTAGTTCAATTTCCGTATTTTCTTCGCTAAAAGCTAATTTTTGAAATATCAAAATAGATTTATCATCTAATTCTAATTGAATAATAAATCCGGGTAAGCCACTATAAAACATTGGCCCATCATTTATAGGGATTTCTTCGGTATACCAAGCAGTAATGTTCTGGTTGGCATTAAACTCTGTGTTTTTGGTTGTTGCCTTTTTGCAAGTAAAGCCATTTATAACCTTAGTTTCTGGAGATAATTTCCAGTTATGAATGGGAAGTTTTATTTTTACGTTTGAATCCATTCCATCACTTGTCTGTAGGTGCTTGTAGATTTGTGCATCAAAATCTTTGTAATTAATTATGGAGGAAGATAAATGTACAGTTGATACAGTTGGTATTTTATCTCCATTTTTCTCTATGTAAGTGGTGTCAACAGATGTTTTTTGAATATTAATAAGCTTTTGTATTGATTTCTTTTTAGAATAAGTATAACTAAAAACTGTTGGTTTTTTTGCTTTTTCAGACAAAGTACCTCCATTCGCTTTTAATGTCTGTTTGGTGTATATTCCCTTAAGACTTTGAGCGTAAATTGTACTAGAAAATAAAATATAAAATAATGGAATTAAAATGGCCTTCATAAATGTTTTTTGAGTATTTGAATGTTTCTTTGTAGTACAAAATATTGAGTTCAGATGCTTATTAAATAAAATCTGTATAGTCTTAAAAGACTATACAGATTAGTGCTTTTAATTGATTTAATTTACATTTTTCTTGTTCTTAATGGTACTGCCTCTAGAGCTAATACCATGTGCAATTGTAATTTTATGTAACGGTCGTATTGCCTGCCATGTCCTCTTTTGTATCAGTTGATGCTAAATAACAAAACCAAATATCATCTTCTTTATTTGATATTGTTTTATCAGTAGATGTTGATTCTGTTTTGTTTAATACAATTAGTTTTGAATCTTGATTGTTTGCTACTACAAGTCCTGTAAAAGCTAGTATTGCTACTGAAGTTAAAAATCTTTTTTAATGATAATTTAAGTTTATGGTTAATTTATTGCTAAAGTAGATGATAAAACTAAATAAGCAAGGAAAATTGTGTTTATTTTTCGTAAAAGCGATGAAGGAATAGTAATTTTCTTTTTTTATGCCAAGGAGTTAGGAGTAATTATCTCATTTGTTGAAATGATTTTAATTTACATCGATTTCGTAATCTGTCATTTTCAAAGGATAAAAGTTAATAGACTAGTAAAATAGGAATTGATACGCGACTTCTTGTTTTTTAAACTAAATTTATGCTCTTAAGTAATTTAAAATAATTATTTTTGCTTTTCAGAAAATTACAACAACAATAAAAAATATGAGAACAATACAATTTAGAGAGGCCATTTGTGAAGCGATGAGCGAAGAAATGCGTCACGATGAATCCATATATTTAATGGGCGAAGAAGTTGCAGAATATAATGGTGCATACAAAGCATCAAAAGGTATGCTTGCTGAGTTTGGTGAAAAAAGAGTAATTGATACTCCAATTGCAGAACTTGGTTTCACAGGAATTGCAGTTGGATCAGCAATGAATGGTTGTCGTCCAATTGTAGAGTATATGACTTTCAACTTCTGTTTAGTTGGTATTGATCAAATTATAAATAATGCTGCCAAAATGCGTCAGATGACAGGAGGACAATTTAATGTGCCTATCGTTTTTCGCGGACCAACTGCTTCGGCAGGACAATTAGGAGCTACACACTCTCAAGCTTTAGAAAACTGGTTTGCAAATACACCAGGACTTAAAGTTGTAGTGCCATCTACACCTTATGATGCAAAAGGACTTTTAAAATCAGCTATTCGTGATAATGATCCTGTAATTTTTATGGAGTCAGAGCAAATGTATGGTGATAAAGGTGAAGTTCCAGACGGAGAATATACAATTCCTCTAGGAGTTGCTGATGTGAAGCGCGAAGGAACAGATGTTACAATCGTATCTTTTGGAAAAATTATTAAAGAAGCATTTATAGCAGCTGATGAATTGGCTAAAGAAGGAATTTCTTGTGAAATCATCGATTTAAGAACAGTTCGTCCAATGGATAAAGATGCTATCTTAACTTCTGTTAAGAAAACAAATCGTTTGGTAATTCTTGAAGAAGCTTGGCCATTTGCAAGTATATCTTCTGAGATTACTTATATCGTACAAGAACAAGCTTTTGACTTTCTTGATGCGCCAATACAACGTATTACAACTGCAGATACACCTGCGCCTTACTCTCCTGTATTGCTTAAGGACTGGTTGCCAAATGCTGGTGATGTAGTAAAAGCAGTAAAGAAGGTAATGTATAAAAAATAAGAAAATTATCAATACTAATAAAACTTCATCATTTTCTTAATTGATGAAGTTTTTTTTTAGGGGGATTATGAAAAGAATTATTGTACTCAGTCTGTTTTTCTTATTTGCATTTGTAAATGGCATTTTTGCACAAACAAAAGTGAGTGGAATCGTTTTAGATAAATCCAATCAACCGATTCCTTTTGCAAATGTAGTTTTTAAAGGAACTAACATTGGAATCGTTTCTAATGAGGATGGGCGTTTTTATTTAGAATCGTCAAATACTTATACTACTATTATTATTGCTTCGGCAGGCTTTTCGGAAAAAGAAATTACATTAGAAAAAGCAGTTAATTACAATTTTAAAGTTGTTCTGAACGAAGCCGAAAGTTTAAATGAAGTAGTAATTTATACTGGTAAAACTTCTAAGAAAAATAATCCAGCGTTAGATATTCTTAGAAAAATTTGGGAAAGAAAACGTAAAAATGGATTGTACCAGTTTAAACAATACCAAATGGAGAAGTACGAAAAAGTGGAATTCGATATGAATACCATCGATAGTGCCTTCATGAAGAACAAGGTTTTTAAAGGAATGGAGTTTATCTTTAAACAAGTAGACACTTCTAAAATTACAGGAAAAACATATTTACCTATTTTTATAAATGAGTCTTTGTATGATGTGTATGGGGATAATAATTTAAAGAAAGTAAAAGAGATAATAAAAGGAAGTAAGACCTCTGGATTTAATAATAATCAGCAGATTCTAGCTTTTGTAAAAGACCTGTATTCTGATTATAATATCTATGACAATCACCTTACCTTCTTTGATAAAAGTTTTACAAGTCCATTGTCTAGAACGGGAATTGATGTCTATAACTATGTTTTAAAAGACAGTACATTTATAGATAATAAATGGTGTTATAATATTGTATTTTACCCAAGACGTAAAAACGAATTGACTTTTAAAGGAGATTTTTGGGTAAATGATACCACATTCGCTATCAAGAAAATTAATATGGCAGTTACGAAGAGTGCCAATATTAACTGGGTAAAAGATATTTATATTGAACAAGAATTTGATGTTGTAAGTGACTCTATTTTTCTTCTTACGAGAGATTATATGATGTCGGATTTTGCTTTAAACAAAAAAGAAAACTCTAAAGGTGTCTATGGAAAAAGAACGTCATCCTATAGAGATCATAAGTTTAACATACCAAAGCCAGCTCCTTTTTATAAAGAAGAAGTTAACTATATAGATAACGAAGTATATAATAGGCCTGATGAATATTGGGAAGAGAACCGTTTCGAAAAATTGACCAAAGACGAACAAGGAGTTTATAAAATGCTTGATACATTGCAAACAGTCAAGAGGTTTAAGCAACTGTATAGTCTGGTTTCGATATTAGGAAGTGGTTATATAGAATTCCCGAAATTTGACTATGGACCTATATTCTCAACATTTGGATATAATGAGGTAGAAGGAGTTCGTGTACGAGTAGGAGGAAGAACTTATTTTGGACCAAATGATCCATGGCGATTACAAGCTTATACAGCATATGGTTTTGATGATAATAAATTTAAATACGGACTTTCAGGAAAATGGATGATCGATAAAAAAAATCGCATTATTATCTCTGGAGGAAACAGACGCGATGTAGAACAAATTGGAGCTAGTTTAACCACCACCAATGATGTCTTAGGGCGAAGCTTTGCCTCGTCGGCTTTATTTACAACGGGAAGTAATGGGAAGTTAACCAATATTAATTTAACGAATGTTGCTGCCGAAATAGAACCAATCAAAAACTTGACATTTCAGCTAGGGTTATCATATCGTACATTAGAATCTGCTTCGAATACATTTAGTTTAGATTATTATACAACTTTGCCATCAGCAACAAATCCTGGGGGGGCTATAGCAAATGGAGTAAAACAATCAGAAGCAAATATTCAGATAGAATACACGCCAAATCGCAAAACAATTGGTTTTGGTGTCGAAAGAAAGAATGTGGATAGTCCGTTTAGTCAATTCTTTATTAATTATAGCCACGGATTTAAAGGTGTATTAGATAGTGATTTTAAATATGAAAAGGTTCAGTTGTATTATAAACAACCTATAATTATAGGGCCTCTAGGACGCACAAATCTTATCTTGGAAACAGGAAAAACATTCGGAACAATACCATTAGGATTAATGAGTGTGATTCCAGGAAACCAGACTTATTTTACAATAGAGAATACATTTAGTAACTTAAACTTCTATGAGTTTGTAACCGATCAATACACAACTCTGCAATGGGATCATAATTTTGGAGGACGACTTTTTGCAAGAATCCCATTTATGCGTAAACTTAATTGGAGGGAGATTATTGGAGCCAAAGCTGTTTATGGAACTATCACAGATGCTAATAGAGCTATTAATGCTTCGGGCTTAGAATACAATGCACCCGAAAAAGTATATTGGGAATACAGTGCAGGAATTGGGAATATCTTCAAGGTTTTCCGTATCGATTTCTCCTGGAGAGGAAGTTATCTAAATACACCCGATGCGAATAAATTTGCAGTAAAAGGTTCTTTTGGATTCTATTTCTAAAGTATAAAGGTGCAAAGCATCAAAGTTACAAAGTCGCAAAGGTTTAATTCTTTGCGGCTTTTTTTATGCTTAAATATTTTTTTCATGCAAAGTCTGCCTATTTATTTTAAATATGGAAATTATAAAATCTGTGCTCATCAGTTTAGATTTGTAGAATCTGCGTGAAAATAAAACTTTACGACTCTGCGACTTTGCCGAGATTTTTTTAATTAATTTTAGAAGCTATTCCCGCTATCCGCTTGTATCTTTTCCTGGCTAAAGAAGCCAGAAAAAGGATACCGTTTCTATCGGGGCTAAAATCACATTATGCAAGAAGCAATCAATTATCTTTCAGAGAAGAATCCAATTTTTCAGAGAATTATCCAAGAATATGGATTACCTCCAATTCCGAAACGACCACAAGGTTTCGAAACATTGGTTTTGCTCATTTTGGAGCAGCAAGTATCTATAGATTCAGCCAAGGCTACATTTTTGAAAATTAAAGCGTATATAGTTTGTACGCCAGAAACAGTGGTGTCTTTGTCAGACGAAGAGTTTCGTGCTTTAGGAGTAAGCCGTCAAAAAACAACTTACATTAAGATATTAGCTTCGGCAATATTAAATAATGAGATTAATATCGAAAGTTTAGCCTCTAAATCTGCCAAAGAAGTTCGTGAGGAGCTGATAAAATTAAAAGGAATTGGAAACTGGACTATTGATATTTATCTAATGTTCTGTCTTCAAGAACCCGATTTAATTCCGCTTGGCGATATCGCAGTTGTAAATACAATTAAAGAATTACTTGATATTCATGACAAAGAAGAGATGGAAAATTATACTACACAATGGAGTCCATATCGTTCCTATGCTACATATTTGCTTTGGCATTATTATTTAAAGAAAAGAAAAAGAACAATTACCTATTAATTGCTTGTTTATTAAAACTTAATGATGATATAACCGTATTTTTTCATTGTAAAAAGGGATACTTTGACTACTTTTGCAATCGAAATTAAGAAAAATAATAAACAATAAAAATGACCGCAGACAAACTAACAACTTTCGATGTTTTAATCGAAATACCAAGAGGAAGCAGAAATAAATACGAGTACGATTTTGAAATTAAAAGAATGCGTTTCGACAGAATGTTGTTCTCTTCAATGATGTATCCAGCAGATTATGGTTTCATTCCTGAAACTTTAGCTCTTGATGGTGATCCATTAGATGTATTGGTTTTGGTAAATGAGCCAACTTTTCCAGGATGTGTTATGGAAGTAAAACCAATTGGTGTTTTCCATATGGCAGATGATAAAGGACCAGATGAGAAAATTATTTGTGTACCAGTTTCTGATCCAATCTGGAATTCATTAAATGACTTATCAGATATGAATCCTCACTTAGTAAAAGAAATTGAGCATTTCTTTCAAGTTTATAAAGATTTGGAAAACAAAAAAGTCGATGTAGGTGGTTGGGGAGATGTAAACGAAGCATACGCTATTATTGCAGAATGTACAAAACGTTTCGATGATATCGAAAATAAACCAGAAGGATTATTTAGCATTAAATAATTTTACCCTCTATATTTTATAAAAAAAGCAATACTCTGTTAAGAGTATTGCTTTTTTGTTTAAATTCGTTTTGTTAGTTTATTGACTATTAACCAAAACCATTAAAATATTATGAATGCATTTATGATTTATTTGCCAATTGTTATGGCAATTATAGGATTACTTTTCATGGCAATAAAAAGGACTTGGGTGTTAAAACAAGACGCTGGGGATGGTAAGATGAAAGCTATTTCAGACCACATTTATGAAGGAGCATTAGCTTTTCTGAAAGCCGAGTATCGATTGCTTACCTTTTTTGTAATTGGAGCAAGTATTGTTTTAGCGGGAATTTCATTTATAGTTCCCACCACACATATATTAATAGTTGTAGCTTTTATTTTTGGAGCATTTTTCTCTGCATTAGCAGGAAATATGGGGATGAAAATAGCAACAAAAACTAATGTTAGAACAACGCAAGCGGCAAGAACCAGTTTGCCACAAGCATTAAAAGTATCTTTCGGCGGTGGAACCGTTATGGGATTAGGAGTTGCCGGATTAGCTGTTTTAGGGTTAACCGGTTTTTTTATAGTATTTTTTCAGGTATTTATGAATGGAGTTTGGACTTCATCTGAAGATATGACTAAGGTTCTTGAAACATTAGCAGGGTTTTCATTAGGAGCAGAATCAATTGCATTATTTGCAAGAGTTGGTGGAGGTATTTACACCAAAGCTGCCGATGTAGGAGCAGATTTAGTAGGTAAAATTGAAGCAGGAATTCCAGAAGATGACCCTCGTAATCCAGCTACAATTGCCGATAATGTTGGTGATAATGTTGGAGATGTAGCAGGAATGGGAGCCGATTTATTTGGATCGTATGTAGCAACGGTTTTAGCAGCAATGGTTCTTGGGAATTATGTAATAAAAGATATGGGTGGAAACATTCAAGATGCTTTTGGAGGTATAGGACCAATTTTATTACCAATGGCAATTGCAGGTTTCGGAATTTTATTCTCTATTATAGGAACGACATTGGTAAAAATTTCTGACGATAATGCAAAGGAAGCACAAGTGCAAAAAGCATTGAATATAGGAAACTGGGTTTCGATTGTTTTAACAGCGATTGCATGTTTCTTTTTAGTACAATATATGTTGCCAGAAACGATGACGATGAGTTTCTTTGGAGAAGGTTCTAAAGATATTTCTTCAATGCGTGTTTTTTATGCCACTATTGTTGGATTAATTGTAGGAGGAGCAATTTCTTCAGTAACCGAATATTATACGGGATTAGGTACAAAACCAGTATTGGCAATTGTGCAAAAATCATCTACAGGAGCTGGAACAAACGTAATTGCAGGTTTAGCAACTGGAATGATTTCTACTTTTCCAACAGTATTATTATTTGCTGCTGCAATTTGGATTTCTTATGCGTTAGCTGGGTTTTACGGAGTAGCATTAGCAGCATCAGCAATGATGGCAACAACAGCAATGCAATTAGCTATTGATGCTTTTGGACCAATATCGGATAATGCTGGTGGAATTGCCGAAATGAGTGAATTACCAAAAGAGGTACGTACAAGAACAGATATTCTAGATTCAGTAGGAAATACTACAGCGGCAACAGGAAAAGGATTTGCAATTGCTTCAGCAGCATTAACTTCATTAGCATTGTTTGCTGCATATGTAACCTTCACAGGAATTGACGGAATTAATATTTTTAAAGCACCAGTTTTGGCAATGCTTTTTGTGGGTGGAATGATTCCTGTGGTTTTCTCAGCTTTGGCCATGAATTCTGTTGGTAAAGCTGCGATGGACATGGTATATGAAGTGCGCCGTCAGTTTAGAGAAATTCCGGGAATTATGGAAGGAACAGGAAAACCAGAATATGCAAAATGTGTAGATATTTCGACTAAAGCTGCTTTACGCGAAATGATGCTTCCTGGAATCCTTACAATTGGATTTCCTATTGCAATTGTATTGTTAGGAAAATTAGTTTATGGAAGCAATAACCAGTTAATCGCCGAAATGCTCGGAGGTTATATGGCTGGAGTAACTGTTTCAGGGGTTCTTTGGGCAGTTTTTCAGAATAACGCAGGAGGAGCCTGGGATAATGCAAAAAAATCTTTTGAGGCAGGAGTGCTTATTAATGGAGAAATGACCTATAAAGGCTCAGATGCGCATAAAGCAGCCGTGACTGGAGATACAGTTGGAGATCCATTTAAAGATACATCAGGGCCATCGATGAACATTTTGATAAAACTAACTTGTTTGATCGGATTAGTAATTGCTCCGATATTGGGCGAAGGACATTCGGCTTCAGGAATGGCAGCAGGAGGTTCTTGTTGTGCAAAAACTGAAATGCATGGCGGACATTCAAAATGTGATAGGTCTAAAATGGCAACAATGACTAGAGAAGAATGTGCACAAATGTGTAAAGAAAAAGGATGTAGCCCAGAAGAAACTGCAAAATGTTTAGCAAATTACGATGCAAACGGAAAATACCTTTATAAAAGAACCGATTGTTTTGATACAACAAAATACACAAAAACAGATGCGGTTCGTGTTGAAATTGTAAATGTGAATGGACAGGTTGTAGGGACAGTTATAACCACAACGAATGGAAAGGTTGACACAAAAACATTTAAAGGCACTGAAGCAGAAGTGAATGCTCAAATTGATGCCTTAAAATAAATAAAGGATTTATTAGAGTTATAGAAACAAAAATGCCTCTAAATTTAGAGGCATTTTTTATTGTAATTGTTTCTAAAATAATCCGTTTAGTTCGGCATCAATTCTATTAATGATATCTCCTAAATCTTCAGGATTGTCTACAAAGTTTATATTGTCAACATCAATTATTAAAAGTTTTCCTTTGGTGTATGTTTGAACCCAAGCTTCATATCTTTCGTTCAAACGGCTCAAATAATCAATAGAGATAGAGTTCTCGTATTCGCGACCGCGTTTATGAATTTGTCCCACTAAGTTAGGAATAGAACTTCTTAGATAAATTAATAAATCGGGTGGTTTTACCAATGTTTCCATTAGTTCAAACAAGGAAGTGTAATTCTGGAAATCACGACTTGTCATTAATCCCATAGAATACAAATTGGGGGCAAAAATATAGGCATCTTCATAAATGGTTCTATCTTGAATAACTTTTTTACCACTTTCACGAATCTGTTGCACTTGACGAAATCGACTGTTTAAGAAATAAATTTGCAAATTAAACGACCAACGCTCCATTTGATGGTAAAAATCATCCAAATATGGATTGTCAACCACATCCTCAAAATGGGGCTCCCACTTGAAATGTTTGGCCAGTAATTTGGTTAGAGTTGTTTTCCCTGCGCCTATGTTTCCTGCTATTGCTATGTGCATTACGGTATTATGATTTTATAATTTGTAATTTCTCCAAATGTAAAAATAGATAAAATTTGGTCTTTGTAGTGGAAATTTCCAAACGTTTTTTCTGAAATTTCAATTTGCAGTAGATTTCCCAATTCGGGGCTACTGATATCTTTAAAAAACAACAAATTAGTCTTTTTAAAGATGTATTGATGATTGTTCAAAATAGTTAAATCATCAAAATCAGGTATTTTTCCTAAAGCAACAACTTTCCCAAAAATGTCACATGAAAACCAATTGTTCTCTTCATCTATCCAGTAAAAAACGTTGAAATTCGATTGATAGTATTTTATATTTTCTAAAAGAGGTGTTGAAACGGTTTTATACTCATCTTTTAAATAATTATAAAGACCTATTTGTTGGTTTAATGTATTGAAAACCCAAAGTTGGTTTTGTGAAGCAATTCCAATTCTAGAAGCAAGGATAGGGGTTGTGTTTTTTGAAAAATTAATTCTATTTGTTTCGTTGAATTGATTGTCAAGTAAAATTACTGTATTGAAATCTTCATAAAATAGAACCACTTTAAGGGGATTTTCTATATCGATCTTAGTGATTTTTCCTAAAGAGATGTTTTTATATTCGTAAGCATCTTTGCCGTTGGATTTAATAAAACGATTATTTTTTATTAAATAAGAAAAACCAAAAGAATCAATTCCTAAAAATTGATCCGCATCAAAGGTTATGCTATTTATTGTAGAAATTTGGATTTTTTTATCCTGAGAAAAAGTTGTTGAAAATGAGCTAATAAGAATCAGAAATATCAAATTTTTATACATTATCGTTTGTTTTTAATAGTTCTAATTTTAGTGAGTAAAATTACAAAAAAACGCATTTGTTATTTGCTTTAACATAATTATTTGTATTGTTAATAGGTATAGAACGGCTTTTTAAGTTAATAATCTTTAATCTTAAATAGGAATAAAATATGTTGTTAGTGTTTTTTAGACATTTAAACATAGATAAGTCTTTTTTCTTATTAAATCACTAAGTTTGAATTATAAAATTAAAATGTATGAAAAAAATAATTATCCTCGTTTTGCTTACTTATTCCGGAGTAGTTTTCTCGCAAGCAATTAAGAAACCTTTAGTTTCGGCAATTACAGATAAAGATCTTAGAACAGATATGTTTCTGATGGCAGGAGATCATTTTAATGGTCGTGAAGCAGGAACTCTAGATGAGTTAAAAGTGTCAATGTGGCTAGCGAACAAAGCTAAAGAGGCAGGAATGGCACCATTAGGAGATGATGGAACTTATTTTCAGTTTTTTGATTTGTACAGACATCAGGTTACACCAAATACAAAATTTATAATTGGTCAAAAAGAATATAAATTGTGGAAAGACGTTCTAGTAGCAGAAACCACAAATGCGAAAGTTGATGCACCATTATTATATTTGGGAGCAGCAACAAAAGAAGAAATTGAGAAAGCAGATATAAAAGGAAAAGCAGTTGTTTTATTGGCTTCAAAAGAAGGAATTGCAGATGATATTTCTCTTTTTGATAGGCGCTACCCTGGTTTAGTGAGAAATAAATATTATGATCTTGTAGTCAAAAAAGGAGCAGTCGCTCTTATTATGGTTGCAGATCAGTTAGCAGAAGAAAGCTGGTCACAAGTAGAACCGCAAATGACAAGAGGTATATATGGAATAGAAGGTTTTCGGGATAAAATAGGAGGAACAATACCCGTTTTTTGGGTGCATAATGATCAATTAGCCTATTTAAAAAGTACTAAGGACAAATTGTCTACAGAAGTAGTTTCAGAGACCTATAAATACCCATCAGTGAACGTGATTGGAATAGTAGAAGGAACAGATCCTAAATTAAAAAATGAGTATGTCCTTTTTAGCGGACATCAGGATCATGATGGAGTAAGACAAAAATATGGTCAGGATTCTATTTATAATGGAGCAGATGATAATGCCAGTACATGTGTTGCAATGTTAGCGATTGCAAGAGCCTATAAAAAACAACCTGGAAAAAGAACAGCTTTATTTGTATTTCATGGATCAGAAGAACGAGGATTATTAGGCTCAAGATGGTATGCATCCCATCCAACAGTTCCAGAAAAGGATATCGTTGCAGTATTAAATGGAGATATGATTGGAAGGAATAATGTAAATCAAGCTGCCCTTTTAGGTTCTACTCCACCACATGAAAACTCTTCAGATTTGGTTAACATAGCTAAAAGAGCAAATGATGAAGGACCAAAATTTGAATTGGATAAATTATGGGATAGACCAGAGCATCCAGAGTATTTTTACTTCCGTTCAGATCATTTACCTTATGCGCGCAAAGGAATACCGGCAGTTTTTTTCACAAGTGTTTTGCACAGTGAATATCATACTCCGATGGATGAATCTGAAAAGATTGATTATGTAAAATTGCGAAAAATGACCGAATGGATGTATCGCACAGGCTGGATTTTATCAAATGATGCATATCGTCCTAAAACATTGCCTAATGTGCAATTAGAAAGATAAAAAAGTTTATTAAAATAAAGCCCAATCTCTAAAATTAGAAATTGGGCTTTTTATGTTTAAAGTTAAGTAGTTGTCAAAAAAATTAACAATCTAAGTTAGTCTAATAGGCTAAAATTACAATCCAAATGCAGCTTTTACCTGATCAACAAAATCAAGTTTTTCCCATGTAAATAACTCAACAGTAACCGTTTTTTCGTTTCCACCTGGAGCGAAAAATGTTTTAGTTACAACTTCTGGTTTACGACCCATGTGTCCGTAAGCAGCAGTTTCGCTATAAATAGGGTTTCTTAATTTTAAACGTTGCTCAATAAAGTAAGGACGCATATCAAATAAAGCTTCTACTTTTTTAGCAATTTCACCATTAGTTAAGTTCACTTTAGAAGTTCCGTAAGTATCAATGAAAATACCCATTGGTTTTGCAACTCCAATTGCATAAGAAACTTGTACTAAGATTTCATCAGCAATACCAGCAGCAACTAAGTTTTTAGCGATATGACGTGTTGCATAAGCAGCACTTCTATCTACTTTACTTGGGTCTTTACCAGAGAATGCACCACCACCGTGAGCTCCTTTACCACCGTAAGTATCTACAATGATTTTTCTTCCTGTTAATCCAGTATCTCCATGAGGACCTCCAATTACGAATTTTCCTGTTGGGTTAATATGATATTGAATTTTATCGTTGAATAAATGCGCGTGAGTAGGATTTTTAGCGATAATTCTTGGAATAAGAATTTCGATAATATCTTTTTTGATTTTAGCAAGCATTGTAGCTTCTTCATCAAAATCATCGTGTTGAGTAGATATTACAATTGCATCGATACGTGTTGGCTTATTGTCATCACTGTATTCTAATGTAACTTGAGATTTAGCATCAGGACGTAAATAAGTGATTTCTTTGTTCTCACGTCTTAAAATTGCTAATTCTTGTAATAATTTATGAGATAAATCAAGTGCCAAAGGCATATAATTTTCAGTTTCGTTAGTTGCATAACCAAACATCATACCTTGATCACCAGCTCCTTGCTCTTCAGGATTTGCTCTGTCAACACCCTGATTGATGTCTGCAGATTGTTCGTGAATAGCAGATAGAATTCCGCAAGAGTTTGCCTCAAACATATATTCACTTTTCGTATAACCAATTTTTCTGATTACATCGCGAGCGATTTGCTGTACATCCAAATAGGTATTTGATTTTACTTCACCAGCCAATATTACTTGTCCAGTTGTTACTAAAGTTTCGCATGCCACTTTAGAATCTGCATCAAATGCTAGAAAATTATCAATTAATGCATCCGAGATTTGATCCGCAACTTTGTCGGGATGTCCTTCGCTAACAGATTCTGACGTAAATAAATAAGCCATAATATTTATTAAATTAAATTATAAAATTAAGCGAGGTAAAAAATAATTGCTGGAAATGCTAAAGGAGGATTCCTGCTTTAGCATTTTTTAATACTGAAATGAAAATCTTTCAGCATCCATAATGAATGATTTCATTATGAAGAGGTTGCAATCAGTTCAAATTTTTCCTCTGTATTCGGGTGCAAAGGTATAAAACCATTTTGAATTGCAAATTTAATATTTTGTTTTTTTAATTTAATATGCGAAAATTTAACATATTCGACTTGTTCTATAGAGTTTAGAAAATAAATAGATATTTGTTTGGTAGACTTAAAAAAAGTTCGCAAATTTGCCCCAACAAAACAAAAGAAAATGAAATTTACTGTTAACAATATGATGTCTTGTAAGATGCCGGAGTATTCCGCAGAGATACTATTGTAGTTTTTTTTCAAAAATATACAAAGAACCTCTGCAAATTGCAGGGGTTTTTTTTGTTTAAGGAAGAAAACAAAACGGCATATCATTTAAAACCAAATAATAATAAATCAGAAAAAAGTAATGAAAAAGAATGTAGTATTAGTTTTAGGGCTTTTGACATTTTCGGGTATTTATGCTCAGGAAAACAAAAAGGAGAAAGATACTTTGCAGAATAATGAATTATCAGAAGTTACGATAATTGGTTCTAGGAGTAAAAATAGAGTAAAAACTGATGTGCCAGTGCCAATCGATATTTTTAATATTTCTGAAATAACAAAAGGTGCACCACAAACCAGTGTAACACAAATTTTAAATTATGTTGCGCCGTCATTTACAAGTAACCCGACTTCAACAGCAGATGGAACCGATCATATAGATCCGGCACAATTAAGAGGACTAGGGCCAGATCAAGTTTTAATACTTGTAAATGGTAAAAGAAGACACACTAGTGCATTGGTTAATATTAATGGAGCTCCAGGAAGAGGTTCGGTAGGAACAGATTTAAATGCAATACCATCATTTGCAATAGAGAGAATAGAAGTGCTAAGAGATGGTGCAGCTGCACAATATGGTTCAGATGCTATTGCAGGGGTAATTAATATTGTATTGAAGAAAAATGCTAATTTCCTCTCAGGAGAGGTGCAATATGGAGCAAACATTTCTTCTGGATCAAATAACTTCAAAGGAGGTACAGACGGACAATCTTTGCAAGTAGATTTAAACTACGGAACATCTTTGGGTAAAGAAGGAAGTTTCTTGAGTGTTACAGGTAGTGCTGTTACAAGACAGGCAACAAGTAGAGCTGGTATTAGAAGTAATAATATATTCAATGCATATAATGCTGTCGAATATAGAGCGGCTCAGAATGGTGTAAATGTAAATTCATTGTTTAGTAACATTAATACGACTCCAAACTCAGCTCAAATTATAAGTACATTACAACAATATGCTCCACAAGTTGGTTATTTTACACCAGCGCAACAAACTGCAATTTCTTCTGCAAATAGCATCACTCAAATGCAAACCGCATTAGGTTTTGATGTAACTAATAATGAGATCAATTTTAGAGGACAAGAAAGAAGTGATTATAATATGAGCGTTGGTCAATCAGAACTAGCGTCGGGACAATTGTATTATAATGCAAAATACCCATTAACAGAGATAACTTCATTATACTCATTTGGAGGAGTTTCATACAGAAACGGAAAATCATACGCTTTTAACAGGCTTCCTAATGGAGCAGGAACATTTACTCAAGTATATGCAAATGGATTTTTACCAGAAATACAATCTAATATTTTAGATCTTTCTTCTGCTGTAGGACTTACAACTCAATTATTTGGTTTTGATACAGATATTAGTACAAACCTTGGAACAAACTCTTTTAAATATGATGTGAACAATACTATTAATGCTACTTTAGGAACAAACTCTGCAGATAGTTTTTATGCCGGTAAAGTTTCGTTTTTACAAAGTACAACCAATTTAGATTTAAGTAAAAAGTACGATGTTCTTGATGGATTGAACGTAGCTTTTGGTGGGGAATTTAGATATGAAAATTATCAAATAAAACAGGGAGAAGAAGCGTCTTATGGTTTGTATGATGTAAATGGAAATCTTGTTTCGGGAATTTTACCTGGCAACTCACCATTAATTGTAACTGATTTTTTTGGTGCTAAGCGTGGAGCAGGAGCACAAGGATTTTCAGGATTCCAGCCTTCGGACGCTAAAGAAAAAGATAGAAAAAGTGGAGCGGCTTATATCGATTTGGAATTAAATGCAACCAAAGATTGGCTTTTAAATGGAGCGGCTCGTTATGAAAACTATTCAGATTTTGGAAGTACAGTTACTTTTAAATTAGCTTCTCTTTTAAAACTGACCAATAACATCAACTGGAGAATTTCTGGACAAACAGGATTTAGAGCGCCATCATTGCAACAAAAATATTTTGAAAGCAGTTCGACACAATTTATTAATGGTTCTCCGTATCAGGTAGGTTATTTTACAAATGATTCACAAGCAGCAAAAAGTATTGGTGTTGAGAATCTAAAAGCAGAAACATCTAAAAGTATCAGTACAGGATTTACATTTAAAATTCCTGAAGCTAATATAACAATTGCTACAGATGCTTATTTTACAAGAATTGATGACAGAGTAGTTTTAACTGGGCAATATTCAAGACCAACTGATGAACAAATAAATGGAGCAACATCTCCAGAACAAAAAGATGCATTGACATTGTTTCAACAAGCGTTTGATTTAAAAGGGGTAGAAAGAGCTTCATTCTGGACAAATGGAATCAATTCTGAAACGAAAGGGATTGACTTAGTGATTTCTCAGAAATATAATGTTATTGAAGATTTTACAATCAGAAATGATTTTGCTTTAAGCTATAATACAACCAAAAGGGTTGGCGCATTAAATGTTCCACAATCGATTGTTAACGCTGGTGGGGACCCATATGTGTATTCATTTTTCCCTGAGTCAAGCAGGATTTATCTAGAAGAAGCAATCCCAAAATTGAAAGCTAATTTAATGACTACTTTCAGTATTAAGAAACTAGATATTTATTTAAGAAATAGCTATTTCGGGAAAGTTACAGATCCAGGAGCAACAGATGTAAACTTAGACGGTTTTTCTTCCGTTTATGAGCACCCAGAATATAGCGCAAAATTGGTTACCGATTTATCTTTAGGATATCAGATAAACGAACATTTAAGAGTTACACTTGGAGTTAATAATATAGGAGATGTTTATCCTGATAGAAATAATCCATCAACTCCAGCTTTTACAAACACGACACCAACATTGTCTCCTATACCAAGTACAGATTTAAGTAATGCAAATCAGTTTGCTTACTCAAGAGCAGTATCGCAATTTGGATTAAACGGAAGATTTGGTTTTGCCCGTTTAAGTTTTAAAATATAAATAATAAACTTCTTTGAAACCTATTAGTGCCTATTTAATAGGTTTCAAAGAAAATAATAACCCTAATTATAAGAGATTCTTCGCTAGAAAATCTTTTTTATGTAAAAAATCGAAATTAAGTTTGGTGGTTAAAATTATAGTTATTATATTTACTCTATCAAATTAGTAGAATTAATAAAAACAGATAAAACAAATTTATAAAATGAATACAATAGCAAATAATATGATAATGTGTTGTAAGATGATGCAAATGTGCATCCCAATTTGCTATTGCCAAAAGTGAAAGATAAAATCTTTGTTATAGTTAAAACTATAAGCCCTTTTGGTAGCCATCCGAAAGGGCTTTTTTTTATTCCATAATTAAAATTTTAAATCATGAAAACATTCTATAAAATTTCAAAAGCAATTCAATCTTTATTGAAAACAGATATCAAAAGAATCTTTGGTATAATACAAGCCAACAGAAATAATACAATCGAAATAAAAGGAGAATTATACTCGAGTGAGTCAAATTCATTATTGTTTCAAATGTATGCCCACGAAGATGAAGATCTTTTTATATAAACAGAAAAATAATTAAGAAATATAAACACACAATCTTTTAACTAATTAAAAAACACAACCCATGAGCACACAAAAATTTGCAACAAACGCACTACACGCAGGACATGATGTAACTAAAAACGGAAGCACTAGAGCAGTTCCTATTTATCAAACATCTTCTTATGTTTTTAATAATTCTGATCATGCAGCCAATTTATTTGGTCTAGCCGAAGCAGGATTTATTTATACACGATTAAATAACCCTACAAATGATGTTCTGGAACAACGACTTGCTGCATTAGAAGGCGGTATAGGAGCTGTGGTAACAGCATCGGGCGCATCGGCAATTGCAACAACCTTATTAACATTGCTTAAAGCAGGAGATCATATCGTAGCATCAAATAGTTTATATGGAGGAACCTATAATTTATTAAAAGTTACTCTGCCAAGATTGGGAATTACAACCACATTTGTAGACCCATCAGATGCTGAAAATTTTACTAAAGCTTCAAAGGAAAATACAAGAGTGTTTTTTGTAGAGTCATTAGGAAATCCAAAATTAGATGTATTGGATTTGAAAGCAATTTCGGCAGAAGCCAAAGCATTCAAAGTTCCATTTATTGTTGACAACACCGTTCCAACACCATATTTACTTAATCCAATAGCGTATGGAGCTAATATTGTAATTCATTCCCTGACCAAATATATCTCAGGAAACGGAACTTCTTTAGGTGGAGCCATTATCGATGCAGGAACTTTTGATTGGGCAAACGGAAAATTTCCTGAGTTTACTGAGCCATCTGCAGGTTACCACGGATTAGTTTATAATGAAGCATTAGGAAATGCTGCATTTATTGCCAAAGCACGTATAGAAGGATTACGTGATTTTGGTTCGGCATTAAGTCCGTTTAATGCTTTTCAAATCATTCAGGGATTAGAAACATTACCAATTCGTATTAAGAAACATAGCGAAAATGCATTGGCACTAGCATCATGGCTAGAGTTACAAGATGAGGTAGTTTGGGTAAATTATCCAGGCTTAAAATCGAATAAATACTATGATTTAGGGCAAGAATATTTGCCAAAAGGACAAAGCGGAATCATAACCTTTGGGTTAAAAGGAGGTTTTGAAGCTGCTAAAAAAGTAGCTGATGAAACGAAATTATTCTCACTTCTTGCCAATATTGGTGATACGAAATCATTGATTATTCATCCAGCAAGTACTACACACCAACAATTATCAGAAGAAGAACAATTCTCGACAGGAGTTTCAAAAGACTTGATTCGACTTTCTGTAGGGATCGAAGATATAGACGATTTAATAGCCGATTTACAATCAGTATTTAAGAGTATTAAAAGTACTCAATTGGCTTAAGATTGGTTTTTTTGTTTTTTGTTAGAAAAATTGCCTTTAACCACGTGAGCAGGGTTAAAGGTAGTTTTCAAAAAATACCAAGCATTAAAAGAATGAACACTATAAAAAGTTCAAAACCATATTTCTTGAGTTGCCTTCCCGACATAAGTATAAAAAATAAACACAAATTTCACGAATTGGCACTAATTCGTTCGTGAAATTAATTTTCACAAACTAACTTACCCACTAAGATTTGTGTCAATTTGTGAAATTCGTGTTTAAATTGATTTTATAATATTTATGCTTAGACGGTAATTTCTTGAATCTATTTAAAATAAAAATAAAAATTATGTCAAAGCTTAAAATAAACATCATCCTTTTTGGAATAGGAAATATTGGCAGTACTTTAATAAACCAGATAATTGAAAGCCAAACATTTTTTAGCGAAAATAAAAGCATTGATTTGAGGTTTCCTATTATAACCAATTCTACATTGGCCTTTTTTGAAAAGGAAGGCGCAGAGAATGCCTGGGAAGCTAATTTTGTACATCTCGCAATTCCATTTAAAGTGGATGATATTATTGCTTTTGCAAAAGAAAACGCTTTCGAAAATCTAATTGCTGTAGATGCAACAGCAAGTGATGAATTAATAGATCATTATATTCCTTTAGTTCAAAACGGATTTAATATCGTGGCAGTAAATAAAAAGGCCAATACATTGCCAATATACTTTTATAGAGAATTAAGAGAAAACCTTAAGAAATATGATAAAGAGTTTTTATACGAAACCTCTGTAGATACAGGTTTTCCAGTATTACAAACGATTAGGGATTTATACAATTCGGGAGAAAAAATAACCAAAATAAGAGGCGTTTTTTCAGATTCATTAAGTTATGTCTTTAATCGATTTTCATCAGAAGACACTTGTTTTTCTACTATTCTAAAAGATGCCGAAAAGCTTCAGCTAATAACATCAGATTATGAAGGAGACCTATCTGGTAATGATGCAGCCGAAAAATTACTTATCCTAACCAGAGAGATTGGGAAGGATTTTGAATTCTCAGATATAAAAACAACACCACTTTTAGATCATAATCAATATGGGCTAAATGAAAAATCAAAACGAGTATTGAATAAAGAACTACTGGATAAGTCTTTTAAAATCGCAAAAATTACACAATCCGATAATCATGTTTTACGATATGTTGGGGAGTATAATGTTTTGGAAAATAAGTTAGAAGTCAGATTAGTTTCAGAATCTACCAAAACAGCAATTGGGCAGCTAAAAGGTTCAGACACTATTTTTGAAATCTACACACAATCTTACGGAAACATTCCGATAGTTATTCAAAGTGCAGCTGCAGGAAAAGAAGCTATAGCAAGAGGAGTTATAACAGACATTCTAAAAGTTGCTGAAAAAATAAAAAATAAAGAAGCTGTTTGGGCTTAGAAATTTTTGAAATTGAATTTTATATTCAATTTTTTTTTGATTTAAAGTTAGATGTTCTTTGAAATTTATGTTTAGTGAAGAAAGTTTTTAAACAGTTGAGTGTTAATTTTATAACTCATTCGGAGTGTTTCGTCGAAAAAAAGTAACATTTCGTCGTTTTTTTGTTTTTAAATGCAAATTTAACGTGATTTTATCATTAAAATATGGATTCCGACTTGGTTAATTCGAAAAAACGTCGCATATTTGTTAAACCAAAAAGATACCAAAAAATGAATTTTAATATTTGTAAAATTAATAAGGTCATGTCGGAGAAATCCGTAGGGAAGTCTATTGCTTAAAATTATATCTATAAAATTATATAGCAAAGCCTCCCGATAAATTTGGGAGGTTTTTTTTTAGATTACAAATATTGAAATTTTTAAAATGATAAATAACAATACTATTAAAATGAATAATAACTCGAAGTTTAAGATGATGCAGAATGTCGCGCTTATTTGCGTACGCGTCCATTGATTTCCAAAAGTATAATAAGTTTAAACGACTTAAACCCTTTTGGTATAATTATCAAAAGGGTTTTTTTTTGGACTTTGAGATTCATTTAATAATAACAAACACAAATAAACAATTATAAAAACTCACGTTATGAGCACAAAAAATCACTTAGCAAAAAGGTTCGGATTCTTTAAATTCTTTAGAACTAAAAAAAGTATAATCATTCAAACAACAAATGAGTTGGCACATCCAAGATTTGGGATGGAAACTACAGATGAGACGGCAGGAAAAAAAGCACCTAATTCTTTACTTTTCTTGATGTACTCTACTGAGAATGAAACATTATTTATTTAAATTAAAACTTTAAATAAAATACAACCCAACAATAAATTTTTTCTGGATATATATGTCCAGCGGATGCTTGTACGTGATTGTTTTGTTTGAACTATTTTGTAAACGAACTAAAATCAAATGAATAAAAAATTTGGTCGTTTAAGAAAATAGTAGTTAATTTGTGCCATTAAGTTCAAAAACGTATTGAAATGTTATAAAGAAAGGACGAGGGATTAGACCCTATGAATCCTTAGCAACCCTTCGGTAAAATCGAAGAAGGTGCTGCATTCTACCACGCCCAACGTGGAAAGATAACACAAAGAATTTCTCTAGCCTGGCTCTAGTTTTTTCTTTTTAATATTTCCATGTACAAATCAAAAATTACAAAAGATTTGAAATTGGAAAATAAAATCAACCCGATTACATTAAGCAATTTTATCACTGAGAGTGGTGCTTCGTATGCAACGATTAACCTAAGTTATGAACTTTTTGGTTTACCGTTACACACGGCGCCTATAGTTTTGGTAAATCATGCATTAACAGGAAATGCTCAGGTTACGGGCGAAAATGGCTGGTGGAATGACTTGATTGGCGATACTAAAACCATTGATACTGCTAAATATACAATTCTAGCCTTTAATGTTCCAGGAAATGGATTTAATGACACCTCTATTGAAAATCATACTGATTTTACAGCCAGAGATATAGCTCGAATTTTTATAGAAGGTATTGAGTTTTTAAAAATCAATCAGCTATATGCAATTATAGGCGGTTCTGTAGGTGGCGGAATCGCATGGGAAATACTGGCATTAGAACCCCAAATTACTAAACATTTAATACCTATTGCAACCGACTGGAAAGCAACCGATTGGTTGATTGCAAATTGCTATTTGCAAGAGCAAATCCTAAACAATTCTTCAAGACCAATAGAAGATGCGCGAATACATGCGATGTTATGCTATCGTTCGCCAGATTCTTTCAAAGAAAAATTTCAGAGAACCAAAAATGAAGAATTGGCAATTTTTAATGTAGAAAGTTGGTTAGGTCATCATGGGAAAAAATTGCAAAAAAGGTATCAAATCTCATCATATAAATTAATGAATCAGTTGCTTAAAACAATTGATATTACAAGAAATACTGCTGATTTTAAAACTTTACTATCAAAAACAACTGCCGATATTCATATCATAGGAATTAATTCGGATTTGTTTTTTACTGCAAAGGAAAATCAGGAAACTTATCAGGAATTAAAAAAGTTCAAAGAAAATGTTTCTTATAGCGAAATAAATTCTGTTCACGGACATGATGCTTTTTTAATCGAGTACAAACAATTAGATAATTTGCTTGCATCTATTTTTAGAGCAACATAAAATACAACACACATACTATGAAAATATTAAAATTTGGAGGTAAATCATTATCAAACGGAGAAGGACTAAATAAAGTAGTTTCGATAATTATTGATAAAATAAATCAAGGCGAGAAAATTGCCGTAGTTGTTTCTGCTCGTGGGAACGCAACAGATGAGCTAGAAGATATATTGACAATTGCTTCTAAAAATGGAAATTACAAACCATTATTAGAAAGTTTTAAAACATACCAGATTTCAGAGTATTCAAACGTAGATTTCTCGGAAGAGTTTAATGTTTTGGATAAACTTTTTGAAGGCGTTAGTTTAATTGGAGATTATAGCAAGAAGATAAAAGATCAAATCCTTTCAAAAGGAGAATTACTTTCGGCTAAATTATTGACAGCAATTTTAATCGAAAAAGGAGTTCCTGCAAATTTTGCCGATTCAAGAGAGTTACTTAAAACAGATTCTAAATTTGGTGATGCACAACTTTTGGAGCAATTATCAAAGAAAAATGTAATCAACTATTTTAAACAACATAATGGTTCTACTGTAAATGTTGTTACAGGTTTCATAGGTTCAAACAATAATAACGATACAACCACTCTAGGTAGAAACGGAAGTAATTATACTGCTTCGTTATTGGCAAATTATTTAGATGCCGAAGAGCTTCAGAATTTTACACACGTTGATGGAATATATACTGCAAATCCAGATTTAGTAAGTGATGCCAAAAAAATAGAATATTTATCATTTAATGAAGCAAATGAGTTGGCCAATTTTGGAGCTACTATTTTGCATGCAAAAACGATAATCCCGTTAATCGAAAAAAGTATTCCGCTTCGTATTTTAAATACTTTCAATCATGAAAATCAAGGAACATTAATTACGTCAGATTCAGCTAAAGAAGGAATTAAAACACTATCGGTGTTAGAAAACCTATCATTAGTTAATCTTGAAGGTCGTGGATTACTTGGTAAAGCAGGTGTTGATGCTCGTATTTTTAAAGTAATGGGAGATAATGATATTAGTGTTAGTATCATTTCACAAGGTTCATCAGAAAGAGGGATTGGGCTTGTTGTTGCAACAGATAAAGCAACAACAGCAATGATAGAATTAGAAAAAGAGTTTGAAAACGATTTTTATTCTAAAGATGTTAACCAGATTACAGTAACCGATAATGTTTCGGTAATTTCGATAATAGGACAGGATTTAAGTACGTTCCATAAGCCATACACGGCTTTAATCAAAAATAAAATTGTTCCGATTTTGTTTAATAATACTGTTACGGGTAAAAACGTGAGTTTGGTAGTTAAAAAATCAGAACTAAATAAAGCACTTAATGTAATTCACGGAGAGATTTTTGGAGTTTCAAAGAAAATTAATATTGCCGTTTTTGGTCACGGATTAGTTGGTGGAACTTTGATAAACCAAATCTTGGCTTCAGCAGCAAGTATCGAAAAACGTAAAGACATCAAGCTGAATGTTTTTGCTATCGCCAATTCTAAAAAAGTGCTTTTAAATAAAAAAGGAGTTACTGCAGATTGGAAAAAAGATATTGAGAACAATGGAGTTGCTTACACAATCAATGATGTTATCGCTTACGCAAATGAGCATCACTTAGAAAATTTAATTGCTATTGATAATACGGCAAGTGCTACTTTTGTTGAAAATTATATTTCATTGATAGAGAGTAGTTTCGACTTGATTTCATCAAATAAAGTAGCGAATACACTTAGTTATGGTTTTTATAAAGAGCTAAGAAAAGCATTGGCAGACAATCAAAAGAATTATTTGTATGAAACCAATGTTGGAGCAGGATTACCATTAATTGATACTATAAAATTATTACACCTTTCAGGTGAAAATATTACCAAAATAAAAGGAGTTTTCTCTGGAACGTTGAGTTATTTATTCAATAATTTTTCTGCCAAAGACGCTCCGTTTAGCGATATACTGAAAGAAGCAATTGACAACGGATATACAGAACCAGATCCACGTGAGGATTTATGTGGTAATGATGTTGGCAGAAAATTACTAATTTTAGCTAGAGAACTAGATTTGCAAAATGAATTTGAAGAAATCTCAATTCAGAATTTAATTCCAGAACATTTACGTGAAGGAAACGTTACTGATTTCTTGACTAAATTAAAAGAGTTTGATCCAGTTTATGACAAGATAAAAAAGGATCAAAAGCCAAATCATGTATTAAGATACATAGGGGAGTTGTCGGGTGATTTACAAAATGATAAAGGAGTTTTGGAAGTAAAATTAGTTTCGGTACCTTCGGATACAGCATTGGGAGGATTAAAAGGATCTGATTCTTTCTTTGAAATTTATACAGAATCGTATGGAGACAGACCTATCGTAATACAAGGAGCCGGAGCCGGATCTGCGGTAACAGCAAGAGGTGTCTTTGGAGATATCTTGAGATTATCAGATAAAGAATAGTTTACGAAACCCATAAAAAACATATATCAAAAAGATGAAAAAACTTCTTTTATTTTTATTATTTACAAATGTTATTACTGCCCAAGTTTCGAATATTATTAGAAACAAAGACAGTTATACCCAAGAAATTTTCCCATACAAAGGAGTTAGGGCAATTCAAATAGATGAGGTTAACTCTCCAGAAAACGAGGATAATGTATTTATTTTTTCTAAGATTGAAAAAAATGCAAATCCTGATAAAATGTATTTTCAAAGATTTACAAAAGTTAATCATAAATGGGAAGTAAAATCTATTCTTGAAGTAAACCATAACGGAATCATTTCGGCTTGGGGAAGCAGAAAAGCTTTTGGAGATTATAATAAAGACAAGAGTGTTGATGCGCTTTTTATTTACGGACTTTATGACGCTGATTTTAAACAACATTCCGTTCATTTAATTTTTTCGCAAAAAGATCAATTTTACACGATTGAATCCAGTGTTTCAGATGATTTTAAAATAGATAAATTCTCTCCTAATTTTAATTCTTTAGATGCAGAATCTAAAAAGCAAGTTTTAGAATATTGGGGTAAATTAGATAAAAAGGACAAATAAGATTTATATGAATTATCTAAACAAAAGTATAGTATTGATAGTATTATGTATTGGTTTTATAATATCATGTAAAAAAGAAAAACCAGCAACGGTTGTTCCTAAAATAGCATTTGTGTATGGATCTAAGGAAGCTGTTGAAGCAATTAAAGAAGGTGATTTACAAAAAGTAAAGCAATATATTGATAAAGGAGGAGATCCTAATGCAAGATGCAAAGGCTATACCAGAGGCAGTAGAGAGGAAGGAAAAGAAAACAGATCAGATAAAGACTGGACGCTTTTGATGTATGCTGTTTTTCATAATAAAGCTGAAGTTGCGAAATTTCTTTTATCAAAAAAGGCAGATGTAAACGCAGTAAATGCGGTTGGGCACAGTGCCTTATTTTTGGCTTGTGCTAATAACTACGAAGAAATTGCTTTGCTGTTGTTAGAAAATGGTGCAGATGTGAATATTGGAAAGGATAATAGCGGGATGAGTGCATTACAATGGGCATTGGCTTATGACTTGAATGATTTGTCATTAAAATTAATTAATAAAGGAGCTGATTTAAATACGTTCTCTACAGAAACGGGGAGATCAGTTTTGATGGAAGCTTTTTATTCTGACAGTATTAAATCTACTATTGCGCATAGAATCATTGATTTAGGGGGTGATGTTCGTTTTGTAGACCCAAAACATCAACAAACACCATTAATGTGGGCATGTAGAAAAAATGATACAACATCCGTTAAAAAGATTATTAAAAAAGGAGGCAATGTAAATCTTGAATCAGATAGTGGTTATACAGCTTTAGAGTTTGCTGCTGGGAATACTTTTCAAGATGTAGCATTAATTCGTTATTTGGTAAGTAAAGGGGCTATAGTAAATAATAAAAATGTCCCTTTAGTAGATGCTGTATATAGCGGAAGTATTGAAAAAGTAAAGTTTTTGGTTGAAAATGGAGCAGATGTTAATAAAAGAAAAGCCATGAATGGAATTCCGCCATTGTTTGAAGCAGGATTTAATACTAAGGATGAAATTGCGGCTTATTTAATAGATAATGGTGCTGATGTTAATATCGAAAATCCGAATGGAGAAAGTGTTCTTTATTATTCATTAACCAGTTTTAATGGAAGCTATAAAATTGTAAAATTATTGATTGATAAAGGTGCAAATGTCAACTTTATAAACAATGATAAAAGAACAGCTTTGATGAAAGCGGCTCAATTTAACACAGTAGATATTGCCAGCCTTTTAATAGAAAATGGTGCAAGTAAAGATGGTGTAGATGTTTATGGGAAAACAGCAAAAATGTATGCCGAGGAATCAGCAGATAGAACTGGTGATAAAAAGATTTTAAGTCTTTTTGAATAGATTGTGAAAAAAAAGAAAATAACCTAGAATAGAATACTATGAAAGTAACCTTAAACAGAGTAAACGACGCATTTCATTTTAAACTCAAAAATGAGCGTGGCCATGTAGTTGACGTAGACAGCAGAGCCGAATTTGGCGGAAGCGATTTAGGAGCAAGCCCGATGGAATTAGTATTGATGGGAGTTGCAGGATGCAGCGCTATTGATATGATTTCGATTTTGAAGAAACAACGTCAGGAAATCACTTCATTTAATGCTGAGGTCGAAGGAACTCGTGTTCAAATTGGAGAAGCCAAACCTTTTAAAGAAATCTTTGTGGTTTTTTATTTAGAAGGAGATATCAATCCAGAAAAAGCACAACGAGCTGCACAACTTTCTTTTGATAAATACTGTTCAGTTGGTAAAACAGTCGAGCCAACAGCCACAATAAAATACAAAGTGGTTTTAAACAATGAGGAATTATAAGAATTAGAAAATTAGTCAATTAGAGAATGAGATAATTCTTTGGCTAGCTATTATAAAATAGTAAAAGAACTGTTGAGTTTAAGTTTGTATCAAGAGACTTAGCGAATCTTTGCGCTCCCTTTGAGACTCTTTGTGTAATAGCTCTTTACAAAAAACAAAAAAAATGAACGAACAAGAATTTGGTTTTGAAACCCAAGCCATAAGAACACAATTAGAAAGAACACAGTATTTAGAGCATTCGGTGCCATTATACCTATCATCAAGTTTTGTATTTGAAGATGCCGAAGATATGCGAGCTTCTTTTACAGAAGAGAAAGACAGAAATATTTATAGTCGTTTTAGTAATCCAAATACAACTGAATTTGTAGATAAGATTTGTAAAATGGAAGGTGCTGAAGCTGGCTATGCTTTTGCAACAGGAATGGCAGCAGTATATTCTACTTTTGCAGCTTTATTAAATGCGGGAGATCATATTGTGTCTGCGAGTAGTGTTTTTGGTTCAACTCATGCGTTGTTTGTAACTTATTTTCCAAAATGGAATATTGAGACTTCATATTTTGATATTAATAAACCAGAAACTATTGAGAGTTTTATTAAACCAAATACAAAAATATTATATGCTGAGTCGCCTACAAATCCTGGTGTCGATGTAATCGATTTGGAGTTACTTGGAACAATTGCAAAAAAACACAATTTGATTTTAATTATCGATAATTGTTTTGCAACGCCATATATTCAACAGCCTATAAAACATGGAGCACATTTGGTAGTACATTCTGCTACTAAATTAATCGATGGTCAAGGACGTGTTTTAGGAGGAGTAACAGTAGGGAGAGAAGATTTAATCAGACAAATTTATTTGTTTTCGAGAAATACAGGACCAGCTTTATCACCATTTAATGCTTGGATTTTATCAAAAAGCTTAGAAACATTAGTTGTGCGTGTGGAGAAACATTGCGAGAATGCACTTAAAGTTGCTGAGTTTCTAGAAGCACATCCAAATGTAAACAGCATAAGATACCCGTTTTTGAAATCGCATCCGCAATATGAAATCGCCAAAAAGCAAATGCTTTTAGGAGGTAATATTATTGCATTTGAAATAAAAGGCGGAATAGAAGCTGGTAGAAAATTTTTAGATAAAATAAAATTATGTTCACTATCTGCTAATATTGGAGATACAAGAACAATTGTTACGCATCCTGCATCAACTACTCATAGTAAATTGTCTGTAGAAGATCAGCTGGCAGTTGGTATTACACAAGGATTAGTGCGTGTTTCTGTTGGTTTAGAAACAGTAAAAGATGTAATTGCTGATTTGGAGCAAGCACTTTCATAAGGATTTCTTGATTGATGATTAACGATTTTTTAATTTCAGATATTTGGTCAGAAATTAAATCGTTAATCATCATTTTTTATTCTTTTGTAATTCTTCATTCAAAAAGTATATTTTTGTTGCAGAAAAACATTCTAAAATCTAAAATAAAAAAATGCTTTCAAAGAAAACTAAATACGGAATCAAGGCTTTAACATTTTTGGCTAGGCGAGAAAATAACGAGCCTGTACAAATTGCTGAAATTGCTAAAAGCGAACAGATTTCGATAAAATTTTTGGAAAGTATTTTGTTGTTACTAAGGAACTCTGGTTTTCTCGGAGCCAAAAAAGGAAAAGGCGGAGGGTATTACTTGATAAAAGATCCAAAAGATATCAGTATGGCCAAAGTATATCGTATTCTCGAAGGACCAATTGCATTATTACCATGTGCAAGTCATAATTTTTATGAAAAATGTGATGATTGCGATGATGAAACTACTTGTGCGGCAAGACGTTTAATGACACAAGTTAGAGATAATACTTTGAAAGTTTTAGAGAATAACTCATTGGCAGATATTGCGTTTTAGTCAATATCGTGCTTTTTTTATGAAAAAGTTTTGTTTTAGAAAATCAATTTATATCCTACAATAAACAACATTATAGCAATAGCATTTCTAAGAAGCAGATCAGGGACTTTTCCACTCAACATACTACCTACGTAAATTCCTGGAAGGGAACCTAATAATAGTTGACCTAAAAGCATCAAATCTAAATTTCCCATTGAGGCATGTCCCATTCCAGCAACAAGAGTTAAAGGTACAGCATGCGCAATCTCAGTTCCTACTAAACGAGGTGTTGGTAAGAGCGGATATAAAAAGAATAAAGTAACAGTGCCTAATGCACCTGCTCCAATCGAAGTAAGTGTTACTGTTGCGCCTAATAAAACCCCAATAGCAATCGTTAACACATTTTGAGTATTACTTTCATTATGAAATTTATCTCCAGCATGTTTTTGAGAAAGTACTAATAGTTTCTTTTTAAATAAAATAGCGACGGATGTAAAAAGTAATGCCCAACCTAAGCTATATTTTATTACTGCATTTATAGTTGTGGTATCTGTTTTAATACTATTTAAAATCCATAAAGTAAGTAAAGAAGCAGGAACACTACCCAAGGTAAGCCAACCTGTAATTTTCCAGTTGATATTCCCTTTTTTATGATGTACAAATACGCCTCCCATTTTGGTAAAAGCAGCATATAGTAAGTCGGTACCAACTGCTTTTGTTGGTGGAATTCCAAACCATAATAAAATAGGGGTCATTAATGACCCACCTCCTACACCCGTTAATCCTACTATAAAACCAACGATTAAACCAGCAACTACAAGACCTATTTGAAAATCCATAAATAAAATTTGCGTAAAAATAACAATATAATTTCATAATCCTATAGATGTGGTAGACTTTAAAAAAAATATCACAAAAAGCCAGTAAAAATTGATTTATAATAGACTAAGAGGAATACTAGATTGTTTTTTATGTAACTTATAGATAATTAGAGATGTAAAAAAATCAAATATTATTTTGATATTTAGAAATAAGTAGTAATTTTGCATTGTAATCTACTAACCCGATAGGGTAATAGATTTTAAAATTAAAAGAATAAATTAGGTGTATGGAGAAAGAGCTGAAGTTAGATGCCGTAGCAATAAAATCTGGTGAATCGTTTTCAAAAAAATTATGGGTTATAATTCCTGCTAGTTTATTGTTGGGTTTAATTTTGGTACTGATTTATAATCATCATGCAGATTTTTCCTGGCAAGGTTTCCTAGATGGATTTGATCAGGAATTTTTAATATTTTTCTTAATTGGTGTTTTTGCACAATTAGTAGATGGAACGTTAGGAATGGGTTATGGAGCAACATCAACCTCTTTTTTATTAGCTTATGGAGTTTCTCCAGTAATTAGTAGTGGAGGTGTTCACGTAGCAGAAATGTTTACAACAGGAGCATCGGCGATATCACATCATAAGTTTGGGAATATAAATAAAAAACTGGTTAAGAATTTATTGATTCCAGGGGTTTTAGGTTCGATTATAGGAGCTTATTTACTATCAGATGTAATTGATGGAGATGTTATAAAACCATTTATCGCAGTTTATATGATAGTGTTGGCAGTAATTATTATTATAAAAGCATTAAATAAAACTATAATTAAAAAGAAAACGAAACGTCTTGGAATCTTAGCAACCTTTGGAGGTTTTATGGATGCTGTTGGAGGTGGTGGTTGGGGACCAATTGTAACTTCAACGTTGTTAGGAAGAGGAAGAAATCCACGTTATACAATTGGATCAGTAAATGCAGCAGAATTTGCAGTTTCATTTGCAAGTGGTGTAACATTTATGCTTTTCGGAGGAATCCACGGGTGGCAAGTTATTATAGGTTTGATTTTGGGTGGCGTAATTGCTGCTCCTCTAGCTGCTTTTTTAGTAAATAAAATAAAAAGAAAACCAATGATGGTAGCAGTAGGAATATTAATTATCCTTTTGAGTTTAAAAACATTATCTAAATTATTGTAATAATTTTTTAGGAAAAAAAAAGAATATGAGTGCAACAAATATTACATCTTTATTAGCTAAAACGAAAGACTTTTCTTTGGAAGAAACATTGACGTTTTTAGCTAATGAATATAAAGACAAAGTAGTTTTCTCGACTTCATTTGGTCAGGAAGATCAGGTAATTACCGATTTTATTGCTAAAAACAATATTGATATTACCATTTTTACATTAGATACAGGAAGATTATTTCAGGAAACGTATGATGTTTTTCATAAGACATTGAAGAAATATAAGAAACAGATTGAAGTTTATTTTCCAGAAGCAACAGCAGTAGAGAGTTTATTAAAAGAAAAAGGACCAAATAGCTTTTATGACTCAGTCGAGAACAGAAAAGAATGTTGCTTTATCCGTAAAGTCGTTCCTCTTAGAAAAGCCTTGGCAGGAAACGTAGTTTGGATTACAGGTTTAAGAGCTGAACAATCAGAGAATAGAAATGACTTGCAATTGTTTGAATACGATGCAAATTTCGAAATAATAAAGTTCAACCCATTATTAAAATGGTCATTGCAAGAAGTTGAGGATTATTTACAAGAGCACAACGTGCCGCAAAATGCATTACATAAAAAAGGGTTTGTAAGCATAGGTTGTGCACCATGTACGAGAGCAATTTTAGCAGACGAAGATATTAGAGCTGGAAGATGGTGGTGGGAATCTAGCCATAAGGAATGTGGTTTACACAGCGCTAAGAAAGAATAGAGAGTAAGAGGATTGAATATATTAATAGTTAAAATTTTTTTAGATGAGGTTGTTAAAACCTGAAACCTGAAACTTTAAACTTTAAACTTTGAAACAAAAAACAATGAGTTCAGTATTAAAAACAAATGCTTTAGAAAGCGAAGCAATATACATTTTTAGAGAAGTAATTTCCCAGTTTGATAAACCAGTTTTACTTTTTTCTGGAGGAAAAGATTCAATTACTTTAGTACGTTTAGCACAAAAAGCATTTTTCCCTGCAAAAATACCTTTTCCACTATTGCATATTGATACAGGACATAATTTTCCTGAAACAATAGAATTTAGAGATAAATTGGTAGCAGAGTTAGGATTAGAATTAATCGTAAGAAATGTTCAGGATGCTATCGATGAAGGAAAAGTTGTAGAAGAAACAGGGAAGTATTCTAGTAGAAATAGCTTGCAAACAATCACACTTTTGGATGCTATCGAAGAATTTAAGTTTGATGCTTGTATTGGTGGTGCACGTAGAGATGAAGAAAAAGCAAGAGCTAAAGAACGTATTTTTTCAGTTCGAGATGATTTTGGACAATGGGATGAGAAAAATCAACGTCCAGAGTTATTTGATATTCTAAACGGAAAAATTGAAAATGGACAAAACGTACGTGTTTTTCCAATTTCAAACTGGACAGAACTAGATGTATGGAGTTATATCGAACAAGAAAAAATTGAAATCCCATCTATTTATTTTTCACACAAACGTAAAGTTTTCTTGAGAGACGGATTAATTTGGTCGCATTCTCCTTATGTGTATCAAGAAGAAGATGAGCAAATTGAAGAAAGAATCGTTCGTTTTAGAACCGTTGGAGATATGAGTTGTACAGCTGCTGTTGAATCTTATGCAGCAACAATTAATGAAGTTGTGGGTGAGATTAGAACATCGACAATCTCTGAAAGAGGAGCCAGAATTGATGACAAACGTTCTGAAGCAGCAATGGAGAAAAGAAAACAACAAGGGTATTTTTAATTATAAATTATAAATGCAATTCAGAATTAATTAAAAGTTAGAGTCAAGAAAACAAAACATTCAGATTTAAACTTTAGTTCAAAGGGAATCAACTTTAAACTTTAAATAAAAAATTTAAACCTGAAACAAAAAATATAGAATGGAAGTTTTAAAAATAGCAACAGCAGGAAGTGTAGATGACGGAAAGAGTACTTTAATCGGGAGGTTATTGTATGATACAAAGTCATTGACTACAGATAAAATAGAAGCAATAGAAAAAAGCAGCAAATTAAAAGGATACGATTACCTAGATTTCTCATTGGCAACTGACGGATTAGTAGCAGAAAGAGAACAAGGAATCACTATTGATGTAGCGCATATTTATTTTTCGACGGCTAAAAAAAGTTATATCATTGCCGATACCCCAGGTCACGTAGAGTACACACGTAACATGGTTACAGGAGCTTCGACTTCGCAAGTTTCAATTATTTTGATTGATGCTCGAAAAGGAGTAATTGAGCAAACATACCGTCATTTTTTTATCAATAATTTATTGAGAGTAAAAGAGGTAATTGTGGCGATTAATAAAATGGACTTAGTTGATTATTCAGAAGAGGTTTATAATAAAATCAAAGCCGATTTTCAGGCATTAAATGCCAAAAGTACTTTCAAGGAACAAAACGTAAGTTACATTCCGTTAAGTGCAATCAACGGAGGAAACGTAGTTGATAAATCAGAAAATATGAAATGGTATGACGGACAAACTGTTTTGGAACATTTAGAAGCTTTAGAGCCAACAGATGTTTTTGAAAAAGGACAGGCACGTTTTCCGGTTCAAACGGTTATTCGCCCGAAGACAGAAGAGTACCATGACTTTAGAGGATATGCAGGTAAATTATACGGAAACTCTATTAAAGTAGGAGATGCAGTAACAGTTTTGCCTTCATTAACAGAATCTAAAGTAAAGAATATTCACTTTTTTGACAAACAATTTGACGAAGCAATTGCAGGTTCATCAATCACAATTGAACTAGAAAATGATATCAATGTTACTAGAGGAGATATGATTGTAAAATCTACGGAGCTTCCAAAAATTGAGAAAGACATCACGACAACAGTTTGTTGGATGGATTCTAAAAAGTTAGTTCCAGGAACAAAATACATCGTTCAGCATAATACAAACAGAGTTTTGGCAAAAGTAGAAAGTATCAAGAATACAATCGCAACCGATTATTCAGGTACAACACCAGCAACTCAGTTAGCAATAAACGAAATAGGAGAAGTAAGTATTAAATTAAGCAAGCCTTTATATTTTGATGCCTATAACGATAATAAATCAAACGGAGCTTTTATCCTGATTGATACCGCAACCAATACAACTGCAGGAGTAGGATTTATTAGGTAAATCCTCCTAACCCCCGAAGAGGGGAATGATTATGAGTCTAGTTAAAAATATATATTAATTCTCCAGTTTTTTACTCCTTCCCCTTCGGGGAGGGTTGGGGAGGGAAAAGCAAGAAACAAAAATGGAAAGTTTTAGAACAGAAATAGAAAATCCGATAGTTCAAAAGGAGATTATCGATTTAGAAAAAAAGATTCACTTATTCCGTGGAGGAAAAATTGATGATGAACGTTTCCGTAGCCTACGTTTAGCGCGTGGAATCTACGGGCAACGTCAGGAAGGCGTTCAAATGATTCGTATTAAATTGCCTTTCGGTAAAGTTACCAGTGAGCAATTAGTACGTATTACTAAAGTTTCTGATGAATATTCTACTGGACGTTTGCATATTACAACACGTCAGGACATTCAGATACACTATGTAAGTTTAGACAGAACTCCAGAGCTTTGGGCAAATTTAGCTAAGGATGATGTTACCTTGCGTGAAGCTTGTGGAAACACCGTTCGTAATATTACTGCAAGTGAATTGGCTGGTGTAGATGTAAACGAACCATTTGATGTTTCGCCTTATGCACATGCTTTGTTTCAGTACTTGTTAAGAAATCCTATTTGTCAGGAAATGGGACGTAAATTTAAAATTTCGTTCTCATCATCAGATGAAGATACTGCTTTGAGTTATTTACATGATTTAGGATTTATCCCGAAAATTGTAAATGGAGAAAGAGGATTTAAAATTATGTTAGGTGGAGGATTAGGTTCGCAACCAGCACATGCCGAATTACTTTCGGAATTTGTTCCTGCTAACCAAATTATTCCAACGGCAGAAGGTGTGATTCGTATTTTTGACAGATACGGAGAACGTGCCAAAAGAATGAAAGCACGTTTAAAGTTTTTAATCAAAGAAATAGGTAGAGATACATTTATGGATTTGGTTGAACAAGAGAAAAAAGCAATCGCTTTTGAAACGTATGAAATTGATACAACTGCTTTTGATGCACCAATTCCAGAACCATTATTAACCGTTCCATCGGTTACTATTGAAGATACAGCAGCTTATGAAGCGTGGAAGAATTCAAACGTAATTGCTCAAAAACAAGATGGTTATTATGCTATCGGGATTAAAGTATTATTAGGAGATTTTTATACTGATAAAGCAAGATTATTAGCTGATTTAATTAAAAATTATGCAGCCAACGAATTGCGTTTTTCATTGCGTCAAAATATTGTAATACGTCACGTAAAAGAAGAGAATCTGCCCTTCTTTTATCAGGAATTAGAAAAGCTTGGTTTTGTAAATTTAGGATATAATTCAACTGCCGATATTACAGCTTGTCCAGGTACAGATACTTGTAACTTAGGAATTGCTAGTAGTACAGGAATTGCCGAAGAATTAGAAAAAGTTTTAAATGCCGAATATCCGCAATATAGTAATAACCATGAAATCGAAATAAAAATTAGTGGTTGTATGAATGCTTGTGGACAACACAATATGTCAGCAATCGGGTTTCAGGGAATGTCAATCAACTCAGGAAAATTAGTAGCGCCAGCGTTACAAGTTTTATTGGGAGGAGGAAAATTAGGAAATGGAGCAGGTCGTTTTGCTGATAAAGTAATCAAAATCCCAAGCCGTAGAGGACCAGATGCATTGCGTACCATCTTAAATGATTTTGATGCCAATGCAAACGGAGAAAAATTTCTGAATTATTATGATGCAAAAGGCGAAAAATATTTCTATGAGATTTTAAAACCTTTTGCAGATGTAACCAATTTAACCGAAGCTGATTTTGTAGATTGGGGTAATGCCGATAACTACGTAAAAGCAGTTGGAGTAGGTGAATGTGCTGGAGTTGTCATAGATTTAGTAGCTACTTTATTATTAGAAGCAAAAGATAAATTAACATTCGCACAAGAATCATTCGACGAAAATAAATGGTCAGATGCTATTTACCATACTTACGCAGGATTTGTAAATGGTGCCAAAGCATTGTTGCTTTCAGAAGATGAAAAAACAAACAATCATGCAGGAATTGTTGACTTGTTTGATACTATTTTTGTAGCAACTTCTAAAATTGAATTGCCAACAACATTTAGAGAATTAGTATATCAAATTAATAAAGTAGAACCTTCAGAAGCATTTGCAAAGCAATACATTCAAGAAGGAATTTTATTTTTTGATACGATTGAAAAATATAGAGCAAAAGATTTAGCTAATGCTTAATACAGTAAAACCAAAAGTAACTTTAGTCGGAGCAGGTCCAGGCGACCCCGATTTAATAACTTTAAAAGGTGTAAAAGCACTTGCTGAAGCAAATGTGGTATTGTATGATGCTTTGGCAAATGAAGAAATTTTGGGGTATGCGCCTAAAAAAGCAATCCGAATTTTTGTAGGCAAGCGCATAGGAAATCATGCTTATACACAAGACCAGATTAATCAATTGATAGTTGATAATGCATTAACTTATGGAAATGTTGTACGACTAAAAGGTGGAGATCCATTTGTATTTGGTCGTGGAAGCGAAGAAATAGAATATGTAGAGAGCTTTGGGATCCCTACATTTGTTGTGCCTGGAATCTCATCGGTAATAGCAGTTCCAGCATATCAGGGAATTTCGATAACCAAAAGAGGAGTTTCGGAGAGTTTTTGGGCAATTACAGGAACAACATCAGATAGGAAATTATCATCAGATGTGGCTCTTGCAGCACAATCATCAGCCACAGTAGTTATCTTGATGGGGATGAGTAAACTATCACAAATTGTTGCTTTGTTCCAAAAAGAATTAAAAGGAGAAACTCCGATTGCGATTATTCAAAACGGAACTACTCCAGAAGAAAAAGTAGGATTTGGAACTATAAATACAATTCAGCAAATAGCGACCAAAAACAAACTAGGTTCACCAGCGATCATTATCATTGGAGAAGTAGTTAGAGAAAGCAGTAAGTTAAAAGGGTTTTACGAGGAATTTGTATCAAACAATATCCAATTGTAATGGAAAGAAACGAATTATATCCTATTTTTTTAAAACTACACAAGTTGAATGTGCTTATTGTAGGAGGTGGAAATGTGGGATTAGAAAAACTATTTTTTTTATTAAAATCAAGTCCCAATGCCAATGTTGAGGTTGTCGCTCCACACTTCCATCTTGATATTAAAGCTTTAGCAGAAAAACATTCTTCGATTATATTAACTGAATCAAAGTTTAAGAAAAAGATGCTAAAGAAACGGCATATGGTTATTGCATGTACTGACGACTTGTTAGTAAATAAAAGGATATATGATTTGTCACAAAAGAGATATCTCATTTGCAATATTGCTGATACGCCTGATTTATGTGACTACTATTTAGGTGGAATCGTAACTAAAGGAAATGTAAAGATTGCTATTTCTACTAATGGAAAATCACCAACAACAGCTAAAAGACTTCGGGAATTTTTCGAAGAAGTTATTCCTGAAGATATTAATAAAATGGTTGAAAACCTAAATGACTATAGGAAAACCTTAAAAGGCGATTTTGAAGACAAGGTTAAAAGAATGAATGAGATTACAGCTTCACTAAAAAACACACAATAGATTTTTTTGAGCAAAGAAAGAAATCAATGATAAAAATCATTGAAAATAGTTTAAATTATTTGTTTCTTTGTATTTATTAAGAATGATTATAAACAACAATAGAATGATTAAAACAGACATACTTATAATAGGAGCTGGTCCAACTGGTTTATTTGCAGTTTTTGAGGCAGGATTATTAAAATTAAAATGCCATATATTAGATGCTTTACCACAAGCAGGTGGGCAGCTTTCAGAATTATACCCAAAGAAACCTATTTATGACATTCCTGGATTTCCAGAAGTTTTAGCAGGAGATTTAATCGATAACCTACAAGAGCAAATTAAGCAATTTGAACCAGGTTATACATTAGGAGAACGTGCAGAAACAATCGAGAAACAAGAAGACGGAAGTTTTATTGTAACCTCAAATAAAGGAACTAGATTTCATGCGCCAGTTATTGCTATTGCAGGAGGTTTAGGAAGTTTTGAACCACGTAAGCCACTTATTGAAGATATTGAGTTTTATGAAAATAAAGGAGTAAAATATTTCATTAAGAACCCAGAAAAATTTAGAGATAAAAGAGTTGTAATTGCAGGAGGAGGAGATTCAGCTTTAGACTGGAGTATATTCCTTTCAAATGTAGCTTCAGAAGTAACTTTAATTCACCGTAGAAATGAATTTAGAGGAGCGCTTGATTCAGTAGAAAAAGTACAAGAATTAAAAACAGCTGGGAAAATTAAATTAATTACTCCGGCTGAGGTTATCGGAATCAATGGTGCAGAGCATATTGAGTCGCTTGTTATCGAAGAAAATGGAGCAAACCGAACTATCGAAACGGATTATTTTATTCCACTTTTCGGATTGACACCCAAATTAGGACCAATAGGAGACTGGGGGTTAGAAATCGAGAAAAATGCAATAAAAGTAAATAATGCATTAGATTATCAAACCAATATTCCGGGAATCTTCGCAATTGGAGACGTTAATACATACCCAGGAAAATTAAAATTGATTCTTTGTGGATTCCACGAGGCAACTTTAATGTGTCAGGCTGCATATCAAATTATCAATCCAGGTAAAAAATATGTGCTTAAATATACCACCGTTTCAGGTGTAGACGGATTTGACGGAACTCGTAAAGAAGCTCCAAAAGCTGTTGTTAAGGCGATTGTTTAGTCTGAGGTTCTAAGCTACTAAGTTTATAAGATTTTTATATAAAGCTCAAACTATTTTAGTTTGGGCTTTTTTAAAATAACATAGGATAATTTGCGTTTTATTGCACATTAATATCTTTAAGAATATTTAAAAATATGACCAGTGGTTTCAACCATTGTAATGCAATATATCATTACGATCCGTATCCCACGTTTGAAATCGCGGGCTATAAATTAAAAACAATTGAACTTCAGCCGTATAAGAATGTTATTTGTCTTTAAGTTTACTAGTATTTATTTTTAATTTTTTTGATGTTAAACTTTAAGCCTAAAACGCTTAGGAACCTAGAATATTATAATATTTTAAAAACACTTGCAATTGTAGACTCTATGTCTTTACTTTGCACTGTTCATATATTTATTGAAAGTTATCACGAAAGGCGGAGGGATAGACCCATTGAAACCTTAGCAACCCTTTATCATAAAGAAGGTGCTACATTCTACTTTATACATTTACAGTATTAAAGATAGATAACACATAATACAGCAATGTATTTCTCAAAACTTTTCTTGAAAAACTTATCGATATTAACTGAATGAAATTTCAGTATCAGAAGCGAATTATTGGCGCATTTTTGCCCATAACATTCTCGCTTTCCGCTATATCTTATTTTCTGAACACCAGAAAAAAGGATGACGCTTTAAACGTGTTCACTGAACTCCTATGAAAATAGAAATTAAGTGAAGTAATCGGAGCTAAAAAGCTATGATAGTGAATTTTCGGTAATATTTAATAAAAGCTTTGTACCTTAGTGTTATAGCAAGAAAATAAAAAAAAATGTCAACAATTCAAGAAGCAATAAAAAAAAATATCTTAATCCTTGATGGAGCAATGGGAACGATGTTGCAACGCTATAATTTTTCTGAAGAAGATTTTCGAGGAGAGCGTTTCAAAGATTTTCCACATCCCCTAAAAGGAAACAACGATTTACTATCGATAACACAACCCGGCGCCATCCGCGATGTCCATGCCGCTTACTTTGAAGCGGGTGCCGACATCGTAGAAACCAACACATTCTCGGGAACTACAATCGGTATGGCCGATTATTTTTTGGAAGAGTACGTTTACGAATTAAACTTCGAATCGGCTAAACTTGCGAGAGCAGTAGCCGATGAATTTACAGCCAAAAAACCAGATAAACCACGTTTTGTGGCAGGTTCGATAGGGCCAACAAACAGAACAGCAAGCATGTCACCAGATGTAAACGACCCAGGATACAGAGCCGTAACATTTGATGATTTACGAATTGCTTACAAACAACAAGTAGAAGCCTTAATGGATGGAGGTTGTGATTTACTATTGGTAGAAACCATCTTTGACACATTAAATGCAAAAGCAGCACTTTTTGCAATTGAGGAAGTAAAAGAAGATCGTAATATCGAAATTCCAATCATGGTATCAGGAACCATTACCGATGCCTCAGGAAGAACACTTTCAGGACAAACGGTTGAAGCATTCTTGATTTCGGTATCGCATATTCCACTATTAAGCGTAGGATTCAATTGCGCTCTAGGAGCCGATTTGTTGAAACCATATCTAAAAACATTAGCACAACATACAAGTTTTAATGTTTCGGCTCACCCAAATGCAGGATTACCAAATGCATTCGGACAATATGATGAAACACCTGAGCAAACTCAGGCATTTATCAAAGAATATTTAGAAGATAATTTAATCAATATCATCGGTGGTTGTTGCGGAACAACTCCGGATCACATCCGATTAATTGCTGAAGTAGCTAAGGATTATAAACCGAGGGTAGCGCCGGTATTAGAGTAGTAATTTATAAACTATTAATTTAATAATGCAAAGTATGAAATTAAAACATCTGGTTTTAATAGTTTTTGTTTCAGTTTTTTTGAGTAGATGTGCTTCTGGAGCAACTATTGAAGGTATGACGGTTAAAGATTATAAAAGCGAAAAACGGATTGGTGATAAAATATTTATTAAGCCAGTGATTGGAGGAGAAGAAACAAGTCCTTTTGGGATATCGAAAATTTCTAATAAAAATTTTGAAGAGGCTTTTAAAAAATCTATTCTTGATTCTAATTTCTTTTCAAAGATCTCAAGTACCACAGATGATGATTGGATAATTGAAATGAGTATTGTTTCTGTAGACAAACCTAAATTCGGATTTGTTTTTACAGTAAAATCTGTAATCAATTATAAATTATATTATAAGAACAAATTAGTTTTTTCAAAAAACATTAACCAAACGGGAAGAGCTACTTTCTCTGATGCTCAAGTAGGAGTAAAAAGAGTTAGGATTGCGAATGAATTTTCAGCAAAAAACAATATTAAATCTTTGTTTGAATCTTTAAATGAAATGGCTCTAGATAACGTGGATTTGAATTCGGTAGGAACAAAGTTAAATAGTTATTGATTTTTAAGATAAACGAAAATAAAATTTTAAAAAATAAATACCTACAAGACTTTATAACCTAGTAGGATGTGAAATATTAGAATGAGATTGTTTTGTTTCTCGCAAAGACAAGCAAGATATTGAAGTAAAAAATTTGAGAGGGACGACATATTTATAGCAACGGAATTTATTCTGTTGAAAATTAAAAAAAGAAATGGCAGAAAATAGAAGAGACCTTGTGTTAGCAGGATTAGAACCGTTAATTATTACGCCAAGTAGTGTTTTTGTAAACATTGGAGAACGTACGAATGTTACGGGTTCAAGAAAATTCCTTCGTTTAATCAAGGAAGAGAAATATAACGAAGCGCTTGATATTGCAAGACAACAAGTAGAAGGAGGAGCGCAAATCATCGATATTAATATGGATGAAGGAATGCTTGATGGAGTTTATGCAATGACAAAATTTCTGAATTTAATAGCATCCGAACCCGATATTTCGAGAGTGCCAATTATGATTGACAGTTCAAAATGGGAAATCATCGAAGCAGGTCTAAAAGTAGTACAAGGAAAAAGCGTTGTAAACTCAATCTCTTTGAAAGAAGGTGAAGAAGCCTTTATTCACCACGCCAAACTAATTAAACGTTACGGAGCAGCCGTCATTATCATGGCTTTTGACGAAGTAGGACAAGCAGATAATTTCGAACGAAGAGTCGAGATTTGTCAGCGTTCGTATGACATTTTAGTTGATAAAGTTGGTTTTCCGCCGCAGGATATTATTTTCGATTTGAATATTTTCCCCGTTGCAACCGGAATGGAAGAACATCGCTTGAATGCGTTGGACTTTTTTAGAGGTACAAAATGGGTTCGCGAAAACTTGCCACATGCGCATATTAGTGGTGGAGTAAGTAATGTTTCGTTTTCTTTTAGAGGGAATGACCATGTTCGTGAAGCGATGCACTCGGTATTTCTTTACCATGCTATTCAAAACGGAATGACAATGGGTATTGTTAATCCAGAGATGCTTTCGATTTATGATGATATTCCAAAAGATTTATTAGAACATGTAGAAGATGTAATTCTAAATAGACGTGATGATGCAACGGAAAGACTTTTAGATTTTGCAGAGAATGTAAAAGGCGAAGTGAAATCAGATGAAAAGACAATTCAGGAATGGCGTTTTGGAACGGTTCAGGAGCGTATCACACATTCATTGGTAAAAGGAATTGATGCCTTTATTGAAGAAGATGTTGAAGAAGCTCGCCAAGCAGCAGTAAAGCCTATTGAAGTTATCGAAATCAACCTGATGACAGGAATGAACGTTGTTGGAGATTTATTCGGAAGCGGAAAAATGTTCTTACCACAAGTTGTAAAATCGGCACGTGTAATGAAAAAAGCAGTGGCTTATTTATTGCCTTATATTGAAGCAAGCAAACAAGCTGGAGACAAACAAGGAAATGGAAAAATATTGATGGCAACCGTAAAAGGTGACGTTCATGATATTGGAAAAAACATAGTTTCGGTGGTATTGGCATGTAACAATTATGAAATTGTAGATTTAGGCGTAATGGTACCTCCTGAAAAAATTATTGCAGCAGCCATAGAACATAATGTGGATATTATTGGTTTAAGCGGACTAATTACTCCTTCGCTTGACGAAATGGTATATTTGGCAAAAGAATTAGACAAACAAGGAATTAAAATTCCGATTATGATTGGAGGAGCAACAACTTCACGCGCACATACTGCAGTGAAAATTGCGCCACAATATAGAGAAACTGTAATTCACGTAAATGATGCTTCTAGAGCCGTTACCGTTGCAGGAAACCTATTAGATCATAACCGTAAAATATATGCAAGCGATATTCGTGCAGATTACGATGCGTTTAGAGAAACGTTTTTAAATCGTTCGCGAGATAAAAACTTCCTGACAATAGAGCAAGCACGTAAAAATAAATTTCAAATGGATTGGGCAGAATATACGCCAACCAAACCCAAATTTATAGGCGCAAAAGTTATCGAAGTAGAGTTGGATGTTTTAGTACCGTATATTGACTGGACACCGTTTTTTAGAACATGGGAATTGTTCGGGAAATATCCAGCAATCTTAACTGATGAGGTAGTTGGAGAACAAGCCACTTCGGTTTTTGCAGATGCTCATGAAATGTTGAAAGTGATTTTGGCGGAGAAAAAACTAACCGCTAAAGGTATTTACGGAATCTTTCCTGCGAATCAGGTAGATGATGACGATATCGAATTGCGTGATGAAAACGGAAAAGTGCTGGAGAAGTTTTTGACTTTAAGACAGCAATCACAAAAAACAAAAGGAGCACCAAATATAGCATTATCGGATTTTATTTTGCCGAAAGACTCAGGAGTTACCGATTACATAGGAGCATTTTGTGTAACAACAGGTTTTGGTGTTGACGAATGGGCTGCTGAGTTTGAAAGAGATTTGGATGATTATAATTCGATTATGGTAAAAGCATTAGCTGATCGTTTTGCTGAAGCTTTTGCCGAATATTTGCATGAAGAAGTTCGTAAAGATTTTTGGGGCTACGATGCAGAAGAGTCATTATCAACGGAAGATTTAATCGAAGAAAATTACAAAGGGATTCGTCCTGCACCAGGATACCCTGCTTGTCCAGACCACTTAGAGAAACCAACAATTTGGAAATTACTAAATGTAGAAGAGGAAATAGGAGTAACTCTAACTGAAAGTATGGCAATGTGGCCAGCATCATCAGTGTCAGGATATTATTTTGGAAACCCGAAAAGTAAATATTTTGGACTAGGAAAAATAAAAGAAGATCAAGTTGTAGATTACGCCAAACGCCGAAGTATTTCAACAGACAAAGCCATGAAATGGCTGAATCCTAATATAGCAGATTAATTTGGTTGATGGTTTTTGGTTGTTAGATTATAGCACTCAAAAACGATCGACTGACAACAAACAACCATCAATAAAAAATGGAATATAATAAATTAGATGTTTGGTTGGAAGCTAGGAAATTGGTGAATTTATTATATGATTCATCTAAATTGTTTCCAAAAGAGGAACTATTTGGTTTGACCAATCAAATGAGAAGAGCCGCTGTTTCAATACCATCAAATATTACTGAAGGTTGTGGGCGACAGACCTCAAAAGATACAATACATTTTCTTCATATTTCAAGAGGGTCATTGTATGAATTAGAGACACAATATTATTTAGCATTTGATCAAAAATACATAGATTAAAATAATTTCAATATTGCTTTTGAACAGATTCAAACCTGCAAAAGCTATTGAATGGGTTTATTAACTATTATAAAAAAATAATTTAGTTTTTGATTTATGATTGTTCATTTTTAGATTAGCAACAGTTCTAAAAACTATCAATCAAAAACTAAAAACCATCAACTAATTAAGAAATGAAAGTAACCAAACATATAGAAAAGGCAAATGGGAATACATTATTCTCATTTGAGATTATCCCACCTCAAAAAGGAAAAAGTATTCAGGAATTATACGATAATATCGATCCGTTAATGGAGTTTAAACCACCATTTATTGATGTAACAACTTCTCGCGAAGAGTATATTTATATTGATAAAGGTAACGGACTTTTAGATAAAAAATTAACTCGCATGCGTCCTGGAACATTAGGGATTTGTGCTTCTATAAAACATAAATATAATGTAGATACAGTTCCTCATGTACTTTGCGGAGGATTTACCAAAGAAGAAACAGAATATCTTTTGGTAGATTGTAACTATTTAGGAATCGACAATGTTATGGCTTTACGTGGGGATGCCATGAAAGACGAGCAGTATTTTATTCCAAAAGCAGGGGGGAACGATTATGCAGTTGATTTGGTAAAACAAATCAATTTATTGAATCAGGGAAAATACCTTCATGAAGTAATGGATGCTGATAACAAGGCTGATTTTTGTATTGGTGTTGCAGGATATCCAGAGAAACATTTAGAATCACCGTCGTTGCAATCAGATTTAAAAAGACTGAAAGAGAAAGTAGATGCCGGAGCTGATTATGTAGTGACACAGATGTTTTTTGATAATTCAAAGTATTTTAATTTTGTAGAGAAAGCTAGAGAAATGGGAATTACAATTCCTATCATTCCAGGAATTAAGCCAATAGCAGTTCAAAGACATTTACAGATTTTACCTCAGATTTTCCGTATCGATTTACCCGAAGATTTAATTCATGAAGTAGATAAATGTAAAAACAATGCAGAGATACGACAAGTAGGAATCGAATGGGCAATTCAGCAATCATTAGAGTTAAAAGCTGCTGGAGTTCCAGTTTTGCATTATTACTCTATGGGAAAATCTGAAAACATTCGTCAAATAGCAAGTAAAGTTTTCTAAATTCTCACCATTAAGAGATTGAGTAAGGCTTAATTTATCTTAATCTCTTAATGGTAAAGAATAATTTTTTTTAATGTTTTAATTTAAGAAGAGTCAGAGGCAGGAGCTATTTCCAGCTGTGCGCTATATCTTTTTATTTTTAAAGAAAAAATAAAAAGGATGCCGCTTCCATCTGGGCTAGGGTATTAGGTGTTTTAATTTCAATTTGTAATAATTTAAACTTATGGAAAAAGAAGAATTACAATTTATCGCATCTCAATTAAAAAAACCTGAAGGAGAAAAAGGAATCGAAATGGCAAATATGATGCATGAAACAAACGTCAATATGACGCTAAGTTCAATCCGAAATCTACATATTTCAAAAGGGGATAACATTCTAGAATTAGGACATGGAAATGCAGCTCATTTAGAGTGGTTAATGAAACAAAGCAGCCATTTAAAGTACTACGGACTTGAAATGTCAGAATTGATGTTTCAGGAAGCACGTCAGATCAATAGAAATTATGTTTCTCAAAAACAAGCTTTCTTTTTGCTTTATGATGGAAATGTAATTCCGTTTCCTGACGCAAAGTTCAATAAAATATTTACTGTTAATACCTTATATTTTTGGCAAGAACCAGTAAAGTTACTTATGGAAATATATCGTGTGTTGGATCATAAAGGAATCTTTAGTTTAACATTTGCACAGGAAAGTTTTATGAAAAAACTTCCGTTTACCAAATTTGAATTCGAACTCTATAATACTGAAAAAGTCGAAAAAATGATTCTTAAGACTCCATTTAATATTAATAATTTAGAAACTCAGACTGAAAAAATAAAAAGTAAAACGGGGGAGTTAGTTGATAGAGTGTTTACTACAATTGTTCTGGAGAAATAAAAAATGTAACGATATTAGTTTTGAATTCTTTTTAGCGTAATTTAATTGATTTTATAAAACACTAATGCTTTTATTATGGATACAAAAAAAATCAATTTTATAAAAAATTACAGTAGTATTCTTTTGCTTCTAGGAGGTATTATTGCAGGAAGTATTTTAGGGTTGGTTTTTGGTAAAGATGTTGAGATTATAAAGCCATTAGGAGATGTTTTCTTGAATTTACTTTTTACTGCAATCATACCATTAATCTTTTTTACGATCACTTCTTCTATTGCCAATTTAGAGAAAACAGAAAAACTAGGAAGGCTATTTGTTATAATGGTAGTAGTTTTTTTAGGAACACTTCTTATTTCGGCTTTAGTAATGATTATAGCAGTTTATCTTTTCCCTATTCATCAGAATATTATAGTCTCTAAAATTCCGCTAGAGAATATTACAACTGGAAATGTTGGAAACCAAATTACACAGTTACTTACAACAAATGATTTTTACGAATTATTGTCACGAAAAAGTATGCTGGCACTTATTATTTTTTCATTTTTAATAGGATTTGCAACTTTGCAATCAGGAGAAAAAGGGAATAGCTTTAGGAGTTTTTTAGATTCAGGAAACGAAGTGATGAAGCAACTTTTGAATATGATTATGAAAATGGCTCCAATAGGATTGGGAGCATATTTTGCATATCAGGTTAGTTTCTATGGTCCACAATTATTTGGTGTTTATGCCAAACCACTTGGGATTTATTATGGTGCTTGTATATTTTACTTCTTCGTATTCTTTAGTCTCTATGCTTTTATAGCAGGAGGGAAAAGTGCATTTATAGTATTCTGGAGTAATAATGTAACGCCAGCTCTTACAGCAATAGGTACTTGCAGTAGTATTGCAACAATACCGGCTAATCTTTTGGCTGCCGAAAAAATGAAAATCCCAGCTCATGTCCGTAATGTTGTTATTCCGCTAGGAGCACCGTTGCATAAAGACGGCTCGAGCATGTCATCTATTTTGAAAATTACAGTATTGTTTACCATGTTTGGGAAGGACTTTACAGAGCCAAGTACAATACTTTTAGCATTGGGTATTACTGTAATAGTTTCGATTGTAGAAGGAGGAATCCCAAACGGAGGATATATTGGTGAAGTATTGGCGATAACAGTTTACGGTTTGCCAATGGCAGAAGCCTTACCCGTAGCCATGATTTTGGGAACACTAGTTGATCCAATTGCTACTTTACTAAATGCCAATGGTGATGTGATTTCGTCGATGATGGTTTCGCGTTTCTCCGAAAAAACGAAATGGTAGGAATGTAATTCACAATTTATTTAAACCATATAAACCATTTATGAAAATATAATTTTATTTTAAACTATTATATCTAAAATGAATACAATACTTCAACAAGATTTAAAAGATATTGAAAATATACTTGAAAAGGTAAAACAACAAGGAGTAGATTTTTTAAATTCTATGGATACAGTATCAACTTCTAATTTAAACACAATAACAACCGACCGAAATTTAAATCAAACGGGATTAGGGGCATTATCGGCTTTAGAAGAATTCAATCAGCGATTAGCACCTTTAATGATTGCTTCGCCTGGACCAAGATATTGGGGTTTTGTAACAGGAGGAAGCACACCAGCTTCAATAGTTGGTGATTGGTTAACGACTATTTATGATCAGAATACCCAAGCAGTAAAAGCGCAAGGAGGAGTTTCGGCTTTAATAGAAATCGAAACAATTAATTTATTATTACAATTGCTGGATTTACCAAAATCATTCCTAGGCGGATTTGTAACCGGAGCCACAATGTCTAATTTTACTTCTCTAGCCGTTGCAAGACAATGGTACGGAAAACAATTAGGAAAAGATTTTGCTAAAAATGGAATATCAGAACCAGTTGCAGTTTTCTCAGCTACTCCACATTCATCTTCTATAAAATGTTTGGCAATGTTAGGAATCGGAAGTCAGAATTTCACTAAGATAAAAACTATTGAAGGAAATCGTGAAGCAATTGATATAGTCGATTTAAAGAAAAATATTGAAGTTCTAAATGGAAAGCCTTTTATTTTAATTACAAGTGCTGCAACGGTAAATACAGCCGATTTTGATGATTTTTTAGCTATAAATGCATTAAAAAAGAAATATAAATTCTGGTGGCATATTGATGCTGCGTTTGGCGGATTTGCTGCTTGTTCACCTAAATACATGCATTTGGTCAAAGGCTGGGAAAATGCCGATAGTATTACTATTGATTGTCATAAATGGCTTAATGTACCCTACGAAAGTGCTTTTTATTTGATAAAAGAAGAACATAAATTATTACAGATAGAAACGTTTCAGAATTCTAATGCACCCTATTTGGGAGATCCATTAGAGAATTTTAGTTTCCTAAATTTCTTACCCGAAAATTCAAGAAGATTGAAAGCATTACCAGTTTGGTTTTCTTTATTAGCTTATGGAAAAGGAGGATATCAGGATATAGTCGAGAATAGTGTAAATCTTGCATTGCAATTTGATGCTTTTATTGCAGAGAATGAAAACTTTGAGTTACTAGCACCAACGCGCTTAAATAATGTATGCTTTACATTGTCAGGAGACCATAATCAAGAAAATGTAGGTCAGTTTTTAACCCTTTTAAATGATGAAGGGAAAGTGTTTATGACACCAACTGTATATCAAAACCGTAAAGGAATCCGTGCATCATTTGTGAATTGGAGAACAAGTAAAAATGATATCGAAATAGTTGTAGAAGAGATGAAAAATATAATTGTTATGTTAAAAATATAAAAATAAATAATATAGATTGTTTTGAAGTAGCCCGTTTAAATTTTTAAACGGGCTACTTTTTTTATGGATAATTAATGTCATGCTAATATTGGTTTTGTTTATATATTACTTAGACAAATGGGTAGAATTGGTTACTCTCTTGAGCTATAAGTACGCTAAAAGTTAAATATTGTTTTTATTTAGAATAATTAAAAATAAACTTGATTTTCTGTAAGTGTTGTGCTATTTTTGTTTAAAATATCTTGAGGAGTTATTTAATTGTAAAAAATTAATCCGTTTTACCAATAGCCCTCTTTTATCCATAAAATTATTACCTATTAAACTTTTAATATCAATGAGTACTATTAATAACCGTTCGAATAAGCCACCAAATAAAGGGAAATCACGTTTTAGTAAAATTAATGCTTGGTTGCATTTATGGTTGGGACTCGCTTCTGGACTCGTGGTGTTTATAATGGGAATTACAGGTTGTATTTTGGTTTTTGAGCAAGAAATCAAACATGCAACATCTCCTTGGTTAAATGTCGAAGCGCAAGAATCAGAAAAAGTACTACCACCTTCTAAGATATATGAAGCAGTTAGTAAAGCATTGCCTAATAAAGAAATTCATGGTTTATGGTACAATGGTTTAGATAAAACGATTAAAGTTGATGTCGAATCGGATTCTTTGATATATGTAAATCCATATAACGGAGCTATTACAGGAATGGTAGATCACGAAGACTTTTTTCATATCATGGATGAAGGACATCGTTATTTATGGTTAGGTAGAGATGTTGGTTCGCAAGTTACGGCTTGGGGAACACTAATTTTCTTCTTTTTGCTCATAAGTGGACTTATTCTTTGGTTTCCAAAAAAATGGAACAAAACAACTAGAGATGCTAGTTTTAAGATAAAATGGAGTGCGAAGTTTAAACGGATAAATTATGATTTGCATAATGTAATGGGGTTTTATACTATTATATTGGCATTACTTATTTCTTTTACAGGATTAATTATGAGTTTTCAATGGGTCAGATCGAGCACTTACTGGATAAGTGGAGGTTGGGCTGATAAAAAAGACAAAAAGGAACAAGTTGTTGCTGTTAAAAAAGATACTTTATCCCAAAAACAATTAGACAAACTCGCAGCAGCCGATTTTATCTGGAACAAAGTACGCAAGGAAATTGCCAAAGAAAATAAAGAAGCAGTAATCATTCATTTTCCAGATGGACCAGAAGATGATTTTTATGCTTGTACAGATATGAATAAGGGAGTTTGGAGGGATTTGTACTTTGATCAACAAACATTGGAATTAAAACCAAATTCGCAAAAATATATTGATGACGAACATTTCTCAAAATGGCTTATGCGATCTAATTATAGTTTACATATAGGTACTATAGGAGGAATGTCAACTAAGATTTTATATTTCGCTGGTAGTTTAATATGTGCCAGTTTACCAGTTACAGGTTTTTATATTTGGTGGGGAAGGAAAAAAAAGCAAAAACCTACAGTTAAGATTTAATATTACCCATTTATATATTTTAGTTAGTTAAAGTCTTTTGAAAGAGTTCTCATTCTTCAAAAGACTTTTTATGTTTAATAAATAAAGAATCAATCCAAAACCAATATGATTGTTTTGATGAGTAAAGTTCAATTATCAGACTGAGCGGAGTCGAAGTCTCATTTGCTGAATCACTTTGCGGGACTTCGACTCCGTCTGACATTTGTATGTTGGAATTAATTGCAAGGAACAATTTAAATATTCATTATTATCGAATAAAAACAGATATAGCCTGCTTAAACAAGCAGGCTATAGTACATCAAATAAACAAAAATAAGAGGTGGAACTAAAGATTTAAAGCATTAAATTCTGTAAGTAAAGGAAATTGTTGCTACACGGCTATCAAGATTATATCTTTTGTCAATACTGGTTTGTCCGATAACCGAATTGATATTGTATTTATTAGTATTAAAAACATCGGTAACATTAAACTTTATACTGCCTTTGTTAGCAAGAACCTGTTTTGATAATCCGATGCTAAAATCAAAGAAACTATCTCTCTCATAAATTCCAACATTCGATTTTGATTGATACTGCGCATTGGCCTCAGCTTTCCAAGTGTCAGTAATTCTAAATGAGTTTTGAACATTTAAATTTAATGTTACTATTGGGTCAATTGTATTTGTATTAATCATGTTTCCTTCAAATCTATTCTCAAAAACATTCATCAGCGTATTTACAGACCACCATTTATAAATATCGGTTGTATTGGTAATATTTACACCATAATTAAAAGATTTTTTGGCATTGATTTGAGAAGTTACCGTTGTATTATCTGCAGGATTATAAACATAAATTTCTGTAAAAACGTCTTTGGTTTGGTTAAAATACACAGAAGCCATAAATGCACTTTTCCAAGAGTAGCCTATTTCTGTTGAGTGAGTAATTTCTGGAACCAGATCAGGATTTCCTTGTGAATAATTAAACGAGTCATCATAAAAACGGAATGGATTTAAATCAAATTGACTTGGTCTGTTGATTCTCTTACTATAAGAAGCGTGTACTGAATGGTTACTGTTCATTTCGTATTTTAATGCAAGACTAGGAAACCATTTTAAGTAATCATCTTTATGTTTTTCATTTAGCGTTTTTTGGTTAATGTCAATCGCAGTATATTCTGTTCTTACTCCACCTTGAATGCTAAGGTTTTCTAATTTGTATTTATAGTTAGCGTAAGCGGCATAAATCTGTTCATCGTATACAAAATGATTTGTCGAATTACCATCAATTATCCATTGATTATTATAGTACTCATAAACTGAGGGATTGTCATTATTCTTTATACTTGCTTTAAATCCCCATTCCAGAGTTTGCTTTTCTTTTATAGGGTTTGTAAAATCTACTTTACCAGTAAAAACTTTTAAATGTGAAGGAATGTATCCTCTTCGGTCATTAATTGGAGCACCAGCGATTAAATTTAGTGCACTTTGAAATTGATTAGATCTAAATTTTGATGTTTCATATTCAAAATCAAAAGTCATATTTTTACCTTCAGTATTAAATTTATGAACCCCCGAAAAAGCATAGGTATAATCAAACCACTTTTCTTTACTATTATTATAGGTTAAAGCATTAAAATCTAATTGATTTAAATTATTAAATAGAGCATTACCTCCATTGGCAATATTTTGATAACGACCAATTTTTGCATCAAGCGAAACTTCTAAATTTGTTTTAGAAGAAACTTCATAGGAAGTTCCAATTTTGAAATTGTTAGAAGTAAGAGGTTCGCTTGTTGTCGAATGTTGATGATTTGTTGTAGCAACTTCCTGTTTGCTAATGTCTTTGTACTGAATTTGTTCAAATCTTTTACGTTCTTCTTCGCCTCTAAAAGTATAACTGTAATTACCAAAAACACCAAATTTGTCTTTGTTGTAGCTTAAATTCATACCAGAGTTAGTTCTGTTTTTTCGACCTCTTCCGTAACTAGAGAATACGGTTCCTTTTATTCCAGAAGTACTTGGTTTTTTTAATATAATATTAATCATTCCCGCTTTACCAGTTGCGTCATATTTAGACGAAGGATTAGTAATTACTTCTATTTGTTTAATATTAGATGAGGTTGTTGATTTTAAATAATTAGCAAGTTCTTTTTGTGAAATCTGCGTTAGTTTGCCATTAATCATAACGCCGACACCTTGTTGGCCCCTAATAGACAATTCTCCGTCCTGAGACACTACAACACCTGGAGCACGCATTAATACGTCTAGAGCAGTTCCTCCTTCAGCAACAATACTGTTTTCAACATTAAAGACCATACGATCTGATTTTTGAGTATAAAGAACCTTCTTTTTTACAATTACAATTTCATCTAATACATTTATAGATGTTTCGATAATACTATCTTTTTCTGTTTGCGAATAGGTATAAACAGAAAATGCAAGCATGAGGGATGTTATAATATTTTTCATATTATTTGTATTAATTTATGGGAGTAATAATTGAGCTTTTTTATTTAGGTCTATGCTATAGTTGATCTATAATATTTTTTACTAAAAAAAATCTGGAATAAGCAAACTAACTTTTAATTGAAATGAAAGTCATTTTAGTGAATTCATTTGAGCATTTTTTTGAAAATTAAATTGGTTACTTGAAAGTGCAGAGGGGGTGATTTTTGAGAATAAAATAAAAACATGATTGTACATTATTTAAAATTTTTAACTCCAAATATAACACTATTCATAACAAGTCTAAATAAAAATAATCACAAATTTCAATATGATAGCTAATCTATTGGTAATTAGTTGTTGTTCGATTTTAAACGGAGTCTTAATCGTAGTAAAGCTCCTGTGTTTTTTTTTACAGATTATATAAATATGGGAATGCCCAAAAAAGCTTGCTTAGAGGTAATGTCGTTTAATGAAAAAATCCAATTCGTTCTATATAATAGAACGAATTGGATTTTTTTATAAGTGAACAGATTTAATACTGTTGAAATGCAGGCTGAATATTGAGACTGTAGACTTATTTAGTGATTTCTCTAAACACAGCCTCTAGGTTTTTATTTTTTTGGTTAAGTTGTAGCATTTTTAATCCGTTGGCAGTTGCAAAGTCAAAAATAGCAGGACGCATATCTTTTTCAGTTACAAATGTCAGTTCCCAAATCATATCATGCGTATTTTTATAGGAGCTAATGTTTTCAAGTTTGGCAAGTAATTGCTCTTCTACCTGATAATCAAACTCTACTTCAATAATTTGTTCTTTATCCTCAGAAATTAATTTATCTAGTTTCTTATCAGTGACAATTTTCCCATTGTTAATAATAATTACTCTGTCACAAATAGCTTCAACTTCTTGCATTATGTGTGTTGATAAAAAAACAGTTTTGTTTTTGCCTACATTCTTAATTACATTTCTAATTTCTATTAACTGATTAGGATCCAGACCAGTTGTAGGTTCATCAAGAATTAAAACATCAGGATTGTGCAATAATGCATTTGCCAATCCTACACGTTGACGATATCCTTTTGATAATTGTCCTATTTTTTTATGACTTTCGGCTGACAGTCCTGTGAGTTGGATAACTTCTTCGATACGGAATTTCGCCACTTTATAAACATCAGCATTAAAAGCCAAATACTCACGAACATACAAATCCAAATACAATGGATTATGTTCTGGTAAATAACCAATTGATAGTTGTACTGCCTTGGTATCAGTCATGACATCATGACCGTTTACAAGTGCTGTACCCGAATCGGCTAGTAAGTAAGTGGTTAAGATTTTCATCAAAGTTGATTTTCCAGCCCCATTAGGACCAAGAAACCCAACGATTTCACCCTTTTTAATCGAAAATGAGATTTCGTCTAATGCTTTTTGAGTGCCGTAACTTTTTGATATGCTGTTTACTTCTATCGACATGACTTTTTTATTTGTTGCAAAAGTAAACAGAAATCTGCTTGATTACTAAATTTTTGTCTTTTAAAGAAATCATAAAAAAAAACTTAAAGCTCAACAGCCGCGGCATCGTTATTGTTTAAAGTGTTTGAAAGCCTAGGCTTTCTACTTCAAAAAATAAAGCAACTAAAGTGAAATCGAAAATAATCATAATTACAAGAATTTCGACTCCACTAGTTGACACAAATAACAAAAAATAGATTTAAATAAAACTTATTAGCATACTGGGTTTTTAACAGCTGCTCTCATTTCCTGAGCTGCAGCAACCATCTCAATCAATGCTTTTTTGGTTTCATCCCAATGACGTGTTTTTAAACCACAATCAGGATTTACCCATAATTGATCTACAGGAATTACAGCCGAAGCTTTTTCTAATAGTTTAACCATTTCTAGACTAGAAGGAACGCGAGGGGAGTGGATATCATAAACTCCAGGACCAATCTCGTTTGGATATTTAAAATCGGCAAAAGCATCTAGTAATTCCATTTGCGAACGTGAACATTCAATTGTAATAACGTCGGCATCCATGTCGGCAATATTCTGGATAATGTCGTTAAACTCGCTATAACACATATGCGTATGAATTTGAGTGTCATCTTTTACGCCACTTGCCGAAATACGGAATGCTTTTACAGCCCAATCTAGGTAAGTTGCCCATTCTTCTTTACGCAAAGGCAAACCTTCACGAATAGCAGGTTCGTCAATTTGGATAATTTTAATTCCTGCATTTTCAAGATCTACAACTTCATCTCTTATTGCCAATGCAATTTGTGTACAGGTCTGAGAACGCGGTTGGTCATTACGAACAAATGACCATTGCAGAATTGTTACTGGGCCAGTAAGCATTCCTTTTACCCATTTAGGAGTTAATGATTGTGCATATTCTGACCATTTTAAAGTCATAGGTTTTGGTCTGGAAACATCTCCATAAATTACAGGAGGTTTTACACAACGGCTACCATAACTTTGTACCCAGCCATTTTTTGTAAAGGTAAAACCGGCTAATTGTTCACCAAAATATTCCACCATATCATTACGCTCAAATTCGCCATGAACAAGAACATCAATTCCGGTTTCTTCCTGAAAACGAATCGTGTCTTCGGTTTCTTTCTTAATTAAATCGTCATACTGTTGTTGCTTTAATTCGCCTTTTTTAAATTTGGCTCTCCAGTTACGAACTTCAGGAGTTTGTGGGAACGATCCAATGGTAGTAGTTGGGAATAAAGGAAGATTTAAAGCATCGATTTGTTTCTCACGACGAATAACAAAAGTGTTTTTACGTTTATCATCACCAGCAGCAATGTTTGCTACACGATTTTTAACCGATTCGTTATGGATTAATTTTGAAGTTTTTCTGTTTTCGTTTGCCAAAGTATTTTCAGCAAATCGTATAGAGTTTGTAGCGTCTATTTCTTTGGTGGCAAACTGTTTTAATAAAACGACTTCGTGTATCTTTTGTTTAGCAAAAGCCAACCATTGTTTAATTTCGGGAGTAAGAGTTTGATTGTTTGTTTCTAATTCTAAATCGCAAGGACTATGAATTAATGAACAAGATGGAGCAATTAATATTCTATTTTCGCCAAGTGCATTAACCGCTTTTTCTATAATTGCCAATGAATTTTTAAAATCATTTTTCCAGATGTTTCTTCCATCTATTAAACCAAGTGAAAGATTTATGTTTGGAGATAACTGATTCGATTCTAAAATATCATCTAATTGTAAAGGACAACGAACTAGATCTAAATGTAAGGTGTCAACAGGAAGAGCCAATACTGTAGCTAGATTTTCGCCAAAGCAGTCAAAATAGTTCGCAAGGATAATTTTAATATTAGGGAAACGTATGTTTATTTCATTATATACTTTTGTATAAGTTGCGCGTTCTTTATCAGTTAAGTTCAGCGCCAGGAAAGGTTCGTCTAGTTGGATGTAAGTTGCATTTTCGGCTTCTAATTTTGCGAAAATTTCAAAATATACAGGAAGCAATGCTTCGATAAGATCAATTCGGTGAAAACCTTCTTCCTTTTCTTTTCCTAAAAGTAAGTAAGAAATAGGTCCTATAAGAACTGGTTTTGTAGTAATACCTAAATTATTTGCTTCTTTGAACTCATTGATTATTTTTTCAGAAAATAAAGTAAATTTTTGATTTTTTGTAAATTCTGGAACGATGTAATGGTAATTGGTATCAAACCATTTTGTCATTTCCATAGCAACAACATCTTGTCCATTTTTTTGCGAACCTCTTGCCATTGCAAAATATAAATCTATAGAAGAATTAGTTTTTGCAAAATCACTATAACGTTCAGGAATTGCTCCTAAAGTTAGCGTTAAATCTAAAACCTGGTCATAAAAGGAAAAATCATTTGAAGGAATTAAATCAATTCCAGATTCAGCTTGTAATTGCCAGTTTTCTTGACGAATATTTTTTCCAATTGCCAAAAGTTCTTCAGCCGAAAGTTGTCCTGCCCAGTATAATTCACTAGCTTTTTTTAATTCTCTGTTGCTGCCAATTCTCGGATAACCTAAATTATTTGTTTTCATATTGGTTTAGTGTTTTTTACTGAACAAATTTATTGTATTAGAATTTATAACTTATATTTGACTTTTTTTTAAGTGAATAAACTTTAATTAGTTCGTTTTTGGAGATTATAATACGGATTAATATTCCTGAGACGAACTCTAGCCGTAAAAATTACTATGGAAAATTTAGATAAAACTGATTTAGAGATACTAAGACACCTTCAGGAGAACTCCAATATCAATACAAAAGACCTCGCAAGCAAATTATTCTTGACTGTTACGCCAGTTTATGAACGCATAAAAAAATTAGAACGTGATGGATATATAACCAAATATGTTGCTTTGTTAGACAAGAAAAAAATGAATTGCGGTATGACTGTTTTTTGTAATGTTCGATTAAAAGAACATGCACGAAATGTTGGGAGTAATTTTGTAAAAGACATTGTTGCACTTCCCGAAATTATAGAGTGCTATAATATTGCTGGAGACTATGATTTTATGCTAAAAATACTCGTTCAGGATATGGCCTGCTATCAGGATTTTGTAATGAATAAATTGTCTACTATTGAAAACATAGGGAATACAAACAGTATTTTTGTAATGGGAGAAATTAAACACAGTACTGCATTAGAGTTTTAATCATTACAAAGTCCTGAAATAAAAATGTATTTTTGTCTTTCTAAACCTAAAAGCGTTAATCTTCAATCAAAAATTACAATGAACTGGGAACAACTTTTATCACTCAAGCGCCAAGGCGATACTAGCAAAAGATTACGTGTAGAACAAGATGATACGCGATTGGGATTTGAAGTAGATTATGACCGAATAATATTTTCATCTGCGTTTAGAAGTTTACAAGATAAAACACAGGTAATTCCGCTTTCTAAAACAGATTTTGTGCATACCCGATTAACACATAGCTTAGAGGTTTCGGTTGTAGGGCGTTCAATAGGTCGTTTGGTGGGAAAAAAAATAATAGAAAAATATCCATATCTAAAAGAAGTACATGGATACCACATGAACGATTTTGGTGCTATCGTTGCAGCAGCATCTTTGGCACATGATATCGGGAATCCACCTTTTGGACATTCGGGAGAAAAAGCTATTGGAGAATATTTCTCAATAGGAAAGGGACAACAATACAAAGAACACTTATCTGATAAAGAATGGCAAGACTTAATCGATTTTGAAGGTAATGCCAACGGGTTTTCGGTCTTAACAGCAAGCCGCCCAGGGATAGAGGGAGGACTTAGAATTTCATATGCTACGTTAGGAGCATTTATGAAATATCCAAAAGAAAGTTTGCCTAAAAAACCAACCAAAAATATAGCCGATAAAAAATACGGTTTCTTCCAGACTGATAAAGACTTTTTTAATAAAGTAGCTGTCGATATGGGTATGTTATCTAATAAATCAGGAAATAATATTGGTTTCGAAAGACATCCTCTAGCTTATTTAGTAGAAGCCGCTGATGATATTTGTTATACCATTATTGATTTTGAAGATGGGATAAATCTTGGATTAGTTTCTGAAGATTATGCTTTAGAATACCTGATTAAGCTTGTAAAAGATAATATCGGTGTTGCCAAATATAAAACGCTAACGACTAAAGAAGATAGAATTAGTTATTTACGTGCTTTGGCAATTGGAAGCTTGATAAATGATGCAGTTAAAGTTTTTATTGATAATGAAGAAGCCATCCTTGCAGGTAAATTTCCTTATGCATTAATGGATAAAAGTCAATATAAAGCACAAATGAATGATATCATAAATTTGAGTGTTCAAAATATATATCAAAGTCGTGAAGTGATTGAAAAAGAAATAGTTGGTTATCAGATTATCCAGACACTTCTGGATAAATTTATAACAGCTTTTAATAATAAATACAATGGAGAAACATCAAACTATGATACTTTAATTTTAAAGATGTTGCCAGAAAAACATCATTTAGAAAAAGAAGGATTGTATGAAAGATTACTACATATTTGCCATTATGTTTCATTATTAACCGATGGAAATGCCTTAGAATTGTATGAAACTATAAATGGTAGAAAAACAACTTAGCTTTTAAAAGGCGTATACCACACCAACACCTAAAACTTGTTTTAATTGTGCTTTTGGCCCTTGTGTAACTTGTACTCCGCCAATTTCTTTTTTAGATTTGATGTCATCGTCATAAACAAAGTGTACGCCTACATTGGCTTTTACATATTGGTTTACAACAAGATCTAAACGAGTATCATAATCGATATCGATATTTCCGAATCTGTTAAGGTAATCTGTATAAAGGCTTAGACGGTTTTCAAAATATATATTTTTGAAAATCTCATTTTTTGTATAAGCAGTTAATAAAATACCAAATTCGGCTTTTATTTTTTGACCTTTTTCAACTAATATTTTATTGGCAGGATCTAGAGGGTCATCGATATAAAGAGCTTTTCGAACACCAAAAGATCCTTGGTTTGCCAAAGTTTGGTCTAAAACTAACGTAGTCTTTAAAGTGATTGGTGAGAAATAAAAATTACGATTTTTTTGTTTATTAGCGTTTTCAGCTCCTGCTCCTAAGAATACATAAGCTGGAGCAAAAAGTTTGGAAATAGGAATCTCAGTGTTTGGATAAGAATATCCATTGGTAAACTGAGAGTTTAAATTAAATTTTGCTGAATAATACCAGTTTGACAGCGTATCTCTTCTAAAACCGTAAGTAGAGTTAAACTGAAAAGCATCATCAGTTTTACGTAATTCAATACCATCTTGTTTATTTAAACCATATTTTAATAGAAGTTCATTTGCCCATTTATGATTGTCTTTTATGTATACTCTTGTAAATTCCCCTTTAAATAGTCCTGAAATAGAGCTCGTTCCCCCAGCGCTCCAGTTAACAAAAGCAATTTGTGTAATATCAAATCCTAATTTGTTCTGTTTAGTCCAGTTAGAATTTACATCTGGTAATTGAGTTTGAATTACTGGTGTTAATTGAGTTTGGATTAAAGATTTCTGAGCGAAATTTTTAGATGAACAAAATAAAAAAAGTATTAATAGTGGTAAATGGAATAATTTCATTATGGCATTTTTTGTTTTGGGTGTGCAAAATAATTCTTTTTAACCAAGAGAAAAAAGGTTTTCTAAACTTTTAACGTCAATATTGCATAATTGTTGCAATTCAGCAACAGTTCCGTGTTCAATAAAAGTGTCAGGAATTCCCAATGTTCTTATCTTAGTATTGTAATTATGAAGCGCAGAAAATTCTAAAATAGCAGTTCCAAAACCACCATTTATTGCACCATCTTCTATAGTAATTATAGTTGCAAATTTCTCAAAAATATAATGTAATGAGTTGTTGTCTAGTGGTTTGATGAATGGAAAATCGTAATGAGCAATAGTGTTTGGATTACCATTTTTTTTTAGTGCATTTATTACATTATTTCCAATTGTTCCAGTAGATAAAACGGCGGTTTGATTACCCTCTTTAAGACAAGTTGCTTTTCCGATTTCGATTGTAGCATAATTCTTAAAATATTTTTTTTGCCAATCGGTAATTACACCTCGGCCTCTGGGATATCGGATAGCAATAGGGTGATTTAATCCGAGTTGAGCAGTATATAAAATGTTCTGTAAGGCTATCTCATTTAAAGGAGCATAAATTATCATATTAGGAATACAGCGCAAATAAGCAATATCGAAAACACCATGATGAGTTGCTCCATCTTCTCCAACCAAACCAGCTCTGTCAAGACAAAATATAACAGGTAAATTTTGTAAAGCTACATCGTGTATAATTTGGTCATAAGCACGCTGTAAAAAAGTAGAATAGATATTGCAATATACAATCATTCCCTGAGTAGTCATTCCAGCAGCGAGAGTTACAGCATGTTGCTCGGCAATTCCCACATCAAAAGCACGTTTAGGAAAAGCATCCATCATAAATTTAAGCGAACTTCCAGACGGCATTGCAGGAGTGATACCAACGATTTTTTCATTCTTTTGGGCTAAATCTAAAATAGTTAAACCAAATACATCTTGGTATTTTGGCGGAAGATTATCTTCAATTTTAGGAATGATTTCTCCAGTCGAAGCATCAAATTTTCCTGGAGCGTGATATTGAACCTGATTTTCTTCAGCTTGTTGTAATCCTTTTCCTTTGGTCGTAACAATATGCAGGAATTTAGGACCTTTTATGTTTTTTAAACGTTTTAATTCTTTGATTAAAGCAAAAATATCATGACCATCAATAGGACCCGAATAATCAAAATTCAATGATTTGATCATGTTATTCTTCTTCGGGTTTTTTCCTTCTTTTACAGCAGTGAGATATTTTTTAAGCGCACCTACACTTGGATCAATCCCGATAGCATTGTCATTTAAGATAACCAATAAATTTGCATCGGTTACTCCAGCATGATTTAAGCCTTCAAAAGCCATTCCCGATGCAATCGAAGCATCGCCAATTACGGCAATATGATGTTTATCGAAATCGCCTTTTAAGTTAGAAGCAATTGCCATTCCTAATGCTGCCGAAATAGAAGTAGAGGAGTGGCCTACACCAAAAGTATCATACTTGCTTTCGGCTCTTTTTGGGAAACCAGAAATTCCGTTAAGCTGACGATTGGTATGGAAAATTTCTCTTCTTTCAGTCAATATTTTATGTCCGTAAGCTTGATGACCAACATCCCAAACCAATAAATCGGCAGGTGTGTTAAATACATAATGGAGTGCAATAGTAAGTTCAGTAACACCAAGGCTTGCGCCCAAATGGCCTTCTTTTACAGAAACAATATCAATAATAAAATTACGTAATTCCTGAGCAACTTGAGGAAGTTGCGCTTCAGGGAGTAAGCGTAAATCGGCGGGATTGTATATGTTCGAAAGTAAATTGACTGACATAAAAGCAAATGTACGAATTGAATTCTTATTTTTGTTTTATGATAGATATTTTTACCGACGAGTATTTTATGAAAAAGGCTTTGCAAGAAGCCGAAATGGCATTTGATAAAGATGAAATTCCTGTTGGAGCCATCATTGTAATTGATAATAAAGTCATTGCAAGAAGCCATAATTTAACTGAATTACTAAATGATGTTACGGCTCATGCCGAAATGCAGGCAATAACTGCTGCTGCAAATTTTTTAGGTGGTAAATATTTAAAAGACTGTACACTTTACGTAACGCTAGAACCTTGCCAAATGTGTGCAGGTGCTTTATATTGGAGTCAGATTTCTAAAATTGTTTTCGGAGCAAGCGATGAACATCGTGGTTACGAAAAAATGGGAACACAACTACATCCTAAAACAGCTGTTGTTCGTGGCGTTATGGCAAATGAAGCTTCAGATTTAATGAAACGTTTTTTTGCTAAAAGGCGAAAATAATTAGCATTACTGAATTTTCTTCTAAAAAGTAATTTAAATTTACAGTACTTTTACTACATATAAAGAGCATTTAATCAATCGTAATTTTGATTGTAAAATGTTATAAGCTTTATATGTGTTACTATTTTATAACTATTAATTATATACTCAATTGAAAACAAGAGGATTAGTTTACGTGTTGTTTGTGTTTTTTATTTTTCAGAGTTGTGGCAGGAAATCTGCTGTTGATTTTAATTCTGATTTTCTATTATTCAAGGATTATATAACGAGTTTTACTGGAGGGATCGTTTCTTCTCAATCAGATATACGCGTTGTTTTAGCATTTGAGAAAAAAGATTGGAAAATCAACCAAGAATTAGAAAGCGATTTGTTTGATATTTCTCCAAGTGTCGATGGTAAAGTTGTGGCGCTTTCTAGCAATACGATTGCTTTTATCCCCGAAAAAAAGCTAAAAGCAGGAACAGAATATCAAGTAACCCTAAATTTAGATAAACTAATTACACTTCCTAAAAAAGGAGATGATGATAAAGATTTGTCTAAATTCAATTTTACTGTTAAAACAGTTAAACAGGATTTTATTGTAAATACGCTGGACGTTCAATCGTATAGTAAAGAATATCAATACCTAAATTGTGTATTAAAAACGGCTGACATTATAGATGTAGAAACAGCAAAAAAACTGGTTTTAGCGAGCCATAACGGAAAAAACCTTACTATTAAATTTGATAAGGCGGCAAGTTCTGGAAAAGAATTTAAGTTTATCATAGATAGTATCCAACGTTTACCTGACGCAAGTAATCTAGAGATTTCTTATGATGGAAGCGATTTTGATATTGATCAAAAAGGAAAAATGGATTTTCCAATAACATCAATAAATGAGTTTAAAATTATAAAAGTTGAGATTCCAGATGAAAATAGTCAATCAGTATTAATTAATTTCTCAGAACCATTAGAAAAAGGACAAGATTTTAAAGGATTGGTAGCAATACAAAACACGAATAATCTAAAATTCTCAACACAAGGAAATACGCTAAAAGTTTATTTCAATAACGAAAAGCCAGTTGAGGAAGTAGTGCATGACGTTGCTGTTGTAGATACGGCAAGTGTAGCAGTAGATTCAACAAGTATATCTGTAGATAGTGTTGCGGTAGCTGTGCAAGAAGTTGTAGAAGAACCAGAACCACAATTAATGTTTAATCAAACGATTACTGGTGAACTATTGTTGGAAGTCTTTCAAGGAATAGAAAGTCAGTATGGTCGAAAAATGGAAGAAAACTATTCTGAGAAGATTTCTTTCGATCAGATAAATCCAAATATAAAGTTTATAAAAAACGGAACAATATTGCCAAGTTCAAATAATTTGAAATTGAATTTTGAAGCAGTAAATCTTAGTGCAGTAGATGTAAAAGTATATAAGATTTATAAAAATAATATATTACAATTTCTTCAGAACAATGAATTGAATGGCGCTCAGAATCTAAAAAGAGTAGCACAGCCCGTTGCAAAAAGTACAATTAATCTTAAAGAAAATACGCTTGTTAATCTTACTAAGTGGAATACATATGCTTTGGATTTGTCTAAGATAATCACGCCAGAACCTGGAGCAATTTATAGAGTAGAATTCTCGTATAAAAAGGCATATTCATTATATAAATGTGAAACTAGCGAACCAGATACAGATCAAACAGAAGAAGAAGAGGTAGATGAGAATGATGTAAACTACAGCGGTAATTCATATGACGACTATTATTATGACGATTACGAATGGAGAGAAAGTCAAGATCCTTGTACAGGTTCTTATTACTACAATGCAAAAATTGGAACAAATATTTTAGCTTCAGATTTGGGAGTAATTGCTAAACGAGGGGAGAATAAATCGTATTTATTTGTGGTAAATAACATAATCACGACCGAGCCAGTTTCGAATGCAAGAGTAGATTTATATAGTTTTCAGCAACAAAAATTGGCAACTGGAGAAACTAGCAGCGAAGGAATTGCTTCGTTTCAGTTAGATAAGTTTGCTTATTTTGCTATTGTTACTTTAGGAACGCAATCAACTTATGTAAAATTAGACGATGGAAATTCATTATCGGTAAGTAATTTTGATGTTGCTGGTGAAACCCTGCAAAAAGGATTAAAAGGTTATATCTATGGGGAGCGTGGAGTTTGGCGTCCAGGAGATAATCTGTATTTATCATTTATATTTAATGATGCAGCAAATAAATTACCAAAAGCGCATCCGATAAAATTTAGATTAACAGATCCTAACGGAAAAGTGACGTACCAAACCGTTCAGAAATCGAATGATCTAAATCATTATGCGTTTACAGTTCCTACAGATGCAGAAGCACCTACTGGAAATTGGGAAGCGATGGTAAGCGTAGGTGGAGCCAAATATTACAAAAGCATAAAAATAGAAACGATTAAACCAAATCGTTTAAAAATAAAAAATACTTTCAGAAGAGCAATATTATCTTCATCATATCCAAATACAAGTAATCTTGAAGTTACATGGCTTCATGGAGCGATTGCTAAAAACTTGAATGTAGAAATGCAAGCGAAATTCTCTCAGCAGAGCACTACTTTTAAAGGATATGAAAAATATGTTTTCGATGATTTGGTACGTCAGTTTAGCACTGAAGAAATTAATATCTTTTCAGGTAAGTTAGATGCAAACGGAAGAGCAGCTGTAAATATTGAGCCTAAGTTACAGGGGCAGGCACCAGGAATGCTGAGGGCAGCTTTTATTACCAAAGTGTTTGAAGAAGGTGGTGATTTTAGTACAGATGTTATCTCTACAACATATTCACCTTACAATACGTATGTAGGAGTAAAATCGCCAGAACCTACCAAATATGGAATGCTGGAAACTCGTAAGCAAAATCGATTTGATGTTGTAACGGTTGATGAAAATGGAAGACCAAAAGCTGTACGAAACCTTGAGGTAAAAGTATATAAAACTGAATGGCGCTGGTGGTGGGATGCTTCGAGTGATAATTTATCTAATTATAATTCATCAAATGCTACAACATCATACAAAACATTTAATGTAAATACAGATTCAAGCGGAAAAGGAAGTTTTCAATTTGCTTTGACCGATGAAGAATGGGGGCGTTACTTAATTCGTGTTTCGGATGAAACAAGCGGACACGCATCGGCATTAACCGTAAACATAGATTGGCCAATATGGTCTGGAAAAACAAGGAACACTGATGCATCTACAGCTAATATGCTTGTTTTTTCTACAGATAAAAAGAATTATGCTGTAGGCGAAAAAGCGCAAATATCTTTCCCATCAAGTGAAGGTGGTCGTGCTTTAGTATCTATAGAAAATGGTTCGAAAGTAGTACAGACACTTTGGGTGAAAACCCAAAAAGGAGAAACCAAAGTCGAAGTTCCGATTACAGGAGCGATGGCGCCAAATGTGTATTTTAATATTACACTTTTACAACCGCACGCATCGACCAAAAATGATTCGCCAATTCGTATGTACGGAATCGTTCCAATCGAAGTAATTGATAAAACTACGATTCTTGCTCCAAGCATTTCGATGCCAGATGTATTGAAACCAGAACAAACGTTTCCTATAAAAGTAAGCGAGAAATCAGGAAAAGAAATGACCTATACAATCGCAGTTGTCGATGAAGGTTTACTTGATTTAACCCGATTTAAAACTCCAAATGCTTGGAATAGTTTTTATGTGCGTGAAGCTTTGGGAGTAAAAACATGGGATGTATATGATGATGTAATTGGCGCATATGGCGGTAAAGTAAATCAGATTTTTAGTATTGGTGGAGATCAGGACTTAGGTGGAGGAAAAGCGAAGAAAGCCAATCGTTTTAAACCAGTAGTTGTTTACCTCGGACCATTTAAATTAGGAAAAGGAGAAACTAAAACACATCAGATAAAATTGCCTAAATACATAGGTTCAGTAAGAACTATGGTTGTGGCTGGAGATGCAAATACAAGTGCGTACGGAAGTGTAGAGAAAGCAACACCAGTTCGTAGTCCGTTAATGGTATTAGCTTCATTGCCTCGAAAAATTTCGCCATCAGAAAAGGTGACAATTCCAGTTACGATTTTTGCAATGGAAAAAAACATCAAAAACGTTACAGTACAAATTAAAACAAGTAATGGGTTAAGAGTTGTAGGAAGTCCAGCTCAAAGATTGACATTTACACAGCCTGACGAAAAAATGGCATATTTTAATCTAGAGGTGGGTAGCTTAACTGGAATTGCCAAAGTACAAGTTATTGCTACATCAGGGAAAGAAAAATCAGTTTATGATGTCGAAATTGATATGACGAATCCAAATCCTGTCACGAATACATTTACAGATGTGATTTTAGAACCAAATAGCTCAAAAACGATTGTTTGGAAAACATTTGGTGTATCAGGAAGTAATAAAGCCAAGCTAGAAGTGTCGTCAATGCCAACGATTAATTTAAACGGAAGATTGCAATTTCTTATTCAGTATCCACATGGATGTGTAGAGCAAACAACTTCGTCTGTATTTCCACAGTTATTCTTAAATGATGTGGTAGATATTGATGCTACACGCCAACAGCTTATTCAGAAGAATGTTACAGCAGGAATTACAAGATTGGGAGGTTTTCAATTGTCAAATGGAGGACTTCCGTATTGGCAAGGAAATTCAATTGCCGATGATTGGGGAACTTCATACGCAGGACATTTCATGATTGAGGCAGAGAAGAAAGGATATGTATTACCAATTAATTTTAAATCAAAATGGTTATCATATCAACAAAAAGAAGCCAAACAATGGCGATTTGAGCCACGTTACGGAAATGATATGGCACAAGCATATCGTTTGTATACATTGGCTTTGGCAGGTTCATCAGATCTATCTTCGATGAATAGATTACGAGAAACCAAGGGTATTTCTAACGAAAGTAAGTTACGATTGGCTGCAGCTTATGTTTTAGCTGGGCAAAAAAGTGCCGCTTCGAGTTTGTTATTAAGTAGTAAAATTGATGATGAATCGTCAAATTATAATTATTACTATTATGGTTCAAGCGACAGAAATCGTGCAATGGCTCTGGAAACAATGTTGTTGTTAGGACAGAAACAAAAAGCATTTACTATGGCTACAAAACTAGCTAAAAGTATGGCGAGTGACCAATGGATGAGTACGCAAACAACGGCTTATTCTTTGTATGCAATGTCTCAATTTTCATTAAACAATGGTGCTAAGGGAATAGATGTACAGTTTAGCAAAGACGGAAAAAGCCATGTTGTAAAAACTTCAAAAACAGTCGCCGACAGAAGTTTAGTAGTTAGAGCAGGTACAAACAGCATCACTTTAAAAAATAATAAGAAGAATACAATTTATGTTCGCGTATTAAATACTGGAATCTTACCAATAGGTCAGGAAAATGCAATTCAGAGTAATGTTTCGGCTGGTATAGTTTTCAAAAACAGAAAAGGTGAAGTCATCAATGTTTCAAGAATTACGCAAGGAACAGAATTTATTGCTGAGGTTACAGTAAGAAGCCAAAGAAATGAACGTGTCGAAAATGTAGCATTGACACAAATTTTACCTTCAGGATTTGAAATTGTAAATACCCGTTTTACCGACTATGGAGATGCAACTAATAATGTCGCTGATTATATTGATATTCGTGATGATAGAACTAATTTCTATTTTGGACTAAAAGCTGGTGAAACCAAAGTGTTTAAAATTTTGTTGAATGCATCTTACCTAGGCAATTATTATTTGCCAGGATTGCAATGTGAAGCAATGTATGATAATACATTCTTAGCGAGAACCAAAGGTTTTTGGGTTGAGGTTGTGAAATAAAAAATGGACCACGGATTGTACGGATTAAACTGATTCGCACGAATTTTGGGTTGAGGTGGTGAGGTAAAGTTTCTCGCAGATTTAACAGATCTGGCAGATAGAAAAAATCTGCAGAATCAGCTAAATCTGCGTGCAAAAAAAAACTTTTCGAACTTTACGGTTAAATAAATTACTACGTTGAAAAATAAATTAAAAGCGTTCCTTCAACGCATTATAAATTGGATTAAAAAGAATAAAATAAAATCACTACTAGCATTTTTGTTAGTGGTGATTTATTATTTTTCATTACCACGAACTTTATTTCAGGAACCCTATTCTACAGTTATTGAGAGTAAGGAAGGAGAATTGTTGGGAGCGAAAATTGCTCGTGACGGACAATGGCGCTTTCCAGCGCAGGATAGTGTTCCGGATAAATTCAAAAAATGTATTGTTTATTTCGAAGACGAATATTTCTATAAGCATCCTGGTTTTAACCCCGTTGCAATGGTCAATGCAATCAAACAAAACAGGAAAGCGGGAAAGGTTGTTCGAGGAGGAAGTACGCTTACGCAACAAGTAATCCGATTATCAAGAAAAAGAAAAGGCAGAACTTATTTTGAAAAACTTGTAGAAGTTATTCTTGCAACAAGATTAGAGTTAGGATATTCCAAAGATGAAATATTAGAATTATATGCTGCTCATGCGCCTTTTGGCGGAAATGTTGTTGGATTAGAAATGGCTTCATGGAGATATTTTGGAGTAAAATCCAATCAGTTGTCATGGGCAGAAAATGCAACTTTGGCCGTTTTGCCAAATGCACCGAGTCTGATTTATCCAGGAAAGAATCAAATAAAATTATTAGAGAAACGGAATCGCCTTTTGCGTAAGCTTAATCAGGAAGGAATTATCGACAAGCAAACGTATGAGCTTTCTATAGAAGAACCTTTGCCTGCAAGACCATATGACTTGCCACAAATAGCACCTCATTTGCTACAGCGAGTTGCTAAAAATCAAGAAGGGGCTAGAGTAAAAACTACAGTAGAATATGCTCTACAGAATAGAGTAAATCAAATTGCAAAATATTATTACAATCAGTATAAACAAAATGAAGTTAGTAATTTGGCTATTTTGGTAATTGATGTTTCTAATAGAAATGTTGTAAGTTATGTTGGTAATTCCCCAACAGATAGCGATCATCAAAAAGATGTTGATATTATAGATGCACCAAGAAGCACAGGAAGTATTTTAAAGCCTTTATTGTATGCAGCAATGCTTGATGATGGCGAATTATTACCTAATACGTTAGTTGCCGATGTACCGACTCAAATTGCGGGTTATACACCTCAAAATTATAATTTAACATTTGATGGCGCAGTCCCAGCACATCGGGCTTTATCGCGTTCTCTTAATATTCCTTCAGTTTTGATGTTACAGGATTTTGGAGTAAATAAATTTTATGAAGAACTGCAAAAATTTAAATTAAGAAATATTTCCAAACCACCAGATCATTACGGATTGTCGCTTATTCTTGGTGGAGCAGAGAGTAATTTATGGGATTTGTGCCGTAGTTATGCAGGGATGTCATCAACGTTAAACTATTTTAATAAAAGTAATGGAAAGTATCGAACACATGAATTTACCGAACTAAATTATGAAAACGATTTTGAGCCTGATTTTGGTAACGAAAGCACTCAGAAGAATATATTAGGAGCGGGTTCAATTTGGTTAACGTATAACGCCATGGAAGAGGTAAACAGGCCAGAAGGAGATGAAGCTTGGAAATTTTATGATAGCTCGCTTAAGATAGCCTGGAAAACGGGAACAAGTTTTGGTAATCGTGATGCGTGGGCGATAGGAACAAATTCCAGATATGTAGTCGGAATTTGGGTAGGAAATGCAACAGGAGAGGGAAGGCCAACTTTAACAGGAGTTACAAGTGCAGCACCAATTTTATTTGATGTATTTAATTTATTACCAAGACAAAAATGGTTTACAACACCTTATGGAGATTTAGATGAAGTTGAGGTTTGTCGTTTAAGCGGACATTTGGCAAAAGATGGTTGTCCGAAAATTAAACAATGGGTTACGCTAAAAGGAAAAACAACTTCTATTTGTCCGTATCACAAAATTGTGCATTTAGACCAAACGGAAAAGTTTCAGGTAAATAGTAGTTGCGAAAGTATTGAAAACATAGTTGTTAAAAACTGGTTTGTTTTACCACCCGTAATGGCATGGTATTATAAAAGTAAGCATATTGAATATATGCCGTTACCGCCATTTAGGGATAATTGTATAGGTACACAAACGGCTTCAATGGATTTTATTTACCCTAAGAGTAATAGTAAAATATATTTGACCAAAAATTTTAATAGTGAAGTACAGCCAGTAATTTTTAGAGTAGCTTATTCACAAAGAGAAAAACAGTTGTTTTGGTATGTTGATAATGTTTATAAAGGGGTTACCAAAGTTTTTCATGAAAAACCGATCGTAATGACAGCTGGCTTTCATTACATTACAGTTGTAGATGAATTTGGAAACGAAATCAGACGAAAAGTTGAGGTTGTAAGGGAATAAAAAAGAAGATTAAAACATTTTTAGACGACCATAGACATTTTTGTTATTTGTAAATCTAAAAGCAATGCCAAAAGTAAAACTTTTAATTACAGGAGATTTTTCTTTGTTAAATGATGTTGAATAGCCAAAACCTAAATCGATCATGTTTAAGAATGTTAAGCCAGCTAAACATAGGTGTTTTTATCAGAACTACCTGCTTTTATAAGTAAGTACTCCTGAATATTGTAAGATAAATGTAAGTCAGGTAAACCATAGTATTTGTCATCATAACTGGTAATTCCATACCCTAAGCCGAAAAAGAGTTTGTTTTTGTCTTTACAATCCAAGCAAAATTCTAAGCCACCCGTAAATTGACTTTTGGTTGCAATCGAATACCCTATATAAATGATTGGCCACTCAGGAATTCTAAATGTAGTTTTGTTGTTATTTGGGTTATAATTGAATTCTTTTGTATAGGATTTGCTGTCGGCCGCATTGTACCACTTTGCATTGCCGACCAAGTAATTACCTTCAAAGTCTTCTGAATAACCTTGAAAGTGTATTTTATTTCTTTTTAAATAATAGTCATTAATTACATAAACAGAATCGATATTGGGTATTTTATATCCAATAGCATTTTTGGTTTTTACTTTTTTTGGGTTAATCCTATAATAAATAGCGGATTCTCTGTTTGTGTTTTTCCAATTTTTGTCAAAAAAAATGGTGTCATTTTGAGCTAATGCTTTTGTAGAGATTATAACAAAAGCTATTATGAAATAATATAAGTATTTTGTTAGGTGCGTCTTTGATAAGTTAGATCCAATTCAAATGTAAGAAAAACGCTTTTGTTATTGTGTTTGTTTGAAGTGCTTATAATGTTTTTAACTTTAATTTATAGGCACAAAAAAACCGCCAATCTTTAGAAAGGCGGTTTCTTGTTTTATTCTTTAATAACATTTCCTTCTTTATCGTAGAAATGATATTCTAAGTACGTGTAAGCGTCACGAGGTATGATTTTTACCCATTTTTTATATTCAAAAAACCATTTTGAACGTATTGATGGAAAACCTTTACTGAGGTATGCAGCCACAAATGGATGTGTGTTAAGCACAACTTTTTTGTGGGTTTTTAAATGTCTTTCTAAATCAGAAGTGATTCTGTCAATGATTAAAATTGGCGCTTCAATTTCGCCATTTTCATTGTTAGGATTTTCTTCTCTAGTTTTAATGTTTACTTCGGGTCTTACTCTTTGCCTTGTAATTTGAACTAATCCAAATTTGCTAGGCGGTAAGATTTTATGTTTTGCTTTATCGTCGCTCATTTCTTCTCGCAAGAAGTCGAACAAAATCTTCCTGTTTTCAGGATTAGACATATCAATAAAATCAACTACGATTATTCCACCCATATCGCGCAAACGCAATTGTCTAGCGATTTCGGCAGCAGCAATCATATTAACTTCCATGGCTGTGTCTTCTTGATTAGTGGCCTTATTAGAACGGTTTCCGCTATTTACGTCTATAACGTGTAAAGCTTCAGTGTGTTCGATAATAAGATAAGCCCCTTTGCTCATAGAAACAGTTCTTCCAAAAGAAGTTTTGATTTGTCTCTCAATGTTGTATTTCTCAAAAATTGGAGTATCATTTGATTGATAAAACTTAACAATCGTTTGTTTTGAAGGTGCAATTTCTTGCAGATAATCCTTCGTTTGATGGTACAACTCTTCATCATCAATTTGGATACCACTAAAGGTATCATTAAATACATCTCTTAATATCGAAGAGGCTCTATTGAGTTCTCCTAATATTTTTGATGGATGATGAGCAGTTGGTAATTTTTTACACATTGCAGTCCATCTGCTAAGCAGGTTCTGCAAATCTTTTTCTAATTCGGCTACGTTTTTGCCTTCGGCTACTGTGCGAACAATAACACCAAATCCTTTAGGTTTGATCGATAATACAAGCTTTTTTAAACGGTCCTTTTCTTTTTTGTCTTCTATTTTTTGTGAAATAGAAACACGATCAGAAAATGGAACTAAAACAATAAAACGTCCAGCCAAAGATAGTTCTGCACTAATTCTTGGGCCTTTGGTAGATATTGGTTCTTTTACGACTTGTACTAAAACAGATTGATTGGCACTTAATATATCAGTAATGGTGCCATCTTTATCAATCTCTTTTTCAAACTGAAAGGTTTTTAGGGAGAAATCTTTTAATTTACCTGCGCTTACAAGTTTTATGAATTTCAACTGAGAAGCTAAGTTAGGCCCTAAGTCGTGATAATGTAAAAAGGCGTCTTTTTCAAAGCCAACATTTACAAAAGCAGCATTAAGTCCAGCAACTGGTTTTCTTATTTTGGCTATAAAAATATCCCCAACTTGAAAATTGCTTTTTTCTTCTTCTTTGTGTAATTCAATTAGTTTTCCATCTTTTAATAAGGCAAAATCTACGAAATCAGAACTTGATCTAATGATTAATTCTTTATTCATTTGTAAATTTTTATCCGAACTTTTTAGTTTTCAATTAACAGTTTTCAGTTTATAGTTTTTTGCAACTCTTAAACTTATAACATATAACTCATAACTGAATTGTAAGGATGGATTAAACAATATTTTTACAGGTATTGAACCCGGGGAAAATCAGCATGCAGTAAGCAATTTTAAGGAATCAGTAAACTGAGTACTGTATATTGATGACCTAATACTAATTTTCAATTTCAATGAACGTTTAAAAAGAAAAAAGTAGTTTAAAACTACTTTTTCTTTTTGTGACGGTTAGCTCTCGCTCTTTTTTTACGTTTGTGCGTTGCTACCTTATGTCTCTTTCTTTTTTTACCACTTGGCATATCTTATCGATTTTATGATTAATTAATAGTATTATTTTGCTTCGTTATTTGTTTTTACTCCTTCTACAAAAACTTTTGCAGGTTTAAACGCAGGAATGTTATGTGCCGGAATTTTAATAGTGGTGTTTTTAGAAATGTTTCTTCCAGTTTTTTCAGCTCTGGTTTTTACAATAAAACTACCAAAACCTCTTAAATAAACATTGTCTCCAGTTTCTAATGAAGTTTTTACTTCATTCATAAAAGTCTCTACAGTTGCTTGAACATCACCTTTTTCAAGACCTAATTTTTCTGAAATTTTCGCTACGAGATCTGCTTTCGTCATTTTCTTTCCTATTTATAATGGTATACTATTTTTTGAGTTTGCAAATATAGGAATTAAAAAAACAAATATTCAAGCTAATTCGTTAAATTTTAATAACATAAACTTTTACTTTTGTTGTCTAATATTTAATGATGATTTTTTCTAAACAATTGATAAAATGGTATTTACAGAACAAACGTGATTTGCCATGGCGTAATACTACTGATTCTTACCCTATTTGGCTATCAGAAATAATGTTGCAACAGACCCGAGTAGCACAAGGAATGCCTTATTTTTTGTCTTTTATAGAAGCATTTCCGACTGTTTTTGATTTGGCAAAAGCCGATGAGGAGCAGGTTTTGAAACTTTGGCAAGGATTAGGGTATTATTCAAGAGCTAGAAATTTGCATCAAACTGCACAATTTGTAGCAAATGAATTAAATGGTGTATTTCCTGGAACGTATGCCGACTTATTAAAACTAAAAGGAGTTGGAGAATATACAGCGGCAGCGATTGCATCGTTTTCCTATGATGAAGCCGTTCCGGTCGTTGATGGAAATGTATTTCGTGTTTTGTCGCGTTACTTCGATGTTGATACAGATATTGCTTTGGCTTCTACAAAAAAAGAATTTGCTGCTTTGGCTTATGAATTAATGCCAAAAGATAATCCCGCAATTTTTAATCAGGCTATAATGGAGTTTGGCGCGTTGCAATGTGTTCCTAAAAGTCCAAATTGTTTGATTTGTGTGTTTAATGATAGTTGTGCGGCATTACAGAAGAAAAAAGTTGATGTGTTGCCAGTAAAATCCAAAAAACTAAAAGTAACCACTCGATATTTTAATTATCTTGTTGTAGAGGATGAATTAGGTAATACTGTTTTGCAAAAACGAACGGCAAAAGGAATTTGGCACAATTTGTATGAGTTTCCGTTGTTAGAAACAGATGCTGAAAAAGACTTTGATTTTATGGTAACCTATATTAAGGAAGATTTCTTCGTAGCTTATTCTATTATTGGTGTAGAAGAATGGAATCCAAAAAGTATTGTTCATAAATTGTCACACCAGCATTTGCATATTAAATTTTGGAAAATAAAAATAAATGAGACCATTTTAAATGGAATTAATGCTCAGGATTTAAAAACATATCCTTTTCCAATTGTGATTCATAATTTTATTGAGAAGCAAGAAGAATAATGAGCTTATTCTTTTTAATTTCATCCTAGTTTGTATGGGGAAAGAAAGTCTTCTAACCTGAATTCGATTGATAAAAGACAGCTAATTGGCTTGTTTTAACTGTTTCGTATTTCAACGAAGGTTTTTTAGGTAGAAAATTATAAGCAATAATTCAAGCAATAAGATTTGATGAAAAATTGGTAAATGAACAATGCCTAGTAAAATCCAATAATTTCTTTCTAAATTTCTAAAAAAAAACGTCTATCTCTAGCTGATAATAAAATATAATTATATCCTTTAAACCTAGTCGATAGTTTTTGTGAAATGTAACATGTTATCAATAAAAGTTTTAACTGTAAAAACTCTTCTTATTTAAAAGCTTATGATTTGAGATTAGCAGGCTATTAACAACCAAAATTTTATACTCGGTCTTCCTTTGTTATTTCTTTCTTTACTCTATTTACAAAATACATTTTGAAATATATTCTTTATCCTTACCTTTATTGCCAAAAAATTATAGCTCAGTAAATAGAATGTCATTATTAGAAACTTTTTTATTCCCTCCTAAATATATTAATAATAAAAAACTTATAACTACTTTTTCCGGTAAAACAATTTTGATTACAGGAGCTAGTTATGGTATTGGAGAGAATTTAGTATATCAATTATCAGATATTAATACCTGTCTAATTTTGGTAGCTAGAACAGAAGAAAAATTAGTTTCAATACAAGAAAAACTAAAAAATAAAGCCTGTAAAATAATCATTTTTCCAACAGATTTATCAGACAACAATCAGGTTAATCTTCTTTTATCCCATCTTAGAGCTATTCCACAGGGAATTGATTTATTTGTAAATAATGCAGGAAAATCTATTTGCAGACCAATTATGAAATCTTTAGACCGCTATCACGATTTCAGCAGAACGATCAATATAAACTATTTAGGTCCCGTACAACTCACTTTAGGCTTAATACCTATTCTTAGTAAAAATAAAGGCCAGATAATCAATATATCTGCAATTAATGTACTTCTTTTTCCTGCTCCTCACTGGGCAGCCTATCAGGCTTCTAAAGTAGCTTTTGATAACTGGTTTCGATCTGCTTCATCTGAATTAAGAAATAATAATATAACAACATCATCGATTTATCTTCCCCTTGTAGATACCCGAATGGTTAAACCGACTAAGAGATATGATAAAATGCCGAAAATGTCTCCTAAGCAGGTAAGTACTATTATCTGTCAGTCTGTAATTCGAAAAGACAGACGTTTTGTTCCGTGGTGGTTATTTATGGGGCAAATTAGTTCCGTTATATTCCGATATCCACTGGAATTATTTTTTTCTGTATATAGTAATAAAATAAAAAAATGATCCGATATTTCTCCTCTTTCAAAAAAGCTAAATTAACAACTCCGTATAGCATCTATATACTACTGTCCTGCCTCATAAAACAAGGGAGCAGCCTGATTACTTTATTAATCTTTTCTGCTAAAAAATATTCTGACGCTATTGCTTTAACAGATGAAAATGAAGTAATAAGTTATAAAGAACTCTCTATTCAGACAAAACAACTTTTATATTATCTACAGAATAATCATAAATTAAAACAAGGCAATCGTGTTGCAATTATAAGTAAAAACCACATTTCCTGTATTAAAACCATATTTGCCTTATCCGGTTTAGGAGCAGACATCTATTTACTAAGCACAGAAATTACAAAAGATCAATTTGATGAATTAGAAAAATCCGTTTCTTTTGATTTTATAATTTATGATGTAGAAAAATCTCTTCTTCTTTCTAATTATAAAGAAAAATCCCTTCTTGCTTATGGAAATTATTCTGTCGATTCTTTATCTAAGAATAAAGTTGAAACTAAAATAAAAATAAAAAGAATAAAACACTCAAGAATAACTACTTTAACCAGTGGAAGTACTGGGAATTTTAAATTAGCAAATCGAAAAACCTCTATAATAAATTATATTTATCCTTTTTGTGATCTGTTTACTAAATTAACACTAGGACATTATAAATCTATTTTTATAGCCACTCCTATTTATCATGGCTTTGGCTTAGCCACTTTTTTTATTTCTTATCTATTAGGTTCCAAAATATTTCTAAATTCATCTTTTGATCAAAAGAAAATAAGTGATACTATTTCTAAAAACCACATTGAAGTACTTTCTTTAGTTCCCGTTATGCTGCATCGTATTATAAAACAAAACAGTGATTCTCTATTCTCACTCAAATGTATTATTTCAGGTGGTTCCGTTTTATCACATAATATAGTACAACAGGTTTTTGATAAACTGGGGTTTGTTTTATACAATTTATATGGAACATCTGAAAATGGAATATGCACAATCGCAACACCTGCTGATCTGCATAAATATCCTGGGACAATAGGAAAACCAATAAACGGTTTACAAATCAAAATAAAAAATAATTCACAAAAACACATAGGAGAAATATACACTAAAAATAACTGGTCAATTAAAAAAAATAACTGGATAAAAAGTGGAGATCTTGGATACAAGAATATAGAAGGTTTTTATTTTTTATCAGGAAGAACAGACGACATGATCATTTCCGGTGGAATTAATGTTTTCCCTATTGAGTTGGAAATGGTCTTAATTCAAAATCATAATATCGAACAAGCCTATGTGATAGGTATTCCAGATGAAGACTTTGGACAAAGACTAAAAGCTTACATACAATTAATACCTGATTGTAAAATCACACAAGAAGAACTATTCGACTGGCTGGCTGTAAAAATACCTAAATACCATAAACCTAAACAGATTGAATTTATAACTGAAATTCCTTATAATGCTATTGGGAAAATTCAAAAAAACAAGTTTGTGGAAAAATTAAAAAGTGGAACTTTACAATTAGAGGTGTAAATGTTCTGAATATAAAAGGTAATAACACAAGATTAAGAGTCGAAAATAGAGATTCTTATTTTGAAGAAACTCAATATAGTTCTTTGTCAGGTTTTGTAAATGTTGGGTTTTCATATTCATTTTAATTTTATATTGTCTAATCAATTAATGCTTTTTTTTAGTTTTGTTTAATCTAAACTTTGGAAATTTAGTTATATGTAGATATTTTCGATAGTAAATTAGGTTTGATTTTTAGTGAAAAAATGTATCTTTGATAGAAATACAATAGTAAGTCATGAACGGAACATTAAATAAAGTGATGTTGATAGGTCATTTAGGTGACGATGTAAAAATGCATTATTTTGATGGTGGAAATTGCATTGGGCGATTTCAATTGGCAACTAATGAGGTATATATAAATAAGACTACCAATGAGAAAATCACTTCAACAGAGTGGCATAATTTGGTAGTACGTAATAAAGCCGCAGAGATTTGTGAAAAATATTTGTCAAAAGGCGATAAGATATATATCGAAGGACGGATAAAGTCGCGCCAATGGCAAGCCGAAGATGGTTCGACTAAACATACGACTGAGATTCAGGTAACTGAGTTTACTTTTTTGACAACAAAAAAAGAGACTGAGGGGCAGAAGCAGAATCCTTCCTCAGAATCCTCAAAAAACACTAACTTTGACGCTTCGAATGATGGCTTACCTATAAATGATTTGCCATTTTGATTGTTTAACTAATTCTTTTTAATTTGGACCCAGAGCCCAGTTTACACGTTGCAAACATCTTAGATACCAACCTGATTGTTGGTTTTCTTGGAATTTTTATTTTACTTTTTTGTTCGGCTATAGTTTCTGGCGCCGAAGTAGCACTTTTTTCGCTGTCTCAAAAAGATGTTGATGAGGCATTACAGCAAAACACGTCCAAAGGAAGGATTATCTCTAACCTTTTGGATAGACCCAAAAAGCTTTTAGCAACACTTCTTGTAGCTAATAATTTTATTAATATTGGAATTGTTATTTTATTCTCTTTTGTAGGTCGGGATATTTTTGGAGCAGTGATTTCTCCAGTGTTAAAATTTATTCTGGAAGTGATTTTGGTTACATCTTTAATCTTGTTGTTTGGTGAAATTTTACCAAAGGTTTATGCGAGTCGTAATAATCTTAAATTTGCACAACGTATAGCGTATCCATTGGCTTTTCTGGATAAATTGCTTTCTCCTATAAGTTTGCCAATGCGATCAACAACGATATATTTACATAATAAATTAGGGAAGCAAAAAACTAGTTTTTCAGTAGGCCAATTGTCGCAGGCTTTAGAGCTTACTGATTCTGAAGAGACTTCAACTGAAGAACAAAAAATATTAGAAGGGATCGTTTCTTTTGGAAATACAGACACTAAGCAGGTAATGAGCCCGAGAATTGATATTTTTGCATTAGAAATCTCAGAGTCTTTCGAGGCTATATATCCTAAGATTATCGAGAAAGGATACTCTAGAATTCCAGTTTATCGAGATAATATTGATCAGATTGAAGGGGTTTTGTTTGTTAAAGATTTACTTCCATATATAGATAAAAAAGATTTTGATTGGGCTACACTTATTCGAGAACCGTTTTTTGTGCCAGAGAATAAAAAGCTAGATAACTTGTTGAAAGATTTTCAGAGTATGAAAAGTCATTTAGCAATTGTTGTTGATGAATATGGTGGAACTTCGGGATTGGTTTCTTTAGAAGATGTGATTGAGGAAATAGTAGGAGATATTAGTGATGAGTTTGATGATGAGCATATTAATTTTTCGCAAATAGATGATAAGAATTACCTGTTTGAAGGAAAGATAAATCTTAAAGATTTTTACAGAATAATTGATGTTGATGAAGATTTATTTGAAATACAAAAAGGTGAAGCTGAAACATTAGGTGGTTTTATTCTAGAAATCATAGGGAATTTCCCAAAGAAGAATCAAAAAATAACTTTCCAAAATTGTGTTTTTACAATAGAATCGGTTGATAGTAAGAGAATAAAACAAATAAAAGTAACAATAGAATAGCAAAGATGTTTAAAAAATCAATTACCATAATCATACTTTTTATTATAACATTAACTATAGTAAGTTGTAAAGATGATGTTGTGCCTAAACCTGCTAGTTATTTAAGGTTAGATTATGTAGAAGCTAAATATGTAAATTTTGAAAATCAATGCCCATTTGCTTTTGAGATTAATGCAGATGCGGTTATAAAAGGTGAAAAAGATTGTGGATTCATGATTTCTTATCCAAAAATGAAAGCAACTATTTATCTTACTTACAAACCGGTGAATAACGACATTAATAAATTGTTGAAAGATGCTCAGAAATTGACTTACGAGCATGTTATAAAAGCTGATGATATATTAGAACAGCCATATTTAAACCCTAATAAAAAAGCATACGGCATGTTTTATCAAGTAGAAGGGAATGCGGCTACAAACTCTCAATTTTACATTACAGACAGTATTAAACATTTTGTGACAGGTTCGGTTTATTTTTATGCTAAGCCAAATTACGATTCAATTATGCCAGCTGCTAGTTACATTAAAAATGATATGCAGCATTTGATGGAAACTATTAAATGGAAATAATTAGAAAAGATTCTTATAAAAAAAGAGCGCTCGTTAAGGGCGCTCTTTTTTAGGATTAAAATCGATTGAATTACGATTTCATATTTAAAACTTTATATGTTTTTCCGTCACCAGTTGCTTGAACTATTTTAGTTAAGTTTCCTGGGTTTTGAACTGTTTTATCAAAAGTTACAGTAGCGGTTTTTGTGTCAAAATCTACTTTTGCATCTTGTACACCTTCTAGATCAGATAATTCGCTTTCAATGGTTTTTGCACATCCCATTGCGCATGTCATCCCTTCGATAGCAAAACTTGCAGTTTGTACATTTTGAGCTGCAATTTCTTTATGTGCTTTCGGAGTAGCAGTTTCAGTTGTAGCTACTTCTTTAGTCTCAGTTTCGTTCTTTTTACAGCTTATAAATAAAAGGCTCGCAATTGCTAAAGCTGTGATTGATTTTACGATTTTCATATTGTTTTGTTTTAATAGTTTACGATAGGATTTGTTTGCAAAATTAATAAAAAACGAATGCGAAATTCATAAATTTATTACAATTTTGCTGTAAAATTGGTGTTATGGTTTTAAAACAATTAAAGTGGGTTTATTTAATAATATTAGCTTTGGTTTGGGGAAGTTCTTTTATTTTGATAAAAAAAGGACTAATAGGCCTAACTGCGATTCAATTGGGTTCTTTGCGAATTATCTTTGCTTCCTTATTTTTGTTATCGGTTGGTTTTAAAAGTCTGGCTAAAATTTCGCAAAAGCAATGGAAGTTCATTGTGCTAACCTCGATTTTTGGAACATTTACGCCTGCTTACCTTTTTGCAATTGCCGAGACTCAAATTGATAGCTCAATTACAGCAATTTTAAATTCGCTTACACCATTAAATACATTAATAATAGGAACAGTTGTTTTTGGAATTCAATTTCAGAGGCGACAAGTTTTTGGTGTTTTAATTGGATTAACAGGATGCTTGCTTTTGATTTTTAATGGAGCAATGAGTCATCCGGAACAAAACTATTGTTATGCTATTTTAGTTGTGATAGCCTCGCTTTGTTATGCAATAAATGTAAATTTGATTAAGAGGCATTTGTCAGATTTAAGTTCGTTGAGTATTACTACAGGAAATTTTGCAGTATTATTGATACCCGCAATTGTAATTTTGAGTTTTACAGGATTTCATGAAGTAATGTATGATGAAAAAGTCCAATATTCTGTTTTATTTATAATTATCCTTGGAGTGGTGGGGACAGGTATTGCAAATGTTTTGTTTTTTAAATTGATACAAATGTCATCTCCCGTATTTGCAACTTCAGTAACCTATTTAATTCCGATAATAGCTTTCTTTTGGGGATTTTTGGATAATGAAATGCTTACGCTAATCCAGTTTTTTTTTGCTTTTATTATTTTGATAGGGGTTTATCTGTCGGCCAAAAAATAAGTTTCTATTTGTGAGCTGATATTCGTATAAAGTAAGATGTTTTGTAAAAAAAATAAGCTTTGTCAAAGTTTTCACTTTGACAAAGCTTATAAATATTATTCCGAATCAATTCGTAAGTCTTTTTTAAGTCTTAGCATTTCGGAATCATAGGTTCATCAGTATCTTTATAAAAAATCAGCCTCAGAAACTCCTTCGTTAATTTTCACTTCCGACATTTTGATGTTTAATTCAAAACCTACATTTTGGATAATGTTAAAAGGAACTTTGATTCCTTTTACTTCTTTATAGTCACCAAAATTTGTGATTTGTGTTATTGATTTTCCAGCTTGTTCAGCTATTTTAGATTCTGCAACTTTTAATCCAGATTTTGTATCGAAAAAATAAGTTGTTTTGCCATTTTTAATAGCATAAGCATCGCTGTTATTAATTGGTTCGATACGGTCAATTACTAATCCATCTTTTTTAGAAAGTTGTAGTTCTTCAAAAGGAACTGCGCTAGCTTTCATTTCAGCAAGATCTTTGCCTTCAAGATTTTTTCGTTGTCCTTGTTGTTCAATGTAAGCTGTTTTTTCATTGACAACCTGTTTCATTAAGTTCATAGGTCCCATGGCTAATGAAACCATCATTTTTCCTTTAGCATCCATTTTAGAAGTGAATGTCAATGGTGATGGGGCTTGAGGAATGGTTGTTGATCCTAGCATTGCAATTGTTTTTACAGAAGCAACAGCTTTTTCTCCACCAATAGCTTTTATGTAGTTGTCGAATACGTTTTTAGCAGTTACTCCTTTAGGAACCTCTTTTTTTAATGATGGTTTTTCAGTAGGATTAGCATACTTGTCAAAATAACTAATAGGTATGTTTAGTTTCTCTAAGCCTGGAATTACTTCGGATCCTTTTCCAGTAATTACAATTCTCATATTGTCAATTAAGAAATATTTGTTGGCTACTCTAAGTACTTCGTCAGGAGTTACGTTGTTGATGTTTTGAATGTATTTTTCATAAAAGTCTTTTGGAAGATTTTCAGTTTCTATATTCAATGCGTATCGGGCTACTGTTTGAGGTTTTTCTACCTGCATAACAAATCTACCAATATATCCAGCTTTAACTGTTTTTAAAATTTCATCTGAAACTTTTTCACTTCGGATTCTTTTAATTTCTTTTACAAATTCAGTCACGGCGCTATCAGTTACAGCATTTCTTACTGCAGAAGCAGCTTTGAATTTGGTTGTGTATTTCCCGCTTCCTAGTCCAGAGCTAGCGCCATAAGTCCATCCGTGAGCTTCACGTAAGTTCATGTTCAAATAACTGTTAAAATCACCTCCTAAGATTTGATTCGCAATAACTGCAGGAAAAAAATCAGGGTCATTCATTTTTAAGTCTACTGTGTTAACCAGTGCTATTTCTGATTGTACAGCATTTGGAACATCAACAAAGTTAATTTGAAGATTAGCTACGTTTACAGGAGCAGGATAGGTATCTTTTGGTTGTGTTTTTTTCTCCCACTTTCCAAAAAGTTTTTCTACAGCTGCTTTGGTTTCCTTGAATTTTATATCACCAATAACTACCAAATATGCATTTTCTGGAACAAAATGATTTTTGTAATTGTTTTCTATGTCAGTTAGTGTTATGTTTTTTAGAGTTTCTTCGGTGATAAATTCTCCTGAAGGGTGATTTTTGCCAAATGCTAAGGCATCAACTACTCTTCTTTCAATTGCAGGTACACTTTTTTCTTCAGCTTTAAGACCTTCAATGAGTTTTGCTTTTTCTTTATCAAACTCAGCTTGAGTAAAGTTAGGTTGTAATGCACCTTCGGCTAAAAGTTCTAGGATTCGTCCTGAATATTTAGAAAGTGAACTTGCAAAAGCACCATGTGAACTAAAGTTGATATTTGCTCCGTAAAAGTCTATTTCTTCGTTAAAAACTTCTTTAGCTGTTTTTTTAGTTCCGTCGCCAATCATGCTACTTGTTAGCTCATCTACTCCTTTTTTGTTTCCTTCTGCAAATGGAGCATTGTCAAGGGTTAGGTTAAAGCTTACTCTTGGTAATTTATGATTTTCGACAACCAAAACTTTCATGCCGTTTGCAAGAACAAAAGTTTGTGGTTTTTTAATGTTTACTACTGGCGAGCTACCTGGTTTAGGTTGCGGACGATCTTGTGCTTGCATAATTCCTGTTACGAATAATAGGATTAAAATAATTTTTCTTTTTTTCATGATTCTAAGAGTCTTAATTTTGTGCCTTTGTAGTAGGAACGTAGTCTAAAATTAAACGTTGATTAGGATTTAGATATTTTTTGGCAACATCTCTAATTTCTTCTCTGGTGATAGAATGATAGAGGTCAATTTCGGTATTTATTAGATTTACATCACCATAAAGCAGGTAGTAAGAAGCTAGATTCTCGGCAATCCCTTCTACGGTTGAGTTAGAATTAACGTAATTATTATCGAACTTGTTTTGTAGTTTTTCGTAATCTTTCTCTGAAATCAAATTAGTTTGAAGTTTTACAATTTCTTCATCGATTTCTTTTAGTAAGTCTTCAGAAGTATTAGGTTTCATTGGTAAGCCGTATAAAATGTACATACCGTAATCTTCTTGGCTAAAACCAACAGCTCCAATTTGTAAAGCCATTTTTTTATCGTCAACTATTTTTTTATAAAGTTTAGAGCTTTTTCCATCGCTTAAATAAGAAGAGATTAAATCTAGAACTCTTGCGTCTCTGGTTTTCATAGATGGAGTACGGTAAGAAGCAATAAGCATCGGAATTTGGATGTTTGGATCTTCGTATTTAGCTTTTATAGTTTGAGTAATTGGCTCTTCAGTAAAAGTTTGTTTTTGAAGTTTTTCTCCTTTTTTGATTGGTCCAAAGTATTTTTGAATCCATTCTTTAGTTTTTGCTTTGTCAAAATCCCCTGCAATTACCAAGACAGCATTATTTGGAGTATAGAATTTTTTATTAAAAGCTTTGAATTCGTCAAGAGTTGCTGCATCTAAATCTTTTATAGATCCTATTGTTGTCCAGCGATACGGATGGTTCTTAAACATGTTTTTCTTTACCTCAGGAAGTATGTTTCCGTAAGGTTGGTTGTCATAACGAGTTCTTTTTTCTTCTTTAACAACTTCATTTTGAGTGTCGACTCCAATTTTGTTTATTACGGGATGCATCAATCTTTCTGATTCCATCCATAATGCTAATTCTAAGTTGTTAGAGGGGAAAACTTCGTAATAATAAGTTCTGTCATCAGATGTGTTGGCATTATTAGTACCGCCATTGGCAGTTACGATTTTCATCCATTCACCACGTTTAATATTTTCTGTTCCTTCAAATAATAAATGTTCGAAAAAATGAGCAAAACCAGTTCTTTCTGGGTTTTCATCTTTTGATCCCACATGGTACATTACGGAGGTTACGACAACTGGTGCCGAAGAATCATTGTGTAGGATAACATGCATGCCGTTATCTAAATCGTATTCTTCAAAAGCTACTTTTTGAGCTGAAGCTACTCCACCTAGCATAAGTGCTGCAGTTAGCATAATTATTGGATTTTTCATAAAGGTTAATAATTTTTTTATTACACTTATATTAGTAATGATTAATTAGAAATAGTTACACCAAAAATAACTTATTTTGATTAATAATAACAAAACAGGGGTGTTTTTGCTTGTTTTTTAACAGTATTTTACTTCAAAGGTGTTTTTGAATTAATCGAAACCGCTTAAAAAAAGCAAGGATTAATAAGTATGGAAGATTTTTGCATTAAGAAATTGCATAGTAAATTATTAATTGTATATTTGCAACCTTAAAAATCAATAAATCAATTTGGTATGTATGCAATCGTAGAGATAGCAGGGCAACAATTCAAAGTAAGCAAAGACTTAAAGGTTTATGTTCACAGATTAGCTAATGAAGAAGGTTCAAAAGTTTCTTTTGACAAAGTTCTTTTATTAGATGATAATGGGAATATTACTTTAGGCGCCCCAGCTATAGAAGGTGCTTCAGTAGAAGCTAAAGTGTTACAACACTTAAAAGGAGACAAAGTAATTATCTTCAAAAAGAAAAGAAGAAAAGGTTACAAAAAGAGAAATGGTCACAGGCAATATCTTACTCAAATTGTAATTGAAGGTATTACTGCAGCAGGAGGAACTAAAAAAGCAGCGGCTAAAAAAGCAGTTGTAGCAGAAGAAGTAGCTACTGAAGAAGTAGAAGCTCCAAAAGCAAAAAAAGCAGCTCCGAAAGCAAAAAAAGAAGCTACTAAAGAATAATAACAATATTTAAACTCATACGTCATGGCTCACAAGAAAGGTGTCGGTAGTTCGAAGAATGGTAGAGAATCTGAATCAAAACGTTTAGGCGTTAAGATTTTTGGAGGACAAGCTGCTATTGCTGGGAACATCATCGTTAGACAAAGAGGTTCAAAACATAATCCAGGTGAAAACGTTTACATTAGTAAAGATCACACTCTACACGCAAGAGTAGATGGAGTTGTAAAGTTCCAAAAGAAAAGAGATAATAAATCATACGTTTCTATACTTCCATTCGAAGCATAATAACTAAGATTATATTTATTAAAAAAACCCGTTCGTTTAGCGAACGGGTTTTTTGTTTTAGTTGCTTAATTGTATCTTGACACTGTTTTGTAGTCCTTTTGCATTAATGGTATAAGTAGTTTAGATTTTTTGAGAGTTGATTACCTGCTTTCTATTATTGACAGTATATAATCAACCCTTTTTTTTATGTCTAATTTTGGGACTTCGATTAATTGGTAGCCACAGTCATTGTAGGTGTTTTTTGTTGTTTCGTAAGTGTCTATTGCTTCTTGGAAGGTTTGCTTGCGTTCGGTATCTGTTTGGTAAATTTCTTTCCAAGGTGGTAGGATAAATACAATAGGGTTATAGCGGTATTTTTTAACAGCTTTTGTTAGTTGTGAAGGAGGTGGTAATTTAATTAGTTCTGTATAGGCTAGAGTGTCTGGAATTCCTCGGTCAAAAAAAGTGATGTATGTATTCTCTTTGTTTTTGATGTAAGTTTCAACGGAGCGTTTTAGCATTAACAAAGTAAATTTTTCTTTATCAGCCCAAGGTAAGGCATCTCCATTTGACTTTACCTGCTCCTTGATTATGTCACGAGCAACTTCATTTATGCAATTATAATTTCTTCTTTTTAGTTCTTCGATAATAGTTGTTTTACCAGCTCCTGGCCCTCCAGTAATGATAAACAGATGGATTGATTTAATCATTTGAACCTATTTGATTTTTATATAATAATTTTATTGTTTAAGATAAAAGTTAATTGCTCAGCATAGAAGATAAGGGAGTTGTTTTGTAGAATTATTGGCTATTGTATTAATGTGCTTTGATGTGCGTTAATATAAAGACAAAAAAAGTTTTATAATTTTTAAAATGTTTTGTGACTTTTAAAAGGCTTGTTTATGAGTTGTTTAGTTAGTTTTTTGTAGGAGTTAGTTCTAAAAGAATAATTTAAAGTTGCGATTATAGCAATAATAGAATGTTAAATATAATATTGTTTTTTCCTAATTTCAGTAAAAAAGTTTTATATTGGAAAAAAAATAAAAAAACCAATTTATGATAAAATCTATTGGTAAAAATTACTTTACAAGTATTTATATATTAAAAAAATGAAACAATTACTTCAGTGGACAATTATTATTCCAATACTTTCCTGGGTTCTCTTTTTTAGCGGACTTGTCGATAACAGCAGCATTTTTCAAGTAGTAGCAAGTATACTACTAATCCTCAGTGTTATGTCGGCAGTACATCATTCTGAGATAATAGCAGAAAGAGTGGGGGAACCCTATGGGACCATTATTCTGGCTATATCAATAACAGTTATTGAGGTTTCAATTATTATATCGTTAATGATGTCAGAGGGTTCTGCCGCAGCTTCGCTTGCTAGAGATACTGTGTTTGCGGCGACAATGCTTATTCTTAATGGTATTATTGGATTGTGTCTTTTAATTGGTGGTTTGAAACATTATGAACAGAATTTCTCTGTTTCTTCAGTAACCATTGGATTGGTATCTTTGGTTTCGATTATAGTATTTACATTAGTGTTTCCTACTTTTACCGAAAGCGTTTCGGGGTCTTATTATTCAGTGCCGCAATTGGTTTTTGCTTCTGCAGCCTGTCTTATTATTTATTCTTCTTTTCTATTTGCACAAACTAGTAGATACCGACAATATTTCCTCACAGTTGGAGATGATGAAAATGAAGATGCAGCTCAGCCTATAATTATTAATAATAAGGTTTTTTTTACTAGCCTTACTTTTCTTATTGTGAGTTTGGGTATTGTTGTATTATTGGCAAAAACTCTTTCACCTACAATTGAGAGTATTATTGTTAGTTATAGTCTGCCAAAAACCTTGGTAGGGGTTGTAATTGCGGCAATTATTTTATTGCCTGAAGCAATTGCGGCTATTATAGCAGCAAGAAAAAATAGACTCCAAACTAGTTTGAATTTAGCCTTGGGTTCTGCTTTGGCAAGTATTGGATTAACTATTCCTAGTGTTGCAGCAGTTTGTATTATGATGGATATGCCTATTATTTTAGGGCTTGATATAAAGTCAATTGTTCTGTTGGCTTTGTCAGTGTTTACTGTAATGTTGTCATTAAGTAAAGGGAAGTCTAATATTGTTTATGGAGTAGTGCTTCTGGTCAATTTGTTTGCTTTCGTATTCCTTATGATATATCCTTGATAGTAAATAAAAACATGTAATTTTAATGGTCATTGTTAGTTAAGGCAAAAAAAGATGTTTCTTATGTTTGTCCAGCGGAATATTGATTTATGAAGTTTAGTTAAGAGTAAGGAATCAAAATCATAGGTAAAATATAAAAGGATATATGATTATCAGAGAAGCAAAAATCGAGGATATAAAGCAAATTCAAGTAGTAAGAAATTCGGTAACAGAAAATACTTTGTCTGATCCTAGATTGGTAACAGATAAAGATTGCGAGGATTTTATAATAATAAGAGGAAAAGGTTGGGTTTGTGAAATTAACAATGAGGTTGTTGGTTTTTCGATTGTAGATATGAATGACAATAATATTTGGGCATTATTTTTAAAACCAGAGTTTGAAAAAAGGGGAATTGGAAAACAACTTCATAATGTTATGCTTGACTGGTATTTTGAGCAAACAAAGGTTAGTGTTTGGCTAGGAACCTCTCCAAATACAAGAGCTGAGTTATTTTATAGAAAAATGGGTTGGACAGAAATAGGTAAACATGGCAAGGGTGAAATTAAGTTTGAAATGACTTATGAAGCTTGGATCAAGTAAGGGTAAGGCATAAGAAACTCCTTAAGAAATTAAGGAGTTTCTTAGTGGGGTATTAGGGACTGTAAACGAACACTCAATCCCAATTATGACTTTTTCTAAAATATTAAATGAAAAATATTTTGCTATTAAAACTTCTACAACGAAAATAATAATAGCATGAAATCTTTGTTGTTAGTAGTACTAATTGATTGGCTATTTTTGAATTTTCAAAGTCTTTAGATACTCAAAATTGACTTTCTAAATTTGAAAAATAGGGCAAAATACAAAAGCGATAAAATTTCATTAAAAAAATGAATCTAACTATTTGTTATTTTTCAAGGAAGCAATAGTTTGCTCAATTGTAGCTAAGCGATTTTCAAGAAAAATTTCTCTTGAATTCATGCCGTACTGAATAACGTGTTCAATTTTCCAAATACAAATAACATCTTTAGCTGAAAGAGCTAAATCTACTACGCCATGATGGTCTGCTTTTAAAACAAAGTGATCATCAACCTTGAAAAATTTTCTAAATAAGAGTTCATTTTGAGTAAGTGCTATAACGAAGGTTTTATCGTCAATAGCAAACTTGTCACATTCAGCACCAATAACAATATCTTTTGGAAAAAATTCCATCGATCCACCAGTCATAGACAAATCATCCACTGAAAATGCCATGCGATTGGTATTGTCAACATTAGGAATCTTAATCACTGGAAATTTTTCTAAATTAATTCCAAACGAAAATCCCTTAATAAAGTAATGTTTGTCGTTTGGTAAAACACAATGAATTCCATCAAAATCTACAATATTAAAAGCGTCACTCTCTACTGTAAGAAGTTCATTAAATTTTAGAAGTCTATTTACCGTTAATTCTTTGATGAGTAACTCTTCTATGCCAATGCTAAAATGGTTAGCAATTTTTATTACTGTTTCTAATTTAGGATTACTCCTGCCTTCTTCATAAGCTCCTAATGTTCCGCGCTTTAAATCAAAAATAGCCGCAAAATCTTGCTGACTCATGCTATAGACACTTCTGATTTTTTTTAAATTTTTCCCAAACATTAATACCATTTTGCTAATTATATTTGCATTTGTAAGATATTTTTGTATTTTTGTTTTTTTTGTATAATTTATTTAGTAAAAATACGACTTTTTGCTAGTTATTTGGGTTAGTAGCGTAGTTATTTTATTTCTTTTCTTACTAAGAAGTAAAAATCAACTTGTTCCTTTTTATTAAATAACCGGTTTTTATCAAATAATTATTTCACATTCTATGAAAGACTATTATGCCTGTGTAAAAGGTTTTCTTCAAAATCTGCAGTTGGATATCAAACATGAGAATCCTAAAGAAGGAATTTTCATTGTTAATAATGAATCTGAAGGTATTTTCCATTTAATTATTTGTGTAGCCTATCCAATTGTAATTTTTGAACAGTTTATTTTTGAAATTAAAGAAGATGGGAATCATGTTTACAAATCACTTTTACAAAAAAACAGAGACATTATCCACGGTGCCTTTGTGCTTGATGATACAGGTCGAAAAGTAATTTTTAGAGACTCGTTGCAAATTGAAAATTTAGACCAAAATGAATTTGAAGCAACCATAAATTCATTGAGTGTTTTATTGAGTGAATATTCAGATCAAATTATTAATTTTTCAAAAAACAGATAATTATGCAATTTTTAAAAAGATTATTCAAAATAGGACAAGCAGAAGTACATTCTGCAATTGACAGCATAGAAGATCCTATCAAAATGACAGAGCAAGGGATTCGTGACATGAAAGAGGACTTGGATCAAAGTTTGGAAGCTTTGGCACAGGTGAAAGCTATGTGTATCCGAGCCAAGAATGAAGTGGAAGAATATGCCAATAAAGGAGAAGATTATAACGAAAAAGCCATGCTTATTTTGAGAAAAGCACAGTCTGGAGGATTGATCTCTGCTGAGGCAGATCGCTTGGCTACTGAAGCTTTGATTAAAAAAGAACAAGCTTTTACAGGGCAAAAAAGAGCTATTGCTGACAAAGAAAAATTTGATCAGAATGTGCTGCAAATGGAATCTAATGTAAAAACCATTAAGCAAAATATTTCCAAATGGGAAAATGAACTAAAAATTTTGCGATCAAGAGTAAAAGTAGCCGATGCAACTAAAAGCCTGAATAAACAAATGGCTCAAATAGACAGTAACGGAACAGTTATCTTATTGGAGCGTATGAAAGAAAAAGTAGCTCAGGAAGAGGCTCTGGCAGAAGCTTACGGCGAAATTGCAGGTAATGCAAAATCAATTGATGAAGAAATTGATAAAGCAATAAATGTTTCAGAAACAAAGGCATTAAGTGAACTTGAAAAATTAAAAGAACAGCTAGGCATTACTGACTCAAAAGAATAACCGAAACCTCAATGAAAGAACTCATAGAAATTTCCTTTTCACCTGTAAACGCTTTTTTCAGTATCATGTCGATAATACTATTGTTGTACTGGATATTGGTAATTCTTGTAGGTATAGATCCTGATCTATTCAGTATTGATTTTGATTCAAGTGATCTCGAAACCGATTTTGATCACTATACAAACGATGTACCTGGTCGTCCGGAAAATTCAGACGGAAATGGTTTCATGAAAGTTTTAGAATATTTCAATTTTGATGAAATACCGCTGATGTTTGTCATGACCATTATCTTTTTTAGCATGTGGTTTATCAGCATTAATGTAACTTATTATTTAGGGATAAGTAGTACGCTTCTTGGTTTTTTACTTTTGATTCCAAATTTTTTGGTAAGTCTTTTTGTTGTTAAAATTTTCAGTAAGCCTCTTTCTTATTTTTACAAACAAGTAAATCATAAAGGAGAACCTGAAATTGATTTTCTAGGCAGAAGATGCATTGTCTTTTCTGCTTTTGATAATTTGAAAACAGGACAAGTTCAGTTAAGTGTCAATGGAGATCCTATTCGGTTATCGGCACGAAGTAATACCTATGAGAAATTAGTTGCTGGACAAGAAGCAGTTATCATCCGTGAAAATAAAGACAAAAAATATTATTACGTCGAAAAATTTGATTATTAAATAACTAATGTTATAACATAACACCCAATAATTTTATTTATTCATAAACTTTTACCCTTTAATTAATATACCAAGAAAATGTTAGGAAACTCTTTACTTATTACAATGATTGCAATAATTGTAGTCATAATTGGCTTACTCGTGTGGATCATTTCGATGTACAAAAAAATTATCCAAGGAAAAGTCATTATTCGAACTGGAGCTGGAGGCACAATAGTTTTTTACAACGCTGGACTGGTTGTACCTGTTTTACACAAAATGGAAATAATGGATATTTCTGTTAAAAAATTAGATGTAGAACGTACAGGTGTCAATGGTTTAATTTGTAAAGACAATATTAGAGCTGATATAAAGGTCACTTTTTTTATAAAAATCAATAAATCAACAACTGATATTATCAATGTAGCGCAAACAATTGGTTGTGAAAGAGCTTCGGAGGTTGAAGTATTACGAACGTTATTTGATGCTAAATTCTCAGAAGCATTAAAAACGGTTGGTAAAAAATTCGATTTTATTGAATTATACGAAGCTAGAAGTGAATTTAGACAAGAAATTATTTCGATAATCGGAACTGATTTAAACGGATATGTATTAGATGATTGTGCGATTGATGACTTAGAACAAACATCTCTGTCTCATTTGAAATCAGATAATATTCTTGATTCCGAAGGTATTAAAAAAATTATCGAGTTGACTGCAGCTCAAAACATCAAATCGAATTTAATTCGCAGAGACGAAGAAAAGACGATTCGTAAACAAGATGTTGAGGCTAGAGAAGCCATTCTGGCACTTGATCGTCAGCTAGCAGAAAAAGAAGAGCAGCAAAAGCGAGAAATAGCTAATATTAGAGCACGCGAAGAAGCAGAAATTTTAAAAGTATCAGAAGAAGAACGATTGAAATCTGAAACAGCAAGAATTAACACTTCTGAAAAAGTAGCTATTGCCGAAGAAAATAAAGATCGATTGGTAATTGTAGCTTTAAAGAACAAACAACGTACTGAAGCTGTTGAGACCGAAAGAGTAGAAAAAGATAGAGAGTTGGAACACACGGAACGCCAACGAATTGTGACCTTAGCGCAAATTGAAAAAGAAAAAGCTGTTGAGATTGAGCGAAAAAATATTCAGGATGTTATTAGAGATCGCGTAGTACTCGAAAAAGGAGTAGTTCAGGAACAAGAAAACATGAAAGACATCGAAGCTTTCAAAACGGCAGATAGACAGAAAAAAGTGGCTATTACTCTAGCCGAAAAAGATAGTGAAGAAATTTTCATTAAAAGAATTAGAGCAGCAGAAGGTGAAAAAGAAGCTGCAAAACAAAGAGCAGAAGAAACTAGTATTGATGCAGAAGCTAAAATGATTGCCAGCGAAAAAGAAGCACAAGCTAGAAAAATTTTGGCAGAGGCAAAAGCAAAAGAGGATGCCACTCTTGGCCTTTCTGAAGCGCAGGTTATGCATGCAAAAGCAGATGCTAACGAACGTCAAGGTATTGTAGATGCTGTTATTGTTGAAAAAATAGCACTTGCTGAAGCTGCAGGAATGAAAGCAAAAGCAATAGCGTCTAAAGACTTTGGATTTGCTGAGGCAGAAGTTATACGCGAAAAAGCCGTTGCTGAGGCTACAGGAATTGAAGAAAAAGCAAATGCAATGAAAAAACTGGACGGTGTTGGAAAAGAGCACGAAGAGTTTAAGCTACGCCTTAACAAAGAACTACAAGTAGATTTAGCACATATAAATATTCAAAAAGATATTGCAGATGCGCAAGCTAATGTTATTGGTGAAGCGCTTAAAGCAGCTAAAATTGATATCGTGGGTGGAGAAACTATGTTCTTTGATCAAATTGTGGGTCAGATTACCAGAGCAAAAGGCTTTGATCGATTAGTTAATAGTTCACAAAACATTACGGAGATTAAAGAAGCTATACTTGGAGAGGGCAACTTAGATCAGGGTAACCTTTTGGAAAAAATAAAAGGATTTGCAGATAAATATGGTATTTCTTCGGAAGACATAAAAAACTTTACTGTTTCTAGTTTACTTATTGAATTACAACGAAAAAGTAACGATGATAGCGAACAAGGGTTATTCTCAAGCCTGATGTCAATGGCTAAAAACCTTGGTTTAGCCAACAAAAAAATAGAGTAACATCAACTCATAATTTCTGCAAGAACGATACATGTTCTTGCAGAATATTTTAAGTCTGATTTAAAAATATCAGGCTTTTTACATTACTTACCACCTACACTTTTATAGTATGAATACACTAGAAGGCGGAACTTACGAAATTATACAAAGTCGTTTAGAAGCTCAAAAAAAAGATTTAATTGAACGCTTAAATTTACTTAATACTGCAAGAAAAGAGATTTTTGGGAGTATTGAGACTAAATTAATAGCGAACAATCGTATCCTTACCGAAAACAATTGTATTTCCAGTGATATTGTTAGTGTGGGCGATTTATGCTTATTTGGTTATAATGTTTATTTTGGACTTCGAACAGAAATTAAAATTGAAGATGTTTTTAGTATTTACAAATATGAAAACGAGGAATTTCAACTTCAAAATCTTGATTTAATTAATAACGAAAATTTCCTTTTTGATTTTTTGAATCTCTATAAGTATTATCGGGATACAGAATTCAGAAAATTTTTCATTTCTGGAAATTACTTGTACATGGTTTTTCAGATAAGTGATCGTACAACAGATATTAAAACCTTTAAATGGTTGATTCGTGAAAACAAATTAGAATATATTGACAATCGTAGCGACCATGAATACAAATTCCCAGAACAACATGATTTTTTTTGGCAAGATACGGCAAGAGAAATGCATAAGTACGGAAAGCACTCCCATATTTCTATTTTAGATAAAGTCTTTGTAGAGACTATTGGAGGGACATTGACTATTAAAATCGAAGATAATACCTCTTCTGGAAAAGGAATTTATGATGAAGAAGTGGCATTTCCGGATCAGACTTTGGATGATGGAAACTATAAATTTGCAGATCTCGGAAACTTAATTGCTTTGCAAATAAAGCCTTTCCAAGAAGAGTCTCGTTATTTTGTTTACAATCATAAATTACAAGAAGTACAGAAGATTGACAGTATAAAAAATGCTGCAATTGTGCTACCTGATAATCATGGTCTGATATTTTCGAATGGTTATTATCTACAAACTGGCGAGTATAAAATATTTGAAAACACACTAGATAATTTATTGTTTCAAGAGCGAATCGCTTCGCCAAATGGTGAAGATTTTGTGTATGTTTTTTATGAAAATAAATATGGTCAATACGTATTGATTTCCTATAATTTAATATCTCACGAGGTAAAAACGCCTATTATATGTAATGGTTTTACCATCCTTCGAAATGGTGAATTATGTTATTTTAAATCTGAAGATGAACAAACCAAAAATCATGTAATTCAAATTTGGCAGACACCTTTTGTTAGAGACGACAATAGTCTGTCAGTACATAAAGATAGCTATATCTATAAAATTGGGAATAAGGACATTGTGAAAGTAATGGCAGATTCAAATTCTATTATTACCCTTCTTAATAAAAATGATGATTATGAAGGATTGTATAGCGATCTGGCAAAACTATCGGAAAATATAATAGACAGTTATTATTGGATTGGAGGTAAAGAAACATTTGAATTAAAAATTCCGCTTCTTGAAATAAAAAACACCGCAAACACGGCAATTGACGAATTTGAAAAAGTCGTTCAATTGCGTTTACATGCGCAAGAAATTAAAGTGGAAACAGGAGCAAAAGCAACCAAATTATTTAGTAACATAAAGTCCTCTCCATTAGATAATATCGATTCTTTTGTAAATAATCTTGCGAGTTTACGTTCGCTTAGAGGAGGAGTTATAAGTTTAAAGGAAGTCCGATATATGGATATTTCCTTTATTGATGAGTTAGAGAAAAATATTGTTGAGCAAACCGAACGAATTTCGCAACATTGCGTAAGCTTTTTATTGGATGAAAGAGCCTTAGCACCGTATCACATTCGAGTAAAAGAGCGTCAGGAAGAAATAGTATCAATTTCAAAAGTAACGGAAGGTAAAAAGTTAGAAAACGAGGTAAATCAGATTACATCTGATCTTGAAATGCTGATCGATATTGTTTCCAATTTAAAAATTGACGATACTTCGCATGCAACGCAAATCATCAATACGATTTCCTTAATTTTTGCGACTTTAAACAAAGTAAAAGTAGAAATTAAAAATAAAATTAATGCTTTGGGAGGTCAGGAGGCAAAAGCGGATTTTGCCGCACAAATGAAATTGATTGACCAAAGTATTGTAAACGCTATTGATCGTGCTAATACACCCGAAAAAATTGCTGAATCGCTCAATAAGATGTCAATTCAAATTGAAGATTTAGAAGCTCGATTTGCAGATTTTGAAGAGTTTATCGAATTAATTATTGAAAAACGAGAAGAGGTTTATACCGCTTTTGAAACCAAGAAAAATAGTTTACTTGAGGCTAGAAATAAAAAAACAATTGCACTTGAAAATGCTTCTAAAAGAATTCTGAAAAGTGTTGCTGCCAAAGCAATGACACTAAATACGGCTGAGGAAATTAATGGGTATTTTGCTGCTGATTTAATGATATCTAAGCTTCGCGATTTAGTGCAGCAATTGCATGATTTGGAAGATGTTGGTAAGGCAGAATCTATTGAAACTGAGTTAAAATCGGCTAAAGAAGATGCTTTGCGAAAACTTAAAGACAAAAATGAATTGTATGAAGATGGCGAAAACATTATCAAACTAGGTAAACATAAATTTGCAGTAAACAAGCAAAATTTAGATTTAACTATCCTTTTTAAGGATGGGAAATTAAACTATCACTTAACAGGAACTGACTTTTATCAACCCTTGAAAAATGATGTTTTAGATGCTGATAAAAAATACTGGACTCAAGATTTAGTTTCTGAAAATAATCAGATTTATAGAGCTTCTTACTTAGCTTATAAAATTTTCAAAAAGTATCCTATAGATGACATGGCTCAGATGACTTTTGATAATTTACAACAAATTGTTGCTGAAGAGACATCCAAAAATTATTTAGAAGGGTACATAAAGGGAGTGCATGATGTAGATGCAGTTAAGATATTAAAAACATTTTTAGAAAAATACCATGCACTGGGAATGCTTCGTTTTGAATCAAAAACACGTGCATTTGCTCAATTATTTTGGAAAACGTTAGCAACGGAAAAGCGTGATGTTTTAAATCAAAAGGTTAAATCAGCTGGCGAAATTTTGGCTGTTTTTCCAAATAGTAGTCAGTTCGAATATTTGTTATCGGAATTGGAAGAAGAAGTAAATTTATTTTTAGAAAAATTTGAGTTTGTCAGGAAATTACAGATTGACGCCAAAGTTATTTCTTCTTATCTTTTTCAAGAGTTAATGAAGGATGACGCTTTTGTTACAAGCCTAAAAGCAAAACAGCTTTTAGAAGATTTTCAAAAATTGCTTGTTGCAAAAAATACCGATCTCAAATTTAAACAAGGTATTGAGAAAGCTAGTGCCGTGATTGATAAAATTCAATTAGCGTTACAATGGGTTTCTTCCTATATCAACGATTCAAAAGCACACGCAGATTTAGAATATGTCTATGAAGTAATTGTATTACTGTTATTTCCACATGAGAGTAATGAATTGATTATTTCAATTGATGCTGATGCTGTAATAACCGATTTATCAGGAGCTCATCCTACAATAAAAGAGGGAAAATTTCATTTTAATTATCATCATTTCTTAAACGAGTTGCAAAATTACTTTGAAAAAGATGTTCCTGAATTTGAAAATTTTAGAAATCAAAGACATCAACTAACGCTTCAGCTAAAAGAGGATTTGAGACTTCATGAATTTGAGCCAAAAGTACTTACTTCTTTTGTAAGAAATAAATTGATTGATCAGGTTTACCTCCCGTTTTTTGGAGATAATTTAGCCAAGCAGCTTGGCAGTGCTGGAGAAAATAGACGTACAGACCGATCAGGAATGCTGTTATTAGTTTCGCCACCAGGTTATGGGAAAACAACTTTAATGGAATATCTCGCTAATAGACTCGGCTTAGTTTTTGTTAAAATTAATGGCCCAGCTTTAGGACATGAAATTACCTCGGTCGATCCAGAATCTGCAACAAATTCTGCTGCTAAAGAAGAATTGAAAAAGCTTAATTTAGCACTTGAGATGGGGAATAACGTCATGCTTTACCTAGATGATATTCAACATTGCAACCCGGAATTTTTGCAGAAATTCATTTCTCTTGCTGATGGAACCAGAAAAATTGAAGGCGTTTACAACGGTAAGTCAAAAACGTACGATATGAAATCTAAGAAATTTTGTGTGGTCATGGCAGGAAACCCATACACCGAAACAGGTGAAAAATTTAGAATACCAGATATGTTGGCCAATAGAGCCGATATTTACAATTTGGGGGATGTTATAGGAAATACATCTGATCTTTTTGAATTAAGTTTGATTGAAAACTCGTTGACTTCACACCCACTCTTAACTCAATTGGTATCAAAAGCTCCGGAAGATTTATACCCATTAATCGAAATGGTAACTTCTGGTAAAAAAGAAGGTTTTGAGTTAAAAGGCAATCATTCTAAACAAGATATTGAAACCTATTTAGCTATTTTAGATAAGGTTATTAAAGTGCGTACTGTGGTGTTAAAATCAAATTCAGCCTATATTGCTTCGGCTGCTATGGAAGATGCTTACCGTGTTGAGCCTCCATTTAAACTTCAAGGTTCATATCGTGATATGAATAAACTGGTTTCTAAAATTGTCCCAATGATGAATGATGCCGAAATTGAGACCGTTTTACTTTCACATTATCAAAACGAAACACAAACATTGACAAGTGCAGCAGAAGCGAATCTTTTGAAATTTAAAGAAATGACAAAAATGCTCAATCCAGAAGAAACCATTAGATGGGAAAATATAAAAGCTACTTTTGTAAAAAACAATAAATTAAAAGCTTTTGGTGATAGTAATAACATGGCACAAGTACTATTGCAAATAACTGAGTTCACGAGTCATATTGAAGGTATTAAAGAGATTTTACAAGAGGGATTGACTAAGTAGGGATTATAACATTCTCTTGAACAATTTTAATGATCCCTTTTGCGCTTGATCCATGATCTATTAGAAGTAAGAATAATTTTTATAAAAAAACTCCTTAATTTCTTAAGGAGTTTCTTGGTGGGCGATGAGGGGTTCGAACCCCCGACCCCCTCGGTGTAAACGAGGTGCTCTGAACCAGCTGAGCTAATCGCCCTATTTTATTAGGTTGCTATCATTTTCTGATTGCGAGTGCAAATATAAGATTGTTTTCTGGATATCCTAGTTTTTTTTAAATTTAGATAAGAATAGTTTTTAATTTGTATTTTATTTTGTGATGTCCTGATTTAAATGTTAGCCTATTAATATCAAATGCACCAGCTAATAAATCATCAAAGTTTTTGGCTACTAGTATGTTATCAATATAAATCTCAAAATAGCATTTAAACGCATGTTGCCTTAAAGCATACATGGGTTCTTTTGGATAATGAGCTATTTGTTTGGCTATCTCTTCTACTAAATTATCGGCGGAAATACTTGGATTTTGCATGATGTTTGCTTTTTCTTGTGAACAAGCCATAAAACTTATTCCAGAATAGATAAACATTAAGAAACAAACTATTCTTATCATCTTAATAAACTTTAAATTCTGTTTC
>NZ_JADNRC010000008.1 GCF_015594725.1 Flavobacterium sp. ALJ2 | reverse complement strand
ATTCATAATCTGTATCGGTTATTTAGGACTAGACAATTCAAGCAACCTTCTATATGAATTACAAACAAGAAAGAGGACATCCTTTCGGAAGTCCTCTTCTCTAAAAACTAAAAAAGCAAAATATTATAAGTTATATCTAAGACCTAAAGTCAAACCTAATCCACTAATACCTACATAAGAGCTCAACTCATCCATCGGCTTACTTTGATCTAATCCATTAGGATTTGTCAAAGCATTATTAGAAGTTGTATTTAAAGAACTTCCGTAATTAGTATGAATCTGCGCTGTAGTTCTTGAAGCTAAAGCATCATTACCGTTAACAGTAAACTCTGTAGTTTCTTTAGTCTTTCCGTGTACTGTAAAGTTACGATATTCTAATTCTGCAAATGCCGCGATATTTTTTCCTAATTTATAAGATGTTCCTAAAGCAGCTACAAACCCTACTGTTGGATTTGGTTTTACCTTATCAACACTACGAACTGCCATAGTTGCTGGACTAGCTACACCTGTAGGCACAACCGCATCTGTAGTAATTTTAAGATCTCCATGAATTGGAATCAACACACCTACTTTTGTATATGGCTCAAATCCATGAGATTTCCCTAAATACATAACTAAAGCAGGAGCAAGATCAAAGGCTTTAATTTGTCCTTCAGAAATAAAGTTATAAATAGGCTTTCCTCCAGAAACAAAAATCTGATCTGTAGTAGTTTGCGCCATAGTCTTACTATTACTAGTGTAATAATTAATCCCCATCTCAACTCCTAAACGAGCAGAAAAACGGTAACCAGCAGTAACTCCTGTTCTAAAACCTTCACCAAAAGACCCAGTAACACTTTCTTCAGAGACTAATTCTTTACCTACATAAGTTCTATCCAAAGGAAGATTTCCTCCTACAGTTGGAAACTCAGTAGCTGCTGTTTGCAAGAAATAAGATCCGCCTAATTTAAAATACCAGCTTTCATGTTCTTTTGTTTCAGTTTGAGCTACCATTGTCATAGAACAAACCATCATTCCTAATAAAAAAAGGTTCTTTTTCATAATTTTTTTCTTAAAATAATTTATACAGTCTAAAATAATTTAACAGGATGTTCTCTTTTGCTTTGTAGCAATTAGAACGCAATCGTTGTAATTAACAACAATGATACTAAAAAAATAATATGCACGCATAATTATATCGTTAAAAAAATACATTATTTAAAAATTTAACTATAAAACTTTAATTTAACTTAAAATTTATCTGCATTTTCTCTAATTCTTGCAATAACTCAGTACAAATATTTACTTTCAACCTTCTACTTGGCATAATCAATTTAGTAACTACATTTATCTCCTCAACTTCTGTAACTTCTGCCGTTTTTGTACTCATCGCTTCATCACCATTCTCATCATCACCTTCATCTACAAAAACTGTATCATCAGCTCCCTCAAACTCTGTTGTAGTTTCAACTTGAACCAAGCGCTTTATTTTTTCTAATTCCATTATTTCAAAAGTTACTGTATTATCCCCTTTATTCTCATTAAATAAATGGCTCAACTTATGAATAAACTCTGCCTGTAAATCTTTTATATTCAACAATAAAATCAATTTTCTAGCAAAAACTTCCAGAACATCCTGTAATTGTCTTACTTCGACAAATTGCAATCTTGGATCTGATTTTTTACCTGTATCATGATTTACCCATCCATCTTTAATTAGTACTTTCAGAAAAGCAAAATTATTCTGAATCAGGAAATGGCGAAATTTCAAATATTCTTCGCCAAAGATTTTGAATTCATAACTTTCATCATATCCTTCCAAATTAAATATTGCCCAACCTTTTCCGTTTTTTGCAACGCGATGTTGTACGTTATTTATTATTCCGGCAAAATTTAGATTTTTCCCTACATACTCATTCATACTTTTCAGGGATTCTAATCTGGCATTGCAGAAGTATTTCATTTCAAATCTAAAATCGTCAAGAGGATGTCCTGAAATATAAATTCCAACCACTTCCTTCTCCTTAGCCAGTTTTTCCATTGTGCTCCAATCTTCACACGGAGGCACAATTGGCTCAGCGATCTGAACTTCGCTTGTTTCTCCGAACAAACTCACTTGTGATGAATTTTCATTTTCCTGAAACTTTGATCCATAACGAATCGCCTTTTCATAAAAAGTAATTCCATCCCCGTCATCATGAAAATATTGCGCTCTAGTAGTTCCTTCAAACGAATCAAAACCACCTGCAAGTGCCAGATTTTCGATTGCTTTTTTATTAGCCGCACGCAAATCAATTCGCTTAGCCAAATCAAAAATCGATTTATATTTGCCGTCTTTCCTGCTTTCTACAATTGTTGCCACTGCCCCAGAACCAACGCCTTTAATAGCCCCCATCCCGAAACGTACCGCATATTCATCGTTTACAGTAAATTTATAAAACGATTCATTTACATCTGGCCCTAAAACCTGTAATCCCATTCGCTTACATTCTTCCATAAAAAATGATACTTGTTTGATATCATTCATATTATTCGAAAGTACCGCTGCCATATATTCTGCAGGATAATGTGCTTTTAGATAAGCAGTTTGATATGCAATCCAAGCATAACAAGTTGAGTGCGACTTGTTGAAGGCATAACTTGCAAATGCTTCCCAATCTTTCCAAATTTTCTCTAAAACTTTTGCATCATGGCCTTTTTTCGCAGCCTGTTCAACAAATTTAGGTTTCATTTTATCCAATACATCCTTTTGTTTCTTACCCATCGCTTTACGCAAAACGTCAGCCTCACCTTTTGTAAAGTCAGCCAGCGATTGCGACAAAAGCATTACCTGCTCTTGATAAACTGTAATTCCGTATGTTTCTCCTAAATATTCTTCACAGGCATCTAAGTCGTATTTGATTTCCTCTTCGCCATTCTTTCTTCGTACGAAAGATGGGATATATTCTAAAGGTCCCGGACGATACAAGGCATTCATCGCAATTAAATCTCCAAAAACTGTTGGTTTTAGATCCTTCATGTATTTCTGCATTCCGGGCGACTCATACTGGAAGATTCCAACCGTTTCTCCTCTTTGGAAAAGTGCATATGTTTCAACATCATCAATCGGGAATGTATCTGGATCAAGATCGATTCCGTTTCTATATTTTACGAGTTTAACAGTATCTTTTATCAAGGTAAGGGTCTTCAGACCCAAGAAGTCCATCTTCAGCAATCCTGCACTTTCTGCAACCGAGTTATCAAACTGTGTTACATATAAATCAGAATCTTTTGCAGTTGTTACAGGAACAAAATTCGTAATATCCGATGGCGTAATAATTACCCCGCAAGCATGAATCCCAGTATTTCGCATCGATCCTTCAAGGATTTTTGCCTGTTGAATGGTTTCTCCTGCCAAATCATCTTCATTAGCAATAGCAATTAATTCTTTTACATTATCAAACTCATCAGAACGAAGTGCTTTTTTAACCTCATCTTCATTTTCAGAAATAAAACGTGCTAAATTCCATTTTGACGGCATCATTGCCGGAATTAATTTAGCAATTCTATCCGCTTCAAATAATGGCAAATCCAACACACGAGCCGTATCACGAATGGCTGATTTGGTAGCCATTTTACCGTATGTAATAATTTGCGCAACCTGATTTTTACCGTATTTATTGATTACATAATCCATAACTCGACCACGCCCCTCATCATCAAAATCAATATCAATATCGGGCATGGATACACGATCTGGATTCAGGAAACGCTCAAAAAGCAAATCGTACTTAATCGGGTCAATATTGGTAATTCCTAAACAATATGCAACGGCAGATCCCGCTGCGGATCCACGTCCCGGACCAACCGAAACATCCATATTTCTAGCTTCGGCTATAAAATCCTGAACAATCAAGAAATAACCCGGATATCCGGAATTTGAAATGGTAAGCAATTCAAAATCCAGACGTTCCTGAATAGATTCTGTAATTTCACCATATCGTCTTTTTGCCCCTTCCATAGTAAGATGGCGCAAGTATTTATTTTCACCTCGAACGCCGCCATCTGCTTCGTCTTCAACAACTATAAATTCCTGAGGAATATCGAATTTAGGAAGCAATACATCACGGTAAAGCGAGTAAATTTCGACCTTATCTACAATTTCCTGAATATTGATAATCGCTTCAGGTAAATCATTAAAGAGTTTTTTCATCTCTTCTTGCGACTTGTAATAATATTCCTGATTGGGTAATCCGTAACGATATCCGCGACCACGACCAATTGGCGTAGCTTGTTTTTCACCATCTTTTACACACAACAAAATGTCATGCGCATTGGCATCTTCTTTATTTAAATAATAGGTATTATTTGTCGCGATTAATTTGACGCTGTGTTTTTGAGAAAACTCAATCAGTGTTTTATTTACGCGGTTTTCGTCTTCTTGATTGTGGCGCATTACTTCTAGATAGAAATCGTCTCCGAATTGCTCTTTCCACCAAATCAAAGCTTCTTCTGCTTGGTTTTCACCAACATTCAGGATTTTACTCTGGATTTCTCCGTATAAATTCCCAGACAAAACCATGATATCTTCTTTATATTGCTCAACAATCTTTCTATCAATCCTTGGAACATAATAAAATCCGTCTGTAAAAGCAATCGATGACATTTTTGCCAAATTGTGATAGCCTTTCTTATTTTTAGCCAACAGCACAACCTGATTACCATTGTCTTTTTTGCTTTTATCCAAATGATTATCACAAACATTAAATTCGCAACCCACAATTGGTTTTATTTCTGTTTCCGTTGGCTCTTCACCAGCTTCAACCAAAGCTTTATTTTTACCTGATGCCGCTTTATTATGATTCATAACGGCACTTACAAAATGAAAAGCCCCCATCATATTTCCAGTATCGGTCATCGAGACAGCTGGCATTCCGTTTTTGGCTGTAGCCGAAACTAAATTTCCAATCCCTATAGTTGATTGTAAAACTGAAAACTGCGTGTGGTTATGCAAATGTGAATACTTCGCTGCTTTAAAACCCTCTAAATCTGACTCTGAAACTGTTGTTTGCTTATCATCCGATTCCAAAGCTTTTAATTGCTCTCTAATTTTATCAGAAGCCGCTTTTAAATTGATATGCTTTAAGCCTATCAACTTGATCTCCTGAGGATTTTTATTCTGGAATTCCCCAAAATAATCCTTCGGAACATCTAATTCTTCTTTTGTAAAAACTTCTCTTCTTATTAACTCTAAGAAACAACGTGTTGTTGCCTCAACATCGGCAGTTGCATTGTGCGCTTCTGCAAAAGGTTTATTAAAAAGATAGCTATGTAATTCTGTTAATGTTGGCAATTTAAATCTTCCTCCACGACCTCCAGGCAATTGTAATAACGAAGCGGTAACTTCTGTACAAGTGTCAAGAACTGGCATAGTACTCATAGGGGAATCAATACCCATTCGATGAAATTCTGCCCCCATGATATTTACATCAAAACCTAAATTCTGACCAACGATAAATTTGGTTTTACTTAAAGCAATATTGAATTTCTCTAAAACTTCGGCCAAAGTAATTCCATCGGCTTCGGCCAACTCAGTCGAAATTCCGTGAATACGTTCTGCATCATACGGAATATTGAATCCATCGGGTTTTACCAAATAATCCTGATGCTCGATGAGTTTCCCCATATCATCATGCAGTTGCCATGCAATTTGTATACAGCGAGGCCAGTTGTCAGAATCAGTTATAGGTGCGTCCCAACGCTTAGGTAATCCTGTAGTTTCTGTATCGAATATTAAGTACATAGTTGTAAATGAGATGATTGCAATTATATGAAATTACAAAAATTGAACTTCAAATTTAGTCTTTTTTTAGAGAAAGAAAAAGAGGTTGAGTGTTAATAAAAAAGCCGTTTTTGAAAATCTATTATATTATTAAAAACAATGGAGCTTCTAAGAATAAAACATGTAATTGTGTTAAATTTAATGACAATAAAATAGAAAAATACATCTTTTCTATTTTTTTGGATGTCGTAAAACACAACTAAAAGAACAGCCTTATTATAGAATAGATTTAAATGAACAAAACATTCAAAAATTTCATTTTTAAATCACTACAAACTAAAACTAAAAACCACTAATTATTATGTTTTTCATTCCGTTTAGAATATTATCCACATCCAAATCACTTTATACACAACAAAATAGCGACAAATACACAAATTATCAATATCCACAACAATCAAGATAATTTTAGCTAAAAGAAGAAACTAAAAAATAAAACAAAATACAATTCCCCAATCAATATCAAGTAATCTGAATGAGTTTATAATTTGTAAAATGGTTTGGGCATCGTATATAATCAAATATACCAATTCTTACTTTTGTTTCTTTTTCTAATTTTGTTATTCTCTTATGATTACATGGAAATTACAATTAAAAAATAGTTAAAAAATGAGTACTACATTATTCGACAAAGTTTGGGATTCGCACGTGGTGCGTAAAATTGAAGATGGACCAGATGTGTTTTTCATTGACCGTCATTTCATTCATGAAGTTACAAGTCCTGTTGCTTTTTTAGGATTAAAATCCAGAGGTATTTCGGTTTTATACCCAGAACGCACTTTTGCAACTGCGGATCACAATACACCAACTATAAATCAACATCTACCAGTTCAAGATGCTTTATCTGCCAACCAGCTAAAAGCATTAGAAGATAATGCTGCCGAATACGGAATTTCTCACTGGGGATTAGGTCACATTAAAAATGGAATCGTTCATGTTGTAGGGCCTGAAAACGGAATTACATTACCTGGCGCAACTATTGTTTGTGGAGATTCACACACTTCTACTCACGGAGCTTTTGGAGCAATTGCTTTTGGAATTGGTACTTCTGAGGTTGAAATGGTACTTTCTACTCAATGTATTATGCAGCCAAAACCAAAGAAAATGCGTATTAACGTAAATGGTGAATTAAGTAAAGGTGTAGGCCCGAAAGATGTTGCTCTTTATATTATTGCTCAATTAACTACTTCTGGAGGTACTGGATATTTTGTTGAATATGCTGGAGACGTTTTTGAGAACATGTCTATGGAAGGTCGTATGACGGTTTGTAATTTAAGTATCGAAATGGGTGCTCGTGGAGGAATGATTGCTCCTGACCAAAAAACATTCGATTTCCTAGAAGGAAGATTATACGCTCCAAAAGGAGAAGCATGGGATAAAGCGGTTGCTTATTGGAAAACTTTAAAAACGGATGCTGATGCTGTTTTTGATGCTGAATTAAACATCAACGCATCAGATATTGAACCTATGATTACTTATGGTACTAATCCTGGAATGGGTATTGGTATCTCTGCAACTATTCCGAATGCCAACCAAGTTGAAGGCGGAGAGGAAACATATAAAAAATCTTTGGCTTACATGGGCTTTCATGAAAATGATGTAATGATTGGAAAACCAATCGACTACGTGTTCTTAGGAAGCTGTACCAATGGTCGAATAGAAGATTTTAGAGCTTTTACAGAAATTGTAAAAGGACGCAAAAAAGCTGATAATGTAACCGCTTGGTTAGTTCCTGGCTCTCATGTTGTCGAAGCACAAATTAAAGAAGAAGGTCTTTTAGACATCTTAACCGAAGCTGGATTTGTATTACGTCAGCCCGGTTGTTCAGCATGTTTGGCAATGAACGATGATAAAGTTCCTGCTGGAAAATATGCAGTAAGTACCTCTAATAGAAACTTTGAAGGTCGTCAAGGTCCTGGCTCAAGAACACTTTTGGCTAGTCCGATTATGGCTGCTGCTGCTGCTGTAACAGGAAAACTAACAGACCCGAGGGAGTTATTTTAATTCTCGCTATAAGCTTTAAGCAATAGGCTTTAAGCAAAAAAAAACAATACATAATACACCCTGTAGGAAAAGCCTAAAGCTTATAGCCTACAGCCTAAAGCAGATATCAAAATGGCATACGATAAATTTAATATACTTACTAGTAGTGCAGTGCCACTACCGATAGAAAACGTAGATACGGATCAAATCATCCCAGCTCGTTTCCTAAAAGCTACAAAACGTGAAGGTTTTGGAGACAATCTTTTTAGAGATTGGAGATATAACGGAGATGATACTCCAAAAGCTGATTTCGTTTTAAACGATTCAACTTATACTGGAAAAATCTTAGTTGGAGGAAAAAACTTTGGTTCAGGATCTTCTAGAGAACATGCTGCTTGGGCAGTTTACGATTACGGTTTTAGAGCTGTAGTGTCTAGTTTCTTTGCAGATATCTTTAAAGGAAACTGTTTGAATATTGGAGTTCTTCCTGTACAAGTTAGCCCTGAGTTTGCTGACACGATTTTCAAAGCAATCGAAGCTGATCCTAAAACAGAATTAGAAATCAACTTACCAAACCAAACCATTACTTTGTTAGCAACTGGTCAGCAAGAATCTTTTGCCATCAATGGATACAAAAAGAACAATATGGTTAATGGCTTTGATGACATTGATTATTTACAAAACATCAAAGAAGATATTGTGGCTTTCGCTGATAAACTTCCTTATTAATACAACAAATAAAATGCAGCTACATTAACTTCAACTTTAATATTGAACTTAATGTAGCTGCTTTATAATTTTTATTTCAACCCACTATACAATTTCAAACAAATGAAATAGTATTAGCATCATGTTTATAATGGAAAAAAGAAAAATTGAAATAATGGACACAACGCTCCGTGATGGTGAACAAACCTCAGGAGTATCTTTTTCTGCTGCAGAAAAACTAACCATTGCGCAATTACTGTTAGAAGAATTAAATATTGATCGAATAGAAATCGCTTCTGCTCGCGTAAGCGAAGGAGAATTTCAGGCAGTAAAAGGCATTACTGCTTGGGCAGAAGAAAGAGGCTACATTAAGAGAATTGAAGTATTGTCTTTTGTCGACGGAGGAGTTTCTATCGAATGGATGAAAAAGGCTGGAGCAAAAGTTCAGAATTTATTAACCAAAGGTTCGATGAACCACCTCACGCATCAGTTAAAAAAAACACCAGAACAACATTTTGCAGAAATAGCAACAAGTATTGCTTTGGCAAAAGAAAACGATATCGAAACAAATGTATATTTAGAAGATTGGAGCAACGGAATGCGTAATTCTCCTGAATATGTTTTTGATTTTCTAGCTTTTTTAGCAACACAACCCATCAAAAGAATCTTACTCCCTGATACTTTAGGCATCTTGATTCCTGCTCAAACTTTTGAATTCATCTCTAAAATTACTGCAAAATATCCTGATATCCATTTTGATTTTCATGCACATAACGATTACGATTTAAGCGTTGCTAATGTTATGGAAGCTATAAAAGCAGGTATAAAAGGACTTCACGTTACCGTAAACGGAATGGGAGAACGCGCAGGAAACGCACCACTAGAGAGTACCGTTGCAGTAATCAATGATTATTTACCCGAAGTAAGCATCAACATCAAGGAAACCTCTTTATACTCTGTGAGTAAATTAGTTGAGACTTTTACTGGTTACAGAATACCAGCCAATAAACCAATTGTTGGAGACAATGTTTTTACTCAAACCGCAGGTATTCATGCCGATGGTGACAATAAAAACAATTTATATTTTAGTGATTTACTTCCAGAACGCTTTGGAAGAAAACGAAAATATGCTCTTGGAAAAACTTCTGGAAAAGCTAATATCGAGAAAAATCTTCAAGAATTAGGATTAAAACTAAATCAGGAAGATTTGAAATTGGTTACCCAACGAATTATCGAATTGGGTGATAAAAAAGAAACTGTCACCAAAGAAGATTTGCCCTATATCATTTCGGACGTTCTGAACAGTCATACGTATCAAGACAAAATCACGATTGACTCCTATATGCTAGTTCACTCTAAGGGAATGCGCCCATCAACGACTTTGTCTTTAAATCTTAATGGGGAAATAATAGAAGAAAACGCGCAAGGTGATGGTCAGTTTGATGCCTTTATGAATGCATTAACAAAAATCTATAAAAGCAAAAAAATGACTTTACCTAAATTGATTGATTACGCTGTTAGAATCCCACCAGGAAGTAGTTCTGATGCTTTATGCGAAACTATTATTACTTGGATTAATCACGGAAAAGAATTTAAAACAAGAGGACTAGATTCCGACCAAACGGTTGCTGCAATTATCGCAACACAAAAAATGCTTAATGTAGCTACATAATAAAATCACTAAACATCTTAGTTACTGAGATTAAAAAAAATCTTAAAACCTTAAAATAAAAATAATGAAATTTAATATAGCCCTTTTAGCAGGAGACGGAATCGGACCTGAGGTAATTAATGAAGCCGTAAAAGTATCTGATGCTATTGCAAAAAAATTCAATCATGAAATAACATGGACACCAGCTCTTACAGGAGCTTGTGCAATTGATGCCGTTGGAGTTCCTTACCCTGATGAAACACATGAAATCTGTATGGCTGCCGATGCTGTTTTGTTTGGCGCAATTGGTCATCCAAAATACGATAATGACCCAAGCGCACCAGTTCGTCCGGAACAAGGATTATTACTAATGCGTAAAAAACTAGGCTTGTTTGCCAATGTTAGACCAACATTTACTTTTCCTTCACTTATCGATAATTCTCCTCTAAAAAGAGAAAGAATCGAAGGAACTGACTTAGTTTTCTTAAGAGAACTAACTGGTGGGATTTACTTTGGAGAAAAAGGTAGAAGAGATAACGGAGAAACAGCTTATGACAATTGTGTTTACACAAGAGCTGAAGTACAACGTTTAGCAAAAAAAGGTTTTGAACTTGCTATGACGCGTAGCAAAAAATTATGTTGCGTAGATAAAGCCAATGTTCTTGAAACATCTCGCTTATGGAGAGAAACGGTACAGGCAATGGAAAAAGACTACCCTGAGGTAACTGTTTCTTATGAATTTGTAGATGCTGTCGCCATGCGATTAGTACAATGGCCAAACTCATACGATGTGTTAATTACTGAAAATCTATTCGGAGATATCTTAACTGATGAAGCCTCGGTAATTTCAGGCTCAATGGGACTAATGCCTTCTGCATCTGTTGGAGAGCATACTTCATTATATGAACCAATTCACGGTTCTTATCCACAAGCAACTGGATTAAATATTGCTAATCCATTAGCCACTGTATTATCTGCAGCAATGATGTTTGAAGATGCTTTTGGGTTAAAAGATGAAGCAGAAGCAATTAGAGCAGTAGTTAATAAATCATTGGAACAAGGAATTATCACAGAAGACTTAGCTCCAAAGGGAACCAAAGCATATAAAACCAGCGAAGTTGGAGATTGGTTAGTTGCTAATTTGTAAACATTTCAACAAAAGAAGACACATTGCATTGTCTCTCTATTACAAAACATATACAAACAAAAAAGGTGTCAATAAATTGACACCTTTTTTTATATCTTAGAAAAAAATATTAATATCCTCCTCTGTTTCCACCACCACGGTTATCTCCACCACGGTTGTTTCCACCATAACCACCACGAGAATCACTTCCTCCACGGTTGTTATTAAAACTTCTTCTTTCGCCTTCTGGTTTTGGCTCAGATTTGTTTACAACAATTGCACGTCCTTGAACAGTAGCTCCGTTCAATTCGTCAATTGCTTTTTGAGCCTCATCATCATTTGTCATTTCAACAAAACCGAATCCTTTACTTCTTCCAGTAAATTTATCAGTAATGATTTTAACTGAATCAACTGCTCCGTAAGCCTCGAAAGACTCTCTTAAATCTGCTTCCTCAATACTGAATGGAAGGCTTCCAACAAAAATATTCATATGTACTTATTTATAATATGCAACAAATGTAATCTTATTTTTTTCTAATCTACTATAAATTAGCTTATTTATGTTTTTATTATTAATAAAAAAAAGTAAGAAGACTCGTAAATAGATATTTTTATGTTTTATAAAATTATTTAATCACGAGAATTAGTCAAAGTAACTGGCAATTTATAAAAAACTCCTTCTTTAAAATGAGCCAAATTTTCATCTAACATAATATCATTCTCATTTGGTGCCACAAATGCGAAGGTTCCTGAAACGGTATTTGTCTCCTCATTATACTGTGTAATTACTATCTGTCCGCTCCCTAACTCTTTTCCTGTTTTATATAAAGCCTCTTGTTTTGATACTGAACTTATATATGTAGCAGTAGAAACATCATCAACTCCCAAAACATACGTTTGAACTTTTGCAAAAGCCGTTTGCAGAACAACCTTATCACTACCTAAACTACCTATAACTATAAGTTTGCCATCACTATCAATACTTGCACTAAAACTTACTGCTCTCCAAAAAACATCGTTCTTTAAGGATTGAAAAGCAGGATTATTAGACGCTACTTCATCTTTATCGCATGCGAGAAATAACAAAAGTATAGATAGCAGAAAGAACCATTTCTTCATGATTTTATTGAAATTTTAGCAAAATTATCAATTAAAAAATAAAATGATCAAATTCCCATCTTAAAAGAACCATAAAAAACCCGCTAACAAACACTTAAACTTTTAATTAAAAATAGAAATTGTAATTCAGAATAAAATTATATCTTTGCACCCTTAATTAACAGAGGTCGAGTACCTCAAAATTTAATCATACGATTATGTCAGTAAAAATTAGATTACAAAGACACGGTAAAAAAGGAAAACCTTTTTACTGGGTTGTAGCTGCAGATGCACGCTCAAAAAGAGATGGTAAATACTTAGAAAAAATAGGCACTTACAATCCGAACACAAACCCAGCAACTATCGACTTAAACCTTGATAGTGCAGTTAGATGGTTAAACAATGGTGCACAACCAACTGATACTGCTAAAGCAATTCTTTCTTACAAAGGAGCTTTGTTGAAACATCACCTTGAAGGTGGTATTCGCAAAGGTGCTTTAACTCAAGAACAAGCTGATGCAAAATTAGCTGCTTGGTTAGAAGCTAAATCTGGAAAAGTTGACGCTAAGAAAGATGGTTTAACAAAAGCGCAAGCTGATGCTAAAGCTAAAGCTTTCAAAGCAGAACAAGATGTAAATGCAAAACGTTTAGCTGCTGCTGCTAAAGCTGAAGCTGACGCTATTGCTGCTGCTACTCCTGCTGTAGAAGAAGTTACTGAAGTTGAAGCATCAACTGAAGAAGCTCCTGCTGCTGAAGAAAATAACGAAACAACTGAAGCATAATTATATTTAGCGGGAATGCGTAAAGAAGAATGTTTTTATTTAGGTAAAATCGCTAAAAAATTTAGTTTCAAAGGTGAAGTCTTGGCTTATTTAGACACGGACGAACCTGAGTTATACGAAAACTTGGAATCAGTGTTTGTCGAATGCGACAAACACTTGGTTCCTTTTTTTATTGAAACTAGCTCATTACACAAAAACGATTTCTTACGAATTCGTTTTGAAGACATGACTACTGAGGAAGATGCTGATGCTATTATGGGCAACGCCATCTACCTTCCTTTAAGTATGTTACCAAAACTCTCAGGTAACAAATTTTATTTCCATGAGGTTATTGGTTTTGAAATAGAAGATCAACGTTTAGGCGTTTTCGGAAAAATAGTTTCTGTAAATGACTCTACAGCCCAACCTCTATTTGAAGTTATCAATGGCGAAGTAGAAATGTTAATCCCAATGATTGATCATTTCTTGGTAAAAATCGACCGCGATAACAAAAAAGTCATCATGAATCTACCTGAAGGCTTAGTTGAAATGTACTTGTAAAAAGTATTCAGATCTCAGTTACAGTTTTTCAATTATTCTGATTTTTAAATTTTTAGCAATGTCTCAATTTTATTTCAAGCAATTTTCTATTCAACAAGATAAAACTGCTATGAAAGTTGGCACTGATGGTGTTTTATTAGGTGCATGGACTCCTATAAGCAATCATCCTTTTAGTATTTTAGATATCGGAACTGGAACCGGACTTATAGCTTTAATGCTCGCACAAAGAACAGCTTCCGAACAAATAGATGCTTTAGAAATTGACGAAACTGCCTACGAACAAGCTGTAGATAATTTTGAAAATGCTCCTTGGAACGACAGACTATTCTGCTATCATGCTGGATTAGATGAATTCATGGAAGAACCTGAAGATGAATATGATATTATTGTATCAAATCCACCTTTTTATAGCGAAGATTACAAAACAGACAATGAGCAGAGAGATCTAGCCCGTTTTCAAGACGCTATGCCTTTTGAGGATTTAGTTGAAGCAGCCGATTTATTACTTTCTGAAAAGGGCATCTTTTCAGTAATCATTCCTTTTAAAGAAGAAGAGAGATTTATCACACTAGCCAAAGAATTCGAATTATATCCTTTTAAAATTACTCATGTAAAAGGAACACCTACAAGCGATATAAAACGTAGCTTATTGGCCTTTAATCGTATTGAAAAAGCTGATATTTCTATTGATGAATTAATCATCGAAACTGGAAGACATATTTACACTCCTGAATACATAGAACTTACAAAAGATTTTTATTTAAAATTCTAATTCTGCCTAAACAGACTCTTGAATTGATATAATATTCTTTCTAGTAATCGAAGGTCTTCGGTAACAATTTCCGCATTTCCTTTCATTTCCTGTTGAAAAGGAATCTTCTTATTATATGATGTTTCTAATCCCTTGGGAAGTGATATATCCAACAATAGATCTCCATCTTTATCTGGAATAAGTGAAATATTCTCAACCTTACCCCTGATAACACCAAATTCCCTATCTGGAAAATTAAATAATCGGATATTAACCTGTTGCCCTAATTTAATTTTTCCTGAGTTCTGAGCTTTGGCTTTGGCTTTGCCAATATATCCTTTTCCAGTGTCTGGGATAATCGAAAAAACATTCTCTCCTGAAGTGATTGTCTGATTCTCCGTCCATATTTGCAAAAAGGTGACAACTCCTGGAATTGATGATCTTAATGTATATGCCAATTCCCAGTCTTTAATTCCTTTCTTTAACTGATAGTAGGATTGCATTAGATTACGCTCTAAATTCACTTCTTCTTTTGTCCCACTTATTCGGGTTCCCTGACTTGATCTTGTGTTTTCTATCAGTGTTGATTTTAACTGTGATATTGACGAAAGCAAACCCTTATAATTCTTATTCGCCTGAAGATAACTTAATTTTTTATTCTCCAAATCTTGTGTTGAGATAACACCTTTTGCATACAACTCCTCAAAACGGTTTACATCATTTTTTTGAAGCTGTAATTCACTTTCATTAATACTTTTTTGCTGTTGTAAAATAGCCAATCGCTCTTTAATTTGAATAGACTCTGAGGTTTGAGCATTATTTTCTACCTGAAAGGGCTGTAATCTTTCATTCAACTTCCAAGCTATATAATCCTTTTGAAAAACGCCATACAAGCTTTCCAATTCTCCTAATTGCGTATTGCTTAAGCTCATAAAAGGAAATTCTTTATTCTTTTCGTTTATATTAAAATTATCTACTGTGCTCTTTAGAACAAAAACATCTTTATAATTTGCTGAATTCTCTATAATTGCAAGCGCTGTATTCTTAGACACTTTTGCCTTATCTTTTACTAAAATTGCTTCAATTCGACCTGTTGTTTTTGCCATTAATTTCTCAGGCGGTATAGCTGTCGTTATACTTATTTCTGTACTTACTACATCCGGGTATTTAAGAAACCATGAAACAAAAAACAACATGCATATTATAGCAAAGATTAACACCGTTCCCCATCGTATCATCCAATGTGGCACTCGTGTAAGAATATCCTGCACTTCTTCGCTTCTTAATTCAAATTTTGTATTGTCTTCTGCCATGTTTTAATTTCCTAATTGCAATTGATTACGAACCAATTCAAAATAATTCCCTTTTTGTTCTACCAATGCTGAGTGACTGCCAATTTCAATAATTTTTCCTTTATCCAAAACAACTATTTGATCTGCATTCATAACCGTACTTAATCTGTGCGCAATTACCACGACTGTTTTGTTTTTGAAAAAAATATCTAATTTCCCCATAATAGCTTTTTCATTATTGGCATCTAATGCTGAAGTTGCCTCATCAAAAAACAACATTTCTGGATTTTTATAAACTGCCCTCGCTATTAACAATCGCTGTTTTTGCCCTGTACTCATACCCACTCCTTCTGATCCTATTTTGGTATTATATCCTAGTGGTAATCCAGTGATATACTCTTTTATATTTGCCACTTCTGAGGCATACACCAGTCGTTCTTTATCTATTTTATCCACTCCAATAGCTATATTATTAGCAATTGTATCACTAAAAATAAATCCTTCTTGCATTACTGCCCCAATATTATTACGCCATGCTTTTTGTGAAATATTTTTAAGTTGTGTATTACCAATATTAATTTCCCCATTATTTGGCTCATAGAATTTCAGTAATAACTTCATTAAAGTAGTTTTTCCGCTTCCGCTAACTCCCACGATTGCGGTTACTTTATGCGCAGGAATAATTAAATTCAAGTTATCTAAAACCGGAATATCAGAACCTAAATATCGATACGACAGCTCTTTTATAATTATATCATTATCTTTCGGAATGTCTTGCGTCTGATGCTCTTCTTGTTGCACCTCATCTTCTTTATCATGGATTTCGGATAATCGAGCTAATGATATTTTTGCATCTTGTACTTCTCGTACAAACTCAATAAGTTGGGTAATGGGTCCATTTAAACTTCCTACAATAGAACTTATAGCTAGCATCATTCCAAGAGTAATCTGCCCATCGATTACCAATTTTGCCGAAAGGAAAATTATGAATATATTTTTTAATTCATTAATTACTGATGATCCTATTGTTTGTGTTTGCTCTAAGACTAATCCTTTTATAGAAACCCTGAATAATCTTGCTTGTACATACTCCCAACCCCAACGTTTTTGCTTTTCAGCATTATGGAGTTTTATTTCCTGCATTCCGTTTATAAGCTCCATAACCTTGCTTTGCTCCTGACTAACTTCAGAAAACCGCTTATAATCAAGCTCTTCTCTTCGTTTTAAAAATAGGGTTATCCACCCGAAATACAAGATGCTTCCTGCAAAAAACACTAAAAATATCTGGAGATTATAATAAGCCAAGACACCTCCCATTATAATCATATTTATAACCGAAAACAATACATTTAATGATGACGTCGTAAGAATTCTTTCGATACGACGATGGTCGTTTATTCTTTGCATGATATCTCCTGTCATCCTCACATCAAAAAATGAGATAGGTAAGTTCATTAATTTAATGAAGAAATCTGAAATCAACGAAATATTTATTCTGGTAGATAAATGCAATAATATCCAACTCCTAATAAGTTCTAATCCTGTTCGTCCTGCAAAAAGAAACAATTGCGCAAACAGAATTAAATAAATAAAATGAATATTTTGGTTTTGTATCCCTACATCGACAATACTTTGGGTAAGAAAAGGAAAAATAAGCTGCAATAAACTACTCGCTAATAAACTGATACTTAACTGAGTTAAGAATGACTTATACCGCAAAACATATTGCGATAACAATCCAAATCCCAAACCTTTTTTATCTTCTTTATCAAAATCTGATTGAAAGAATCTTGGGGTGGCTTCTAATAATAATGCAATTCCTTCCTGAGTTAAATCATCGGCATTGTTTCCAATCCAAAACTTAATAAAATCCTTCTTACTATATTCTATTAACCCAAAGGCTGGATCTGAAATATAATAAACACCCTTTTTTATTTTATGAAGGACAACGTAATGTTCTTTATTCCAATGCAAAACACATGGTAATGGAGCTTCTTCTAAACTTTGAGCACTAAGTTTTACTCCTAAAGTTCGAAATCCGATCTTCTCTGCTGCATCACTTAAGAACAACAAATTACTACCTTCTCGTGTAGTTTCACTAAAGTCACGCAGCTCTTGAATATTTATGGTTTTACCATAATGTTTAGCAATAATTTTCAAACAAGTAGGTCCACAGTCCTTAAAATCTGCTTGTATATAATTCGGGAATTTTTTCAATTTTTAAATCTTGTTTTACTAAGACAATATAATGCAATTATCTCACATACTAATATAAAATAATAGAGGTGTAAAGATGTTTTCTTATTCAAATTTCAATGGTTTCAAGTATTGACTAAAAAACAATGTCAAATTTAGATACTCAAAGTTATTTTAAGTAAGTGGTTTTGAATCTCATTTTAGAATAGCATTAGTAAAATCAGCCAATGACAACAAGTAAATAACTTTACACCTCTATAAAATAATAAAGAGGAAATTACATCCTCTTTATCATCTTTTCCAATAATCATGAACAAATTCCTATTATAATTTTTACTAACTATATAGACATTATCCTCTTTTTAAGGCTCTATTGGCGGATCTATCAGATCTATACGACAAGGGGGAGCACAAGATCGATTATATCTTTTACATCTATTGGTAGCAGGATCAATACAATCGATCAAACCTCCTTGAATACTTTTTTGCTCATTTTTAGTTAATTGCTGAGCTCCTTCTAAATTCAAAATTTGTTTTAACATAATATCTTAATTAAAATTCAGTTAATAATTTTATACTCGGACTTATAAATCCGAGTATAAATAACTACCTAGAGCACTCAATATAAGTACAATCTGGATATGCAATATTGTTATCTTCGGGACAACAAACAATAAATTCTCCAGGCCCGCTTCCTTTTACTACTTTTAGCTCATTAATCGTCAATTCTTGAGCACCTTCTATTTTAGAAATATTTTTTATCATAATTTATATTTTTTAATTACGAAATACCCTATTGACATTATGTCTTTTAGGCTTAAAATTATTAGTTCAGTTAATTAACAATTAACTAAAGCATACAAGCGACTCCTTTAGGAACACATAAGCATCCTACATCTGGACAACAAAGAATAACACAAGCTCCTCCATTGATACTTTTTTGCTCATTTTTAGTTAATTTTTGAGTTCCCTCTAAATTTAAAATGCTTTTTAACATAACTTAGTTTTTTGATTTTGTTACTACTTCAATCATTTTAACACACTTGAAGTTTTATGCGCAAACTATTATCTAACTCAACATACATGGTGTCCCTTTTGGAGCACATCCACATATCCCATCTGGACAACAAATAAGAACATCAGGACGCTGACATACCGGTACAGATCTAGCACCACTAATAGTTTTTTGTTCTTTTGTTGTAAGTTGCTGAGCACCTTCTAATTTTAAAATATTCTTTAACATAATTATTGGTTTTTTGATTTTGTTAATACTTCAAACATTTTAAGACACTTGAAGTATATGTCTAGTTTTTCATTAAATTAAATTAAATACAAAGATCAGATGGTCTTCTGCAAGGCCCTCCTTCTACATATTGACATGTTCCATTTGGACAAGATCCACCTGGTGGCGGAACCCAACCACCGTTAATTTCTTTTTGCTGTTTCTTTGTCAACTCCTGAGCGCCTTTTAGGCTTAAAATGCTTTTTAACATAATTTGGTTTTTAGATTTTGTTAATACCCCAATCATTTTAAGACACTTGAAGCTTATGTCTATTCATATAAGAATTCCATATATACTTTACATATACACTAGAGCATCTCTCTCTAACGTCTCATTACTTTCTAAAATATCATTAATAAAATATTTCAACTCACTTAATTCATACTCACTTGGATACAGTTTATTGTTAACGATTTTAACTGGTGTATAATTAAACCCATTTTGCGAACACCAATCATATTGTTGCTGGATTTGCTGATTAACTTTCATAGAAATCGAGTCAACATTCCATTTTTTCTGCCATGCTTCTAATGACATTTTTTTAATATGCCAATCAGATATCGCTTCTACAATATTTTCAGAATTAACTTCATTAATCATTAACAATCTTTCTACAACAACTTTATAAGGATTTTGATTGTTTTCTGGATTTATATTAAACAAAACATTCAAAGATATTTTTTCAGGAAATTTCCAAACTAATTCAAATGCTTCTTCAAATGCTTTATGACAATGCCCACAACTCGGACTTATAATAATAGTGAGTTTAGCCGCAGCCATACTATTGCCAAAATGTAATCCTTCTAGTTTTTCAAACCCATCTAATGCAGTAATTTCTTTAGATAAGAATTCAAAAAGAGTAAAATTTCTTCTAAACTTAGTTAAGTTTTTTACCAAATTTTCAGCTTTTAATTTATCTTCTATAACTGGCTTTACCACAGACCACAATGACGAAACAACTATTAAAGAAAACAAATACTGAAAAAGACTAGTCAATGTAAAATTTACACTAAAACCTGATTCAAAAACCCACATTATTCCTTGAATTATCATTAAAAAAGAAATAGCCAAACATAGTACACACCATTTTTTTATTTGAAACTTTTGAATCCAAATAGAATATATAATTACTGGTATAGCTATCAAACTAAGAAAACCAACAAGGTAAGAATTTGCTGGCCCTATTAATATTGCAAATACTGCAGTAACAAAAAAGACCAAGGGCAAATCTGAAAAGCCAAACCATTTATTAACTTCTACATTATCTGATTTAATAACAGATTCACAAGAAGTACTTGGATTAATATTACACAACTTAGATACCATTTGATTATCAATACCAAATTTCTCTTGTACAATAAAAATACTAACTAACAATCCAAATAAGGAAGTTATTAAAAAAGCATAATCAAATATCCTATAGTCATTGTAAAAACTTGACAGCACCATTAGTGCCAAAAACAAAATACTGTATTTTAACCACTTAGGATTTCCATTCAAAGCTTTCTCCTCTTGAACTTCATTAGGTTCAATTGCCAATACAATACCATTCCAATCCTTAGAAAAATCATCCACGGATAAAGTTAGCTTCTTACTTTTTTCAGTCTCAATTACAATTAAAGATTCTATTTTTTCAACTAAAACCAAATCATGATTAAAAATTGCCAAGAAAGTATAAGGCAATTCATGTAATTGTTCTTTAGGAACTTTTATTACAATATTCTCTATTGATAATGTATTCAATGAATCTGTAATAGCAAACAGACTTGGATAATTAGGGTGCGAAAGAAATAGTTCTTCGAATTCCTTTTTTTTATTTAAATAATCATTCAAATCAAGGTATTTGTTAACTAATTTAATCATAGCATAATCTTAATTATTATAAAAAGGAACATCACAAATATTAATAATCTTTCAGATAAAAAAAGTTAAATTTCTAAATTTTAAAAAAAGATGAATACATAATTTATAAATAGTTAAGCACACAAAAAACACACAATTAGCTGTATTGCACGACATTAAGAAAAAAAATAGTTAGTAATTATTTCCAAACCTACAATCTAATTAATCGCTACGTCTTTTCCATAATTTTGATATTCTAACAAATAAAACTTATGAAAAAGCCCCCCTTTAAATTAAATTATTTTAAAAAAAACGAACTTTCGAAAAAACATTACAAAATGATTATTGGAGGTGAAGATCCAAAAGATGGCACCATTACTCTACCAGTAACTGACCCTCCTGGGACAGTGAAGCCTCCAGGGCAATCCTAATTAAAAGACAAATTAGAAACTACAACTTTATTCTTTTAAAAAATTTGTAGTTTCTAATTTTTTAGTAAACTGGGTTGGCGTTACTCCAGTTCTTTTACTAAATGATTTCGTAAAAGAAATAGCATTCTTAAAACCTACGCTCTCGGCAAGTGCCTGTGTTGAATATTTTCGATATTTTGAATTTGTAATCAATTCGTTTATAACATAATTAATCTTTAATTCATTGGAGTATTCACTAAAAGTCTTACTAAATCTCTTATTGACAACATAAGACAAATAGCTTGTGTTTGTTTTAATTTTTTTGGCTACAGATTGTTGAGTAAAATCTGAATTCAGATAGTAATGCTTCTTTTCTAACTGCTTTAATTTTTCATAAATTTCTTCTTCCTTCTCTAAGTCTAGATTCATTTTAGCAACCGCTTTTGGCATACTCTCCGTGATTGCTTCCTCTTTGTTCATATCCTCTGAAAGCACTTCTTTTAATTCTAGCCTTTGCTTATATTCTTCAATTAAAGCATTTGCCTTTCTATCAGTCTCTCTTTTTTTCTTGATACTCTTTGCATACAAAACAATTAAAACTAACAGCACTCCTGTAAAAAGAAAAACCATCAGATTCCAAAACCTAATTTTATTTTGATTTTTGGCCTGAAGCTCCTCCATATCTTTTCTGACATTCACATTTCCTAGCCGAAAGTTAACCTCCTGAACCTCATTGTCTAATTTTGACTGAATTTGCTCAAACTTATCAAAATATTTCTCTGAACATTTCAATGCCTCTTGAGGGTTATTTTTAATGGTATAAATCTTAGCCAGATAATAATTAGAATTTACATAATACAAGTCATTAACCTTATTCATTTGATAAATTGAATCTACTTTTTTAAAAAAATACAGTGATTTATCGTACTCTTTGGTATCAAAAAAAAGACTTCCTAAATTATAGCTAGCAATAAAAAGTTCTGGCTGCAAATTATTTTCTTTACTATACAACAAAACATCATAATACACTTTCTCAGCATTAGGAAAATCATTCTTCATATAATAAATATTCCCTAAACTCATTTTAGAGTTTAGCTTTGTATTTAAATAATTTTTAGAATATAAAATTGCCTTTGTGTAATAATATTCCGCAGAATCCAAAAACTTGGGATTAGAATAATTTTTCCCATAAGCCTTCTCAAAAGCACGTCCTAAATTAAAATTAATATTACTCTTGTAATTTGTAAATTTTTCTTCTGAAAATGAATACTTTAATTCATCCGTTATCTTGTTTGATTTTTTTAAAGATAAAATTGCTGCTTTATAATTACCTACTTCTATATTAATTAATGAAATATTCATATAAAATTTCACCATTCGTATCTGATCATTCTCCCTCTTAACAATGGTTAATCCTTTCTCAAACTTATCGAAGGCTGCTTTTAGATTATTCTTCCTCCAATCTATAAGTCCTCCATAATTTAATAAATCGGCATTTAATATTCTCTTTTCTTTTGACTGTTTAACTATTCCCAAAAACTTAAAAGCTTGTTCATAATAACGCTTTGATTTAATACTATCATCTTTAAGTTGATACAAATAAGCTTTTGCGCCACTCGCAAAAGTTTTATGTGAATAGTCTCCTGATTTCTCTATTTTATTTACGAAAACAAAAGCGCTATCTACATTAGAATTTGCAGATGCTCTTACTTTATCTTGTAACAGGGCATACACTTTAGAGCTTAGCCGAGAATTTTCCTGAGAAAAAACAGCACTTGTAATAAAAAAAAACAAGAGGCATTTAACAAATTTCATTAACTATTTAGTTTTGAATTATCCCAAATTTAGTTCATTAATACTAATAAGCAAATACTAATTTACAACAGAATATATAAAACAATCACAATTTAATTTTGATTATTATTTCTAAATCCCTAAAAAATATAACAATTTACTTTTGTTTTGTTATATCTATATTGTGTAAATTTGTTCTAGAAAAAAAACATAAATTATGAAACCAGACCTATTTCAAGCCCCAGATTATTATAACCTAGATGACTTATTAACCGACGAACATAAACTCGTAAGAGATTCAGCCCGAGCATGGGTAAAAAGAGAAGTATCTCCTATTATTGAAGAATTTGCGCAAAAAGCTGAATTCCCAAAACAAATCATAAAAGGCTTAGGAGAAATAGGCGGTTTTGGCCCTTATATACCTGTTGAATACGGTGGAGCTGGACTAGATCAAATTTCTTACGGCTTAATTATGCAAGAAATAGAACGTGGTGATTCGGGAGTACGATCCACTTCATCTGTTCAATCTTCATTAGTAATGTATCCTATCTGGAAATATGGAAACGAAGAACAAAGAATGAAATATTTACCTAAACTTGCCACTGGCGAATTTATAGGCTGTTTTGGATTAACAGAACCTAATTATGGTTCTGACCCTGGAAGTATGATTACCAACTTCAAAGATATGGGAGACCATTATTTATTAAACGGAGCTAAAATGTGGATCTCAAATGCTCCTTTTGCAGATATCGCAGTTGTTTGGGCAAAAAACGAAGAAGGAAGAATACACGGTTTAATCGTAGAACGTGGCATGGAAGGATTTACAACACCAGAAACTCATAATAAATGGTCACTTCGCGCATCATCTACTGGAGAATTGATCTTTGATAATGTAAAAATCCCTAAAGAAAACTTATTACCAAACAAATCTGGATTAGGAGCCCCATTAGGATGCTTAGATTCGGCTCGCTATGGAATTGCATGGGGAGCAATTGGAGCAGCAATGGATTGTTATGATACAGCCCTAAGATATGCTAAAGAAAGAATCCAGTTCGACAAACCTATAGCAGGAACTCAATTGCAACAAAAAAAATTAGCCGAAATGATTACCGAAATTACAAAAGCTCAATTATTAACTTGGCGTTTAGGAGTTTTAAGAAACGAAGGAAGAGCAACAACTGCTCAAATTTCGATGGCAAAAAGAAATAATGTCGATATGGCAATTAAAATTGCTCGTGAAGCTAGACAAATATTAGGAGGAATGGGAATTACTGGCGAATACTCGATCATGCGTCACATGATGAATCTAGAAAGTGTTATTACATATGAAGGAACTCATGACATTCATTTACTAATTACCGGAATGGATATTACTGGAATTCCTGCTTTTAAATAGAAAACATCTATTAATATATATATAAAAACAATTTAAAAGCTTCTTCTAAACAAGAAGCTTTTTTATATTTGTAAAAAAATACCACCATGAATATTGAAACTATAAACAATAGCATTCAACCTCAAAAAGATCTTTTATTACAACATCCTCTATATAAAAAAATCCAAACCATAGATGACTTACATTGCTTTCTAGAAAGTCATGTATATGCTGTTTGGGACTTTATGTCATTATTAAAAGCATTACAAGCAAAACTTACATGCACAACAACACCTTGGTTTGCAAGTAAAAACCCGGAAATTAGATATCTAATTAATGAGATTGTATTAGCCGAAGAAACTGACTTAAGTATTGATGGTCGTCGCCAAAGTCACTACGAAATGTATCTTGATGCAATGGAAGATTGCGGAGCAAATACAAAAAAAATCGAAGGCTTTTTACATGAAATAAATTCTTTACAAAATATTTTTGTTGCAATAAAACAAAGCCAATTACACCCTAATATTAAAGCTTTTTTAGACTTTACTTTTAGAGTAATTGAAGAAGGAAAACCGCATCAAATTGCCGCAGCTTTTACCTTCGGAAGAGAAGACTTGATTCCGAATATGTTTACAGCAATTTTAAAAAATTTTCAAGAAAACTTTCCTAACACAGATTTAAGTAAACTAATATACTACTTTGAAAGACATATTGAGCTTGATGCAGATGAGCACGGTCCTATGGCAATGAAAATGATTACTGATTTATGTGAAAATGATCCGAAAAAATGGTCTGAAGTTCAAGAAATATCTATTCTGTCACTAGAAAAAAGGATTGGGTTATGGAACGCCATCGAAGAAGAAATTAGCATAAAAATCGAAATGGTATAAAACCAAAACAACTTTTTTAGCGTAAGTATTATTGAGAAAACTACGAATATCTTAATAATCCTATTATGAAAAATGTATTCAAAATAATACTTACACTTTTAATCGTAATTCCTACGATTAGCTGTGATTCTGAAAGCGAAACACCTAAAGCACCTACAGCTATTGTTCCACCTGTAACTACAACGCCACCTCTCGTTCCAAAAACAATAAACTATTTAGCCCTTGGCGATAGCTATACAATTGGTCAAAGCGTATGCGAAACCTGCAACTATCCTGAACAATTACAACGCAACCTATCGAATACATACCCAGCAACTTCTTTTTCGCTAAAAATAATTGCAAAAACAGGCTGGACAACATCCAACTTATTATCGGCTATTAATACTGAGAATCATGGCTCAAATTACGACTTAGTAACACTATTGATAGGTGTTAATAATCAATTTCAAAACATCCCTTTTTCTGTATATGAAAAAGAATTTCCTGAATTGGTAAATAAAGCCATTACTTTAGCAAAAGAAGAAAAGTCTAATGTTATCGTTATTTCTATACCTGACTATGCTTATACTCCTTTCGGGCAATCATCTGCATATAACAACAAACAAATCTCACTAGAAATAGACAAATACAATGCTTTTGCAGAAAATTATTGCAAAAACAATAATATCATATTTATCTCAATAACTGATATTACACGACAAGGATTATCAAATCCAAGTTTAGTTACTCAAGATGGATTACATCCATCACAATCAGCATACACCTTATTTGTTGAGCGCATTTTGCCAAAAGTAAAATTTACATATAAAGAATAAAAAAAGCGAGAAAAATTTCCTCGCTTTATACTTTATTTTTAATATTCTGGGGCTAACTCTAGTTCTAATCCTTCTAAACTTTCCGTAATTGGTATTTGACAACCTAAACGACTATTAGACTTAACATAAAAAGCCTCTGAAAGCATTGCCTCTTCCTCATCTCCCATCTCTGGCAATTCAACATCATTCAACACATAACACTGACAAGAAGCACACATTGCCATTCCGCCACAAGTCCCTTCTACAGGAAGCTCATAAGCTTTACACAATTCCATTACATTCATTGCCATATCAGTTGGGGCTTGTAGTTCATGAACAACTCCCTCTCTATCTTTAATCTTTATTAATACATCCATTTTTAAATTATCGGAATTTTGATTATTAACGCATTTTTAATACAACAAAAATACATTATCTTTTACAAAATACTAATTGCTCGGTTTAAAACTAAATGCATATTCTTTGGATGTGTCTTTTAGATGCATCTTAAGACCTAAAACACTGTCTTTTTGCAATATTGTAACTATAGCAATAACAGAATAATAATCTTTATCGTTTTGAAGGATTAGTGTACCTTCGTAGGTAGAATTTACGATACCTTGTTTATCTTTTGTTGTTTTAATTTTACGAGGATGAGAAAACTCAGCAACTGCATAACTTTGTTTATTTAAAAAATTAGCTTTTCCATCACAAAAATCAAACAAAAAATCATAATTATAAATTTTCAAACTCCCTTCTTCAGTCATTTGAGAAATAACAATTTGGCCTTCATAATTAAAATCCGACCAAACTTCATATTCATTTACCCATGCCTTATCGACATATAGGTTTTCATTCATTTGTTGGGCATAACTAGTAGAAGTAAAAATCAACAGAACGATTAGCTTATAATAATTATTCATAAATGTAAGATTTAGGTTATATCGCAAATTTAAGCTAAATATACACTAAACACCATTACAGAACCCCTAATTCTTAACACTTTTTTTCAACAAAAACAACCCAATCCACCACTTAACTGAAGATTACGCAATTTAAAAATTGTTTACGAATTAGTAATTTCAACTTTAGACAAACGCACCTTCTGTTTTTAAACTATATTACTATGTATCGAGATTATCTAAAAGAATGCTTAAACATTCTCATTAGTACTTATGAATAACTTAGAATAAATCCAGAAAAAGCAACTATCTTCATCACAGAAAATTGCTACAACTAAATATTTACCACGGTTTCTATCTGTGGAGCAAACTTTTTAATTGTAGTTTCTACTCCTGCTTTAAGTGTCATTTGATTTACACTACAGCTTGTACAGGCTCCTTCAAGACGAACCTTAACATGCTTATCATCTTCTATAGAAACTAATGTTATATCCCCACCGTCTGAATTCAGAAATGGTCTGATTTCGTCTAGAGCTTTTAAAACATTATTTGTTAATTCTTCTGTTGTCATAATTTTAATATTAATTAGAGAATGAAGTAATTAGAAAATACGCATTTAGATAATTAGGAGGATTTGTATATCAGAAAGTTAAAACTCTCTAATTTTACAAAAACTGCTAATTATGTAATAACTTAATTATCTAATTTATCTCATTATCACAATTATCTAATTTATTTTTTCTTTACTGCAGAACATCCTGCCATTGTTGTAATTTTTATTGCTTCTGTAACAGGTAAACTCTCATTACGATTTACCACTTCTTGCACTACATTTCTAGTAATCTCCTCAAAAACAGTTTCGATAGCTGATGCGGTTTGCAGGGCAGCAGGACGCCCATAATCTCCAGCCTCACGAATAGACTGCACGATTGGAACTTCTCCTAAAAACGGAACTCCTAAATCTTCTGCTAAATTTTTAGCTCCTTCTTTTCCAAAGATATAATATTTATTCTCTGGCAATTCTTCTGGTGTAAAGTACGCCATATTTTCTATAATACCTAAAACAGGCACATTGATGTTATCTTGCATAAACATCGAAACTCCTTTTTTAGCATCTGCCAAAGCCACAGCTTGTGGAGTACTTACAACAACTGCTCCAGTTATAGGAAGCGATTGCATAATTGAAAGATGGATATCTCCTGTACCTGGAGGTAAATCAATCAACATAAAATCTAACTCTCCCCAATCAGCATCAAAAATCATTTGATTTAATGCCTTAGAAGCCATTGGTCCTCTCCAAATTACCGCTTGACTTGGTGCAGTAAAAAATCCGATAGAAAGAATTTTAACTTCATAACTTTCAATAGGCTTCATTTTTGACTTACCGTCAACCAAAATTGAAACTGGTTTTTCTGATTCTACATCAAACATAATTGGCATAGATGGCCCATAAATATCCGCGTCTAATACTCCAACCGCAAAACCCATCTTTGCTAATGTAACCGCCAAATTTGCTGTAACTGTTGATTTACCAACTCCTCCTTTTCCTGAAGCTACAGCAATAATATTTTTAATTCCTGGTATTGCACGACCTTTAATTTCGTTTTTCTCAGGAGTTTCAACTTTAATATTTACTTTAATTTTTGCGTCTGCAGAAACTAAATCATGAATCGTTTTTTTAATATCATCCTCAGCACGCTTTTTTATGTGCATAGCTGGCGTGTGCAAAACTAAATCGACTACAACTTCATCACCAAAAGTAATAACATTTGCAACCGCTCCACTTTCAACCATATTCTTACCTTCTCCAGCTATAGTAATCGTCTCTAAAGCTTTAAGGATTTCTTTTCTGTCTAATTTCATCTTAACTTACTATTTTCTATTGACAATAATCGCTTCAAAAACTACATTAATTTAAACCGATTTCAGATTACAAAGATAGCAGATTAAGTTCTTATTCTAACAGTTTTAAATTGGATTTATTGATAGGCTAATCGTTTGAAGCTATTACTAATTTTTTTTCTTGAGTAATAAAACATTTTATCTATTGAATCTCTTAAGATTCATACCTAAACCAATAACTGTAAAACAATCCTTTTAGATTAATGATGCCACAATCGCTTCTTTTTTTAAAAATTACCCCTAATTCAAAAAACTACCGATTGAGACCCAATAACTATGGAATAATCATTCCAAGAATTAAAACCTTTTATAGTAGAAAGACTATTGACCAAACTAGACATCCCTTAGCAATCATTGGAGATTTAAAAGAAATATTTATGACTAGGAGGGAATAGATGTTGTTTTAAATTATGAAATCACTTCAGAACATATCAAATGAATGAATGAATGAACCTATCGAAGACCGCATAAAAACGATGACGCTATAAGCAGTGAGCAAGAAACAGTTTACAGGTTAAAGACCAAAATTCCATTTTAGATTGGATACTTTACTGCCTAAATGAGTGATGCTGGTGAAATTAGTTTTTATAAAGATGTATCTGACAGAGATAGTCGTTTGTCTTTATTATTATTTCCTGATAAAATTAATTAAACAAAAAATACATCTAACGAGTTATCTTATCCATATATGTTCCCGAAAAAGACCCGACCAGCGATAAAGCTAGTCGAGTCGGGAACCAAAACTCAATTCTAATTAATTGCTCAGATTAATTATTCGTATTTAAGATATTTAAGTAAATCTATTTTAGTCACTTGATATGCTTTTGCTAAAACGATTACCAAAGTTAATAAAAGCAACACAACCAATGCTATAAAAAATGGCAAGAATGAAACATCAATTCTAAAAGCAAAATTCTCTAACCATTTATTAAGTAAAAAGTAGGCAGGAAATATCCCTAATACAAAACCTATAAGACAAAAAAGCACATATTGCTTTGACAATTCTTTAAGCAAAGCATTCGTTTCTGCTCCAAGTGTTTTTCTGATTGCAATTTCTTTTAGTCGTCTTTCCATCGAAAATGATGCTAAAGCAAATAATCCAAAGACTGCAATTACAATCACAATAATATTAAGCACAAAAAATAAGTTCTTTTGCTTAATCTGCTCATTATATGTTTTTGCAAATGCCTTATCTACAAACTGATAACTGAAAGGATAATCGGGATTGATATTCTTTTGCCAGTAAGTCTCTAATTTAGATAGTGTTTCGGTTAAATTTTCAGGTGAAACTTTTACATATATATTATCTAAATTATTCCATTTTAAGGTTTTAATATTGACAAAAACCATCGGTGGAACTTTATTTTTAAAACCTATAATGTGAAAATCTTTTACCACACCAACAATTTTAAATTTTAAATTTCCATCTTTATTTCCCCAACCAGAACTAATTACAGTATTTATGGGATTTTTAAGATTTAGCATCTTAGCACAAGTTTCGTTTATCAACCAATTACTTATTGTATCTGATGCATATTGAGGTGATAAATCTCGTCCTTGATTTATCTTAATTTTCATCATTTCAAGAAAACCAAAATCCATTGTCACATTTTGAGGTTGAACAAAAACACCATTATGTTTAAATCCTGAACTTGAATTCGCTCCTTGACCAAAAGAGCCCGCAAAAGTAGAAACATGTTCAACGCCAGTTATTTTCATCAATTCTTCCCTGGTTGTAAAATACTTTTCTAATCTTTTTTCTCGGTCTTTGTAATTAAATGAAATATTAATTACTTGACTTCCGTTAAAACCTAAATCTTTATTCATCATATAACTTACCTGAGAATGAACAACTAATGCTCCTATGATAAAAAAGGCTGCAATTGTAAACTGAAAAATCAACATCGAGTTCCTAATCCAGATACCACTTTTACTTCTTGAAAAATTCCCTCTTAAAACTTTTAATGTTTCAAAATTAGCTACATAAACTGCTGGAAATATACCTGCTAGAACAATTACAACAATAAAAACAATGATAATTTGCAGGTAAAATTCAGCCCCTTTGACAACAAGGGTTTTACCCAAAAAGTCATTAAAAAAAGGCAAAGAAAGCTCTACAATTGCTAACGCCAAAAGAATGGCCAAAACAACAATTATAGCAGTTTCAAATATAAACTGTAATACGATTTGAGATTTATTTGCTCCAACAATTTTTCGAACACCAACTTCTTTCGCTCTTTTAATTGCTGATGCAGTTGCTAAATTAATGTAGTTAACCAAAGACAAAGCCAGAATAAGTCCAGACAAACCTACCATAATATACAATAACTGTAGATCCCCTCTTCCTTCTGGATAACTTCCTCCTACACTAGATCCTACACCATAAAGTCGTGCCTCTTTTAACTGATCCAGAATAACTGTAATTTCACCGTTTTCTTTCAAATATTGCTCCACAGTCTGTCCATTTTCTTTCGCATCTTTCATTGTTCGGTTAACAAAATTAACATGCTTCATTTTCTTTAAAACAATTGCAGCATCTATTCCTTTTTTTACCTTTATGCAAAGCGTATGATTGAAATTCCCCCAACTATCCATATCATACTCCTTCAGAAGCCCTCCAAATACATAATTAGGTTCAACAGAAGATGGCCTCATGATTTTATAAACTGCTTTTACAATAAAAACATTCCCATCGTTGACAATAGTTTTCCCTATAGGATCTTCATTTTTAAAAACCACTTTTGCTTCATCTTCCGAAATAGCAACACTATTTTTCTCTTTAAGAATATCTTTTTTAGCACCTTTAACAATTGGAAATGGAAATACTTCAAAAAAATCGTAATCAGCAACTATGATTTTTTTACCCATCCATTTTTGATTGTTATATTTGAGTATATCTTCATAATACCAACTATCAAAAAAAGTAATATTTTCAATTTCAGGAATTGTAGCCTTACATGTTACTCCAAAAGGAACTGGACTTGAATTCCATATATTCTCTGGTGCATCACCTATACCATTAAGAACCTGATATACATTCTCCTTTTCAGGATTCCACTGGTCATATAAATTCTCATTGTTCCAATATAAAATTGCAAAAATAACTCCTGCAATTCCTATGCTTAATCCTAATACATTTAAAAACGAAAACAGTTTGTTTTGCTTTAAATGATAAACAAATATTTTTATCCAGTTAAGTATCATCTTTCTTATTTATGATTTGGTTTGATTGATTGATTGATTGATTGATTGATTGATTGATTGATTAGTTTAAAATATTTTATAAAAACAATGTTTTACAAAATTCTATCACTACTATAATTACTATTGTTATCAATTTTATCATGATTTCTATACTTTAAAAACATCTACATTTCTTTGATTAAATCTTTCCGAAAAAATAACCCCATCCTTCATATGGATTGTTTTTTGCGAAAAAGATGCGTCGTAATCCGAATGCGTTACCATTAGTATTGTTGCTCCTTTGGCATGCAAATCAGTTAAAAGTTCCATAACTTCATTACCATTTTTACTATCTAGGTTTCCTGTTGGCTCATCGGCCAAAATAATCTTAGGATCATTTACTAAAGCTCTTGCAACTGCAACACGTTGTTGCTGTCCTCCTGAAAGTTGTTGCGGAAAATGTTTTAATCGATGAGAAATATTTAACTTCTCTGCAATTGCTTCTACTTTTTGTTTTCTATCAGATACCTTTACATTATTGTAAATTAAAGGCAACTCTATATTATCATAAACTGATAGCTCATCGATAAGATTAAAATTTTGAAAAATAAATCCAATATTTTCTTTACGTACACTAGCTCTTCCTTTTTCTTTAAGTCCAATCATTTCGTTATCCAATAATTTATAACTTCCACCGCTTGCACTATCCAAGAGCCCGATTATATTAAGCAAAGTAGATTTTCCACAACCCGAAGGTCCCATTATTGTTAAGAAATCTCCTTTTTTTATTTTAAAATTAATACCACTTAATGCCGCTGTTTCTACTTCTTCTGTTCTAAAAACCCTAGTTAAATCTTGTATTGTTATCATATCTTTTTAAAATATTTGTTGTTATTGATTGTGTTTTTTGATTGATGATTGAACTCTATTTTTTTTTATTTCGTCTTTATTGAAAGCTCTTCCATATCTTTATAATCTAGATAAGAAGATACAATTACTTTTTCGCCTTCTTTTAATCCGCTTAAAACTTCATAATACGAAGGGTTTTCTCTACCTAATTTAATTGTTCTTTTCTCTGCTTTATTTCCATTTATAACAAAAATCCATTTTCCTGCTGTTTCCTGATTAAAACTTCCTTTTTGTAAAACAAGAATTTTATTTCTTTCTGATAAAATTAATTTTATCCCAAAGCTTAATCCATCTTGTAAAGCAATTTTATCTTTAGAAATAAAATTTAATTCAACTGAAAAATGACCACTTTTAACCTCTGGAATTACTTTTGTCACAATTACTTCCAAAATTTTTCCCTGATAATCAACTTGCCCTTTTAGCCCTTCGCGCATTTTTTCTAAATAAAACTCATCTACTTCTGCTACCAATTTATAACCTTGTCTAGAATCTATTCTTCCTATACTTTCTCCCGCCTGAAAAGTCTTTCCCAGAACTGGCTGAAAAGAAGTTAGTCTCCCTGATTCTGGTGCTGTTATCAAAAAGTTTTTTTTATTATTTCTCAAAATATCCAAGCTCTTTTCCATGGTTTGAATCGAACGGTTAATTTGTGAAATCTGCAATTGATTCGTTTGCTTCTCTTTCTGAATACTTTGCTGAATTGTTTTTCGGCGTTCATCCTGAAAACGTAAACTCTCTTTGAATGCATTCCAATCATTTCGGGAAATAACATCTTTCTCATACAATTTCGAATTCATATCATACAATCGTTTTGCATCATTATAATCATGTTCTATTGCAACTAAATCCTTTGTCAAATTCAACTCTTGATTTCTGATATTTAATTTTCCAGTATTCAGATTATTAATCTGTTCTATAATTGCCGTTTCTTGTGTCAGGTAATTAAGTTCTGTGTTCGGATTATACAATCGAGCCAATGGCTTCCCTTTTATAACCGTAGCTCCGTTTTCTACAAATATTTCCTTAACCGAACCTCCTTCGGTGACATTCACCAACATCACATTCAAAGGTTCAACTTTTGCCTGAAAAACCATAAAATCTTCAAAAAAATCTGTTTCTACAGTTTTCACAGTCAACTCATCTCCCTTAACATTCAGGCTTCTTTTTTTATTGAAAGAAAAAAAGACTACAATTGCCACAGCTAAAAAAACTCCGATTCCTATTGTCAGATACCTAATTTTTTTACTTTTACGAAGAATTACTTTATCCATGTGTTCTAATAATTTACTGATTACCAATAGGTAAATATTGTGCCAAAAGAATTAAAATCTATAAAGCGTTGATTTATAAAGCAGTTCAAAACTATCAATAAAAAGTAATGTTCGATAATGAACAGTTGACCGTTCATAATTGAACAAAAAAACATATCATGCGAAAAAAACAAGCCAATATATTAGTTGTCGATGATCAGGAAGAAATTCTTTTTTCAGTAAAAATGATTCTGAAAAAACAATTCGAATCTATTTTTACTACAAATGACCCAAAAAAAATCATCTCGCTTTTATCCGAAAACCCAATTGATGTTGTTTTATTAGACATGAATTATCGCATTGGTTTTGAAGATGGCCGCGAAGGAATTCATTGGCTAAAAGAAATCAAGTTATTATCTCCACAAACTGTTGTTATTTTAATGACTGGCTTTGGAAAAATAGAAACTGCTGTAGAAGGTATAAAAATAGGTGCCTTTGATTATGTTTTAAAACCTTGGAACAATGAAAAGCTATTAACTACAATTGACAATGCGGTTAATGAAAGTCGAAAGAAATCAAAGAAACTAATCGTAAAAACCGAAGAAAAAAAATATTTTACTGGAACTTCTGATAAAATAAAGCGAGCGTATACAATTGCCGATAAAGTTGCTAAAACAGATGCCAACGTACTAATTTTAGGAGAAAACGGAACTGGTAAATTTGTTTTCGCACAACATATCCATCAAAATTCTCAACGAAAAGACAGCCCTTTTATCCATGTGGATTTAGGATCTTTAAGCGATAATTTATTCGAAAGCGAACTATTTGGTTATGCCAAAGGAGCTTTTACAGACGCCCAAACTGATACTCCGGGACGGTTTGAAACTGCAGCTAACGGAACTATTTTTCTAGACGAAATAGGGAACATCCCTTTGCATTTACAATCGAAGTTACTGCACGTTTTACAAACCAAATCGGTCACCCGCTTAGGCGAGAGTAAAACCAGACCTCTTAACGTACGCATAATTGCTGCTACTAATAGCGACATAAAAGCCGAAGTAATAAACAAAACATTTCGTGAAGATTTATTGTATCGCATTAATACGATGGAAATTACTTTACCCGCTTTACGGGAACGGAAAGACGATATTGTACCAATGGCTGAATATCTTCTTAACGAAATTGCAGAAAAATACAATCAAGCTGATATTGTTTTTGACAGCAACGTTGCCAAACATTTAGAAAAATATCCTTGGAGAGGAAACGTACGTGAGATGGAAAACAAAATTGAAAGAGCTTTAATCCTATCCGAAAACAATATAATTACAGTAACCGATTTAGATATTCTTGATTTTGAAGACGTCTTGATTGATGATGAAAACCCATTGTCTGAAATAGAGAAAAATGCTATTGAAAAATCCTTACTTAAAAACAACAGAAACATTAGCAAAACTGCCGAAGAACTAGGGCTATCCAGAGCTTCTCTATACCGAAGAATTGAAAAATATGGTTTAAAAAATATTGAATAATGAAAAACTGGAAATTTTACAACCTCTTATTTTTACGCGTTTTTATAGTCATAATCATTCTTTTTACTTCATTGTATCTTGCACAAAAGGAGCTGTATTACAATAGTATATTGGCAGGTGTTGCCGTTATTATCGCTCTAATAGAAATGTATTCTTTTATCAAAACAAAAACTAACTTTTACGACAAGACAATTCTCTCAATTCTTCAAAACGACTACTCGTCCAATTTTCCCGAAGAACAAAAAAAAGGTAGTTTCAAGAATCTTGCTCTTTTATATAATACTTTAAAAGAAAAGCAACAGGAACAAACTTCTAAAGAATTAATTTATCGTTCTATTTTAAACAATATAGATACTGCCACTTTAATTCTGGAAAAAGACAATAATAATTGGAATATATTCTTAATGAATGATTATTTCTCTTCATTGTTTAATGTCCCTAAAGTGAGTCATTGGAGTTACCTTAAAAATTACCTTCCATCATTGTGTGAAGAAATTGAAAATACTCATTTTACTGAATTAAAAACTGCTATTAGTATCAAGATTGAACAACAGGACTTACAAACTTTTACACTCCAGACTTCGCTTACAAGATCATTAAACAAAGAATACTACATTATCTTACTTGATAGTATACAACGCGTTATCGACAAGAAGGAAAAAGAAGCTTGGATTACTTTAATGAAAGTTATCTCGCATGAATTAATGAATTCACTAACACCAATTCGTTCGCTTTCGCAAAATTTACTTCAAATAATTGATCAAGAAAAACTTGAAGAAGATGATCTTGAAGACATTAAAAACAGCATATCTACTATTATTAACCGTAGCGATCATTTACAAATTTTTGTAGAAAACTACCGAAAATTAACCATGTTGCCTACCCCAAATAAAAAACTAACATCGATTAATACTTTTTTTAATGATTGTTTAAAAATCATGTCACCAATTTTAAAAGAACAAGGAATCGAATTGATAAACAGTATCAACAGTTCCCGCAACATCCTCATTGATAAGAGTCAAATGGAACAAGTTATCATCAACTTGATTACCAATAGTATTTTTGCTTTAAAGGAAAGACATGAGAAAAAAATATTCTTATCGGCATTGACTGAAAACAATCGTTTTTTTATTACAATATCCGACACTGGAAAAGGAATTGACCCTGAAATAAGAAACAAAATATTCCTGCCTTTTTTCACAACCCGAAAAGAAGGTGCAGGAATCGGGCTTACACTTTCAAAGAATATTATTGAAGCTCATGGTGGCTACTTAAGTTATCAGGCAGATGAGGATAGAACTAATTTTGTGATTTGCCTGATTACGTCCTAAAACGGTTTACAGTCACAGTCGAGAACCTAAAACTTTAAATTATCCGCAAAAAAAAAATTAACTGGAAACTGGAACTGGAAACTGAGTTCATCACATTTTAAATAGACTAAATCTCTATTGCTGGTTGCCAAAAATGTTTTTCGAAATCTACAATTTGATTGTCTTTGACTTCGATGCCTTCGTTTTCGAGTAATTGCTGCATCAGGTTAGTTCCGTCAAAATGATGTTTACCACTTAGTAAACCTTTCCTGTTTACAACACGATGCGCAGGAACATCATCCCTATTATGACAAGCATTCATTGCCCAACCCACCATTCTTGCTGAACGTGCTGTCCCCAATGCTTTTGCTATAGCGCCATACGAAGTTACTTTCCCGTACGGAATCTGTCTTACAACTATATATACCCTTTCGAAAAAATTATCCTCTGCCATAGCTTTATTTTAAAGTAAAAACTAAGCGAAATAATACCGTATAATATTAAAAAGTGTAATTATCGAAATTACTCCTGTAATACTTCCGATAATGATATTCATGTTCTTCAGTATATAATCTGTTTTCTGCTCTATCTTTTGGAAAAAAGCAATATAACAGTAAAAAACGGTAAACGAACCCAAAACCGAACCCGTTACAAACACAGATATAAAATAGTTTTCGAACAAAAATAATTTATAAGAAGCAAGCGTAACACTAACAAAAACATAATACGGGATTGGAAAAAAATTAAGCGCTGAGAGTAACATTCCTAAAAAGAAACGGCTTTTCTTACTGTTATTTTTAATCTTATTTTTTTTCTTTTTTGGTTCTTTTGCAATCCACAGAAAGTAAACCGTTAGAAGAGCAAAAATTCCAAAACCAATTTCACGCAATAAAGTTACAACATCTGGTCGCTGGTCAATAATCCTTGCTGATAAAATCGCCAAATATACTTGGCAAAAGATAATAAGTACTGCTCCAGCAACAAACCACAACGCATTTTTTTTTCCTTCTTTTAAATTCACTTTGGCTGCCGTCATATTTATTAATCCAGGCGGAATAATACCAATAAAAGCCGTAATGAAACCTAAAAGTAAAGGGATAATAAATGTCATGCGCTGCGAATCATGTATTAAAAAATGGGTATTTGAAATTAAATAAAGAACTACGCTTTAATTTTGAAACGAATATACGTAATTGCCTTGTTAATTTCTAAATATTGTTTCTCATAAAATGTTTGAAAGGCAGTTACCTCTTCTGGACTTCCTTCGTTTACATACACATTATGATTAGCATATAAAACTTCATGACCTTCTCCATGCAACAACCCTAAGGTGTAGCCATGCATAAATTCGCTATCGGTTTTTAAGTTTACAACACCATCTTTTTTAAGAATCTTTTTATACAACTGCAAAAATTCCGAATTAGTCATTCGGTGCTTGGTACGTTTGTATTTTATTTGTGGATCTGGAAAAGTAATCCAGATTTCATCTACTTCATTTTCAGCAAAAATATGATTGATTAATTCGATTTGAGTACGAATAAAAGCAACATTGTGTAAACCTGTTTCGACAGCAGTCTTAGCACCACGCCAAAAACGAGCTCCTTTTATATCTATTCCAACAAAATTTTTGTTTGGATATCGCTCTGCTAATCCAACAGAATATTCCCCTTTTCCACAACCTAATTCAAGTACCAACGGATTATCATTCTTAAAGAAGTCTGTATTCCATTTCCCTTTTAGCGGAAATAAATCGCCTACAACTTCTTCTCTCGTTGGTTGAAAAACGTTATCAAATGTTTCGTTCTCCTTGAATCTCTTTAGTTTATTTTTACTTCCCACTTTTTTACAAATATTTCGGCAAAATTAAGGAATATATACGAATGAATCGCATCGGATTTCAAAAATGAAAAAAACCACATCGAATAGCTTTTTTCTACAAAAACATTTGATGTGGTTTTCTTTATAAAATCACCTAATTAAACGACACTTTTCATTTTAGGCTCTAATGTTTCGTCGTGTTGAGATAAGTCCAACCCGATGTGCTCTGATTCTTCTGACACGCGCATTGGGATAATTAGATTCGTCACCTTAAATAGTAAATAAGCTCCAAAGAAAGTAAATATCGATACCAAGACCAATGCCATCATATGGTGTGCAAAAACGATCCATCCGCCGTGAAGTAAACTTGCTTTTTCGCCATGTGCAAAGATTGCAGTAAGAATCATTCCCATAATCCCTCCCACTCCATGACAAGCAAAAACATCTAGAGTATCATCTATTTTCTTTAAGAAAGCAGCATTCACCACCATATTTGAAACTAGTGCTGCACTGAATCCAAAAAACATACTTTCTGGCACTGATATAAATCCTGCTGCTGGAGTAATCGAAACCAATCCTACTACTGCTCCAATACACGCTCCTAAAGCGGATACTTTTCGCCCGTTTATTCTATCAAAAAATACCCACGTTAACATTGCTGCTGCAGATGCTGTTGTTGTAGTAGCAAAAGCCATTGCCGCAACACCATTTGCTGCCAAAGCCGAGCCTGCATTAAAACCAAACCAACCAAACCACAGCATTCCTGTTCCTAATAATACAAAAGGAATATTAGTAGGTATATGTCGGCTATTTTTTCTTTTTCCTAATACAAGAACTCCTGCTAGTGCTGCAAAACCAGCACTCATATGAACCACTGTTCCTCCTGCAAAATCTTTAACTCCAAAATAAGATCCTAAAATTCCTGTAGGATACCAAACTGCATGACATAAAGGAGCATAAATAAATATGGTAAACAAACAGATAAAAAGAAGGTACGAAATAAACCGAACACGCTCTGCAAATGAACCTGTAATAATTGCTGGTGCAATAACTGCAAATTTCATCTGAAACAAAGCAAATAACATAAACGGAATCGTATTTGCTAATTGTTTATGAGGCAAAACACCCACATAATCCATAAAGGCAAATGTTGTTGGATTTCCTACGAAGCTGTAAAAATTTCCTCCTGAATGAATCCCTATTGGCTCTCCAAAAGCAAGACTAAAACCAACTACAACCCACAAAAGTGTCACTACTCCAAGGCATATAAAACTTTGGAGCATGGTAGATATCACATTCTTTTTCCCAACCATTCCTCCATAAAAAAAGGAAAGTCCTGGGGTCATAATCAAAACCAGACAACAAGAAGTAAGCATCCAGGCAACATCGGCAGGAACAATATGATCTGTAGATCCAAATTCTGAAAGAACATAATCAGTTCCGCTAACTGTTGGCCAAAATGCACCCGTTATAGATATGATACTTATAATGACAAAGGAAATAATCCACCACTTTTCTATTTTCATTTTCAAAATACTTTACTTTAACCCCATTTATATAGGGGTCAAAGTTATAAAAAAACAAGTATTTTACTTTTTAAAGGCTGAAAAATAGTGGTCGACATTAAATTATAATCAATATTGCAGTTTTAAAAGCTTTTTATTGCCAGTATCCTATTTTGAGTTTCTAATTAATATATTAAATTATCAATCCTATTATAATGAAATTAGAATTTCAATTTTTAAAAGACTAAAAACAAAGTCTTTACTTACTTTTTCTTAAGTTTAGCAATCATTCCATCTTCAATTGGTGCTTTTATTTTCACAACCTCATCTACATTGTCGTTTGGAATCGTCATAGACAATACATAATGCTTTACCTTCCATTCTTTTCCCACTTTTACCATAACTCCCGATCCGCGACAAATTTTCATTTGGGTATCAAGCAATTCATCAAACCAAGCTGTTTTTCCTGTTGCATCAAAAAAGACATGACGTTCTAATGCTGTAAAATTCCACGCTTTTCCTCTATCAAAAAAAGGCTTTGCCCAAACTTTAAAATCGGCTTTGTTCCAATTTTCAGTAGCATCTGTACCTATAAAAATTACATCTTCGGCCATTAAAGCAAAATAAGGTTCATAACTGGCAGTCGCAGCGGCTTTATGCCAAGCATCGAGGGTTTTATTTATTTTATCAACCTCAACAGTTTGTGCATGCGCAAATGATGTAATGAATAAAAGAAGTAGAATTGACTTTTTCATAGTATATAGTTATTTATTTTTAAAGTTAAGAAAATAGTTTTCAGTTTACAATAATCAGTAGTCTCATCCTGAGCGAAGCCGAAGAACAGTCGCAGTTTTTAGTCACGATATTCAGTTTGCAGTTATCAGTAGTGTCATCCTGAGCGGAGTCGAAGGACAATCGCAGTATAAAATCTTAAACTTAAATATTTTTACATTATCTACAATGATTTAATCACATAAAAAAAATCATTCTAATCCTTATAATCTGTGGCTAAACTTGTTTTTAACAAAGTCCTACTAGAAAATAAATTAAAAAAACGAGTATATTCGAGAACTTTAAAAATCACTTACACATGAATTCGAAAATCTTTATAAGCTCGTTAATCATTTCCTCAATACTTCTTGTTTCTTGTAAAAAAGGATTAGAACCTCAGGAAAGTACGCCAGCATCTGAATTAGTAAAACTAGGATTGGCACAAGACACGACAAAAGCAAATTCGGAAGTTCAAACACCTGCAACAGTAGCAAATCCAAACACTGTAATGGGTGCTACAGGAGGGATTAATCCTGCTCACGGACAACCTGGCCATCGTTGCGACATTGAAGTTGGTGCTCCTTTAAATTCAGCAGCTCCTGTACAAACAGTACAACAAACCACAACTCAAACTGCTCCTACAACAACTGTAGTAACAAATACAGCAACTGCTCAACCCACAACAACTACTGCCAAAGGAATGAATCCTCCTCACGGACAAAAAGGACATCGTTGTGATATTGCTGTAGGTGCACCATTAAATTCTACAGCTCCAAAAGCAACTACTCAAACTACTCAACAAACACAATCGGGGTCGGGTACCGTTAGCCAACAAATGGCGATTCCGCTTCCTGCTCCAAATACCGATGTTACTGCTCCTGGAATGAATCCGGCACACGGACAAGATGGTCACCGTTGTGATATTGCCGTAGGTGCAGCATTACCAAAATCATAAAGTATCGATTATAATCGACCTCATATAAAGCAAAAACCCGAATACACAACATGTATTCGGGTTTTGTCTTTTTAATCTAAATCTATTTTTATTCGATTTCAAAAATTGCCTGAATTTCAACTGCCGAATTTACTGGTAACGAAACTGCACCAACTGTCGCTCTTGCATGTTTTCCTTTTTCTCCAAAGACCAATGCTGTCAAATTAGAAGCCGAATTCATAAGACCTGCATGTTGTGTATATTCAGGAGTTGTATTAAAATATCCTGTTAACTGAACACATTGTTTTACTTTGTTCAAATCGCCTCCGCAAGCTACTTTTAATACCGCAATAACATTTAGCATCGTTTGATACGTTGCTTCTTTTGCTTGCTCGTCTGTAACTGTTGCACCCACTTTACCTGGATTTAATATTTTACCATCTTTTAATGCAACTTGATTAATGTATACTTTATTATTCGAAATGGTAAAGGGCACGTAATTCCCAACAGGCATAGGAGCCTCAGGAATCACAATATTATTATCTTTTAATACTTTATTAACATCAAAACCTACTTTAGTTTCTGCTGGAGTTAGTTTGAGCATTTTAGCACTTTCTGTATTTTTCAATCCCAAAGCTACTCTTGCCAAAGCTTTACCTTGTTCTTTTGCCAAATTCAATTCGCTAGCCGAAGGTCTAGTTCCTGTTGATCCTGCCAATGAAGTTGCTCCAAAAGGTGTATTCCCCTGTGGAACTGTTTTATCTAAAGTAGCTGATCCCATAATTCCTGTAGGTACAATTACCATTCCGTGTGAGGCAAGGATATTCCAAAAAGACAAAATTGCGGCTTCTTTTCCTGCTCCTGATCCAGCCGACATAAAAACAGTTGCTGGTTTTCCTTCTAAAGCTCTTAATGTCCAAATTGGAATACTTTTGCTAAAAAAGTAATTCATATCGGCACTGATGTTTGCAAAATGAACTGGGCTACCAAAAGCGATTCCATCGTAATTAGCCAATTCTTCGATTGTTGCAACTGGCAATTTCTCTACCTCAGCAGTTAATTTTTCTTTTGGATTTATCGAAGCAACTCTTTTTATTGTTGCTTTTGTATTTGGATACTCCTGAATTCCCTCTGCCATAGCTTTTGCCATTTTATATGTTCCTCCGCTCTGAGAATGGATAAGAACCAAAACAGTAGTCTCTGGTGTTTTAACTTGCGCATTTGCACCAAAACCTATAAAAATTACGGTTAATAATGCGAGTAATTGCTTTTTCATGAATTTATTTTAAATGATTTAATATTTGATAACCCAAATCAGGTTACTTGCCTTTTTATAAAGAACGACTACTTTTTTTGGGACTACAAAATTACTATTTTACAACAGCGAAAAGCGTTATTATTATCTTAATTTTGTTTTTGGGATTTCATAAAGATTCACAAAAACCCACAGAGTTACAGCATTTTTTTTTTGCGACAGATTAAAAAAATTAGAAAAATCGGCTTAATCTGCAAAATCTGCGTGAAACAAAAAAATAAGTTTCTTTTTTCACATATAAAATCTATGCCTCTATGTGGCAAATAAAACTTAACAACCTTCAGCAAAGCAAACAAAGTAGCTACACGCAACGTATTAGTCTGATATTTTTTCTAACTTCGAGGAAACAAATTATCTTATGAAAAAAGCAATTATTTATGGAGCAAGCGGACTCGTTGGATCTTATATTCTTGAATATTTGCTAAACAATCCTAGTTACGAACAAATCATTATCGTTATCCGAAAAGACTTAAACATTCAGCATCCTAAACTAAAAACTCTTATTGGTGATTTTCATTCTTTAGACAACTTAGTAAAAAACAGTCCAGTAGACGAAATTTATATCGCTCTTGGAACCACACAAAAGAAAACGCCTGATCAAAAAATATATTACCAAATTGATCATGACTATCCTGTATTAGCTGCAAAATTGGCTAAGGAGAATGGAGCAAAAGCTGTATTTTTGGTTTCTGCGGTTGGAGCAAATCCAAATTCATCTGTATTTTACACTAAGACAAAAGGAGAAGCCGAAGAAGATATTATCAACCTAAATTTTGAACATACGTATATCTTTCGCCCTTCGATGATTTTAGGAAATAGAAAAGAAAATCGACCTCTTGAAAAAGTTTTAAAGACACTATTTAAAATCATCAATCCGTTATTCATGGGAAAATTAAGCAGCTACAAAGGCATTGAAGCTAGTGATATAGCCCAAGCAATGGTTAATAGTGCTGATGGGGCCAATGAGAGAGTCAAAATATTGCATTGGAAAGAAATGATTGCTTTATTAAAATAAAAAATGGCATTATCTTAATTTTAGATAATGCCATTTTACAATTATATAGGTATGTAAATTAATACTCCTTCATTTTTTCGAAAGTTGTAGTAAGTGATTTTTTGATTTTACCCAAAGCACCTTGAAAAGCTTTTTCAAGTGTATCGGCATGATCAGTAACCGTAATAGGCTGTAATTTTACAGGACGAACTTCAATCACACATTTTTTGTCGTTCAGACTAAATTTCTCTCCGTTTTCGTCTCCAAAATGCACTTCGATGCGTGTAACCTTATCTTCAAAACGTGCCAACGATTTATTTAATTCGCCAGAGAAATAAGCTTCTAATCTTTCGTGTCCTTCTATGTTTTTGTCGGTGTTGATTTGAATTTTCATCTTACTATATGTTTAATGTTTGTTTCTCAAAGCTATCAAATTTTGAACGATAAACCGAAAGAGTTAATAAAACATTATGAAAATAAATTACGATTTTTTTTACTCCATTTGCCTTTCCTCCTAAGAAGAAATCATATTACAAAACCTTCACTAACAGACAAGTTAAATACCAAGGTAATTAGCGGGAATTTTTATATGTTTGCAGTCCTAAAACTTTCAGATTATGAACTTGACAAAACTTTTGCCCGTGTGGTATGCTGGCGGTATTGGAAACAACCGTAACGCTCTGAAAGGCGTAGGACAGCTAACCTATGCGGGTTTTATATTTCCTTAAACTTTCAGATTATGAGTACAAAAACCCTTACTAAAGAAACAGAAACAAGACTAATTAACTTTCTTACCACAGAAATTAATCCTCTTGAAATGGCTAAATGCATCAGGCGAATAAACCACTTTCTAGCCTTAACCGTTATTCGCAACGATGACAATCGCAATCCGATTAATAAGTATTGGTTAGAAGATGATTTTTATTGGCTCAACGAATTAGCCGAAACCTTAAATCCCCATTTGGAAGTTGAATAATTAAAGAAGCCACTGTGAATAGTGGCTTTTTTGTTATTAACGGATTATTTTTTATACAGTAATAATATTAGCATTTAAAAACAGTATTATTATTTTACTATACCTTTTTTCAAAATAAATATTAAATACCAATATTAATTCTTCTTTTCATCCAAGTTTTCTTTTTTTATATTTTTTACTTTGTCACAAAATCAACTCCAACTCTGATAGGATAAGAAAAAGCGTGATTTGCAATTCTTTGAGCATAATTCGGGCGAATGGTTCCTATATATGTAAGCTTTTCAGTTTTTATTTCCCCCGTTTTATCCAAATAGTGTACTTTGATTCTATTATTTTCATCAAATTTATTTTCCCCTTCAAATACTTTATATTGCAATGGTTTTATATACAAAGGAGCATAAGATTTTTTTAAATCATCTAAAGTAATTTCTGTCCATTTTATTGTAATATTATTTGATAAAAAACTAACAAAAGCAGTATCGCCTAAATCAAGAGCATCTGTATTTTTAATATTACTACCCTCAGCAAAATAAAAATTACTCTTGATTTTATCTTGAGGTCTCAAACAATCACACAAAGCCGTTAAACAAATTAGATATTTGGGACTCTCTTTATGATTTTCATTAGGTTCAACCAACAATACATCACCAAAATTTAATATTTGATCTTCTTTATTAAAATAATATGAATTATAAAAAACATTCATTTTATGCAATGAAATAAGATCAGAATATTCAGGATCAAGTCTATCTTCAAACTCATCTAAAAGAATATCATCAAGCAATAATGATTCTCTATTTCTTATTGACATTGATATTTTTTCCATCAAAACCTCATCCATAAAAGATTTAAAGAAATATTCAGTATCATCAGCTTTTAATTTTTTACGATGATGGATTAAAGCATCCTTTGGGAATGATATTGCTAAATCATTTGTAATAGCGCTAGATCTAAACAAGTGATTATATAATTCAATTCCTAAAAGGTGATTAAAACTATCAATATCGTCAATAATATGATTTTTAAAATTTTCTAATAAAGCCTCTGCATCATTATCCGATTTATTCAAAATAGTTATTATTGTATTATTAATTACAATAATTTTTTTATCGTAATCTACATAAGTAGGACATTGTAGATCAACATCAGATTTAACCTTACTCGATAAAGCTATAGAAGTCTTTATCATTGCGCAGGTTATGTCTTCCGAACCAGTTATTTCTTTAAGTTTATTTGGAACAGATCGGTCTTTAGTGTAAATCTCTTTCCTTAAACTTCTAACTAACTCATTATTGCTTCTTTTAACATTAATTTGATCTAATAATGCTGTTAATTCTGGAGCAAATCTTTCTAATTCTAACAATTCTCTTATCCCCTCATAGTAATCTTTATTTTTCCCTGAGAAATAAGACAAAATATTTAAAAGAACATCATCTAAACTTTCTTCTGAAGTATAAATAGTACTAAAGTGAATATGATTGGTATTAACAATTTCACTAAGAATTTTTAATGATTCTTCTTCCCCATGTTTCCCATCTAATTTCCAATCTAATATTACAAAATCTCTGTTTTCAGTAATAAATTTAAGTTTAGCTACATCTATTTCATCTCCTTTCGAATATTTAAAAACATCTAGAGAAATGCCATTTTTTTTAAAATTATTATACAATTTTTCAGATAAAACTTCTTCAATTTCTGGATTTGCAGATTCAACTTGATAAAATGGCCTTGCTTTTTCATCAATATAAATCGCAGATTTAATTGCATCTTGTAAAATTAATTTTGCTCTTCTTTCGTAACTCATAAATTTATTTTAAAGGCTTAATAACAAAACATGCACCGTTTAAAGTGCTATAGTTTTTATCGTTTGTTGCATAAATATCAAAATAAGACTCACTCAAACTTTGCTTTGAAAGATACAATCCAATTCCTCTTCCATTTGGTCTATTAGAATAAAACAATTGGAATATTTTTTCTAATCGATGCTCTTCAATTTTTTGACCAGAATTTACAATTAGGATCTCTTCTGTTTCAGAATTATAATCAAATTTTATATGTTTTGTATTTGAATTTTTCATCCAATACAAAGCGTTATTAATAATATTAATAAACACAGTATGAACAACTGGTTCTTTTATATTAATAATATGATTTTTAAAAGCTAGTGTTTGTTCAAAATTGATGTCATTATTAGTGATTTTAGAATCAAAGAATTTTTTTAAATACTCAAAAATAGTGTTACACTTTACATCTTTCGAAATAACTCCAGATATTCTATACAAGGGAGACAACAAATCATATTTATCTTCTAATTGCTTGAAATTTTGTTTTAAAAACTGAAATTGCTGAACATCAGTAAATAAATTATCATTACTTAACTTATCAATTGAATGATTAATTTTAGCATACAACTGATTAAACTCATGGTCAATAATCTCAACAGCCACACCTAATTGAGCTGTTTCTCTTGTTTGCTCCCACTGGTATTTCATTGTATCATATTCTGCTTTGTATGCACCTTGAACTAGCTCTTCATCTAAATCAAAACTCAATTTATTTAAATGTTCAATTAATGGAAGTAATTCTTTATTTACTTGTTCCCTCAGAAACTCAAATTTATTAGATAATCTCTCAGATTGAATTATAACACTTTCTTTAGAATTAATTAAGTTGACAATTTGCTCTTTATCTGAATTTAACTCTTCTTTAATTCTTTTAGATCTAGCTGAATAATCTTTTAATAAGGCATCAAATTTGTCTTTAAGAATTTCTCTATTATCAGAGATTAATCTATCAAGAGTCCCATTGAATTTTTGAAAATTCTTCACAAACTCCATTTTTAATTCTTTAACCTCTAATTTTTCTTGAACCCTAACCATTAAATTGGAACTATCTTTCTTAATAGTATCATTAAATTTAATTAACTTATTTTCAAACTTATCAAGCCTATCCAACTGTGTATCTGTAGGCTTATACCGTTTAGGTATTCTTGGCAAAAGAGTTTTGTATTCTATATCTAAAGAATTTAATTTATCTAAAATATCTTCTATATCAGAATATAAAACATCCGATTGATTCGTTTTTTCATCTAATTGATTTAACAAATTTTGATAATCGTTTTGATACTTCTCAAACCGTTCATTATATGAATTTAAATTTTTTGAAAATTGAACTTTCTCAGCTATTTCTCTTTTATTATCTGCTTTCAAAGCTTCAGATTGAGCATTTAATTCTGCTTTTTTATCAAGAAAAATAGATTGTTTTGCTTTGTCTCCAAAATATTCAGTTGCTAAATAAACAAAAAAAGCAATTAAATCCGCTTCAAATGCCCTGTAAGAAGCATTATTAATTAATCCTTCCCGGCTTGACTTGTCTTTTAAGTTAGGATTTTCATTTCTAGACAAACCCAAATAACCAAACATTCTTCTATATGAGAAAAAACCAGTACTTGCTCTTTTTGATCTTCTTTCTTCAAACCTTAAAAAATCTACATTAGGCCTTCCATATGGTAATACTCTAAAATCATCCCTATAAATATAAAGCCCACCATAATTTTTGACCTTACTCTTAATTCTATCAAAACTTTCACTTCCAAGTTTTGAAGAAGCCTCTTCTCCTTGGCTATATCCTAATTTAATTGGAACGTTACCATAAAAATTTCGAACGTCCTTTTTTCTAGGGTTTGTATAATTATGAATTATATATTCATCATAAACTTTAATTTTACCATTAAAATTACCATTACCATCAAAGCTACCATCTATTATAATATCAGCAAGTTCATAATCTTTTATTTCAAAGAAATTTCCTTGTGATGTAAGAAAATCATAATCTTGATTTTCTTCTTTATAGATCGGAATGACTGTTTTTACAGGTGCTTTTTCGTCTTTAAATACATTTGTAAAACCTGACAAACTAGATAAAACAAACATCCTATCCTCAGTTTTGTCTTCGTCAGAATTTGTAAGCTCTATTATTTGATCTATTGGTTCAAAAATGATAAATTTTGTACCATTATTTTTTTCTATATGGATAATTTCTTTGAGAAGTTTTTTTTCTAAAAATTCAGGTAAAAAACTTTCGTTTACTGATTTTTTAATTTCAGATTTTAGTTTAGATTGTGATGATTCCCATATTAAATTACCATCTAAATCATTTTCTTTCTCGAAGTTTTTAAGAAAATCAGTTTTAAGTTTTTCAAACTTAAAAGAAAATTCACTAATTGAATCTATGCTTTCAACCGGAATATCTACATCATCGAGAAAAAGATTGTAATTCTCTAATAGTCTCCAATCAAAAAATAAAGCTTGCAAAGCATGACCTTGTTTTTTAGTCAACATCAACATTGGATTTCCTAAAAAAGCAACAGAAAGACGACCAATCCCTTTTTCTCCAGCCTTAATCCTTGGCTTTTTCCAAAGTGTTTCTTCACTTTCTTTTTCTTCTAAAGTAGCTCTACTTTTAGAATCAGTACCAAGCACCAACCACTTTTCAAAAATATCATTCCTAGACATTCCTTTTCCATCATCTGTCATTACAAACAACGGAGTAGTTAAGTCTTTATAACCTGGTAAATAAATTTCAGCAGTAAGATTATCAGCATAAGCATCATAGCCATTTTTCCATAACTCAGTTATAGCTGTTGGTAAATCGGCAATTTGTCCTTTACCTAATAAATCGACTGCTCTTGCTTTAGTTCTAAATTGCATCTAGATGATTTTTTATTATTGCAGTTGCTATTGCAGTTGCATACTTAGGAGGAACTGCATTTCCTATCATTCTAGCTGTATTTGCTACACTTGTAGTTTTAAAAACATAATCTTTTGGGAAAGATTGTAAAGTTGCTCCTTCGCGTATAGAAATTGCTCTGTCTTCTTCAGGATGTGCAAATCTTCCATTTGATATACTGAAAAATTTAGTAGTAATAGTAGGTGATAGCTTATCCCAACTCATCCTACCGTAAGAATCTTTAAAGTTAGTGTAGTCGTTTTTATGACAAGGCGGAGCAAGATCTTCATTATCTGCATAAACAGTTCTTGAACCTCCATTTATAGGTGTCACTTTTAATCTGTCTAGGTTAATTTTTTTAAGACCTGCAACTGTATGCATAAAATCTGTCGAATCTCTATGACCAGCATTTACTTTAGGAAAACCATTATGCTCTCCTATTATATCACTAACATTTAATTTTTTTCCTGTAATTTTTAGTGGCTCCAATTCAATATCGCTTACCCTATTAGCAATTAAAGTAAATCGTTTTCTACTTTGTGGAACACCATAATCACTAACATTATGCACATCAAAATGTACATTATAATTATTTTCTTTAAGCCATTCTATAAAACCTTCAAGTCCACTTTCTTCTTTTTTCCTTAACACCCCAGGGACATTTTCTACAACAACGTAACCAGGATTAAAATATTCAACAAATCTCTTAAATTCAACAAGAAGGTTTTTTGATTTACTGGATTTACCCTTATCACTATTTATTATACTCCAATATTGGCAAGGACTGCATCCAATCAAAATTAGATTGTCATCGTTTTTTTCAAGGTTTAGTTTTTGTTCGAGTTCAATTTCTTTATATTCAAAAACATCCGCATGGATAAATTCTGCACCTTTGATATTAGTTTCATAAGTTTCTCGACAACTATTATCATAGTCGATACCCGCAAGAATTTCAACACCCGCTTTCTGCATTCCATGACTCATACCGCCACCAGAACAAAAAAAATCAACTGCTTTTAAAATAGGTTTTTTCTTCATAATTAAACAAGCTCTAGAACCATTATAAAACTGATTTTACAATTAAATAATTTCTAATATTGATATTAACTTCAAGAGCATTCTAGTAATCCAGTAAGGACTAATTAAAATAATTTTATTTGTTTTTATTAAATAAAAACATTGCAATTTCTAACATTTAATTTGAATAAACAACAAATCATTTATTCTTATCATCCTTCTTCCCCCATTTAATTTTGATTTTCCCTCCGTCATCGACTGCTAATAAATGCAAAACGATTCCTCTGTTACGAATGGCATCGCGTTCGGCTTTGGTGGCTAGTTTGGCATCGTTTTTAGAATTACGGAGCGGAACTGTCATTGCCAGATTGGTATTGTTACCGATAGAATAAACTCCTGTGACATCAAAATTCAGAACACTCGAACTTACTCTTAAATCCAAAACATCGATATCATGTCCTCTTAAAACAAGGTTTCCTGACAAATCGCTGAATGTGATATTCTTTACATCGCGAAACGGAAAAGCAAACTTCCCGATTTTTACAATTGGCTCAAAGTTTACCAAAGCGCCGTTATTGACTTTAAAACTAACATTTCCGGTTGCCGATTTAGCCACTAAATTGCCTTGAGCATCCATCACACCACCAATATTTGCTTTGGTTGTTAGTTTTCCTTTTATATCTTTTGCATCAAATGACTTAATATCGAAGTTATTAAATGATGTTAGGAAACTGGTAATATCCACATTAGTAACCTGTGCATTAGATTGAAGGTTGTACTTATTCCCTTTAGGACTCAATACTCCCGAAAAAGCTACTGTTCCTCCCGATGTTTTCAGAAATCCATCATGTACTGTTACATTGGAATTCGTTAATTTAATAGTTGCTTTGGCATTTGAAGCGGTTAATTTTCCATAGACTAACTTATCTAAATTAAGTTGCAATACTACCTGACATTTATTTATAACGGTATGAAGCTGATCTGAAAAACGCTCTCCATTGGCTGTTTTTTTTGCAACCTGTTTCTTTTTTTGCGTTGCGGCAATAACTCCTATAAATTGTTTTACATCGATACTTGAACTATAAATATCCCAATCGATTAACATTTTTTCGGGAGCATTATAATAGAGATTCAAAAAATTATCGACTCTTCCTTCTACATAAACCGTATTGTGTCGGTCTTTGAATGCGAATTTTTTAATTAAAAGCGCTTGTTCCGTAAAGTCTAACTGAATGTTTGTTTTCTCAAAGTTAAGTCCTTTAGGAACATATTTTAAACTGGCATTTGTAACCCGAACGCTTCCTATAAATTTTGGCTTTCTGAAGTACAAATCGACAATATCACACTGAAATTTAAAATCGACTTTAGCTTGACCGTTAGAAAAATGCATTAAATCGGCGTTTATTATACTGTTGAGTTTTTGAACTTCAAAATCGGCATTTAAGATTCCCGTTGCAACTGGCTTGTCGAAATTATGAATCATCGCATCCGGAATTACAAAAGCCATTTTGTTATAGGCTCCTTTAAAATCTTTTATTATCACAGCCGAATTAGCATCTTCGCACCCCAACTCTTCTTTGAATATATTTGTAAACTTCCCATTAAAACTACAATCTGAGATAGATCCATCGGGAATATGTAATTCATTATTCTTTACTGTGACTGTTACATTAATCTTAGGATCGCCTTCGGAATTGAAATCTCCATCGAGAATACACGTTACATCTATTGGCTTTTTTAAATCATAAAATTTTAGTTTTGAACTAATATTATTTGCTAATAAATGGATTGCATCCTTCCAGAGAATCTTTGTTTTTATTTCAATCAAGAAATTAGCACTGGGTTTATTACCTACTTCAAAACTGGATTTAACATCAAATTTGTCTCTTCCTATTTTGAGTCCATTAACGTTGGCCGTGATTTTGTTTTGATCTGACTTGTATGCAGCTGCAATAATTCCTCTAATTCGTTTGTCTTTGGCAAAGCTTCCTTTTTCAGTATTGAACGCCATACTTTTTACATTTGTATCTACAAACAGATTAGTGTTCCAATTATCCCCATCGTAATTAATTTTGGCTTTTAATGCCATTACTTCAAAATCGAATAGTTTATTTCGGGGTTTGTTTTCGGAAATAAAATGCACATTGGTCATGCTTATTTCGTCAATCAATGTTGTTTTAGTATTGGCTTTTTCTTCTTTTTTTGTTTTTTTTCTGAAGATATCTGTATTTGTTATTCCGTTTGGACCGTTGTATAAATCGAGTGTCGCATCATTTATTTCTATTTTATGAAAGTCTATTTTATCCGATAGTAAACTCATAATATTTAATCGCACTTCTATTTCTTTTGCCACCAGAAATGTTCTTTTGTGTTCTGCCCACAAACTATCTTTTAGGCTAACATCTTTTAATGCTAATGTAAGATTAGGAAAGCCCGTAAGAAACTTATACTGAATGTCTCCTATATGAATCGTCCCGCTAATATTATCGTTTATCTTATTATTTATTTTAGAGACAATTTCGGCTTTGTTATTATTAAAATAAAATGCCAATGCTCCCGAGGCAATTAATACCAAACCAATAAGCCCTAAAAGAAAAAAAGCAATGCGTTTAGCATACTTTTTAAAATGAGCCGACTGAAGAAAATGTTTCATTTAAGCGTAGATTTTTAAAGGAGTATTAAAGATAATCTAAAACAGCAGAAATAACTACGTTCCCTTACAGAAAAACGCCTTTACAGCACATAAGTGCTACAAAGGTGATATTGTTGTTACTCGCTGAGTTTAATTAATTTTAACGCATAGAAACATAGATTTTTTGCATAAAAAAGATTTAAAAAAAGAAATACATTTCTTTCACATAGCTAGGCTCTGCGCATTTTAAAAAGGTGAAATATCTTTTTTGAGATTACAAGATCTATCTTTCTATGTATTGAATGATATTTTTATGAATCACCAAAGCTTTATTATTTAACGAGATGTGCTTGTCTGAATTCTTTTAAAACTGCATCGATAACCCAAGTGGTTCTCGCTGCAGAAATTCCGTTAGACGGGCAACCTGAATTGCCAAGAATTTCCTGCACTACTGTTTCTATAAGTGGCTGTTGGATATGCAATGGATTCTCTATCGGGAAGCTTTCTATTTTTCCGTCTTTATCTTCAAGTTGTATAGGATCGTTACCAAAGGTTGAAAAGGAAATTTTACCTTTATCGCCTACAATCTCGACAATATCATGTCGTTTATGACTGCCAAAATTCCACAGTCCTGTGCCGTGAATTCCGTTTTCAAACAGAAACGACATCGAAACACTGTCTTCGGCTGGATATGCCTTAAGTTGTGAAGTTGCATGACCTCGAACCGACTTAATTGGTCCAAAAACAAAATCTAGAAAATCTAGTGTGTGACATGCTAAATCAACAAATATTCCACCTCCAGAAATATGCGGTAAAACTGTCCAAGGCAAATTAATTTCGTCGTCGTATCTTGCTTCAAAAGAATGATACAAAACACAGTTTACATGTCTCGGCGCTCCGATGATTCCGTTATCGATTAATTCCTTTATCTTTAGGAAACGTGGCAAACATCTGCGATAATAAGCTACAAATAATGGTACATTATTAGCCTTGCAAGCACTTATCATTTCGTTGCATTCTTCAAAATTTAGTGCCATTGGTTTTTCGACATAAACTGGTTTTTCCGCTTTGGCGCATAAAAGCGTATATTCTTTATGTGATGATGGTGGCGTTGCAATATAAACAGCATCTACATCTGGATCATTTATTAAATCAATAGCATTCGAATACCATTTGGGTACATTATGGCGTTTAGCATAATCTTCTGCCAAGGCAGCATCTCTGCGCATTACAGCTACCAGAGCTGAGTTTTTTGCTTTTTGAAACGCTGGTCCGCTTTTTACTTCGGTTACATTACCACAGCCTATAATTCCCCATCTTACAATTTCCATGTTTCTGTTTTTTTTGGTAGTTCAAATTTAGCTTAAACTAAATAAAAAGTTTACCATGAATTCGCTAATTATTTTTTTCACTGCTCCCGATAGTTATCGGGATAAAAATATTTGAGCAGATACACACAGATTTTCAACTAATCAGATCTGCAGAATTTGCGTGAAACAATAAAAAACAAACTACGAATTCGCCAATTAGCACGGATTTTAAAACTTTGCGGTTAAATTTAATCTCACAAAAAAAACAGGCTCCTCAAATTAGAGAAGCCTGTTTTTAACTATTTAATTCTTAAGTCTTACTTTTTAGGTAATGCTTTAAATCCCATATTGAATAATGTAAATGCCTGAATATCGACATTTTCTTGAATTGTAGCTGCTACTGATTTTCCTGCTCCATGCCCTGCTTTTACATCGATACGGATTAAAACTGGATTGTCTCCTGTTTGTTTTTCCTGTAATTCGGCTGCAAATTTAAAACTATGTGCTGGTACTACTCTATCATCATGATCTCCTGTAGTTACCATAGTTGCTGGGTAATGAACTCCTTTTTTTACATTGTGAACTGGTGAATATCCTTTGATGTATTCAAACATTTCTTTGCTATCCTGTGCTGTTCCGTAATCGTATGCCCAACCTGCTCCTGCTGTAAATGTATGGTAACGTAACATATCCATAACTCCTACTGCTGGCAACGCCACTTTCATTAATTCTGGACGTTGTGTCATTGTTGCTCCTACTAATAATCCTCCGTTTGAACCTCCACGAATCGCTAAGAAATCTGAAGATGTATATTTTTGAGCGATAAGATATTCGGCTGCTGCGATGAAATCATCAAACACATTTTGTTTTTGCATTTTTGTTCCTGCATCATGCCATTTTTTACCATATTCTCCTCCTCCACGAAGATTTGGAACTGCATAAACTCCTCCATTTTCCATCCAAACTGCATTTGCAATACTAAATGATGGCGTTAAGCTTACATTAAATCCTCCGTAACCATATAAAATAGTTGGGTTTTTACCATCTAATTTTAATCCTTTTTTATAAGTAATCATCATTGGTACTTTTGTTCCGTCTTTAGAAGTATAGAATACTTGTTTGGATTCGTAATCGGCACTTTTGAAATCAACTTTTGGTTGCTGATAAATTTCTGATTTTCCAGACTTAACATCAAATGAGTAAATAGTTCCTGGAGTTGTGTAATTTGTAAATGAGTAATAAACTACTTTATCTGCTTTTTCTCCGCTAAATCCACCTGCTGTTCCTAACGCTGGCAATTTTATTTCGCGAACTAATTTTCCTGTATAATCATATTGTTTTACTGCAGAAACAGCATCTTTCATATAATTTGCAAAGAAATATCCCCCTCCTGTTGATGGCGAAAGTACATTCTCTGTTTCGGCGATGAAATTTTTCCAATTTTCTGGTTTTGGATTGCTTACATCAACTGTTACAATACGCTTGTTTGGGGCATTTAAGTCAGTTTCGATAAACAATTTTGTTCCTTCGTTTTCGATAACATTGTTGTCGCTATTAAAATTATCAACTACAGTAACTATCGGACTATTTTCTTTAGTTAAATCTTTAATGTATAACTCATTTCCGTAAGTAGAGTTTGCTGCTGTAATAACCAAATATTTCATATCATCGGTTACTGAACCTCCAACATATCTTCTTTTTTGGTCTTGTCCAAAAACAACTTTATCATCTTTTTGAGGAGTTCCTAACTTGTGGAAATACAATTTGTGCTGATCTGTTTTTGCAGACAATTCGCTTCCTTTTGGTTTATCATAACTTGAATAGTAGAATCCTTCTTTCCCTTTCCAAGAAATACCACTAAACTTTACATCTACCAATGTATCTTCTAATACTTTACGAGTTTGTGCATCAATGATGATTACTTTTCTCCAATCGCTCCCTCCCTCAGAAATAGAATAAGCTGCAAGTGAACCATCTTTAGTAAAATCTAATCCTCCTAACGATGTTGTTCCGTCTTTTGAGAATGTATTTGGATCTAGAAAAACCTCATCTTTTCCATTTTCACCTTTTCTATACACTACAGATTGGTTTTGCAATCCGTTATTTTTAGAATAATATGTTGCTTTTCCTTTTACAGAAGGAGCTCCAATTTTTTCATAGTTCCATAACTTTTCCATTCGTTTTTTTAACTCATCACGAAAAGGAATTTGGTCTAAATACGCATAGGTAACTTTATTTTCTGCTTTTACCCAAGCAGCAGTTTCAGCAGATTTATCATCTTCCAACCAACGATATGGATCACTTACTTTAGCATCAAAATAGGTATCAATAGTTTCTCCCTTTTTGGTCTCAGGATATTGTATAGAATTTGATTTTTTACTTTGTCCAAACGCAACTGTTGTAGCGGTTATAGCCATTAGAATACTAATTTTTTTCATTGTTATAATATTTCAGTTTGTAGCAAAAATAGTTATTTTTTCAATCTAATTTAATATAAAAGCGCCAACTATATCGTTAGCGCTTTTAGCGGTCTTCTTTACGATTTATTATCTTACAAATTGAAATTAACTCCTAAAACTATGTTACGTCCTATATTAGGAATTCCATCTGTTTTTAATCGAGATAGGTGTGCAATATATTTTTTATCAAATAAGTTATTTCCGTTTATATTTACATCAAAAGCAGTTTTTCCAAATTTCACTTTTCCTCCTAAACCTAGATTAACCAATGAATATCCTTTTGAAGCTGTTTCAAAACCACTTACATTATCCTGATTAAAAGTAGAACTTACATTTAAAGTTGCAAATCCATCTTGGAACCAGTTTTTGATATTAAACTCTGTTCTTATGGTATTATTCCAGTTGTTTGCAGGAATTAATGGCAGGTAATCTCCATTTTGTTTTTTGCCAGTTACAGTTTCAAAACTAGTTTCAAAATGCAACCAATCTAAAGGATGTGGATGAAAATGTAATCCAACCTCTCCACCATATAATTTAGCATTATCTTGTACATAAGCAAAAACATCATTATTATCGATTATTTCTCCTGTTGGCGAAGTATAAATATAGTTGTTTACATGATTATAAAATCCATTTACAAAAAACTCAAAATGGCTGTTTTTATATTCTAGATTCAAATCTGTTTGTACGTTTTGTTCTGTTTTTAAAGCACTATTCCCAATTTCATAACGATTTGTTCCTTCATGAACTCCATTTGATGTTAGCTCTGCCAAGTTTGGTGCTCTAAATCCCGAAGCTACATTTAAACGCATTGTTAGATTATCGGCAAGATTGGTTTTATACCCCAATGATGCATTAAAGCTATCAAACGATTTGTCTAATGCCTGAAAATAACCTTCTTCTCCTTCTGTTCCGTGTGCAATCGAAGTTATATTTCGGTTATCAAAACGCAAACCTGCTTGTAACACATTACTTTTCCATTCGTAATTTGCCGTTCCAAAAACTCCAAAATCATTTGTTGTTGCATCTGGTATTAAATATTCTTTTCCCGAATTGGCATTCTTTTGATGCATTCCTTGAACACCAACAATAGTTTCGATTTTACCCATTTTAGGCAAATGATATTTTGCATTGTAATTAAATGTTTTCAGTTTCATGTGTAATGAAGCTTCATTACTATCTTCGAACTCACTTCTGTCATTTGTGATATATCCTAAATCAACATCTAGTTTTGAATTCTGAAAAAAGAAAACATTATTTAAACTCAACAAATGGTTAAAAACCCCTTGTCTGGGAAACTCTGTTTTTTTACTAGTCGTTTGTTCTCCAAAACCTTCTTCTGGAATTCCTAAATTTAGTTTGTTGTAATTGTAACGTAAAACACTCGAGAAGCTAGAATTACTATATCCTATTCCGGTTTTAAAATCAGTTTCATTATAACGCGTATTGGTTACACGGTCACTATCTCCAGCTTTATAATCAGAATGTGAGTTGAAACTTCCGCGAGCCAAAAATTTCCAATTTTCTGTAGATGTTTTTAAACCAATTGAAGAATTACTTCCTTGTGTATTTGAAAAATATTTCTGACTGAAATTTGCCTTGAAATCTCCTGCATCTGCAAATTTCTCTGGGTTAAAATACAAAACTCCTCCCAAAGCATCTGAACCATATAATAATGATGCTGGTCCTTTTATAACCTCAACACTTTCGACTCCTGCATCGTTTAATCCCAAACCATGTTCATCTCCAAATTGTTGATTCTCTAATCGAACTCCTTGTGAGTACACTAAAACACGATTTCCACTTAATCCTCGGATTACTGGTTTACCAATAGAAGTTCCTGTAGAAATTTGAGAAACTCCTGGTATTGTTGCTAGTCCTTCTATCAATGTCGAAGTTCCTTTTTGTTGTAATGTTTTTATAGTTTCATGTTCTACTTTCATTACGTTTTGTGATTGTAATTTGCTAAAAGCGGTTGACACAATTACCTCGTCCATTTCAAAAGCTGCTTGCGAAAGCAAAATATCCAACGTGTTCTCTTTTAATAATTTTTCGATATTTTTATTTTGAGTTGTGTAACCTACAAACGTAAACGCAATACGTAATCCTCCTTTTGGAAGATTATTTAAGACATACTTTCCATTTTCGTCGGTTGTCGTTCCTTTATGTAATTCTGCTACATAAACCGAAACTCCTGGAACTGGCTGATTTTGCAAATCGGTTACGGTTCCTGAAACTGTATTTTGGGCATTAACTAAACCTGAAAACCCTAAAATTAGGGCAATTATAATTTTTTTCATTGTAAATGATACTATAGTTAGATGATTTATTCGTTTAAAAAAACTCAAAAAAACATATAAATAAGCTCAACAACTCCGATAACTATCAGAATTAGTAAACCATTTTTACTTTTCGAATTTATAAACGAAGATTTTGTTTGATTTTAGGAAAATCAAAACGGGGTAAACACGTTGCATTCCGAAAATATTGGATACAAGAATCTAAACTATAGGTGGGCCTCGAAGGGAATATAAACTTCCGGAAAATAAAATAATTGTTCCGGAGAAGTTAAAGAAATAAGGAATTTCATCATGAAAAACAGGTAACTGAAATGTGAATTTTTCAGGTGTAATATAGCTGCTTATTGCAAAATGACACACATAACAATAATCGAAATTATGGTGCTGATGCGTTATTTCGGTATTTGTTACGTTATACTCATGATGGCATTGTTTTTTTGAAAACTCTTGTACAATATGCTCATAACTATGAAATGACTGAAACAGCATTGAGAACAATACCGTTATCGTCAAAGAAATACTTATTATAAACTGTTTTCTTTTCATGCCCTACAAAGGTATAAAAAACATGTAAACGAAAAGAATACTATAGAAAAAAGAAAATACTGAGGTTTTAAGTTGCAGATAAAGGTACTGAGCCACTAAGTGGCAAAGCTAAAAGGTTCAGAGGCTTTCCTTAAACCATAAAAGAAATAGTAGTTTATGTAAACATACACATAAACTTAAATGTCCTTACATTACTTACATGATTAAACAAAAAAAATACTTTTAATCTATTAATACTGATAGCTATCTGGAGTGGCTGAAATTTAAAAATAAATCCTAAATTTGAACAAATCATAACACAAAACAGAATATTCACAATCAAATCGAAACCGAAACACTCAAAATCTTATATTTGTATTGTTTATATCAAAATACAAAAATCACTTATACTCTTAGAACAATCATTAAAACCAAAATCCAAAATGCGATTATTTTTTAGTTGTATATTTTTAGTATCGTTTCTGAATGTTTTTTCTCAGGAAGAAAAGGCTCCAGCTGCTGATGCTCCAAAAGTAAAAATTGATTCTCTGTACAGAGAAGATCAGTTTTATTTTGCCATTACCTATAATGCATTAGCAAATGCTCCAGAAGGATTGTCGCAAAAGAAATTTTCGGCAGGACTGAATTTTGGTTTTTTAAGAGATATGCCTATTAATAAAAATCGTAACGTATCGATTGCTACAGGTTTAGGATTTAGCTATAAAAATTACTTTCAAAATCTTGCCATAACTGGTACAAACGACGCTCCTATTTATAATGTTGTTAACTATTCGGATGTTAATAGTAACAAATTTACTCAGTATTTAATCGATTTACCAATTGAATTCAGATGGCGAACTTCTACTTTTGAGAGTTATAAATTTTGGAGAATTTACGGTGGCGTAAAATTTAGTTATCTTTTATTCGACCGTTCTGTTTACAAAGATTCTGAGCAAAAAGTGGTCATTAAAAACAATAAAGATTTTGAAAAAATACAATACGGAGTCTATATTTCATCTGGTTTCAACACCTGGAATATATATGCCTATTATGGCTTAAACTCTTTATTTAAATCGGCAAAAACTCCTACGGAAGATATCGATATGCGAACGATGAATATTGGTATAATCTTCTATATCCTATAACCAAAAAACTAAAAATAGTATTTGCGGAATTATCCCTATCAATAATCCTATAATGAGTTCCTTATTGGTGTGAGCATTCATTTCTAGGCGAGATGAAGCCACAAAACCATTCATTAATATAAAAAAGGCAACCCAACACATCATACCAGCAGGCACTTGAAGATGTCGGCTTAAACCAATTGCGAAAATCGTTAATCCGCTAATGGCTATCATGTGCAAACTAGCTTTTATTTTAAAAAAAGACAATACCAGTGCAATTATAGTACTAAACAATGCTCCTAAAAAGAAAAAATGCAACTCTGGATATCGCATAATCACTACACTACGCTTAACCAATAAAATAATTAAAAAACAATGAAGCACCAACGGAATCTTACGTTGTGACGTTTCATGAATCATAATCGAATCGACATTTCCTGTTGAACGAAGCAGTAAGAAAAACAAAATTGGAACCAAAACCGTAATAATCAATATTTGAAAAAGAATAAAGAATTTCTCCTCATTGGCAAATGCATCTTCTTTAAAAAAAAGGTAAAACATACTCGCATACATCGAAATAAACAATGGATGGAATAGATAAGAGATTATTGGAAGAAGCTTTTTCAACGGCTTAATTTTATTGTCTTGAACAAATATAAAAAAATATATGACTTACTATAAATTGCTCAAAATTTTAACAGCAACTAAAATTAAGGAACGCGGATGAAGCAGTTTTTTATCAGCGCCATCCGCTTTCCCTTTTTAAATAATCTTTGCGACACGAAATCAAGGAACGCAGATGACGCGGATTCGCCAAGGCGAAAACGCGGATAAAAACGGATTTTTTTCAATTGTTTTAATAAATCCGTGTCATCCGCGTTCCCTTTTTAGATAATCTTTATCACCTGAATAATTGCATTTTTAAGAAAATATTAAAAACTCTTTTCTACCTTTAATGCTTCAAATTAAGTTTAGCTTTCTAAATCAGACTTATCGTTAATTACATATTACATTTCAACATAAAACACTTCATAATACAATGCCTATAAATCTTAAAAATATAATTCAAATACTTCATGCTAAATGGTTTGGCGGCAATTCTGACATCAATATCGACCATCTTTCTATTGATAGCCGTTCTTTACAAAACGGACCTAAAACTTTATTTTTCGCTTTAAGCGGACCAAACAATAATGCGCATGATTATATTCCTGACTTAATCGAAAAAGGCGTTCATAATTTTGTAGTAACACATATTCCTGAAAATTATACACAAAGAGCTAATTATATAGTTGTCGAAAATTCACTAACTGCATTACAGGCCGTAGCTGCTTACTATCGAAGTCTTTTTGATTTCCCTATTATCGGATTAACCGGAAGTAACGGTAAAACGATAGTAAAGGAATGGCTTAATTTCTTGTTGAGTCCTGACCATAACATTATAAGAAGTCCAAAAAGCTACAACTCACAAGTTGGCGTTCCGTTATCGGTTATTGCAATCAATGAGAAACACAATCTAGGTATTTTTGAAGCTGGAATTTCGACAGTTTCTGAAATGGATAAACTAGAAAAAATCATCAAACCTACTATCGGACTTCTTACCAATATTGGTTCAGCACACGACGAAGGCTTTTTAAATCTAGTACAAAAGATAGATGAAAAACTACTTTTATTCAAAGAAACTCCCGTAATTATTTACCAAAAAACGGAGGTTGTTCATTCTTGTTTGACACAATTTGCAGCCGAATATCTACTGGAATCCAGAAAGCTTTTTTCTTGGAGCTTTACTGATAAAAATGCCGATGTTTTAGTTACTACAAAACAAACTCATAACGAAAACATATTAATCCGATATGAATATATCGATGAAATAAATGAATTTACTATTCCGTTTCAAGACGATGCTTCGATAGAAAATGCTGTTTCGTGTCTGATGGTTTTGTTGTACTTAAAATACGATTCGGCTACAATCCAAAACCGAATGCATTTATTATATCCTGTAGAAATGCGCCTAGAAGTAAAAACGGGAATCAACAACTGCAGTATAATCGATGATAGTTATAGTTCGGATTTTCAATCGCTGAAAATCGCATTAGATTTCTTAGAAAGTCAAAACAAATTCAAAAAGAAAACCGTGATTTTATCTGACATTCTTCAGAGTGGCTTTTCTAATGATGAGTTATATGCAAAAGTAGTTCAACTTATCGAATCTAATAAAATAAGCCGTGTTATTGGTATTGGCTCAACGATTTCAAAATTTGCTGATAAATTTTCGAATTGTATTACATTTCCTGATACAGCAACATTCATTACGCATTATGAATCATTGGATTTTGAAAATGAAACCATTCTTGTAAAAGGAGCACGCTCATTTCACTTTGAAGAGATTGTTGCGTTACTCGAAGAGAAAACACATGAAACAATTCTAGAAATTAACCTCAACGCCATTGGTCATAATCTTAATTTTTTTAAATCAAAAATAAATCCAAACACCAAAATGATGGTGATGGTAAAAGCATATAGTTATGGAAATGGCGGACTGGAAATTGCCAAATTACTCGAACATCATAAGGTGGATTATCTGGGTGTGGCTTTTGCCGATGAAGGAATCTCGCTTAAAAATGGCGGTATCAAACTTCCTATTATGGTGCTTAATCCAGAAACGACTACTTTTTCGGCTATTATTCAGCATCAATTAGAACCTGAAATCTATAGTTTAAAAGGGTTAAATGCTTTTTTAAAAATTGCTAAAGAGAAAAAACTACATCATTTTCCGATTCATATAAAATTAGATACAGGAATGCACCGGCTAGGTTTTGAAGCCAATACAATCGATGAATTAATTACTACTCTAAAAGGAAATACAACTGTCGAAGTAAAAAGCGTATTATCGCATTTAGCAACCAGTGATGAAGAGAAACATTTTGACTTTGTCCTTTCTCAAATTGATTTATTCGAGAAACTATCTTCTAAATTATTGACAGAACTAAATATCAATCCGATCCGACATATCCTGAATACCTCCGGAATTAGCAATTTCCCACAGGCCCAATACAATATGGTTCGTTTGGGAATTGGTTTATACGGAGTATCTAATGACCCCGCAGAACAAAAATATTTGGAAAATGTAAGTACATTAAAATCGATTATTTCACAAGTAAGAACTATTCCCGTTGGTGACAGCGTAGGTTATGGACGTCGTTTTGTGGCTGAAAAAGAAACCCGAATCGCTACAATTCCGATTGGTTATGCCGACGGAATTGCCAGGCTTTGGGGTAACGGAGTGGGTTTTGTAACTATAAAAGGGCAAAAAGCACGAATTATTGGAAACATTTGCATGGATATGCTCATGGTTGATGTAAGTACCATTGATTGCAAAGAAGGTGACGATGTAGTAATCTTTGGCGAAAGCCCAACTGTAATCGAAATGGCACAGGAATTACGAACGATACCGTATGAAATCCTAACCAGTATTTCGCAACGTGTGAAACGTGTCTTTTTCCGTCAGTAATATTTTAGTTCATAATTAATTAAAATATGCGAAATATTACTTATTTTCGAGTGAAAAAAAATTTTAAACTAAATAATATCAATTATGGGAATGCTATCTGAATTTAAGGAATTTGCAATGAAGGGCAACGTGGTAGATTTGGCTGTCGGTGTCATAATTGGAGCTGCTTTTGGTAAAATTGTGAGCTCGTTTATAGAAAATGTTATTACACCATTACTATTAAAACCTGCATTGGATGCTGCACATTTATCTACAATCGAAGAATTAACTGCTTTTGGAGGTGTAAAATATGGTTTATTTATCTCGGCAGTAATTAACTTTATTATTGTGGCTTTTGTACTATTTATGATAATCAAAGGGATTAATCATGCTAAGAAAAAAGACGTTGCTCCGCCTGCGCCTGCTGGACCAACGCAAGAAGAATTACTTACGCAAATTAGAGATTTGTTAAAGAAATAATCCGCTACACTATTGTCTAATTAAACCGTTCAAAATCTGAACGGTTTTTCTTTTTTGTTACAAATGTAACTTTTTGTTATTTTTTGTGAACCCGCTTGTTTTCAACTTCATTATACCTATTTTTGCACTTCAAATAACAAACATTCACAATAAAAAATATAAAAATGAGAATAGCGATTGTAGGCGCTACCGGTATGGTTGGCGAAGTAATGCTAAAAGTGTTGGCAGAAAGAAATTTCCCTGTTACAGAATTAATTTTGGTTGCATCTGAGAAATCAGTTGGTAAACAAATCGAATATAAAGGAACAAATTATACGGTAGTTGGATTGCAAACAGCAGTTGACATGAAAGCTGATATTGCAGTTTTCTCAGCTGGCGGAGAAACTTCATTAGAATGGGCCCCAAAATTTGCAGCTGCAGGAACAACTGTTATCGACAACTCGTCGGCTTGGAGAATGGATCCTACAAAAAAATTAATCGTTCCTGAAATCAATGCTTCTACTTTAACAAAAGAAGATAAAATTATAGCAAACCCAAACTGTTCAACCATTCAAATGGTTTTAACATTGGCTCCATTGCACAAAAAATATAATATTAAAAGAATTGTTGTTTCTACTTACCAATCGATCACAGGAACTGGTGTAAAAGCAGTAAAACAATTAGAAAATGAATACGCTGGCGTAAAAGGCGAAATGGTTTATAAATATCCGATTCACAGAAATGCTATTCCACATTGCGATAGTTTTGAAGAAAATGGATATACCAAAGAAGAAATGAAACTGGTTCGTGAAACACAAAAAATTCTTGGCGACAACACTATCGCTGTAACGGCAACTGCGGTTCGTGTTCCTGTTGTTGGCGGTCATAGTGAAGCTGTAAACGTTGAGTTTACAAATGATTTTGATGTAAATGAAGTACGTGAGATTTTACATCATACTGACGGTATTGTTGTTCAGGATAACCTTGACACATTTACCTACCCCATGCCTCTTTATGCAGAAGGAAAAAATGATGTATTTGTAGGCCGTATTCGTCGTGACGAAAGCCAGCCAAATACTTTAAATATGTGGATTGTTGCCGATAACCTAAGAAAAGGTGCTGCAACAAATACAATTCAGATTGCAGAATATCTTGTTGCTGCAAAATTGGTATAATACACACAATTATATTAGATAAAAACCGTAATCGCAAAATTGTGATTGCGGTTTTTTCGTTTAAAAACTTTATTCTCAACAATAAAAAAGCCATATCTTAGCTATTAAAAACTCAGAACGCATGAACTTCGATAACTATAAAATAATCCCGAATTACAACACCCACAGAACCGACTTGTTTCTTGCTGATGATGAAGACATTCAGGCTTGCGAACAAACTTTAAACATCACTTTTGACAACAATTATAAAGAATATGTTGTAACGTACGGAAGCGGAATTCTAGGCGGAACTTACGTAAGAATCTATCTTCCGGAAACTATAGTACTCACTGTTGATCAATGGAAAAAAAGAATAAACGAATATTGGTTTTGGGATGAGGGAGCTGCTGTTCTAACAAAAGAGCAGGTTTTAGACTCTGTAAGGATTGGAGATACTTTTGACGGTGACGAAATTATTCTCTATAAAAACGAGTATTACATTTTACCAAGAAATAGCGAAATGATATACAAAGCAGGTAAAACACTCGAAGAAACTATAAATTGGTTATGTAATTCTGGAATTTTAACTGAAGCATTTTCCGAAAGAGAATTCGAACCTTTTGACCCAAGCGAATGGGGAGATAAATTATAATAAAAAACGATAGCATTTAAATAAAATGGCAGAAGAACAAGACAAATATGTCAAAATCCTTTTTAGATTTTTTAGCAATATTCTTAATGAATCGGCTGTAGAAACTTTATGGGCAACAACAATAAACGCTGAAAATGGATTGTATAAATTGGATAATATTCCATTTTACGCACCTGTTTCTTGTGAAGATGTAGTTTTTGCAGAATTCGACGAAACGGAACAAAAATTAGTTTACAAACAAACAATAGAGCATTCAGGAAATTCTACAATTCAAGTTATTGTATTAGATAAAAATGTGCCAATAAATGATTTACGTGAAGTATTTAATGAGCTTGGCTGTGAATCTGAAAAATTCAATAAGGACTATTTTGTACTACAAATTCCAGCAACTTTAAAATACGAACCTATCCGACAAAAATTAATCGAGTTAGAAGAGAACAAGATTATAAATTATGCTGAACCTGATTTATCAGATAATCATTGGTATTAGATGTTGTAAAATGTGAAATGTAAAAAACTTAATTCACTAATAAAATATAGAATAATTAGTCATCGATGGAAACGATACAAATTAAAAAAGTTACGATAATAGATATTGAAAAACTGCAAAATATCGGAAGGCAGACGTTTCTAGAAACTTTTTCGAAGCCAAATACTGAGGAAAATATGAACCATTATTTGTCTACCAGTTTTGCCTTTGATAAACTAAAAAAGGAAATTGAAAATCCAGATTCCGAATTCTTCTTTGCAATATTAAATGATGTCGTTATTGGATATTTAAAAACAAATTTAGGAGATGCACAAACAGAATTAAAGGATAATAATGCCTTAGAGATAGAACGTATCTATGTTTCAAAAGAATTTTTAGGTAAAAAGGTCGGACAACTTTTATATGACAAAGCGTTACAAATTGCAAAACAAGAAAAAGTTGGTTATTTATGGCTTGGCGTTTGGGAACAAAACCACAGAGCATTGGCTTTTTACAAGAAAAATGGTTTTGTAGAATTTGACAAACACATTTTTAAATTAGGAAATGACCCGCAAACAGATATAATGATGAAGCTGACCTTAAATTGTCTATAGAGGAACGCGGATTAAACAGATTTTCCATTTATTATTTTTAAAAATCCGCATTCCTTTCGCAAAGAGTTAGATAGACTATTTACATTATTAATAAATAAAAAAATGAATTTAGAACTTGATAATTTTTACCTAAAACAAGAAGAACCCAACAAAGGTTGTTTACTTGCATTACGAGATATTATTCTTTCGCAAGATTCTGATATCACTCATACACTAAAATATGGCATGCCTTTCTTTTGTTACAAAGGAAAGATGTTTTGCTATTTGTGGGTTCATAAAACAAATAACAAACCCTACCTTGGAATCGTCGAAGGAAAACACTTTGATAATCCTGAGTTAATAACTGAAAAACGATCTCGAATGAAAATTATGTTTTTTGATGCAAATGAAGATTTACCAATTGACACCATCAAAGCAATTATAAAAAAAGCAATTGGTCTTTACAAAAGTGGAGAAATCAAAATAGTAAAAAAAGGAAAACAGTAACACTAAAAATCAATTATGCCATTTGTTAGAATAAGTTTGCCGAAAAAATTATCTCAAGAAACCAAAGAAAACATTTCGATTTCGATACACGAATCTTTAATTCAGGAATTCAACATTCCGGAAGATGATTATTTCCATGTAATTGAAGAGCTGGAAGTTACACAAATTAAATTTCCGAAAAGTTATCTTGGTATTACCCATTCAGAAAATATTATTTATGTACAAATAACTGCTGGACAAGGAAGAACAAAAGAGCAAAAAGCAAAACTATATACTCAGATTGCAACTAGAGTTTCGAGTACAACCGAAATCCTAAAAAATGACATTATCATAATGCTACTGGAGAATAATGGCAGCGAAAATTGGTCGTTTGGAAACGGAGAAATTCAGGAACCAAAACATTTAAAACAATAAGTAATAAACAACAAAATGGACAATTACCTAAGACAATTAATCTCAATCGAATTTGAAGACAGAAAAGAAATCTTTACTGGTTTTCTTATTGATTATACCGACGATTGGATTTTAATCAAAAACAATCCCGTTGACTTTATAATAGATGGTTATGTGATTATAAAAAATAAAAACATAAAGTCAATTACACGAGATAGCGATAATGCATTTACAGAAAGTGTAATTAGACTAAAAGGATTAAAAACCAATTCAGATGAAATAATTCCGCTAAGAGATTTATCTTCTATACTTACCTTTATAACAAACAAATATGAAATTTTCCAGATTGCAAAAAAATCGGAAAAAGCTGTTTATCTTGGTAAATTGATAAAACTGGACGATGAAGAATTGGTTATCGATTTTCTGGAAACAAGAGGAAAATTTGGTGGTGAACTAAGCTTTAATCCTAACAAAATAAGAGTAATCGAATTTGATACTGATTATATCAATTCATTAAAGCTTCTTGTTAATGAAGGAAAAAAATAATTCATTTAAACCTTAAACAAAATCAATCATGCAATTATAAGACCTATTTTTAGAATTTTTGATTATAAAAAAGCTGTTGAGTTTTATGTTGACTGGCTTGGTTTTAAAATCCTTGACGAACATACTTTTGAAGAGAATTCGCCATTGTATATTCGGATTTTACTCGATGATGTAGAAATTCATTTGTGTGAACATCACGGAGATTGTTCGCCAGGAGCAAAAATAATTATTGAGAATTTTATTGGTTTAAAAGACTATCACCAAAAACTGATTCAGAAAAACGACAAGTACAACAACCCAGGAATTGAAAAAGCTTTCTGGAATGAAAAAATCTACTGTGTAGAAGTTATTGACCCATTTGGCGACAAAATAATATTTACTGGAGAATAATTTCACCACATAGAAACATAGTTTTTTGATGTATTCTGAAGTCGTTTCACTCTTACATTAAAACACAATAGGGTAACTATGAGAAAAAGCATAGCTTTCTTATTTATCTCTTTTTAGAAAATCCATTCTATGTTTCTATGTGTTAAATAAAAAACACAAAACTAACTTACAATGAAATTAAACTTATATCAAATAGACGCATTCACAGATAAAATCTTCGGAGGAAATCCTGCTTGCGTTGTTCCATTAGAAAGTTGGTTGCCTGATGAAATCCTTTTAAAAATTGCACAAGAAAATGCCGTTCCCGAAACTGCTTTTTATGTTGTTACCGATAAAAGAGTCCACTTGCGCTGGTTTACTCCTGAAATAGAAATGGATTTATGTGGTCATGCAACTTTGGCTACTGCACACACTTTAAAATCGATTCTTAATTATCCCGAAAATACCATCGTATTTGATACTTTAAGCGGTGAACTAATTGTAACTATTGATAAGGATGTATATACTTTAGATTTTCCGTCTAGAAAACCTGTTCCAACGGAACTTCCTGAGATCATCAGAGATTCATTAAACATTCAGCCTAAAACTGTTTTAAAATCGAGAGATTACGTTTTAATCTACGAAACCGAACAGCAAATCAAAGACATCGTAATCGACAGACAAACATTTGATAAATTAAACCTTGACCCTGGTGGAGTTATAGTAACTGCAAAAGGAACTCATTGCGACTTTGTTTCACGATTTTTTACCTCGCAAGCTTCTATTCTGGAAGATCCCGTTACTGGTTCAGCCCATTGCTCGTTAATTCCTTATTGGAGCGAACAACTTGGTAAAAAAGAAATGCATGCCAAACAACTATCAGAACGTGAAGGCACATTATATTGTGTCGATAATGGCGAAAGAGTTTTAATAAGCGGAAAAGCAAAAACATATTCTACAGGAACATTTTGGATAGAATAAAACATTTAAACAATCATGGAAATTACCATACGTCAAGAAAATAAAAATGATTACGCAAAAGTTTTCGAAATCATAGAAGAAGCATTTAAAGATGCAGAATACAGCGACCATAAAGAACAATTTCTGGTTGAAAAACTAAGAAACTCGGATGCTTTTATCCCAGAATTATCACTTGTTGCCGAAATTGACAATGAAATAGTTGGACATATTTTGCTAACCAAATTACAAATCGAAAATAAAGACCAAACATTTGATTCACTTGCTTTGGCTCCCGTTTCGGTAAAACCAGCATTTCAAAAAAAAGGAATTGGTGCAAAACTGATTCTCGAAAGTCATGCTATCGCAAAAAAACTAGGTTACAAATCGATAATTCTTTTGGGTCATGAAAACTATTATCCTAGATTTCGATACGAACTTACTAGCAAATACAATATCGAAATGCCGTTTGATGTTCCTGCAGAAAACTGTATGGTAATTTCGTTAACCGAAAATGGATTAGATGGTGTAAGCGGAAAAGTAAAATATCCAGCAGCATTCATGGAGTAAAATAGTAGCTAAATAGAACTAGAATGGATTTAGATAAACTGAAGATAAGCATTCCATACGAGCAACCGATTGAAATCATAATCGAATTTCCAATTGATATTCTCTCTGAATATAATGGACCTTCTGATCTTGATGTTACTTGGGATGACAACATAATGTACTTTATCAATGATTCTTTAATCAACAACGGAATTCACATCAAACAATCACAGTTAGAAATGGGAGAGCTTACTCTTTCATATTCGCTAGTAGTTATTGCAAAACCTCCAATACTAGATTTAAGTTGTATTGTTGATCGCCTGATAAAAGAAAATTTTCAAAAAGGATTATCTATTAAACAGAACACAAAATACAACAATTCAATGAAATTGTTTTAACCGTATAAGAAATATAAGTAACCATAATTAATCAACATAACTTTAAATGAGCTTATATTTCTTATGTGGTTGGCTTTTTGGTTATAATTTTAATTAATTCAGATAGAATGAAAAAACAAGCAAAATCAAGCCCGATAGTTTCAGACAATTTTGTTTTACAAGATTATCTGGACAGAATTCATTTTGTTGGCGATATTAAATCAAATATCAAAAGCATTGGTAAATTAATGCAATGTCAGTTGTTCTCCATTCCTTTTGAAGACTTAGATGTTCAGGCAGGAAAAACCATTTCATTAGCAGGAGACGATATTGTTGATAAACTCATTACTCATAAACGTGGCGGATATTGTTATGAACTTAATGGTTTGTTTGCTCTAGTGCTCCAAAAAATGGATATTCCGTATCGTTTTGTGGCTGCACGCCCTTTGGTAAATCCTGGCGAAAACCCTAAAACACATATGGCAATTATTGTAACTGTTGAAGAGGAAGAATATTTGATCGATTTAGGCTTTGGCGGCAATGGAATAAGAGAGCCACTAAAACTAAATGATACTACAGCTGTACAACAAGGCACTGAAACATTTGCTATAACAACAGCAGAAAACGGAGATTATCTATTGCAAACTTTATTGAGTGATGAATGGAAAAACCTTTATTCTTTTGATTTATCACATCAGGAATGGATTGATTTTAAACCGGCTAATTATTATAACTCAACACATCCAGATTCTTTTTTTACCCAAAATCTTGTCGTTGTTTTACAAAATCCATTGGGTAAAAAGATACTTTTTAAAAACTCATTTAAATCTATAGAAAACGGAAAAGCTCAAAGTTATACTTTCGAACCAGAAAAACTAAACGCTATTTTGGCGACTGAGTTTAATTTGAAGAAGTCATAGTAATCAATACCAATCAGAATTTACCATTTCTAATCTCAACGAAAACGGGTTAGGTTTTCCTCTATAAATATTCGTTTAGATTTAGCACATAGAACGCAAAAAAGAAATATTTCTATACATAGCAAGCTATATGTGTTTTGAATAAGTAAAACACATTCTTAGAGGGTGCAAGATCTATATTACAATATGTTAAAATTAATTACGCCCACCGGCTTTTAGCTAATTTTGTATTTCATAATTACTAAAACCATGCAAGTTTTGCCTCCAAAGGAATTATCCCCTTATATCAAACACTATCTTTTTTTAGAAAATAAAGGTAATGCTACTCAGAAACTCCGTTTGTTTTCTGATGGTAATACTGGTGTTGTGTTCTCTTTGAAAAGTAAACTTATTTCTGGCTTCAGTAATTATGAGGCACAAAATTACTTGCCAAGTTCCTTTTTGTACGGACAACTAAATGGTTTTAAAGACATTTATTCGGGTAGCGAAATGTCTATTGTTATTGTGGTTTTTCAACCCAACGGAATCAACCAATTATTAGGAATCATCAGTAGCGAACTCCGTGATACGATAATCACTATCGATGATATATTTGGTTTGGAAGGAATTGAACTTCAGGAAAAATTATCCGAACAAGCTACTATTCAGGAAAGATTGAAGCTTTTAAATCATTTTTTTAAAACGCTTGAAGCGAAAAAGCCAATGTCAAACCAATTGATTGCTGCAGCTTCATTAGATTTTATTATCAAAACCAAAGGACAGTTTTCGCTCAAACAATTAGTTGATTATACGGGTTATACCGAAAGGCATATCGAAAGAAAATTCACAGAATGCGTTGGATTAAATCCAAAGAAATTTGGGAATATTGTGAAGATTCATGGCTTTTTAAAATTACTCAAGAATAAATCGCAAGATACCAATCTTACCACGATTTCTTATGACGCAGGATTTTCGGATCAATCCCATCTTATACGAGAATTTAAAAAACATACCGGAATGACTCCCAGAGAATATTTGTATAATGCAGGAAAACTAACCAATAACTTTATAGAAACTGTTCCTGCTAAAAATCCATAGACCACTTTGCGTAAACCTTTGCGCCCTTTGCTGTTAATTTTTTTTCCATAGATTTCACAGATTAAAATGTCGGTTTTATACAATTTACGACTAATCATGAGCGCTATTTTTGTCTAAAATTAATAGTGTACAATTATGAAAAATCTAAAAATAGCCACAGCTCAGTTTGAGAATAAAAGCAGCGATAAAAACTATAATTTATCTGTAATCGAGAAACTTTCACAAAAAGCATCCAGCGAAGGTTGTGATGTAATTGCATTTCATGAATGCGCTGTAACCGGATATACATTTGCAAGGCATTTATCAAAAGAACAAATGCTAAATCTAGCAGAAGTTATTCCGAACGGAGAAAGCGTCTTAAAACTTACCGAAATAGCCAAAAAGAACAACATAGTTATATTGGCAGGACTTTTTGAAAAAGATGACAATGATAATTTATTCAAAGCCTATGTATGCGTAGATAAAAATGGTTTGGTTGCCAAATACCGAAAACTGCATCCGTTTATAAATCCTTATCTAACACCTGGAGATCGTTATTGCATTTTTGAAATCAAAGGTTGGAAATGCGGAATCTTAATTTGCTACGACAACAACATTATCGAAAACGTACGTGCGACTACACTTTTGGGTGCTGACATTATTTTTATGCCTCACGTAACCATGTGCACCCCTTCTACCCGACCTGGCGCTGGTTTTGTATCATCTCAGCTTTGGCAGAATCGTGAAGCCGACCCAACTTCGTTACGATTGGAATTTGACGGAATGAAAGGGCGTGACTGGTTAATGAAATGGTTGCCTGCAAGAGCGTATGACAATGCTATTTATGCTGTTTTCTCTAATCCAATTGGTATGGACGATGACCAGTTAAAAAATGGTTGCTCTATGATTATTGATCCTTTTGGAGATGTAATTGCCGAATGCCGTTCTTTTGATGACTCTTTTGCAACAGCAATAATTACTCCCGAAAAACGCATTCAAGCTGGAGGAAATCGTTACATAAAAGCTAGAAGACCAGAATTATACCGAGATATTATCGGGCAAGAACATAAATCGGAACAAAATGTAGTTTGGTTAGATACGGATGAAAAAAAACATAACTAAGTCATTAGGTATAATTATTTCAACACATAGACACATAGTTTAACAAAGCCTAAAAAAGACGCTTCACTTAAAATAAATCACATAAGGCTATGCGAAAAAAATATATTTTTCTTGAATCATCTTTGATTATCAATTCTGTGAATCTATCCCGATATGTATGGGAACTATGTCTCTATGTGTTAAATATCATTTTTACAAATTGCAACCAACTACTTGAAACTAATCTTTACAGCCACAAAAGAGTTGTCCCCCACAACAACATAAATCTTCTGTTAAAATAAAAAAATGGGCTTGACGACCAAATTTCAGCTGTTTTCCGAAAGAAAAATTTATCTTTGAGGAATTGATTAATCTACAGAATAAAACACTACAATGGAATTTTTTAAAACTACAAATGAAGATATTGGTGCCGTTTTCGATATCTATAATGAAGCTACATCGTATCAAAAAACAGTTAATAACAAAAGCTGGAGAGGTTTTGAAAAAGCATTAATAGAAAAAGAAATCGCCGAAGACCGCCATTTTATAATCAAAGACGAAGGGGAAGTTGCCTGTACATTTGTGCTTACTTTTAATGATTTGATTATCTGGAAAGAAGCGAGTGCAGATCCTGCAGTATATCTTCATCGTATTGCTACAAACCCAAAATTCAGAGGTCGTTCTTATGTTACAAAAATCATAGAATGGGTGAAAGTATATGCCAAAGAAAACGGTAAAGAATACATAAGACTAGACACTCATAGCGGAAACGAAAGAATAAACAAATACTATATGAGTTGTGGCTTTGACTATAAAGGCGTTAGCGTTATCGAGTGGACAAACGAATTACCAGAACATTACAAAGAAGGTTCTTTTAGCTTGTTTGAGATTAAGCTATAATCCTTTTGAATGCGATTATTTTTAACACATAGAAACATAGTTTACAAAGTCTAAAAAAAGACGTTTCACTCAAAATAGATCACATAGTGCTATGCGAAAAAATTATAATTTCTAGAAATATCTTAAATCATAATTTTAAATCTATGTTTCTATGTGTTAAATACCATTTTTCCGAATTACACTCAACTAATTAAAATTTTAAATTATATCGTTTCAGATTATGAATACACATAAAGATTTTAAAGTTGGGCAATGGGTTAAATCCTATGCAAAAGGGATTCATCGAATTGAGAAATTTGTTCCTATTGAGTTTGAAGAATATCATTCGTTTGTTGGTGCAATCCCAAAAGATAAGATTGGAACTCTGGATGAGCCTTTGGTAATACTCAAACGTCTTTTTAATTCAAAATTAAAAAAACAAGTTGGAACCGACTTTTGCTCAAGTACCTTTTTGAAACCAATATCTGCAGAAGAAAAAACTAATATTGAGGAACAATTAAAGCTAAATCCAAAATTCATAACAGATCTTGACAAGTATAGCATTTCAAAATTTGAATCGAGATATGGATTAAACATCCATATTTCTGAAGAAACAAAATCGATTCTTCCGGAGCTTGCTTCGTTTATAAGACAAGAAGGTAAAACGTTTACAGAAATTTTTGAATGGTTAGACAATAAAAACTGTAAAGACCTTTTGGACAACAGAAGTACTTTAGGTAATAACACCCCATCACATTATCTGCAATTTATAAATTGGAGCTACGAAACGAGAGATAACAAACTCCTGTTTACAGATTTACTAGCATTTACTCCTAACTTTGAAAAAATTGATTTAGGATAGACTTCTATGTTATAATATAAACAAAAATACTGCATTTAAAAATTGATGGATTGTGTTTTAATTAATCATCTGAAAAACTGTATTTTTGCATACATAATGAAAACCGTATCTTACAAAAACAAGCCTGTTTTGACTAAAATATATTTTCCTTTAAGAATTTTAAATATCTTTGATATATGAGCACAGCAATAAAACCAAAACATATTGGCAGAAATATTAGCCGAATTAGAGAACTTAAAGGCATGAAACAAGAAGCGTTGGCTTTTGCAATTGGCTTAACTCAACAATCTGTTTCTAATATTGAAGCAAGCGAAAATGTTGATGAAGAAAAACTTATTGAAGTTGCAAAAGCTCTTGGAGTATCTGTTGAAGCAATTAAAAATTTTACAGAAGAAAATGTGATTAATTATTTCAATAACATTTATGATAATGGAGTTTTTAATACTGGTAATTATTGCAATTTTAATCCTTTAGATAAAGTTGTCGAACTTTACGAACGCTTAGTTCAGGCTGAAAAAGATAAAAACGAATATTTGGAGAAATTATTAAAAGGGAAATAAAGCCTTTTATATTTATAACAAAAAAGAGATCTGAAAGTTTCAAATCTCTTTTTTGTATTTATAGACATTCTAAATGACTATTGAGAATTCTTTAAATCCTTGGCAAACCTAACTCGTCTAAAAATTTATTATGTTCATTTGTAAATTTTTCAATCTCTAAATCTATAGCTTTCGATTTTTTATTGACTTCTACTAAATCAATTTTTTCTTCTGCAACAGTAGTATTTACATAACGAGAAATATTTAAATTGTATCCCTGATTTGCAATTTCTTCCATTGATACTCTTCTTGAATATCTTGGTAGTTCGTTTCTGTATTTGTAAGTATCAATAATTTTTTTGAAATGCGCTTCGCTTAATGTATTTTGTCTTTTACCTTTTTCAAAATGTTCGCTGGCATTGATAAAAAGAACATCATCTTCTTTTTTACATTTTTTAAGAACTATAATACAAACCGGAATTCCAGTAGAATAAAACAAATTAGAAGGCAAACCAATAACGGTATCGATATTGTTATCTTTCAACAATTTGGTTCTAATTCTCTCTTCTGCCCCGCCACGGAATAATACACCGTGAGGTAAAATAATTGCCATTGTTCCGTTTTGGCTTAAGAAATGAAAACCGTGCAGTAAAAAAGCAAAATCAGCTGCAGATTTTGGGGCTAAACCATAACTTTTAAAACGAAAATCTTCAGCCATTGCTTCGTTAGGCTCCCAACGCAAACTAAATGGCGGATTGGCTACAATAGCATCAAACTCGATTTTTTTTGCAGGATTCATTTCGTTTAATTCATCCCATTGATTGAGTAAAGTATCGCCATGAAATATTTCAAACTCGGTATCTTTCATGCCGTGTAATAGCATGTTCATACGAGCTAAATTGTACGTTGTAATGTTTTTTTCCTGACCGTATATTTTTCCAACACTTCCTCCGTTGTCTTTAATGCGTTTTCTAACATTAAGCAATAAAGAACCTGAACCGCTTGCAAAATCCAATACCCTTTCCAGTTTATTCTTTGGTCCTGTTGTTGGATCCTGACTATCTAGAGTTACAATTTCAGAAAGTATAGAAGATATTTGTTGTGGCGTATAAAATTCTCCTGCTTTTTTTCCAGAACCAGCTGCAAACTGGCCAATTAAATACTCATAAGCATCTCCTAAAGTATCAGAATCAGTACTAAAATCTTTGATTCCTTCTGAAATTTTTTGAATAATAACACAAAGTTTATCATTTCTATCTTTATGCGTTTTTCCTAATTTTTCAGAATTCAAATTAATCTCAGAGAACAAACCTTGAAATGCATTTCCAAATGATTGATTTTCTATATAATCAAATCCTTTATTTAATGTTTCCAACAAATCATCACTATGAGTGCGAGCCATTTCTGTTATATTACTCCACAAATATTTTGGTTCAATAACGTAATGAATTTTTTTACGCATTTGTTTTTCAAAAAACTCAACATCTGTTGAGTTTTCTGTGTACCAAATCTCTAAAGGTGTACTAACCTTTAACTTAGACATAACATCTTTAGGAGTATTATCAGGATAATCTCTGCCTAATTCTTTTTTTGCAGATTCTTCATAATTAGCAGATAAATATCTCAGAAAAAGAAACGACAGCATATAATCACGAAAATCATCGGCATTCATTGCACCTCGTAAGTTGTCTGCAATATCCCAAAGGGTTTTACCTAATTGTTGTTGTTCTTTTTTTGTCATTTTTTTTGATTAAAATTTGAAATTGTATTTAATTAAGAGTTTATCAAATACTTCACTAAATACTTTTACCTGCTCTTCGTTCATCTCGCTTATTTGAGGAGTAAAAACTCTTGTGTGCGATAATGAATTAATCATCAATATTGTATCTTCAGGTTTTTCTACTTTTATTTCCTGCAATAATAATGTTATTTGACTTGTACCTATAAATGAAGTAATATTCTCTAATAATTGACGTAAAAGAACAAAATGAAAAGTGTATAATTCTCCTGAATTTTTCGCTTCTGACAATACTTGCAAAAGATGTAAATGAAAAAGAAATACTTCCTTATTAAAAGGCTTTAATTCTAATTCGTTTTTTTGCTTTTTAAGCATAAAAAACTTTGAATTCTTTTTGTATTTATCGCTTTTTTCTCCTTTACTTAATCTATCAAATAATATAGAAAACAATCCTATATGGTGGGTCGTAACAATTATTTGCTTTTTTGGAAATGTATCATCTATTAACTTCGTTATAGATTCTGCAGTCAAAAAGATATTATGATCATCCATACTCGAAACAGGATCATCAATGAAGAAATGAGCATCTTGTCCACCAGTCCATGAGTCTGTTTCAAATAAAGCAACAAAAAAACACCAGATAAAAATTCTTTCTTCGCCTCTTGATATTTTTATAGGATTGTTATTTTCATCATCTAAATAAAAAGTTACCGAATGAATACCTTTTTCTCTATCTGCATCCTCATAAAGATTTAAATTGAATTTATATCTTGGATGATATAATGCTAGTGTTTCTTCTAATATTTCTGTGTCCAGTAATAATGAATGAAATTGATTTAATGAACTTAATACAACATCTAGTTTTATGTTTGCATTATCATGTTCTTCATCATTATCCCAAACAAATAAATCCTCACTAAAGGCATTATAGTAAACTCCAGTATGACTCCCATCATCAGGATTTTTGGTTATATTTTTATATTCAACTGATAATCGTGTTTTTCCCGTTGCATTAAAAGCATAAACAAGAATAATTTTCTCTTTTGCAACTTTTAATTCTTGAGCTATTTCTTTTAATGTACTCATACTTTAATTTTTTACTTTAGGAAATAGCCCTTGCATTAACCCTTTTTTATGCAGTTTTAAATTTTCAATTTTATTTGCTTGCTCTGAGATTAATTCATCTAAAGAAGAAAATGTAACAGCTACTTTTTGTTGTTCCTCGAATGTTGGAGGAAAGTTTAATTCAATCGCCGAAAATGTGGATTTATTTATAATTGGCACTGCGTGATTTCCTGCCAAATCAGCTATTTTAGAAGCATGGTGTTCTAAAACTGAATAGAGAAAATCGTCTGAATAATTTTCAAAGCATGTTAAAGAATTTATTTGTTGGTTTGTAGCACATTCAACCTTTGTCTGTACTATTTTTCCAATTGTTGAACCAATACAAACAAACAAAACACTATTTTCTTTTATTTTTCGTGTTCTTGAAAATCCTAAATCGCTTAATCTAGTCCTAGTTTGTGTTAAATATCTATATTCATTAATATCAGCAGGAGATACAAATAATTTCCCACCATTGTAATATTGAGTTTCGTTTGTACTAGGAGTATTTCCAGTAACGATATCAGCAACTTTCTCTAAACTCTTTTTTTCCCAATTTCCATCTTTTTCAAACTTCTTAAATCTTAACTTAGGCACTTTTTCACCTTCTTGAGGAAAAAGATTTTGCATTAATCCTTTTTTGTAGGTTTTTAAAGTTTCTAATTTATCTATATGAGCTGTTATTAATTCATCTAATGAAGCAAAACAATCAACTATTTTTTTTTGTTCAATAGGACTTTTAGGATAGTAAATATTAATCTTGGAAATTCTTGTTGCAGATATACTTAGTACTTTTGTTCCTTGAGCTTCTTTTTGGATTTGTTTTCTTATGAATTCTGATTTAAATAAATAACCTCCAAATCCTATTATTAATTTCTGTTCGATTTGTCTCGCTAACAATGTATGCAATCCAGATAATAATTTTTCATCATTTAAATTTATTATTTCTATACTTTTTCCAACATCTTGAATATCTTCTGATGCATCAGCAAAAACTATATCTCCTTCTTCGCAATAATTATCTTGGTTAATTCGATCAATTGATATATTAGAATTGATATATGGAACTCTTTCTTTTTGAATGTCAAATAAGGTAGAGAACTTAGTATGTATATCTCCATAGTGGATATTTTTAACCAATCCATCTTTATAATTTAAATTTTCTCTTGAAAATGAATTTGTTATTAGAAAACGATAGGTTTTATTTAAAGGTTCAGATATCCATTCCTCTTTATTTACAAACTCAGAAAAACGCAATTCAGGAATTAATTTATGTGTTTTATTATTCATAAGCCGTAAGTCCAGATATTTCTTGCCCTTGGGCTTGTTTTTTAAGTAGAGGTATTAAATCGGTCATAAGAGCTTGTTCTTTTACACTTCGCTCTTTCCAGTTCAGTTCTAAAGGTTCTAACAAATCGGTTAATTTTTCACCATCAAAAATCAATCGACTCATAATATTTTCAACAAATATTTTTAAATCGATTGTCTGTAAACCGTGTGAAAATGCAATTTTGGCTAAGGCTTTATCATTTTTTGCAGCTTTAAAAGCTTGGTATCCTTTACGTAGTTTTTCTACATCTTGTCCAATGTTCCAATCTAAACTATTGATATAATCGGTTAAATCTTCCTGTTCTTCCATTAAATTGGCAGTAGAAGTTAACAAACTAATAATTTCCTGCTTCGTCATTTTTTGTTTAGACGGTTTCATCTGCAAGTTATCAGCTACCAAATTCATGATATAATCATAGTCAATGACCGCAGAAGCAAACAAAACAAATTCAAAATCCAATTGCTGTACATCAACTGGAGCATTATTACCTTCTTTATCCTGTATTGCTTTATATTGTCTGGCTGTTTCTAAATACGAACTTCTAAACGACTGCAAACGATCTGTTGGTAAAATGCTTTCTATTGCTTCTTTTTGTGTTTCGTTTAAATCAGTATATTGATCTAATTGTGTCTTTAGTTTCTGTACTTCTTTAAAGTTCCTTACAAAAGCAATTTTAGCGCTATCGCCTCTCAAATTATAAACTTCAGAAGGCTCACATACTAAATTATTTTCTTCCATAAAATATCCCAAAGCTTCTACAGCTTTTTTATACTCTTCTATAACCACAGGAGCAGGATCAACCATCCAGATTTTAATGGCTTTATCGTTGTTTTCTCCTGAAAATAATGTAATTGCATTGTTTACTTGTTCTTTCTGTGAACGGAAATCTAAAATGTTACCATACGGTTTTGTATCATTCAATATACGATTGGTACGCGAAAAAGCCTGAATTAAACCATGGTACTTTAAGTTTTTATCTACGTATAAAGTATTCAAAAATTTAGAATCAAAACCTGTAAGTAGCATATCTACTACAATAGTGATGTCTATTCTTTCTTTGCGTGGAAGTGCCCACTTTTGGTCTTTGATACGTTTTTGTACATCCTGATAATAACCGTCAAATTCGTTAATGCTATGATTTGTTCTAAACTGTTTGTTGTAATCGTCAATAATTTCAATCAATGCTTGTTTCTTCTCTTCTGGATTTACTTGATTATCAAACTTCTCTTGCTGTAAATCTTCTTGCAATTGTTTGATATCATCCGCATTTTTTTGGTCTCCTTCTTTAGCTATTAATTGAGCAGGCGGAGAGAAAACACAAGCAATATTTAGAGGAATATAATCTTCATCCGTTTCTTTCTTTTTTTGCTGGGTTTGCTTAAATAAACGATAATATTCAATAGCATTATTTATAGAAGCCGTTGCCAAAACCGCATTAAATTTTCTGTGATTTGTTGCAGCATCGTGTTTTTCTAAAATAGCATCAACTATTGCTTGCTGTGCAATCACTTCACCCGGTTTTGGTTTTATATCTCCCTGGCCTTTAAAATAATCAATATGAAAACGCAATACATTTTTGTCTTCAATTGCATGTGTTATGGTATAAGCGTGCAACTCTTTTTCAAAAATAGATTCGGTTGTTTTATAAGTTGCTTCTTCACCTTCTCGTACAGTATAATTTGAATTTTCTTCAAAAATAGGTGTTCCTGTAAATCCAAACAATTGAGAATTTGGGAAAAACTCTTTTATTGCTCTATGGTTCTCCCCAAATTGAGAGCGATGGCATTCGTCAAAAATAAATACCATTCGCCTGTCTTTCAGATATTCTAATCGTTCTTTGTAATTTTTAGTATCATCAAGAGCTAAACCTAATTTTTGAATAGTTGTAACAATTACTTTATCTGAATAATCAAAAGATAATAAACGTCTAACCAAGCTTTCTGTATTAGTATTTTCTTCAACACTTCCTTCTTGAAATTTATTGAACTCTTCTCTTGTTTGTCTATCTAAATCTTTTCTGTCTACAACAAATAAACACTTATCAATTTCAGGATTTTCTTTCAAAAGTGTTGACGCTTTAAAAGAAGTTAAAGTTTTACCACTTCCTGTAGTGTGCCAAATATATCCGTTTCCACGATTCTGATTGATACAATCGACAATCGCTTTCACCGCATAGATTTGATAAGGGCGCATCACTAAAAGCTTTTGTTCACTTTCAACCAATACCATATATTTACTAATCATTTCGCCCAAAGTGCATTTAGACAAAAATTTATCAGCAAATAAATCTAAGTTATTGATTTTGTAGTTTTTCTCATCAGCTAATTTATAAACAGGTAAAAACTGTTCATCAGCATTAAACTGAAAATGTTGGTTTTTGTTATTCGCAAAATAATAGGTATTAGATTGGTTGCTTACTATAAACAACTGCATAAAACACATTAACGAATTTGTATAGCCATTACCTGCGTCATTTTTATAATCAACAATTTGTTGCATTGCCTGTCTTGGAGATATGCTTATCCCTTTTAACTCAATTTGAACAACTGGCAAACCATTAATCAAAATAACGACATCGTAACGATGGTTACTATTTTCAGTATTTATTCTTAACTGGTTAATTACCTCAAATTCATTTTTGCACCAATCTTTTATATTTACCAAAGTATAGTGCAAAGGCGTTCCGTCTTCACGCTGAAAATAATTCTTTTCACGTAAAGTTTTTGAAGCTAAAAAAACATCCTGAGTAATAATTTCGTCACGCAAACGAGCAAATTCAGAGTTACTTAAATTTACTCTGTTAAGTGCTTCAAACTTATCTCTAAAGTTTTTTTCAAGAGAATGTCTATCGCATATCTCTGGGCGATAAGTATATTTTAAATCTTTCAGCTTATTAACTAAGCTTTCTTCAATTTGTTTTTCTTTTGTCATTTAATAAAAAAATGAGTCCTTATAAACTTATTATTCAAAAGTAGTTAAATATTTTTTTAACCCATAAGATAACGATAAGGATTAAAGCAATTAATTGCAGTAAAAAACCCAATCTTACATTTCTGAGTGTAAAATTGGGCACAAGCATTAAAAACCAATGGTTTTGCAGAGAGGATGGGATTCGAACCCACGATATGTTGCCATATACACGCTTTCCAAGCGTGCGCCTTCAGCCACTCGGCCACCTCTCTATTATAGGATTGCAAATAACATGAAAAAAACTGAGTTATTAAAATAAAATCAACTAATCCTTACATACTTTTTTTAAATTCTTCTACAAACAGTTTTACTGCCTTTTTTTGATATGCTCCTCCTATAGTAAGCATAAACGAATCTCTCTTTGTTGCCACTCCCGTTATCTGGATTGCTTTAAGGTTATCCCAGCCTTTTAGTGCTTTTTCTGTAACTACAGTCGCCCAATGGCCACCTTCAACCAATCGAAATAAGGCATGAATTGCATTTAGCTCTATAGCAACTCGAGGTTTCATATTATTCTTTATAAACAATTCATCCAAAAACTCTCTGGAATTAAACCCTCTTGCAGGTAAAATAAGCGGTAGCTTTTCTATTTCTTTAAAAGCAATTGTATCTAAACTTGCGAGCTCATGCGATTTAGCAACAGCCATAACTAAATCAGAAGTAAACAAAGGGACTTTATGAAATGGCTCTTCTATTTCATATGAAGAAATTAATAAAACCAAATCTAACTCATTATTCAATAATTTTTTTTGCATGGGTTCTGTAGTCCCATATTCAACCACAATTTTTAAATTCGGGTAAGTTCTCGCAAATAAATTGACAATTGGCAAAACCAAAAGACCAAAAATATAAGTAACCCCAATTCGGAGTTCACCACCAATCATCTCATTCAAATCATCAATAGCTTGCTTCCCGTTCTGAACGTTTTCTATTACTTGTTTGGCATGGATCAAAAAAACCGACCCTGCTTCAGTGAGTTGGACTTTCTTACCAATCCTAACAAACAAAGGCATTCCGAGTTCTTCTTCTAATTTTTTTATTTGCTGTGACAATCCCGATTGGGTTACAAAACACAACTCAGCAGCTTTTGTAAAATGAAGTATTTCTGCTGTTTTAATAAAATATTGCAATTGATAGATTTCCATAGTGATAAGTTTTACTACTCATTATCAGTAAAATTATTAATTTTTCTAATGAAATCATAATCCCGAACTTTGTAAAAAATTATTCAGCATCATGTTTAAAGCCTTAAAATCAAAAAACTTCAAATTATTCTTTTACGGACAATCAGTGTCTGTAATTGGCACATGGCTGCAAAAAACAGCTGTGAGCTGGATGGTTTATAGTATAACTGGTTCTGTTTTTTTATTAGGGTTGACCACTTTTTTAAGCATGATTCCATCTTTATTTCTTGCTCCTTTGGCTGGAAGCATTATTGGCCGTTACGACAGACACCGCAGTATAATTATCTTGCAATCTTTGGCAATGTTACAGGCTGGTGCATTGGCTCTGCTTATTTATCTAAAAATATACAACATCAACTTTATTTTAGCATTGAGTCTTATACAGGGAATTATAAATGCATTTGATATGACTTGCAGACAAACAATGATGATTGATATTGTAGACAATAAAGAAGATTTACCAAATGCTGTAGCCCTAAACTCTACCCTTAATAATTTTGCTCGAATTGCGGGCCCTGCTCTAGCGGGGATTATTTTACATCAATATGGCGAAGACATCTGTTTTATTGGAAATTTCCTGAGTTATATTCCTGTTTTAATTTCTTTGTTAATGATGAAGTTTACTCCTCACATTAAAGCAACTGATAAACTTAAAATGCTTGAAGATTTTATTGAAGGCTGGGATTATGTAAAAAAAGAAAGAGAAATGGCGAGAATGCTATTGATGTTAATGTGCAGTAGTTTATTTGTTATCTCTTTCAATACGTTAATGCCTGTTTTTGCAAAAGATATCTTTAGTGGTAATGCTGAAACTTTTAGTTGGTTCGAAAGTGCTGCCGGTATAGGTTCTATTGTATCGGCTATTTACCTAGCCAATTTAAAAACAGCAAAAAATATGAATAAAATAATGATTGCCGCCAGTCTTTTGATGGGCTTTAGTATTATTATTTTAGCCTATTCAAACAGTTTAACAATAGCTCTTATCTGCATGGGATTAAGTGGTGTTGGAATGATGGCACAAACCTCATCGATAAATATATACATCCAAACGCAAAGTACAGTTAATATGCGTTCAAGAAGCATTAGTTATTATCTTATGGCATACCAAGGAATGATTCCTGTGGGGAGTCTGATTATTGGCTATGTTTCTCATACATTAGGAGTACGCCACACAGTTGCAATACAGGGAATAGTATGTATTATTTCGGTAATTGTTTATGTGTATTACAAAAAAGTTAGTTCGCAAGAAGAGTTTGAAACTTGTGAGGTTCGTTATAAGAATTAATAAATTCCAAAGGAAAAACGCAACCATATAAGTGATATAAGAAAATATAAGTCTGGTTTAAATAGCCTGAGCCGAAATCCTAATTATCGGCAAACTTGTCATTCTGAGCGGAGTCGAAGAACACATAAGTAACTCGACATAGTTTGTGGATTTACTCGTTCCATTCTTCGACTCCGCTCCGAATGACAATATTGGGGAAGAAGTTCGCTAAAATGAACTTAATCATTTATATGTTTAACTGAATTTAAAGAGAAATTTCTCCACGTAGTGCCGTTTCGAAAATGGTTTTAAAGTTTTCTGCTTCAATTCCACGTCCCAACAAATACATTAATTTAGTAATTGCTGCTTCGGTTGTAATGTCTTTCCCAGAGATAATACCAAGTTGTTTAAGTTCAGTACTTGTTTCATATTGTCCCATATTCACACTTCCACCTGAGCACTGCGTTACGTTTACAATATGTATGCCTGATTGAATTGCTTTTTTAATAGCATTCAGAAACCAGTCTTCTGTTGGTGCATTTCCTGAGCCATAGGTTTCCAGAACGATACCTTTCAAACCTGGAATTGCTAGTATTCCTGCAAAAACAATTTCGCTCATTCCTGGAAACATCTTAATAATAGCAACATGATTGTCTAGCTTTTTGTGAACAATCAATTTAGCATCTGTTTTTATAGGAAGAAACAAATGTCTGTTTAATTTTAAGTGGACTCCAGATTCTACCAATTCAGGATAATTTGGAGCTGTAAAAGCTTTAAAATGCTCTGCATTTACTTTAGAAGTTCTGTTACCACGGTACAATTTGTATTCAAAATACAAGCAAACTTCATTAATTACAGGCTTCCCGTCTTGCTGAAGTGAAGCAATCTGAATTGCCGTGATTAAATTTTCTTTAGCATCTGTACGCAAATCTCCAATTGGCAATTGCGATCCAGTAAAAATAACTGGTTTTGCTAAATTTTCAAGCATAAAACTCAATGCTGAAGCTGAGTATGACATTGTATCCGAACCATGCAGCACTACAAATCCGTCAAAAGAATTGTAATTCTCTTCAATTATGGTGGCAATTTCTATCCACTTATCCGGATTCATATTCGATGAATCAATAGGATTGTCATATGAAACTGTTTCAATTTCACAATCTAATTGTTTGAGCTCAGGAATTTTTTGTAATAATTTATTAAAGTTGAAGGCTTTGAGCGCTCCAGTCTCAAAATCTTTACTCATACCGATAGTTCCTCCAGTATATATTAAAAGTATTTTGGCTTTAGATGGCATCTTGATATTTTAATTTATTTACAACAGGGTTTGCATACATTGCAAGAATTCCCTGTACTGCAATTGGATTATCGCTACCGATACGCATTTCTAATCGTCGTTCAAATAATGATTTTTCGTTTTCTTTATACAAATGAGAAAACTTATCTGTTTTATTCAAGATATCGTAGGCAATATAATTAGTTGGCCACAATTTATAATTTTTCAATACCGAATCATCTATAACTTGCGCCAATGCTTGAATTTGTTTATTTCCATTATCATTTTCTGCGGCAATCAGATCAATTTCTTTATCTAGAACATCCCCAACAGAAATATGTATTCTTTTTTTAGTTCCCATGATACCACTTAAAATAGTCATGAAATCCTCATTTTTTTCTTTAATGTAAGTCTCATTATTCGCTTCTGCCATTAATTGTGGCATTTTTAGTGCATCAGTCGGGTCATATTCGTATGAAATAGAAACTGGAACTATTTTCATTTTCTTGAAATAGCTCATCAGGTTTACTTCATCCGAACCCATTCCTAACATTTTTAAAACACCTGGATTTGTAGCATCATTTCCGTCTTTAGTTCTTCCTTCACGTTGTGCAATCCAAACTGAACGGTTCTCACGAAACAATAAATGTCCGATATACTCTGATAATAGCTTTGAACTTTGTAGCATTTCTCGAGGAGAAAGTCCACGAAGAACCAGAAAGTTACGGTTTAATTTAGCCAATATATTTAAAAAAGATTTTTTAACTAAATTATCTCCAATCGCAGAAGCTGTCATTACCAAACCATGCTCAAACAAGCAAACATTTAATAATGTGGTATCTAAAAGAATGTCTCTATGATTAGAAACAAATAAATAAGAAGTATTTTTTTCAAGTTTCTCAAATCCCGAAGTGGTTAAACCTTCTGAACTTCTTTCTAAAACTTTTTGAATTGTTTGATAAATAAAATTGCATTGAAAATCACGAATAGAGTGAGTTCTCTTCAATTGTTCCTTCCAAACTTCGTCTTCTAACTCTGGAAATGAAAAATTCATCATGGCTTTCATCATCGGATGATTTGCCACATCATGAAGGGCTTCATTTACTTCTGAATCATAAAACGGTCGAATCGCATCAAATTTCTGCATTATTAATATCTATATTTAAGTGGACAAATGAACAAAAAAAAAATCAAAATATCATATGTTCTTAGTTAAATCCCAAAAACGTCTTTTGAATTTTGAGTTGTTATTGTTGCTATTTCTTCTTCGGAAACATCATATATATCGGCTAATTTTGCCACAACACTCACCAAATAACTACTTTCGTTACGTTTTCCGCGAAAAGGAATTGGTGCTAAATAGGGAGAATCAGTTTCTAATACTATATGTTTTAAATCGATATGATTAAGAAATTGATCGATTTTTCCGTTTTTAAATGTGACTACACCTCCGATTCCAAGTTTCATGTTATAAGATATCGCTTGTAATGCTTGCTCATGAGTTCCTGTAAAGCAATGAAAAATTCCAAACAAATCATCTGATTTTTCTTCTTCTAAGATTTCAAAAATTTCATCAAAAGCATCACGGCAATGAATCACAATTGGTAATTTATATTGTTTTGCCCATTGAATCTGTGTTCTAAAGGCAATTTGTTGTTCCTTTAAATGTGTTTTATCCCAATACAAATCGATTCCGATTTCTCCGACTGCATAGAATTTTCGTTTTGCTAATTCAGTTTCTACATGTTTTAGCTCATCGAGATAATTATCTTTCACGTAAGTGGGATGTAAACCCATCATTAAAAACACATTATCTGGATATTTCTGCTCCAAATCATACATTGGTTGTGTAGAAGCTGCATCGATAGCAGGAATAAAAAAACGAGAAACACCAGCATCAATTGCTCTTTGAATCATTTCACCACGATCTTGGTCAAATTCTTCTGAATATAAATGCGTATGTGTATCGGTAATAATTGTATTTGGATTCAATTGTATAATTTTAAAAGCCCAAAATTACGACAATATTAAAAACTTTCCCAATTTGATTGCAATAACCAATTTTTGTGACAAGATGGAACACAGATGAAACAGATTCACTAAAGCGAAGACACCGATAAAAATAGATTTTTCAATTCGCTATCTTAATCTCAATCTTGTCAGACTGAGGCGAAGGCGAAGTCCGCAAGTAACTCCACAAAAAAACAGCAAAGTATCTTAACTCTTTGCGAATATTTGTGTAAATTCTTTATGGCTTTTGTGGAATAACAACTCTAATCCAATTCATTCAAAAGTTCCTGTACATCATCATACCCCTCATAATCTTGAGAAATTGTCTCTAAGATTTCTTTACAGGATTTATAATCCTTTTGTTTTAATTTACTTAAAGCAAGATTCCATAATGCCTTGTCTTTATACACAGATGTTCCCGTTTTCAATTCGTTAAAAACTCCTTCGGCTTTATGAAATTCATTTTCTTGTAATAATGCTACACCATAAAAATATTGAACCTCTGGTGTTTTTATTTCTTTTAGAGTTTCGTTAAAAAGTGGAATTGCTTCTTTATACTTTCTGGCATTGAATGCGATTTCGGCTTGCTTTAAAGTAATATTTGTATCTCCTCTTTCTGTAAAAAATGCTTCGTCGGGATGATTAAAGTCTTCAAAAGTAGGATTCGAATCATAATTAATAAAGAATAAACCAATTAAAACAGCCACAGAAGTGGCAACTGCATAATACCATGGTTTTAAAGATACTACTTTAATTTTTTTCTTCTTTTTATCAAAATGAGTATTCGAAATCTGGGTTATATTTTCTTTAAATCCTTCTCTTTCTTTTTCATACCCAAATTTTGTCTCCAATTGAAGATTTACGGTTTTAAAAGTTTCAAATGCCGAAGCAAATTCTGGATTTTCGGCTAATTGTTTTTCAAAACTATTTTTTTCTTCAACAGTCATCTCTCCCTGAAGATATTGATCGAATAATATATAACGTTCTTCGTTCATGACTACTTTTTTTTAGTTTATTGAAAATGTTTGATTTAGATTAATTTTAGATTACCTCGCAAAACGTATTTTTCGATTAACTAATGTAAAAATAATCCTTAAATAAACACATACCAAATACATAATCAATATAATATTCAAGAATAACAAGAATTTTAAAATTACCCCAGAATAAAAAAAAATGACCCCTCTATTGAATATTTTTTTACATTATACACAATTGCATTTGCTAGTTAAACCAACAAATTATATGCTCTACATCATTAGTTTTTTGGCAGTAATTGGTTTATTTTTGATATTCAATCAGTACAAAAAATGGAAAACCTTCACGATGTTCTTAAAAAAGAGAAATACAAAAAAATTAAATTTAAAGTTACCAAAACACAGCACCTTTTAATAAAAGCCAAAATCAATGGCATTTCTGGTAATTTCATTCTAGATACTGGTGCTTCTAATACTTGTGTAGGGTTTGAAAGTATAGAACATTTTGCATTGGGTGCTGAAGCTTCTAAAACTAAAGCCGCTGGAGCTGGTGCAACTGGAATGCTTACACAAACGGCATCTAACAATATATTACAAATTGGATCCTGGAAAGATTTGGATTTTGCCTTGGTAATTTTTGACCTTTCGCACGTAAACGAGGCCTTACGACAATACAAAGCCAGACCTGTTCATGGCATTATCGGAGCTGATGTTTTGCTTCAAGGCAAAGCTATTATCGATTATTATAATCATTATGTATATCTGCAATAAAAAAGAGACTAAAACCTAACATCCTGATATAACTACAACCCTGATTATAATGGACTATCTACAAGAATACACTCGACTATAGAAAATCAACATATAAAAAAGCCATCGTTTGATAACAGAAACTCATTTGTTTTCAAAAATTACATCATTACAAATATACATCTAATTAACATTCAGTTTTTTAACTATATTTGTTAACGAATTTAACAAACCGATACGTATGAAAAAAACTTTACTCTATCTATTATTTTTACTTACATCCTTTAACTTCTATGCACAAGTCAGTCCTATTGTGCATTGCGATGGAAATACTTTATTTGATTTAACCAGTCGAGAACCAGAAATAATTGGAGATTTAAATCCTGCCGAAACTACAATTAGTTATCACCTTAGTAACTATGATGCTAGTAGAGACGCTTATGCAATTCCAAATCCAACTTCGTTTCAGAGTACAGGTGCATCAACTAGTGTTTATGCTCGAATTATTAATAACAGAAGTTTTACCGCTACCATAAAGTCTTTCCTTTTAAACGTTAACCGTTCTCCTCTTGTCTTAGATGGTACCACTGCCTATTCTGGATGTTACAAATCATTAATAACCTTAAATGCTTCAGGTGGCACCTTTCCATATCAGTATTCAAAAGACGGAGTTAACTATCAAATAGAGCGCTATTTTTATAATATGACACCAGGAACTCATACAATATATACCAAAGACTCAAATGGGTGCACTGCTTCGGCAACTATAGTTGTACAAGATGTAACGATTCCTCCTTTAGAAGCGAAGACACTAAATACTATGACTAGATGTAATGGTGATTCCAGCGCAGAAATAATATCATTTGTATCTGGAGGAACTCCGCCTTATAGCTGTTATATTGAAGAGAAAATGGATGCTTTAGTAAGCATGTATGAAAATAGCTATACCATTCGTAATATACCTGCTGGCATGTACAGGGTAGTTATTAAAGATGCGACGGGATGTCGTGTAATGAACCCTATAGAAGTTCAGGAACCAAAAGCACTTACAGCTACTGCTGTAATTACAGAGCAAACAATAACGGTTAATGCAACTGGCGGGTCTAATAAATACAGTTATTCTATAAATCACATGCCTTATCAGTCTAGTAATGTTTTCACAATTACATCTCCTGGCATTTATGATGTAACTATTCAAGATGAGAACGGCTGTCTTGTGTTAATATATATCACAATAGACGTACAAGCACCGCTTGTAGATGGTAAAAATGAAATCACTTTAGAATATAAATCTGGACAAACTTTAGCTGATATTATAGTTAAAGGTCAAAATATAAAATGGTACAGTACTAAAAATAGTTCGACAGGGAAAACAAGCAAAGCGAGTAAAACAACCGAAACACAATTACCCCCAACAACTGTTTTAGTAGATGGTACAACTTACTATGCTTCTCAGACTATTAATGGAATTGAAAGCAAAGAAAGACTGGCAGTAACGGTGAAACTAAATACGTTATCAACTCCTGATTTTATTCTTAGCAATTTTAAATACCATCCAAATCCTGTAAAAGACATACTAAGTATCGAAAACTCATCCGTTATTGACGAAGTAACTCTTTTTTCTGTTGCTGGAAAACGCATTTTGGATAAAAAAATAAATAACCTGCATTCAGATCTTGATTTATCTAGTGTTGCAACAGGAATTTATTTCCTTAAAGTAAAAACAGAAGGCCACGAAAAAACAATAAAGATTGTAAAAGAATAAAAAAATAATCAATCAGAATAGAAGAAGCCGTCATTTTTATTAAATGACGGCTTCTTTATTGAAAACCATACCCCTATTTTTTGAATTGTTACTCATTAATAGTTCCTTTCAACTTTTTAGTACTTCTTTACGTACTGCCCTAACACTATCATAAATGATTCTCTATCCTTAATAAAAATCTACGGCTAAATACAAGATTAAAATGCAACAAAATAAAAATCAGGTATTTATACTCTATACAGCTAATCTAGTTTGCTATAATTTTGATTTGAAATATAATAGCAGTGGAAACCGAAAAACTGAAAAAAGAGTAGGTAAAATCAAAAAAACAATCAAAATGGATTCAGAATTAAAAAACTCGCAAACACTTGATGCAGCATTAAGTAATGTTGCACAGATTACCAACATCCAAATAATCATTGACACGGATAAAATCCAGAATGACTTTCCGGGTGGAGGAAGCAAAGATTCGACAAAACCTACTGGTATAGGACACCAATATCAGTATATGGTAGCCTCTAACTTAACAGGAAGTGCAGGAAGCGGCACAGCAGATTTAGTTATTAATGCCCTTTCGGGAGATGTAGTCCGATTTAATGCTGTATCTGAATATGACAATTTTAACAATGCAGTCATAATCTATAACATACAAAAATTTGGTGGTGCAAACGTATTTAGCGATTTTACATCTAGAGTATTTAGCGCACCTGGTGTACAACCATCTGCGGGAGCGTCTCCACTTCCCATTCAAACGGTTAACACAATGACTTATTGGTTTTATCAAGCAGATGTAATCACGTCAGGAACAGAAAACTACAATATTAGTTTTGCTCTTTACACTTTAGACAGACCATCGGGCACAATGAAACTATATGGCTATTTTGTATGGGATCCAACAATTATTGTTAAAGGTTAATTATTAAAAAATTCAGCCCCAAAGACTGAAAAAATTAAAATGGCTATCTAGAACAAAAGGTTTTAGATAGCCATTTACTTTTGTAGTTTTTGATAAAATGTTTTGATAAAAAAAACCGTTTAGTAAAACTAAACGGCTTCTCAATTGAAAAATTATTATAAACTATAACTCTAATGCTTTCTTAGGATTGTTATCCATCAATAATTCAACTGGATTTTCTAATGCTTCTTTAATAGCAACTAAGAATCCTACTGACTCACGACCATCGATGATTCTGTGATCATAAGAAAGAGCCACATACATCATTGGGTGAATTTCTACTTTACCATTTACAGCAATCGGACGCTCAATAATATTGTGCATTCCTAAGATTCCTGATTGTGGTGGATTGATGATTGGTGTACTTAACATACTTCCGAAAACTCCTCCGTTTGTAATTGTAAATGTACCACCTGTCATGTCATCAACTGTAATCTGTCCATCACGTGCTTTAATAGCCAATCTTTTGATTTCTGCCTCTACACCACGGAAAGTCAAATTTTCTGCGTTACGAACCACAGGAACCATTAATCCTTTTGGCCCAGATACTGCGATTGAAATATCACAGAAATCATAAGCTACTTTATAGTCACCATCCATCATAGAATTTACGTCTGGAAATAATGCTAAAGCTCTTGTTACTGCTTTTGTAAAGAATGACATATATCCTAAACCTACACCTGCGTGTTTAGCTTTGAATGCATCTTTGTATTCATTACGTAAGTTGTTTATTGGTGTCATATTAACTTCATTAAATGTAGTTAACATAGCTGTTTCGTTTTTAGCGGCTACTAATCTCTCTGCTACTTTACGACGTAACATTGACAATTTTGTACGCTCTGAACCACGGTTCCCTCCTGTTGGAGTTCCCATAGAAGGTACTGCATTTAGAGCATCTTCTTTAGTGATTCTTCCATCTTTACCTGTTCCTGAAACTGTAGATGGTGTTATATTTTTTTCGTCTAAAATTTTTCTTGCTGCTGGCGATGGTGTCCCAGATGCATATGTTGCAACTGGTGCTGGAGCCGCTTTTGGCGCTTCTGCCTTAACTTCAGCTTTTGGTGCTTCAGCCTTTGGTGCCTCTGCTGCTGGAGCAGATCCAGATGGTTTTGCTGCACTAGTATCAATTAAGCAAACTACTGCTCCTACTGCTACTGCATCTCCTTCTTCCGCTTTTAATGTGATTGTTCCACTAGCTTCTGCTGGTAATTCAAGTGTTGCTTTATCCGAATCGACTTCAGCAATAGCTTGATCTTTTTCTACATAATCTCCGTCTTTTACTAACCAAGTTGCAATTTCAACTTCTTTTATTGATTCCCCTGGTGATGGAACTTTCATTTCTAAAATCATGTCTTATTATTTTAAATTATGAATTTTATATTTTTAAATTGTTTTGAAAACAACTTTTGTTAATTGATTTTCATTCTTTTAGCCCTGATGATAACTCCTTATTATCGGAACAGATTTTTATCAAAAACCATTCTAATTGCATCTGCATGACGACGTTTTGCACGTGTATAACTTCCTGATGCTGGTGCAGCGTAAGCTTTTAATGATGCTAATCTCCATTTTACAAGGTCAAAGTTCATTAACATAAAGCTATAAGCTCCCATGTTTTTAGGTTCTTCTTGTGCCCAAACATAATCATCAGCATTTGGATATTGTGCAATAATAGCTTTTAATTGATCTACTGGGAATGGGAACAATTGTTCGATACGAACAACAGCAACATCATTACGTCCGTTATTTTCTCTTTCTGCAACTATATCATAGTAGAATTTACCTGTAACAAAAACCAAAGTTTTTACGTCTTTTTTGTTAACTGTATTATCATCTATTGTTTCTTGGAAACTTCCTTTTGCTAGTTCTTCAACTGTAGATACACATCTTGGATCACGCAATAAACTTTTTGGAGAGAAAACCACCAAAGGTTTACGGAATGTTGTTTTCATTTGTCTTCTCAATAAGTGGAAGAAGTTAGCTGGCGTTGTACAATCAGCAACATACATATTTTGTCTTGCACAAAGTTGCAGGTAACGTTCCATTCTTGCTGAAGAGTGCTCTGCTCCTTGTCCTTCGTATCCGTGTGGCAATAATAAAACAATACCGTTTTGGTTGTTCCATTTATCTTCTCCACATGAGATATACTGGTCAATCATGATTTGTGCTCCATTTGAGAAATCTCCAAATTGTGCTTCCCAAATTGTCAATGCATTAGGGTTAGCCAAAGCATATCCGTAGTCAAATCCTAAAACTCCGTACTCTGATAAAAGTGAATTGAATACTCCGAATTTTCCTTTTTTGTCCTCGATTGCATTCAATAGGATAACTTCTTCTTCTGAATCTTCTACTTTTACTACCGCGTGACGGTGTGAAAATGTTCCACGCTCTACATCTTGTCCAGAAATACGAACATCAAATCCTTCTGTTAATAGCGAACCATAAGCTAATGCTTCTGCTGTTCCCCAGTCAATAGTATTGTTGTCGTAACCTGTTTTTCTATCAGTAACAATTTTAGTTATTTTATTGATAAACTTCTTATCTGATGGTAAGGTTGAAATTGTTTTTATGATAGAATCCAATCCTTTTTTAGCAAAAGTTGTATCAAATTTTTTCAGCATCACAACATCCGAAACTTGTTCAAATCCTTTCCATTCATTTTGCATAAACGGAGTGATGATTGTTAGATCTTTTTTACGAGACGCTTCAAGATTCACTTCCATTGTCGATTTGTATTCTTTCTCTAATGCATTTACATAAGTAGCATCGATAATACCATCTGACAATAATTTCTGTGCATAAATATCTCTTGGATTTTGATGCTTAGCAATGATTTTATATAAAACTGGTTGTGTAAAACGAGGTTCATCACCTTCATTATGACCATATTTTCTGTATCCTAATAAATCAATAAATACATCACGACCAAATTCCATTCTGTAATCTAATGCAAATGAAACGGCATGAACTACAGCTTCTGCATCATCTGCATTTACATGTAATACTGGCGAAAGAGTTACTTTAGCAACATCTGTACAATAAGTAGATGAACGTGCATCAAAGTAATTCGTTGTAAAACCAACTTGGTTATTAATTACAATATGAATTGTTCCTCCGGTTTTGTAACCTTCTAATTGTGCCATTTGTATAATTTCATACAAAATACCTTGTCCTGCAATTGCAGCATCACCGTGAACGGCGATTGGTAATACTTTTGAGAAATCGTCTGCGTAATATTTATCTTGTTTTGCTCTGGTAATTCCTTCAATAACTGCTCCAACTGTCTCTAAGTGAGATGGGTTTGGCGCTAGGTTAATATTGATATTTTTTCCAGTTCTTGTTTTTTTATCTGCAGTAAGCCCTAAGTGGTATTTTACGTCTCCATCAAAGTATTCCTGGTCGTAATCTTTACCATCAAATTCTCCGAAGATATCTTGCGTTGATTTACCAAAAATATTGGCCAACACATTAAGACGTCCACGGTGAGCCATACCCATTACAAATTGCTCTACTCCTTTTTCAGCTGCTTTTTCGATTAAAGCATCTAGAGCCGGAATAATTGATTCTCCTCCTTCTAGCGAGAATCGCTTTTGCCCAACATATTTAGTATGCAAGAAGTTTTCAAAAGAAACTGCTTGATTTAATTTATTTAGAATAACCTTTTTCTCCTCTGTAGAGAAATTAGGCTGATTGTCATTTACTCCAAGTTTATCCTGAATCCATTTTATGACATTTGGATTTCGAATATACATATACTCTACCCCAATATGCTGACAATAAATTGCCTGAAGGCGTCTCACAATATCTTGCAATGAACAAGGTGGAACACCAATTACTTTGGCAGCATCAAAAACAGTCGAAAGATCTGCTGACGTTAGTCCAAAATTTTCGATGTCTAAAGTTGGTGACGATGTTCTACGATCTCTTACTGGGTTTGTTTTAGTAAACAAATGACCGCGAGAACGATATCCATCAATCAATTTTAATACGTTGAATTCTTTTTGCAATTTTTCAGACACCAAACTACAATCGGCGTTGTTCGCTGCAAATTCAACAATTTGTTGAACTGGCGTCTCGTCGTTGTAAGTTGTCATTCCAAAATCAAAACCTTGGAAAAAACTTCTCCAGCTTGGCTCTACGCTGTCTGGATTTTGCGTGTATTGATCGTACAATTGTGCGAAAAACTCTGTATGCGCTGCATTTAAAAATGAAAACCTATCCATAATATTAGTGAATATACTTTTTGTTAAATAGAATGGCAAAAGTACGATAATCGAGTTTATTTAAACCTTTTTTTTACGTACTTTTACGTAAAAATTTGTTAAAATCCGCTTAACTATGAATAAAAATCATTTTTCAATCGTTTTCAAATCATTTTTTGTCATTTTGAGTCTATTATTTTCAAGTGGCGCATTATCGCAGCAAAAATATTATATCCCACAAAAACAAAATAATTTTTGGAACAATGTACAATTTGGTGGTGGAGTCGGATTGAGTTTTGGATCTGGATACACTGATATATCATTATTACCAAGTGCAATTTACAACATTAATCCAATTGTAGCTGTTGGTGTAGGAGCACAAATAGGATATATATCTTCTAAAAACGAGTATTCTTCTTTTCTATATGGAGGAAGTCTGATCGGATTAGTTAATCCTATTCCTGAAATTCAACTTTCGGCAGAGTTAGAACAAATCAACATAAGTACCGATTATAAATATTTTGGACAGCCTCATTTTAGTGATACTTTTTGGAACACTGCTTTATTCTTGGGCGCGGGTTACCGAGCTGGAAGTGCAACTGTTGGTATTCGCTATGACGTACTACACGATGACAAAAAAAGCATTTACAGAGAAGCTTTTATGCCATTTGTGAGACTTTATTTTTAAAAAAAGACCAAGATACAAAGGCATAAAAAAAAGGAAACAGATATAAAAAACAGTCCTAAAGAGAAAAACCTCTGAGCCTTAAAAAAACTACTTGTAGAAATTTCGAAACCAAACCTTCTGCCACTCCCTTTTTAAAATCAAAAAAGAAACTTGTTTAGCCAGAATCACTAAATCGAATCCTTCTAGTTTTTTTATTTCGGCTTCAGAAACATCTATTATATAAAGTAGATTTAAATACTCCGCAAACTTATACTGAATCATTTCGTATATTTTTTCGTGCATTTGGATTTTAAGTTCTTCTGGAGAAATACTCATCGGGAAATCAACCCCTTCATTAGCCAAATTAAAATCCTTATTAATTTGTTCGATTAAATTAAGATACAAAGCTTCTTTTTCAGCTTCCTGAAGTAGTAGATCTGTATTTTGTGGAGCTACAAACGTTTGATTCATAATATTGATTTCAGAATTAAAAGATTTAATAATAAAAAGGCTCAGAATACAAATTAGAATCTGAACTAAAACTGGTTTCTAGCTCTAAACCTTTCTCCCCATTAAGTTTTTACCAAATGTACGTAATGACAATTTCTTTTCGTCGCTAATATCCATTTTATCTAATGTTTTAAAGGCTTCGAGTGTATACATTTCTATTGCCTCTTGCGTTTCTTTTGAAGCTCCTGATGTATTAAAGATATTTTTTGCTATTTCAATTTTTTTAGAATTATCATCTGGTTGTGTTCTAAATAATTCCTTTAACTGTTTTGCAACCTCATCATCAGAATGCGCCAATGCTTTTAGATACAAATATGTTTTTTTGTTTTCTATAATATCTCCACCTACTTGTTTCCCAAAAGTTTCAGGATCTCCAAAAGCGTCCAAATAATCATCCTGCAACTGGAAGGCCAAACCTAGTTTCAATCCAAAATCATATATTAAATCAGCATTTTCATCTGATGTTTTAGCCACAATGGCACCCATTTTCATAGCTGCTGCAACTAAAACTGCTGTTTTATACTCTATCATTTTTAGATATTCGGGAATTGTAACATCGTTTCGCTGTTCAAAATCGACATCCCATTGTTGTCCCTCACATACCTCTAATGCTGTTTTACTAAATAGTTTAGCTAACTCTCTAAATGTATTTGGTTCATATTGTTCGAAATATTGATATGCCAAGATAAGCATCGCATCACCAGAAAGTATTCCAGTATTTAGATCCCATTTTTCATGAACCGTTTTTTGGCCTCTTCTCAAAGGAGCATCATCCATTATATCGTCATGCACCAATGAAAAGTTATGAAAAACTTCGACTGCCATAGCCGCAGGAAGCGCCTTACTATATGCAACATCAAAGACTTCAGCAGTCATTAATGTTAATACTGGGCGCATTCTTTTTCCGCCAAGACTTACAATGTATTCTATTGGCTCATATAAGTTTTTAGGCTCTTTACTTATAGTTTGTTTTTCTAGATAATCGACAAAGAATTCCTGGTATTGATAAATGGCATGCATAAAAATAATTTTTGGCTAATTTACGGCATTAAGCCTGCAAAGCAAACCCTAACTCTTAATGAAATGTTAAATAATTAAAAATACTTAGGAAACTATTTTGGTGTTTAGAGTTTCCAATATACATTTGCATCGAAATTTAACATAAAGATGGTCTAATCGATTCCTAACTTATCCTGTTAAATCCATTTAATTAATAAAACAGTGCTAGATATGAAAACACAATGGACAATTGATTCTGATCAATCTGATGTTTTAATCAAAATGAGACATTCAATACTTGCCTATTTGGGCGGTTCTATCAATACGTTTAATGGTCATGTCGACCTTCAAAACAATGAGATAGAAGATGCTACTATAGAATTTCATTTGGATGTAAACAATAAAGATACGAAACTAGAACAGGTAAATACATATTTAAAACTGAATGATTTCTTTGATGTAAATAAATACCCAACGATAAGTTTTAAATCGACTTCATTTCAAAAGGTAAACAAAAACATCAACTTTCTTAAAGGTGATTTAACAATAAAAGATATTACAAAGACTGTTGAACTTGATGTAGAATTAGTAGAAACCGATTACTATAAAGGCAACAAAAAAGTTTCATTTGAACTTACTGCTGACATAAACCGTAAAGATTTTGGATTAGCATATAATTCATTTAATCATAGTAACGGTTAGTTAACTGGCCAAGACATTAAACTTGTAGCAAATTTAGAATTCACAATCTAAACATTTACATCAAATTAAAGTTTTAAAATAGATTAAGAAAAACGAAATGAAAGAAAAAATTATATCAAAAGCGAGTGACTTATTCTTAAAATTAGGTTTTAAGAGTGTTACCATGGATGATATTGCCGGTGAAATGTGCATTTCTAAAAAAACGATATATAAATACTTCTGCAATAAGGAGGTTTTAATTAAAGAAAGTACTTCGTCTGTACATAGACAAGTTCATGAATTAATTAACTCAGTTGTTGCTAAAAAGCATAATGCAATTCAGGAAAATTTCGAAATACGTGAAACATTTAAAAACTTATTCCAGTCTTCAATTGACACATCTCCAATTTATCAATTAAAGAAACACTATCCTGAGATTTACACTAATTTGATGAGACATGAAATTGATCAATGCAGTCAATATTTTAGAGATAATATTACCAAAGGAATAGAACAAAAATTATATCGTGAAGGTATTAATATCGATATATATGTAAGGTTTTATTATACATTGATATTTAATATAAATGAAAATACAAGTTCCGAAAAGGAAGCTCAAAAAGCAGAATTTGAAGCTTTAGAATATCACACCAGAGCTATGGCTACTCCATCAGGAATACTAGAACTCGAAAAGCAAATACAAAAAATTAGCAATTAATCAATCAGCAATCAATAATCCATGAAAAGAATCCTATTTCTCTTTCTCTTGTCCTTTGCAATAACAGCAAATGCACAAGACACAAACAATAGCAATCTGAACAAACAAGCTGTACAGACCTTGACTCTAAAAGACGCTATTAACTATGCTCTACAAAACAAATCTGACTCTAAAAAAGCCAAATTACAAGTAGAGAATAGTGCGTATAAAATACAGGAAGTACGTTCAAGAGCCTTGCCTCAAATTTCGGCAAACGGAAATTTAACTTATAATCCTGTTATACAAACTACCGTTATTGACGGTGCTGGATTTGGAGCTCCTGGAACTACAATTCAAGCAGCTTTTGGTCAAAAATGGACTTCAACTGCAGGAGTAACATTAACTCAAAACATATTTGATCAGGCGGTATTTACAGGTTTAAGAGCTGCAAAAAGCACACGTGAATTTTATCAAATAAACGAACAGCTTACTGAAGAAGATGTGATCGAAAGAGTAGCAAATAGTTATTACGATGTATATGTGCAACGTTTGAACTTAACGGTATTAGATACTAATTACGTAAATACTACCCGAGTAAAAAACATTCTTCAAGGACAATATGACAATGGTTTAGCTAAAAAAATAGACCTAAACAGGATAATTGTAAAGCTTTCTAACATCAGTACGCAACGACAACAAGTAATCAACAAAGTTGCATTGCAAGAAAATGCTTTGAAATTCTACATGGGAATGCCGGTAGAGACCCAAATTGTAATTCCGAATACAGAATTTGAGATTACTCCGCAAGCTTTATCAGAAACTCCAAATGTTGAAAATTTAACTCAGTATTTACTTCTAAAAAAACAGGAAGAACTTTTAGTTTTTCAGAAAAAAGCAGTCCAAGCCGAATATTACCCAACGCTTTCATTAAGTGCTGGATACAATTATATAGGTCAGGGTCCAGAAATGCCTTGGTTTGCAAAACCTTCATCTGGCGTGTACTGGTCTGATTTTTCAGCTATCGGATTAAATCTGAGAGTCCCAATCTTTACAGGTTTTGGTACACGCGCCAAAGTTCGCCAAGCAGATGTTGCTATTCGTTCGTTACAAGAAGACTTAAAAGACACCAAGCTTTCGCTTGACATTGCATACAGCAATGCCATGATTCAGATGGAAAATAGCCTTATAACTATTAATAATCAAAAAGAAAACAGAGAGCTTGCGCAACAAGTATTACAGAACACAAAAAATAATTACCTACAAGGATTAGCCTCTTTAAATGATTTATTAGATGTAGAAAATGCCTATATCGAAGCAGAAAATAATTATTCATCGGCAGTGCTAGGATATAAAATAGCAGAAATTCAAGTAATCAAATCAAAAGGCCAACTAAAATCACTTATAAATAACTAAACAAATGAAAAAAACAATAATAATAACAATAGTAGTCATCATCGGAGCATTAGCATTAATAGGCTTCATTTTAACGAAGAACAAAGAAGAGAACAAAGCTAAAACCGATATTGTTGCCGAAAAAAATGCTGCCGTTTCTGTTAAAGTTTCTACTGTAAAAACAGAAGAGGTTTCATTAGATTTTGTTACCAACGGAAACTTTCAACCAATCCAGGAACTAACTTTCTCTGCCGAGAAATCAGGAAAAGTAATCACTGTTTTAGCAAAAGAAGGCGATTACGTAAAAGTAGGTCAAACTTTGTTAATAGTTAGAGGTGATGTAATTAATGTAAATGCACAAGCTGCTCAGGCTGCCTACCAAAATGCAAAAGCTGATTACATGAGATATGAAAATGCTTTTAAAACTGATGGGGTTACAAGACAACAATTAGACCAAGCAAAATTAGCTTTAACAAATGCTGAAGCGAATCTAAAACAAGCTAATATTAATGTTGGGGATACTAAAGTAAAAGCACCTATTAACGGATTCATCAATAAAAAATATATTGAGCCAGGATCTATTTTAACTGGTATGCCTGCTACTCCATTATTTGATATTGTAAATGTTTCAAAATTAAAACTAGTTGTAACTGTAAATGAAAATCAAGTAGCAAGTTTGAAATTAGGCAATACAATAAAAGTAACTGCTAGTGTATATCCTGACAAAGTTTTTTCAGGAAAAATCACTTTTATTGCAGCAAAAGCTGATGAGAGTTTAAACTTTCCAGTTGAAATCGAAATTGTAAATAATGTAAGCAACGACCTTAAAGCGGGTATGTACGGAACTGCAAATTTTGCATCAAACCAACAAAACCAAACCTTGATGGTTGTACCTAGAAATGCATTTGTAGGAAGTGTAAGCAGCAACCAGATATTTGTAGTTGAAAATGGTATTGCAAAATTAAAAAAAGTAACAGCTGGAAGAATCTTAGGTGATAAAGTAGAAATTATCAACGGACTAACTGATGGAGAAATCGTAATTACTACTGGTCAAATTAACTTACAAGACGGTAATCCAGTAGAAATTATTAAATAGTTTAAAAGCATTAAGCAAAACATATGAAATTAGCCGAAATATCCATAAAACGTCCGTCGTTGATAATTGTAATGTTTACAATTTTAATACTTGGTGGATTATTCAGCTACAGCCAATTAGGCTATGAGCTGATTCCTAAATTTGAACAGAACGTTATTACTATTTCTACTATTTATCCTGGAGCATCTCCGAGTGAAGTAGAAAACACCGTAACAAAGAAAATTGAAGATGCGATTGCATCTTTAGAAAACGTTAAGAAAATCGACTCTAAGTCATACGAGAGTTTATCTATCGTATCGATTACATTAACATCTAATGCAAAAGTTGACTTTTCTCTGAATGATGCACAACGTAAAATAAACGCTATTATAAGCGATTTACCCGATGATGTTAAAACACCAGCATTGACTAAATTCTCGTTAAGTGATTTACCAATTATGACACTTGGTGCCAACGGAAAAATGGACGAAGCAGCATTTTATGACTTAATTGATAAAAAGATTGCTCCTATATTATCTCGTGTACAAGGTGTTGCTCAGGTAAATATTATTGGTGGTGCAGAGCGTGAAATCCAAGTAAATCTTGATGCCTTAAAAATGCAAGGTTACGGACTTTCGATTCCTCAAGTGCAACAAAATATCTTGACTTCAAATTTAGATTTCCCAACAGGAAACATTCAAACTCGTGAACAAAAAATATTAATTCGTTTAGCGGGTAAATATAAAAGTGTTGATGAATTAAGAAACTTGGTAGTATCTTCTCAAAACGGAATTCAAGTTCGTTTAAGTGATATCGCCGATGTTCAGGATACGCAAAAAGTTGCAGAAAAAATATCTCGTATCGATCAAAAAAGTGCGATTATTTTACAGATCATCAAACAATCAGATGCAAATGCAGTTGCGGTAAGTGAGCAATTATTAAAAACAATTACTGTTCTTGAAAAAGATTATAAAGACAATGAATTAAAATTAGAAGTTGCAAAAGACAGTACCGTTTTTACACTTGAAGCGGCTGACTCTGTTGTTCATGATTTATTAATTGCTGTAATTCTGGTTGCATTAGTAATGTTGTTCTTCTTGCATAGTATTAGAAACTCATTGATTGTAATGGTTGCAATTCCTGCATCGTTAATTTCTACGTTTATTGGTATTTACTTTATGGGATACACATTAAACTTAATGAGTTTATTAGGATTGTCCCTTGTTGTAGGTATTCTTGTCGATGATGCAATTGTGGTTCTAGAGAACATTTACCGACATATGGAAATGGGTAAAAGCAAAATTCGTGCATCATACGATGGAACGGCAGAAATTGGTGGAACCGTTACTTCTATAACATTAGTAATTGTGGTGGTATTCTTGCCGATTGCAATGAGTTCTGGTTTGGTATCTAATATTATTACACAATTTTGTGTTACCGTAATTATTTCGACTTTATTCTCATTATTGGCGTCATTTACAATAATCCCTTGGTTATCATCTCGTTATGGAAAACTGGAACATATTGAAGGAAAGAATTTATTTGGAAGAGTTATTCTAGGTTTCGAAAGTTATTTAACTCGTTTTACAAACTGGATATCTAATTTATTAACTTGGTGTTTAGACCATTATATTAAAACCATTGCAGTAGTTCTTGTATTATTCTTTGCTTCTACTTTTGGATTATTAGGTGGAGGTTTCATAGGTGGTGAGTTTTTTGCAGCATCAGATAGTGGAGAGTTTTTAGTGCAAATCGAAATGCCAAAAGATGCTTCATTAGAGCAAACTAACTTTATGACTCAAAAAGCTGAAGCCTATTTGAAAAACGAGGAATACGTTCACAGTCAAATTACAACGGTAGGACAAACCAGTGAAGGTTTTGGAGCATCACAAGCTACTGCTTACAAAGCAGAGATAAACGTGAAGATGATTGATCAAAAAGATCGTACCGATGGTGCTTCTGTTTATGCAGCAAAAATCAAACGTAAACTAGAAAAAGTATTAGTTGGAGCAAAAGTAAAAACAGTTCCAGTAGGTATTCTAGGAACTGCCGAAGATGCTACTTTAGGATTAATTGTAACGGGACCTTCTACTGAAAGCGCCATGGCTTTTGCAAAATTAGCCGAAGCAGAATTACGTACAATTCCTGGAACAACAGAGATTAAATTAACAGTTGAAGATGGAAACCCTGAAATTAACGTTAAAGTAGACCGTGATAAAATGGCAGCATTAGGATTAACTCTTCAAACAGTTGGTTTAACCATGCAAACTGCTTTTAGCGGAAATACTGATGGTAAATATAGAGCTGGTGAATACGAATATGATATCAACATCCGATATGATGAATTTGACAGAAAAAGTATTACTGATGTTAGTAATTTAATTTTCATTAATGCAACTGGGCAACAAATAAAATTATCTCAATTTGCAGATATTACAGAAGGTTCAGGACCTAGCCAGTTAGAGCGAAGAGATAAATCGGCTTCGGTAACTGTAAAAGGACAAAACGTTGGGGTACCATCTGGAACCATTGTAACACAATGGCAAGCAAAGCTTGATAAACTAAAGAAACCTGCTGGAGTAAATTACATCTGGGGAGGTGATCAAGAAAACCAAAGTGAAGGTTTTGGAACATTAGGAATTGCTTTATTAGCCGCTATTATTTTGGTTTACCTTGTAATGGTTGGTCTTTATGATAGTTTCGTTCACCCGTTTGTGGTATTGTTTGCCGTTCCGCTTTCGTTTATTGGTGCAATGCTGGCTTTGGCCCTAACTAATAACTCATTAAATATCTTTACGATTCTGGGGATTATTATGTTAATTGGTCTGGTGTGTAAGAACGCAATTATGCTTGTTGACTACACCAATCAGCGAAGAGCTGCTGGGGAATCAATCAGAACAGCATTAATTCAGGCAAATCACGCTCGTTTACGTCCGATCTTAATGACAACAATTGCGATGGTATTTGGTATGTTCCCAATTGCATTGGCATCTGGAGCTGGAGCTGAATGGAAAAATGGTTTGGCATGGGTAATTATTGGAGGATTAATTTCTTCATTATTCCTAACCTTAATTATTGTTCCAGTAATTTATGAAATCATGGAAAAAATCATTCACAAATTCTCTAAAGGAGAAAAGATTGATTATGAGACAGAAATGGTTGCCGATTATGTACATACAGAACTAAGTGAAGACGGATTCAATCCAAAACATACACTTTAGATTACAAAATAGATTTAAACTTTAAAAACCTGTTCAGCTATCTGAACAGGTTTTTTTATTTGATTTTAACAAATAAAAAAAAATTATGTTAAAAAACTAACAATGAAATAAATTGAATCCTTGTTTTAAATTTTATTTAGAATAGATAAAAATAATTTGGTTGGTTTTTATCCAATAACTAAATTTGCACTATTAAAATCAATTCTAAATAATTATGAAATCCAAACTTACAATATCTTTTTTGAGTTTCTGTTTTGTTTTGCTACTAAGTACCACGACTTGGGCACAGCAAAAAGCAACTATTAAAGGACAAGTTATTTTAACAGATAACAGTAGTGCCGACAATGTTTCGGTAGTTCTAAAAGGAACCAGAGTAGGAACTGTAACAGATGCTGAAGGGAAATACATCCTGAAGAACATTAAACCTGGAACCTATATTATAAAAGTATCAGTAATAGGACAAACTACTAAAGAAAAGAAAATAACGGTTAACAGTGGTGATGAATTAATGGAGAACTTCACTATTAGTTCAAGTTCTGAACAATTAAGCGAAGTAGTTATCAATAGTGGTAAAAAAAATCATTACGCTCGTAAAGAAAACCAACAAGTATCAAGATTAGCACTTAAAAATCTTGAAAACCCGCAAGTATATACAACTATTACTGGAGAAGTTCTAAAAGAACAAGTTGTAACTACTTTTGATGACGCCCTGAAAAATGCTTCTGGAATCACACAATTGTGGGCTTCAACAGGTCGTGCTGGAGACGGAGCTGGTTATTATTCTTTGAGAGGATTTGCAGTTCAACCAACAATGGTTAACGGATTACCTGGTTTAACAAACGGAAGTTTAGAACCTGCTAATATCGATAGAATCGAAATAATTAAAGGGCCTTCAGGAACATTATTCGGAAGCAGTTTAATTTCATACGGTGGACTAATCAACACAACTACCAAGAAACCTTATAGCGTTTTTGGTGGCGAAGTAAATTATACTGTTGGAAGTTATGGTCTAAATCGTACTACAGTAGATCTTAACACGCCATTAAATGATAAAAAGACACTAAACTTTAGAATCAATTCGGCTTATAACAAACAAAATAGTTTTCAAGATGCTGGATTTAGAGAATCTTTTTTTATTGCACCTTCCCTATCATATCAGGTAAATGATAGATTATCGTTTTTAGTAAACACGGAGTTTATGACTAGCGAAAGTACTAATCCGACTATGTTATTTTTAGATAGAACGAGTCCATTAAGAGTTCACAATATTGCTGAATTAAAATATGATAACAAACGTTCTTATACAAGTAATGAACTTACAATGAAAACACCTTCGTATAACTTACAAGGTCAAATGAATTATAAGCTTTCTAATCAATGGACATCACAAACTATCTTCTCGACAAGTTCAGCAAAATCAATAGGGAACTATACCTATTTGTATGAATCAACAAGTAGAACCGAATTTGAATCAATCAAAGAAGGAATAGTTCTTGGCAGATCTTTTACTGATCAAGATGCCAGAGATGTCTCTACTGATATTCAACAGAACTTTATTGGTGACTTTAAAATTGGAAAATTAAGAAACAGACTTGTAGTAGGTTTTGATTATTTCAACAGAACCGCAACAGATCATAACTCGGGTTGGTTCAACAATGGTTTAGTATATATTGGAGAGGACTTACAATCATTCAATAACGTTATTGGCCACCCTACAAATGGAGATACTGGTGACTTAACAAAAGCTGGATCTGATGCAATTATAGCAAATACTCCAAGAAATAATAACAAAACAAGACAAGAAGTTTACAGTGCTTATTTCTCTGATGTAATTAACTTCACACCTGCTCTATCAGCAATGGTAAGTTTACGAGCTGACCGTTTTATAAATGGTGGTGATGTTACTACTAAAGATGACAACTACAATCAAACTTCATTTTCACCTAAATTAGGTATCGTTTACCAACCCATAATAGACAAAGTTTCTGTTTTTGCTAATTATATGGATGGATTTTCTAATGTAGCGCCAGGTCAAAATCGTAATGCGGGTATTGTTACTCCTTTAACATTTAATCCAGAACATGCTAATCAATTTGAGGTAGGAACTAAATTAAATCTTTTTAGAGATAAACTATACGCTACTTTTAGCTACTATGACATAAAAGTTACAGACAAAGTGTATGTAATAGAAACTCCATATGTTGACCCTACTGACCCAACAGCTGCACTACCTAATAATCAAGTTTCGCATCAAGACGGAGGGCAACGTAATAAAGGTTTTGAAGCAGAACTTATTGCTAACCCAGTTAGAGGCTTAAACATTCTTTTAGGTTATAGCTACAATGATGCTGTTTTAACCGCTGGTGATCCTGATTTCGTAGGATTTAGACCAGAGAGCGCAGGGCCACAGAACTTAGCAAACCTTTGGGCTACTTATAAATTCTCTCAAGGATTCATAAGAGGACTCGGAATAGGTTTTGGAGGGAATTATGTTGGAGATAACAAAATTATGAATAGAGCTATAGCTGGAGCATTTACAATTCCGGAGTACACAGTAATCAACTCCTCTATATTTTATACTGCTGAGAAGTTTACTGTAACGCTAAAATTAAATAATATTACGAACGAAGAAATTTACGATGGTTGGTCAACAATTCATCCAAAAGACCCTAGGACTTTTGCAGCAAGTTTCTCCTACAGATTCTAATAAAAAAACAAGGCGTCTTTCTAATATAACATTAGAAAGATGCTTTTTTAATTATACAATCATGATAACCATAGCCAGCCTTTTTGTTTTTATTTCTTTTTACACATTATACTACACATCTAAAAGAGCAATACTATCTTATGATTTTAGTTTTGAAAAATGGATACAAAGAAATCCAAAACAAACAAAAATTACAGGTTCGTGTATGCTTCTTTTAGCCTATTTATTATGGTTGCTTAGTGCCTCTTTAGGCTCAGCAACTTTATTTTTTTTTATTCAGTTAATGACAATTAGTAGTTTGGTTATAATAGTAACCCCTTTAAAAGTTATTAATTTCAAAGGTGTAATTATTCTATTTGCACTATCTGGACTATTAGAATTTTACTATTACTAAACCAACTTTTTGTTAATCAAAAAAAAACATGCCTGCAAACCCAAAATATTTAACCCAATCCATATGGCAGCGTATTGCCAAAATAACAGCTGCAATACTAGGCGGTTATTTTGTATCGGTAAGTTTTCATCTCGCATTAGCTTCATGGATTAGTCATGTCAACGTTATCATAACAATGGCTTTTACTGGGTTTATTCTTTGGGTTGTTTTAATGATTGTAGCTTTCTTGGCAAAAAATGGGTGGAAAATCTGGGGAATTTATTTATTACTAACCTTACTATTTTGTGGTATTATATATCTTGGGCAAACCTATAACCCTATTACTCGATAATTTATGAATAACAGGAACTATAATATCTATTTTCATACACATACAGTAAGTGGCATTGTAATAAGTGTTGTATTATTTATCATTTTCTTTGCTGGATCTTTTTCGTTTTTTAGAGATGAAATCATCAATTGGGAACGAAGTGAATCTGTAGCAATAACAAAGAATATTCAACTAGATTACGATAAAGCATTAAGCAATCTAGATAAGGAATACACTTTACATGGTAGAAATATTTCCATATCAAAAACCAGTGCAGAAAGAAGGGTAAATATTTATCTTGAGGCTACCAAAGATTCTTTGGCTCCAGCCAAATTAAAAGAAAGATCTTTTTTTTATTTAGACACTAAAAACTTCAAAACCCATACCTATGAAAACTCGTATTCATTAGGTGAGTTTTTATATCGACTTCATTTCCTAGCCCAGGTACGCTACCCTATTGGATATTATCTATCCGGATTTGTAGCATTGTTTTTTCTATTTGCAATTATAACAGGAGTTTTATTGCATTGGAATAAAATCGTTTCTAACTTTTATATTTTTAGACCAAAAGAAAAACTAAAAACATTGTGGACAGATGCGCATACCTCATTAGGAATGATTGGCTTGCCTTTTCAGTTTGTATATGCTGTTACGGGAGCCTTTTTCATGATTAAACTATTAATAATCGCTCCAAGTGTAATGGCACTTTATAAAGGCGATCAGGATAAATTATATAAAGATTTAGAATACACTGATCCCGAATATAAGTTTGATAATAAAAAATTGGCAACTCCATTTAGCATTGATGAATTGGTTGCTAAAACTAAAAGTAACTGGAATGATTTTGAGATTACTCGCGTATATATTCAAAATTACGGCGATACCAATATGCATGTTTTGGTAGAAGGCGAAATAAAGTATGACAAAAAATTCACCGGAATTGGTAAAGTAATTTATAAAGTAGCCGATAGTAGTATCGTTGCAAAAAAAGACCCAGTTACAGAAACTACTTATCTCGATGGAGTAAAAAATGTTTTGTACCGAATACATTTTGGAGATTATGGAGGATATGCTCTCAAAATAATAAGTTTTGTACTTGGTATAATTACATGTTTTGTAATAATATCAGGAGTTATGATTTGGCTGGTAGCCAGAGACAAGAAAAATATGCCCGAAAAGAAGCGTCGTTTTAACGAAACTGTTGTACGCATCTACTTGGCAATTTGCTTAAGTATGTATCCTATAACCGCGTTGGCATTTATAGCCACCAAGGTATTTCATCCGTTAGGACGATCAAATATTTATAGCGTCTATTTTATAGGGTGGCTAGTATTGACAGTGTTTTTTATTCTAAAAAAGAACAATGCTTTCACAAATAAGTTCTCATTATTATCTGGAAGTATTTTAGGATTCTTTATTCCTGTTGCTAACGGAATCTGTACAGGTAATTGGTTCTGGAAAACATTTGCTCAAAATCAAATTCAGATATTCTTTGTTGATGTATTTTGGATTGTTCTTGCATCAATAACACTTTACATATCATTCCGTTTAAATAAAAAAGATACATAAGCAATATCATAAATCCATCTAAAAATAAACCGACATAATTTGTGGGTTATACATTTAGAATTTACTTTTGCCCCTTGCAACAATTCTAAATAAAGATAGATTATTCTCTTACTGCAAATTAAAACATGAGTTTAAAAAAACAAATACGCTTTATTCACAAATGGCTCGGATTAACTTCTGGGCTTATTGTATTTATTATCAGCATTACAGGTTGTATATTTTGCTTTCACGATGAGATAAAAGATATCACCCGCAAAGAATGGCGATTAGTCGAACCTCAAAACAAACCATTCGTACTACCCTCAGTTTTGCAACAAAAGGCTAAAGAAATCCTTCCTAACAATAAATCGAGTATGATTTCCTTTTACGGAAAAAACCGCTCTGCCATTGTTTATACCTATTCAGATACAGAAAACTTATATCTTTATTTCAACCCCTATACTGGAGAGTATCTAAAAACAGAAAATCCAGAAACTGACTTTTTCCTCATTGTCGAACACATCCATTTGTATTTGCTCCTACCTGACTATATTGGCAAACATATTATTGGTGGGGCAACAATTATCTTTATACTGCTTTTAATCACAGGAATCATTCAATGGTGGCCTAAACGCAAAAGCGACATCAAACGCAGCTTCAGTGTAAAATGGTCGGCCAAATGGCGTCGCGTAAATTATGACTGGCATAAAACTTCTGGATTATATATCTCGATAATTACTATAATAATAGCTACAACTGGTTTAACCTTTACTTACGAATGGGTTGGCGATGGTATTTACAAAGCTTTCAACTTTGGTGGTGATAAAGCATTAGAAACTAAAGCTCCAATAGTAGACACCACAAAATTTGATTATAATACTTTTGCTGCCATAGATCGTGCTTTGGTACAGACTAGGATAAAAAACCCAGAATCCGAAATGTTTTATGTAACAACTCCACAACAAAAAGGCGATGTTATAAATACTGGTGCCTATCCTCATTCGTTACGATACGACCAACAAAGTAATTATTATTTTCATCCTTATGATGGCGAATTAATTCAGAGCGATCCTTTTGAAAAAAAGAGTTTAGGTTTACAAGTTGTCGAAATGAATTATGGTATTCATACAGGGCAAATTCTAGATTTGCCAGGAAAAATAATCGCTTTTATAGCTAGTTTAATAGCAGCGTCATTGCCTGTAACAGGATTTATCATTTGGTACGGAAGGAATAAGAAAAGTAAATCATCAAAAAAGCAGACATAAAAAAAGGTTGTTCAGTCGAACAACCTTTTTTGGTCTTATAATTAGTCTTAGTTTCTGTTTGCAAGCGCGTCTTGTTTCCAGTTTTTAACAGAAGCCACACGACTGTCAGAATAATCTACCTCACTAAGATTCGATCCATTCCAGAAAAACCATTTACCTGTTTTTTCACCGTTCGCATATAATCCTGTTGATTTTTTATTTCCATTTTCATCAAATGCAACCCAGACACCGTCTAATTTACCGTCTTTAAAAAAACCTTCTTGTTGAACTTTACCATTATCATAGTAATAAGTAGCTTTTACTTTTTGTCCAACAGCTTCTAAAACTGGTTTAGTTTCTTGTGCAACTAAAATTCCAGAGAACAATATTGCAACTAAAATCACACACTTTTTCATATCTTTAGTTATTAATGTTTTAAAATCTATAAACAAATATAACTAATACTTTACATTAAAAAAACTTTTACTTAACAATTTGGTAACATTGAGTAAGAACTTAACATTGGAAATTAAAAGTGTGTTTAAAATCAATACTAATCAAGTTATCAATACATTACGAATTAATACGATTTTTAATTCAAAAATTTATCTAGCGTAACATGAAGATCAGGTGACGAAGGTCTTGGAGCATCCGCATTAATAATATTTCCTGCTGGGTCAATCAATATAAATCTAGGAATACCAGTTACACCATAACTTACCACAAAATCAGATTCCCAATCTTTATCTGCAAATAATTGTGTTCCTCCTAATTTTTTATCAACTACAAACTTTTTCCATTTTTCGTGATCTTTAACCTTATCTACAGAAATACTAACAAATTCAATATTCTTACCATGATACTTTTCTTCAGCTTTTTGCAAGAAAGGAATTTCGGCTCTACAAGGAGCACACCAAGTTGCCCAAAGATCAATATAAACATATTTCCCTTTTAAATCCGAAAGTTTCGTTTTACCACCTTTATAATTTTCGAAGTCAAAAGCAGGAGATGCTTTACCATTCAATTTTTTCATTTTAGCAGTACTTTCATATCTTCTTACAATATAAGCTTTAGACTTTTCTAATGACATTTTTACTGCTTCTTTAAATTCAGGATCAAAATCTCCCTTTTCGATATTTGCTACATCCGTTTTTACTTTTGTTTCTAAAAGAGTTGCAAACTCAACTGCTTCTTTAGAAAAAGCTTCTTCTTGAAATTTTTCATCTCTCAAAGCTGCTTGAGCCAAATAATTACTTTCATTAATCCCCTTACCTTTATAAACAATTGTCTCATCAAATTGTTTCGCATCCATTGTTAAATTAATCTCCGAACCAGGTTTAAGATAAAGGCTCGAAGCCTCAGTTCCATCAGTAAATTGATAAAACCCTTTAGGAGCATCAAATGTTGCCACAAAAGTTTCTTTTTTATCAATTGGTATCACTTGCTTAAAATTATCCGCTCCCCTAATAACAAGAGTATCGCTATTTCTATTATTAATTTTAGCAGTAAATTTAATTTTGCTTGCATTGCCCTGCGCAAAAGTTACTCCGACAGAAAACAACAGTAAAAAGGTTATTTTTTTCATATATATAATTTGTTAGTTGAAGTAAAAATAAACATTTAAGTAATTCAAATAGTTAGATTCTAAACGTTTATACACAAAAATAATTTCATTAATACAAATACAACCTCTTTACTATAATAATATCTTTTTGCAATAGCAGAATCACCCTCCCTTTAATAGAATGATTTTAAAACACTAGGTATTCCGTGTTTATCAACAAAATAAACTGACAACACACTCCAAATATTCAAATATTGTAAGTTATTAATTATAATTAAAAAGTAAAAACATAAGAAAAAACATTATTTTTGTTAAATTATTAATTTGAATTCTGTATATTAGTATTTGTAAATACAGTACTTATAAAAGAATTTAAAGTCCCAAATATTTACAGACAAAAGTAAAATGTGTTAGAAACACAAAACTTGTTATATCAGACGCAGGTAATTTTTTACTGTGTTTAGAATCTCAAGATGTAGTAAATGAAGGATATACCGAAATAATAAATTGTATAACAAGTAATAAAGCCAATCAAAATCAGTAAGTGATAAACCTAAAAATAATTACAACTTTAAACACTTCCCATAGAAAGACACAACACAAAAGTGCCGTTTTTGAAATTCAGACAGGCACTTCATTTCATTATAAGGAAGAAATATTTTTAAATATTAAAAGAGAAATCAATTCTAAATAATATGGCAAAAGGAGAAATAATAGTAGAAGGAGCTAAATGCTTTTGTTCTAATTCTGCTGATAATAATAGTAAGGCAAAAGCGGTGCCTTTAATGGTAAAAAGCCAGACTAAGAAGTTAGGAAAAAACAAATACTTTGCTCAGGAAAAACCTATTGCGACGAATCTTGATGATACATCCGAAAGTTTTGGTGGCGGAAACGGCTTTGGAATGTGCAATACGCCAGACAATAAAAAACTTCCCTGCAAAGCAAAATGTAACATCAAATACAGTGACTACTATAAAAATGTAGATTTTCATAAAAGCATGAAAGTACTTCTCGATATATCCACGGGCGTCTGTGAAGGTTATGGCCAGAAAGGCACGATTGAATTTGCAACCACCGGGCAAAAAAAAGCAGTAAATACAATTGATGTAAAAGAAGCAGATGCCTTTACTGTTGAAAATACCTCTGCTCAGTGGGAAACCTCAGATCCTACCAAAGAAGATTCGGTTTCTGAAATCACCATCGTTGCTCCATTTGCAGAAAAACCTACAGGAAAATATTATTTTATTGAAAGAGTACTAAACATTTTTAATTTCGCTATTTCAATACCAATAGTAGAAAAAAAACTTCAATTAAAAGCAATATATAAAGGAGATCCCACAAAAATAACTTGGGCTTTGTATAAAGGGGATGGAGTTAATGACAAAGTAAAAACTTTTGTAGGCATAGGAGCCAACATTGTATTTACATTAAGTAAACTTTTTAAAGATCAAGAAGAAGGTTTATATAGAATTGAGGCCTATCCAAACAAAGCTGGATCTGACAAATGCTTTATACTTATTGAATATATAAAAGACCATGTAGAAGGGATTTCTGCCCCAGGCAAAAGGCTAATAAAAAACACACCAATTCCTTTAACATTAAAATTCAAAGCAAGTTCCCTGGTAGAAAAACAAAAAATCCTTAATCCATCCTCTTTAGATCCTGTATACGAAACGTCACCAATAGCCAGTTGGAGAGTAACTTGTAAGGATACTGTAATTTTTAATAGCCAGATTAGTAGTCAATCTAATCTGCTTAAAGTCGAGGTAAAAACTGGTACCCTTGGTGTTTTTACCTTCAGAAACCCTGAAGTATATCAAATAGAGGCCTATACATCGGCTAATGATTCAAACCCAATAAAAACAACCTTAACTGTTTTAGAGTCTTTAGGTATCAATACCGTAAAAGGAACCTGCAAGCAACTGTTGCGCTATAATGAGAGCCTAAAAGTAGAAGTAAGTAAGTATAATGTTGATTTTTTGCCCACAAACACCGACAAAATGCAATGGCATTTGCAAAAAGATGGTGTACGATTAATTGCTTTTGAAAATGCTCCCATTTCAAAAGAAAAAAGCATCAACAAACCCATCAACCAAATACTCTATTATGATGCCAAAGGAGGCAACAACTACTTTGGTAAATATGTCATAGAAGGATATGCAAAGCCAGGCAACAACCCTCTATTTAATGGAGCAGACACTTTTTCCTTTGAGGTGATAAGAAATACCATAGACAAAGTAATCCTGCCAAAATCGATACCTAGTGGCGCTAAAGTAAAACTTGAAACGACAACCCGCATCATGCCCTTGGTAGGCGATGAAAAAATAATTTTAGAACTACCAAATAATGTGGTAGACAATAATGACGGAACACTTACTTTTAACAGCGAGGGAGAGTTTGAAATAGCAACCTATCTAACAGGTGACCAAACCCTTAATACCAAAGTAAAAACAAAAATAAAAGTAGCCAACCCAGAGCTAAAACGAGCCTTTTGGGCTTATGGAACAGGCTACAAACGTACCGAAACAGGCTATAAAGAAGAAACCCATGCATTTGTAGAAATTACGGGATTAGAAAACCAAACCATCACTATAAAAGTTTGGGTAAGAGGAGCAAGTGAATCTTTTTACTTAGAACCGGCAACATACATGCTCGAAGAAAAAAAGATAACCCTGAACGACAAAGGCAAAGGCTCTTTTAAAATCATTACTGATGACAAGTACAAAGACAAAATAAAAAAAGCGCTACCCGGAACAAGGGAAATACCAAGCCCAAATAAAAGTTTGACTTTTACCGTAGAAATGCCAACAGGAAGCCACGGAGCAGTAACCTTGCCCAACGATATGGCTATAAAAAACGGCAAACCAGTAGAGGGAACAAAATTTATAGAAGTGTTAAACAGCAACGAAGAACTTGTAATAACCAATGACAAAAAAACAGGAAGAATATTTTTTTCAACAGAAGATGGTAAAAGAGTTCAGCAAACCCTAACGCATCAAAACAAAACTCACAAAATATGGGTTCATACTGTAAATATGCAAGAAGAAATAGTAAGAGTTGATCTTATGACTTTCGTACATTCTGATTCTATGGAAGAAAAAGAGGGTATTATTACAGCATTGCAAAGCATTCAGGAATATGAAGAAAAAGTGGGCGACGACGGACTTTTAGAACTCAGTTTTACTCCCAAAGAAACACACCTGACTGATGCAGAAGTAAACCCAGTGCGTTTTTGCATACAAGTAAGCCGAAAAATAATAGACCCCAACGATTTTAGGAATAACTATTATGTTTTTGAAGCCGATCAATTGGTTACAATGCCTTATCCAAACGCAAGCTTAGTAAGAAGCCCTGACATGAAAACCATAGGTATAAAAGCTACCAAAGATGATGAAACTCCTTTTACCAAAGAAGAAAAAATAGCCTTGCGAAAAAAACTCATCTGTTTTAACAACACAGCTTTGATTGTAGCAAAAGGCATTTTAACCGAAGAAGCTATCGATAATTGTACTGTTCCTGTAGTGGTGGATTTTGAAATGGCGGAGGTTGAGAAGGAAGAAAAAAATGATTGTCCTAGATGTGGAAGCTTAACTGCAGATGAAATAACAAAAATATTTTCGGGAGCATCAGAAGCAGATAAAGGTACATTACGAAATGCTTTTAATACTGCGAATATAAAATTTGGGCTAGATACTTGTCAACAAAAAGCCCATTTTTTCGCTCAAGTTATGCAAGAAATAGGCTCAAACATTAATGTAAATGATGGGGAAAATTTAAACTATAAAGCAGAGGTTTTACCTACCCATTTTATTAAATTTAGTCAAACAGGTTCTTTAAATGGTCCTCCAAATAATTTAGCATTTAATTATGGAAGAATTGAGAAAATTATAAATGGCAGAAAAAAAATCACTCAAAACGCTGACAAAGAGATGATTGCCAATATTGCTTATGCAAATAGAAATGGAAATGGAAATCTTCAAAGTGGTGATGGATGGAAATATAGAGGAAGGGGTATTATACAAATTACAGGAAAAGATAAATATATAAAAATTAATAGTAGAATTAATTCTGATTATCCTGATTTTACTACGGATATAGATGCAAACAATATTAATAATATTAAAGAAGGGACTGTCGCAAGCATGGCATATTGGAAAGAATATAAATGCCTTGATGTTGCAAATAAAGGATATAAAAGAGAGCAATTAGATAATATTGTAGATATAATAAATAGACATACTCTTACAAGAAATGCAAGATGGGAAAATTTAAAAAAGTGCATTGAGATATTCAAGGTAAAAGAGTGTGAAAAAAATAATTCATCAGAGGCAACAGAAGGTGAATATGAATATTATATATATAAATCGGGTAAAGTTAAATTAAAAAAGGGGACTCAGAAAAAGCATGCGTATTATGTTGAAAAATCTGAGAGCGAATTTAAGTTACTTTATGTTTTAGAAGAAAATGAACATGGTATGGTAAAAATACCAGATTCAGGTAGTGGATTTAATAGATATGGAAGTGTTGATGCTGGAGGAATATCAGGAGGAGAGACTGTTGGACAAGGTGATCATTATTTATTACCAAAAACAGCAGCTCCTTTGTTTGGTATTATTAATGAAATTGATGAGAAGGGATGGGAAATTCATTTAGGCGATATGTCATCAAAAAATGGTAGTGATCCTTGGCAGCCTGGTTCATCTCATCATGCAGGACATGGACACAATGGCACTAGAAAAGGTCTAGATTGCGATTTTAGATATTTGAATACTTTAGGAAAAAGTTATCAAGGCTTAAACACTAGTTTCGTTTTCGATGCAGAGAAGAATACAACTATTTTTACTTTAGCTTATAAATATGGTTTTAGGAAAAATTTTTGTGCAAATCCTATTACTGTACTTGGAAGCACTGTTCTTGGAGTGATACATCAGGTTAATCATGGTGATCATGGTCATATAGGGTTAACAGATTTGGATTTAGAAGAAGTTTAATCACTTAATGTAATAAAAATATGAAACAAATTTTGATACTTATGTTTATTCTATGCTTAGTAGAGTGTAATGGTCAAACAAAAAAAGAAAATTTAAGTAATAAATCTAATGGAATTATTTTAAAATTTAAAAACACTTCTGTTGCTTTCCAAGGAATTACCAGTGTTAATGATATAAATAACATTAAGGATGATTTTATAATTCAAAGTGATGATCTTAAAGTTTTAATAGAACCAGCTTATTTGGAGAGCGATTTATTAGACGGGAAGACATTGATATTTTCAAATGATGCAGTGGAAAAAGTTAAAATTACTTTTAGTTATGATGCTGTTTTTTATGGAGAAGAAAAGAAAAACACAACTCTTGGTTTTACATGTGATACTACAATGATTCTAATAGTTAGTGATAGAAAAGTGAAAGTTCCAAGTTTTATAAATATAAAAAAGGTATTAATGAAAAGAATTGAAAAGAAAGAAGTTTTTGATATTGCTTATTTAGTAAATCAAAATTATTTTAATAAAATTATTAATTATAGAGATAAGGATTCTCCAGATTATAATAGTGCGATGGCTTTTTTTAAAAAAAACAAGAAAGACTTTAAGATGTTGGAGGATTTATTTATAAATGTAGATTATTCTAAATTTAGTATTGAGTTTGTAGATAAAAAGAAAATCAATTCAATAATAACTTTCAACAGAATGTTTGATAAATATAAATTCGTAAAAGTAGAAAAACAAGATATCTCTGTTCCAAAAGGTTTTTATATTCTTGATAGTACTTTGATTAATCTAAATGATGTAAAATATAAAATATTGACATTAGAAAAAAACGAGATTAAGAATAAAGATAATGCTCAACATAATTCTAATCCTATTGTTATTTTAGAAAAAAAAGATAATGGATATTATAAAAAAAATGATAATTATAATTTGGTGTATAAATATGATGATAATTGTCCAGCTGATGGATATGGAGGTATTGTAAGTAAAAAAAATTATTTTACAGTTCAACAAACATTTTGCATGGATTTTATGTTTGTAAATTCATATACCACATTTAAGATAGATGAAAATTCTAACAAGATATATCTTCACAAGTATGGTGAAGAATATTCAGACCGAAGTAATCCTGATAGAAAAAAAACACTAAAAGTATGGTCAATAAAAGATTTTGGAGTAGTTAAATTTGAGAATGTAAATGAAACATTTTTAAATAAGCTTAGAAATGTAAACGTTACAAAGTAGTCATACTTAGGTTGCTAAAATCGTGAAAAAACAAGATTATTGACCGAAGTTACTCTATAGACGATAAAAGTTATGCATCATTAACTTTTCAACTCAATGCTATGTTCCGTAAATATGGCCTCAATGAATGTATTCAAAAAATAGCTTTTTTAGCCATGACAAGCGTTGAAACCGGTTTTTTTCAAACCGCAGGAGAGATTTCCGGTAATACAGCTTCAAGTCAATATTTTTATAAAGGAAGAGGGCTTCTGCAATTGACAGGTAATGGAAACCAACCTGTTATGTATTCTGATTATCAACAAAAAATAGGAACTGCACACGATATTATAGGTAGTCCTGACTTAGTAGCTCAAAAATTATTTTTAGCTGTCGACAGTGGTGGCTGGGTTTGGAATCAAATTAAAGCGCCATCATGGCCTGCAAGAGGCAAAAAAAGTTATGAAACACAAACTGAATTTGAAGCTAAAATGAGAGCTTTTGAGTGGAAAAGAAATAAATTCCCTAAAGGATTATCAAAAAACTTAAACGAAATTGCGCTGTTAATGAAAGAAAATGAAGAAGACTATTTCTTTTTAATCAGCCGCTTATTACAAGGATATCTGCCCACAAGTACGGATGATTATCCTACAACCTTACATTTAGATAGAAGAAAGCAAAATTTACAAAAAATAAAAACTTGGTTTAAGTATGATAAAAATGTTTGTGATAGTGGTGGGATAATTCCTGAATTATCAGGTAGAGCACCGTGGATGGATGTTGCATTAAAATTAGCGAAAGAAATGAAAGGATGTGTTGAATCTAATGAACCAATGTATTCAAAGGCAAAATCATATTTAGTATATTGTAATAATAGTTATGAACCTACAGACGGAATTAATGGCCCTTGGTGTGCTGCATATATGAATTGGTGTATTTCTCAAACTACGAATCCAATCACAAATGTGGCTTATAAACATTCAAATTCAGCATCATCTCAAGCTCCATTAAATAATCCAAAATATAAGAAAATTGATGAACCAATCTATGGATGTATTGTAGTTTACAGAGCGAATAATGGTAAAGGACATACTGGTTTCTTATATGGTAAAACAAAAAAAGGAGGTTATATATTATTAGGAGGAAATCAAGACGACACAATTAAATTTAGTTCTTATGGAGAATATACAAGTAGATCATTAACAAAAAAATTGTATGGCTTCTATGTTCCAGCAGATTATCAAATAACTGAGAAAGATAAACTTTCAGAAAGTGATATTTATGATGATGGAGATAATGACATTTACAATGATGGAGATATTATTAACATATTATATGGTATTAAAGCAGGAAATAATACTGGACAAACTAATTAAAAATACTATGAAAAGGAAAAACATAATAATAAACATGATTTACTTATTAATAATAAGCAGTTGTAACTCACAACAAAAAGAAAATTATTTAAATATAAATTCTAAAAAAGACTCCAGTAATTTGATGATTGGTAAAGATCAATTAAAAAATAATCAAAATAATATGAAATTAAATATTAAAGAAATAAAAGAGTATTTAGATAAGCAAGAACGTATAGAGTCTGACGAAATTGAGTTCCAAAACCCACATATTTTAAGTGATAAAGATTTACAACTAACTTTTCCCATAGTTAAGAAAGCACTATTAAACAATGGGTATCATGATGAATTTTTTTTTGGAAGATTAAATGATATTTTTGAATTAAAAGAGAATAAAAGCATGTACAATTTTGCTAAATATTTTGATGTTTCTTGTCTTAAATGGGATGATAAAGATTTTTTTAATAAATCTTTTTGGATTGATCGTCAACAGTATATAGTGATAAACTTTGAAAATAAAGTTATTACGGATATATTTTCGTTAAAAGAAATACTTGAAGTAAATCATGATTCATTAAAATTAATAGTACCACAGAGAATTATTTCTCGCAACATGTACTTGTTCAATGATAGCCGTGCTCATTTTAAATGGTTACTCTTAAATGACAAAAATTTCATGCAAAGCTTGGTTACTACTTTTGGTTATTATGATGATAAAGAATTGTTGAAATGGGTAGTAGAAAATACAAAATTTGATAGTAATAATCCAAATCAATTAGACAAGATATTTTGGAATAAAAAATGTGATGGAACTGTAAAGCTAAACTTGGAAATTTTTCCTGTTTTAAGAGAAATCATAAAACCAGAAGGAACTAATTATTTTGAAGCTTTAAAAATGTATGTAATGTATTTGCTTGAGGATAAGGATAAAAGAAACGAGCTTTCACTTCAAGACAGAGCAAAATTGCTAGCTCATCTGGTCTATTTTGGGGAGCAATATCGTTATGATGAAAAGTATAAAGATAAAAGTTATTTTATGCAAAGAATTTGGATGCGCGACATTGACGATTCTGTTAAAAAAGAAATAATAAAAAACAATTATTATAATTTACCAAATTATAAAAAGCTTTATGAAAAATCTGAGGAATATCAAAATGCACTTGCTGATGAAAATGGAGGGTAGTAAGAGTTCATTTTTCAACAGAAGATGGTAAAAGAGTTCAGCAAACCCTAACGCATCAAAACAAAACTCACAAAATATGGGTTCATACTGTAAATATGCAAGAAGAAATAGTAAGAGTTGATCTTATGACTTTCGTACATTCTGATTCTATGGAAGAAAAAGAGGGTATTATTACAGCATTGCAAAGCATTCAGGACTATGAAGAAAAAGTGGGCGACGACGGACTTTTAGAACTCAGTTTTACTCCCAAAGAAACACACCTGACTGATGCAGAAGTAAACCCAGTGCGTTTTTGCATACAAGTAAGCCGAAAAATAATAGACCCCAACGATTTTAGGAATAACTATTATGTTTTTGAAGCCGATCAATTGGTTGCAATGTCTTATCCAAACGCGAGCTTAGTAAGAAGCCCTGACATGAAAACCATAGTGACTAGTCCGTTGAAACTAAACAAGGTCTCATATGAAACGGATTCCAAACCTCAAAAGACAACTGGGGATAATTTAACTATTAAAAGCAAATAAGGCTTTTAGCCTTAAAGATAATTAGAGGAAAATAAAAAACAATCAAGAAGAACAGCATTAAACATTAGAAAGCTAGACTTATTTAATTTTTGTGTTTACTTTTGCAATCTAAAATTTGGATCATGTATAGAAGTCATAATTGTGGCGAATTAAACGCCTCACACATTAATACAGAAGTTACACTAGCGGGCTGGGTTCAGAAATCGCGTGATAAGGGATTTATGAATTGGGTCGATTTACGTGACCGTTATGGAATTACACAACTTATTTTCGACGAAAGCCGTACTAATAAAACCGTTTTTGAAGCAGCAAAAACGTTGGGAAGAGAATTTGTAATACAGGTTAAAGGAATTGTTATTGAACGTGAAGACAAGAACAAAAACAAAAACATGATTACTGGTGACATAGAAATTTTAGTTACCGAATTAACTGTTCTTAATGCAGCATTAACACCTCCATTTACAATAGAAGATGAAACTGATGGTGGAGAAGATATCCGAATGAAATATCGTTACCTAGATATTCGTCGTAATCCAGTAAAAAACAGTTTGCTTTTCCGTCATAAAGTGGCAATGGAAGTTCGTAAATATTTATCTGATTTGGATTTCTGCGAAGTTGAGACTCCTTATTTAATAAAATCGACTCCAGAAGGAGCAAGAGATTTCGTTGTACCAAGCCGTATGAACGAAGGACAATTTTATGCTTTACCACAATCACCACAAACTTTCAAGCAATTATTGATGGTTGGTGGAATGGATAAATACTTTCAGATTGTAAAATGTTTCCGTGACGAAGATTTACGTGCAGACCGTCAGCCAGAGTTTACACAAATCGATTGCGAAATGGCATTCGTAGAGCAAGAAGACATTTTAAATGTTTTTGAAGGATTGACAAGACATTTACTAAAAGAAATAAAAGGTGTAGAAGTAGATAAATTCCCAAGAATTACCTACGACTATGCTATGAAAACATACGGAAATGACAAACCGGACATTCGTTTCGGAATGGAATTTGGAGAATTAAACGAATTTGCACAACACAAAGAATTCCCAGTATTTAATGCTGCCGAATTAGTAGTTGGAATTGCAGTACCTGGCGCAGGAAATTATACTCGTAAAGAAATCGACGGATTGATTGACTGGGTTAAACGTCCTCAAGTTGGCGCATCTGGAATGGTATATGCAAAATGCAATGACGATGGAACGTACAAATCATCTGTAGATAAATTTTATGACCAAGACGATTTAAGCAATTGGGCAAAAGTTACAGGAGCAAAACCTGGCGATATGATTTTTGTTCTTTCTGGTCCAGCCAATAAAACACGTGGTCAATTAAGTGCTTTACGTATGGAATTAGCAACTCGTTTAGGTTTACGTAAACCAGAAGAATTTGCTCCATTATGGGTAGTTGATTTTCCGTTATTGGAATTAGACGAAGAAACTGGTCGTTACCATGCAATGCACCACCCATTTACATCTCCTAAACCAGAAGATATGCAATTATTAGAAACAGAACCTGGAAAAGTTCGTGCTAATGCATACGATATGGTGCTAAACGGAAATGAAATTGGAGGAGGTTCTATTCGTATTCATGATAAAGCAACACAGCAGTTAATGTTTAAATATCTTGGATTTACGGAAGAGGAAGCCAAAGCACAATTTGGATTTTTGATGGACGCATTCCAATTTGGAGCTCCACCACACGGAGGATTGGCATTTGGACTAGACAGATTAGTTGCTATATTAGGTGGACAAGAGACAATTAGAGACTTTATTGCATTCCCGAAAAATAATTCGGGTCGTGATGTTATGATTGACGCTCCTGCCGCAATAGATGCTTTACAATTAAAGGAATTACATATCAAAATTGACACGATATAACGAGCGAATATACTGTAAATCAATATTTTTTATAAAAAATTAACAGTTTGTTGTCTTTTGTATTATTTTATATCTTACATTTGCCACATTATAAATTATTATTACTATTACAATGCGTACAGGTACAGTTAAATTTTTCAATGAGTCTAAAGGTTACGGATTCATTACAGACGAAGAAACAGGAAAAGACATTTTCGTTCATGCATCAGGAATCAACGCGGAAGAATTACGCGAAGGTGACAGAGTAAGCTACGTAGAAGAAGAAGGAAGAAAAGGTAAAGTTGCTGCACAAGTTACAGTAATCTAAGCATAAAAATATAGCAATTTATTTTTTTTGCCACCGAGGGCTTAAAAGCGTTTTGATTAATTTCGAAACGCTTTTTTTTTGCGTCTAAATCTTAAAAAAATCACAAAACCAGTATTGTTATTTATAATCAATAAAAATTACCCTATATCCACATTTCAAAACCTACTTAAATCATTTTTTAGCTTGTGATTTACATACTTGAAAGCTATCTTTGTGACTTATTTTTAAGCAAAAAAAACCTTAAATTATGCATTCAGATCAAGTAAATTATATTCCAATTTTAATGCAGCTTATTTTAGCTGTTGGTTTCGTAGTAGGAACAATCATTATTTCTGGAAAATTAGGCCCAAAAAGAAACTCTGCAAGCAAAGACAAAAACTTTGAATGTGGTGTGGAATCTATTGGTAATGCTCGTATCCCATTTTCTGTAAAATATTTCTTGGTTGCTATTTTGTTTGTATTGTTCGACGTTGAGGTAATTTTCCTTTATCCGTGGGCAGCAAACTTTAAAGAACTAGGCATGGAGGGCATGCTAAAAATGTTAATATTCATGTCACTGCTCTTAGTAGGCTTTTTCTACATTATCAAAAAGAAAGCCCTAGAGTGGGAATAAAAAGAGACTTTAGATTTTAGAATTACAGTTTAAAATTTAAAACCCTCGAATTAATACAATTGATTTAAAAAAATTGATTTCAATTTTTAAGATTTTAAAAATCAGAAATCAGAAATCTATAATAAAAATGAGCGATTCAAAGATAAATATGGTTGCCCCACCAGAAGGAGTCACAGGAGAAGGCTTTTTTGCTACAAAACTTAACGATGTGGTAGGTTTAGCAAGAGCCAATTCATTATGGCCTTTACCATTTGCAACTTCTTGTTGCGGTATCGAATTCATGGCTACAATGGCTTCACATTATGATATAGCACGATTTGGTTCTGAGCGTATAAGTTTCTCACCTCGTCAAGCAGATATGTTATTGGTGATGGGGACAATTTCTAAAAAAATGGGTCCTATTTTACGTCAAGTTTACGAACAAATGGCTGAGCCTCGTTGGGTTATCGCAGTTGGTGCCTGTGCATCGTCTGGAGGTATTTTTGACACATACTCGGTTCTTCAAGGAATTGACAAAATTATACCTGTAGATGTTTATGTTCCAGGTTGCCCGCCAAGACCAGAACAAATCATTGATGGCGTATTGAAATTACAAGAATTAGTAAAGAGCGAGTCTGTAAGAAGACGTAGCTCTCCTGAATACCAAGAATTATTGGCTTCATATAACATTCAATAAACAAAATGGCTTTAGAGACAATAGAAATTCAAAATAAATTAATTGAAACATTTGGAAAAGATGTATTCAATTTCAATCAAGAAAGAGACATTTTTTCATTAGAAGTTGCTTCTGATAAAATAACGGCTGTAATTCTTTTTTTGAAAAACGATCCGCTATTACGTTTTCATTTTTTAACTGATTTATGTGGTGTACATTACCCTGATAATGAAGTCGACCGCCAATTTGCAATAGTATATCATTTGCATAACTGGTATGAGAACAAAAGAATAAAAATAAAAGCGTTTATCAATGGTGAAAAACCAGAAATAAAAACGATATCTAATATCTTCTTATGTTCAAATTGGATGGAAAGAGAAACCTATGATTTTTACGGCGTAAACTTCATTGGACATCCACAATTGAAACGTATTTTAAATATGGATGAGATGATATCATTTCCGATGCGTAAAGAATTCCCTATGGAAGACAGCGGAAGAACAGATAAAGACGATAGGTTCTTTGGAAGAACAATCACAAATTGCTAAGACAAAATCATATAATTTTTCACATTAAATAAATGTCAGAACTATTATTATCACCAGAGCATCGCTATGCTAAAATAATTGAACAGAAACTAAACGACGAAGGTAGTGAACTTTCTGTTCTGAATCTTGGACCAACACACCCAGCTACACACGGTATTTTTCAAAATGTACTGTTAATGGATGGTGAGAAAATTCTGGACGCTGAGCCTACTATTGGTTACATCCACAGAGCTTTTGAGAAAATTGCCGAAAATCGTCCATTTTACCAAATCACACCTCTTACAGATCGAATGAACTATTGCTCCTCTCCTATTAACAATATGGGATGGTGGATGACTTTAGAAAAACTTTTAGATATTGAAGTACCTAAGCGTGTTCAATACTTAAGAGTTATCGTAATGGAATTGGCTAGAATTACAGATCATATTATCTGTAATTCAATTCTTGGTGTAGATACAGGAGCCTTTACTGGTTTCCTTTATGTTTTTCAATTTAGAGAAAAAATATACGAAATCTATGAAGAAATTTGTGGAGCTCGTTTAACTACAAATATGGGAAGAATCGGTGGTTTTGAAAGAGATTGGTCAGAGACTGCTTTCAAAAAACTAGATATCTTCTTAGAAGAATTTCCAGCTGCCTGGGAAGAATTCGAAAACCTGTTTGTAAGAAACAGAATTTTCATTGACAGAACAGTTAATGTTGGGGCTATATCTGCCGAACAAGCTATGGCTTACGGATTTACAGGACCAAACTTACGCGCAAGTGGGGTTGATTATGATGTGCGTGTAGCACAGCCATATTCATCGTATGAAGATTTTGATTTTATTGTTCCTGTTGGAAAATCTGGAGATACTTACGATCGTTTCTGCGTTCGTAATGCCGAAGTTTGGGAAAGTTTAAGCATCATCCGTCAAGCATTAGCAAAAATGCCAGAAGGAAATGTTTACCACGCCGAAGTTCCAGATTACTATCTTCCACCAAAAGAAGATGTATACACTAACATGGAATCATTAATATATCACTTTAAGATTGTTATGGGAGAAATTCCTGTTCCAGTTGCCGAAATATACCATCCTGTTGAAGGTGGAAATGGAGAATTAGGATTTTACCTAGTTACCGACGGAAGTAGAACTCCATACAGACTGCATTTTAGAAGACCTTGTTTTATATATTATCAAGCTTATCCTGAAATGATTAAAGGAGCAATGCTATCAGATGCTATTGTAATATTATCAAGTTTAAATGTTATCGCTGGAGAATTAGACGCTTAAAAGATTTCAGATTGTAGAATAACGATTTTTGATTTCAGATTTAAAATAAAATGGAAAGAACACATTACAAACAAGAAATAAATATGACTGAAGCATTGATGAACCGCATCAATGAATTAATCAGTCATTATCCTGAAGACAAAAGAAAATCGGCTCTATTGCCTGTTTTACACGAAGTACAAGATGCTCATGAAAATTGGCTAAGTATCGAGTTACAGGATAAGGTTGCCGAAATTTTACATATAAAGCCAATTGAGGTTTATGAGGTAGTAACTTTTTACACCATGTACAATCAAAAACCAATGGGTAAATATATGTTTGAATTTTGCCAAACTTCTTGTTGTTGTTTAAATGGTGCCGAAAATTTAATGGATTATACATCCGAGAAATTAGGTATCAAAATGGGTGAAACAACTCCTGACGGTATGTTCAGCATTGCTGGTGTACAATGTTTAGGCGCTTGTGGATATGCTCCAATGATGCAGTTAGGCGATTTCTACAAAGAAAAACTTACCGAAGAAAAAATTGATCAGCTAATCGCTGATTGTAAGGATAATAAAATAATATTACACGATAAATAATATGTCACAAAAAATATTATTAGATAAAATCAATATTCCTGGTATTAAAACCTACGAAGTATACCGCAAAAATGGCGGTTATGCATCTGTAGAAAAAGCGATAAAAACGCTTACACCAGACGAAGTTGTTGAAGAAGTAAAAAAATCAGGCCTACGTGGTCGTGGTGGCGCAGGTTTCCCAGCAGGAATGAAATGGAGTTTTATTGATAAAAAATCAGGAAAGCCAAGACATTTAGTTTGTAATGCTGATGAATCTGAACCAGGTACTTTTAAAGATCGTTATTTGATGGAATATATTCCTCACTTATTGATTGAAGGTATGATTACTTCAAGTTTTGCCTTAGGTGCTAACCTATCCTATATCTATATTCGTGGAGAATATATGTGGGTTTTTAAAATATTAGAAAGAGCCATTGCCGAAGCGAAAGCTGCTGGATTTTTGGGAAAAAACATATTAGGATCAGGATATGATCTAGAACTATACGTTCACTGTGGTGCTGGTGCTTATATTTGTGGAGAAGAAACTGCACTTATAGAATCATTGGAAGGAAAAAGAGGAAATCCGCGTATTAAACCGCCATTCCCAGCTGTTTCTGGACTTTGGGCCAACCCTACTGTGGTAAACAATGTAGAAACTATTGCCACTGTGCCATGGATTATCAATAACTCTGGTGATGATTATGCCAAGATTGGTGTAGGTCGTTCTACTGGAACTAAATTAATCTCTGCTTCTGGACACGTTAAAAATCCTGGAGTTTACGAAATTGAATTAGGTTTAAGTGTTGATGAATTCATGAATTCTGATGAATACTTAGGCGGAATGTCTTCTAGCAGACCTTTAAAAGCATTTGTACCAGGAGGTTCTTCAGTGCCAATTTTACCAGCTGAATTAATTTTTAAAACTGCAAATGGCGAAGATCGTTTAATGACTTACGAATCTTTAAGTGATGGTGGTTTTGCTACTGGATCAATGCTAGGTTCTGGAGGATTTATCGTATACAACGACACGGCATGTATTGTTAGAAACACATGGAACTTTGCTCGTTTTTACCACCACGAATCTTGCGGACAATGTACTCCTTGTCGTGAAGGTACTGGTTGGTTAGAAAAAATATTATGGAGAATTGAAAACGGTCAAGGCCGCGAAGAAGATATCGAATTATTATGGAGCATTCAAAGTAAAATCGAAGGAAACACGATTTGCCCACTTGGAGATGCAGCATCTTGGCCAGTAGCAGCAGCTATTCGTCATTTTAGAGATGAATTTGAATATCACGTTCGTTTTCCAGAAAAGATAAAAAACAGAGAGCATTTTGTTGCTGAACCTTTTTCGCAAGTAAAACATTTAGTAACAAAACAAACAGTTTAAATTAGTTTAGCGTTTTTTTTAGTTTAAAGTTCAACAACTTGAAACTTTAAACCTTAAACTAAAATAACAAAATATAGAGATGAAAGTAACCATAGACGGTCAAAGTATAGACGTAGAGCCAGGAACAACAATCCTACAGGCTGCACGTATGATTGGTGGAGATTTAGTACCGCCAGCCATGTGCTATTACTCAAAATTAAAAGGTAGCGGAGGAAAATGCCGTTGTTGTTTAGTTGAAGTATCGAAAGGAAGTGAAGCTGACCCTAGACCAATGCCAAAATTGATGGCATCTTGTGTAACAGGATGTATGGATGGTATGGAAGTAAACAGCAAATCTTCTGACAGAGTAACTGAAGCACGTAAATCAGTAACAGAATTTTTATTGATTAACCACCCTTTGGATTGCCCTGTTTGTGATCAAGCTGGTGAATGTGATCTTCAAAACTTAAGTTTTGAGCACGGAAATCCGAAATCACGTTTCATTGAAGAAAAAAGAACTTTTGAACCAGAAGATATAGGTCCGCATATTCAATTGCACATGAACCGTTGTATCTTATGTCAACGATGTGTACAAGTTGCAGATCAATTGACAGATAATAGAGTACATGGTGTATTAGATCGTGGTGACCACGCTAATATTTCAACTGGTATCTCTAAAGCAATCGATAATGAGTTCTCTGGAAATATGATTGATGTATGTCCTGTTGGAGCTTTAACTGATAAAACTTTCCGTTTTAAATCAAGAGTTTGGTTTAACAAGCCTTATAACGCACACAGAGAGTGTACAACTCCTGGATGTTGTGGAAAAACTACTGTTTGGATGTTTGGAGGCGAAATACAACGTGTTACTGGTCGTAAAGACATCTATCATGAGGTTGAAGAGTTTATTTGTAACAGTTGTCGTTTTGACCACAAAAATGTTGCTGATTGGACTATTGAAGGACCTAGAGAATTTGAAAAAGATTCGGTTATCAATCAAAACAACTACACTCGTAAATTAGAAAAGGTAGAAATTGACACTGAAAAGAATATTCTTTTGGGTAGAGATCAAGACCGTAAAAAAATTAGTATGGCACAAATTCCATTAACCAATAACGACAAAATATCTTAGAAATGGATAGTACATTTATTATAGAAAAAAGTGTTGTAATTCTTGTGGTATTTGCCGTAACTATGCTTATGGCGATGTATTCTACTTGGGCTGAGCGTAAAGTTGCAGCTTATTTACAAGACCGTGTTGGACCAAACCGTGCTGGTTGGGGTGGTTTATTACAACCTCTTGCAGATGGTATGAAATTATTCTCTAAAGAGGAATTTTCCCCGAATACTCCAAATAAATTTTTATTCGTTGTAGGACCTGCAATAGCCATGAGTACTGCATTAATGACAAGTGCTGTAATTCCTTGGGGAGATAAATTACACTTGTTTGGAAGAGACATATTATTACAAGCTACTGATATTAATATTGGTTTATTATACTTCTTCGGCGTTGTTTCTGTTGGAGTATATGGTATTATGATTGGTGGATGGGCATCTAACAGTAAATTCTCATTGATGGGGGCAGTTCGTGCTGCTTCTCAAATGGTTTCTTATGAAATCGCAATGGGATTATCGATGATTGCTTTATTAATGATGACTGGAAGCTTAAGCTTAAGAGAAATCTCTATGCAACAAGCAGGAATGAACTGGAACGTTTTTTACCAACCTTTATCTTTCTTAATCTTCCTTATCTGTGCTTTTGCTGAAACAAACAGAACTCCTTTTGACTTAGCTGAATGTGAAACTGAATTAGTTGGTGGATACCATACGGAGTATTCTTCAATGAAAATGGGATTCTATTTATTTGCTGAATATGCAAATATGTTTATCTCCGCTACTATAATCGCTGTATTATTCTTTGGAGGATATAACTATCCTGGAATGCAATGGATGGTAGATAATGTAGGAGTTAATCCTGCAAACATTTTAGGAATGATTGTTTTATTTGCTAAAATATGCTTTTTCATATTTTTCTATATGTGGGTTCGTTGGACTATTCCAAGATTCAGATATGATCAATTGATGCATTTAGGATGGAAGATATTAATTCCGCTTTCTATCATCAATATTATGATTACAGGTGTTGTAATGTTAAGAGGTGAAATTGCAGCTTATTTAGGGTTTTAATAAACGAAAAAACCTAGCCCTGATAGAAGAAGTGAAAATCCTTTATTGTTTTTTTACCAAAACAATAAAAGATATAAAAAATGAGCAGTCTCGAAAGTTATCGGGAAGCTTCAGATAAAAAATAAAAGAAATAAATTTTTGAATTTGGTTTTGGAATCAAAATCGTAAATGATAAATTAAAATGTCAATAGAAACTATATCATTATCGGGTAGAAAAAAGGTAGTCTCAAATAAAGAGATGACTTTTCTTGAACGAATGTATCTTGTAGCGATTGCTAAAGGGTTGTACATTACAATCAAACACATGTTTAAGCGCAAACCTACTATTCAATACCCAGAGCAAGTTCGTGAACGAAGTGATGTTTACCGCGGTCAGCATATGCTAAAACGTGATGAGCAAGGTCGAGAAAACTGCACTGCTTGTGGACTATGTGCTTTGTCTTGTCCTGCAGAAGCTATTACTATGAAAGCTGAAGAACGCAAACCAGATGAGAAACACTTGTACAGAGAAGAAAAATATGCTTCGATATATGAGATTAATATGTTACGTTGTATTTTTTGTGGATTGTGTGAAGAGGCTTGCCCTAAAGATGCAATTTACCTAACTACTTCAAAAGTATTAGTACCTTCTAGTTATGAAAGAGAAGATTTTATTTTTGGAAAAGACAAATTAGTGATGCCACTAGATATGGCTATGAAAAACGCTCAACTTAAAAACGCTAATTAATGATACATATACCTGATTTTGCTAATGCAAATGCAATACAAATTACCTTTTGTATTTTAGCTTTCATAACAGTGATTACCGCATTCTTAACGATTTTTAGTCGTAACCCTATTCATAGTGCTATTTATTTAGTGATTTGCTTTTTCTCGATTGCTGGTCATTACTTACTATTAAATGCTCAGTTTCTAGCAATAGTTCACATCATAGTCTATTCTGGAGCCATAATGATTTTGTTCCTGTTTACGATAATGTTAATGAACCTGAACGAAAAACACGAAGTACATAAACCCCGAATTACTCGTTTGGGTGCTATTGTTTCTTTCTGCTTAATTTGTGTTGTATTAATTGCAATATTTATTAACTCAAAACCAATTGTTGGAGGATACGATTCGACGGGAGAAGATTTTCAATCGATAAAAGTATTGGGTAAAATACTATTGAACGAATATATGGTTCCTTTTGAATTTGCTTCTATTTTACTTTTAGTTGCCATGATTGGAGCTGTGTTATTGTCTAAAAAAGAAAAATCGAAAAATAATGAATAATATTTTAAATCAAATAGGTATCGAAAACTACATATTTTTAAGTGTAGTCCTTTTTTGCGTAGGCATATTTGGTGTTTTATACAGACGTAATGCGATTATCGTTTTTATGTCAATTGAAATCATGCTTAATGCAGTAAACTTATTATTTGTTGCTTTCTCTACTTATCACCAAGATGCACAAGGGCAAGTATTCGTATTTTTCTCGATGGCAGTTGCTGCAGCTGAAGTAGCAGTTGGATTGGCAATTTTAGTATCGATATTTAGAAACATACATTCAATTAGTATCGATAATTTAAAAAATTTAAAAGGATAAATGGCAATGGATACCAATTTAGCTTTAGTTTTAGTATTAGCTCCTTTTTTAGGATTTTTAATCAATGTTTTCTTTGGAAAAAGTCTAGGAAAGACAGTTTCTGGCGCTATAGGAACTCTTTCTGTAGTTGTTTCATTTGCTGTTACTATTTATTTTTTCCTTCAAATAAATCAAACTCAACAACCTATCAGCATTTCTTTATTTGAATGGATTCAGATAAGTAATTTCAAAGTTGATTTAGGTTTCTTATTAGATCAATTGTCATTGCTTTGGTTGCTTTTTGTAACTGGTATTGGTTCTTTGATTCACTTATACTCTATCAGCTATATGCATGATGATGAGAAAATGCACCAGTTTTTTGCTTACTTAAACCTGTTTGTATTTTTCATGATTACACTTGTTGTTGGAAGTAACTTATTAGTATTGTTTATTGGTTGGGAAGGTGTAGGACTTTGTTCTTACTTACTAATCGGTTTCTGGTATAAAAACCAAGACTATAATGATGCGGCTAAAAAAGCTTTTATCATGAACAGAATTGGGGATTTAGGATTACTAGTTGGTATTTTTATTATCGGTTCTATGTTCTCTTCACTAGATTATGCAACTATAAAAACTGCAATCGCTAGTGCAACTGACTTAAATGTTCCGTTGCTTTCATTAGCTGCGTTTTGTTTATTTATTGGTGCTTGTGGTAAATCGGCTCAAATTCCGTTATACACCTGGTTGCCAGACGCGATGGCTGGACCAACTCCGGTTTCTGCATTAATTCACGCTGCTACGATGGTTACTGCTGGTATCTTTATGATTACTAGATTAAACTTTATATTTGATTTAACTCCAGACGTTCAAAGCTTAATTGCTATTATTGGTGCAATAACTTCTTTAGTGGCTGCTACAATTGGTTTGGTTCAAAATGATATTAAAAAAGTATTGGCTTACTCTACTGTTTCGCAATTAGGATTAATGTTTTTAGCATTAGGATTAGGTGCTTATGAAGTAGCTGTTTTTCATGTAATAACACACGCATTCTTTAAAGCTTGTTTATTCTTGGGTTCAGGTTCTGTAATTCACGCTTTACACGGTGAACAAGACATGCGAAAAATGGGTGGATTGCGTAAAGCAATGCCAATTACTTTTATCACAATGCTTGTTTCTTCATTGGCAATATCGGGAGTTCCATTATTTTCTGGATTCTTCTCGAAAGATGAAATATTATTGACTGCATTTGATAAGAGCATTCCACTTTATGTTGTAGCTTCGATTGCATCAATTATGACTGCTTTTTATATGTTTAGATTAATGTTCTTAACTTTCTTCAAAGATTTTAGAGGAACCGAACATCAAAAAAGTCATTTACATGAAAGTCCTGCTTTAATTACATTTCCATTAATCATTTTAGCAATCTTAGCTACTTTTGGCGGATTGATTAGTTTACCTGGAAATAGCTGGTTAAATACGTATTTAGCTCCCCTTTTTACAAAAGTAACTAGCGAGGCACATCATTTAGGAACTACTGAATACACTTTAATGGGTGTTGCAGTTCTTGGTGGATTAGTTGGGATTTTTATTGCCTACTTAAAATACATCAAACAAAATAATGTTCCTGGTGAAGATGAATCAATAACAGGAGTTACAAAAGTATTATACAACAAGTATTATGTTGATGAAGCTTACGACTATTTATTTGTACGCTCTATAAACGGATTATCTAAATTCTTTAGAGATTATATTGAAACAAGTATATCAGCATTTGTTTTCGGATTAGGAAAAGTAACCAATGAGATAAGTTATCAAGGTAGAAAATTACAAAACGGAAGTATCGGATTATATTTGTTCGCTTTTGTTTTAGGTCTATGTGCCATTGTTTCTTATATATTTTTAGCTCAATAATTTAATAACTATGAACGTTTCTCTTATATTAATTATACTTTTAATTGGTGCATTTGTCACTTATTTTGTTGGTGATAAACTAGCTTCAAAAGTAGCCTTGTTCTTTAGTTTGGCCGCTTTAGGTTGTTCGATTGTATTATTAAATCATTATAATCTTGGCGAAAGCATTGATTATATTAGCCAATGGATTATTCAGCCTAAAATTTCATTTGTATTAAATGCAGATGGATTAGGTATTGCAATGTTGTTGCTTACAACTGCTCTAACGCCAATAATCATATTCTCTTCTTTTGGTAATTCATATCCAAATGCAAAAGGGTTCTATGCTTTAATTTTATTCATGGCATTTGCAATGGTAGGTACTTTCCTTGCTGCAGATGGTTTGTTATATTATATCTTCTGGGAATTATCATTAATCCCTATTTACTTTATCGCTTTAATCTGGGGTAATGGTGATACTGAAGAACGCAGAAAAGCTGTAGTTAAATTCTTTATCTACACGCTGGCAGGTTCATTATTCATGCTTGTAGCATTTATTTACTTATACACTAAAGCAGGTAGCTTCCTATTGACAGATTTATACGAAGTAGATTTATCTGCAACGGAGCAACTTTGGATATTCTTGGCTTTCTTCTTAGCTTATGCTATTAAGATTCCTCTAATTCCATTCCATACATGGCAAGCAAGTGTGTACCAAAAAGCACCTACTGCAGGAACTATGCTTTTATCTGGTATCATGCTTAAAATGGGATTGTACAGTATCATTCGTTGGCAATTGCCAATTGCTCCGCTTCCAGCAAAAGAGTATATGCCTATATTTATTGGATTAGGTATTGCTGGAGTTATTTATGGTTCGATTGTAGCTTTGAAACAAAAGGATTTAAAAAAATTACTTGCTTATTCTTCATTAGCTCACGTTGGATTAATTGCAGCTGGTGCTTATACATTAACTGCTGACGGTTTAAGCGGATCTGTTTTACAAATGATCGCCCACGGTTTTGTAGTAGTTGGTTTATTCTTAGCTGCCGAAATCATATTTAGAAGATACGAAACTAGAGTTATTGCCGAAATGGGTGGTATTCGTTACCAATCTCCAAAATTCACTTCAATGTTCTTGATTTTGGTATTGGCATCAGTATCATTACCTTCTACATTCAACTTTGTTGGAGAGTTCACTGTATTATATAGTCTTTCTCAAATAAACATTTGGTTTGCCGTTTTAGGTGGAACAACAATTATTTTAGGTGCTTACTATATGCTTAAAATGTTTCAACATGTAATGTTAGGAGAAACAAATGTTAAACCATTTGCAGATGTAACTATCAATGAAGGAATTTCACTTGTAGCGATTATTGCTGTTTTATTATTTTTTGGATTATATCCAAAACCTATTACAGATTTGATTTCTCCAAGTTTAGATATAATTTTAAAAGTTATAAATAGAAATTAAGATAGTACTATTAACTGTTTTTAACCTGATAGCTCCGGTTTCAGATTATAAAAAAGTTAAGCTGCTAAAGAATAAATAACATATTTTTAAATAAAATAAATTAGGGCATCATTAGTTTTAGATTTCCTATATCAAAAAAACAAAAATGAATACATTAATAGCTATCATAGGATTGGGTGTTTTTTGCCTACTTTTCGAAATTCTTAATTTAAGAAAAGCCATTATTCCAGTAACAATAATTGGATTATTAGGCGTTTTGGCAATAAACTATTCAGAATTTGGTTTAACCGAAAGTTACTACAACAACATGATTGCAGTGAGTAAATACTCTACTGCATTTTCATCATTGTTTATTGTATTAACGATATTCTTAGTGGCTTTGAGTTACAATTTCTACGAAGATCATCAAACGAAAATTTCGGATTATGTAGCTATCAAAATATTCTTATTGGCAGGAGCTGTTGCAATGGTATCTTTTGGGAACTTAGCTATGTTCTTTTTAGGTATCGAAGTATTATCAATTGCACTATACATTTTAGCGGCTAGCGACAGAATGAAAATAAAAAGTAATGAGGCTGGAATGAAATATTTCCTAATGGGTTCATTTGCTTCTGGAATTATCTTATTCGGAATCTGTTTGATTTACGGAGCTATGGGTAGTTTTGATGTAATTGAAATTAGTGATCTATCTCAATCTGCTGAATTGCCGATTTGGTTCCCAATTGGTATTGTTTTATTAACTGTTGGTATGTTGTTTAAAGTTGCTGCTGTTCCTTTTCATTTTTGGGCTCCAGACGTTTACGAAGGTTCTCCAGCTCTAACAACTGCTTTAATGAGCACTTTGGCAAAAGTTGTTGCTATTGCTACGCTATACAAATTACTAACGATATTAAATGCCGAGCTTTCTGAAAGCTATGTTATTGTAATTGTAATAGTTTCAATCCTATCTATGACTGTTGGTAACATTATGGCATTGCGTCAGGTTAATGTAAAACGTATGCTTGCCTATTCAGGTATTTCGCATGCAGGTTTTATGTTAATGACTTTATTAACTTTAGCCACTTCTGCAGGAACTCTTTTATATTACACTACTGCTTATGCATTGGCTGGAATCGCAGCTTTTAGCGTAATATTATATGTTTGCAAAAATCAAGATAATGAAGATATCACGAATTTTCACGGTTTAGGAAAAACAAATCCTTTATTAGCAGCAATCCTTACAGCTTCGCTTTTATCTATGGCAGGTATTCCAATTTTTGCAGGATTCTTTGCTAAGTTATTCTTGTTTAACCAAGTATTACAAGCTGGATACCTAGCATTGGTTATTATTGCTGTAATTAACTCTATCATAAGTGTTGGTTATTATTTCAAACTGATATTAGCAATGTACACTAAAGAACCAAATGAAGCTCGTACCAGAAGACCTTTCCTTATTTATGCAGTTGCAGTTGTTTCAATAGTATTGAACATCATCATAGGCTTATTCCCTTCATTAATTTTAGATCTTTTGAACTAAATTTTAGGACTATATAAAAATAACAGCCATCAAGTTTTAAACTTGGTGGCTTTTTTTATCTTACAGATAAACTAATAATCCCTATAATCAACTAGATATTATAATTCTATAAAATGTCTCTTTTGTAATCTTTCAAGCCGAAATACTTAATCTATTTTTAAAGCCAGGTAGGATAAAAAGACATAATTCAATTGTTAAAATATATATAGCGATTTAGGCAAATATCAAAATATAGGCTATATTTGGAACGTTTTAAAAATCTAAATATATTATGGCTTTCAACTCAAACAACCCGTTTTTAAGTAATAAACGTTTTTCTCCAACTTCGGTTGCAGCAAAAAGTGACAATCCTGATCAGGCAAGAATTATAGATTATGGTAATGAAATGACACTATCTGGTACTATCAATAAAACTCTAATTTTATTTTTATTGCTTACTGCCACTGCAATGATAACTTGGTGGATGTCTTTTAACGGAATCAACCCTATGCTTCCTACAATTGGTGGAGCAATCATCGGATTAATCTTAGTAGTTATTGCAGCATTCAAACCGCAACTTTCTCCTTATCTAGCTCCAGGCTATGCTTTATTTGAAGGTTTATTTATTGGTGGAATATCCGCTATTTTTGAAGCAATGTATCCTGGAATCGTTGTTCAGGCTGTTAGTGCTACATTTGTAACATTTATGGTTTGTCTAGGTTTATATAAATATAAGATTGTAAAAGTAACAGAGCAATTCAAATCAGTTGTTATGGCTGCTACATTAGCAATTGCTACTTATTACGTGATCTCTTGGCTGTTTTCAATGTTTACAAGCTTTACTCCTGTTCATTATGGCAGCTCTTTAATGAGTATTGGTATTAGTGTTTTTGTAATCGTTATTGCAGCTTTAAACCTGTTCTTGGATTTTGATAGAATAGAAGAAGGTGTTAAAGAAAAAATGCCAAAGTTTATGGAATGGTACGGTGCAATGGGATTAATGATTACACTTGTTTGGTTGTATATCGAATTCTTAAGATTGTTATCTAAACTAAATAGTAGAGACTAATCGTTTCAAATAATTATATAAAAAAGCCTTTTTGATTTTCAAAAAGGCTTTTTTTATGCTGCTTTTTCAAAAGCAATAAAATGTGTTAGCTTTCCTTTTAAGCTGAAAACTGGGAATGCATTTATTGTGCAAAAATAGGTATCTCCGTTTTTCTTATAATTAAGAATAGTCTTTTCGAAAGTTTCATGAGACTTTATAGCCAATCTAATTTCTTCTTTTACAACAGAGGAAGTTTCGGGTCCCTGAAACATTTTAGGCGATTTACCTAGAACCTCAACCTCTGTATAACCAGTCATATTAAGAATACGGCTGGAAGCAAAAACAATCTTCTGTTTCAAATCTGTAATTACTACAACTTCCTCCTTCAATCGATCTAAAACATCAAATTCAGAATCATCCCAATGAAATCTATTTGCAATATGATGAACTTTTTGCCAATCATAATAATTACTCCTTAAATCATTTAAAGACTCGTGATGAAAATCCCATGAAATTACTGGGATAATTTTGCAATTAATCTCTTGATGGTATTTAGCCATTGCGGCATCGTATGCATCTAAATTATACATAAAATAAATTTTTGTTCAAATATAAATTGAAAACAACATCAATCATAGTCTTATTCGGTATTTAACGCTTGTTTAAGGAGTTTAAAACTCAAACTTAAGCTGTACAACAATCGCCTTCTTAACTTCTGTATTAAGGTTACTTAATGAAATGCCAAGCAAACGAACTGAATCTTTCATTCGCTCCTGATACAGGAGCTCTTTTACAGTTTCCACAATCAAACTTTTATCGGCTATAAAATAAGGTAATGTTTTACTTCTTGTTTGCTGTGTAAAATCGCTATACTTGATTTTAAGTGTAATCGTTTTACCTGAAATCTTGTGCTTTTGTAAACGCCTCTCTAAAGAATTAGCTATTCGCTCGAGTTGTTCCATCATAAAAATTTCCGAAGAAAGATTAACATCAAAAGTATGTTCTGCTGCTACCGATTTCGTTATTCTATTTGATTTCACTTCACTGTTATGAATCCCACGAACAACATGATAATAGAAAGTACCTGATTTACCAAAATGCTTTTCTAGAAACTCTAAACTTTTACCTTTTAAATCTGTTCCTGTAAAAATACCAAGCTGGTACATTTTTTCAGTAGTTACCTTCCCTACTCCATAAAACTTCCGAATGGGTAATTGTTCTAAAAAAGGAATTATCTCATCGGGGTTAACCGTTTTCTGACCATTGGGTTTATTATAATCACTTGCAATTTTAGCCACAAACTTATTAACTGAAATCCCCGCTGAGGCAGTTAATCCAACTTCATTAAAAATTCGCAATCTTATTTCTTCCGCTAATAAACTTGCACTTGGATTTCCTTTTTTATTAACTGTAACATCAAGATAGGCCTCATCTAGCGAAAGAGGTTCAACTAGATCTGTATATTCATGAAAAATTTTATGAATTTTATCTGATATTTCTTTATATCGATCAAAACGTGGACGAACAAAAATAAGTTGCGGACAATTACGCTTTGCCTGCATACCGCTTATAGCACTACGAACACCAAATTTACGAGCCTCATAACTTGCTGCTGCCACAACACCGCGATTTTCAGAACCACCTACAGCTATAGGTTTACCACGCAAATCTGGATTATCCATTTGCTCTACCGAAGCATAAAATGCGTCCATATCAATATGAATGATTTTTCGATATGTAGGGATGTCAGACATGCTACAAATTTAGATAGGAAACCAAGAAAAGAGAATAAAATGATCATAAATATTTTAACTTTTTACGTTAAATTTTGTAAACAATACAGTAAACAAAAAAAATAAATTAACTAAAAAAACAGATGGCATTAGATTTCATCGATAATAATAAACATTAACAAATGAATAAGTAAAAACCAAATCATTTTCTCCTATTTTTGTAAGTACATTACAAAACATTAAAATGAGAACATTCGTTATTGGGGACATACACGGTGGCTTAATTGCATTGAAACAAGTACTCGAAAGAGCAGCTGTAACAGATAGAGACACTTTAATTTTCTTGGGTGATTATGTTGATGGCTGGAGTCAATCACCACAAGTGATTGATTACTTAATTGAACTAAAACAAAAACAAAACTGCATTTGTATCCGTGGTAATCACGACGATTTACTTCAACAATGGATGAGGGATGGGAAAGACAATGAACTATGGCATCATCATGGTGGCGAAGCAACAGTTCTCGCATACGAATCGATTAGTCAAACTCACAAACAAATACACGTTTCTTTTTTAGAATCCTTACAGGGTTATTATCTGGATTCTCAAAACAGATTGTTTATACATGCTGGTTTTACAAATATGAATGGCGTTACTTACGAATACTCATCTGAATCCTTTTACTGGGACAGGACTTTGTGGGAAACTGCAATGGCATTAGATCCTGATATGAAAACGGATTCTTTATTCTATCCAAAGAGATTAAAACTTTATAAAGAAATCTTTATTGGACATACCCCTGTTACTAGAATTCACGAAACAGTCCCAATACAAAAGGCTAATGTTTGGAACGTTGATACTGGTGCTGCATTTACAGGAAAATTAACCATTATGGATATTGACAGTAAAGAATTCTGGCAAAGTGACCCTTTGAACGAGTTGTATTTTGACGAAAAAGGTAGAAATTAATATATAAAGACTTATTTTTGCAAAAATTATAAATCACTACATTTTATGAAAAAGATTATTACACTTGCGTTTTTATTAGTTTTTGGTTTAACTCAAGCGCAACAGGCTTTCAGTGGCAAAGGTGACACAAAGGTTAACATTGGTGCAAATATCCAAGATGGTGGAACAGGAATTCAAGGATCTATAGATTTAGGTCTTGGAGAAAATATCTCTATTGGAGTTGTAACTAGTTATTTATTAGGAATAAATGAATACAATGGTTACTATGGTACAACTCAATATTATGGAGCAAAACCTGCATTTAAAGATCGTTTTGATGCAAAAGTTAGAATGAACGCTAATCTAGGAAGCGTAATAAACGTAGATAAAAAACTAGATGTTTATCCAGGTTTAAGCCTTGGATTAAGAAATTTTGGTGGTCATGTTGGTGGTCGTTATTTCTTTACAGATGGTTTTGGAGTATTTACTGAACTAGGTTTTCCAATTGCTAAATATGGTAACAACGACAAAATGTTTGACCATTTAAACAATCAATTTACTTTTAGCTTAGGAGCTTCTTTTAGTTTATAGTAATAAACAACTACAATTTTCAAGCTTTAACAGCTTAAACATATCCAAAAGGCCATTTGAAATTTCAAATGGCCTTTTTTTTACAAACTCACTAGATATCAATTATTTATTAAATACATTTGTAATAAATTATTTACACTTAAATTATGAAAAAATCCATCAAAAATATTCTTTACTCTTCATCAATACTATTTTTAGTACTTACAGCTACATCATGTAAAGAGACTAAAAAGGAAACAGAAAAAGTACAGCATAATACTTTCGAAGGTAGCTGGATTGCAAAAGACTTTATCGATAATATAATTATTGATAAAGGAATCAAAACGATTCAAAATGGAGTTACAGAAATAATAGTGCCCGAAAACTTGAAAGACAGTATTACTTTTATAAATGAAGATTTGGAAAAAAACACCTATTTAGCTTCATTTAAAAACGATACTTTGGTCAGCCATTTGTATGAAACCAAAACACAAAAAGCAGTAATCCAAGACGGAAATTTAATCCTACTGCCACTCGATAAACGTTATCATTCACAAGAATATGTCAAAGTAGATAGTTCATTGGTCAAAAAAGCGAAAGAAACAAACGTAACTGTACTTCGCTTTTTAATAAACAAAGCGCTTTCTGATAACTTTTATTCAACCAAATCTTCAAAAACTAAAATTACGTTTACTGAAGATGGAAAAGTAGATGGTCTTGCAAATTTTAAAAGCTATTATATTAGCATAAATGGAGATTCAGCAAATACTCGAGGTATAACAGCAATCAGTTTCACTACAGTGGAAGGATCTACTCAAAAACTAGGGATTGAATTCCAACAAGATAAAGTAGAATTATTTGATCTAGTACTTCTAACAAGTTCAGATGAGAAACCATCCTACAGAAAAGGCAAATTAGTATATTCATTGAGAATCATAAAACCAAAAAAGTAAACATTCACAAAACAGAATATAGTATTTACTTATACACGCTCAAAAGAGACTGTCTAAAAAACTTCACCTTTAAAATGGAAATGCCCCAAAAAGTTAAACACTATTTGGGGCATTTTTCATATCAATGATTATAATCTTACAAATCAAATTTTATTCCTTGTGCCAATGGCAAACTTGTAGTGTAATTAATTGTGTTTGTCTGGCGACGCATGTATATTTTCCAAGCATCAGAACCTGATTCACGACCTCCTCCAGTTTCTTTTTCACCACCAAAGGCTCCACCTATTTCTGCACCCGAAGTTCCTATGTTTACATTTGCAATTCCGCAATCAGATCCTACAACAGATAAGAAATACTCTGCTTCACGCAAATTATTTGTCATAATTGCCGAAGATAAACCTTGAGCAACTCCATTCTGAATATCAACAGCATTTTCAACAGTTCCACTATATTTTAGCAAATATAAAACTGGAGCAAATGTTTCGTGTTGTACAATTTCAAATGAATTTTCCGCTTCAGCAATAGCTGGTTTTACATAACAACCACTTTCATAACCTTCGCCAGAAAGTACTCCTCCTTCTACAAGGATTTTTCCGCCTTCGGCAACCACTTTTGTTAAAGCATTAGCATACATTTCTACAGCATGTGTATCGATAAGTGGCCCAACGTGGTTGTTTTCGTCTAAAGGATTTCCGATACGTAATTGTTTGTAAGCAGAAACTATCGCATCTTTTACTTTATCATAAATACTTTCGTGAATAATTAAACGACGTGTCGATGTACAACGTTGTCCTGCTGTTCCTACTGCTCCAAAAACAGCACCAATTACAGTCATTTTTATATCTGCATCTGGAGTAACAATAATTGCGTTGTTTCCTCCTAACTCTAATAATGATTTACCTAAACGTCCTGCAACGGTTTGCGCAACGATTTTACCCATACGAGTAGAACCTGTAGCTGATACTAAAGGAATACGTTTATCTGCAGTCATTAACTCTCCTACTTTATAATCGCCATTAATCAAGCAAGAAATTCCTTCTGGAAGATTGTTTTCTTTAATTACCTGTGCAATTATATTTTGACAAGCGATACCACAAAGAGGTGTTTTCTCTGATGGTTTCCAAACACAAACGTCTCCACAAATCCACGCCAAAGCAGTATTCCAAGACCAAACTGCCACTGGGAAATTAAATGCCGAAATAATTCCGACAATTCCCATTGGGTGGTACTGCTCATACATACGGTGTCCTGGACGTTCTGAATGCATCGTTAAGCCATGAAGCTGGCGTGATAATCCTACTGCAAAATCGCAAATATCAATCATCTCTTGAACTTCTCCGTATCCTTCTTGTAATGATTTCCCCATTTCGTAAGAAACCAATTTACCTAAAGCTTCTTTATTCTGACGTAATTTTTCTCCAAACTGACGCACAATTTCTCCACGCTGAGGCGCTGGCATGAGTCTGAATACTTTAAATGCTTCAGTAGCGGTTTGCATTACTTTTTCGTAATCTGCAGCTGTTGATGTTTTTACCGATGCTATTAATTTTCCGTCTACTGGGGAAAAGCTTTCAAGAATATCACCCGAAGAAAAGTTATTTATTCCGGTTGATGTTCCTTCGTTTATGGCTTTTATACCCAATTGCGCCAATGCGTCTTTCATTCCGAATTGCTCTGCTATTGTTGTCATTGTAACTTTTTTGTTAAAAATTGTTATATTTATTTATGTAAATATATTTGAATTAATTTATCTATTAAAATTTAATTGTTTTAGACTAGATAATGTTTTTCTTTTTAAACCAAATATAAATAAAAACACACATAACAAACATAAAAAGAATTGCATACAAATACCCATATTTCCATTCTAATTCTGGCATAAATTTAAAATTCATTCCATAAACCCCAACCAAAAAGGTAAGAGGTAAAAAAAAAGCAGAGAAAACTGTTAATAATTTAACGACATCATTATTTTTTTGAGCCGTCACAGATAAGAATGTGTTCATTAAGTTAATTGCATCCTCCATAGCCTCTTCATAAGCTAGTATAAGCTTAACAAGATTATCTTTTACATCTTCAAGTGCTGAAGAATTTTCTTCGGGAACATGGACTTTATTAATTACATTTTGCGTAAGTATTAATAATTTCTTGGTAATTCTAGTCTCAGCCTTCTGGAAATACAAATCTTCTAAAGAAATTTTGTTTTGTTGCTTTAAGAAAATAGTTTTCTCAACTTCATCTATCTGATCTGTTTGCCATTGCGAAGGAGCGCTATAGGTTAGAACAATTTCTTTAAAAATACGTATTAGCAATTCATAAACAGAAGTACACTTTAAGTCAGATTTAAAAATATTCTCCAAAAAAGGAAAAGGAGTCCTATGAATAGTTATTAGTTGTTTTTCATTATAAAAAAAAGCTACTTTATTTGACAATTCTTCTACACTAGAATTATTATCATATTCATTTGCAGTATAAGCCCTTAGAATGATAAAATTAAAATTCTTAATCTTTTCTACTTTAGGTAAATGTCCGTGCTCAACCGAATCCTTGACTGGAAAAAACTCCAAGTCAAACTTTTTGGCAATATCTTCTAGTTGTGCTTCACTAGGTCCTTTTATATCGAGCCAATCAAACGATTCAAATGATTTTTCGGAGATATTTTCAGCCATTATACTATTTAGTATTTAATTAAGATTGATTCAAAACCATATAAAGTTAACGATTAAGAATTTGAAGTCTCCAAGATGATCTTTATTCCTCTTAAAAACTAAACTAAAACATGTTCTTTTTCTTGAATAAGAAAACGCCACATATTGATATTAATAATGAGATTAGTAAAATAACAACGAAACCGTAACTATTTTCCTGAAGATTATTAGGAACATTCATTCCATATAAACTCGCTACCAATGTTGGAATCATCAAAATTATAGAAATAGAAGTTAATCTTTTCATGATAACATTCAAGTTATTAGAGATTACCGATGCATAGGCATCCATCATTCCTGTTAAGATATTGCTATAAATATTTGTAGTTTCTTCGGCTTGTCTCAGCTCAATTTCAACATCTTCGAGCAAAACAGGATCAAAATCTTCCTTATGGTTTTTCAGATTTTTAATTCTGTGAAATAACATATCGTTACCTTTCAATGAAGTGATAAAAAACACCAAACATTTCTCTATTTGAAGTAATGCTTGTAATTCTTCATTTTTAATTGACTTTTCGAGATTATCTTCTGCCAATCGAATTCGCTGATTTATTTGCTTTAAATATTTTAAGAACCAAATACTAGAAGACAAAAGTAACTTTAAAACTAAATCAAAATGATTTTTTACATCCGATTTCTTTCGTTGGGTATATAAAACAAAATCTGATAAAATTTCTGCTTGATGAAAACTAAGCGATACAAAAACATCATCTTTAAACATTAAACCTAATGGAGCTGTATTAAATGGCAATTTTGCATCATTGCTTTTAAAAGGAATTCGCAATATAATAAGAAACCAACCATTTTCAATTTCGATACGTGGTCGCTCGTCAATATCTTCAATATCGTTATAAAAAGCTTCAGGTATTTGTAATTCTTGGAGTAAAAATTTAGTTTCTTCCTGGGTTGGACAAACTACATTAATCCATTTGTTGTTTTCTCGGTTTTCTGTTTGGAATAATCCATTATTGTTTTTGTAAAAGGTAATCATAATGCAAAACGTTATTTTAGGAATAGCGCATGCATAATGCAATAACTACTCCTGTTTATCTTTCTTCTTCCTCGAATAATAATCGTCCATGTGGATAATTTATTTTTTGCAAAAGTATGCCTTTTATATAAAAAACTGAAAATTATTTTTTTGCAACAAATTTTGGATCAGATTCCATCACTGAACCGCATTTAGTACAAGTTCTCAAATCCTTAGAATTATAGAAATGTTCAAAGTGTGGTAAGAAATCTTTCTCGATATTATGAAGTTCAAAAAACACTTCGTACAATTTATGATTGCAATTATCACAATGCCAAAGCAATCCATCTTTATGCCCCTTTCCTACTCGTTTTCTTTCGATTACTAAACCTATAGAACCTTCTGAACGTACTGGACAATGTGGCATGCGAGCAGGGTGAAGATACATATCTCCCGCATGCAAATCCATTTCCTTACGCTCTCCGTCTTCTTGAATAATTATTTTTATGCTTCCCTCGAGTTGGTAAAAAAGTTCTTCGGTTTCATTATAATGATAATCCTTTCGGGCATTAGGTCCCGCGACAACCATTACAATATAATCATTAGATTCAACATATAAATTTTTGTTACCTACTGGGGGTTTAAGTAAGTGACGATTTTCATCAATCCATTTAGTAAGATTGAATGGTTTTGCTATAGCCATAATTATGAGATGCTAAGTTTTGAGGTGCTAAGTTAATAAAAAAGTTCTCAGTGTTGGTATTACATTTTTTCTTTAATAAGGTAAATATAAACTGGGAAATGATCACTAAAGCCTACTTCGGTTGTGGCATGTCGTAATGGATATCCTCTGTATTTTCCTGAATTTTGTATTAAATACGATTTATTAAAAATTCCAGATTTCCAGAATTGAAAAGATTTAAAATCTGATTTAATCAAAGATTCTGTTACCAAGATTTGGTCAAAAACATCCCATGAATCTCGATAAGCAATAGTTCCCATTCCTTTCTTTGCCATATCTTCAAAGGGATTGTAAACTCCAAACTCTGGTACATCGGCTTTATTGGCTTTCGCGCCAAGCGCAACTTTTACACTTTTATTATAAGGCCCATCATTGAAATCACCCATTGTAATAACTTTAGCGTTAGGATTTATTTGTTGTAAGGAATCGATTATTTTCAGGTTTAGTGCACCTGCAGCTTCACGATATGGACTTGATTTTTGCTCACCACCAGAACGCGACGGCCAGTGATTTACAATTATATTAATTTCTTCTCCATCTAGAAATCCCGTTACAAGTAATTGATCTCGAGTAAACACCCGCTTCTTCTTATCATTAATTGTATCAGTAGTACTCACTATTGGCTTTTTATAAATAATAAGCGGAATATTTGAATATGTAACTGGTTTAAAATATTTCTTCTGATATAACAAAGCGACATCTATACCCCGATGATCGGGCGAATCAAAATGAATAATTCCAAATTCTTTATCTATTAATTTGGGTTGTTTTATTAAATCCTCCAAAACTCCTCTATTTTCAATTTCGGCACATCCAATAAATGTTGGCGGATTAGGATTTTCGGGCATTCCTATTTCAGACATTACTCTGGCGAGGTTGTCTAATTTTTCAAAATACCTCTGAGATGTCCAATGTCTAGAACCTTTTGGTGTCCATTCATCATCACGAATAGTTGGATTGTTTATAGTATCAAAAAGATTTTCGACATTATAAAAAGCAACAGTATGAATAGCATACTTTTTTGTTTGTGCTTGTAACTGTAAGAACAATAAATCTAAAAAAATTAAAACTGAAAAAATAATTGTTCTCATTGTCATTCTTTTTTATAAATACTATTTTTGGAGAAATTTCTTTCAAATATAAAAATAATTCGTTTAAATAAGAAGTTTCAAAATACTTTACATAATGGTTATCTTTGTTTTTAGACAACTTTCTTTAGATTCTAAAAAAGGTCTTACATTGCTAATATTAACATAAAATGAAATATTTAACTACCACTTTACTCCTCTTTATATTTAGCATTACTTTTGCCCAAACCACTTTTAAAGTAGATAATTTCTCCAAAGCTTATTATGGGAAAATTTTCATAGAACACACTTCACAAGTATTCTCAAAAGGCTGGGTTAGTATTTATGATAAAAAAACCAACAAACAAATCATAAAAGTTGAATCTGAAGGATTAGCTTTGAACTTACATAACGAAAAAGCTTTAGCAAACATAAAAGAACTACCTTATGGTGAACAAAGTTTAATTATGTATGAAGATTATAATTTTGATGGAATCAAGGATTTTGCTATCTATGATAGACAAAATAGTCACTACCACTGGCCATCTTTTCAAATATATTTAGCCACCAAAACTGGTTTTAAATTAAGCCCAGATTTTACAACACTAACTCAGGACTATTGCGGCATGTTTTACGCAGATTCTAAAGAAAAGAAATTAAGTACAATGGCTAAAAGTGGCTGCTGCTTACATCAATATTCTGAATTTATAGTCGAAAACAACAAACCGAAAGTAATTAAAATAATTGAGGATGACCAAATGAATTTTCCTTATAATAAACATAGCGAACAAAATTGGGATGGCAAGAAAATGGTAGTAAAAACAAAAAGAACGATTGCTCTTGATGAAAATGGTATAAAAAAGATACTATCTTTTAATGTAGCTAAAAATCAAAAACAAGTTGTTTTATTTAACATCAACGACCGAACACTTAACTATGCTTTAATTAATAAAAATGATGAAGTGGAGTTTTCTTATCCTATAAATACGGTTTATCAGAACCCTGATTTTAATTTTGACAGAAAAAACAATACAGTTACATTTAAGAATAAAGATGTTATTTATACCATATACGATAGCAATAATACTATTGGAATCACGATAACAATTAATGGGAAAACATACAATTGGACTGGAAATAAAACCACCAAAAAAGGGGAACTAACCGATATAACTACAACACCATTAGATAATGTCGTTGTAAACTAAAAACAGAAAGATGAATACCAATCAATTCCAATACTTAAAGAAACATTTTACGTTTTGTAAATTCACATTTCTTATTTTTGCTTTACAATCATTCACCTGTCAATCTCAACAAAACATGATAACACCTCCTTATTTACAAAAAGGCGATACTGTAGCTTTGGTAGCAACAGCAAGAAAAAACATCGATGATAATTTAAAACCTACAATTGACCTACTTAAAAGTTGGGGAATAGAAACCGTAATAGGAAGCACAATAGGATTAGATACCAATCAGTTAGCTGGAACTGACGAACAACGTGCCATTGATTTTCAACATCAAATGGACAATCCAAACATAAAAGCGATTTGGTGCGTGCGCGGTGGGTACGGTACAGTTCGAATGATTGACTTACTTGATTTTACAAAATTTAAACAACATCCTAAATGGGTCATTGGCTTTAGCGACGTAACAGTCTTACACAATCATCTTAACACAATGGGTTACAAATCAATCCATGGTATAATGCCAGTAAGTATACCTCGTGCCACGCCTGATGCAATTGCTACTATGAAAATGGCTTTGTTTGGCAACCCAATTTCCTATACCGTTTCGCCAGATCCTATGAACCGTTTTGGTAAAGCAACTGGTGAACTAGTTGGAGGTAATTTATCTATATTATATAGTTTATTAGGATCTAAATCGGCTATTGACTGCAGAGACAAAATACTTTTTATAGAAGATTTAGATGAATATCTATATCACATAGATCGTATGATGATGAACTTAAAACGTAACGGCTGTATCGAAAACCTAAAAGGAATAGTAATTGGGGCAATGACCAAAATGAAAGATAATGATATTCCATGGGGGAAAGATGCATTAGAAATTATTGATGATGTTACCAAAAAATACAATATCCCAGTAATTTTTAATTTTCCTGCAGGACATATCCAAGATAATAGAGCATTGGTAATGGGAAGCACTGTTACAATCGAAGTTAATGCTTCTGGAAGTACGCTTGTTTTTAATAAATAACATAAACTATTCTCCTTTTTGAATTGGCTCCAGCTAAAGCTGGAGCCAATTCAAACGTATCTATATCCATTATAAGAAATAAATACCATTCCAGAAATACAACTAAACAAATCAAAATGGCTGACCACAACGAACTAGGAAAAAAAGGAGAAGAGCTTGCTGTGGAATACCTTAAGCAAAACGGCTATAAAATTCTTGATAGAAATTGGACTTTTCAAAAAGCTGAAATTGACATTATTGCCACCAAAGATGACATCTTGGCTATTGTAGAAGTAAAAACGAGATCAAGTCTTGATTTTGGCTTACCACAAGATTTCGTGAATCCAAAAAAAATTCAACTACTTGTAAAAGCTGTAAATGCCTATATAAACGATAGGGAAATAGATTTTGAAACGCGTTTTGATATCGTTGCAATTCACAAAAAAAAGGAACATTTTGTTATAGAGCATCTTATAGACGCTTTTTATCACTTTTAACATAATTTCTATTGTTATATTTGTAACAAATTGTTTTTTAATTTATATTTGGAAAAAATATAACACAATTAACTAAACCAACCACACTAAGTTAATACAAAACCAAAAAATTATGAAAACTGTTTCCTCTATCGTAGAAAATTACATCAAAACGAAGCCTTTTTTATTAAATGCATTATCACTCGGCATTATTAATTTAACCTCATTATCAAGAAACATAATGACTGAATTAGAAAGTGAGTTTGGTAAAGAAGTAAAACAAGGTGCTGTAGTAATGTCGTTAAAACGACTAACGGAAGAATTAGACTTTAAATTAAATCATAAGATAAACAAAGTAATCAAGAATATTGGTGAGATCACAGTTCGATCTGAGCTTACGGATTACACTTTTGCAGCATCAGAAACTGTTTTAAACAAACAAGCTGATTTAATTTCTGATATTAATACATTATCAGATATATTCTATACCTCATCTCGTGGAGTAAACGAAACTAACATTGTCGTTAGCAGCAGTATAAACCAACTAGTTGAAAAACACTTTGCTCGCGAAAAACTAATTCAGAAATTGAGCAATTTAGCTTCAATTACTGTAAAACTACCAAAAGAAAACATCGTAGTTCCAGGAATATATTATTTCATTTTTCAACGTTTAGCTTGGGAAGGAATCATCATTAATGAAGTAATCTCTACTTCAAATGAATTTACAATTTTGGTAAGTGAAGATCAGGTAGATATCGCTTTTAAAGTTATCAAAGATTTAAAAAACTAGATTTCTTACAAAATAGCTCTCAATCCCTTTTCAATTTAAAAAATTGAAAAGGGATTTTTTTGTGCATTCCACTCAATACTTGCAATATATAAAATCGATTACCGAAAATTATTTTAAACATTACCAACAAAAAAACAAATCGATTTGTACTGGTAGGGTTATTTTCAAATCAACTTCAATAGAATATCTAGTTCTCCCAATACAAGTTTTACTATTAAAAAGAGAATAGATTTCGGCTCCTAATTATACTAAAAATCATACTTAAAATTTCATTACGAGTACAGAATAATTAAAAATAAAACAGTAATTAAAAATAAAAAATACAATTAAGAGATTACTTTAAAATATTTATACTCATCTATTTCACTTATTATTACAATGAAAAAACTTATATTTCTTCCTCTTTGAGTCAAATTTCACTCTACGGATCCTTCCTCTTTATAAATTTATGAACATTTAAAATCATCCTAATTTTTAGATTTTCTAACCTCAACAATCAACTAATTTTATCACTTGATGAAATGACACACTTGACACATTTGTTTTAAGCATCGAAAACAAACTGGTAGGTACTGGTGTATTTTGTATATGCAATCCTCTAAATTTGAATTTCATTATTCTTATAAAATTATATCCAAAAAAATAGATATCATTTTTTTAGAAGTAAAACTCGTTCATAATGACAAAAAATTAATAACCGCCGCAAATAAAACCCTTCAAATAGAATAAAAAACTTAACCAAAACCAGAAACCAAAAACTAACACCAATGAAACATTTAAAAAACTTACTTAGGAAGCCTTTTCTAATGCCGATCATTCTCCTTTTTTGGCTACCTAATACCCTGCTCGCGCAGGAAAGTCAGGCAAAAAAAACTATCTCTGGAAAAGTTACAGATGATAAGAACAACACCTTACCAGGTGTTAGTATATCTATAAAAGGTACTAAATACAACGCTGCTACCGATTTTGATGGATCTTACACGTTAACGTATGCGGCTAGTGACAGTAATCAAACTATAGTTTTTTCATACGTAGGTTTTATAGAAAAAACAGAAGCCCTTGATAATCGCAGTATTATTAATATATCAATGCAGGAAGAAACCAATAAGCTTAATGAGGTTATCGTAATAGGATACGGCTCACAAAAGAAAAGTAACGTTACCGGAGCCATCTCTTCTGTTAGGAAGGAAAGCATCGAAACACGAGCTACAACAAATCCAGCTGAAGCCCTACAAGGTCTGGTTGCTGGGGTAAATGTGCAAAAAGCAGGTGGCGTTGCGGGATCAGCTGTAAGTGTTAAAATACGTGGGGTTAGTACCTTCGGAAAAACGGAACCTCTTTATATTATTGATGGGTTTCAAGGAGACATCAACACAGTTAATCCAACAAATATAGAATCTATAGAAGTTCTTAAAGATGGTGCTGCTGCTGCAATTTACGGATCTGTTGCTGCTAATGGAGTAATTATTGTAACAACCAAAAATGGTCAGAAAGAAGGAATAAAAGTTGACTTTAGCTCATTCTTAGCTTATAAAAACACAGCAAAAACGCTAGATTTATTAGATGCTGACGGCTATCGTACAGTACATAAAAGAATGTATGATGAGTATAATAAATATGCTACTTCTCCTAAAGCACTTCCGGCTTATATCACCGCACCATCAACTACAAATACCAATTGGCAGGACGAAGTTTTCCGTTCTGGACTTACCCAAAATTATGGTTTAGGCGTACAAGGAAGACAAGGTGATCTTAAATTTGCATTATATGGTAACTATGTAAAAGAAAAAGGAATTGTGATTGACAATACTTTTGGTCAACAAACTGCAAGTGCAAGAGTTAGTTTCAAAAAATCAATATTTGATGTAGATGGAAAAATGGCATACATAGGAACGCAAAATGCGCTACCTAATTTTCAACTTAGAGAAGTATATGCTATATCACCTTTGGTACCTGTTTTTGACGCAAACGAACCTTATGGCTATGGCTTAACAAACAAAAATGGTTTACCTACTAATACTAACCCTGTTGCTGAAGAGCATTTTAAAAACAGCATGATTAAAGGTCAGGATATAACTGCAAATATTGCTATAACTGCAAACATTAGCTCTTGGTTAAAATACAAAATAGCCTATTCTTATCGTGCAAAAAATGAGCAACAAACAGCGCATTTCCCACCTTATATTGCTAATCCAAAAGAAGTACACTTGTACCCGTTACAAACCGAATTAAGGTCATATTGGGATGAGCAAATATTAGATAACATTATAACAATTGACAAAACTTTTGGCAAACATACCTTTGGCTTGATGCTTGGAAATACTATAAATGGAGTATCGTCAAATTGGAATCAAGTAAGTGTAGAAGGAAAAACAACTGACTATTCTGTAGAAAACGGACAATTAGTTTCAATTGACCGTCCATCTGGATTTTTAGATCCAAATTTTGAAACTATTGGCGCAGGTAAAGGAGGAACATACTCAGCTGATGGCTCTAAATTTCAATACAATCGTGTCTCGTTTTTTAGCCGACTAAATTATTCTTTCAACGATCGCTACTTACTTCAAATGACGATTAGAAAAGATGGTTCATCTAAATTTGGAGAAGACAGCCGCTGGGGAACTTTTCCATCTATTGCATTAGGATGGAAAATAGAACAAGAAGACTTTTTTCCAAAAGACTTTATCATATCAACTTTAAAATTACGTGCTAGCTGGGGACAATTAGGTAACGAAGCTGCCTTAGGCTATTACGCTGCAAATACCTTAATTAATACAGGAAACGGTTTAGGCTCAGGCTCTGTGCAAGGAAACGGAAGTAATCCTTGGCCTGGAAGTATTGCGACCACATTAGAAAACAGAAACTTACAATGGGAAACAACCGATTCTAAAAATATCGGTATTGATTTTACTCTTAAAAATGGAAAAATCAGCGGTTCTATGAATTACTATCATAATGTAACAGATAATTTATTAATTACAAAAAAACTAGCCCCATCTGCTGGAATCGATGACCCGATTCTGAACGTAGGTAAAATTAGCAATAGTGGATTTGAACTCGAAGTTAATTACCGTGATCAGGTTAATGAATTTAAATACAATATAGGTTTCAATATGTCTACTCTTAAAAACAAGGTAATTTCACTTGCAAACGAAGGACAGACAATTTATGGTGAAGGATTAAAATATGGAGACGAGCACTTCCCTACACAAGCGCGCGTAGGAAATCCGATTAGTGGTTTTTATTTATACAAAACAGATGGTATATTCCAATCAGTTGAGGAAGTAAATTCGCATAGCAAAAATGGTGTTTTATTACAACCAAACGCCCAACCTGGGGATATCCGATTTAAAGATTTGAATGGAGATGGTGTTATAGATGAAAATGATAAAGCATATTCAGGAACTGGATTACCAAAACTGGAAGCTAACCTTAGTTTAGGAGCAAGTTACAAAGGCTTCGATTTTACAGCATTAATAGGAAGCGGCTGGGGTAACAAATTATACAACGGAAATAGATATTTCTATGAATCTATGAATTCAGGAACCAACATGTTAGCTTCAACACTTAATTCATGGACACCAGAAAACCATAGTAACATTCCACGTGCCGTTTTACAAGATCCCAATGGGAACAGCCGTGAATCAGATCGTTTTCTTGAAAGTGGCGATTTTATAAGAATGCGTCAGTTACAAATTGGATATACAATCCCTAATAAAATGTTAGGTGGAGCAAAAATAGATAAACTGAGAATCTATGTAAGTGCTGAAAATTTATTCACAATCACAAACTACTCAGGTATAGATCCAGAATTCTCACGTTCTACAGTTTTGAATACAGGAATTGACCGTTTCGTCTATCCATTTACAAGAACGTTTGTAACAGGTGTTCAATACATATTTTAATTCTATTTCTAAAAGACACTATCATGAAAAAGATATTTTTTTTATTATCAATTATAGGGCTATTCACTACCACAAGTTGTAGTGATTATTTAGACCAACAATCACCCGATCAACTAACTTCTAATAATTTCTGGAGGAACAAAGCCGATGCCGAATCTGCTTTGGCGGCAACTTATTCACAACTCGAAGGTGCTGTTGATGAATGGGCTTTTGCCGAAGTAAAATGGCCTGTAGAAGCCTATCGTGAAGATATCTGCGAACTCGGAAGTGATGCTTTAAATTACCAGAGCTGGGTAGAACTTTCAACATTTACCTATACCAATGGCAATAGTCAGTTTACTAGATATTGGACACTAAACTACAGAGGAATTAGTAATGCGAATCAAGTTATTGATAAATTACCACAAGTTCCAACTGCAACATTAAATAACACAGACCGTAAACAAATAGAAGCCGAAGCTCGTTTTTTACGTGCCTACTATCACTTGAAATTACTTCTTAACTGGGAGAAAATTTACATAAGAAACAAGTATATAACGAAAGAAGGTGACCTTAATATTCCGTTGTCAACACGTGTTCAAGCATGGGATTTTATCACGAGTGAACTTAAAGCTGTAGCCGAAATATTACCTTCTAAACAAACACAGGACAAAACAGGTCGTGCTACCAGTGGAGCCGCTAATAGCTATCTAGGATTTGCTTATTTAACTAGAGCCTACGAAGAAACAGCTCAAAAACAAACATTCTTAAATGAGTCTCTTGCTGCATTAAACAAAGTACAAGGATATGATTTAGTTAAAGATTATGTGTCAATGTTTGATGGTACTACTAAAAATTCTAAAGAATCCATTTTCGAATTACAATTTTCAGAAACCACTGCCAATGGTGCATTCTACCGTAATGCACTCCACTATTGGATGGCAGCAGGAGAACTAGGGGGATGGGATGAAATTCTTCCGAGTACAATGCTTGTAAACGAATTTAAAAAAGAAGGAAAGATAGCGACTACAGGAAATTACGACACTCGCCTTTATAGTACCCTTTTCTTTAAAGATCCCTATTTTAACGATGTCGATAATCCGAGAGTATTAGGAACTACTTATGATGATAAATTTGGTGATACTGACAAACCCGTATTCCGTAAGTACATACCAAATACCCAAGAAAAAATGGATCAGGAATTTACAGCAATCAACATTCCGCTTATGCGTTATTCGAATGTATTGTTGATGCAAGCTGAGGTATTAAACGAGTTAGGTCGTACACCTGAAGCTATTCCATACATTAACAAAGTTCGTGATAGAGCCGATATGCCTGCAATGACGGGTACAACTGGTAGTGAAGTAAAAGCTCAAATCGAACACGAAAGAATACTAGAGTTTCCTCTAGAAAACTATCGCTTTTATGACTTACGTCGTTGGGGCAAAACAAAAGCAGCACTTGATGCTGTAGGCCGCACTGGTTTTGATGCATCAAAAAATAATTTTTATCCAATTCCATTAACAGAGTTACAAGCAAATTAATCCATTGAATTATTTTAATTTTTAAAAGAATAGCCCTATATTTCTTGGGCTATTCTTTTTATCTACTGATTTCGTATTTCTCTATTAATCACTATTTAAAAAAGGGAAATATATCTCAAAACCAAAACATTCAATAAAAAACGAAATAACATGGGCAAAAGGCAAACACTTTTTATTCTTTCATTCTTTTTTATATTACAATCCTGTTGGGCACAAAAAGACTTTCCGATTTTAGAATCTTCAAAAAACAGCATAAACTATAAAGGAAACCCTGCAAACGCTACCGATAGAAAATCATTAGTTTTCTCGGATAAAGGTGCTTGGTTCGGATTCGGATTTCTGGAACCATCCGAGGTTCAGGCAGGTTTTTCAGGTCCTTTTTTAATGACAGAACAAAACGGAGTTTGGTTAAGCCCTTCATTTGTTTCCTTACAACTTAACGACGAAAACAAACAAGAAGCTATTAACTGGAAAACAGCTTTAGTAAGTCAAAACAGCTACAATAGCCACTTAGAACAACAATTTAAAAACGAAAAATTAGATATAAAACAGCAACTTGTTTTTTTATCAGGACATTCAGCATTACAAAAAACAAGTATTACCAATAAATCAGGAAAAGCGATAACGCTTTACCCATCTTATGGTTCGACTCTATTTTTAGATGATTTACAGTTATCTAAAGAAGGAAAAACTTTAAAAATCGTTTCCACGAAAAGTACAGCCGTGGGTTACATTCAGTTTTTTAATACAACGCCCGAAATTGAAATTACCAAACAAGGATATAAAACTCAAACAGAAAAACTAACATTAAAACCAAACGAAACCAAAGAAATAGTTGTTTCACAATCTTTTATTTTCTCACAATACTCATGGAAAAATGAAAATGAAGTTATAGCAAAAACAACGTTTAACACACTACTTAAAAACGCACAAAAAGAAAAAGAAACTCAATTGGCACAATTAATAGCCAAGAAAAAAGCAATTTACAAAGACAATACTTATTCTGATTTAGTTGCCAAACTGGTACTTACATTGCAAAACAATACCCGAATTGCTGCCGAAGGCTTAAAACACGGTGGACTTTTCCCGAGTTACAATTACGAATGGTTTCATGGCTTTTGGGCATGGGACAGTTGGAAACATGCTGTTGCTGTTGCCAATTATGATTCTGAACTAGCAAAAGACCAAATGCGTGCCTTATTTGATTATCAGGAACCAAACGGATTTATTCCGGATTGTGTTTACAGAAATAATCTTATCGAAGAAAACAATTACCGAAACACAAAATCTCCACTTGCAGCATGGGCAATCTGGAAAATTTACGAGAAAACTAAAGATGCCAATTTTATAAAAGAGTTTTATCCAAAACTAAAATCATATCATAACTGGTGGTACAAAGAACGTGACCATGATCAAGATGGAATATGTGAATTTGGCTCAACAGACGGAACTTTGGTCGCCGCCAAATGGGAAAGCGGAATGGATAATGCGGTACGTTTTGACGATAGCAAAATCCTGAAAAATGGAGACAAAGCCTATTCATTAGACCAAGAAAGTGTTGACCTGAACTCCTTTTTATACGCCGAAAAAAACTATTTGAATAAAATGGCACAAGTTTTAAAATTGAATGATGAAGCTAAAAAATGGCAAGACGAAAGTGTAGCATTAAAAGCTAAAATTCAAACTCAATTTTGGGATCCGGTAACAGGTTGGTATTACGATACTACAATCGACGGAAAAACATTGATAAAAGCAATGGGTTGCGAAGGGTATTTGCCTATTTGGGCTGAGGTAGCTACTGCCGAACAAACCAAAGCAATGAAAGAAAATATGATGAATCCAACTATTTTCAACACATTTGTTCCTTTACCAACATTAGCAGCAAACCACCCAAAATTCAAACCAGAACGTGGCTATTGGAGAGGACCAATTTGGCTTGACCAAAGTTATTTTGGAATAAATGGATTAGAAAAATACGGCTATACAACCGAAGCAAACCAATTGGCACATAAACTCATTCATAACGCAGAAGGAGTTCTAGACAAAGGCACATCTATAAGAGAAAATTACCAACCGCTTACAGGAAAGGGAATGGAAGCTTTTAACTTTAGCTGGTCAGCCTCACATTATTTAATGCTACTTTTAGAAGATAAATAATTAAAAAATACCACAAATTCGATTAACCCAATACAACCAAGAATGTTCAAGCAAAATATACCATTAGTCAAAATTTTATTTACACTATTGCTTATCGCAAATTGTAATTCGAATCCTGTTTTTTCTCAAAGTAAAAAAACTGTTACTACAGAAAAGAAAGACCCACAACGCTTTTTTTCGAAACCAGATTTAATGCAAATTGGTGTTTACTATTATCCGGAACAATGGCCAAAAGAACAATGGGAACGTGATTTAAAAAACATAAAAAAACTAGGATTTGAGTTTACGCATTTTGCCGAATTTGCTTGGACTTATATGGAACCCGAAGAAGGGAAATATGATTTTAAATGGCTTGATGATGCACTTGCGATAGCCGAAAAAAATGGCTTAAAAGTTATACTTTGTACCCCAACCCCAACTCCACCAGCTTGGATGGGAGATAAATATCCTGAAATTTATCTCGTAGATGCAAGCGGACGTCGTAGAGAACACGGTAATAGAGCTAATGTATCTATAACAAATGAAAAATACAGAGAATTTACAGATCAAATAGTTACTGAACTTGGAAAAAGATATGGTAAAAACAAAAACATAATGGGGTGGCAAATCGACAACGAACCTTTAGGTACTGCCGATTTTAGTCCATCTGCTCGCAAAGCATTCCAAATTTGGCTTAAAGCCAAATACGGAACAATCGAAAAACTAAATACCGAATGGGTTGGAAATTTCTGGAGTACCCGTTATAATAACTTTGAGCAAATCGTTTTGCCTAATGCAGAGATCTATTTTGAAGACAAATTAAGTCCCCATACCATTTTAGATTTTAAACGATTTACCTCGGATGCACAAGGTGAATATTTAAATAGACAAGCCGAAATACTTCGAAAGTATGTTGACCCACAACAATGGATAACAACGAACTTTACCAATGTAATTTATGATGCCGATCCAAGAAGTGCCAATAAAATGGATTTCATTACGTATACCATGTACCCTGTAAGTGGACAGAATCCTTTAGGAGGAGATAGTTTTAGAATGGGACATCCTAACAAAATCTCTGAAGCCAACGATTACTATAGATCGATAAGCGGTGTTACTGGTATTATGGAATTACAACCTGGGCAAGTAAACTGGGCAGGGATTAACCCACAGCTACAACCTGGAACGGTTCATATGTGGATCTCACAAGCTTTTGGCGGTGGTTGTTCATTTACTTGTACGTATAGATACAGACACCCACTAGGAAGTAGTGAGATGTATCATGATGGAATCGTAGGAACCGATGGGGTAACACTTACAACAGGCGGAAAAGAATTTGTACAATCTATCGAGGATATGAAATTACTTCGTAAAGAATACAATCCTAAAGCGGTAATTCCTCAGGAAATTGCAAAAAGAAAAACAGGCTTTTTATGGAGTCATGAAAACCTTTGGGATTTAGAAAACCAAAAACAAACCGAATTCTGGAGTACCTGGAGACATAGAAACACGTACACAACTGCAATAAAATCGACTGGTGCTCCAGTAGATTTTATTACCGAAGATGCTGATTTCTCTGCTTATCCATTTATTGTTGCTCCTGCTTACCAACTTATAGATCAGAAATTGGTAGACAAATGGACTAAATATGTTGAAAACGGAGGGAACTTAATCCTTTCTTGCCGTACGGGTCAAAAGGATAGAAACGGACATTTCTTTGAAGCCAATTGGAGTGCGCCTATCGTACCATTAATTGGTGCCGATGTAGCGTTTTTTGACATGCTTGTTGCCAATGTAAACGGAACAATATCTGCTGGTAACAATACATATAAATGGAATACTTGGGCAGATGTCCTAAATCCTAAACAAGGAACAGAAGTTTTAGCAACGTATGCTGACCAATTCTACAAAGGTAAAGCGGCAGCTACTACAAGAAAACTAGGTAAAGGAACAGTTACTTATATTGGTGCAGAAAGTAAAGATGGAAGTCTGGAAAGACAAGTAGTTCGTACTATTTACGAACGTGCAAAAGTAGCTATTGAAGATTTACCAAAAGGTGTTTTTGTAGAATGGAGAGATGGTTTTTACGTAGGCGTAAATTATACAAACGAGCCTATAAACTTACCTATTCCGCAAGGAAGTAAAATTCTTGTTGGACAAAACCCTTTACAACCAGCACAAGCCATTATTTGGAAATAAAAAATAGTCAAAATTTAATTTCTGCAAAGCAAAAAAACCTGATAATAAAACAACTTAATAAACAATACCAATGATTTTTTCAGAAACAGACATTCAGCAATTAGCGATAGAACATTATGGATTATCCGCTACCGTAAAAGCATTAGACGGTTATGATGAATTGAATTTTATCTTAACGGATGAAAAAAATCAGAAGTACATCTTAAAACTATCTGATGAAAATCAGTCCTATCCGTTTCTGGATGCGCAGGTAAAAATCATTCAGCATTTAAGCAAAAGTCCATTAGCTGAAAGTTTTCAGCAGTTTTCTATCAATAAAAACGGAGAAGCTTTAACGCAAATAATCAGAGATAACAAAACGTATTACATCCGAATCCTTAGTTTTCTTGAAGGTACTTTTTGGTATGAACAATCCGAAAAATCGAATACTGCGCTTTATAACTTAGGCGCATTTATGGGAAATATGGATAAAGCACTTCAGGATTTTTCTCATCCGGCAATGCACCGTCATTATACTTGGGACATTAGCAGAGCAAGCGATGCTAATGAAAAACTTAAGTATATAACAAATCACGAACGTAGACGAATTGCGGGCTATTTCCTTTTGCAGTTTGATACCGAAGTACTTCCGCAAATACATTCATTACGACACGCCTACATTCATAATGATGCCAATGATTGTAATGTTATGGCACAAGAAGAAAAAACAACTGGCCTGATTGATTTTGGCGATATGGTTTATTCTGCCTTAATCAATAATCTTGCAATAGCCTGTACCTATGCAATCCTTGAAAGTGAAGATCCCTTAACAGCAGCTTCATTCATTGTAAAAGGATATCATGAAACATATCCGCTTACAACACAAGAATTGGATTTATTATATTATTTAATTGCTGGAAGACTCTGTATAAGCGTAACACAATCGGCTTATAACGCATCGCTAAATAGCGATAATGCCCATCATTTCATCACCGAGAAGCCAGCTTGGGAGTTATTATACAAACTCATCAAAATAAATCCTATAAAAGCTCAGGATACGTTTAGAAAAGCTTGCGGATTTGATGGCGTAATAAACAATTCGGATTATTCGGATTTATTACAAGCTCGTCAAAAAAATGTAGGTCGAAACCTGAGTATTGGTTACAACGAAAAACTAAAAATCGTAAAAGGAGCATTGCAATACTTATATGATGATAAAGGAAGAACCTTTGTAGATTGTGTAAACAATCCATCTCATGTTGGGCATTGCCATCCTGTAGTAGTAAAGAAAATGCAAAAACAAATTGCAACTTTAAACACTAATACAAGATATCTTAACGATACTATATTAGAATATGCCGAAAAAATTACGGCAACATTACCATCGTCATTAAGCGTTTGTTATTTCGTAAACTCTGGTAGTGAGGCTAATGACCTTGCTATACGAATGAGTCGACACTTTACTAAGCAAAAAGACATTATCGTATTGGATCATGCTTATCACGGAACCTCAACCGTAGCCATGGAAATGAGTCCTTATAAATTTGACAGCAAAGGAGGTTTTGGCCAGATGCCATGGATTCACAAAGCAATTAATCCCGATTTATATCGAGGTCCTTATAAATATGGCGATGCAAAAGCAGGCGAGAAATATGCTTCCGATGTGCAACGAATTATAGAGGATTTAAAGGAAGAAGACAAATCACCCGCAGTATTTATTTGTGAAACCCTATTAGGCGTTGGCGGTCAAATTCCGTTACCAGATAATTATCTAAAAACTGTATATGAATACGTAAGAGCTTCGGGAGGAGTTTGTATTGCCGATGAAGTTCAGGTAGGATTTGGAAGAGTAGGCGATAAATTCTGGGGATTCGAATTACAAGATGTCGTTCCCGATATTGTCGTATTAGGAAAACCTATCGGAAACGGTCATCCGCTTGCCGCTGTAATTGTGACAAATGAAATTGCCGATGCTTTTAACAACGGAATGGAATACTTCAATACTTTTGGAGGTAATCCAGTATCAATGTCAGCTGGACTAGCCGTTTTAGAAGTAATTCAAGATGAGGAAATGCAACAACATGCCTTAGAAGTAGGTAATTATCTAATGGATTTACTAAAAGAATTAATGGCTAAATTCCCAATCATTAGTGATGTTCGTGGACACGGTTTATTCATTGGTGCCGAAATGGTAAAAGACAGAACAACTATGGAACCTGCTATTCCAGAAATTGATATTATTGTCGAAAAAATGAAAGAAAAAGGATATTTGTTAAGTACCGATGGGCCTTTGCACAATGTCTTAAAGATAAAGCCACCAATGCCTTTCAACAAACAAAACGCAGATGAAATGGTACAATTTCTTGAAGAAAGTTTAAATGAGATTTACATTCAATAAATGCCTATTTTATATTCAAGCCTTATAAATAAAAAAATGGCGTATGAAAATTCCATATGCCATTTTAAGTTTTTATTTTTCAGCATCTACTCCTCAAACAATTCCATCAACTCTAATGCTTTTTTAATCGATTTTACGTTATCAAAAGTCAATAATAAGCGTAAGCCATTAACGGTTTGTTTTTCTTTCATTTTGCAAAGCGTACTGTGTTTTTGTACAAATTGTAAAACGTTTCTAAACTTAGACGATTGATAATAATCTGATTGTTGATCAGACACAAAATATCCAATCATTTTACCTTGTTTCATTATCAGTCTTTCGATACCAACATTCGTAGCAATCCATTTTATTCTAATACTATTAAGTAACGAAACAGCTTGCCTTGGTAATGGCCCGAAACGGTCAATTAGTTTTCTTTCGTATTCTTTTAATCCAGCTTCATCTTTTATAGCTCCTAGTTCATTATATAAAACCAATCGTTCTGAAACGTTGTTGATATATTCATCTGGGAATAATAGCTCAAAATCGGTATCAATCTGCAGGTCTTTTACGTATTCCTTAGTATCAATATTATTTTCTTCAGGATATAAATCTTTGAATTCGTTTTCTTTTAATTCTTCGATGGCTTCGTTCATGATTTTTTGGTAAGTGTCAAAACCAATTTCATTGATAAAACCACTTTGTTCACCTCCTAATAAATCTCCTGCTCCACGAATTTCAAGATCTTTCATGGCAATATTAAAACCACTTCCCAATTCACTAAATTGTTCCAGAGCCTGAATTCGTTTACGTGCATCTTCAGTCATAGAAGAATATGGTGGACAAATAAAATAACAAAATGCTTTCTTGTTGCTTCGCCCTACTCGACCACGCATTTGATGCAAATCCGACAATCCGAAGTTATTGGCATTATTGATAAAAATCGTATTCGCATTTGGAACATCCAGTCCGCTTTCGATGATTGTTGTAGCAACCAGGACATCAAAATCACCATTCATGAATGCCAACATTAATTCTTCTAGCTTTGCGCCTTCCATTTGTCCGTGTCCGATTCCTACTCTCGCATTGGGAACCAAACGCTGAATCATTCCTGCCACTTCTTTTATATTTTCTATTCGATTATTAATGAAGAAAACCTGTCCGTTACGCTGAATTTCATACGAAATCGCATCACGAATCAACTCTTCATTAAACCCGACTACATTGGTCTCGATTGGATAACGATTCGGCGGTGGTGTAGTAATTACCGACAAATCTCGAGCAGCCATTAAGGAAAATTGCAATGTTCTCGGTATTGGCGTTGCTGTTAATGTCAACGTATCAACATTGGCAGCAATAGTCTTGAGTTTATCTTTTACGTTAACTCCAAACTTTTGTTCCTCATCGACAATTAGCAATCCTAAATCTTTAAAAACTACATTTTTGTTTACCAATTGATGCGTACCAATTACAATATCTAGTTTTCCTTCGGCTAAATCTTTAAGTGTTTGTGCTTTTTGTTTTGCTGTTCTAAAACGGTTTAAATACCCTACCGAAACTGGCATTTCTTTTAATCGTTCCGAAAAAGTACGATAATGTTGGTAGGCAAGAATTGTGGTTGGTACTAAAATGGCTACCTGCTTGCTGTTATCCACCGCTTTAAAAGCGGCACGAATTGCTACCTCTGTTTTTCCAAATCCAACATCGCCACAAACCAAACGATCCATTGGTCGGTCGCTTTCCATATCGGCTTTTACTTCCTGTGTCGATTTGGTTTGATCTGGTGTATCTTCATAAATAAACGAACTTTCTAATTCGTTTTGTAAATAACTATCTGGTGCAAATTGAAATCCTTTTTCCAATCTTCTTTTGGCATACAACTGAATTAAGTTGAATGCAATATGTTTGACACGCGCTTTGGTTTTTTGTTTTAAAATCTTCCAAGCGTTTGAACCCAACTTATAAATTTTAGGTGGTGTTCCGTCTTTTCCGTTATATTTGGAGATTTTATGGAGCGAGTGTATACTCACATACACAATATCATTATCGGCATAAACCAACTTGATGGCTTCTTGCGTTTTTCCTTCTACCTGAATTTTTTGTAAACCACCAAATCGCCCGATACCGTGGTCAATGTGCGTCACATAATCACCAACTGATAATGTTGTAAGTTCTTTAAGTGTAATATTCTGTTTTTTAGAATATCCGTTTTTAATATTGAATTTATGATAACGCTCAAAAATCTGATGGTCGGTATAACACGTAATCTGATTTTCATCATCAATAAAACCTTGGTATAATGGTAAAACGATGGTGTGATATTGCTTACGGATATTCTCGGAATTGGCTTCGTCCAACGTTTCAAAAATATCATGAAATCGTTTTGCCTGAGCATCATTCGAACAGAACAAGTAATTCTTATATCCATTAAAATGATTATCACTTAAATTATTCAGTAATAAATCAAATTGTTTATTAAATGATGGTTGCGGCTGAATATGAAAATCGTATTTCTTTATCGTTTTAAAAATTGGTTTATTAGCCAATTCTACAATCGAAAAATCCAATGCTTTTTTTATAAATGCCTTCTGATTTAAAAATAGCTGATCGGGTGTTGCCCGTTTAATTTCTTTTGATAATTTCTCATAAGCTTCTTCGGCTCTCACAAATTGCTTATCGAGTTGACTTAAAAAACCATCTGTATTCTGGATAAAAAGCACCGTTTTTTCAGAAATATAATCCAAAAAACTTTCTCTATTTTCCTGAAAAACTTTGTTCTCGACATTTGGAATTATCGTGATTTTTTTATGTGTTTCTACAGACAATTGTGTTCCAACATCAAAGCTTCGAATACTATCAACTTCATTTCCGAAAAATTCTATTCGGTATGGATTATCATTCGAAAAAGAAAACACATCGACAATTCCTCCACGAACAGAAAACTCTCCAGGCTCAGTAATAAAATCGACTCTTTTGAATTCGTATTCAAATAAAACTTCATTGATAAAATCAATTGAAATTTTATCACCTACTGATACTTTCAGCGTATTCTTATCTAACTCTTTTCGAGTCACTACTTTTTCAAATAATGCCTCAGGATAGGTAACAATTATAGCTGGTTTTTTACGCGAATTAATTCGGTTTAATACCTCTGCCCGAAGCAAAACATTAGCATTATCTGTATCTTCTATCTGATAGGGTCTTCTGTAAGATCCGGGATAAAACAATACGTCTTGTTCACCAATCAATTGCTCCAAATCGTTCAGGTAATAAGCCGCTTCTTCTTTATTATCCAAAATAACAAGAAAAGGCAATTCGGCTTTTTTAAACAAAGAACGGATTACAAATGAAACTGCCGACCCTAACAAGCCGTTAAGATGCAATTTCACTTCATTATTTTCTAATAACTGATTGGCAATTTGCTGTGTTTTAGGCAAATTATCGTACGTAGTATATAAAGCACTTTTACTCAACTCTAGGGATATTTGGATCTATACTCACATTAGGAATTGCTCTTGCAGTATCCTTTATCATTTTCATCAAATCTGATTCTCCTTCTTCCAACGGAATTTTATTCTTCTCAACTATTTTATCCATTTGTCTTTCTAGAGAGACCAATTCTTTATTGATATCACCAATTAAAAAAACAACTTTTTCATCAGGGATTCTATCTAAATGAATATACAAATCCATCATTTTAATCTTAGTAATTAAGATCGAAATTCGGCTTTTTATTTGTGGCTGATTAAATTGCTCAGGGATATTATTGTTTAATGCAATCGCTTTTCGAGCAATAGCACTTGATTTTTTCTGGAAAGCACCGATTGTTTTTTTAGGTTTTCCTTTTAATTCTTCAAGAAACTGGCGCCATTCGTTCCAACTTTTTATACTTTCTTCAGAAACTGTATTGATTGGAGTATCATAAAAAACCCAGCCTTTATTAATAGTATTAAAAATTAATTCTTTCTTCTTAGCTTCTTTTTTATTTTCGGCAAGTCGTTTTTCATCTTGATTTTGACAAGAATTTAAAAGAAAAACAAAAAGAAGAAAAAGAGATATTCTATATTTCATCGGTTCAAACATTAAGCTACAAAGTTACAAAGTAAATTTACAATTATGAATTCCCCTTTAAGAAGAAGTTATGATTTTATTGTGCTGTTTTCGATCAACTTCAGAAAATAGAAAAAGAAGAATAATCTTAAGAAATAAACATCCTTTATGAGAAGTTATTAAATAATCAATAGTAAATTAAAATATAATTGCGAAATCGCTACCTTTGCTAGACTAAACCAACTTAAATGAATCCTAAAATATTAATCATTGGTGCTTGTGGCCAAATTGGAACGGAGCTTACACAAAAACTACGTAAATTATACGGAACTGAAAATGTAATTGCATCGGATATTCGTAAATTAAATACTGACGTTGTTAATTCTGGCCCTTTTGAAGTAGTAAATGCCTTAGATTTCAACCAAATAGAACACCTTGTAGAAGTTCATAAAATAACCGACATTTATTTAATGGCTGCCTTATTATCCGCTACAGCCGAAAAAAATCCAGCATTTGCTTGGGATTTAAATATGAACTCATTATTTCACGTTTTAAACCTAGCTAAAGCAAAAAAAATAAAAAAGATTTTCTGGCCATCAAGTATTGCTGTTTTTGGACCAACAACCCCGAAAGAAAACACTCCACAATACACCATTATGGAACCTTCAACCGTTTACGGAATTAGTAAGCAAGCAGGTGAAAGATGGTGCGAATACTATCACAACATATATGGCGTTGATGTACGTAGCGTACGTTACCCTGGTTTAATTAGCTGGTCGACTCCTCCTGGCGGTGGGACAACTGATTATGCTGTTGATATTTTTTACAAAGCTATTGCTGATAAAAATTACGAGTGTTTCTTATCGTCAGAAACGAAAATGCCTATGATGTATATGGATGATGCTATCGAAGCAACCATAAATATCATGAAAGCTCCTGTTGAGGAAATTAAAATTCATTCTTCTTACAATCTGGCAGCAATGAGTTTTACTCCTACCGAAATTGCAAACGAAATTAAAAAACACATTCCTGAATTTGAAATTACTTACAATCCAGATTTCCGTCAGAAAATCGCTGATAGCTGGCCTGCAAGCATCGACGATAGTTCGGCTAGAGAAGATTGGGATTGGAAACATACTTTCGACCTTGAGTCTATGACAAAAGATATGCTTGAGCATTTAGGTAACAAAAAATAGAGCATTCAATTAAAAAATTTCCAAACCTCTAAAGCGTTATATCATATAAAAAGCCCTTAAAGAAAAATTATTCTTTAAGGGCTTTTACTTTTACGATTCATAAAGAGAATTACTTCACTTCATAAACATTATTTGCTGCTTTTACGTCAGCCATTAATCCACTTGGATCAATAACTATTTTCTTAATAGCATTTTTGCCTTTAGCAATTGTAAAATTATAAGTTGGCATTGCCCAAGCCCAGTCATTTAAAACTGTTCTTTTTACTGCTGGATTAGGATTTTCTTTTATAAAGTTCATCATTCGCAACGGAATGTAGAAACTCTCTTTTGTTCCATCCGTATATTCTACTGTTAAATCAATAGGCATTGGCATTCTTCCAATTCTTTCTAATGTCACAACTGTTTTATCTCCGCTATCACTTACATCCTTAATCCCATAATCAATTGTATTGGTCGTTTGCGTCCAATCGATTAAATACCAATCTAATTCAGCTCCCGATACACGTTCAGCAGTTCTTTTGATGTCATTTGGTGATGGGTGCTTAAATTTAAAATCGTTATAATATCTTTTTAATGTAGCATCTAGATTATCCTGACCAATTACATAAGCTAACTGCGAAAGAAAAATACTTCCTTTTACATAAGATGAAATACTATAAGGCCTGTTCTCGTCATAACGATCCCCATGTGTAGATTGTGGTTGTTCTTTACCAGATGCAACTAAGTTGTAATAAGCTGCATAATTCCCTTTAAATGGATTTTCTGCTTTTTTATCTCCAGCCAATTCATTCAACGCTAAATCTTCAACATACGTAGTAAATCCTTCATCCATCCATGGGTGCTTAGACTCATTTGAAGCTAAAACATGTTGAAACCAAGCATGCCCCAACTCATGTGTTGCTGTACCTAACATTCCTTGCAGAGTTCCATTTCCTAACATCAAAGTACACATTGCATACTCCATTCCGCCATCTCCTCCTTGAATAAATGAATATTGTTTGTACGGATATGGTCCAACTTTATGATTGTAAAAATCCATTACTTTCACCATTAACGGCTGTAGACCCTTCCAGTTCTCAATTATCTTTGGGTTGTTTTTATAAAAGAAATGCAAATCAACATCATTAGGTCCTTTTACAATATCATGAATATATTCATTATCAGCAGCCCAAGTAAAATCATGTACCATTGGCGCTACAAAATGCCATGTAAGTGTTTTGGCTTTTTTAGGATAAACTACAGTAACACCTGTGTCTTGATATCCATGACCAATTTCGTTTTTATTCTGTAAATAACCAGAACCTCCTATTGTATAATCTTTATCAATGGTAATCTTTACATCAAAATTTCCCCAAACACCGTGAAATTCTCTTGCGATATATGGATCTGCATGCCAACCTTCAAAATCAAATTCGGCTAATTTAGGATACCATTGAGACATTGACAAAGCAACGCCCTCTGTACTATTTCTTCCTGCACGACGAATTTGTACGGGAACCTGCCCATCAAACTCTAAGGTAAAAGTAGTTTTTGAGTTTGGCAAAATTGGTTTAGCCAAAGTAACCTCCATAATTGTCCCTGAAGTTCTAGTTACTGCTGTTACTCCATCTTGCTTAAAATTGGTGATATTAAGAAAACCTATTTCATTAGGTTTTAAAGTTTTCATACGGCTTTCCTTAACATCTTTACCGTCAACTTTCACCTTATTTATCATTCTTCCATCAGGATCTTTAATAGTTTGGACTCTAGCATCCATCTCGCTTCCTGGCTGAAACGCATTAAAAAATAAATGGTAAAATACTTTTCGCAACGTATCTGGTGAATTATTGGTGTAAACCAATTCTTGCTTTCCTTTGTACAAATAGTTTTTTACATCCATGGATACATCCATTTTATAGTCAACATGTTGTTGCCAATAGGGAGCGTTTTGAGCAACCAGAGAACCAAAACTAAGGCTCAAAAAAGAAACTAATATAATTTTTCGCATGGGTTATATAATAAAAAATGGAAGGGTTGCCACCCTTCCATCGGATTAATATTCTTTACAATTTATTTTTTTGACATTTTTTCTGCCATCAATAATGCATTATAAGCATTTACCATTCTACCTGTTTTTGATGATTCAGTTGATGAAACTGCTACTGGTTTTTCTTTTGAATTTGGATTCTCACCCAAAATAACCATTGCTGGAAGTAAAACGCCCGAATTCATTAAAATATGTTTTACCTGTGGAGCTGTTAACCCAGGATAATACGAACGGATTAATGCTGCAACTCCAGCTGCATTTGGCGAAGCCATTGAAGTTCCTTGTAAATACTTGTATTTATTATTTGGAATCGTTGCATAGATTTCTTCTCCAGGAGCAAAAACATCAACGTTTATTTTTCCAAAATTAGAAAAACTTGCTACTACATTTTCTCCGTATACTTTATTTATTGCGCCAATTGTAATTAAATTATCTGCAAATTCTTTGATATTATCTTCTGAGTCATTTGGATAATTAATATTTTTTTCAATATCAATATTATATCCATCATTCCCTGCTGCATGCACAATTAAAACATCTTTTTTAGCTGCATATTTTATAGCATCATAAACCCATTGTTTATGAGGAGAAAAACTTTTTCCAAAACTTCCGTTGATTACTTTTGCTCCATTGTCTACTGCGTAACGTATCGCCAATGCAATATCTTTATCGTACTCATCTCCATCAGGAACAGCTCTCACAGCCATAATTTCAACGTTGTTAGCAACACCATCTCCACCTAAATTATTGTAACGCAACTGCGCAACAATACCCGCTACGTGAGTTCCGTGTAATGCTTTTTCTTTAACTGGTCCACTAACGTTATTATTACCGTAACGAGTATCTTTAATGTTTTCTGGATTATCTCCTACAATTTTTCGACCATCAAATTCTTTGTTCAGATTAAAATTCAACTGATCATAAACGTGTTCTCTATATTCTTCAAAATCTACTTCAGGATTAAACGTAGCTCCTGCATTAGTAAAAACCTGAGTCATAATCATTTTACTTCTGGTTACTTTTGGATCTGTAGAGGTAATAGTACTTAAGTCTTCGAGTTTATAGTTGTCTTTATTCAATGCTTTTTTTACAGTCGAATGAACATCCAGTAAAAAATCTACTTGTTGTTTATCTTCTAATGCCTTTTCGTATTTTTCATTATACATCGCTAAGGCATTTTTATATTGCGCAGATCCATCATCAGCTTTCTTTACAATACGAGTCAGTTCTAAGTTTTCGTTTACAGCATCTCCAAGAAAGTTCCAACCATGAATATCATCTATAAAACCATTTTTATCATCATCAATTCCGTTACCAGGAATCTCTTTTGTATTCGTCCACACATTTCCCTTTAAATCCTCGTGTTCAATATCAACACCAGAATCTACAATTCCTACGATTACCTTTACCCCTTTTCTGTCTTTTAATAATTCGGCATATGCCTTGTCAACACTCATCCCAGGAATAGTATCTTTTACTAAATCTAGATGACTCCATCTTTTTAATTCATTGTCCGTAAGCGGAGCATTTTTTTTAATAATTGCAGGAGCAATTTCAACAACTGGAGGTGTAGTAATCGATGCTTGTTTTGTAGCACCACAACCTGCTAAAACCATTAACGCAAAAGCAGATATGTAAATAGGTTTGATACTATTCATTTATATAAATTTAATAAAAGTTAAAATATGGGTCTAATTTATGGTTTTTTGTTACAAAAAAAAGGCAGATTAACACACTCTTAGGAATCTTACTCACACTTTTTTTATCAAACTAGAAACGATTCAAATATAATCATTCTCTAGAAATGGATATGAACGAATTTAATTACAACCAGATAAATAAAATTTTAACAAGAAATAATTTGTATTTACGTATCATTGCAAATTCAAATTGTAAACTAAATCTATGAAAACAAAACTACTCTTATTGCTGTTATTAGCAAATTTTTCAATTTATGCTCAGACGAACTTAGTCCCTAATGGGGATTTTGAAACTTGGTCTTCATCCTCTCAGCCAAATAACTGGTACCGTTACTTTAGTGGCTTTATTTCGCAAAGTACAAACGCACAAAATGGCAAATCAAGTACTAACATGATGGTTGCCAGTGGAACTTTTAATTATATTAATAGTGACTATTTTCCTGTACAGGCAAACAAAACCTATCGTGTAACTTTATACCACAAAACCGTAAAAGGAACATTTTCTTCTATCGATTTAAGCCTCTATCACAAACCTGGTACTTTTAAGGAGGAAATAATCAAAAAATCTGATGTTACTTTTTCTAATACTGAATGGAGAAAAATTGAGTTTGAATATACTTCAAAAGTTACAGAAAACATAGAAGTAGATATCTGGACAAGAGGAACACTTGATTCTGAAATTTTAGTTGATAATGTATCTGTTGTAGATGTTGCAGATGTACCGCAGCAATATACTTTGATTCCTGATGTAAATTTCGAGAATAAATTAATTTCTTTAGGAATTGATTCTGGAGAAGTTGATGGTAAAATATTGACTAGCGTCATCAAGTCATTAAAAAACCTAGATCTTACAGGTAGTAACATTTCAGATCTTACAGGGATTCAAGATTTTACAGAATTAATCACATTAGGTCTTTATTCTAATAAATTAACAAGCATAGACATTTCTAAAAACACCGCTTTAGAATCACTTAATTGTGGCTGGAATTCTTTATCAACTCTAGATATTTCAAACAATTTAGCATTAACCAATCTATCTTGCTATTATAATAAACTAAAAAGTATAGATGTTTCTAAACACATCTATTTAAATTCTTTAAGTTGTGGTGGAAATGAATTAACTTTTTTAGACATTACCAAAAACATTCACTTAACCAATTTAAGTTGTATTACAAATAAACTGACCACAATAGATACCTCTAAAAATATTAATTTAGAACTACTTAGCTGTTATCAAAATCAAATAATAAATCTTGATCTTTCTAACAACACAAAGTTGTATCGTTTAGAATGTTTTGCTAACGACTTAACAACTTTAAATGTATCTAAAAATCTAAATTTAACTCACTTAAAATGCCAGTATAATTCTTTAGAAATGCTAGATGTTTCTAAAAACATAGCATTAAAAGAATTTGACGTTAGTTATAATCCAACCTTAAAGGAAGTAAATTTAAAGAACGGAAAAAACACCCTAATAGAATCAGACAAATTATTACTTACTACAAACCCTAGCTTAACTTGTGTACTTGTTGATGATGTTACTTATGCTAATATCAACTGGGCTAAAAGAAAAGATGCGCTTGCGAATTTCTCTGAGGCAATTTGTCCAACACCTGAATACACCTTAATACCCGATGCAAATTTTGAAAAATCTCTAATTAAAAAAGGGATTGACGGAGTTGAAGACGGTAAGGTACTTACTCAAGCAATTAACACTATTACAACACTAGATCTAAGTGATTATTACACCAATCTAGAAATCAACGACTTGACAGGTATTCAAGACTTTACAGCTCTTGAAGAACTAAAATTGCCTTACAATGGAAAAGGAAAGCTAATTAGTATAGATGTTTCTAAAAACCTAAAATTAAAAAAATTAAATTGTACACAAAACAAATTAACGAGCATAGATGTTTCTAAAAACTTAGCCTTAGCAGAGCTAAATGTCTCTTATAATAAATTAACAGACATAAATGTTACTAAAAACTTGGACTTAACAGTGCTAGATGTCTCTTATAATAAATTAACAACTTTAGATGTTACTAAAAATTTAGCCTTGACTAACTTATATTGTTCAGGGGCTGGTAGTAATAATGAAAACACAAATCAGAGTACACTAACAAGTTTGGATCTTTCAAAAAATATCGCATTAGAATATTTAAATGCTAGTCAAAATAAAAACATTAAAGATTTTAATCTATCAAACAACACAAATATAACCTCTATATCAGTAGGTTACAACAATTTAACAACGATTGATTTTTCGGCAAACAAAAAACTTACATACCTTAACTGTGAAGCTAATTTACTAAAAACCTTAGATCTTACTAAATACCCTCAATTGGAAAAATTATTCTGTGGCAACAATAGCATAACTAATTTAGATTTCAGCAAAAATCCATTATTAGAAATCGCATATGTTTCTAACAATATGTTAACATCTTTAGACTTTTCAAGTAGTCCAAATTTAAAACAACTTAATTGTAATAGTAATGACTTAATGAAACTAAACATAAAGAATGGAGGCAATGCTAAATTTAATAATGCTTATTATAACAGCTTTGCCAACAATCCTAATTTATCTTGTATAACAGTTGATGACGTTACATTTTCTAATAATACTTGGGCCTCATATAAAGATGCAAGTGCTAGTTATAACACTGAATGTGATTTTAGCCTTCCTTCAAAAAACTACACTATTGAATCAAAAGGAGAGTCTTGTATTAACGAAAACAACGGTGAAATTAGCATAATAGGAAATGCTAAGTTACCTTACACCGCCAGCATTAATGGAAAACCGTACGCTTTCACAAACAACACTTTAACCGCTTCTAACCTTAGCCCTGGAGCTTACAATATTATCATCACAATATTTGGAGAAAAATACGAACAAAACTTTAACGTTACTATCGCCAAGGCTACAACCGTTTCTGGAACATCTAACATAACTGCTAAAAAAGTAGATGTTGAGATTACAGAAGGAACAGCTCCTTTTACCGTTTTTGTTGATGGTCAAGCACAGTTTCAGACAACAGATTCTAATTTCTCTTTAGATTTAAACAAAGGCGCTTTATTAGAAGTAACCACTGCTAAAGCTTGTGAAGGTGTCTTTTCTAAAAAAATCACTTCATTGGATGCTATAAGAAGCTTGGCTGCTTATCCTAATCCAACATCTGGAAATTTTGAAATCGACGTACCTACTAACAAAAAAGAAATCAAAATAGACGTTTACAATTTTGGAGGTCAATTAGTTTCTACTAAAAATTATAACATCGAAGATGGAAAAGCATATTTGAATATTGAAAACCAAGCTTCAGGAATTTATGCTGTTAAAATCTATTTAGACACTCCAGAATACATTAAAATTATAAAAAAATAAAAATGAAGAATTTTATATACCTATCAATCATTAGTTTACTATTTACAGCTTGTGGTAGCGATGATTCAGATCCAACTCCCAAAGCTAATGTAGCGCCAACAATACCGGCATTGGTTTCTCCGGCAGACAATAAACTATGTGTAGACAATAGTGTTTCTTTTAAATGGGACAAAGCTACAGATGCAAACAATGACGCTATAACCTATCAAATTCAAATTTCAAAAGACAATACTTTTGCTCAAATTGACAAAAATTTTGAAGGAGCAGATAATAGCATCTCACTTGTATTAGACAAAAACACGGCCTACTACTGGAGGATAAAAGCAAACGACAATAAAGGATTAGCAAGTGCTTATTCTACTATTTACAAATTTTATACTGCTGGTAATGCTGAGATAAATCATCTGCCTTTTGCACCAAGTTTACTGCACCCAATTTTAAGTAGTACATTGAGCACAGCGACAGCCTCTTTAAAATGGGAAGCAACAGATGTTGATGCAACAGATGTTCTAGCTTATGATGTCTATTTTGGAACTGCAAACCCTCCTACCCAAAAAATAGCTAAAAACAAAACAGCTAATGCACTCGATGTAACATTAGAACCTGCAAAAGAGTATTTCTGGAGAGTTATTGTAAAAGATAATAAAGGAGGAGAAACTGTTGGTCAAGTTTGGAAATTTAAAACCAACTAAAATTTAAAAAATCACAATTAGTTAAACTAAAAATCCCATTTTCAATCAATGAAAACGGGATTTTTTTATGCTTTAAATCTACAACCTTTAAAGAATCTCTTCGCAAGTAAAAACCTCTTTAAGTCTTACTCCTTTTTCTGTATGTTCCACAGTTATAATTTGATTATGTGCATCATGCTCCAGAAACAAATAGTAATTATTATCGGCAGCAGCGTTTAAAAATTTTGACTTCTCAGGCATCGTTAATAATGGTCTTGTATCATATCCCATAACGTACGGCAACGGAATATGTCCAGCTGTAGCCAATAAATCGGCACAAAAAACAATTGTTTTATCCTGATATTGAATATGTGGAATCATTTGCTTTTCGGTATGCCCATCGGCAAAGAAAATTCCAAAGCCAAGTTCAGATGTTGAGAGAAAATCTTCTTCTGGCCTTTTTACAAAATTTAATTGTCCACTTTCTTGCATTGGCAAAATATTCTCAGACAAAAAGGACGCCTTTTCACGAACATTAGGTTTCGTTGCCCATTCCCAATGATTTTCGTTACTCCAATATTTAGCATTTTTAAAAGCTGGCTCATACCCTGTTTTATCCGCATTCCACTGCACACTTCCACCACAATGATCAAAATGCAAGTGCGTCATAAAAACATCAGTAATATCATCTCTGTGAAAACCATATTTTGCCAACGATTTGTCTATCGAATGGTTTCCCCAAAGCGAATAATATCCAAAAAACTTATCTGATTGTTTATTCCCCATTCCGGTGTCGATCAATATAAGTCGGCTGCCATCTTCGATAAGCAAACATCTTGCGGCAATGTCTATCAAATTATTTTCATCGGCAGGATTCGTTTTATTCCAAATTGTTTTAGGCACAACACCAAACATTGCACCACCATCTAATTTAAAATTTCCTGATTCTATTGGGTAAAGTTTCATTGTATTTTTATTATAAGGATTAAAAAACAAAATGGAGAGATAAAAATCTCTCCATTTAATATTCTTTGCAATTTAAGAAAATTCCAACTATTAATAAATAAACTAATCCTTAATCTCTTTGAATAATTTTTTCAACCTTGTGTTTTCTTTAAATACAAATGATTTTGTTTTTATCATTTCATCTATATAATCAATCCTTTCAGTAGTTACCGGATGTGTGCTTAAAAATTCTGGGATCGAAAAATTATTTTTTCCTTGCAATCTCTTAAAGAGCATTGCCATTCCTTCAGGATTAATCTTATTCAATGCTATTATTTCAAATCCATCTAAATCAGCTTGACGCTCAGATTCTCATTTATCTAAAAAAATTTGACAAAACTTCCTCCTTTTCAAAACTTCCTCAAGATAACTACTCCTTTTTTCAGAATTATCGTTCTAATTTCGTTCTTCTCTTGGTGTAAATACTTGTATTAATTAGTAATTAATATATTCTACGTTATCATCTTACCCAAAATATCATTTAAGATTCTCACCATTTTAAAGCGACAAAATCACAAATTATATTTTGTATTAAAATAATCTCTTACAAATTCGGTAATTGAAATAAATATTATCTATTTTAACATTTGTTATAATAATGTGAACCGTTATGGAAAAAGGTTTTTATATAGTATCTTTGCAATCAATTTAGACAATAATCTATATAACAATGATAAAGGTTTCTGATTCTGCCAAAAAGAAAATTATCGACTTAATGAAAGACGATGGTTTTGATGCCGCACATGACTACGTAAGAGTAGGGGTGAAAAGTGGTGGGTGCTCCGGTTTATCATATGATTTAAAATTTGACAAAACCAAAGGAGACGACGATAAAATATTTATAGACAACGACATAACTATTGCTGTCGAAAAAAAATCATTTCTATATTTAGCTGGAACAGTACTAGAATTTTCAGGTGGATTAAACGGGAAAGGATTTGTATTTAATAATCCAAACGCAAGTAGAACTTGTGGTTGTGGCGAAAGTTTTTCACTTTAGCCAAACGTCGAAAGTCTTAAAGTCAAACGAAGCTACACATACTTTGGACCTTAAGAAATTCAAACTTTTAAGACCCTATTGAAACAATGAGCAAATACACTGAAGACGATTTAAAAATCGAACTCGAAACTAAAGAATACGAATACGGATTTTATACCGATATAGAATCAGAGACGTTTCCTATTGGGCTAAACGAAGATATTGTTCGTGCCATTTCTCTAAAAAAAGAAGAACCACAATGGATGACCGATTGGCGTATCGAAGCTTTTCGAGCATGGCAAGAAATGATTGAGCCAGAATGGGCAAATGTACATTATCAAAAACCCGATTTTCAAGCGATTTCATATTACTCTGCGCCAAAACAAATAGATCCTAATAAAACATTAGACGATGTAGATCCAGAACTTTTAGAAATGTATAAAAAGTTAGGTATCTCTGTTGACGAACAAAAAATGATGAACAATGTTGCTATGGATATTGTAGTCGACTCCGTTTCTGTTGCTACAACTTTCAAAAAAACATTAGGAGAAAAAGGTATTATTTTCTGCCCTATTTCAGAAGCAATAAAAGAGCATCCTGAATTAGTTCGTAAATACCTAGGAACAGTTGTACCACAAAGAGACAATTTTTATGCTGCATTAAATTCAGCTGTTTTCTCAGATGGATCATTCTGCTATATTCCAAAAGGCGTTCGTTGTCCGATGGAACTTTCTACTTATTTCCGAATCAATCAAGCAGGAACTGGACAATTCGAAAGAACATTAGTTATTGCAGACCAAGGAAGTTATGTATCATACCTAGAAGGATGTACAGCTCCAAGTCGTGATGAAAATCAATTACACGCCGCTGTAGTCGAATTAATCGCTTTGGATGATGCAGAAATCAAATACTCAACAGTTCAAAACTGGTACCCAGGAAACAAAGAAGGAAAAGGCGGGGTTTTTAATTTTGTAACCAAAAGAGGTTTATGTGAAACTAATGCAAAAATCTCATGGACACAGGTAGAAACAGGTTCAGCTGTAACTTGGAAATATCCATCTTGTGTTTTAAAAGGAGACAATTCAGTAGGTGAATTTTATTCAATTGCCGTTACCAATAATTTCCAACAAGCAGATACTGGTACAAAAATGATTCATTTAGGAAAAAACACTAAGTCAACAATCATTTCTAAAGGTATCTCAGCTGGGAAATCACAAAATAGCTACCGAGGATTGGTACAAATAAGTGCTCGAGCAGATAATGCTAGAAACTTTTCGCAATGTGACTCCCTGTTAATGGGTAACAATTGTGGCGCACATACTTTTCCTTATATCGAAAGCAAAAATCCTTCTGCAAAAATAGAACACGAAGCAACAACAAGTAAAATTGGTGAAGACCAGGTATTTTATTGTAACCAACGTGGAATTCCAACCGAAAAAGCAATTGCATTAATCGTAAATGGTTTTAGCAAAGACGTTTTAAATAAATTGCCAATGGAATTTGCTGTAGAAGCACAAAAATTATTAGAAATTTCTTTGGAAGGTTCTGTGGGTTAAAAAAATTAAAGTTTCAGGTTTAAAATTTACAAAACATACTTTAAACCTCAAAATCGAAACTTTTTACAAAAACCCAAATTGAAAATAAATAGTTTAAACAAAAAAAAATTTAAAGTAGCTGTTTCTTAATAAAACCAAGAGCTTCAAACTTTAAACTTTAAACAAAAATAACATGTTAAGTATAAAAAACCTTCACGCCTCAATTGGCGACAAAGAAATTCTTAAAGGAATAAACATAGAAGTTAAAGCTGGCGAAGTACATGCTATCATGGGACCAAATGGTTCTGGAAAAAGCACACTTTCAGCAGTAATTGCTGGAAACGAAAACTACGAAGTAACTCAAGGTGAAGTTTTCCTTAACGGAGAAGATTTAGCTGATTTAGCCCCAGAAGAAAGAGCACACAAAGGTATTTTTCTTTCATTTCAATATCCTGTAGAAATTCCTGGAGTTAGTGTAACTAACTTTATCAGAACTGCAATTAACGAAACACGTAAAGCAAACGGTCAAGAAGAAATGCCCGCTAACGAAATGCTGAAAGTAATTCGTGAAAAATCAGAACTATTAGAAATAGATCGTAAATTTTTGTCCCGTTCTCTTAACGAAGGATTCTCTGGTGGAGAGAAAAAACGTAACGAAATTTTTCAAATGGCAATGTTAGAGCCAAAATTAGCAATCCTTGACGAAACAGACTCAGGTTTGGATATTGATGCATTAAGAATTGTTGCTAATGGTGTTAACAAACTAAAAAGTGATAAAAATGCAATTATTGTTATCACTCACTACCAACGTTTACTAGATCATATCGTTCCTGATTTTGTTCACGTACTATATAACGGAAAAATTGTAAAGTCTGGTGGAAAAGAATTGGCTTACGAATTAGAAGAAAAAGGATACGACTGGATTAAAGCAGAAAACTAACATAGTCTATAAAGTCAAAAGTCTTAAAGTCAAAAGGAATCATGAGTAAGTTTAATTCTTTCGAAGAGATTAATTCTTGGCAAAAAGCAAGAATTTTCAACAAGAGAATATATTTAATTACTGAGAATTCAAATTTTAAAAAAGACTTCGACTTTGCAAGACAGATTAGACGAGCATCATTATCTATATCATCAAATATAGCAGAAGGTTTTGAAAGAAATACAGACAAAGAGTTTGTTTACTTTTTATATGTTGCGAAAGCATCAGCAGGAGAAGTCCGTTCACAATTATATTTGGCATTTGATTTAGGATATATCATAAAAGAGGAATTTGAAGCACTTTTAGAATCAGTAACAGAGATATCTAAGCTATTAAGTGGTTTTATTAAATATTTAAGCCCAAAGTCATAAAGTATATGATCATAAAGTAAAATTACTTTGTGCAATAAATTTTCAAGCTTTTGGCAAAACAGTCGACAAACTTAAGTCTTTTGACTTTCGACTTTCGACTTTAAGACTAAAAATAAATGGATTTAAAAGAAAAATTAGTATCGTCTTTTATGGCTTTTGAGGAACGTGTAGATGTTAATTCAGACCTGCACGAAATTAGAACACAAGCGATAAAAAACTTTGAAAATAAAGGTTTTCCAACCAAAAAAGAAGAAGCTTGGAAATATACATCGCTAAATGCCATCTTAAAAAATGACTTTTCCGTATTTCCTAAACAAGAAAATGCAATCGAATTTAATCATGTAAAAAAATATTTTATACATGAAATAGACACCTATAAAGTAGTATTTATTGATGGTGTTTTCAGTTCGCATTTATCTTCTACAACACACGATGGAATCGACGTTTGCTTAATGTCTTCGGCATTGACTAAGCCAAAATATAAAATGATAATTGATAAATACTTCAATCAAATTGCTAACACAGAAGACAGTTTAACTTCTCTGAACACCGCATTTGCAATTGAAGGGGCCTATATCAATATTCCACAAAAGAAAGTTGCAGACAAGCCTATTGAGATTATGTATTTCTCAACAGGAAGTGAAGCAGCACTTATGGTACAGCCAAGAAACTTAATAATTGTAGGAGAAAATTCTCATGTACAAATTATTGAGCGTCATCAGAGCTTGAACGAAAATCCCGTTTTAACGAACTCTGTTACGGAGATTTTTGCTCAAAAACGCGCTATTATTGATTATTACAAAATCCAAAACGACAATAGTGAAGCTAATTTAATCGACAATACTTACGTTTCACAACAACAAGAAAGTCATGCATCGGTTCATACGTTTTCATTTGGTGGAAATTTAACCCGAAACAATTTGAATTTTTATCACTTTGGAGAAAGGCTAACAAGTACACTAAACGGAATAACAATTATAGGCGAAAAACAACATGTGGATCATTATACATTGGTTAAACATTCTACTCCAAACTGCGAAAGTTTCCAAGATTACAAAGGAATCTTCACAGACCGCTCGACAGGAGTTTTTAATGGAAAAGTATTGGTTGAAAAACTAGCACAAAAAACAAATGCATTTCAAAAAAACAACAATATTTTATTAAGTGATAAAGCAACAATAAATGCAAAACCACAATTAGAAATTTTTGCTGATGATGTTAAATGCTCTCACGGTTGCACAATCGGACAATTAGACGAAACAGCTATGTTCTACATGCAATCACGTGGAATCCCTCAAAAAGAAGCCAAAGCATTGCTAATGTATGCATTCTCTAATGCCGTTATCGAAAGCATCAAAATACCAGAATTAAAAAAACGAATTACCACTATTATCGCTAGTAAACTAGGCGTGAAAATGGGATTTGATTTATAATTAAATTCTACCAAAATACAAAACCGACAAACTCTTAGAATTTGTCGGTTTTTTTATGAGCCAATCCCGCCCCGCTATTCGCTACAATCTTTTCCTTTTTAAAGAAAAAAGAAAAGGATTTTCACTTCTATCAGGGCTAAAATATTTGATATATCTCAATCCCTAAAATTGATTTTTCCATAATCCAATTACAAATACAAAAAAACCGAAGAAAGACAAACCTAACCCCAATATCAAACAAATTGAATTAAGAGGTACTCCGATATTTATTGACCAAGCAAAACCAATTAAAACAAAACCAATAATCATAAGTAAAAAGGGCAATAAAATTCTATATTTTCTCATTTTAAATTATCTCTTAACACTTGCTGTTATCTCCTTCAAAAACACATTAAAATCAAATTCAAGATCATCTGTCAAGCCCATTCTTACTATGACTAAGTCCAAAGATGGAATAATAAATACTTTCTGACCTTGGAAGCCACTACAATAAAACATATCTCGAGGTGCGTCTTTATATTTTCCACCTGCATTTAACCAAAATTGAGCACCATAATCCCCTTTTGAAGTATTAGTTGGAGTAGATACATATTTCACCCAACTTTCATCCAGAATCTGCTCTCCATTCCAGTTTCCTTTATGCAAATACAGCAAACCAAATTTAGACCAGTCTCTAGTAGTTGCCCAAGCATAAGATGAACCTACATAATTCCCTACCATATCAGTTTCGATAACAGCAGAGCTCATCCCGATTTTATCTATTAAGGCTGAATACCAAAAATCTAGATATTCCTGATGTGTCTTAAATTGTTGCCTCAAAATAGCCGATAACAAATTACTCGTTCCCGAAGAGTAATTCCAATGCGTATTAGGTTTAAACAAAGCTGGCTTTTCTAGTTGTACTCTTGCCATATCTTCTGACTCAAAAAGCATGATAGTTGCATCACAGATTGTATTGTAATTTTCCACCCATTCTAAACCCGAATTCATATGAAGTAAATCATTAGTTGTAATAATTTTGCGTTCATCATTTTGCCATTCAGCAATTGGAGCAGGTTTATAAATATCAAACTTCTTTTGTCTTTGAAGCACTCCAAACATCGTTCCTGTAATACTTTTAGTCATTGACCAACCAAGCAATTTACTGTTTTTGGTAAAACCTATCTCATACCTTTCAGCAATTAATTTATCTTTATACAATACCAAAACGGAACGTGTTCTTTTTATCGTTTGTCCTGAAACATCAAATGCATTTGCAATAGCTTTATTTAATTTAGCATAATCAATATTAGAAAACACAGTATCTTTAGGCTCATTATTCCCATAAGGAAATGGCAAATTATTCACCTGCTTTACTCTTTTAGGAACTTCATACGGTTTAGATACATCAAAATTATCATTAATTAATGTAGCACCAATCCCTTCACGATAAATTGCTTTTCGTTCTTTTAATCCATATACATTAGATGTTGCAAATTTCCCTTCTTCATTAATTTTACTTGTTGCTAAGTCAAGCAAAGGAATATCATTATCTCCTTTTTCTACGGATTCCAGCGAACGATTATCGATAAAATGACACGATGCAATACTTTTTGATGTAAAGCCAGAAATCAAATCGAGTTTCGGGTAAGTAGTAAATCTGAAATAAACAATTATGACAAGAAGAAGAAGAAGAACAAGTAGTTTTAAGATTTTTTTCATAATAATACTAGTTAATTTACACTGCAATATAACTATAATTTCATCACAAATTAACTTCGAATCCATTCAAAATCAAATACAAACCTTCAAAAAATACCAAATCTGTAAAAACAATATTGTTTTTAATAAGATTATCTAAAACCATAAAAGGAAATTTAGCAATTACTGGATAAAACAATTTAGTTTTAGTACTTTTGTAATTAGAATTTTTCTAAATAAGATATGCTAGATATTCATAAAATAAGAGCTGAGTTTCCGATACTTTCACAAAAGGTAAACGGAAAACCTTTGGTATACTTCGATAACGGTGCAACATCACAAAAACCACAAATTGTGATTGATGCAATTTCAAAATATTACCAAGAAATTAATGCAAACATACATCGTGGAGTACATACTTTGAGTCAATTAGCAACCGATGCTTACGAAATTTCAAGAGTAAAAATCCAACATCATATTAATGCCAAACTTTTACACGAAGTGCTTTTTACTTCGGGAACAACTCACGGAATTAATTTAGTTGCAAATGGTTTTGCTGCTATATTAAAACCCGGGGATGAAGTCCTAGTTTCTGCATTAGAACATCACAGTAATATTGTGCCTTGGCAAATGTTATGCGAAAAAACTGGTGCCATACTTAAAGTGATTCCGATGAATCAGGATGGGGAACTTGACATTATTGCATACGAATCTTTATTATCAGATAAAACCAAGATTGTAACTGTAAATCATATTTCGAATGCATTGGGAACAATCAATCCGATAAAACATATGATTGTAAAAGCACATGCAGTGGGCGCAGCTGTTCTAATTGACGGTGCACAAGCAGTTCCACATTTAAAACCTGATGTTCAGGATTTAGATTGTGACTTTTATGCTTTTTCAGGTCATAAAATGTGCGGACCAACAGGAACTGGAATTTTATACGGAAAAGAAAGTTGGTTGAATAAATTACCTCCTTATCAAGGTGGTGGCGAAATGATTAAAGAAGTTACTTTCGAAAAAACTACTTATGCTGATTTACCTCATAAGTTTGAAGCTGGAACACCAAATATTGCAGGTGGAATTGTTTTAGGAACTGCGGTAGACTATATGAACAGTATAGGTTTTGACAATATTCAACAACAGGAAAACGAATTACTAGCACATGCTACAAAACAGTTACTTGAAATTGAAGGTTTAAAAATTTATGGTACTGGTAAAGAAAAAGCTTCGGTTATCTCATTTAACATCGACGGGATTCACCCGTATGATATTGGTTCAATAATTGATAAATTAGGAATTGCTGTACGAACAGGACATCACTGTGCGCAACCGATTATGAATTACTTTGAAATTCCGGGAACTATTAGAGCTTCTTTCTCTTTTTATAATACAAAAGAAGAAATTGATTTAATGGTTGAAGCAGTTAAAAAAGCCAAAACAATGTTATCTTAACAACACGACAATATGAAAATACTATCTTTTTTACTTCTGACAATTTTTATAGGAAACAGCTGCGTTAGCCAAAAGAATACAGACATGAATGCAATACAGATAGAATATTCGGCTATGTCGCGAGGCTATTATCAGAAGATTGTGGTAAAAGACCAAATGGTTTCTGTCACAAAAAGCAGAGGAGAAGAATCTGTTACAAACAAAATAGATGGAGCACAATGGGCAAGAATTGTTTCAGAGTTTAAAAAAATAAATTTAGAAACCATTCCGAAGCTAAAAGCACCCACCGAAAAACGTTTTCATGATGGAGCTGCTATTGCTAATTTAAAAATAACACAAAACGGAAAAACATACGAAACTAAGGGTTTTGACAATGGTTTTCCACCAACAGAAATAGAAAAATTAGTAACTTTATTGGTTGCTTTTACTCAAGAATAAAACATGACGATAAAAGAAATACAAAACGAAATAGTCGAAGAATTCTCGATGTTCGATGATTGGATGCAACGCTACGAGTACATTATCGAACTAGGCAAAAATCTTCCGTTAATAAAAGAAGAATACAAAACAGACGAAAATCTAATTAAAGGCTGTCAATCAAAAGTTTGGCTACAAGGCGAACAGAACGATGATAAAATTGTTTTTACTGCTGATAGTGATGCTATTTTAACCAAAGGCATCATTGCAATCTTAATTAGAGCTTTCTCTAACCAGAAAGCAGAGGATATCTTAAAAGCTGATGTTGATTTTATTGATGAAATCGGATTAAAGGAACATTTATCAGCAACACGCGCAAACGGTTTGGTTTCGATGATTAAAAACATCAAAATGTATGCCTTGGCATTCGACTCTAAAAACAAAAACTAAGCAAGGTTCTTAAGTTATATAAGGCTTCTCAGGTTGTACTTATATTTTATTAAATAACTTAAATGGTTAAAACATACGATTTAATCCAATGTCCTAGACCAAATTATATCGTCAAAAAACAAAAACAAAAAAATGGAAAACGAAATAGACACTAACGAATTAGGAGAATCAATCGTAAAAATCTTAAAAACAATTTACGACCCTGAGATTCCTGTAGATATATACGAATTAGGATTAATTTATGACGTAATGGTTAATACAGATTACGAAGTAAAAATATTAATGACATTGACATCTCCAAACTGTCCAGTAGCCGAAAGCCTGCCTAGAGAAGTTGAAGAAAAAGTAAAATCTATCGAAAACGTAAAAGACGCAGAAGTAGAAATAACTTTTGATCCACCATGGAGTAAAGAATTAATGAGCGAAGAAGCTAAATTAGAATTAGGAATGCTTTAAAAAAGGATACAGTTTACAGTCACAGTATTTAACTGCGTCTGTAAACTGCAACTATAAACTAAAAAAATGGAAGAAATAATCAATAAAGTTGCCAATAGTGCCTTAGAAGTTTTTGACCTTGAGGATTATTATCCAGAAGGACTTCGTGCGCAAATTGATATTTCTCAATGGCTACTCGAGGGTTTTCTTTTGAAAGAAAAAGACTTTCGCGAACATCTTAAGAACCACAATTGGTCACAATATCAAAATGCTTATGTTGCTATTAACTGCAGTACAGATGCAATAATTCCTGCATGGGCTTCAATACTTGTTGCAGTTCAATTAGCACCATTCGCTAAAAAAATTGTTGATGGCACACTCGAAGATTTAGACTCCAGCCTTTATGAAGAGATTTTGCGTAACCTAGATTATACCGCATACAAAAGTAAACCTGTAATTCTAAAAGGATGCTCTAAAAAACCAGTCCCTACTCGCGCATATATACTAGCAGCTCATTATTTACAGCCTTTTGCCAGAAGTATTATGTACGGAGAAGCGTGCTCTGCTGTACCTTTATACAAAGAGAACAAGAAATAATTTACAATTAAAATTAAGTATTTTTTAACACCTTCATAGTTTTTAGTATATTTGTTTAAATCAACACTAAACAAGGAACCTATGAAAAATATCCTTCAACTCCTTTTTATCTTCCTAACAAGCTTTTCGCTTGTACAGGCACAGAACACTGAAAAAGAATTAATAAAAAACACTGAAAAGGCAGTTAAATTCATATCTGACACTACAGGAAATGGATGGAAAAGTACAGGAAATGTCTCATTTCTTTTTAACCAATCAAATTTCAACAACTGGATTGCTGGTGGTGAAAATAATATCTCGGGAAATTTAGGGATTAATTACAACATCAATTACAAAAAAGATGACATTAGTTGGGATAATAAAATTCTTGCTTCATATGGTATCTTGCAAACCGAAAATTCTGATTTTGAGAAAAAGACTGATGACAGATTAGAAATTAATTCTATTTATGGAAAAAGAGCATTTGGTGATTGGTACTACTCCTTTTTTGTAAATTTCAGAACACAATTTACCAAAGGATATGTGTATAGTCAAGATGTAAATGGTGCTGAAATACGAACTGAAAATACAAATTTCATGTCTCCAGGTTATCTTACGTTTGGTCCAGGTATTTTTTGGAAGAAGGATGACAATCTAAAACTAAATTTCGCCCCTGTAACCTCCAAAATGACTTTTGTAGACAAGATGTACACCTCTGGAGTTGGATACATAAATGAGTCTTATTTTGGTGTTAAAGCAGATAAAACTATGCGTTATGAATTGGGTTTCTACGCTTCGGCATATTACAAACTTAATATAATGACCAACGTTTCTGCCGAGAATACTTTAAACCTATATTCAAATTATCTCGAAGACCCACAAAATGTTGATATTGATTACTCCTTAAACATAGTAATGAAAATAAACAAATTCCTATCAACTAACTTATCATTTCAGGCAATTTATGATGACAATGCCTTTAAAGGGTTTCAAACCAGAGAAGTTTTTGGTTTAGGAGTAAATTACTTATTCTAAAAAAAACATAAAAAAAGCGCTTGCAATTGCAAGCGCTTTTTTTATTCTTCGTCTTCTTTTTCGATTGCATCCTTATAATCAGGATACAAAAATTTATTGTAGGGAAATCTAGTAATATGAATTTGTCTAACTGACTCATATACTCGCTCTCTAAATTCTTCGAAATTTTCTTTATTAGTTGCCGAAATAAACAGCGCATTTTGCTCTCCTAGACGATGCATCCAAGTAGCTTTCCATTCTTCAATGGTATAATGTCTTGGTGTTTTTTCAGTAATTAAATCATCCTCATCAATCGTTAAATGCTTATAAGCATCTATCTTATTAAACACCATAATAACAGGCTTATCATTAGCCTTAATATCTAGTAAGGTCTGATTAACAGATTCAATATGATCTTCAAATTCTGGATGAGAAATATCTACAATATGCAATAACAAATCGGCTTCACGAACCTCATCAAGTGTACTCTTGAATGAATCTACCAATTGAGTCGGCAGTTTACGGATAAAACCAACTGTATCTGAAAGTAAGAAAGGTAAGTTTTTAATAACCACTTTTCGAACGGTTGTATCCAACGTAGCAAACAATTTGTTCTCTACAAAAACATCGCTTTTACCAACAGCATTCATCAAAGTTGATTTTCCAACATTGGTATATCCTACCAAAGCCACACGGACCATTGCACCACGATTACTGCGTTGCACACCCATTTGTTTATCGATTGTTTTTATCTTCTCCTTCAATAATGCGATTCGGTCACGAACGATACGTCTGTCTGTCTCAATTTCAGTTTCTCCAGGTCCACGCATTCCAATACCCCCTTTTTGACGCTCAAGGTGTGTCCACATCCCTGAAAGCCTAGGTAATAAATATTGACATTGGGCCAATTCAACTTGCGTTCTAGCATATGATGTTTCAGCTCTTTGAGCAAAAATATCTAGAATTAAATGCGTTCTATCAAGGATTTTGCAATCTATAATTTTGGAAATATTTTTCTGTTGAGATGGCGATAATTCATCATCAAAAATCAAAGTTGAAACACCATATTCTTTTACAAAAAGATTGATTTCATCTATTTTACCAGTTCCAACAAAAGTCTTAGGGTTTGGACGTTCCATTTTTTGCGTAAAGCGTTTTATAACTTCTCCGCCTGCAGTAAAAGTTAAAAACTCTAACTCGTCCAGATATTCATTTAATTTTTCTTCACTTTGATTTTGAGTTACAATCCCAACAATGGCTGTTCTTTCAAAATTTAGTACTTCTTTTTCTAACATAACTTTAAATAAGCTACAAATTTAGTGATTTGCAAGGTACTAAAGCCAATTGAAGCTTTTTTAAATTAACTCAAAAAGAATATTTTTTCCCTCAAACGAATCTCTTTATTCGTAAATGTACGTTTTATCGATTTTTACAATACCATTTTGCTCTAAAAATGAAGATGATATTGGATAATTTGAAGCATTGTACTTATATTTTCCAGTAACTCCAGTGTAATTTATAGAGGATGGAATAAATGCTAATTCGTTATTATAGGAGATAGATTCAAAATCAAACTCTTCTTCATGAAAAGAGATTAATGGTACAATTACTTTATAGTTTGGACCAAATAAATTCTGTACGATTAATAAATCAACTGATTTTTTGTCATCGAAAGTGAAATTGTTAATCATTTTTTCACCAAGTACTCCTTTGTGTCGTATAACATTATCATTAGAATACACATATTCGATTTTATTAAATATTTGCTGATTTCTATCTCTGGAAGAACGTCTGATGATAAGTCCATTTTCAACCACATATTCAATGTCTTCTATTACGGTATGTACATTACTTTTTTTAGTAATCGCTTTTATTCTGGCACCTTCGTAAGTCATCGTAACTGTTTTAGTTACAGTCTCCCCATTTTCATCATATTTTTTCATGAATTTAGTAATTCTGTCGTCTTTGTCATAGCTATACTTTACAACTTCTTTCCAGTTACTTCCTATCCTCTCTTTTACAGTCATATCCAACAACCCTTTTTGATTATAAAAAAAACTATGCACAACATCGGATGTTTTTATGGTTAAAATTTTACCGTCTTGGAACAAAAGGGTTTTATTCTCTATTTCACCACTTTTTAAATCACGGTAATTAGTCTTAACAACATTTATTTGTTTCAACTTAAATTGCTGATCTTGACTGTGAATCAAACATGAAAAAGCCATCATAAAAATGGCAATGAAGTAGTTTTTTATCATGGTATTTATATCGATTTGGGATGACCAAAATACAAAAATCATCGAAAAAACACTGTTTTTACTTCTAAAAAACTAAGTCATATAACAAATTCTTAAAACAGGTTTTTCTTTATCAATTGAATACCAGATATTTATATTATTTTACAAATAGCACTCAAAATATAAATCCTTACTTATCTCCTACAATTACAACATCGTCTTCCATAAAAGATCGAAAAAAGCTAGCAGCTTTTTCATCTCTTAAACATCATATTTAATAATATTCTATTTTTCGATCATAAATGCGTGATATACCATCTTCTTCTATTTTAATTTTTTTAATCCAATTACCCATTTTATCATAATCATACTTGTAAGTGATTTTTTCACATCTTTTATCATTAAATTCATAATTAGGATTTATTTCAATACTACCTGCGATATCATCTAAAACGGAAAAACAATAATTCTCTTCAATTAAATCATTTTTATCATTATATTTATATGTATAAACGCCTGCCCTTTTTTTATATCTTTTTGCTATACTTACTTCCTTAATTTTTAAATTATTTGAATTATCATAAGTATATATTTCTCTCAAAGTAATATCATCACTCAAATAATCATATATCTCATATTCAGAAATACTATCATTACTTCCATACTTAAATGAATGTTCTTCAGATCGTCTATCATATGAGTCATATCCTATTTGCGTTTGTAAAAATTCATCCGCATAATAATATTCAATTTTTGGAATATAACTTTTAGTAGTCATTTCTAATATTTGATGAATATCATTATACTTAAAAAGTGTTTTTGAAAAAACGTCATCTGATAGAGTATCAAATTTAGTTATTATTTCTGTTTTGTCTCCATATGAATTATACTTATATATTGTAAACTCTGTATTAACAGTTTTTTTCTTTGAATTATCGATACCTAGAAAATCAAAACAATTATGATTTTGAATTTTTCCTAATTTGTCAAACTTTAAATATATTAAATCATATCCAAATATGTAATCTGAAGAATAGTGCAACTTGGTTCTAGTATTTTTATCTTTTAAAGAATCACCATTGTATGACCATTCATAAATTGATTTAACATTACCTTTTAAATTTCTTATAGTAATATCATTTTTTATTATATCATTTTTTTTTGCACAACTAAAAAGGGCAAATAAGATGATGAAGAGAAATATATTTTTTATTTTCATTTGAATTTTATTATTATTTCTTGATTACAAACATATGAACTCCCAAATAAAGCTAGTACCTTTTTCATCTCTTAATTTATCATGTACAAACCATCTTCCAGTTTTTTACCCTCAGGCAAGTATAAATAAACACCAGGCATTAATGTTGATTCATCGGTATCCACCATTAAAGCTCCAAACCCTCGATACCCTAATTTTAATGAATTTGATAGCAAAAATACTATCCTATTATTACCAAAAAAGACCATTTTATAATTCTCAATAGGCAATATTTTTATATTATTTGATTTTACGTCTGTTAAAAGTTCTTTCTCTAAATCGTTAATCCCTCCTAATTTTTTATAATTTGCAATAGCATTTCTTTTCTCAGTACCAAATTTTAATTTCATCAACAAATCAGCATCTTTATTTTCGTAAGTTTTACCATACTCTTTGTAAAACGCTACCGCTTTTGCTTCCAGTAATTTCTGGTCTAATTTGGACAAATCCTGTCCTTTGCTCCAGCCTTCGTTTGCATACGGTACTTGCGCATTAAATGTAAATGTAAACTCATAATAGGGTTTGCCCGAGGCTATAAAACGACCTTTCGCATCGGTTAAACTTACATGTTTCATTATTACTTCTTCGTCCTCAAGTGTTTTCTCACTACCATTGTCCATTTTTATGATAGATATAGCAATAGCGGTATTATCGGTTAAGGTAGTTACCGTATCTCCCTCGCCATACTCTTCTTTTATTAAATCCCCTACTGGATACAAGCGGTACGTAAATGTTTGCTCCCCGCTTTTTAGTATAGCACGATTTATTGCTATAGGAGTAGCATAATTAGACAATTCATAATTTTTATGCACAGGGTAATCATTTACCAACACCTCGACCACGCAATTGCTTTTATTGATGCGCATATAATACATAGGTTCTTTTTCGTAACGTTTAACTTGTTTAGCTATTTCGCTAACAAAATTAGTAGCGTTTATTTCAGGGTATTGTATGTTCATGATTTTGGTATTTATAGGGTTTTTTTCTTGTCCGCAGGCAAAAACAACCGATAAAATTCCAAATAAAACTAGTAGCTTTCTCATAATTAATTAGTCATATACAAACCATCTTCCAGCCTTTTACCCTCTGGTAAATAAAGAAAAATACCTGGAATGAAAAATGCTTCGTCACCATCTTTATCTATATAATCTATTTTTAACGCTCCTCCTCCCCTATAAGGATATTTCAACTTATTTGATAACAAAAATACTATCCTATCATTACCAAAAAAAAACATCCTGTAATTTTCAATAGCTTGTACTCTTATTTTATTTCCATTTAAATCACCTAAATATTCTTTCCATAAAGAATAGACATCAGATAACTTTTTGTAACTCGCAATCGCATTTCTCTTTTCTAATCCAAAACTTAATTTCGCCAATAAATCAGCATCTTTGTTTTCATAAATCTTTCCATATTCTTTATAAAACGCTACTGCTTTTGCTTCAAGCATTTTTTGGTCTAATTTGGACAAATCCTGCCCTTTGTCCCAGCCTTCGTTTATATAAGGTACTTGGGCATTAAACGTAAATGTAAATTCATAATAGGGCTTGCCTGAAGCTATAAAACTACCCTTCGCATCGGTTAAGCTTGTATGTTTCATTATTACTTCTTCGTCCTCAAGCGTTTTCTCGCTGCCATTATCCATTTTTACAATAGAGATAGCAATAGCGGTATTATCGGTTAAGGTCGTTACTGTATCTCCCTCCCCATACTCTTCTTTTATTAAATCGCCCACTGGGTACAAACGATAGGTAAATGTCTGTTCGCCACTTTTTAATATTGCTTCATTAATTTTTAATGGAGTCGCATAATTAGACAGTTCATAATCATCATGCACAGGATAATCATTTACCAATACCTCGACCACGCAATTGCTCTTATTGATACGCATATAATACAACGGTTCTTTTTCGTAACGTTTTACGCTTTCTACCAATTTTTGTTCAAAATTAGTAGCGTTTATTTCAGGGTATTGTATGTTCATTATTTTGGTGTTTATCGTTTTTTTTTCTTGTCCGCAGGCAAAAACAACTGATAAAATCCCAACTAATATAAATATCTTTCTCATAATTAATTAGTCATATACAAACCATCTTCAAGCTTTTTACCTTCTGGTAAATAAAGGTAAATACCCGGCATTAATGTTGAATCATCATTATCTATAACTAATGCTCCACTATTTCTATAGCCTACTTTCAACGATTTTAACCTTAGTGATATAATCCTGCTATTACCAAAAAATACCATTTTGTAATTTTCAATTTGTCTAATAATAGTATTAGCAGCATTTATTTTTCGTAAATATTCCTTCCATAATCTATCAATATCAGATAATTTTTTATAAAAAGCCTTTGCATTTCTCTTTTCCTCTCCAAAATTTAACTTCGCTAATAAATCAGCATCTTTATTCTCATAGATTTTACCATATTCCTTATAAAACGCTACTGCTTTTGCTTCCAATAGTTTCTGGTCTAATTTGGATAAATCCTGTCCTTTGCTCCAGCCTTCGTTTGCATACGGTACTTGCGCATTAAATGTAAATGTAAACTCATAATAGGGTTTTCCTGAAGCTATAAAACGACCCTTCGCATCGTTTAAGCTTGTATGTTTTATTATTACTTCTTCATCCTCAAGCGTTTTCTCACTGCCATTGTCCATTTTTATGATAGATATAGCAATAGCAGTATTATCGGTTAAGGTCGTTACCGTATCTCCCTCGCCATATTCTTCTTTTATTAAATTGCCCACTGGGTATAAACGATAGGTAAGTGTTTGCTCCCCACTTCTTAGTATCGCATCATTTATTTCTAGAGGAGTCGCATAATTAGATAATTTATAATCTTTGTGTACAGGATAATCATTTACCAATACCTCGACCACACAATTGCTCTTATTGATGCGCATATAATACAACGGTTCTTTTTCGTAACGTTTTACGCTTTCTACCAGTTTTTGTACAAAATTAGTGGCATTTATTTCTGGATATTGTATGTTCATGATTTTGGTATTTATCGGTTTTTTTTCTTGTCCGCAGGCAAAAACAACCGATAAAATCCCAAATAAAGCTAGTACCTTTTTCATCTCTTAATTTATCATATACAAACCATCTTCTAGCTTTTTACCTTCTGGTAAATAAAGGTAAATATGTGGCATATAGGCAACTTTATAACCTTCTTTATCAATACTGTTAATTCGCAATGCACCATTCCCTCTATAAGGCTGTATTAATGAATTTAATTGCAAAAATATAATCTGACCATTTCCAAAAAAAACCTTTCTATAGTTTTCTAAAGGCTGTATTTCCATATCATTTTCATTCAAATCACTATTATATTCTTTCCATAAATTATTGATATTGGATAGTTTTTTATAGAGTGCAATCGCATTTCTTTTTTCTTCTCCAAAACTTAATTTCGCCAATAAATCAGCATCTTTATTTTCATAAATCTTTCCATACTCCTTATAAAACTCTACTGCTTTTGCTTCCAGTAATTTCTGGTCTAATTTGGATAAATCCTGTCCTTTGCTCCAGCCTTCGTTTGCATACGGTACTTGCGCATTAAATGTAAAAGTAAATTCATAATAGGGTTTGCCCGAAGCTATAAAACGACCTTTCGCATCGGTTAAGCTAGTATGTTTTATCACAACTTCTTCATCTTCCAGTGTTCTCTCGCTGCCATTATCCATTTTTATAATAGAGATAGCAATAGCGGTATTATCGGTTAAGGTCGTTACCGTATCTCCCTCGTCATACTCTTTTTTTATTAAATCGCCCACAGGGTACAAACGATAGGTAAATGTTTGCTCCCCGCTTCTTAGTATTGCATGATTTATTTCTTCTGGAGTTGCTAAATTTGATAACTCATAATCTTCATAAATTGGGTAATCATTTACCAAAACCTCGACCACGCAATTGCTCTTATTGATGCGCATATAATACAGCGGCTCTTTTTCGTAACGTTTTACGCTTTCTACCAGTTTTTGTTCAAAATTAGTAGCGTTTTTTTCTGGGTATTGTATATTCATTATTTTGGTGTTTATCGGTTTTTTTTCTTGTCCACAGGCAAAAACAACCGATAAAATTCCAAATAAAGCTAGTACCTTTTTCATCTCTTAATTTATCATGTACAAACCATCTTCCAGTTTTTTACCTTCCGGTAAATAAAGGTAAATACCTGGCATTAAAGTTGATTCATCACTGTCTATAGTCAACGCACTATATCCTCGACTTCCTAATTTTAAAGAATTAGATAATAAAAATATAATTCGCTTATCTCCAAAAAACACTATTTTATAATTTCCAACAGGTAATACTTTTATGTTACTCTCGTTAAGATCACTTAAGTATTCTTTCCACAACTCGTCGATATCAGATAGTTTTCTATATAGTGCAATCGCAGTTCTTTTTTCCTTTCCGAAATTTAATTTTGCCTGTAAATTAGCATCTTTTGTTTCGTATATTTTACCATATTCTTTATAAAACGCTACTGCTTTTGCTTCCAATAATTTCTGGTCTAATTTGGATAAATCCTGCCCTTTGCTCCAGCCTTCGTTTGCATACGGTACTTGCGCATTAAATGTAAATGTAAATTCATAATAGGGTTTGCCTGAAGCTATAAAACGACCCTTCGCATCGGTTAAGCTTGTATGTTTTATCACGACTTCCTCATCTTCTAGTGTTTTCTCACTGCCATTGTCCATCTTAATGATAGATATAGCAATAGCGGTATTATCGGTTAAAGTCATTACCGTATCTCCCTCACCATATTCTTCTTTTATTAAATCGCCCACAGGGTACAAACGATAGGTAAGTGTTTGTTCCCCACTTTTCAATATTACGTGATTTATTTCTAATGGAGTTGCATAATTCGAAAGCTCATAATCTCTATGTATTGGATAATCATTTACCAATACCTCGACCACGCAATTGCTTTTATTGATACGCATATAATACAACGGTTCTTTTTCGTAACGTTTTACACTTTCCACCAATTTTTGTTCAAAATTATTGGCGTTTATTTCTGGATATTGTATGTTCATGATTTTGGTATTTATCGGTTTTTTTTCTTGTCCGCAGGCTACAAATAAGGTAGCAAGCATTAGAGTCAGGAATGATTTTTTCATTGTTATTTGGGTTTATTAATTATATCGTCATCAAACATAAATACTTTTTCTCCTTTTACTACATAGGGTTCCATTAAAATAAATTGCGTTTCAGTAATTTCACTTTTTTTAGTTTTTGGTGTTTTTCCATTATCTTTCATTTTGACACTCCCTGACAAAGTCCCAGCAATACCCGAGAAAATAACATTATCTACATAATACGATTTGGGTTTCTTGTAGGTGTACTTGCGCTCAAAAAACAAACTGCCGTGTATTTCGGCTTGTCCCTCGACTTTGGCTTCCTTATCTATTACTGGCACTACACCCTTTATAAAATCGGGTGCATAACGCATAATCCAGTCGGTTTTTATTGTGAATCCAGTTTTAAGCTGGCAGGAGGCTACGGCATCTATTCCTTTTTTCCGCCCTATAATCCCTTTGCTGTTGTTTACATAATTTTCTAATTGGTCCTCGATACTAACCGCTCCTACCAAATGGTTTATAAATACCTGATAGTTGGCATGGTATTCGCCTTTTATAGTTAGGATAAACTCAAGTTTATGTCCTAATTTTTCAGCCAATCCATCGATACTATTTTCTATGGCTTCTTGCACATAATTGATACCGCTCTTAACATCATTTTTATTAACTACACCCGGTAGTTTGTTAGGATCTGTTGGTACTTTGTTTAATTTATCACTAATTTTTTTGAGCAATGTAATGCGCCCAAAAATAGACATTGCTTTGCGAGCATAATCAAATACGGTCGAAATCCCTGTTAAGCTAGTGGTAATACTCCCCAGTGTATGTTTGTCTTCATACTGTAAACCAAATAAAGGTAGCGCAGATACTTTTTCAGTTTGTACAAAGGCAATTCTGCCATCTGCTTGTTTCTCAAAATACTGTGCTCTAAAAGAGGTGATTTTTGGAGTTATCGTTTCAAACCCTTTTCTTTCCATGGTAATAGCTGCTGACCTTCCATATTTATGAACATTTTCAGCAACTTTCCCTGCTTTTGTGGCTACAGCTCCTCTCCCCCGAGTTATGTATAGTGTTATAATATCGATTATTACTGATACTACAAGCAAAGTAGTAATTAATGTTCTTGCTATCCAGGGGTATTTTGCCGTATAATCCATAATTACAGCAGGTTTGTTCTGGCTTTCATCAAATGTATGATAGGCATGAATACCAAAACCAAAACTACTGGCTGAGTTCTTAAAATAATCTGTTAAGAATATCACCATTAATTCTCTCATGGATTCTGGCAACTCATTAAACAGCAGTTTTATGGAAGCGTCTAAATATGGGGTTAAATATTCTAATTCTTCATCTAATCCCGTTTGTATTTTAATATTTATATCTTTAAAAAAACCTCCATTGGGTTTGTCGTACTGAAAATGATATGCCCAAGCTACATCGGGATTTATATTAATATCTAAAATATGCTGGTATCCACAAGATGCCAAAGGAAGACTTGCTTTTACAACGGGACCTGGCAAGAAATATTCCAGAAAAAATGCTTTATAATCATCTTGGTGCTTGTACTTGAAAGTATTATCGAATGAAAAAGCGTTATTTGAAATCTTTTCAGCTTTTGTAAATCCTGCCTTTTGTAAATCGGTAATATCAAATACCTGACCGCGGTGGTTGTCGCATTTCCCTGGTCGTTTCTCTCCCAGTTCTATCTTTATTTTTTTATATTTATCGTTTCCTCCTGCAAATAAATGTATTACAATCTCTTTACCTACATTCTGCCCTTTTATTAATTTAGCTTCATCAAAAAACAGTTTATCATTCATCTTTATAAAAGTGTACTTACAATAATGATAACTCACAAAGTTTTTGTCTGGCTCCCCAATTTTTAAAAGCGATAAACTTTTAGAGGGCTTTATTGTTATTGAAGCTATTTTATCTTTAACACGCAAGAAACGGGCATGTGCAGTATCGTTAGTATTATCAGTAATATAAAGTCTATCGGCGGGATCAAAAACTTTTACGTAAAATTCCTCGAGTTCTTTTCGCTTTTTAACCGCATTATACCATGAAAAACTATCGTTTATTTCATAATTTATTTGTCCATCGATAACATCTACACTAGAATATCTTTTTATAAACTGGTCTTCACCCCGAATACGTCTATAAATGTCTATGCCTAAATTTAAGTTCCCGTTGAGTCCTTCGGTCACTAAGTTCAGATAGATTATTTCGCCATAACCAAAAAAATATTGTTTGCGAACATCTGTTCCGTTATTCGTTTTGCACCACTTACTACTTACGATTTTGGGAGTACAATATCCCCTTACATATAACCCTGTTTCATTACGTAAATCTACACTCCCATAAAGGCTGGCTTCAATATAATACTCAAATGGTCCACATAAAACTTTAGGAATACTAATTTTTTTAGGAGAATTTGCAGGTAACGTTCTTTGTTTAATAATCTTTCTTGCTTTACGATCTTGCAATATCCAAGTGATGTTTTTTCTTTTATCTGCTTCTGGTGTGCCTTCATACCACTCCGAAACCTCTACAGAAACTTCCTGATCTGGGGCTATTGCCAATTTTTCATTGGGTCTGGAAAAACCGCTTATTACCTTACCAACCCCTGTCCATTTTATTTTTTTTACACCTTTAGCCATTGTATCAACAAATTAATCGTTAAAAATCTATTCCATCATGTTTAGCTTCAACTTTGTACATCTGCCTCACATCGACCAATGGATTAATTTGATTATGTAGCATCGGATCTATGTTTTTAAAATTTTGCTCAGATAGTTTGGCAATTTGTCCGTGATTTACAATTTCAATACAATCAGGCGCTCCCATAGGGCAAGTGGCTTTGCTATCTTCTGTTAAAATTTTGCCTTGATTACTTAGCGTTACTTTTTCATAAAAGCCACTCCATTCAGTTATCACTGCCTTACATGGTAAATAATCACTCCAAGTAGGTTGTTTTTTACATTTACCAAAGGTGTTTTTTTCTAGTGTTTGCCCAATTTCTTTGGTTGTGGCAATTAGTTTTTCGGTACCCTCTTTATCGTTTGCATAATGTTTTTTTTGTGTTTTTACTTCTAACTTATCCAGTTTTGGTTCTACACTAAACTTACATTTTACAGTAGCACCTTGTACTATAACGTGTTTCTCACTCATAAATCTTATTTTTTAAAAAGACCACCACTTTTTTTGGCGTTTAATTTCTTCAACAAATATTTTTGGTCTTGAAGCAATCACTTGTTTATTCTTATCATTTAAATTGGGAATCGTAATTTCTTGCGCCATAGTATTGGCTTCAGTATCGTTTATATAAATATTTCCGATACGTTTAACTTCAAAAAAACAATAACCATTGTCACTTTTAGCTTTCCACTTTACATTTATTTCTTGTTTTAGGGTATGTGTTTTTTCTCCGTTTTCTATAGTATAAAGCACACCATAGGTATTGTTTATATGAGCGTAATTTAATGTAATAGCAAAAGCCCCATCATTAAAAATCACTTTATTTTGAATTCTTTCTTCTTCAGAAATTTCTTTTTTTTCTGGAGCTAAAATTAAATATTCAAGATGGTATTTAAAATCAGCCTCTATTAAATCAGGGATTCTACAATGCATATTATGATAAGCCCTTAGAGCTCTTGGCTCAACTTCCAGCTCTTTAGCTACGCTTTGCAGGGTATCGCCTTTTTTAATTTTGTAAGTAAGAAAACTCTCTTTATAAGAAAGCTCTTGATTATCTGGTATATACATTTGAAATTTGTATTAAATATCAAATATATGTTTTTTCTTGTTATTTTAAAAAATAAAAGGCAGAAAAAACTTTAAACACCAAACATCTGTTGAGAGAATATTCTTTTTACACAACAATTCAACCCTACTTATCTCCTACAATTACAACATCATCTATCATAAAGGCACCATTGAGTACTTTATCTTTTCCTGATCCAACATACTTAAATGCAATATGAATATCTCCTGAATAGGAAGACAAATCAATTCGGTCAGAACTTATAAATTGACGAACAGGAGTAGATAATGTAGGGAGTATTGCATCTAACTTAGTCCATTTTGCCTTAGTTACATTAGAACCGTCAAAGTCTGTTGACAAATAAACTTCCAAAGAATTCAATGGCGAATCAACTTTTAAATCATGTTGTGCACTTCTGAAAGATAATACCGAGTTTTTATAATCTGATATATTGATTTTAGGCGAAACTATCCATGCAACAATTTCGGCAGCTGTTGTACTTGTTGTATTAAACTCGGCATAACCATTACCAGCATAAACAATACTTTTCCATAATTTGGTTCCTTTTTCTACAATATTACTCCAACCTGGAAGGCTTAAATTTACATTATTCTGTACCATTTGAAAATCTTCTGAAAAAAATGGAACTGAACGTTTTCCCTCCATGAATATATCCTTATCAGATCTTACCATAATTTGATAGTCTGAACTGTATTTCGTCAAAATTCCTCGAACTGTACCACTACCTTTTGGCACTAACTTACTTGCAAAATTAGCATATCTACTCGTTCTAAAAATAACTTGATTCCCTGCCTTATCTCGCAAATTCCAATTGGTGGCACCACCAATAGTATTGGTTTCTTCAAAATAATGACGCCCCATCGCATCATCCGAAAATTGAACATTAGACAATTCTACTAAAGTATTTATATTATCATCATTCAATAATTCTGATACCGTAAGTGAGCGAACTAACTTATTTTCATCCATTACAACGCAAGAAGCATTAAGTACATTTTTATAATCATTTTGGTCAATTCTTCCAACTGAGGTATTTCCATAAGCATTAACAAACAAGCTTCCTATTCGCAAACTTCCATAATTGATATCAGTAAATTGATTTTTTAATTTAATAAATACCTTTTTTCCAACTCTATAATCTATATAGGTATTTGTTGCATCAACACCAATACTAAATCCTTGTGCAGCAGCATTTTTAGTAGGTAGTGTTTGAAAAGATATTGTTTTAAAAAAATTACCCGATTCATCACTTGAAACTACATACCCCTCTATAATGTCATCATACAAATATTTTGCTGCAACTGGATTGGTATTATTGCGAACCTCAGCTACTGTATTATTTACAATTAAATCTGGTTGATTGCATATAAGTTCGGGAATAGCAGTTTCATCTCCAGCACAACTTAAAAAGGCAAGAGTTATTATTAAAAAAACCAAAGAGTTAAATCTGTTTTTCATATTAAATACTTTTTTAAAATTCATAAGTTAATTGCCAAGTTCCCAAAATAAGTTCTCCCATATCCATAAAAATATTTCGGACCAAAGGATGGTTTTCCACTCGATTCTTGCTGATCTAATCGACGGAAATTTGCATTCCTAGCTTGTTCAAAACCTCCCGTTTTATAAATTGTATTCAATGCATTATTAATACTTACAAAAAAGGATATGTATTTTCTACGAATACGCCATGATTTCCCACCTGTAATATTTAATAACGAAATAGGATCAAACTTTTCTTGTTGCAACAATACCTTAGCTCTTTCCTGTGACGCTTCTGGAAAAGGAAAACCACTCTTAGGATTAATATAAAACTGTGCTGTTCTAGAAATTGAAGAAACATCTATATAAGAATTTGCAAGGTAATTTATATTAGCACCAAGCCACCAATACTTAGGATTTCGATATTCAAAACCTAATGAATAAGCCTGTTGAGGCATCCCCGACTGTTTATAATTTCTTAATGCTGCAGTTCCAAAATTAAAAACTGGATTACTATTTATTAAAGATGCTTTTGCATCATTTGCAATTGTAACATTAGGATTGCTATCATAGACATACTGACCATACGCCACAGACAAAGTTGTTTTAAAAGTTGGCAAAATTTGATATTCAAAACTTAACTCTGCTCCAATATTCTTTTTGTTTAAATGCGTTAATGTCTGACTTACAAAAGCATTCCCATTATCATAAACAGTACCATCATCAAAAATACCCTCGGCATAAAAGAAAGAAGTCTGTGTTACATTTTTTATTAAAGAATAATATCCTGTAAGTCGCACTTTTAACTTAGGCGCATGATAAATATAATTTCCTTCGACACTACTTATGTTCATGCTTTCTATACCATCAACAATATTGTTATTAAGTCGTGCATTAGGAAATGTATTTCGAATTGAAGGAGCTTGAGTTAAATAGGCTCCATTAAAAAATAACCATTGCTTACCTGATATCTTATAAGTTAAACCCCCTTTGAAAGCAAAATTTTCAAAATTAACTTTCTCACTTTTCCCAAAAGAATTAGTAGCATAAATTCCATTTTGATACAAACCTTCTCTTTGATAAGTTGAACTCGAAAAAGCTTGGGCTAGATAGAAATCGACTTTACGATAAGTGAATTTAAATTGTGTAAAAAAATCAATTGTATTTGCCAGATATTTATAATTGTATCCGTAAGAATCCCCAACTCCTACTCTTCTATTTGGATTCTTCAAATCCGATTGTGACTGATCTCCATCATAAAACGAATCAATATCCTCAAAATATAGACCTCCTAATAAATCTGTAAGGAACTGAAAATTATGAGATTTTAATTTTCTAAATGCCATTCCGCCATTAAAAAAGATGTTTTCTGTTAATTGGGAATTTACATTTGAATTAAAAGATATCGTTTTATCATCGGTTCTGTCTTCATACAAAACATAGTTACTTTGTGCTGGCACATAACTAGCGATACTTCCGTTTGAATTTGTTGATAGCGTTTGATTTGCTCGGTATAATTCTTTCCAATTTATTTGTGAATTTGCAGCAAAAAGTTCTTCGCTTTTTTTGGCATTTTCATAATCTGGGGTAAAATTACCTGAATATTCTCCTTGGTCCTTCGCATATACAGAACTATAATAACTCGGTAGTTTACGGTAATGCGATGGATCAGGACTATTTGCGTTTTGATAATCTATATTACTGTTACTTACTTTTCCAAACTGATATGTTATGCTTGAATTTAGAGTTGTTTTATCATCTATTCTAAAAAAATGGTTCAACATTAAAATAGGTTCTTCCACTTTTTTAATTCTGGCATTTCTTTTCTTTCCGTTTTGCCAACCCCAATAAGAATTATATTGCTCATTTGTAAGCTGCGTCACTTCGTCTGTATTTGGCGAATTTTTACCTCTTGAATTTGGAGTGTAAAATCCTGTAAAATTAAGAGAATGCCTAACACTTAATTTCTTTTCGATACTCGTAAAAAAAGAATTTGCATCATAATTTGTTCCTTCAAAAAAACCTTCGTTTGCCCATCGTTTTCCTGCAGAAACTACAAAAGCCCACCCTGATGGCATTAATCCTGTAGCATAAGTAGCCATCGTGCGTAAACTATAATTGGTATTAGCACCCGAAAATGTGATTCGAGAACTTGGTCTATAAATTGAAGCTCGTGTATTAATTTGTTGTGTTCCCAGAATTCCTCCAAAAGCATAATCTGAAGTAGCAGTTCCAACAGAAAATTCCTGATTCCTTGTAGCATCATTTAAACCTCCCCAATTACCCCATTGCGGACGCCCATCATACATTTTATTCATTGTAACCCCATTGATCATCATCTTAGCATGTTCACTATCTAATCCTCGCATCCTAAAACGTGCCTGCCCCCAATTAAAAGCTGATGCCTGTATGAAAGCATCTCGTGAGGATTGTAAAAGTCCCGAAGTATTTTCGGAACTAGTATTATCATCTGTTAAATCACTTTCTGATAAAGCAATTAAGAAAACTTCAGATCCGATTTGATTGTCTTCTTCTAAAACTAAAACGCCCAGATCGACCATTTCTCCAAAAACAACTTTTACTGGAAATAATAAATCCTTATATCCTTGACTATGCAACAATAATAATTGATCCCCTTCTGATTGCAGAACCAATCTAAATGTACCATCATTCTCGGTCAATTGCATAATTGTAGAGTTTTGAATGCTAACTACAACATATTGAAGTTCTTGTTGCGTTTTAGAATCGACAACTTTTCCTGCAAAACCAGTTTCTTTTTGCGCAAAGGCAATCCCTGACTGAAAGATGAATAAAATTACAACTACACACTTTTTCATAAACATAGTATTGTTTTTAACTACCTAAGATTCTTTAATTAATGAAATCAGAGGATTAAAATTTGATTGGTAATAATTTGAAATGATAAACCTTCAACTTATAGTAACAATCAAAAAATGTTTTTGAAAAAGTGGTATTGAACACATTAATAGGTAGTAAATATCCTACTATGCATGATGCCAAATATATAAAATAAAACCAAAATAAATACTTTTCTTGTTAAATTTTAAAAAATAAGAAAACAATTAAATATTCTATACTCTAAAAGAGGAGTTTATCTATTCAATAGCTTTAATTCTGGAAACCATAAAAGCAATTAAAAACCCAAAAATACCGATAAAGGCAAACGAGAATCGAAGACCAAAAGCTTCTGCAATATGACCAATAACAGGTGGCCCCATTAAAAAACCTAGAAAACTAACACTCGATACTATTGTTAAGGCTTCACCTGCAGGAACCGTAGGGTTTTTGCCTGCTACGCTATACAATGTTGGCACAACTGTAGAAACGCCAAGTCCTACAAACATAAAAGCAATTGTACAAGGAATTATATAAGGGAATAATACAGAGGTAAAAAGACCCAGCGAGATAACCAATCCGCTTATTTGTAATACTTTTTTTCTTCCAAATTTAAGAATCAGTCCATCACCAAGAAAACGACCACTTGCCATCATTATCATAAACGAAGTATAACCTAAGATAACCAATGCCCCTGGCGCTTTTACGACATCTTTAAAGTAAACACCACTCCAGTCAAACATTACTCCTTCGCTCGCCATACAACAAAAACCAATTACTCCTAACCAAATCAACGAACTATCTGGTTTTGTAAATAGTTTCTTTTTTTTATCCTCAACTTTTACTTTAATTTTTTCTGTGGCTTTAATCAAAAACTTATAATTAAAAGCAATCATCATTAATACAATTCCTGCTACAATTACAAAATGATAATATGGTGTAAGCTTTAAAGCAAGCATCCCTAATCCAACTAATGCTCCCGAAAATCCGGCAAAACTCCACATACCATGAAAAGAAGACATTATTGTTTTCTTAAAAAGCACTTCGGTATATACTCCTTGAGTATTTACTGCAATATTCGCTAAATTTCCAAATACTCCAAATACAAACAAAGCAAGCGATAATTGCCATGATGCATTAGCTAAACCTAAATTAGTTAAACTAAATGCATAAAATAATAAAGAAAACACAAGAATCCTATGACTCCCAAATTTGGTTACTAGTTTACCTGAAAACGGCATAACTATCAATTGCCCTAATGGTAAAGCAAACAAGATAGATCCTAATTGTCCTTCGCTCAAACTCAAAGCCGTTTTAATATCTGGAATTCGGCTTGCCCAAGTGGCAAAACACAAACCCATCGCAAAATAAAACATACCTACTGCAAAGCGAATTCGATTTAAATAGGATGCTTTGGCATTTTTATACGTTTTTTTGAATTTTGCTTTGGTCTTAAATCTGCCAAGAAAGTTTAAATCTATCAAAATAAATCATTTAAAGTTTGATTGGACAAAATTACGAAAATCATTCTTTTGATTAATTTAACCCAACCAGTTCCTACAACATATAACGTTATTGTTTATAAATTAAGTGGAACGCGAATGGAACACGGATGACGCGGATTCTCTAAGGCGAAAACACGGATAAAACGGATTATCTCCCAAAGCGCTGGGACAAGATTGTTTTTAAAAATCCGAGTTTAATCTGCGTCTTTACTTTAGTAAATCCGTTTAATCCGCGTTACTTTCGCAAACAGTTAAATACCTACAAATTAACGACTTTATGTTGCGCATTACTCGCAATCGCTGTTTCGATGATTTTCATGGTTTTAACACCGTCTTCGGCAGGAACTGGTTCTATTGCATTTGTTGTAATCGACTTGTATACACCATCAAAAAAATCATAATAATTTCCTTGAAAAGTCGGAATCTTTTCTTTAATAATTTTACCATCGATTTCTGTGTGCAAAATTCCGTTCAAACCTTCTGCTTCCGTTCCCCAAGTAGGCGTATCGGGTTTTTTACTTAATTTTAAATCATCTTCTTGAACATCGCCACGAGGTTTTAAGAATGAGCCTTTTTTTCCATGAACAACATAAGCTGGATTAGCTTCTCTAACAAAGAAACTTGCTTTTAATCGAACTCTAAAATCATCATAATACAATAGTAAATCCATATAATCATCTACCAACGAATTTTTGCGTGTTACTCTGATATCGGCAAAGACTGATTTTGGAAATCCGAACAAATGCAATGCCTGATCTATTAAATGTGGGCCTAAATCTTTTAAAATCCCTGCTCCTGAATTAGCCGTCTCTTTATGTGTTTTAATACTCAATGAAGGATTATACCGATCAAAATGAAATTCGGCTTCGACCAAATCTCCTAAAACACCATCTTTCACTACTTTTTGAACAGTTTTAAAATCACTGTCCCATCTTCTGTTTTGAAAAACAGCCAATTTTAAACCTTTTGCTTTGGCTATATCAGCCAATTCCTGAGCCTGAGCTACAGTAGTTGTAAATGCTTTTTCGACTATAGCGTGTTTGCCAGCTTCCAGAACTTTTTTAGCATATTCATAATGTGTTTCAACGGGTGTATTTACAATTACCAAATCGATATCGTCTGCAAGAACATCCTCAATAGTCGAGTAACTTTTAACTGTAGTATAATCTTCCTGAATTAACTTTTTGCTTCTTTCCCAAGAACCCATAAGTTCAAACCCTGGATGAATCGCTATAAATGGTGCGTGAAAAACTTTTCCCGACATTCCGTATGATAATAGTGCTGTTTTTATTTTTTGCATTAGTATGGTATTAGTTTTTGCAACAAATTTATTTGGTTTTGGCTCTTTCGTATTGTTTTGGCCATTGAATATCGGAGTTTAACTCAGATGCAAAATGCAATGCCAAGTTTGGATCTCGAAGTGATTCACGCGCAAACAAAATTAAATCGGCTTGACCAGAACTCAAAATAGCTTCGGCTTGTTTGGCTTCAGTAATTAAACCGACAGCTCCTGTTAAAACACCAGTTTCTTTTTTTATCCTTTCGGCAAAAGGCACTTGATAATTTGGCCCTAAGGCAATTTTCTGATGTGAAACCAATCCTCCTGAAGACACATCGACAACATCAACCCCTTTAGATTTTAAAATTGTTGAAAGCTGTACTGACTCTTCAATACTCCATCCTCCATCTGCCCAGTCGATCGCCGAAATACGAACAAACAAAGGCAAATCAGCAGGCCACTCTGATTGTACTGCATCTACGATTTCAAGAGTTAGACGAATTCTGTTTTCGAAACTCCCTCCATATTCATCCATTCTAAAATTAGATAATGGCGACATAAATTGATGTAGTAAATACCCATGTGCTCCGTGAATTTCTAAAACCTGATATCCTGCGGTAACAGCTCTTTTAGTAGTTGCTTTAAAATCAGCAATTACTTTCTCGATTCCCGCTTTATCTAAAGCTATTGGTGCCGTTTCATTATCATGGTAACCCACTGCACTTGGAGCAACTGTCTGCCATCCGCCTTGAGCGATATCTAATTTTTTATTTCCTTCCCAAGGTACAGAAACGCTAGCTTTACGTCCGGCATGAGCAATCTGAATTCCTGGAATTGCATTTTGAGAAATAATAAATTGATTAATAACTTTCAATTTTTCTATCTGTTCATCATTCCACAATCCTAAATCCTGAGGCGAAATCCTTGCTTCAGGCGAAACTGCTGTAGCCTCCTGAATTATCAATGCGGAACCTCCCGTTGCACGAGCACCCAAATGTACCAAATGCCAATCGTTGGCAAAACCATCAACAGCAGAGTATTGACACATTGGCGAAATAACGATTCTATTTTTTAAGGTAATTTTTTTTATCGAAAGTGAAGAAAACAATAATGAAGCCATATAATGTAACTTTTAGCGGATTTACACTACTAATATTTAAAATAGTGTTTAAAAAGTAAAGTTACTGCATCTTGCTAAAAGTAGAAATCTAAATGTTTATTAATTAACAAACATTTAAAACCTTATGGCTTATATTGCACTATGAATTAAAATAGAAAACGTTACTTTTGTGCGTTATTTAAGAACTAAAATTAAACAATGGATATAGTTATCAAGCTTTCTCAATTTTTATTGAGTTTATCATTACTTATTATTCTTCACGAATTAGGGCATTTTATCCCTGCAAAATTATTTAAAACAAGAGTCGAAAAATTCTATTTGTTTTTTGATGTAAAATATTCTCTTCTAAAAAAGAAAATTGGCGATACCGAATACGGAATCGGATGGTTACCTCTAGGTGGTTATGTAAAAATATCTGGGATGATTGACGAAAGCATGGACAAGGAACAAATGGCTTTACCGCCACAACCTTGGGAATTTCGTTCTAAACCAGCTTGGCAACGTTTAATCATTATGTTGGGTGGAGTTACTGTAAACTTTATTCTTGCATTTATTATTTATATCGGAATGGCTTTTGCTTATGGCGAAACTTATGTTGCCAATGCCGACATAAAAGATGGCCTTTCAATTGAAAATCCTGTTATGATTAAAGCTGGTTTTAAAACTGGTGATAAAATTCTTGCCATTGATGGTAAAAAAGTAGCGAATTTTGACAATCAGTTAAACATGGATTTAGTGATGTCAAAACAAGTTATTATTGAAAGAAATGGCGTTGAGCAAACTATCAACATGCCAAATGACCTTGTTGACCAATTATCAAAACATGAAAAAAGCCCGCTTGTTTCTATAAGAATGCCATTTGTAATTGCAGCAATTGCTCCAGAATCTGCAAATACTGCTTTGCAACCAAAAGATATGATTACTTCTATTAATGGACAAAAAGTAAAATATTACGACGAGGCAAAAACCTTTATAGAAAATAACAAAGGAAAAACTGTTCCTGCAACCGTTTTAAGAAACCAAAAGGATACTCCTGTTAATCTTATCATATCAAAGGATGGCAAGCTTAATGTAAATGTTGGTACGCTAGGAATGGATTCGTTAGAAAAATTAGGCTATTATAAAGTAAGCACTAAAGAATTTAGTTTCTTTGAATCGATTCCTGTTGGAATTGAAAAAGGGAAAAACCAATTAGTAGGTTACGGAAAACAGCTTAAAATGATTTTCAATCCAGAAACAAAAGCATACAAACAAGTAGGTGGTTTTGCTGCTATTTACAATATTTTTCCGAGTTATTGGAGCTGGGAAGTATTCTGGTCTATTACTGCACTTTTATCAATTATGCTTGGAGTTATGAATTTATTGCCGATTCCTGCTCTTGATGGTGGTCATGTAATGTTTTTATTATACGAAATTATTAGTGGCAAAAAACCGAGTGATAAATTCTTAGAAAATGCGCAAATGGTTGGCTTTGTCTTACTTATCACATTGCTTTTATTTGCTAATGGTAACGACATTTATAAAGCAATCGTTGGGAAGTAAAAAAAATTAATAAAAAGTGTGAAAAAGTTTTTTTGAAAGCAAAAAATCTTATATATTTGCACTCGCTAAAAAGAACAACAACTTCCTCCTTAGCTCAGTTGGTTAGAGCATCTGACTGTTAATCAGAGGGTCCTTGGTTCGAGCCCAAGAGGGGGAGCAACTTTTTTTAGCAAACATATTTACCTTTAAGGTGATTCCTTCTTAGCTCAGTTGGTTAGAGCATCTGACTGTTAATCAGAGGGTCCTTGGTTCGAGCCCAAGAGAGGGAGCTTCAAAATACCACTTACAAATTGTAAGTGGTATTTTTTTTGTACCTTATTCAGCCAATCTATTCTTTATGCACTTTGTTTACATTATTTACTCTCCAAGCAAAGAAACGAATCAATACGAAAACCTGTGGAGTTATCAAAAATCATTAAGCTTTGCGAACTTTGCGCTTTTAACTTTGCGGGCTTTGCGGTAAAAAAACGGCTCAACTTTATAACTTAACGGTTAGCCAAAATTAAGCCCCACAACAAACAAAATTAAGCTTCGATGATCTCAATACAAGCTTTTTCTATTTGCGCATCAGAGAACGGCTCAAGCGCCTTTACCAACATCTTACATGTTTTGATACAACCTATCATTTTAGTTCGCAGATCGAGGTCATCACCAAGTTCTGTTTTGAGGATATCTTCAAAAATTTCTGCTAAATAATCCGGTTGATCCCTAAACTCTCCTTCGAACCAAAGTTCTGAAAGGAATTTTGCTACAGCTACCATTACATCATCATGATGTGATACAGTATAATTTTCTTTTTGCATATTTATATTTTTTTGCTTTTAAATACTACTTGTCCGAAAAATTGTATTTTTGTTTAACAAATTGCAATTAAACAATAAATTATACTACTTCAAAACATTCAAAATTGTATCCAACCAAGGCAAGCTTGTGTTTTACCATGTAGATAATTTATCAAGAATTTTAAATATCTTTGAACTATGAATACAGCAACAAAATCAAAACATATTGGCAGAAATATAAGCCGAATCAGAGAACTTAGGGGAATGAAACAAGAAGCACTTGCAATAGCAATTGGCATAAGTCAGCAATCTATTTCTAATATTGAAGGAAGCGAAATTGTTGATGAAGAAAAACTTCAAAAAATCGCTGAAGTATTAGGAGTTTCCGCTGAAGCAATTAAAAACTTTTCAGATGAAGCAGTTTTTAATATTATTGGAAACACAGTTAACAATCATGATAATGCATCAATGAATGCAAATATTCAATACCAGCCAACATTCAATCCTCTTGATAAAGTTGTAGAACTTTACGAACGTTTGGTTTTGGCTGAAAAAGAGAAAGTGGAGTATTTGGAGAAGTTGTTGAAAGGGAAATAACCCTTTGTAAAATATATTATTGAGAGAAGAAAGATTCTTCAAATCATCATCTTTAAACCAAAAAAAAGCGCTGCAATTACTTGTAGCGCTTTTCGTTTTTATTAAAACTTCTCATATATTTAATTCCGTCGAATTCGATGGAATTAAAAAATTACATTTATTTGTTTTTCTTTTTAGCATCTTTTAATACTTTTTTATCATCACTATCTAACTTCCGTTGTATTTTTTTAACATCCTCATCCTTAGGAAGATTCTCAGGCACAATCCCTCTTTGTGTAAGCATGTTTCTTACTGCTTTATTATTTTCAATATGTTCGCTTTCGATCTTGTTTTGGCCTTTTAAATCTTTACTCTGTACATTTAAACCAGTCATTTCTGCTGCTAAATCCTTAGCTTTGATACTTATTGTGGGCAAAAAATCAGCAACTGGTCTATTATCCGGAATTCCCATTTTCTTCTTAAGTTGCAATGTTGATAAACGAAACAATGCCTGATCTCCTTTAGAACGTATTATTCCAAAACCTTTATTATCAACACCGCGCTCAAATAATATTCCAGAAAGCTGTTTTTCAGTTTGAGTAAGTTTTTCTCTTGCTTTTACTCTTTCAAATTCCAATAAACGTTGCTCAATGACTTCTGCTCTTCTTGTTTGAACAGCAAAATAATTTTGAGCAAAAGCAATTTGTTCTTTACGACTGTCTCCATTCTGAGCAATTAAATAACAAGCATAACGAGTTAGCGCAATATCATCAATAAAATGCTGAGCACCTTTTCCTGCTTCTATCACCTTCCCGACATCAGGAAAGTGATTATTGACATCTTCTCCTGCATTTGCACAAGCGTCTTTTGCTTTTTTAATAACCTTATCAAAATTTTCCCACTTACTATACCCTAATAATTTTTGCAATTCTCTTGCACTCCAACATTCAACTCCTTCTATGTTTGATGCAACTTCTTCAAATTGTCGAAAAAGATCTATAATTTCCTGACTTTTCATGCTTACTGATTTTTATGTATTTACGTAATACAAATGACTAAATCTAAATAATTGATGCTCTCTCATTGCAATACTCTAGAAAAAATATTTAATATATAATGATTTCAAATATACATTTTATCTAAACAATTAATTCATTAAGAACATATTTAAAAAGAAAAGCGCCACAATTTCTTGTAGCGCTTTCTTTATATTTTAAAAGTTCTAATTAACTTAAACTCCTAACTTCTTAGCAATATCAGTAGGTATCCCACCTTTGTTTACCATAAGAGCAGTAGTTTTATACTTCACGAAATTTTTAGTCACAAACAAGAAGCCTTTGTAGTCATTTGTTTCTCCCCAAGAATTTTTAACGATATAGTATTCTTTACCCGTTTGATCTTTGGCTAAACCAACAATATGCATTCCGTGATCGTCTGTTGTTGTATAATTATCAAAAGCAGTCTGACGCATTTCGGCAGTAATTTCAGGCTCTTCTTTTGGTCCATTAAACATGTTTGCTTTTTCATCTGTAGTCATGTCATCGAATTTTTTAGTAGGTACATACGCTACACCGTTTTTCCAGCTAAAGCTTTTTTCGCTTACATCTGTTGCCCAAGCAACTGTATATCCTTTTTTCAAAGCATTGTCAATAACATCTGTCATATCATTTACTTTTACATTATACACTTGATCTAATGACCAGTTGTCTGGAACCATCATAGTTGTTTTTTGATAATATGGAGAAGTAGTAAATGAAGATATCTCTACATATTCATCTGGATTAATCCCTACCACCTCTTTAGCAAATGATTGTGGTGTATAGTTTTTTCCTTTGTAAGCAAAGTTTTCCGGCACTTTTCCTAAGTAAGAATCAATAACAGCAGCATATGCTTTTTGCCAGTTAGGCGTTAACTCTCCGTTTGGATTTTTAACTACAGCTGTCAAAACTCCTTCGATAAGAGCTCCCATTTCTGCAAATTTATTTTTATCTGTTCCGTAGTTTAATCCTGTATAAACTTCTCTAGGCACAGTTCCGTATTTTTTATACATATTAATAACATCATGCAAAGCTCCACCATCACCTAAAGTAATTGCTCCGTGCATACGTACATAATTTACCCCTTTTTCAACATACACATTTCTTGCAGAAAAAATTTGAGACAATTCAACAGGTTGTTTTCCTAAACGAATCATTTCAGACTCAAGAAATGAGTTTGTCGAATAACTCCAGCATGTACCAGATGATCCTTGCGCTTTTACGGATGTTGTCCCTAAGTTAATTACTTCGGTAAATTTGAAGTTCTCTTTGCTTTTTTCGCTAGCGTTTAATTTAAGTGAATTTACTAATACGTCTTGCGCAAAACAGCCACTCACTCCTACCATAAAGGCAGATGCAGCGAATACTGATTTCATTGAAAATTTATACATAATAATTATTTAATGATTTTGATAAATTAGTGGTGATAATTTATTTTTTGTTACAAATCAATTAAATATAAAACAGATTGTTTGGAATTAAACCGTTAATGTTTTTATAATTTTTTTGTTAATCTATAAAAACCTACAAAAACAAAAGACTGCCTAAAAATTACTTTTCAGACAGTCTCAGGTTTGACAACGTTTATGCTACAGCATATTATTTTATGCTTGATCCTGGAGGAAAACCAGCTAAAATTTTCTTAACCGAAGAACTTATAAATTCATCTGGATTATCTGGTCTTTTATCCAGTTCGGTATTACCTATTCCTTGCCAAATCAGCTTTTGTGTTTTAGCAGAAACTATATCTATTATCAAAGACCCATCGACATAATCATACGTATTATAACTTGTTACACCTGTCATCATGCCTCCGCCCCAATATCCATACGGACGATACATCCCGCCATATCCATAAAAATCAGAATTTGACGTAACCTTTTTTTTGTCTTTTAAAATTGTAACCGCATTAATTTTTAAATCAGGATTAGTAATCACTTCTGCAAACCCTTTGTTAATCATTTCAACTCGAATCGCATTTGTCACTCTATCAGCATTCAACTGGCTCATTTGTCCTTCTTGTGCTTTTAAATCATAAACTGCAAATGTTTTATACTGCAAAAAATCAACTGATCGATCATAATCGTTTGTGACTTTTACAGATGGACCACAACTATAAATTAAACTCAAAACTATAATTGGTAGTATCAATAAGGCTTTTCTTCTTGTGTTCATTTTATTAAATTTTAAAGTGATTATTAAAATATTAGCAAACTATTAAACTCTTAAATAAATAATCAAACCAATGATGAAGAGGAGATTCTTGCTTAAAATACTTGATTTATAAGTAGTAAGTATCCTTAAATCTAAGTTGTTTTTTTATTAAAGGTAAATTATTTTATCTAATTGGCAGGAATAAAACTGATTAAATAGTATTCATAATGAACTGAATCACTACTAATTACCCTAAAACAAAGACGCAAAAAAGCCCCATAAAATGAATCTTATAGGGCTTTTAAATATTTACAGTACTTTTCTATTTATTTCCTAACAAGAGAAGTTCGGTTATAACAACTTCGGTTATAAAGCGTTTTTCACCATTTTTATCATCATAGCTTCGATGAGTTAATTTCCCTTCAATTGCAATTCCTCTACCCTTAACGACATATTTTTCGACAACTTCAGCAGTTTTCCCCCAAGCAACAAGACGATGCCACTCTGTTTGCTCTACTTTTTCTCCTTTGTCATTGGTGTACCTGTCATTTGTAGCAATTATTAAATTGGCTAACTTTTTACCACCTTCAAGGTTTTTAATTTCTGGATCGTTTCCTACGTTTCCTACTAACTGTACTTTGTTTCTTAATGTACTCATGGCTTATACTATTTAAATGTTTATATAATATTGAAATCACCCTGAAATCAACAAGGCAAAGATGCAACATGATTTAAGGCTAATCGGTTGGTAACTAATTACTTTCGACTGTAACTACTTGTAAGCGTTTGTAAATGGAAATAATTCATTATATTTGAGGAAAATCTCACAATATGCAGGCCAAAATTAATAAAGTAGAATTACGAAATTTAGAATTTGAGGATTACAAACAGCTTAAGAATTCTATGGTAGAATCTTACCCCGCAATGGCGGACTCTTACTGGAGAGTAGAACATATTGAAAAATTGCTTGAGATTTTCCCTGAAGGTCAATTGGTGATTCTTGTAGATGGTAAAGTAGTTGGATCTGCATTATCACTCATTGTAGACGAAAAGCTAGTTGACAAAAAACATAATTATCTTCAAATCGTAGGCGACTATACATTTTCGACTCACAATAAAAATGGGGAAATTTTGTACGGAATTGATGTTTTTATTCATCCTAATTACCGCGGATTGCGTTTAGGGAGACGTTTATACGATGCCAGAAAAGAGCTATGTGAGCAACTGAACCTAAAAGCAATAGTTTTTGCTGGCAGAATTCCTAATTATGCTCAACATGCTAAAAAATTGTCTCCAAAAAATTATATAGATAAAGTAAAACATAAAGAATTACACGATCCTGTACTTTCGTTTCAGTTAAGTAATGATTTTCACGTTATCCGAATCATGAAAAATTATCTGGAAGGCGATGAAGCTTCAATGGAGTTTGCAGTTTTACTAGAATGGAATAATGTTTATTATGATGAAAGTCCTAAGTTAATCAATCTAGACAAAAGCATTATCAGAATTGGATTAATACAATGGCAAATGCGCCAATTAAACAATATAGAAGCTCTTTTTGAGCAATCGGAATTTTTTATCGATGTTGTTTCGGGTTACGGAAGTGATTTTGCTTTATTCCCTGAACTTTTTATAGCGCCTCTTATGGCCGATTACAATCATTTATCTGAAGCTGAAGCAATACGTGAATTAGCAAGACACTCTGACCCTATTCGCAAACGTTTCCAAGAATTTGCTATTTCCTATAATATCAATATTATTACTGGTAGTATGCCTTATATGGAAAACGGTAATTTATACAATGTTGGTTTTTTGTGCAAACGTGACGGAACATCCGAGATGTATCGTAAAATACACATTACCCCGAACGAAGTACAACATTGGGGAATGAAAGGAGGCTCTGAAATTAAAACCTTTGATACTGATTGTGGCAAAATAGGAATTCTGATTTGTTATGATGTCGAATTTCCTGAGGTTTCGAGAATCATGTCAGATGAAGGTATGAATATTTTATTTGTTCCTTTTTTAACTGATACTCAAAATGCCTATATTAGAGTAAAACATTGCGCACAAGCTCGAGCTATAGAAAACGAATGTTATGTTGCTATTGCTGGTTGTGTTGGTAATTTACCTAAGGTGAATAATATGGATATTCAATATGCTCAAGCTGCCGTTTTTACACCTTCGGACTTTGCATTTCCTAGCAACGGAATAAAAGCCGAAGCAACACCTAATACAGAAATGACACTTATTGTTGATGTAGATTTAGATTTACTGAAAGACATTCACGAACATGGTAGCGTTCGAATTTTGAAAGACCGCCGACATGATCTATATCAAGTTAAAAAATTAAATTCATAAGAAATAGGATAAGAGAAACAAGAATCCTCATTAGCCCTTATAGAGCCAATATCCTCGTAACGCAGTGGAGAGATAAAGACAAAAGCAGGAACAATGTTAACAAAATAAAACTATTTATTCGCTCAAAATAACAAAACAAATCCAGCTGAATTAATAGTATAAAAAGTAAATCCATGAGAAAATGCTTGGAATGCTCTGAAAAAATTGTAGGCAGAGAGGATAAAAAATTCTGCTCCGACAATTGCCGCAATGCTTATAATAATAAAATGAACAAAGACAGTTCAAACTTTATGCGTAACGTAAACAACAAGTTACGAAAAAACTATCGCATATTGTCAGAACTAAATACCGAAGGAAAATCAAAAACTACAAGAAGTAAAATGCTCAGTAAAGGATTTGATTTTGAATTTATTACCAATATTCTGGAAACCAAAACCGGAAACACCTACTATTTTTTATATGATCAGGGATACCGTTCTTTGGAGAACGATTATTTTATGCTTGTTAAGAAAGAACTTTAGCCCCCAAATACCACATGAAAAAAAACATCCATTTCGTTTTATCCATTCTAGTCATTATTGCTGTGCTAGCTTTTATTTATGTTACTCTCAAACCACAATGGGTTCCTAAGAGAGAGGAAGCACTTGCCGAGTTTTCAACTGACAGAGCTTTATCTCATGTAAAAGAAATTGCTAAAAAACCCCATTATGTTGGTTCGGCAAATCATGAAATAGTCGTACAGTATATTGAATCGGAATTAAAAGAACTTGGATTAGAAACTTCCGTTCAGGAAGGCTTTACATTAAGTGACTGGGGGAATTTGGTGAAATCAAAAAACATCATGGCGCGCATTAAAGGGTCTAATAATACCAAAGCTTTGTTATTACTCTCTCACTATGACAGTGCGCCTCATTCAGTTTCTCTTGGCGCAAGCGATGATGCATCGGGAGTAGCTACTATTTTAGAAGGTATCCGTGCTTTTTTATACAGTAAGGAAAAACACAAAAATGATATTATCATCCTTTTTACCGATGCTGAAGAATTAGGCTTAAACGGTGCTGCTCTTTTTGTAACGCAACATCAATGGGCAAAAGACGTAGGTTTAGTATTAAATTTTGAAGCTCGTGGTACTTCTGGTCCTAGCTATATGCTGATGGAAACTAATAGCGGAAACGCTGGACTGGTTAAAGAATTTGCTGAAGCAAAAACAACTTATCCTGTATCAAACTCGCTTATGTACAGTATTTACAAAATGCTACCTAATGATACCGACTTAACTGTTTTCAGAGAACAAGGTGATATCCAAGGATTTAATTTTGCTTTTATAGATGACCATTTTAATTATCATACCCAACAAGATGATCTTGCTCATTTAAACGAAACTAGTCTAACCCATCAAGGCAGTTACTTAATGCCTTTGATGAAATATTTTTCGAATGCAAATTTAAATCAGGCTCCAACTGCAGAAGACTTTGTTTATTTTACCATTCCATTTACATTTATAAACTACCCTTTTGCATGGGTTTTACCAATGACTCTTATTGCATTAGGCCTTTTTGTGCTATTAATTTTTATAGGAAAAGCTAAAAAAATTATCACCTTCAGCGAAATATTCAGAGGCTTTGTCCCTTTAATGGGAGCTATCGCTATTGCTGGTCTTGTTACTTTTTTAGGTTGGAAAATCATTTTACAAATTTATCCTCAGTACAATGACTTGCTAAATGGCTTTACCTATAATGGCCATGTCTATATCGCCGCTTTTGTACTATTGACAATTGGTATTTGTTTTTCTTTTTACAATAGTTTCTCTGATGCAAAAATAACAATGAACCATTTTATTGCCCCATTATTCTTATGGATAATAATTAATGCAATACTGGCATATAGTTTAAAAGGCGCAGGTTTTTTAATCATTCCTGTTTACTTCGGATTGTTTCTATTTGCAATTTATGTAGTTACACAAAAAACGAATTTATTTATTAGTCTTTTATTTAGCATTCCTGCTTTATTAATTATTGCTCCATTTATTCATATGTTTCCAATTGGCTTAGGATTAAAAGTTCTTTTTGGAAGTGCTATTCTAACTGTTCTAACCTTCGGGTTATTACTTCCTATTTTCGGTTCATTCCTAAAAAAGGGAATTTGGGCGCTACTCTTTTTTATAGCTTCTATCGCGTGTTTTGCTTGGGGAGGCTATACTTCTGGCTATGAAAACGGAAAAGCAAAATCGAATAGCTTATTGTACATCTATAATGCAGATAATAATACATCTAAATGGGCAACCTATGATATTAACTTAGATGAGTGGACTAAGAAGTACTTAGGTCAAGATCCAAAAGATGCCATTGCTTTAAACAACCTTCCACTGTTTAGCAAATACAGTTCTGGATTTACATACAGCGCCGACGCTCCAAAAATAAACTTATCCAAACCTACAGTTAGTTTCCTTTTGGATAGCATTAAAGGAAATACAAGATATTTAAAAATTAAAATTACTCCTAACAGAAATGTAAACCGTTACGATATTTTTGGCAATACAAAAATGACTTTCAATAATTTTAAAGCAAACGGAACAGCTTCGCTTGGACAAAAAGGGGATCAATTGGCACGAAAGGGCGCTAAAGTCCTGAGTTATTATGTTATTAATAACGAACCGCTTATAATGCAATTTAGTATTGATACTAAAACCGTTTTTGACATGACTTTAATAGAGAGCTCATTTGACTTATTGACCAACCCATTGCTTAATGTTAACAAAAGAGCTTCTTGGATGATGCCAACTCCTTTTGTGCTAAATGACGCAGTTGTTATTAAGGAAAAAATAAAACCTTCGAAAGTCGTTTTGGATTCAACCTCAACTGTAACAATCTCTAAGGATAGTTTGAATGTTGCAAATAAAAATTTGAAACCGAGTACTGTAATTGTTCCTTAATTTTGAATTTAAAAACAAAATGACAAAAATTAGTATTTTAGGTTGTGGATGGCTTGGATTTCCTTTAGCAAAAGCAATGATAGCAAAAGATTTTTCGGTAAAAGGATCTACAACCACATCAGAAAAAATAGCGTTATTAGAAGAATCTGGGATTAATCCGTTTTTAATAAATATCAATCTTAACGAAGTTAATTCCCTTTTCGGCAAAAGCTTATCACTCGAAATAGATTCTTTTTTAAACGAAAGCTCTATTCTTATTATCGATATCCCGCCCAAATTGCGTGGTGATAATACGGAGAGTTTTGTAGACAAAATTGCTTTTTTAATTCCGTTTATTGAAGAATCAACAATCGAAAAAGTACTTTTTATAAGTTCAACATCTGTTTATGGTGAAAACAATGTATTGGTAACTGAGGAAACTAAAACTAATGCTGATTCTGAAAGTGGCAAGCAACTAGCTATTTCCGAAATTCTTTTGTTAAGGAATACCAATTTTAAAACTACAATACTACGTTTTGGAGGTTTAATTGGTGAAGACCGAAACCCTATAAAATTTCTAGCTGGAAAAGAAAACATTGAAAACCCTGAAGCGCCAATCAATTTTATACACCTAGAAGATTGTATAGGTATTATTCTGAAAATAATAGAATCAAACTCATGGGATCAGATATATAATGCTGTTGCTCCTTTTCACCCTTCCCGCGAAGAATACTATACTCAAAAAGCAAGGGAACAAAATTTGGCTTTACCTAAATTCATTCATGAGAAAGAAAGCACTAAAAAGATAATATCGAGTGCTAAAATAGAAAATGTACTCCATTATACTTTTGCAAAAAAGCCATAAAAAAGGTGCAGATGTCCTTATAGGCAAAGGTGCAGAGACTCTATTTACATAAAAATAGGGGCTGCTTTGAATAAACTGCCCCTATTTTGTTACAATTGAAATTACCAGATTTTCACTCTTTTCTCTGGTTCTATATACATTTTATCTCCTTTTTTAATAGAGAATGCCTCATAAAATGCATCCATGTTCTGAATTGGCACATAAGCACGGTACATTCCTGGAGAATGCGGATCTGTTTTTACTTGATTTTTTAAAGCTTCATCACGTGATTTAGTTCTCCAAACTGTTGCCCAAGAAATAAAGAAACGTTGTTCTGGAGTATATCCGTCGATTAATCCAGGATTTCCATTTGCTTTCAAATACATTTGTAATCCGTCGTAAGCTGCATTGACTCCACCTAGATCGCCTATGTTTTCACCTAAAGTAAACTTACCATCTACATGAATTCCAGGAAGTGGCTCTAAAGCACTATATTGATCTGCAAGTGCTGTTCCTAATTTCGTGAATTCTTTCAAATCATTTTCTGTCCACCAATCAACTAGGTTTCCATCTGCGTTATAACGTGCTCCTGAGTCATCAAATCCATGAGAAATTTCATGTCCGATTACTGCACCTATTCCACCATAATTTACGGCTTCATCTGCTTGGTAATTATAAAAAGGGGGTTGTAATATTGCTGCTGGAAATACAATCTCATTATAGGATGGATTGTAATACGCATTTACAGTTTGTGGAGACATTCCCCATTCTGTTTTATCTACTGGTTTATTCAAATCGGAAAGCCCTTTTTCAAAACTCCATTTAGAATAACTTCTCATGTCATCAAAATAGCTTGCACCTTCTGCAAGACTTTTAATTTGTAAAGCTGAATAATCTATCCATTTGTCTGGATAACCAATTTTTACAGTAATCTTATTTAATTTCTCATTCGCTTTAACTTTTGTTTCAGCAGACATCCAAGTTAAATTATTTATTCTATTTTGGTATGCTAAGATCACATTTTGAATCATTTTTTGAGCTTTTATTTTAGCTTCTGCTGGAAATAGTTTCTCTACATATAATTTACCTAATGCTTCTCCAACTGTTTGATTTACCACTTGAAGTGCTCTTTCTTCACGTGGACGTTGTTTGATTGCTCCTGTTAGTGTTTTTCCATAAAAATCAAAATTTGCAATTTCAATTTCTGTAGATAATTGGGATGCAGTAGCTCTTAGTAAAGACCATTTCATATATTCTTTCCAAGCTGCTACTTTATTTTCTTTAAAAACAGTTTCTAAAGCTTTCATATATCTTGGTTGTAATACTATAACTGTATCAACTTTAGCCAATCCAATTCCCGAAAGATAATTTTTCCAATTGATGGTTGGTGTCATTTTTTGCAAATCGGCAATAGAAGTTGGATTGTACAGTAACCTATTATCTCTACGTTCTACTCTATCTAATCTTGGTTTAGACATTTCGACTTCTAACGCTAGAATTTTTTCAGCATTTTGTTTAGCTACTGCTGGATTTTCCCCGATAAACTGCAGCATTCTAGCTATATGGAGCACGTATTTTTCACGTTTTTCTTTAGAATCTTTATCTTCTGCTGTATAATAATCTTTATCTGGCAAACCTAAGTCTCCTAAACCAAGACTTACTGAATTTTTGGTACTATTTTTATCATCAGCACTTACATATACTCCAAAAAAACCAATTCCACCGATAGGTTCCATTTCAATTAAGAATTTCTCTAAATCGGCAGTATTTTTTATTGCCTCTATTTTTTTAAGATAAGGCTTTAAAGGTGTAATACCTTGTTTGTTTCTTCCAACAGTATCTAGTATCGCATTAAAAAGGTTTATTGCTTTCCCTTGATCTGTATCTGATTTATATTTTGGGTTTTTCGACGCCTCTTTTAAAATAGCTAGTGAATTTGCATCTGTTTTCTTCAGCAACTCATTAAAACTCCCCCAAGTTGTCCTATCACTAGGGATTTCGGTTTTTGACAACCAAGTGCCATTTACATAACGGAAAAAATCTTCGTTTGGTTTTACATTTTTACCCATCAAGGACACGTCAATGCCTGGTACTGAAGGTGCCTGACTTTGTGCCTGGCACATTGCAAATCCTAATATTGCAGGAATTGCAAATAGCAAATTCTTACTATTGTGTTTTTTCATTTTTAAATAAGGTTTTATTGTTTCACAAACTTATTGTTATTATTTTAAATAAAATGTTATTTATTATCGCATCTAAGCATGTAACAATATTGGTCTAAATTTAAAAAAAATGTTACATCTTTTAGATTAAAACTTGCAATCAAAAATAATTTTATAATCACATTTCTGAATATTTACATCATAAAGTGATCCAAACATGGATGCAAGAATTCAACAGGCTTTTTGAACTCTCAATAAAGATCTTTTACTTATTTAAAACACACATCGCCTAGCTATGCGAAAGAAATACATTTCTTTTTGCATTCTTTTTTAAACATAAAATTGTCCCGTCCTGAAATAGCGATACACTAAAGCACAAGTGTAATGAAAACATCAGACA
>NZ_JADNRC010000007.1 GCF_015594725.1 Flavobacterium sp. ALJ2 | reverse complement strand
GAATTTCTCCATATTTAAGGTCTGAGTGTTTAGATTTATATATACCTGACTTTTTAAAAGACCTTTTATATCGGATATTTTGTTGTTATTAAGTTGTAACGTTTTTAAAGCATTGAGATTTTCAAATTCTTTAGGAAGAACTTCTAGTTGGTTGTAGCTAAGATTTAAAGTTGCCAAGTAGGACAAGTTCCCCATCGATGCAGGTAGCGTCTTTAGTTCGTTGTATGATAAATCTAAGGTTACCAAGTTTTCTATTTCTCCAAATTCTTCTGGTAAAGAAGAGATACTATTACTGTTAAGATGTAATGCATTTAATTTTTTTAGTTTGCTCCATGAGGCGGGTAAACTTCCTTTTATTTTACAGCTTCTCAGGTCTAGATATTCTAGATTTTCGAGCTCAGACAGAGTACTCAGGTCAGAGTAACTTAGATCCTTACTGTAGCTTCCTCCATATAAAGCAAGACTTCTTAGGTATTTTAAATTCCCGAAAGAAGCAGGTATTGCTCCTGCGATATTACTAGTATTATTGAGGTTAATTGCTGTTACATGCCCATTTTCTACAGTTACACCATACCACGTAACTTCATGTAGGTTGTTTTCTTTAGTGTTCCATTTGTTACTCCAATTGGATTCTCCCATGGCTTTGTAAAAGTCGACCAAAGCTTGGTATTCAGTATCCGAAACTGGAATGTTAGTATTAATTTGCTGTGCAAAAAGAGGGAAACTAATAAAAAGAATCAATAATCGAATAAATGTATTTTTTTCCATAGTTCAAGTGTTTAAATCTAGTTGTTTGATGTTATACTTGGTTATAAAATGTTAATTTAACAAAAGTAGGAAATATACGTGATATTTTTATTTATTTTTTATTTATTTTTAGGAAAATACATTTAAAATAGTATAGCGTACAGATTCGGGCTTAAACTAAGAGAACTTTATGAAGTATTAGGAAATGAAGTTGTCCTATTTAATTTCGTCACAAAGTTTAGGAATCTCTTGCAGACGCTTGCTAGGCGATCCCCAATCGGTGTCCCATAATTGATTTAAAATATAGAAATTATGGAAACTTATTTTAGGACGAGACAGAATAGTTCCTACACTACTAAAACAAAGCTTCAGAGAAATCTGAAGCTTTGTTGTTTATATCATTTACAAAACAATATACAATTCAGATTGCGGGAGTCAAGTCTGGAGGCATACGCTCAACTTGCATGAGAATTCTTCGGGGGAGGAGGTCATTTTAGTTAATCATTTCTTAATCCCTTAAGAAAATCTTCTGTATTAATATAAATTCGTTTTGTCAATTCTAATGAAATAAATTACATTTTTAGAAAAATGACTAATTACAATAATATCCCGAAAAAATCTTAAACCAACTTTTATACTAAAAAAATTGATTTATACAACACTCTTAAATATTGCGATTTTTCAGGGAATAGTCTTAGGCTTAATTATTTTAAAGTCTTCCTTATTCAATAGTAATTCAAATAAATATCTGGCCTTCTTACTATTTACACTTTCAATTATTTTACTGAATCATGTTTTTGAGATTGAAGATGCATTTACTCCCTATCCTTTTCTACGCTTTATTGACCACATCGAGTGGATATTTCTAATACCTGCTTTCCTATTCCTGTTTATTATAAACCGGATCGATGATACTGTAAAATGCAAACAAAAAATCTATTTGTGTCTTATTCCATTTGCCTATTCCGCTGTTCTTAATATTACACAAGATCTTGATCATGTTGCAGGAATTTATACTATTCCTGAGTCAGGCATTGATCTAATCAATATACTTGGTCTGGTCCATCTTGTTTTAGCCGTTACATTCATCCCTTTCCTACTACTTTACTCTTATTTTATGATAAGACACTTAAAAGATTCACAGGAAAAAAAATGGATAATTACTTTATTAACAATTATTTCTTCATTAGTATTCGCTTTTCTTATTACCGCTCTAGCCGGCTTATTTCTTCAATTTGATATTTCTGCTACTATGAGCATCCTGGCTTTATCAGCAACATTTATAATTCACTGGACAGCTTATATAGGCATTTACAAATATAAACTGGCCAAAAACAAAGATGCTGTTTATAATTTTCTAAATACAGATCTAGCTATTTCGTATACCAATCTGCAAATTGTAGAAAATAATACACCAGAAGAATATAGGGAATCTATCACCGCAGATAATCTTTATTTTAAAAAACTAGAACTTCTTTGCAAAGAGCAGCACATTTATACCGATAGTACATTAAACAGAGAAAAGGTCGCTGAAAAACTAGGCATAAGCGCGGGATATGTTTCACAAATTATAAACACAATAACAGGAGACAATTTTGCTAATTACATAAATAACTATCGGGTTGAAGCTGTCAAGGAAATGATCTCAAATTTTGAATATGAAAACTATAATTTGTTGACAATGGGATTAGAATCTGGGTTTACTTCAAAAACGACTTTTTATAAAGCCTTTAAAAAAGTTACTGGTCAGACACCAAATAAATATAAAAATACCAGCAAATAAGTACCATTTTATACATTTTTAAGCTTTTGAAACCTTTTCTAGTTTTTCTTATACCAATTTTGCACTTAAATAATTCAAATCACATTTTATGAAAAAAATTTTATTGCTAGCTGTTATTACAGTTTTAGGATTCACAAATGTTAATGCCCAAAAAATTAAATTTGGTGTTAAAGGAGGTTTAAACTTTGCAAATATCAGCGGAGATAAAACCAAAAATATTGATGTCGTAACATCATTTAATTTTGGTGTTTTATCAGAAATTCCCATTTCAGATAAATTTTCTTTTCAACCTGAATTAATGTATTCTGGTCAGGGATATAGTTTCAATGATAATACAATTGCCTTGAGTTATCTGAACATTCCTTTAATGGGAAAATATTATTTAACAAAAGGATTGAGTGTTGAAGCCGGACCGCAAATAGGTTTTTTACTTGCTGCTAAAAATGAAAAGACAAACGTAAAAGATTCGTTTAATACTTTTGATTTTGGTGTTAATTTTGGCGTAGGCTACAAACTTGACAACGGGCTTAATTTTGGTGCAAGATATAATTTGGGATTAACTGATATTAATAATTTAGAAGGTTCTTCTATTAAAAATAAAAACGGAGTATTTCAATTATCTGTTGGTTATTTCTTTTTCTAAAACTTAATACAAGATTCTTAAATCATCCACAAAACGATTCGGAGAATTGTCCCGTAAGGGCTACTAAAACAAAGCTTCAGAGAAATCTGGAGCTTTGTTGTTTGTTTTAATTTATTAAAATAGATATTTGTACTTTATATAGGCGTTTCTTCTTCTTTTAGGTTATGAGTGCAAAGTCAGGAAACATTAGCCTGCATTTCATAAGAACACTTTGGAGAGCGGAGTAACTAATATAGTTATGAAAGAAGATGGCAGCATCAGTTCTTTTAAAAGTGTAATTTTATAGTACTGAAAAAGAAACCAAATTATCAAACTAAAATTTTAAAAATGAAAAAAAAACTAATAACTATTTTATTTGTATTTACTATTATAAATATGTTTGGGCAAATTACAACCACTTCTAAACCAGACAAAACGAATTATTCTAATGATAATTTACTTCCTAATGAAGCAGTCACTAATAAGGTTATAAATCCGCTTCAAAAAGTTGAATTAGATGATGAAGCAATCCTACTTTATGATTACGACGGTTCTGTTTTTTCATATGATTTCGACTCTGAAGATATTAATTGGACTGTAAAAGCTACAGATTCTAATACTGAAATGTGTGCAAATAAAGTAACACTACATGATGGAGTTGTGTACGTTCCATTTATAAACGGTGAGATTTTCGCAATAGATAACCAAACTGGCGATGCTTTTTGGAAATCAAGATTAGGTAACATTACAGATCAAATTATTCTAAAAGATCAAACTCCAATTATAAATGGCGGAAAACTGTATATAACTGCTCAAAATCAAGATCAAAGCAGTAACCTATATGCCCTTAATATAAAAGATGGCAGTTTATCATGGAGCTACAAGCTAGATTCCCCAAATAATGACATTCCGGTGCTCTTTTTTGACAACAAAATTTTTACCCAAAGCGCCTCGAATGTGTATAGTTTTGATGCTAATACAGGGAAAGTTCTTAACCAAAAAAGTTTTGAAGAACCTATGCATGGAAAACCTGTAACAGATGGTGAGAATGTATTTATAGCAAATGAAAAAGATGTACTTTTTGCCTTAAGCCCTAACCAACTAGATGTTTTATGGCAATTTAAATTAGATGAAAATCAATATAATATTAAGGAACGTATATTCAGCAAAGACAAAAAGGTATATTTTGCAGCACAAGGTTCTACCGTTTCTTCTGTATATGCTGTTGATTCAAAAACAGGAACTCAGCTATGGAAAACTGATTTTAAAGATGATACTATCGAATATATTACCGAGCATGATGATACTCTTTGGGGATATACTCGTAAAGGAAAACTTTTTAAACTAGACTTAACGAATGGTGAAATAGTATTGGAAATAAAATTAACAACTTTACCTATTTCAAACATTGAATTTCCTGATGATGATAACTTGTTTTATTATTATTGTGACGCTGGTTTAATTGAATACAATTTAAAAGATAAAGAAGAAATAGTATATTATATGCGAACTTCTCTTAAGGATGATGTCTATAGCGCATATATAAAATTAATTCGATAAAAAAAGAAGGACACCCTACCGCGAAGTCTTTGTTAAAATAAAATCTTAAACTATCCTTTAACAATCTTCAATAAATGGTCATACATTTTATATTACCAGCTACTAAGACAAAAGCTTCAGAGGGATCTGGAGTTTTTTTGCTTTAGGTGCTTTGTTACTCCGTTTAGAGAATACAAATATTGCTTACTTGATTAAAATTACAGGAACGAAGCCGAGAATAGTAGCACAGCATCTCATTAAAACCCTTCGAATAGTGGGCATCTTCTAAAAAAGACTAATATAAAACAGAAAGATTATTCTTTCAAAACAAATGATTTTTAATTTTAATAAAATTATCTTTTTAACATTAAAAGAACAAAATCTTCTTTACCTTCTTTTCTCAAGAAAAACAAACCGCTATTAATCAAATAAATACACCTTGATTAATTCAATCTATTTACAACCGATTATTTCTGAATATTATATTTCCTGAATAACTAAAAAAGTTTTTTTAAATCTTACTTGCATATCTTAAAATTAGTTATAATTTTGCACCCGCATTAGAAAAGTAGGCCCGTTCGTCTATCGGTTAGGACGCATGGTTTTCATCCATGTAAGAGCGGTTCGATTCCGCTACGGGCTACTAAAAACAAAAAAGCTTCAGATTTTCTGAAGCTTTTTTTATTCTGTAAATTTATCTATTTTAATTACCTCTATAAGTTGAATACCCAAATGCAGAAAGTGTTATCGGAACGTGATAATGTTTCTGGTCGTTAATTTGAAATACGACTTCTATAAATGGATAAAAACTCTCTACATTGCTCTTTTTAAAATAATCACTTGTAAAAAAAATCAGCTTATAAATTCCTATATTAGATTTTTTTGAGTTTAGGAAATCTGTTATTCTTCCATTAACATCTGTTTTCTTCTCCTCAATAAAAAACCATGTTTTAGTTTTTTCATTATATTGCTCTAACTTAATAGAAACATTACTTACAGGCATTCCTTTAGATATGTCTAAAATATGGGTTGAAAGTTGAAAACTATTTTCTTGTGCAAACATCAATGTTGAAAACATCATAAAAGTTAGAACTGCAATTATTTTTTTCATTTTTATTTTTTTTAAAATTATAATTATTTTGTTATTATCCTAATTTCCATTTAATAGCTCCTGAAACATCAAGTATCGCTGTAGAAAATTTTTTATTTAATGAAACATGCTTTGCTAACTCAAATGCAACTTCTAAGCTTAAATTATCAACAGACTTAATACAATTATTTACTGATCGTTGCCTTTTTTTTGCTTCAACTTTATTTTGTCCAAACATATAGTTGCTATTAAAATGAGAAATAAAAATATATTTATTCATCAAAAATAGGCAAAATAACAGCAATTAGGTAAATCATTCCCCTTAGACATTATTATTACACTTTTTTATACAATAAGGCAAAAGAAATTTAATGATAATTACTTTAGAAAATAAAACCACCTTTTAGCCTAATACAAACTCACTACTCGTTTTTATCCAACTTTTTACACTTATGCTACTGCATTCTTTTACAAGCATAAAGCTAGTGTTTTATTAATCAAATATAATAAAATCGAATAATTCGGAGAATGGTTTCTAAACAAGAATACTAAAAATAATAGCCAAAATTAAATCCAAATAGCACCTAATTTTTGAGGAATAACTGAGTCCAATTTAGCTAATCAATAAGCAGATCTGTCTAGGCAATATCCATATTTGTCCATTGTTCTCCTATGATGATATCCTTAATTTTGTATATAAACAATACCGTTTCTTATTATAACGACTCTAAATGAACAAACATAAATTAATCCGGTACTTATTTGCACTCCTCATGATCGGATTGATGATCAGCGTTTCGGAATGGCTAGATGAAAAAGAAGTTTTATTTCCCGAAATGGCGGCTTTAGTTCTTGGCTTATGGGTTATAGATAAAAAAACATGGACTGTAAGCAGACCAATGCTAATTATACTAATGACTGTTTGTGCCGTTTTCGGAATCCTGCTTGTTCGTTATTCTCCGTTTCCATTGCTGGTAAATATTGCAATTTCATTTGCCTTTACTTCCCTCTGTCTCATTATTACACGTACCACATTAATTCCCATAACATCTGCTGCAATGTTGCCTGTGTTAATGGGAACTCATTCTTTGGTTTATCCAGCTTCCGTTTTTGTTATGAGTATTTTAGTTATTACCGGACAGTGGCTTCTTGAAAAAAACAGATTACGCAAAACAATCCCTTCAAATATAAAAAAGAGTGCTATTCATCATCCAAAGCATTGGATCAAGTTATTTATTTGGTTACTACTCATAGCTGTAATTCCAGTATTTACCGGTCAAGTATATTTTATAGTACCTCCGTTGGTGGTGATGTTTATAGAGTTTAGTTCATCTTCCGCAGGTTTTCGCAATCGACCTGTTCAGGTTTTTTTGATAATGGTAACTGCTGGTGTTTTAGGAACTATCTTTCAATATTATCTTCATATACTATTGGGTTTACCTCTAGTATATACTGTATTACTACTATTTTCATGTCTTTTTGTATTCTTTGAAATCATCGAAAAACCTTTTGCCCCTGCATGTGCAATTGCCCTTGTCCCGATGATTATTCCTCAAAAAAACGTACTAGCCTACCCTTTTCAGGTGGCTGTTGGAACGGCTGTATTCATATTTGTAGCAATGTGCTTTTTTCAAAAATGTTATCGATGGAAACGCGCACATCTTCTCATTTGCTTTATACCCCAACCGATAAGATTAAAAATGAAACGTCCAAAACGCAATAGTGTAGGTAATTAAACTGGTCCAATTGTAATTTATAATTACAGATAAAGTCATTAGCTACTATAAATATTTATCAGAAACCTTTAAACACAAAGCTTCAAGAATATTACTTGCTCTCATTCTCTAGTCTTTTAAATTCTTTTTCGGCTATTTTCGTAGCTTGCTCAAAAAAAGTAATACATTTTTCTTCCAGTAGTTTACTGCATTCTATAGCAATAGTTTGCGTATTTTTTTGTTTCACTATTTCTGTACTTACAGTTCTAAATTGGTAGATTGGATTATCTTTTTCATCTACAAAATCAAAAGGAAACTCAATTTCCTGTATATATTTCAATAACGAGAATAAGCAACTCAATGAAAACCTTCCTGTATGATACCCCAAAAATAAATGAATATGTGCAATTGCAATTTGCTTCATCGCCTTATGCAAAAAATCATTTTTTATTGCACCCGAATTATCATTGAAGCAATTTTGCCCAAGACTAAGAAATTGCTGTCCCAGTAACATTTTGCTATCATAAAAACTTTTCACAAAATCTATCTGCCTTTCTAATACAAAAGTTTTAGAATAAACAAAAAATGAAGAGTTATTATATATCAGAAGACCATTTAATATAATTGCATTAAAAAAATATTTCTGAATATGATTTTTCTTTCGCAAATAATTAATACTATGATTAAGAATAGTCACTTTATACTTACCTTCAAACTTTTCTTGTATTAGACTTTCCAACAATGTTACTCCATCTTCGATATGTTCTAAATTGAGTACCAGTAAATAAAAATGATAATTAGGAAGTTGTTTGCTGTAATTTGCACTTTTGTCTGTATTATTTTCATGAGTTGTAGTGTATCCAAAACAATATATTGCTCTTGTTTTCTTAAAAGATTCCGTAATTACGTTACTTATCCTTGAGAATGCGTCATCCATGATGTAATTAGACTGAATTCTATTATTAAAAATAGATCTTCCTAAAAAATCCTGATTATTTAATTCTCTTACTTTTTGCTTGCATAACTTTATATGTTCATGAAAGAGTCTGTTAATTTCTCTTTGCATTAATTCAATTTTAGCTTTTGCCCTATCTATCAATGCAAAATCTATAGCTTCCATATCAAGATTTTGCTGTATACTGTTATAAGCCGTATTTAACATAATTAAGATTTCATTATCTTCCTGAATATCTTTATTTAATATGGTTTTAAATGTGGGTGCAAAATCAATAACATAATCATAGTGTACCAATAAACAGGTAGAACTAATAAATTCTGGCATAAGAAACTCTGAAGCACATATAAAGATGTAACGCAAAGTTTGATGCATTGCAAAGGCTGTATCTACACTCTTATTACTTCTTCTATAAATTGATACATTGCGAAATATTACCACAGCTGATTCAATATCTATATTAAATCGTCTTTTGGCTTTTTTAAATAAATGTCTCGAAGTATCTACCCTTGGATAGAATACTTTTGAATTTGGCTCAAAATAAACCAATTCTTTATAAGTGCAATGTTGTATAAAAAATAGTTTTCCTTTTCTAAATCCATAATCAGCCCATTTAGAATTAATAAATTTAAAAACAAAACCAGGATATAACTTTATAACCTTGAATGCAGTTTCTTCTAAAACATCTCCATCCTGACTACAATTTTCTTTGAGAATAAATGTTACTACAACTACATTATTATTGCCACTATTTGACACGTAAACCGCTCCTGCCTCAATAAACTGAAGTAGGTCTTTAATTGCTTTTTCTAATTTTTCATAATGGGGGTTACTTTTTGCAATTTTAATCAGATATTCCATAATTTATTTTTACATATTAAAACAACTCCTCTTCTAATGTCTACCTAAATATTATTTCTTTGATCATCTATATACTATCGAACTTAAAAAGTTTATCAATCCTTTTTGTCAATCAAAGCATTAATGTACCTGGGTCTTAATCATATTTGTTCTTTTTTTTGTACGTTTGTTATTTACTTACTACTTTTCTTATAATATTACAAATATAGAGAGTATATCCTACATATCACAAAGAATTGAGTAAATAATCTACAAAAAAAACAAGATGATAATCGATAGAATATTACAACTTATTAAATACAAAGGAATTAGCAGAAGAAAATTCTATATTGAAACTGGTCTTTCTAATGGTTTTTTAGATAAGGTTAAAGATATTGGTGCTTCAAAAATAAAGCATATACTCAATGCTTATCCAGAAGTTAATATGGAATGGCTTTTAACAGGGAATGGTGATATGATATTAAATTCTTATAAGTTTGGAGACCGAACAAATACAAAAAATAGCTCGGTTCATGAACCTAATACTTCAACTTACAAACCTGAGAACAAGGAAGCCATTCAAAAACAACAAGTTCCCCTATACAACATACAAGCTCCCGCAGGAATTGCTTCTTTATTTCAAGATGCAAATCAAGATCCAATAGATTTTATATCGATACCCTATCTGCCTAAATGCGATGGTGCTATTCATGTAAATGGAGATAGCATGCATCCTCTTTTAAAGAGTGGTGATATCGTTATGTACAAAAGAATGAATAATGTTATTGAGAACATCTTTTGGGGTGAAATGTATTTGGTTTATCTAATAGCCGATGATCTTAAAGAATTTGTTATGATTAAATGGATACAGAAGTCTGACAAAGGTGATGATTGGATAAAATTAGTAAGCGAAAATCCGCAGTACCAACCTAAGGAAGTTTCTTTTACAAACATCAAAGGATTGGCCTTAGTTAAAGCATCTATCAGAATAAACGCTACCTATTAAATTTAAATTACATAACCAGCATGTTTAAGAGTTATTCTCTGTGCATCACAGTGTTTTCCCAACTAAATAAGAAAGCTTCAGGAAAATCTGAAGCTTTCTTATTTAGTACCATTCCTATATAAATCTTATATCAACTTAACATGCTCATAAAAGAATTGTTAAAACCAAAAAAAATAAATTCACCACCTAAGGTTTAATTTATTTTATACTCAAAATAATTATTATAATCTGCTTAGTTATTCTAGAAGGAAAAATCTAAAGGGAGAAAGGCTTGGATTGAACATAAAAAACGCAATAATATCTTTCCATGATAATGTTGCGTTTTCATTATATAAATAAATTCTTTATTTTAAGCCTCTTCCAAACCTAGTTTCTTCAAACCTCTTTTCAGACAAAACGAGATCTTTTATTTATTTTGAATATCAAAACCTAAACATCTTTATTAAGCCATAAACAACATATTTTTGTTATAGTTGTACAGTACCAAGTCATATGGTACTATGTTTGGCAGCACTTTTTCAGAAGCGGCATCTAACTTTATGTTATTTGCTTTTCGGAATAAGTAAATATCTTTTAAACAATTTGATAAACTCTGATGAATCATTGATGAAGTCATAGGCAGTTTATTATTACCTACCAATAAATCTATTTGATAATTGGAACTAGATTTTGAAAGATTATTACCTATTATTCTTATTTCGAATGTAGTAGGTTTTCCGTTATGTTCTCCCTGATATTGTACTCTCATAGTTTATCAATTTAAATTAAGTATAATTTCATTTATAAGGCTTCCCTAGCCTTTTGAAATATAAATTTACTAATAAAAATCTTTTACATTCATAATTAATTCTGAAATTTTAAAAAGCATAACAACAGTTAGTTCATTACTGCTTTATTTAAAACTCCCTTAATGCCTAATTATCTATAATTCACAAAAAAAACATATTAAATCCAAAAAGCTTAATTATTTATGATAATTTCAATCGATGTAATTAGTATTTAATATTTTATTAAATTTGAACAACTAACCTTAAAACCTAATTTCATGGAAATGACTCTCATAGCATTTTTCGCTTCAGCATTAACAACCCTTGTTACTGGTTTCATTTGGTACAACCCAAAAGTGTTTGGAACAATCTGGATGAGAGAAGCCAGAATAACTCCAGATGATCTTAAAAAAGGAAGCATGCTCAAAATTTTCGGATTAACTTATATATTTTCATTAATGATGACGATAATCGTTTCTGCATTAACAATTCATCAATCTGGAGCGATAGGAATGGTTGGAGGTCCTCCGATGCTAGAAAGTGCAAAACCATCTTTTTCAGCTTTTATGGCCGATTACGGAACTGCTTATCGCACCTTTAAACACGGCTCACTTCACGGATTCCTAACTGGAGTATTCTTTGCATTCCCAATGCTGGCAATTAATAGTTTGTTTGAAAGAAAATCTTGGAAATATATTTTTGTTCATGCTGGATACTGGATTCTTACCCTAACCATAATGGGCGGAATTATTTGTGCTTGGGCATAAAATAAAAACACAATAATCTGTTTGAAAATAAAAATTAAATAAATTCCTTTTTTAATTATATTGTAGCTAAATAAGCCATAAATTATAATATTCTATTATTATTAAGTAAATTTGAAAAATAATAGTACTCCTACCTTGAATACATGTTATTCCTTCCAGATTTACAACAATACTGAATCACTCCCTAAGTTATGGAATGATTTGGCTAGCCATAATATTTTTTTATCCAAAGAATATTTAGAGGTATTAGAAAAATCGGCACCAACCAATATGCTATGTCATTATATCGGACTCTTTAAAGAGTCTGAATTAGTTGGTATTGCTCTCACACAATTTTTAGATTCTAATCAACTAGAATCATTTGGTGAACGTGATCAATGTATAAAAACTTCGGTTCGAAATTTTGCCTTCAAAAAATTTGCCTCCCATGTTTTGTTTGTAGGTAATAACATGCTTACTGGGCAGAACGCGTTTTCATTCTCTGAAAAAATAAGTCAGCCTAAAGCGATTAAGTTATTGCATAAAGCCATTAATACCCTAAAAAAAGATTTTAAATCAAAAGGCAAAAAAATTCATATTACAACTATTAAAGATTTTTCGGCAAAAGAAATTGATATGCTCTCTACCGAATTTAAAAAAGGCTACACATTTTCTATACAGCCCAATATGATTTTTGAAATCAATGAAAACTGGAAAACTGAAACCGATTATATTGATGCTTTATCCAAAAAATACCGTGATCAATACAAACGTACTCGCAAAAAAGCCTTAGGAATAGAAAAGAGGAAAATGGATCTAGATGACATCATAACTTTTGAAGATACTATCTATGATTTGTATCATCACGTAGCCAAAAATGCTCCTTTTAATACCTTTTTCTTAGCCAAGAATCACTTTAGAGTTTTTAAAGAAACATTAAAAGAGAAGTTTCTTTTTTATGGTTATTTTATTGATGGAAAACTAATCGGTTTCAATACTTTAATCATGAATGGAACTGCAATGGATACTTATTTTTTAGGTTATGACGAAAGTGTTCAGCGCGAAAAAATGCTGTATTTAAACATGCTTTACGACATGATTGCACTTTCTATAAACAGGAATTTTAAAGAAGTTATTTTTGCCAGAACGGCTCTGGAAATCAAAAGCTCTGTGGGTGCAAAACCAGTAAAATTATACGGACTTATCACACACAGCAATTCTTTAATCAACCATAATATTGCCAAATTATTTAATTATCTGGAACCAAAAACAGATTGGCAAGAACGAAATCCGTTTAAATAGTCATATTCCATCTTTGATAAATTTTCAACTTTGGCAAAGATTTTTTAAGGAATGGCGATTTTCATTTGCTTATGCAAAATACGAACATCCAATTTAGTCTGAGCGCCACAATACTCTCCATCAATTTGAAAACTAACTGGATGATTTGTTTTTATCACCGCTTGATCTGTCGAAATAATAACAATATCATCTGAGTCGATAGGCATATTTCCTGTGATTATTTTTCCTAAAATTATTAAATCAAGGTTTTTTAAAACTACCAATTCAAATTTACCATCATTTACAGTTCCTTTTGGATTAATTACAACGCCTGTCCCATATTTTTGAGAATTAGCAATTACAACCATCCTTGCTTCATGCTCTACTGTTTGGTTATTTGCTGTAATAGCGACAACAAAAGGATCTCCTGACTCTTTTATAGTTGTGTAAGCCTGTGATGCATAACCCCAAAAGCCTCTTATATTGCTTTCCTCATAGTTCTTAATTAAATCTGCATTCAAGCCAATATCACTTAAGTGAATACTTTTTTTTCCATTAATACAAATCATATCCATTTCGATATAATTATTATGAAAAGCAATATTTAAATTTTCTTCAAGTGTTTTTGGCAAATTTAAATCAACAGATAAACCATTAGCAGATCCTGCTGGTATTATCCCAACAACAACATCATATTGCTCCATTGCTTCGGCAACCATCTTCACAGTTCCATCTCCACCCGCAACAATAATCCGATCAGGCAAATACTCTTTATATAACTCTCTTATCTGAGTAATATCATTTTTTCCTGTAGTTTCATAAACTTTCAAATAAATATGACATGTTACTGCATAAGATTTTACTGTTGCGATAAGCTCAGACTTATCCAAATCACCCGAAATAGGATTTACAACAAATAAGATATTTCGTTTCAAAATTTTATCTTTATATTTATTAAAAACTAATTATACCAGCTATTCCAAAAGTACACAATTAATGAAACCTATTTTAAAATTATATCGAGGATATGCCAATGATCAGGAACTAATTGTTATGGGACACATTTTTAAACCATCAACGGCTAATGATTATGATTTTCAAAAAAAGAATTTCAAAAATGCTACTTCGGTTCTTAAACTTTTCCAAATAAAAACAATTTCCAATTACGATGTTTATTTAAAACATGGAGATAGACAAATTCATACCAAAACCCTCGATGATGGTTTTTTTAAATTTTGCATTCCTTTAAAACAAGAAACTGGTTTTGGATGGATGGACTATGAAGTTAGCATTACTCATAAAAACGAAACAATAACATCTTCTGCATCTTTCATCAGACCTCATGAAGGAAACTTAGGAATCATATCTGATATTGATGACACTTTCCTGATTTCGCATACTAAGAACTTTTTCAAAAAATTATATATTCTACTCTTTAGAAACGTAAATGACCGAAAAATATTTGATGATGTTGTACCTCATTATCAAGCATTAAGTTCTGCTGGAAGAAATAATAAAAATGAAAAAAATGCTTTTTTCTATATTTCAAGCAGCGAATGGAATTTATATCGATTTATTATTCAGTTTACTAAAATACATGAATTACCAAGAGCTGTAATATTATTAAAAGATATTAAAACCGGAATATCTGATTTTTTTATGAGTGGCAGAGGAAATCATGACCATAAATTTGATAAAATTAAACATGTTTTAGAGTTTTATCCAAATCTTAAATATGTTTTACTGGGTGATGATTCTCAACATGATCCAATATTATACGAAAGGATTTGCAAAATATTCCCTGTAACTGTGAAAGCAGTTTACATCAGACAAACCGGCAAACATAAAAAAAAACCAACAGAAACTATTCTGAAAAATTTAGAAAATCTTGAAGTTTCTGTTTGCTATTTCAGGCATAGCAGTGAAGCGATTGAACACTCTAAAAAGATTGGAATTATAAAGTAAAAAGCTTTGGGCTTTGGGCTTTGGGCTGCGAACAAAACAGCAACTGTTATTAAAACTGAAACTGAATACCAAAACTAGCCTAGATTGAAGAGAAAATTACAAAGCAAAAACTGCATTTCCTGTTTAAAAAAGCGAATTTAGAAGCTCTTTTATAACATTAGAAATGCAGTTTTTGTTATCAGTCCTGATAGCAAGAAAAATACTAACTAATAAATTATAGTTTATCTATTTCTTCCTGAACTACTTCCCACTCTGAAAGTAATTTATCTAATTCGGCTTTCTTTTTATTGTATGCCATAAAGAATGAAGCATCTTCAATATGCTTGTCATAATTTGAAGCTAACATTTTATCATCGTGTAGAATATCTTTTTCTAATTGCTTGATTTGACTTTCGACTTTACTCAAGCGATTTTGCAGCGCTTTATTTTTCTTTTGGTCCTCGTATGAAGCCTTATTACTTTCTTTAGGAGCTCCCGCTTTTGTAGCATCTTTTTTCTCAACTTCACGCATGTTTTCTAAATTACGTTGTTCTAAGAAATAATTGATGTCTCCTAAATATTCTTTTATCTTTTGATCCTTGAATTCATATACTAGATTAGACATTCCCTGAAGAAAATCTCTATCGTGAGAAACAAGTAACAATGTTCCTCCAAATTTTTGAAGTGCTGCTTTTAAAACATTCTTAGATTTTATATCCAAGTGATTCGTAGGCTCATCCATCAGCAAAACATTTATAGGCTGTAACAGCAACTTACATAATGCTAAACGGTTTCTTTCTCCTCCCGAAAGAACTTTTACCTTTTTTTCTACATCATCTCCGCGAAACAAAAATGACCCCAACATATCACGAACTTTTGATCGGTTGGTATCCATTGCAGCATCTTCCATTGTTTGCAATAATGTGATTTCTCCATCTAGATATTCTGCTTGATTCTGGGCAAAATAACCCAACTGAACATTATGACCTAATTTTATACTTCCCTCGTATTCAAATTCATCAACAATTGCTTTAATAAAAGTTGATTTACCTTGTCCATTCTGTCCCACAAAAGCAATTTTGCTTCCACGTTCTACCAACAGATTGATATCTTTAAGAATAACTTTATCTCCGTACGCTTTTGTAACATTATCAGCTTCAACTACTACTCTGCCAGGTTCTTTAGAAACTGGAAAGGAAATATTCATTACCGAATTATCATCCTCATCAACCTCGATACGCTCTACTTTATCTAATTTCTTGATAAGCGATTGCGCCATTGATGCTTTAGAAGCTTTGGCACGAAATTTCTCGATTAACTTTTCTGTTTCTTCAATTTTCTTGGCTTGATTTTTTTGAGTAGCCAATTGTTTTTCACGAATTTCATGACGTAACAATAAATATTCTGAATATGGTTTGTTAAAATCATATGCTTTACCTAATGAAATCTCGATTGTTCTGTTGGTTACATTATCCAAAAACATTTTATCGTGTGATACTATTACCACAACTCCTGGATAATTACGCAAAAAACTTTCTAACCAAATAATACTCTCAATATCCAAGTGATTCGTAGGCTCATCCAATAACAAAATATCATTAGACTGTAATAATAATTTTGCAAGCTCAATACGCATTCTCCACCCTCCTGAAAAGGTTTCGGTTTGATTATTAAAGACTTCTCTCTTAAATCCTAAACCTAAAAGAATTTTTTCTGTATCTCCTACATAATTGTAACCACCTAATAATTCGAAACGGTGTGTATAATCAGATAAATCTTCAATAATCTGACTGTATTCTTCACTTTCATAATCGGTTCTGGTTACCAATTGATGATTGATTTGCTCTAATTTTTTCTCTACAACTTTTATATCTGTAAAAGCTTCGTAGGCTTCTTCTAGTACTGTTCTTCCTTGTTCAAAATCGATATCCTGACGTAGAAACCCCATACGTACCTCTTTCTCTGTTGCAATTTGTCCTGAATCAGGTTTGAAATCACCTGCCAGAATTTTTAGCATTGTTGATTTTCCAGCACCATTTTTCCCTACAAGACCTACTCGATCTCCTGCACCTAAACGAAAAGTAACTTCCTCAAACAAATAAGAACCCCCAAACGAAACAGATAAATTATGTATATTAAGCATTTATTATTGTTATTTTATAACTAATTGATTGTGTATATTAATATCTTCAAATTAATGAAAACCTAATTTTTTGTAGACATTAAAATACTTTTCCTGAGCAGTTAAATAATTTTCAAAACTCATCAAAGCTTTAATTTTTGATTTAATCGACCTGTAATCAGTATTTTTGATTCTTAATTTTCTAAAAAATAAAGCAATTTTCATTGCATTTTACTAATGTTTTTAAAAATGCAAAGGTAGTGAAAAGGAATGTATTATACTATAAAGTTAAAAGCCGTATTTACAAGACACTTAGCCTCCTTTATTTATGCCTTGCAAGATATTAAGAATCGAAAATTGTTAATATGCTAATCAATGATTATCTTTGATTTAAATTCACCATTTTTTATCAAAAAACAACTGTATTCCCTAACTTCGTAATTGATACAGTATGCTTTTTCTTATCACAAAAACTTATTCAAAATGTTCAAAAAAGGATCTAAACTAAATAGTATTTTAAAAGGCTCTTGTCCTAAATGTCAAAACGAAAGTATGTACGAAGACAAGAATCCGCTACATTTAACTAAAGTTTTAAAAATGAATGAATCTTGCAGTCATTGCGGATTTAAATACCAAATTGAGCCTTCCTTTTTTTACGGAGCGATGTATGTGAGTTATGGTCTAAACGTTGCCTTAGGTATCGCTGCCTTTGTTATATCCTATGTTTTATTTAGTTCTAGCATTAAGACTTCATTTATAGCAATTATAGTAACTCTTATTTTATTATTTCCTTTTGTATTAAGATGGTCAAGAAACATTTACATCAATATGTTTGTTTCTTATGATCCGTCTACTAACATAAAACAATAAAGAAAGATTGCAACTAATATGCATCAAAAACTCAATCTACCCATATAAGTTATATCAGTTCATTTAAGAGAAATATCTAAAACTTATATTTTCTTAAATGCCTTATATAGTTAAAAAAACAAACAGTATTTCTAATACTAGAATAATTTAATAGATTACCTGTTCTTCTTTTTATAAAATCGCTCGATATTTATTTCAACATCCAAAGGAATTTCATTTTCTATATTTTCAAATAAAGCTTTTGCCATTGCTGGTCCTAGCATAACTCCTCGTGTACCTAATCCATTAAGAATATGAAGTGATTTATATATATCATGTGTTCCCACCAATGGCCTTCTGTCTTTTACAGTAGGACGTACTCCTGCAAAATGCGTGACAATTTCAAATTTGCAAGTGATAATTTCACGTATACGCTCTAAAAGCTCTTGTTTAGCTTCTTCAGTAGGCAGATCAGTTTTATCTTTCCAGTTGTATGTTGCCCCAACCTTAAATAAATCATTCCCTAAAGGCAATATAAATACACTTGTATTTACAATTACATCTAAATTTAGGCCTGCTGCTTTTATTATAAATAATTCGCCTTTTGTACCATCCAAAGGCAAATCATTAAAGAATGGATTCTTATGCAATCCAAACCCTTCTGCAAAAATAATATGACGTGCTTGGATATTTTTATATTGTATCCCTGAATCTAAAAACTCTATTAGATTATAGTCAAACGACTCTTGAAGCAGCAAATTATTAGCTAATAAATATTCTCTATATTTTTCTAATAACAAAGCAGTATCAACATAACCAGTATGTAAAACTTCACCATAATCGTATGGCGAATCTATGCTATTGTATTTTTTGGAAACTAATTTAGTCGACAAAAAAGGCGCTAAGTTTTTTTTATCTGAAGCACTGAACCAATTATTTTGTTCTTCTATCGAAAAAAATTTTCTCAAAATTGGAAGTTGGTAGTTGAATTTTGCATCTAATTTACTTTCTATATCTGCATAAAAGGAATCCATTAAAACAAGCTGTTCTTGTGCTTGCCATACTTCACTAAATCTTTTTAATATTACAGGATTATACAAACCTCCAGCAATCTTTGATGAGTTTTGTGATTTATCATCTACTACCAAAATAGATTTATTGTGGGACAATGCTTTTTCGGAAAAAGAAATCCCAGCCAAACCTGAGCCAATAATTAAATAGTCAATCATGAGAATAAATTAAACTGTTACGCCAACAAACATAAATGAAAAAACTCTTACCAAAAAATGGTAAGAGTTTATATTAAAGAAGGAAATTAATTTTTAGTAATTCCACATATCTGATTCGAAATTTCTAATTTTCTCTTTCACTCTCTCAGATTCCAACAATTGATTCTGAGCATTATCCTTCATGTATTCTTCTATAGTTCTATCTCCATAAACATTTTCTTCTTTATAGATTGTACTGTTAAAACGTCTAGAGTTCAAGATTTGATCAAAAGAAATTGGCATAGCTGAGTTTTTATCATTAAAAGCCTTAGCATCATGCAAAACTTTTCTAGCATCTGGAAAGAATACCCAAAACAATTCTATATAATCTTTTTCTTCACTATTAATAGTATAAACATCTGGAGTAACAGGACAAATCCCTAATAGACGATACTTCAATTCACTTTGACGCTTGTCAAAATACCAATACCCTTTAATTTTATATTCCGTGACATCTTGAGCTGTTAAATCAGTTTTCAAGATATACTCAGAAGATATCGTTTTAGATGCAGGAACAGTTACTGTTTCACTTGTAGTTACTTTGTTCTTCCCTTTACCAGTTGTCTTCTTTTTTTCGATCGTTTGCGTAACATACGCCCCTGGATCTTGATTCAATTGCTCTCTACCAGCATCTGTTGTATCGACACGTGATAAAGAAGCCTCAATATCTTTCATAGACTTTTTGGTATTGAAATAACTATCAGTGTATACTTCAGTAATTTTACCATTTTTAATTGCCTTTGTCAAGACATCGTACATAGAACGTCTGTCTGAACCGATATTTGCGGTATCAATTGGAAAATATAGTGGAAAATTAATTTTTTCATTCAAATCAATGATTTCCCAAATTGTTTTCCCCATCAAAACATCTCTATCGTGTACATAACCATAAGCTAATGGTTTGTCATTATCTGAAATAAGTTGTGCTGGGCTTTTCAGACCAATTTCTGCAGGTGTCTTTGCATTAAGCAAATTTGACTGCGCAAATGTGGTATAACTCCCTGCAACAGAGATAATAGCTATTAAAAAATTTCTTACATTCATCATGGTGTCAGTATAAGATATTGAAGTAGTTTACTTTATGGATCTACTTATTATTGTATTTCAAAAATTACTGGAGAAGTTCTAGGCAACAAATAACTTCCTGCTCCAACAAGTTTAGTTTTAATCTCAGAAATAGTGACTTGGTCACCTCTACCTGCTTTTGAAAGAACTGATTTACATTGTGCATTTAACTTATTACCTGAAACTACAACTGTAGGCTGTCCAGTAACTTTTAAATTAAATCCAACAACATCTAATCCAACTTCGAAATCAAAATCAACTAATTTAGCTCCAATTGTAGCTACTTCTAAGTTTGATTTAGGTCCTTTTACGATACCCATTTCACCTCTAATAGTTCCGCTTGGTCCAGGAATACCTTTAATTCTAAAAGTTTTCTTATCAGAAACAGTAGTTCCATTTGGTAATGTACCTGTAACAGAAATTGTAGTTTCTGTACCTGTACCTGGACTCATATTATATTTTCCCGGTTTACCCGCAGAAGACAATCCTGGAGCACTTGCTACAACTTTATTATCAGCAACTCCAGCAAATGAAACTGAGATTGGATTAACAACTCCTCTATAAACTACATTCATTTTATCTGCAGAAATAGTAGCTGAGTTTGGTTTAGGTACTACTACATATTTACCTTCAAATTTAAGTGGAATAGTTTTCCCATCTTCTAAGAATGTAAATTGTCCATTAATACTTTGTTCACCAATTCCACCAGCAGTCATCGAGATAACAGCTTGTCCATTAACAATTTTACCTGGCCCTGCGAATGATGTAGGTTTTGTGTTTTCGTCATAACGACCTAAAACAACTTTACCTGTAACTGTTTCTCCTTGAAAGTAGGCGCTTTTATCAAGAACTACAATTGCTTTATAATTACTATAAGATGCCGCAGCTACTGCCGCTTTTCCTAAAGCTGAACTATAAACATCTGATTCTGCTTTTTTAACATCACTCTGCCAAGCAGATAGTTTTGCAACTGATGCGACTGCAGGAAAACCTTTAAAATGATACGTTAAAAACTTATCTTCTAATCCTTCTTTATTTTTAACATCAGAAGTATCAAATTTATTATCAATCTCTGCTACAATTGCACTGTACTTTTTATCGCTCAATGCCGCTTTCATATCAGCTTTATACTTATTTATTCTTGCAACAATTTCGTTTCCTTTAGCTGTATAACCTTCTCCAGTAAACCAATCATCGATATTATCTCCTTTATCCATATTTTCATATGGTAATTGTCCTGTTTTCGCATCTTTTTCAAAACCTTTTAAAACTTCGCCTTTTAAAGAGCCGATGTAATCATAAAAATCTTTTGATATAGATTGCACTTTATGCGCTGTTTGAGAAGCAATTTCAAACTCTCCTTTTGCCTCAACTGCCTTTTGATCTAATGCTGTTAACATTTGCTCATTAGTCGCATTAGAAGCCTCATTTGCGCTTTCAAATTTTTCATTCATTAAGCCAAAAGCAGACAAAACTTCTTTTGACATATTCATTGCTAACATTGCGATAAAAACCAGATACATCAGGTTTATCATCTTCTGTCTAGGGGTTAATTTTCCTCCTGCCATATTTTCTAAATAATTAGTTTTTTATTAATAATAATTGTTTTTAACTAATTATCCTTTATTATTCATAGCCGAAAGCATACCGCCATATACATTGTTTAAAGAAGCAATATTTGCAGTCATTGATTGCATTTGCTCTTTTAATTTAGTTGCATTTTCAGCAATTTCTTTATTTGCTTCTGCATTTCTTGAAGCACTCTCTAGTTGAACTTTATATAAACTATTTAATGATTCCATTTGTGCAGCAGCAGTAGATAATTCTTCACTGTATTTTTTAGTAGAAGCAATTGAATCAACAGTTGGAGCAATACCTTTAGCAGCAGATTCAAAGTTTTTGATACTATTACCTAAGCTTGACATTAACTCTCCATCAATTTTAGCTTCTTTAAGCATTACATCTAATTTTTGAGATAGAATACCTTGCGCATCTGATGATGTTCCTGCTTTTGCAACTTTAGCTTTTGCTTGCCCATTTGCCAATTCTGGATAGACTAATGTCCAGTCTAATTCTTCATCGACTGGCTCAAAAGCAGATAAAGCAAAAATTAATGCCTCTGTTACTAATCCGATTGAAAGCATCAAGGTTCCTGTTAACGGACCGATTTCAAAGTGAGTAATTTTGAATAAAGCTCCAATAATTACTACTGCTGCTCCCATACCGTATGCGAAGTTCATCGTTTTTTTACTTAATAATGCCATAATTTTATTTTATTTGTTTTTAGGTTAAAGAAATGATTTGTGGATATTATTTTAATTTACTTTCTTTTAATAATTAATTATTTTCTTTTATTTCCAGTTGATTGCGTTCCCATATAATCTTGAACAGTTCTAAAACCAATAAAACTTCTTGCAGAATCTGCATATTCAAAATCTCTAGTACTTACTTGCAAGAAATAAGCAACATCTTTCCATGAACCTCCACGTACTACTTTACGTTTATTTGAGCCATCCTGTACATTAGGATTCATAGTAGACACATATTCATAAGCATTTGGACTGTAAGAAGAGTCTGTCCACTCTGCAACGTTACCTGCCATGTTATATAGATTATAACCATTTGGATCATACGATTTTGCTTCTACAGTATACAAAGCATTATCTGCGGCATAATCTCCTCTATTTGGTTTAAAGTTAGCCATAAAACAACCTCTATCATTTCTGATGTAAGGACCTCCCCAAGGATAAGTAGCAGATTCTAAACCTCCTCTAGCTGCATACTCCCATTCTGCCTCTGTAGGCAATCTGAAAGCGTTTACTAGATCACGCCCTTTCTTTTTTGATTTTATGTATGAGTTTTTATTTAAAGTTCTCCAAGCACAAAATGCTTTTGCCTGAGTCCATTTTACTCCTACAACAGGATAATCCCCATATGCTTTGTGCCAGAAATAATCATTATGCATTGGCTCATTATATGAATACGTAAAATCTTTGATCCAAACTGTTGTATCTGGATATACTTTAACTTCTTCTGTTTTAACGAAATCTTTTCTTTTTCCAACTTTAGCTTTAGCTGCAGCCTGAATATCCATCCAAGAATATCTAAATTTCAACTTATTAACATCCATAGTTCTTAAACCATTATATGATTCTTCAACAGGAATATACATAGAATCCATTACTTCTGCATAATACTCATCTGGATATGCTTGTGTGCTTTTAGCTAATTTTACTTTTTTGTTTAATTTTCTTCCAGCATAAGGATCATCAGCTGTACCTATACTGTAATAATTATCGTACATATACTTATCATAAGCTGACATTTTATCTGGATCAGAATTATTAAAAGCATAATCACCTATACCTCCTCCTTTTTTTCCTTTAGCCTCGCCTGGTTTTTGCCCCATTTCATCAGCCATAATAGCCAAACGAACTCTCATTGTAGAATCTTTAACCCATTCTATAAATTGACGGTACTCACTATTTGTTATCTCTGTTTCATCCATATAAAAAGAACGAACGGTAACGGTTTTAGTTGGCGCATCCTCTACTTGAGCCAAGTCATCATCCGACTTACCCATGATAAAAGCCCCTCCTGGAATTAAGGTCATCCCATAAGGTTTTTCTGGATACCATTTCCCGCCTTTAACACCTACCAATTCTCCTTTGTCACTTGACCTACCACAACTAATCATTAGTGTTAAAAATGCCGCAAATGCAATAAACTTCTTCATATATATTTGGATTATCTATTCATTATTATAAGTCCGTAAACCTATTTATTATTTTTTAAAAAAACAATAGCTTTTTATGTAATTTATTTCACGGTGCAAAATTAAAGTTAAAAAAAATAAAAAAAAAATATTTAGTCGATAAACTATCATCAAATACCGCTAAAAAACGTTAAATTTTAATATCCATAAGTCTAAACTTGTTAATAAAGCCAAAACTAATCGTTAAAAAAAACCTTAAATCATTAGTACCTTATTACGAAAACGATTACACAGTGTTTTTCCTTTGTGCTTTCCACCATCTTTCAGGTAATTCCTGATTACAAGCTATCAAATATTCATCGTAAGAACAAGATAACAACGTATTTCTCTTCAATTTATTATTCCCATTAGAAATAAAAGGTATCTCTATCCACCAACGGTCTGTTTTGTCACTTTTATAAAAAACCAACTCTTCTTCCTCTAATGGAACTATATATTTCAAATAGTTTTTTCGGCTACCATATGGATACTCATTTGAACGATAATGATATCCTTCGATAAAATACCAAACTATCTGGGCTATTATTGGAGCTTCCTGAAATGTATTATTATGATTAAACACACCAAAAGCGGAGACTTTATCACTAATTCCAGCATATCTTGCAAGTGAACAAATTTCTTTACCATCAAATCCATTAGGTTCAAAAGCAAAAGTATTTCCTGAATCGGCAGATTTAACTGAATTCATATCAAAACTCACTAAATCGGCATCTCTAAAAACTGGCTCAGCTAGCGCAATTTTATTTGAAATCTCCCCTAAACGATAGGCATCGAAAAACAATTTCTCAATTAAATCGATCTCTTCTTGTGAATTATAATAAGTCTGATATCCAACATTACAGTAATTAAACAGATTATTAGGTGTGTCTACTATAATTTTAGTTAAATAAGACGTTGCTGAAGAATCTTCACTTTCTTTTCCAAAATCAAATTTATTATCGACTGCAACCAAGTTAACCATCTGCTCTAAGTCATCGTAAGCACGATACAATGCATAAGTTAAATCCTGAGAACCACCTATCACTATAGGCACTACTCTATTTTTTATTAAAGCAGCTGTTATTTTCTTCAAAAGATAATAGGTATCATCTACTGAATCTCCTGGCATAATATCACCTAAATCAGCAATAGACATATCCCAATTTCCTGGAAACATACCATATAGTTTTTTTCGAAATGGATTTAAATCCACATCATTAATCGCTGACACATCTCCGCGATTATCCAAAACCCCAATTATAGCAATATTAACTTTCGTTATATCTGGAAATTGTTCTTTGGTATGCAAAACTATCTTACTTCCCAATTCTTGAGAAGACAATGTATCAACGTAGTTTAGAATTTCTTTGGCAACTGGTTGTAGAAAATCAAATTCCATTTTTTATTTCTTTTTTGCTACTGTTTTTTTCGCTACAGCTTTTTTGGCTGCTGGCGCTTTTTTAGTAGCTGTCTTTTTTACTGGGGTTTTCTTAGCTATCATTTCCTGAACCTCAGCCAATGTTAATTTTGTAGCATCAACATCTTTACTCAACTCTATTTTAATTTTACCTTTTGTGATAACTGAACGCCCCCAACGTGCTTTTTCTACCAAGATTCCTTCTTCCTCCCAGTTATGAAGCACTTTATCAATATTTTTCTGAAGTTTATCTTCAATCAAAGCTTCTATGTCTGATTGTGATAAATTATCAAAATCATATTTTTTGCTTACATTAATAAACAATCCATTCCATTTGATAAACGGACCAAAACGCCCCACTCCCTTTTGCACTCCTTCTCCTTTATAAACTGCAATAGGAGCATCAGCAAGTGCTTTTTCATCTATTAACTCTTGTGCTCTGGTAATTGTTACATCTAATGGATCTTCTCCTTTTGGTAACGAAATAAAAACACTTCCGTGACGAATGTATGGACCATAACGTCCATTACTCACTTCCACTTCTTCACCTTTATATTCACCTAAGTTTTTAGGCAATAAAAACAAATTCAAAGCTTCTTCTAGCGTTATGTTTCCAATATTCTGATCAGCCATTAAACTGGCAAATTTTTTATCTTCATCATCTGGTTCTCCAATTTGCGCCATTGGACCAAATTTCCCTAAACGAACTGAAACTGGCCTGCCTGAAACTGGGTCTTTACCCAATATTCTTTCTCCGCTTTCTCTCTCAGCATTCGCCTCTACATCTTTCACATTTGGATGGAATTTATCATAAAACTCCTTCATCATTTGTGCCCAATCAATATTTCCTTCAGCAATTTCGTCAAAATCTTGTTCTACTTTTGCTGTAAAATTATAATCTAATATTGTCCCAAAGTTCTTAACCAAGAAATCTGTAACAATTGTTCCAATATCAGTTGGAACCAACTTTCCTTTATCAGAACCTGTATTTTCCTTAAGCAACTTCTCTCCTACCTTGTTTGATTGTAAAGTAAGTTGTGTATAATTACGTTCTTGTCCGTCAAGATTTCCTTTTTCAACATAATTTCTGTTGATAATAGTCGAAATAGTTGGCGCATAAGTAGAAGGTCGTCCAATTCCCAATTCTTCTAATTTCTTCACCAAAGATGCTTCAGTATAACGTGCTGGCGGTCTTGAATATCTTTCCGTTGCTGTGATGTAGTTATTTATTAATTTCTCATTCACTTTCATTGCTGGCAACATTCCTTCTTGCTCTTCCTCATCGTCATCATGACCTTCAAGATACACCTTTAAGAATCCTTCAAAAAGTAAAACTTCTCCAGATGCTGTAAATATTTCACTATGATTATTAACTTCAATTTTTACATTGGTTCTTTCTAATTGCGCATCACTCATTTGTGAAGCCAATGTTCTTTTCCAAATCAAATCATACAAACGCGCTTGATCTCTGTCAATATTTACGGTATGACGCGACATATCTGTAGGACGAATCGCCTCGTGTGCTTCTTGCGCACCCTTACTCTTGTTTGTAAAAGTTCTCGGTTTTGAGAATTCTTTTCCATACGATTTAATAATTTCAGCCTGAGCCGCATCCATTGCATCTTTAGAAAGATTAACACTATCAGTTCTCATATAAGTAATAAGTCCTGCCTCGTATAAACGTTGTGCTAACTGCATTGTGATTCCAACTGGCAAATATAATTTTCTCGCTGCCTCTTGTTGCAAGGTTGAAGTTGTAAATGGTGCTGTTGGTGATTTTTTGGTAGGTTTCGTTTCTAAATCAGAAACCTTAAATGCAGAACCTATGTTTTTATTTAAAAAATCTTCGGCTTCTTTTTTTGTATTAAAATTTTTAGGCAATTTAGCCTTGAATGTTTTTCCACTTTCATTAGTAAACTCCGCAACAACAGAATAAGATGCTACAGCTTTAAAATTTTGAATTTCACGTTCTCTTTCAACAATTAAACGCACAGAAACTGACTGCACACGTCCTGCTGAGAGACCACCTTTTATTTTTCTCCATAAAACAGGAGACAATTCATATCCTACTAATCTATCTAATACACGACGAGCCTGTTGTGCATTAACCAAATTATAATCTATTTCTCTTGGGTTTTCAATTGCTTTTAGGATAGCCGATTTTGTAATTTCGTGAAAAACAATTCGTTTGGTTTTTTTTGTATCCAATTTCAACTCCTCGGCAAGATGCCATGAAATAGCCTCTCCCTCGCGATCCTCATCACTTGCTAACCAAACCATTTCGGCATTCTTAGATAATGTTTTTAGCTTACTAACCAAAGCTTTTTTATCTGGAGAAACTTCATATTTAGGTTTAAAACCATTCTCTACATCTACACCGATTTCTTTCGAAGGCAAGTCGGCTATATGCCCATAACTTGACTCTACTTGAAAATCACTTCCTAAAAATTTCTCTATCGTTTTTGCCTTTGCAGGTGACTCAACTATTACTAAATTCTTTGCCATTACTCTATTTTTCTGGAACAAAAGTATCTATTTTTTTTAAATATTGCGCTTTAGTAAATTTTAAAAATATTTCAGACTATTAATAAGCACCCAAATACAAACAAAATTACATGCTTTTTCCTACAATACAAATACTCAAATATATCCAAACCATTCACATTATAAAATAACCAAGATAACACACTACCTCCAAAAACTATAATTTCCCAGCTATAACCACATCAATTCCAATTTCTTCCAGTTTAATTTTAGTTTCCGCATCAATACCTTCATCAGTAATAAGCACATCAATTTTATTCAGATTACAAATTTTACCAAAGCCTCTTATATTCATCTTAGTAGAATCCGCAAGCACTATAACCTTTTCTGCTACTTCAATCATAGCCTGATTTAAATGTGCTTCTAAAGCATTTGATGTACTCAAACCGAATCCTAAATGAACACCGTCTGTACCCAGAAATAATTTATTACATGAAAACTGACCCAAAGTTGCTTCGGCAATCGGACCAACTGCTGAAGTAGAACTATTTCGAACATCTCCTCCTAATTGTATCGTATCGATATTTATTTCTTTGCTAAGTTCTAAAGACACTTTTAATGAAGGGGTAAGTACTGTCAGTTTTTGAAATCCAGTAATTATTCGAGATAAATAATGAATATTCGAACCCGAACCTAATATTATATAATCATGCTCACTTATATACTTTAAAGCTTCTTTGGCTATTTGTTTTTTTTGCTCAACCTGCAATGTTTCCTTATCATTAACATCTCTTTCAAAAGCATAAATTGGCTTTTTGCTTGCTCCTCCATGTGTACGATGTAGTAACTTTTCATTTTCTAAAAAATTAAGATCCTTTCGTATGGTTACGGTTGAAACATTATACATTTCACACAAATCAACCACATTTACATATCCTTTCTGATCTAATTCTTTAAGTATATCCTCTTGTCTTCTGTTGATAATAGTCATAATGTCGCTTTAATATTAAGATTCTTCATGGCGAAAGATACAAAAATAAAATAATAAAATAAATTTCACTTTATTTTATTTGGTTTCGTTTAATTTCATTAAGTTTGTTATTCGAAAGCATTTTAAAGAAATACGAAACAAATAAAACCGAACAATGAAACGAACAGAACAATTAGCAAAACTAAAACAAACCTCCGAATGGGATGTAATTGTGATTGGAGGAGGCGCTAGCGGACTAGGAACAGCTCTTGATGCCGCAAGCAGGGGATACAAAACTGTTTTGATTGAAGCAGTAGATTTTGCCAAAGGAACTTCTAGCAGAAGTACTAAATTAGTTCACGGAGGTGTTCGTTATCTAGAACAAGGTGATATTTCTCTAGTAACTGAAGCTTTAAAAGAAAGAGGATTAATGGCTCAAAATGCAGGCCACCTAGTTAAAAATCAGTCTTTCGTTATTCCTAATTACAATTGGTGGGGAGGCTATTTCTACACTATAGGCCTTACTATTTACGACTTACTAGCAGGAAGACTAAGCTTAGGTCGGTCTAAATATATTTCAAAGAAAAAAACCATCGAGCTACTCCCTACTGTTGAGCCTAAAGGCCTTGTAAGTGGCGTTATCTACCAAGATGGTCAATTTGATGATTCCCGTTTAGCTATAAATATTGCACAAACTGCAGTAGAAAATGGCGCTTGTCTTTTAAACTACGCTAAAGTTATTGGCTTATTAAAAAATGACAAAAATCAAGTTACAGGTGTTGAAATAGTTGATCATGAATCGGGTGAAAAATACGAAATAAAAGGTAAAGCAGTAATAAACGCAACGGGAGTCTTCACTAATGCAATAATGAAACTAAACGATACCGTTTACAAAAAATATATTGTTCCAAGTCAAGGAATCCACCTTGTCTTCGATAAATCTTTCTTACCTGGCGATCAAGCATTGATGATACCAAAAACAAGCGATGGAAGAGTTTTATTTGCAGTCCCTTGGCATAATAAAGTAGTAGTTGGAACAACAGATACTTTAATTAAGAAACACAGCTTAGAACCAATTGCATTAGAAACAGAAATTGAATTCGTATTAGAAACTGCACAACGATTCTTAGTTAAAAAACCTACACGTGCAGATGTTTTATCTGTTTTTGCTGGATTAAGACCATTAGCAGCACCAGAAAAAGAAGGAAAAAGTACCAAAGAAGTTTCAAGAAGTCACAAAATAATTGTTTCTGAAACTGGATTGATAACCATAACTGGAGGAAAATGGACTACCTACAGAAAAATTGCTGAAGATATTATAGACAAAGCAATCACAGTACATAGTTTACCAAACGTAAAATGTAAAACAGAGCACATTGCAATTCACGGAAACAAACAAACCGATACAAAAGCTCGAGAAAACCACCTATATATATACGGAACTGATATTCCTAAAATATTAGAATTACAAAATAACGAACCTGAATTAAAAGAAAAATTACATCCAGATTACGACTACACTATGGCAGAAGTAGCTTGGGCTATTCGCTATGAAATGGCAAGAACTATAGATGATGTACTTGCAAGAAGAGTTCGTTTATTATTTCTAGATGCCCGCGCAGCTATTGCTTCTTGTGAAAAAGTTGCTCTATTATTAGCTAAAGAATTAGGTCACGACGAAACATGGACACAAAGACAAATATCAGAATTTAAACATCTTGCAAACGGATTCATTTTATCAGATTTTCAAGAAAAACACCATTAACAGTACATTATTATGGAAAACAAATTTATCCTAACACTAGACCAAGGTACTACCTCCTCTAGAGCCATCATATTCAACCATGATGGCAAAATTGTAAGCAATTCTCAAAAAACGTATGAACAAATCTTTCCAAAACCAGGATGGGTAGAACATGATCCCAATGAAATTTGGTATTCACAAATTAGTGTGGCAGCCGAAGTTATTGCAAAAATGGGAATTTCAGGAAAAGAAATAGCTGCAATCGGAATCACAAATCAACGTGAGACAACGATTGTTTGGGATAGAGAAACCAGCGAACCTTTATACAATGCTATTGTTTGGCAAGATCGTCGAACAGCTAAATATTGCGACGAATTAAAAGCTCAAGGTCTTTCAGACATGATCCAAGAAAAAACTGGATTAAAACTAGATGCTTACTTTTCTGGAACTAAATTAAAATGGATTCTAGACAATGTTGAAGGTGCTCGCGAAAAAGCAGAACAAGGAAAACTATGTTTTGGAACCGTAGATACATGGCTAATCTGGAAACTAACTAGAGGAAAAATGTTTATGACAGATGTTTCTAATGCAAGCAGAACGCTACTAATGAACATTCACACATTAGAATGGGATAACGAATTATTGGAATTATTTAATATTCCGAGAGCAATGCTACCTGAAATAAAACAAAGTAGTGAAATATATGGGGAAACTTGTACAACCTTATTTTCTACAAAAATTCCAATATCTGGTGTAGCTGGAGATCAACAAGCGGCTCTTTTTGGACAACTATGCACCGAGCCCGGAATGGTAAAAAATACTTACGGAACAGGTTGTTTTATGCTAATGAATACTGGAGACAAACCTGTTTATTCTAAAAACAATTTACTTACAACAGTTGCCTGGAAAATAAATGGGAAAACTACTTATGCCCTAGAAGGAAGTGTATTTGTAGGTGGAGCAGCAGTACAATGGCTAAGAGATGGTGCGAAAATGATTAATTCATCGGATGAAATCGAAACTTTAGCAGCAAGTGTACCCGACAATGGCGGCATCTATTTTGTTCCCGCTTTAACAGGATTAGGCGCGCCCTATTGGGATCAATATGCCAGAGGCGCAATTTTCGGTATCACCAGAGGAACAACAAATGCACACATAGCACGTGCAACCTTAGAAGGTATTGCTTACCAAGTATTTGACTTAGCAAAATCAATGGAAGCTGACTTCGGAAATAAAGGAAAAGAATTAAGAGTAGATGGTGGAGCGGTTGTCAATAATTTAATGTTACAATTTCAATCTGATCTATTCGGCTTTAAAGTAATTAGACCTAAAACTCTAGAAACAACAGCATTGGGAGCTGCATACTTAGCTGGACTAGCTGTAGGATACTGGAAAAGCATAGACGAACTGCAAGAACAATGGTCAATTGACCGTGAATTCTCTCCAGAAATGCCAAGAGCAGAAGTAGATAAACTAGTACACAACTGGAACAAAGCTGTTGGACGTACTACAAATTGGATTGAAGATTAGAAGATAAACCAATAAAAACACAAGAAGATGTCACCATTTATTGCAGAAATTATCGGCACAATGCTCGTTATCTTATTAGGTAACGGTGTTGTAGCAAACGTGGTTCTTAAAGGAACAAAAGGAAACAACTCTGGATGGATAGTAATTACTACCGGATGGGCATTTGCTGTCTTTGTAGGCGTAACAGTTGCAGGACCAATTAGTGGTGCACACCTGAATCCTGCGGTAACAATTGGATTAGCTCTCATAGGGAAATTTGCTTGGAGTCAAGTCGCTTCATACATCATTGCTCAATTAATAGGCGCTATGCTAGGCGCATTCTTAGTTTGGCTGTTTCATAAAGACCATTTTTCTATAACCGAAGATGAAGGTTCAAAACTAGCCTGCTTTAGTACAATACCTGCCATTAGAAACAACGTTTCAAATTTGATCAGTGAAATAATCGGAGCTTTTGTTCTTATCTTTGTAATCTTCTACATTGCAGGTCCAGAACTCAGCATAGGTACCGCTACTGACACTAAAATAGGATTAGGCTCCATTGGCGCTTTACCAGTTGCCATTTTAGTATGGGCAATCGGCCTTTCTTTAGGTGGCACTACAGGTTATGCAATTAATCCAGCAAGAGACTTAGGTCCTCGTATCACACACGCTCTGCTTTTTAAAGGAAGTAGCAACTGGGACTACGCATGGATTCCGATTATAGGACCAATCATAGGATCAGGTTTAGCAGCACTCTTATATATGACACTACTTTAATATCTTTTTTTTTTATAAAATAAAAAACCATGAAAAAAACACTATTTTTATCTATAATCTCGATTATAGGGCTAGCTGGACATGCTCAAAAAACAGTCGCTTCAGATAGTAGCTTTATTTCAACAGAAAACACAAAACCATCCCGTTTAGACTTTAATGTTGACTTAAAAACAAGTCACTTATGGAGAGGACTTGTCATTAATGACGGTATGACCGCTACTGGAAATATTCATTATACATTTGATAAAGAAAGAAATTTTACTGTAGGAATATGGGGTGGTGCAGGATTTGATGGAAAATACCGTGAAATAAACTATTATATTCAATATCAAAAAAATAATTTCTCAATTGGATTATGGGATTTATTTAACACTACTGGAATTGAAAATCCTGAAGTGTTTAATTACAATAAACTTACAAGTACACATCTTATAGACTTAAGAACTTCTTATCGCTTCCCAGAATCATTCCCATTGCGAGTAGAAGTTGACATAATACTTTACAGCGGCTTAAAAGACAGAGAGCTGAACAGCGATAACAGCTACAAAAGCAAGTATTCAACTTATACCGAGTTAAGTTATCCAGTCATTAAAAATCAAAAAGTAAATCTAGATGTTTTTTTAGGAGCAGGTTATGCACTTAATGGAGATAAATTTCTATACACAAATAAAGCAGAAAGCAGTTTCGGGATTGTAAATACTGGAATAAAAGCTACCAAAGAAATTTCTGTTTTCAATTATAAACTACCTGTTTCTGCAACCGCAATGTGGAACCCTGAGAACAAAATTGCCCGATTGCAACTAGATGTCAATCTCTTCTAAACTCATTTCGTTTTTTTAATTTGTTTGCTAAAACTCTCTTTATTCCAAAAGAGAGTTTTTTCATGTTACGTAAAATTACAAAACAATGTTAAATCTTCGTCTGACATCTTGTCATAATCACGCAAATAATTGTACATTTGTGCCCTTATTAAAATACACTTTTGAAAGTGCCTTATGGAAAAGATTATTGAAGAAAGTAAACAAGGAGAAAGTCTTGTTTTAGAAAATAAACCTGAGAATACTAAGAAACTCTTTATAGAAAGCTACGGTTGTGCTATGAATTTTTCGGATAGCGAAATTGTAGCTTCAATTTTATCAGATGGTGGCTACAACACAACTTCGGTTCTTGAAGAAGCCGATTTAGTTTTGGTAAACACCTGTTCTATTCGTGACAAAGCTGAACAAACAATTCGTAAACGTTTAGAAAAATACAATGCCGTAAAACGTATTAACCCAAAAATGAAGGTTGGAGTTTTAGGATGTATGGCTGAACGTTTAAAAAGTCAGTTTCTAGAAGAAGAAAAAATAGTAGATCTTGTTGTTGGGCCTGACGCTTACAAAGATTTACCTAATTTATTAAACGAAGTCGAAGAAGGTCGTGATGCGATAAACGTAATTTTATCAAAAGACGAAACCTATGGTGACATTTCACCTGTTCGATTAATGAGCAACGGAATCACAGCTTTAGTTTCAATCACACGTGGTTGTGATAATATGTGTACGTTTTGCGTGGTGCCTTTTACCCGCGGACGTGAACGTAGTCGCGAACCACAGAGTATCATGAATGAGATTCAGGATTTATGGAATAAAGGCTTTAAAGAAATTACACTATTAGGTCAGAACGTAGATAGCTACTTATGGTATGGTGGTGGATTGAAAAAGGATTTTGTTAGTGCATCAGATATGCAAAAAGCAACTGCAGTAAATTTCGACCAATTATTAGAAATGGTAGCTGTGACTTATCCTAAAATGCGTATTCGTTTCTCAACCTCTAATCCACAAGATATGCATGAAAGTGTTTTGCATATTATTGCAAAATATCCTAATATTTGTAAACACATCCATTTACCGGTTCAATCTGGAAGTAACAGAATCTTAAAAGAGATGAACCGCTTGCATACACGTGAGGAATACATGACTTTGATTGACAAAATCAAAACAATAATTCCAAATAGTTCAATATCGCAAGATATGATAGCAGGTTTTCCAACAGAAACAGAGCAAGATCACCAAGATACAATGAGCTTAATGGAATATGTGAAGTACAATTTTGGTTATATGTATTCCTATTCCGAACGCCCTGGAACTTTGGCCGGAAGAAAAATGGAAGATGATGTTACCGAAGAAACTAAAGCTAGAAGATTGCAAGAAATTGTTGATTTACAACAAAAACATGCTTGGTTTCGTTCTGAAGAATTCATAGGACAAACCGTAGAAGTTCTCGTTGAGAAAATTTCAAAAAAATCAACTGAAGAATTCTCTGGAAGAAATTCACAAAGTATTACGGTAGTTTTCCCAAAAGAAAATTATAAAATTGGTGATTTTGTTTTAGTAGAAATCACTTCTTGTACTTCTGGAACGTTAAAAGGAAATGCAGTAGGTTATTCTGAAATGAATTAAAACTTAAATTATACAAATGAAATCAAAGACGTTTGCCTTTCTCGTGCTTTTAGTAATTACAATTTCCTGTAATTCTACAAAAAAAGTTGCCGAACAAAAGCCGACTCCAAATAAATCACTTTTAAAAGTTGATGGAATATATTCTGAAGAACTTGAAAATAATCATCAAAATCTTTATTTTTTTAGTTCCAAAGATAGTTTAGTATATTTTGCAGAGTTAAAAAAACTACCTAAAGATTCTATTAGTAACCTTAAATTTGCCACATCAATCTATGGAAGTTTTACAACAGATAGAAACACAATAAAAATCAAACAGGAATTTTTTAAAACGATAAAAATTAAGGAAAAACGCCCATTTTTATTTTACCTCCTTTACCCAGTTATACCAATAAACTCAAAAAGAAATTGGAATAATCTAAGCGTACTCGATAAAGAAACAATAACAGAAGGTGAAATAAAAGAAAACAGCATAGTTTTAACAAAAGAATATTTAGGAACCAATAAGTTAAATTCTAACAAAAAATCTCAAGCAAAGATTACCCCTAAAAATTCCATGTTAATTTATAATTCTAATCTAAAAGGTACCCTTTCAAAGGACAACCTTAGTACAACTTATTCCGCTTTAATCGTTTCGCATTAGCATTTAAAAGCAATAAAGTAGTATATTTAAGAGATACTAGATATATCGAATTAAAAAAAGTTTAAGTTATTTCGGCTTTTTTAAACTTAAAACCTGAGACAAATAAAAACTTGAAACAAAAATATAAATGGAAACAGTTCAAGCAATAAAACAGCGATTCGAAATTATTGGAAATAACCCTAAGCTTAATCGCGCCATAGAAAAAGCAATTCAGGTAGCGCCAACCGATATTTCGGTGATGGTAACTGGTGAAAGTGGTGTTGGTAAAGAAAGTATTCCAAAAATTATACATTCACTTTCACATAGAAAACATGGGAAATACATTGCTGTAAATTGTGGTGCTATCCCCGAAGGAACTATTGATAGTGAATTATTCGGTCATGAAAAAGGTGCTTTTACAGGCGCTACAAATACACGTGAAGGTTATTTTGAAGTTGCCGATGGTGGAACTATATTCCTCGATGAAGTTGGAGAATTACCACTAACAACACAAGTAAGATTACTTCGTGTACTTGAAAATGGTGAGTTTATAAAAGTAGGTTCTTCACAAGTACAAAAAACTAATGTTAGAATTGTAGCCGCAACCAACGTAAATCTATTCAATGCTATCGAAAAAGGTAAATTTCGTGAGGATTTATACTACCGTCTGAGTACAGTTGAAATCACTTTACCTCCATTACGCGAGCGTAAAGAAGACATTCACTTATTGTTTAGAAAATTCGTATCCGATTTTGCTCATAAATACAAAATGCCTCCATTAAAACTGGATGATGATGCTGTTCAACTGTTACAAAAATTTAGATGGAACGGTAACGTTCGTCAATTACGAAATGTGGCCGAACAAATTTCAGTTCTAGAAACGAATCGTGATATTACACTTGCAACATTACAATCCTACCTACCTACTGAGGGTCCAAATTTACCTTCAGTAATTAATGACAAGAAAAACGATAGCGACTTTAATACCGAAAGAGAGATTTTATACAAAGTCCTTTTTGACATGAAAAGCGATTTGCATGACTTAAAGAAACTTACACTGGAATTAATGCAAAATGGTAGTACAAATGTACAAGAAGCCAATAAAAATTTGATCAAAAAAATATATGGTTCGCAAGAAAATGATAGCGAAATTGATTTTGAAGAAGAACCAAGAACAGCTGTTATGACCACTCCAAATCGGGAAGAACAATACCAGTCTTCAAATGAAGATAATTATTTATTTGCAGAAACAATTGAAGAGGAAGAGGTTTTACGATTAGAGCAAAAAGAAATCGAAATGATTAAAAAATCATTAGAAAAAAACAAAGGAAAACGAAAAGCTGCAGCAGATGAACTAGGAATTTCGGAACGAACTTTGTATAGAAAAATAAAACAATTCGATTTGTAAAATAACACCTCTAAATTGTGAAAAAATTGACAACTAAAACAAATACCTTTAGGCTTTTAAAAAATAAAATGAGAAATATACAGTACCTAATTATAATCGCAATTGTTTTTACATTTAGTAGTTGTTCCGTTTACAACTTTACAGGAACTGGTAAAATAGATGCAAAAACATTTCAAGTAAATTACTTCCAGAACAATGCTGATTTAATTGAACCAGGATTGGATCGTACTTTTACTTTACAATTACAGGATTTAATCCAAAATCAAACCAACCTAAACTTAGTGAGTTCAGGCGGAGATCTAGTCTATGAAGGAGAAATTACTGACTACCGAATTACCCCGATGACTGCAACTGCTGATCAGCAGGCATCACAAAATAGATTAAAAATTCGTGTAAATGTACGATTCACTAATAGAAAGAAAGAAACAGATGATTTTGAAAAATCATTCGAATTTTATTATGATTATCCTGCACAAGATCAACTTATGGGAGCTATAAAGGACACAGCTATTAAAGAAATTCTTGACCGTATTACCCAAGATATATTTAATGAGTCATTGGCAAAATGGTAAAAGTTAATTTGTTAAATCAACTAGTAGACACAATTAATTAAACTAATAAATAATTTCAACGATTAAAGAAAAAAGTAATGAATGTTAACGAATATACTTACCTAATAAATAGACCTGATGCTATTACCGAAAAGCACACAGATGAATTAGGTAATGTATTGAATGAATTCCCTTATTTTCAAAGTGCAAGAGCATTGCGATTAAAAGGCCTTTATAGTCAAAACAGTTTTAAGTATAATTATGCCTTAAAAGTTACTGCCGCACATACAACAGATAGAGCTATTTTATTTGATTTTATAACTTCTGAGAATTTTTTAACCATTCAGAAAGAATATTACGATAAAAAAGCTTTGGCCCTTTTAGATATAACAGTCATTGATAGTGAACACCTTTTGCCTGAGATTGCAATAGCAGAAAAAATAATAGAAAAAGTAGAAACTAGATTTATAGATCCTATTGAGCAATCCATCCTTACTTCAATAAAAGAAGCTTCAATACCAAATATTGAAGTAAATGTAAAAACTACAGAACAGGCCATAAAAACTGCAGAAGAAAATCTAAAATTAGGTAAGCCTCTGGATTTTTCTGCAAAAGAAAAACATTCTTTTCAAGAGTGGCTTCAACTTTCTAGAACAGAGCCTATTGAACGAAAAGAGAAGAAGAAAGAGAATAAACAAGACGTTTCACTTGTTGAAACAGACGCTGTATTAATCGAAATCAACGAAGAAAAAAAGAAGAAAGCTGAATTAATTGACAAGTTCATCGAAACTAGTCCGAAAATTTCTCCTGTAAAATCGACCACAACAGTTGCAGCTAACATTCAGATAGACATCAATAAAGATGATAATTCTTACTTAATGACTGAGACTTTGGCCAAAGTATATTTAGAACAAAAAAAATATACAAAAGCAATACAAGCATATGAAATATTAATTTTGAAATATCCAGAAAAAATTAGTTTCTTTGCAGACCGCATATCAGATATTAAGACATTACAACAAAATAACAATAATAATTAAACAATGAGCACATTTTCAATTTTTTTAGTTTTAATCACAATAGTTTGTTTTCTATTGATCGTAGTAATCATGGTTCAAAACCCTAAAGGCGGAGGATTATCTTCAACAATTAGTGGATCTCAAATGTTAGGTGGCGTACAAAAAACAACTGACTTTTTAGACAAAAGTACTTGGACGTTAGCTACAATCTTAATTTCATTAATCTTACTTTCTAGCTTAAGCTTTACAGGATCATTAAGCGATGTAGAATCTAAACTTATTGAGAAATCTACTACTACAGCTCCAAGCACAACGCCTGTAGCTCCAGTTCAAGAAACACCTGCTGCGACTAATCCAGCAAAATAATATATCCTTTATAAAATATAAAAATGCCAGCCTGTCAAAGCTGGCATTTTTTATAAGAAATAATGTCAGTTTATCCAAGGTGGCATAGTTTCTGAAAGTTTATAAGTAAACAAAATTATAAACATAACATAATTATAAAATCATGACTTTAAACATTAAACCGCTATCAGATCGCGTACTTATTGAGCCAGTTGCAGCAGAAACTAAAACTGCGTCAGGGATTTTTATTCCAGATACTGCCAAAGAAAAACCACAAAAAGGAACTGTTGTAGCAGTAGGAAATGGCACTAAAGACCACAATATGACTGTGAAAATTGGAGATACAGTACTTTATGGTAAATATGCCGGAACTGAATTAAAACATGAAGGAACTGATTATTTGATTATGCGTGAAGATGATATCTTAGCGATCATTTAAAAAAAGCCTCAAGCTTACAGGCTTTAAATCTCATGAATAAAGTATCAGGGGAAAACCTGAAACAACTCAAACCTTAAACTAAATTAAAAGAAATGGCAAAAGATATAAAATTTGATATAGAAGCACGTGACGGATTAAAACGTGGTGTAGATGCATTGGCAAATGCTGTAAAAGTAACTTTAGGACCAAAAGGTCGTAACGTAATCATCGGGAAATCTTTTGGTGGACCAAACGTAACTAAAGATGGTGTTACCGTTGCAAAAGAAATTGAATTAAAAGACCCATTAGAAAACATGGGAGCTCAAATGGTTAAAGAAGTAGCTTCAAAAACTAATGATTTAGCAGGAGACGGTACTACAACTGCTACAGTTTTAGCACAAGCAATCGTAAAAGAAGGTTTGAAAAACGTAGCTGCTGGAGCTAACCCAATGGATTTAAAACGTGGAATTGACAAAGCTGTTGAAACTATCGTTGCAGACTTGGCTAAACAAGCAAAAGTTGTAGGAAGTGATTCAGAAAAAATAAAACAAATTGCATCTATCTCTGCAAATAATGATGAAGTAATTGGTGAGTTAATAGCTACTGCTTTCGCAAAAGTTGGAAAAGAAGGTGTTATTACTGTTGAAGAAGCAAAAGGAACAGATACTTACGTAGATGTTGTAGAAGGAATGCAGTTTGACAGAGGATATCTATCTCCATATTTCGTTACTAATCCTGAAAAAATGGAAGTAGAATTAGAGAACCCATACATCCTTTTGTATGACAAAAAAGTTTCTTCTTTAAAAGAACTTTTACCAGTTCTAGAGCCAGTAGCTCAATCAGGAAAACCATTATTAATTATTGCTGAAGATGTTGATGGCGAAGCTTTATCAACTCTAGTAGTAAATAAATTACGTGGAGCTCTTAAAATTGCTGCTGTAAAAGCACCTGGTTTTGGTGACAGAAGAAAAGCAATGCTTGAAGATATTGCTATCTTAACTGGTGGAACTGTAATCTCTGAAGAAAGAGGGTATACATTAGAAAATACTACAATCGAAATGCTAGGTACTTCTAAAAAAGTAACTATCGATAAAGACAACACTACAATTGTAAGTGGCGCAGGTGAAGCAGACATGATCAAAAATCGTGTAAACCAAATTAAAGGTCAAATGGAAGCTACAACTTCTGATTATGACAAAGAAAAATTACAGGAACGTTTAGCTAAATTAGCTGGTGGTGTTGCTGTTCTTTATGTTGGCGCTGCATCTGAAGTAGAAATGAAAGAGAAAAAAGACAGAGTTGATGATGCATTACATGCTACTCGCGCAGCTGTTGAAGAAGGAATTGTTGCAGGTGGTGGAGTTGCTTTGTTAAGAGCTAAAAATGCTTTAAGCGAAATAAAAGCTGACAATGCTGATGAAGCAACAGGAATCCAAATCGTATCACGTGCAGTAGAAGCGCCATTAAGAACTATCGTTGAAAACGCAGGTCTTGAAGGTTCTGTAGTAGTTGCTAAAGTTGCCGAAGGTAAAGGTGATTTTGGATACAATGCTAAAACTGACGAATATGTAGATATGCTTAAAGCAGGTATTATTGATCCTAAAAAAGTAACTCGTGTAGCTTTAGAAAATGCTGCTTCAGTAGCAGGTATGATTCTAACTACCGAATGTGCGTTGATTGATATTAAAGAAGATAATGCAGGCGGAAACCCAATGGGTGGTGGTATGCCAGGAATGATGTAATACCATTCCTGACTTACAAAAGTCTTGAAATAAAAAATCCGAAGTTTTATAGCTTCGGATTTTTTTTTGCTTTGATTTTAAACCATCTCCTTTTTCTGCAATATAAAACACTACTACCCTTAAATGGATATAATCTTAATTTTGGTCGCTATTCTATTAAAGAAGACAATCCAAACAACTAACGGATTACTTCATGTAATGAATAATTCCATTTTATTCTTAGTAGAAATAAAAAATCCGAAGTTTATTAGCTTCGGATTTTTGTTTTACTATCTATTCTATTTTATCTGCTGGTCTTTTCTTTAGCAACTTCATTAAAACTGGAAAAGTCGTTATGATAACAATAATTATAATAATGTATTCGATATGCTGTTTTAGATCAACTCCTTGTTTCAAAAACACTCCATAAAGGTAATGTCCTGAAAATATTAAAATAAAAGCCCATAAAAATGAACTTAATATATTATAGAACATAAATTTCTTCTTATCCATAGATACAATTCCAGCAACTATAGGTGCAAATGTTCTAAAAATTGGTAAAAAACGAGCATAGATTATAGCTTTACCACCGTATTTTTCAAAGAAATCTTTTGACTGCAATAAGTATTTCTTCTTAAACCAAAAAGTATCTTCTTTTTTAAATAAATAATAACCGCTTTTGGCTCCAAACCAATATCCAGTCATATTACCAAAAATTCCTGAAATAGCAACCATTAGAGAAAGAAGAAAAACATTTATAAAATCATTTTCTATATAAACCATGTTCTCAATTAATTCACGGCTATAAATTCCTGCTAAAAAAAGTAAGCTGTCACCAGGTAAAAAGAAACCTGCAAAAAGTCCTGTTTCGGCAAAAACTATAAATATAACAATGTATAAACCAATTTGAACTCCACCTAAGGTAAGGGTAATATAAAACTCTGGATTAATTAATTGAGCCCAATCAAAATTATTCATATAAGCGATTTATTTGTTAAATTTATAAGTTGGTGAAAGTAATAATAAATTAGTTTAGTCACAATAGATTGAGGTATTTTAAAGTTTTATTAACGCTAAAAAGCACAAATTCTAAGTTAAGCTTCAATATTAATTTCTTTCATATTTGCAACACATCGGAAGCCTGTCATAAACATCTTGTGCTGCTTTAGTAACATCAGTATCATGACCTGATTTAGCTATAGCATTTTTCACATCTACAGGAGCGGTTTTTTCTTCGTTCAAGATTAAACTTAGTTTATGAGTACTAACATCCCATGTTGCAGATTTCACTCCTGAAACTCCAAAAGCAGCTTTTTCTATTCGTTTTTTACAATGCTCACAATTACCACTAACTTCTGTTTCATATTTTGCATTTTTATTCTTTTTATCCTGTGCCTGAGCGGCAAATGAGAAAAAAGCAACTGCTAACACTATTAATACGTTCTTCATTTTGTTTTATTTTTAAGAGGTTTATTATAATTAATTTTAACGTATAGTTATTTTATTTTAAATCTTAATCCTGCGTAATACATTTGTCCAAAAACTGGAGCATAAATAATTGATGCATCAAAATTTGGTCCAAACGGATTATCACTTCCTAAAATCGCTTTGTCTTGTCGGTAATTTCCAATGTTCTCCCCTCCTACATATACTTCAAAAACATCAGAGAAAACTCTTGTTACTTGCGCATTCATTAAAGAATACGAAGGCGAGAAATTAGGCAATCTATCTTTCTCAGGATTCGAAGCTGTGTTCGGTAATTGTTGCTGTCCAATCCAATTAAAAGTATAATCGATTTTCCATTGCTTTCCGTCAACTAGATTTGTTTCGTATTCCAGATTCCCAAAAAAACGATGTTTTGCTTGTAATGGCCTTTCAAAATTTCCAGATAAATAATCAGTTCGAATATCATAATATTTATATGCCGAACGGAAATTAAAATTCTTTAGTAATTCATAGTTAAATTCAACTTGTAAACTATTAGCATATGATTTACCTTTTAGATTATAAAACAGAACTTCTTGCGGGCTTTGCATTACATCTACAACAACCTGATTCTGGAAATCGGTTCTGTATAAATCAAAAACTACTTCGGCATGTTTATCAAAAAGAGAAAACTTTTGCGAAAAACTTAATCCGTAATTCCATGCAATTTCTGGATTCATTCCATAAATCTTACCACTATTATCCAAAATCGAAAACACTCTTGAACTAGCAAATAACTGTTGGTTCTCAGCAAAAATATTAGCTAAACGTTTTCCTCTTCCTGCTGAAAATCTTAAAACTGCTTTCTCCCAAGGGTTATATCTCACATGTAAACGTGGCGTTACAAAAGTTCCTAATCGATTATGATTATCGATTCTCCCGCCTAAAATAATACTAAAGTTATCGGTATTATCATACGTATATTCAAAGAAAGCCCCAACAGAATTATCGATTCGACTATAATCGGTTACATTTACAAACTCTTGGTATTGGTCATAGGTAAAGTTCAATCCAGCTGCAAATTTATTCTTGGTATTATCGATAATCGAATTAAAAATCAAATTAGAATAATAACTATTCTGCTTGATATTATAATCATTTAAACCAAAATAAGATTTCTGATTGTGGCTATTAAATGCGTTTTGAAAACCAATGCTCTGAAAAGGCATATCTGGAAAAACATAACCTATTTTGGTCGAAACATCAATTCGTTCTGTATTGATTTCGGATCCCCAATAATTGGTTGTCCCTCTATCTCGGTCTTTATCAAAATCAAGTTCTCCCGTTTGTTTCTTATCATTCATATATCTAAGATTGACAAAACCAACCCAACCTTTCTCAGCATTAGTATATTGATAACGATTTAAAATATTGATTTGCTTTGCCAATGGATTATCCATAAATCCATCATCGTTCATATCCGTTTTTGCAACACGTGCATTACCATGAACTAATAAACTTGTTGCCCATTTATCCGAAAGTTGTTTGGTAAAATGAGTATTTAATTCAAAACGAGAATCAGTAGAACCATAAGCATTCAAGAAGAACGGAATATCATTCATAGGTTTTAACAACTCTGTATTTATTTGTCCCGAAATGCTTTCATATCCATTAACAACACTTCCTGCTCCTTTAGTAATCTGAATACTTTCGACCCAAGTTCCAGGGGTAAATGATAATCCGTAGGCTTGAGATGCTCCCCGAACAGAGGGAACATTTTCTTCAGTAATCATTAAATACGGACTTGTAAGTCCCAACATTTTAATTTGCTTTGTCCCTGTTAATGCATCCGAAAAGTTAACATCAATAGACGGATTTGTTTCGAAACTTTCGGCGAGATTACAACAAGCTGCTTTAAGCAATTCTTTACTTGTTATAAGTGACGTATTTCCTGTAAGGGTATATGATTTTTTAATTCCTTTTTGCTTTTTGATAATTTTAACTTCTTCCAAATTTTCTTGTGCGAAAACTGGAATACAAAGTAAAATCATAGCAAAAAGTGCTATATTTTTTTTCATGAGAATAATTTTAATGTTTAAAAAAAGTAGATCCAAACCATTCAAAATGATTTGATTTAAAAAAACATTAAAATCAGGCGTAATATATATATTGTTGATAGAGCTTAAAGAGCGGAGGTGCATGAGCATCGCTATAATAAGTAATTAGCTGTTTACTTTTAAATTTTGGAATAACGAAAAAAGTAACCGTTTTAATTTCTTGTAGCGTAAAAGGAAAATCAAGTTGAAATAGGAATGTTTTAATAATAGCTGTATCTGATTTTTTCTCAAAATGAACTACTTTGTCCTTACAACAAGACATTTTTTTTTCGGCAACAATCCCGCAACATTTTTTTACTGGGGGCGCTCCTATAGTTTTGTTTAATGAAATAGAAGATAACTTACCTCCACAATAATGCACATCAAAAGCTAGTCCTACATTGGAAACCAATAGCAGAAATGCCAAAAACAAACTAGTGCATCTTTTTATATTCATATTGCCTACAAAATTAGCATTATAATTAATTTATAAAATGAAATTCCTGTTAAAAATTTGAAAATTATTTTCACAATTCAAACTCCTGTCCCATTAAAGGAATAGTGCAATTAAAACCATATTTTTCTTTAATCTTTATACGGAGCGCATCTGCTGGAATATTTTCTCCATGAACCAAGAATATTTTTTTAGGCTTATTTTCCAATACCGAAAGCCACGCAAGCAAATCATCCTGATCTCCATGAGCTGAAAGTCCTCCTATTTCTAAAACTTTTGCTTTAACTGGAAAATATTTTCCCCGGATTTTAATTTCATCCGCACCTTCTAACAACTTCCTTCCTCGAGTACCTTCTGCTTGATAACCTACAATAATTACCGTTGTTTCTCGCATCCCTATATAATGCTCAAAATAATTCAAAACCCTTCCTCCTGTGGCCATACCACTTGCAGCAATAATAACTTTTGGACTTTTGTTATAAATAACATCCATTGTTTCCTGATAATCCGAAACCAGAGAAAACATTTCAGTCATACCTGTACATTCTTCCAGCGAAAGCTTATGCCACTCTTTATTATTAACAAATATTTCCAAAGCACTAATCCCCATGGGTGTATCTATGATATATGGAATATTTGGAATCCTACTTTCTTTCTTTAGCTGCCACAACAAAAACATTATACTTTGCGCTCGCTCTACAGCAAAACTAGGTATAATCACTGTCCCTTTTTTTTGAAATGTAGCATTGATGTATTTTTCAAGCTCTTCTTTTGCATCTGTATCTGGATGCAATCGGTTTCCATATGTGCTTTCTAAAAATATATAATCTCCTATTTTAGGTTTTTCTGGAGGAAATAGCAATACATCATCATCTCGGCCAATATCTCCCGAAAATACTAAAGTTTTCTTCTCAACTGTTAATGCAATACTACATGCTCCCATTATATGTCCTGCAGTAGAAAAAACTGCCGAAATATCTGCTTCTAAAAGAAAAGGCTCATTAATTTTTACCACTCTAAAAAGCGGAAAAACTTTCTTAGCCTGCTCTACCGTATAAAGAGGTTCGGCAATTTCATGACTAGAATATCGCTCTTCGTTGGCCTTATTTGCTTCTTCTTCTTGAATCTTGGCACTGTCTAAAAGAATAAGTTTAGCTATTTCTTTTGTAGGACCTGAACAATATATCTTTCCTTTAAATCCCTGATATACCAATCTTGGCAACCAACCACAGTGATCTAAATGCCCGTGAGTAAGCAACACAAAATCTATTGTTGAAGGCAAAACCGACAAAGGTTCCCAATTAAGTTCCCGCAAAGGTTTTATCCCTTGAAACTGTCCACAATCAATTAAAATCCGAACACCATTACTCTCAATCAATGTTTTTGAACCTGTAACAGTTCCAGCACCTCCAATAAATTTGACTTTCATTTGATTTGAATTTAAATTACATAAAAAAACTATACTTTCAAGGAATACTTACACAACTCTGATGCTTCTTTTATAACACCCTTTATTCTTTGAGAACTCAATCCAATTTCTGCTAAACAATTATGATTGTTTAATAACTCTTTTACCAAAATCACATCCAAAGCCAATAATTTATCTTTTTCAGCGAGCGTAAGTGTAGTTAAACAAGTTATAGGGTATAGATTATTATTCTCATTCTTAGTTCTCAAATTATTATTTGCAGGATAATCCCAGCTCAATAAATTCAATCCTGAACATGTTCCAAAAGTCATTGCATCTAATGTAAATCGATTGTTTGTAACAATCCAACATGCTGAAATAGTATCTTTGTCGGTAAAAACTGTATGCTTTCTTTCTTTAAGATCATTAAATCGAGACAAAATATACATCGGTACTTTTACATCTGTAGAGGCTTCTTTTCCCATATGAAATTTGCATTCAATCATGGCTATAACACTATTTTTCTTTATCAAGACATCTATTTCGTGCGAAACGCACTTGCCCTGTAATGTTAAATTAGTTCTTGTTTCATAATTTTCTATCGAGAAAAGTCTGGCAATATATTTTTCGAAGTAAAAACCAGCAGGACCTAATAACTGAATGGCTTCTTTTAAGTTGTAACGTGCAGCATGAGAATTTGATTTTTTTCTTAAAAGATTAAAAGCCATCTTATAGATTTTCTTAGTAGAAATTCCTTCGTAAATTTCTTTTTCAATTATTTGTAAAACTTCTTGAACAATTGATTGATTTGCCCCCGAATTCAACAGAGACCTCTCTAATTTCTTCTTATCAAAAACAACAAAATCTCCTGATTTTTTTACAACTTTCATATACTTCTTGATTTGATAATTACACAAATGCAACCCAACTAATAAAGATACGAAAAAAGAACTATTTATTTATTTTCTGATAATAAAACCCAGGAATAAACAACAGTACAAGAACAGGTTGAATTAAAAAACGACGTATATAAAAAAGTATCAAATTATTTTGATTGGCATAAAAATAAATGATACAATAAAAAGCAATAATTAGAGCAAGAAAAAATATGGCATATAAAACTGAAACAAATTTCAGTAATCCAATTTCTTTAAAAAGCACATAAATTATTCCCAATGATACAATTGTATTTAATACGTATCGAAAAAGCAATCCAAAAAACAACCGAACCGAATCGAATTCAGGCAGCGGAAGCATTTTATAATCTCTTTCAAAATAAACTAGAAAAGGATCATAAAATAACTGGCTCTCAAAAGCTCTTATGCTGACCAAAAGAATCACAAAGAGAATCAAAAGAGAAACCTTCGATTTATTTTTAAGAATATCATTTAGCATATCTGGAAAATTTACTTATCCAAACAATCCACAAAATAAAAACCAAACCATAAATCACCAATGGAAAAAGTACGCCATGTAAAAAATGAGATTTCTCTGGAAAATAGTACAACAGAACACATAATGATGCAATTCTGCTAATATTAAGAATATAAATAAAAAGACTTCCTCCTAAAATATAAAGCAAAGTTGGTTTTAATTTCCCTGAAAAGGCAATTATAAAAGATATGAATAATATAATTACACTAACTGCATTACAGCCTTCTACAATTGAAGCCACAGTCTTCTCGTTATATGATATCCTTACATACGGTTCTGCGTGAATTTTCTCAAACTTAACATTATTATTAAACAATTGTAATAATCGTTCAGTGTAATTCCCTACTAATTTTGTTATTCCATCTAACTCACCAGCAGTTCCAAAACGGCTCAAATAAAATTGATAAACTAATGTCAACAGAATATAAACTGTAAAAAACACTCCTATAAAAAGAAGAAAAGGTTTATACTGAATTAAATATTTTTTCAAGAGAAATTTTTAACAAATTTATGTATTTTTTGATTTGGCTTTAAATACTTTTGTATAAAAACTAAATTAAGATGACATTTCAAGAATTACAACCAAAAATAACTGCGATTATAGCAGGCACAGATCACTCAAGAGACGAAAAACTATTAAATATTTGTCAATTATTAAGTGAGAATATTGATTATTACAACTGGGTTGGGTTTTATTTTGCCAATCACGAAAACAAAACCTTGCATTTAGGCCCATATGTAGGAGCAGAAACTGATCATACTGTGATTCCATTTGGAAAAGGAATTTGTGGGCAGGTTGCTGTCTCTAACGAAAATTTTGTTGTGCCAGATGTTGCTGCTCAGGATAATTATATCGCTTGCAGCTTTACTGTAAAATCTGAAATTGTTGTTCCTTTATTTGTAAACGGAGTAAATATTGGTCAAATTGATATTGATAGTCACGTTATTGACCCTTTTACAGAAGCTGATGAAAAGTTTTTGGAATTTGTAAATCAAGAAGTTGCTAAACTGTATTAACTATTTGTTCTGTTTTAAAAAATATCTATACATGAAATTTAATCTTCCTCATTATCTCACGATTGTATTTTTTTTATTAATAGCTACAAGATCGTTCTCACAAGGTTCCATAGACCTTAACAAAATGATTTACATGGATTCTACATATACAGAAACCACAGCAGAAAATTACAAATATATTAGGATTGTCGAGGGATATTATCAAAACAGAACATCTTATGTTTTTAAGGATTACTATAAGTCCAAAGCATTAAAAATGATAGGAACATCTACAGAAAAAGACTATCTCAGTAAAGAGGGACAATTTGTTCATTATTATGAAAACGGGAAAAAAAAGTCAGCAGTACATTATGTAAAAGGGAGAGAAGACGGAAAAGAATATAATTGGTACGAAAATGGAAATTTAAAATCTGAACTTGAATATTTTAAGAACAAAAAAGGGAAAATCCATTTTAAAGTAAACAATTACTGGAATAATCAAAATGAACAAAAAGTAACATCTGGAAATGGTGATTATGAAATAACAAATGATGACAACGAAGAAAGCGGAAAAATAAAAAATGGCTTACCTGACGGTATCTGGAAAGGAAAAAACATAAAAGCTAATTATACTTTTACCGAGAATTATGAAAATGGCGAATTCGTTTCTGGAATAAGCATCGATTCTTTAAACATTGAACACCCTTACAAAGTTGTACATGAAAAACCAAGTCCTAAAAACGGAATAGAGACATTTTATAGATATATAGCACGAGAAATGTTTATTCCGATAGAGGCTAGAAATAAAGTTTTTGGAAAAATATACATGACTTTTGTTGTGGATAGGGAAGGTAATCTAATTGAACCAAAAATAGTAAAAGGGATTGGTTACGGATTAGACGAGAGCGCAATTAGCGTAATTAAAGGGGCTAAAAAATGGAAACCGGGATTAGAAAGAGGCATTCCGACAAGGGTTCGTTATTCATTACCCATAACAATTGTAAAATAAGGTGCAATAAAATTTATTTTTCAAAAAAAAAGTACTAATTTTGCACTCGTCTTACAATAGATGTATGACATACATAAAAATCATTAAATAATATTGGAATGTATTTAACTAAAGAAATTAAAGAAGAGATTTTCGCAAAACACGGTGAAGCAAAAAACACTGGAAAAGCAGAAGCTCAAATCGCATTGTTCACTTACAGAATTTCACACTTAACTGAACACTTGAAGAAAAATCGTCACGATTACAACACAGAACGTTCATTAGTACTACTAGTAGGAAAAAGAAGATCATTGTTAGATTACTTGAAGAAAAAAGAAATCAACAGATATCGTGAGATTATCAAAGTATTGAATATCAGAAAATAATCAATATAAAAAAGAGGTGCGAGAGTGCCTCTTTTTGTTTTTACACAAACAAAGAAAAAAAAGTTTGGTTTTTCATTGGGTTTTAGGCATTAACTACGCACAACAACTACAACACAACTACAACCCATTGTATAACCAATAAGGAAAAATTTATGATTCCACAATTATTTGTAGAGAAAATCGATTTAGGTGATGGCAGAAGCATCACAATCGAGACAGGACGTTTAGCTAAACAAGCTGATGGTTCTGTAGTAGTAAGAATGGGCGACACGATGATACTTGCAACAGCAGTTTCAGCTCGTACCGCTAACCCAAATGTTGATTTTTTACCATTAACGGTAGATTATCGCGAAAAATTTGCTGCTGCTGGTCGTTTCCCAGGAGGTTTCTTCAAGAGAGAAGCTCGTCCTAGCGATAGCGAAGTATTAACAATGAGATTAGTAGACCGTGTTTTACGTCCACTTTTCCCAGATGATTACCATGCTGAAACGCAAGTTATGATTCAATTAATGTCTCATGACGAAGAAGTTATGCCTGATGCATTAGCTGGTTTAGCTGCATCTGCTGCATTAGCAGTTTCAGATATTCCTTTTTATAACTTAATTTCTGAAGTACGTGTAGCCCGTATCGACGGAAAATTTGTAATCAACCCAAGTAGAGAAGACTTAGCAAAATCTGACATCGACATGATGATTGGAGCTTCTTTAGATTCTGTTGCGATGGTTGAAGGAGAGATGAAAGAAATTTCAGAAGCAGAAATGGTTGAAGCAATTAAATTTGCTCACGAAGCCATTAAAGTTCAAATTCAGGCACAATTACGCTTACAAGCTGCTTTTGGTAAAAAAGAGATTCGTACTTACGAAGGTGAGAAAGAAAACGAAGAAATTTACAAAAAAGTAAAAGCTGCAGCTTACGATAAAATATATGCTATTGCAAAAGTTGGTTCGGCTAAACACGAAAGAACTGCTGCATTTGCTGAAGTAAAAGAAGAAATAAAAGCTTTATTTACTGAAGAAGAATTAGCTGCTGATGGAGATTTAGTTTCTAAATATTTCTACAAAACAAATAAAGAAGCTGTTCGTAATGTAGTATTAGAACTTGGAGTTCGTTTAGATGGTAGAAAAACAACAGACATCAGACCAATCTGGTGTGAAATTGATTATTTACCAAGAGTTCACGGTTCTTCTTTATTTACACGTGGAGAAACTCAAGCATTGGCTACAGTAACTTTAGGAACTTCTAGAGAAGCTAACCAAATTGATTCTCCATCTGAACAAGGTGAAGAAAAATTCTACTTACACTATAACTTCCCTCCTTTCTCAACTGGTGAAGCAAAACCACTAAGAGGAACTTCAAGAAGAGAAGTTGGTCATGGTAACTTGGCTCAAAGAGCTTTAAAAAACATGATTCCTGCTGATTGTCCTTACACTATTCGTATTGTATCTGAGGTTTTAGAATCTAATGGTTCTTCATCAATGGCTACAGTTTGTGCTGGTACAATGGCTTTGATGGATGCTGGAGTTCAAATGGTAAAACCAGTTTCTGGAATTGCTATGGGATTAATTACTGATGGTGATAAATTTGCTGTATTGTCTGATATTTTAGGTGATGAAGATCACTTAGGAGATATGGACTTTAAAGTAACTGGAACTGCTGACGGTATTACAGCTTGTCAAATGGATATCAAAATTGATGGTTTACGTTACGACATCATGGAGCAAGCTTTAGGGCAAGCACGCGAAGGACGTTTACACATTTTAGGAAAATTAACTGAGACTATTGCTGCTCCAAGAGCAGACGTTAAAGCACATTCTCCAAAAATCATCACCAGAACTATTCCTGGAAACTTTATTGGAGCATTAATTGGACCTGGAGGAAAAGTAATTCAAGAATTACAAAAAGCTACTGGAACAACTATTGTAATCAACGAAGTTGATGAGCAAGGTGTTATCGAAATCTTAGGTACAGATCCTGCAGGAATTGAAGCTGTTTTAGCTAAAATTAAATCTATTACTTTCAAACCTCAAATGGGCGAAGCTTATGAAGTTAAAGTAATTAAAATGCTTGATTTTGGGGCTGTAGTAGAATATACTGCTGCACCAGGAAATGAAGTTTTACTTCACGTATCTGAGCTAGCTTGGGAACGTACTGAAAACGTTACTGATGTAGTAAATATGGGAGATGTTTTCGAAGTTAAATACCTTGGACTTGACCCTAAAACTAGAAAAGAAAAAGTGTCAAGAAAAGCGCTTCTTCCAAGACCTCCACGTGAGGAGAAAAAAGAGTAATCAGATCTTAGTTTACTAAAGGTTTATTTATAGAAAAAACCCCAATTCATTTATTTGAATTGGGGTTTTTCATATTTAGCTATTGTCGATAAACAATTCCGAACATCAAACTCTGCGATCCAAAATTTTTCTCAATCTTATCATTAAATAATCCATAAGGAGACCATTGATAATGGCATTGTAATCCAATATTCTTATAATTGAGCTTAATTCCTTGCGACAGATAAAATGTAGTCAAGACTTCTTTGGTATGCTCTCCTTCTTCAAATTCTAATTCGTCTGGGGCTTTATAAAAATTTAAAGCCAAACCAATTCCTGAATTCCATTCTAAATTAAAATCTTTTTTCTGCAGAGACAGAGGAATAACTTTTGCAAAACGAGTTCCAATATTTATTCCAAAATGACTCGATTTATACTGTACAATAGAATCCCGATATTTAAAATTAGCATCTATTGGATTTTTAGGTATAAAAAAATTAAAACCAAAATCTATAAAATCTTCCCGATTCAATTTATTTCTAAACCAAAAACCAAATGATGGCGATAAATCAAACTTATCCGAAAGTTTCCCAATTGGCTGAACAAAACCAGCTTCTACATAAATTCTTTCATAATCACCAGACGAATCCTGAGATTCATTTTGAGCAAATGCTGATACCGAAAACACAAGAATCAACAACAATAAAAATCTTTTCATAATTTACCAATTTAAAAAAGGCATTGACCTTTTATTATTCACATTCCAAAGTCCCAACTGAAAACCTTTAGAATTTGATTTATTAAAAACTCCAATCTGCAATCCTTTATTAATTTGTGCCTGATTAAAAATTCCCAAATGCAGTCCCTTCAGCTCATACGATTGATTATAGACTCCAATTGTTGAGCCTATTAAATCATTATTAGCATTATAAACACCTATTGAAAATCCGTTCTGATTATCAGCAATTGTACCTAAAACAGTAACTGAAAGTCCATTGAAATCATTGAATTTATTTCCAGCTGAAATATTTAATCCATTCATACTTGTTGTTGTAAAAAAGCACCCAGAACTAAGATTTAAGCCATTCAATTTTAGATAAGGGGTATAACTCATATTCTTAATTTTATAATCTTCGTCAGTAGTTTTTACAACTGCTATTCTGTTATTTTTAATTACGTCATCGATATGCATTAATAACATAAAAGCATACAGTACTCCCGCAGCTGGCGCAGGATTTGCTTCTATATTTATACCATTAATTGTTTGATTTGATATGTGTTTATTTTCAAGATGCCCTACCCCAAGTACTAATCCATTTACTTGATCTACTTTTTTAGAAATTGGCGAAAGACTAAAAATCTGTGAATGTGTTTCTGCCGAGTCAACTGTATGAATCTGGATTGTATTCTGAGCATGAATAAATCCAAATGTAAAAAACAGGCATACTAAAATTGATGTTTTCATAAATCGTTATTTAAAATTACAGGACAAACCTATTGCAATTATCACACGTGAACTTGCTTAAATCAATAAAACTATTTCATACATTTGTGATTATCGCAAATTATGAAATATCAAGAATCATTTTTAAAAGCAATTCGAAGTAAAGTTTCAAAGTCAGCTTCTTTAATAGACGAAGTTGCATCTATTTTAGAAATCAGCTACGATGCATCGCACCGAAGAATATCTGAAAAAAGTAAATTTTCGATAGATGAAACTATCAAACTCGCAGATCATTTTAATATTTCATTAGATAATTTATTCTCAAAAAAAGAAAAAGTTATTGTGGAGAAAACAATTGAAATAGAGACGTTAAAAGATATGCTTCAATATTTCAAAGCTTCTTCAGAACAAATTGAGCTTTTAACTAAAAACCCAAAAACGACCCTTTTTTATTCTGCCAAGGATATTCCGTTATTCTATTTTATGGATGGAACTATTTTATCAAAATTCAAAGCTTTTGTATGGCTCAATCTTTTAAATACAGATCAAAAAAAAGCTAGTTTTGAAAATTTTGTAATCGAAGATCCCTTTACAGAATATATGCAAAAATTGAAAAATGTATATGATAATGCTATTGTAAATGAAGTATGGAATGACACTACAATAAACAGTAGTTTACAACAGATTTTATATTTTTACGAAGCTGGTTTACTTAACCTAAAAAACGCAAATGCCATTTGTAAAGACTTAAAAAGAATCATCAATTCCATCCAAGAAAAAGACAATAAACCAAATTCTAATTTCACTATATACTACAATGAGTTAATATTACTAAACAATAATATGCTCATAGAAACAGAAGAAAAACTAACGATGTTTGTTCCTTATACGCTACTCGGTTATTTTATTACCGATAATGTAGACAGTTGTAAAAATGTACATCAATTTTTCAAGCAACAAATTATCAACTCAAAAGCGTTAGGATCTTCTGGAATCAAAGAACAAAATCTATTCTATAATCGGGCTATTCGTAAAATAGATTATTATATTGAAAAAATAAACTCTCAAGTTGATTTATTATTTTAAAAGAGTAATCAGATCTTAGTTTACTAAAGGTTTATTTATAGAAAAAAACCCAATTCATTTATTTGAATTGGGGTTTTTCATATTATATCGTGTCTAGTCCTAAAATAACAATACATAAAAAGACTATCCTATATCTTTTAAATTACAAATTGTTTAAGAAATAGAGCGCAGACTACTTCAAAAACAAAAGACAAAACATCCAAAGGATAGAAATAAATAATTAAACACTATATCCTTATGACTTTTTACGCTATAACATCTTTTACCAAAAAAACAATTATAAATGTATTTTCTAAACTTTCTGAATTATTTAGGCAGCTATTTTGAATTTTCCTAAACAATCCCTGTACTTCATTATGATAAACGCTTTATACTTACTTGATTTTTAACTATTTACAATACTGGTTTTTTAAAATTATTAGGAATAAGCCTCTTTTATTTGTATATTTGAATGCATCCAACATAATAGAAAATTTTTCTATTACGGATATTTTTTTTATTAAAAAATCTTTAATCTTTTTTGTCGGAGTTTAAATAAATTCTGCAATAATTTTTTCTGTCATTTTAGAGGAAATCCCCATCTGCTTATAAGACAAAAAGACATAAGACTTTTATCCTATCGTTTAACGATACAATTATATTTAATTACTGTGATTTTCATCGTGGTAGAAACTTTTTTTGCGTTATGAATTTTAAAGTAGGAATTATCGGAGCTGGCCCTAGTGGGCTTGCTATGTTACGTGCATTTGAATCGGAGCAGAAAAAAGGCAATAAAATACCAGAAATCAAGTGTTATGAAAAACAAGATAACTGGGGCGGAATGTGGAACTACACCTGGAGAACTGGAGTAGGAAAACACGGAGAACCTCTACACGGAAGTATGTATAAATACCTTTGGTCAAATGGACCAAAAGAATGTTTGGAATTTGCAGATTATACGTTCTCGGAGCATTTCGGACAACCAATTTCTTCTTACCCTCCACGTGAGGTGCTTTTTGATTACATCGAAGGACGCATCAAACAAAGTCAGGCTAGAAAACACATCACCTTTAACACTGTCGCAAGATGGGTAGATTACAACGAAGAAACGCAACAATTCCGAGTTATTTTTGACGACTTAATCAATAACAAAACCTTTGAAGAAATCTTTGACTACCTAGTAGTAGGAACTGGACATTTCTCAACACCAAATATGCCGTATTTTAAGGGAATTGAAAACTTCTCTGGATCGATAATGCATGCACACGACTTTAGAGGAGCAGACCAATTTAAAGACAAAGATATTTTATTGATTGGAAGCAGTTATTCTGCAGAAGATATTGGGATACAATGCTACAAACATGGCAGTAAATCTGTTACCATCTCATATCGTACAACTCCCATAGGCACAAAATGGCCTCAAGGAATTGACGAACTACCTTTAGTAACCCATTTTGATAGCAACACAGCCTATTTTAAAGATGGTACTTCCAAAGAGTTTGATGCAGTGGTACTTTGTACTGGATACCAACATAAATTTCCTTTCTTACCCGACAATTTAAGAATAAAAACTAAAAATTGCCTATATCCAGATCAACTTTATAAAGGAGTGGTTTTTAACGAACTTACAAAACTAATTTTCTTAGGAATGCAAGATCAATACTATACGTTTAACATGTTTGATGCTCAAGCTTGGTATGCAAGAGATCTAATACTAGGAAAAATAAAATTACCTGCTAAAACAGAACGACTCATAGATATTAAAAAATGGCTACAAGGTGAAGAAGATGCAAAAACTCCTTTTGATCATGTCGATTTTCAAACAGAATATATACGGGATTTAATCGAGAGAACCGACTATCCAACGTTTAATATAGATCAGGTAGCAGTAATGTTTAAAAACTGGATCCAGGATAAAGAAGACAATATCCTTACCTATAGAGATAAAATATACACATCTGTGATGGATCAATGCAAAGCAGAAAAACACCATACACCATGGATGAAAGAATTAGACGACAGTATCGAACGTTATCTTGAGGAAGAAGTACCTGATGAAAAGCAATTAGAACGTACTAATTATTATTAAGCTTTTTTATTATAAAAAACACATGCTGAATTGTTGTAATTAGTTACAAATTCAGATGCACAACCCTACTATGTACACTTAAAAATTGAGGAAATAAAACATGAGACAACTTAAAATTACCAAGCAGGTAACCAACCGTGAGACTGCTTCATTAGACAAATATTTACAAGAAATCGGAAAAGTTAACCTAATTACCGCTGAGGAAGAAGTAGAGTTAGCACAAAAGATTAAAGCCGGTGATCATGATGCATTAGAAAAACTAACAAAAGCCAACTTGCGTTTTGTAGTATCAGTAGCAAAACAATATCAAAATCAAGGACTAACACTCCCCGACTTAATAAACGAAGGAAACTTAGGTTTAATTAAAGCAGGACAACGTTTTGATGAGACGCGTGGTTTCAAATTTATATCCTACGCTGTCTGGTGGATTCGTCAAGCGATTCTTCAAGCACTAGCAGAGCAATCTCGTATCGTTCGCTTGCCTTTAAATAAAATTGGTTCTATCAATAAAATCAATAAGATGTATGCAATATTAGAGCAAACTAATGAGCGTGCACCAACAGTTGAAGAAATTGCAAAAGAACTAGACATGACAATAAATGACGTAAAAGAATCTATGAAAAACTCTGGTCGTCACTTATCTATGGATGCTCCTCTTGTAGATGGAGAAGATTCAAACCTTTATGATGTATTACGTTCTAACGAATCTCCAAATCCAGACAGAAAATTGATTCACGAATCATTAAGTACAGAAATCGAGCGTTCATTAGACACACTAACTCCAAGAGAAGCAGATGTAGTTCGTTTATATTTTGGTCTTGGGAATCAACATCCAATGACACTAGAAGAAATTGGAGGAACTTTCGACCTAACTCGTGAACGTGTGCGTCAAATTAGAGAAAAAGCTATCCGTAGATTAAAGCATACTTCAAGAAGTAAAATTCTTAAAACATATTTAGGCTAAAATTAGTCTTAAAGTTAGAAAGTTTATAAAGTCCATACGTTTTTTTTGACTTTAAGACTTTCGACTAAACAGTAAACAACAGTTTGATTGACTGTTCGTTTTTTGATTGATGATTGAAACTCCGGCTGATTACCGGAGTTTTGTTTTTAGCACCAACTAGTATTTTACAATCATATAATTCAAAAAATAAATTATTACATTAAAAGTCAAATACTCAATTAGATGATTTATATTTTAAAAATATATTTAATTTAATTGTAACTTTTTTGCAACTTCATACGTATAACCATATGTACACTTAAAAATTGAGGAGACAAAAACATGAGACAACTTAAAATCACCAAGCAGGTAACCAATCGTGAGACTGCTTCATTAGACAAATATTTACAAGAAATTGGAAAAGTTGACCTAATTACCGCTGACGAAGAAGTAGAGTTAGCACAGAAGATTAAAGCCGGTGATCAAAAAGCATTAGAAAAATTAACAAAAGCCAACTTACGTTTTGTGGTATCCGTGGCAAAACAATATCAAAATCAAGGGTTAACACTTCCCGATTTAATAAACGAAGGAAATTTAGGTTTGATCAAAGCTGCACAGCGTTTTGATGAAACACGTGGTTTCAAATTTATATCATATGCAGTTTGGTGGATTCGTCAATCGATTCTTCAAGCACTAGCAGAACAATCACGTATCGTTCGTTTACCTTTAAATAAAATTGGTTCTATCAATAAAATCAATAAGATGTATGCATTATTAGAGCAATCTAATGAGCGCCCACCATCTGCTGAAGAAATTGCAAAAGAACTAGATATGACAGTAAATGACGTAAAAGAGTCAATGAAAAACTCTGGTCGTCACCTATCAATGGATGCTCCTCTTGTAGAAGGAGAAGATTCAAACCTTTACGATGTATTACGTTCAGGTGAATCTCCAAACCCTGACAGAGAATTAATTCACGAATCATTACGTACAGAAATAGAACGTTCACTAGAAACATTAACTCCAAGAGAGGCAGATGTAGTTCGTTTATATTTTGGACTTGGAGACCAACACCCAATGACACTAGAAGAAATCGGAGAGACTTTCGACCTAACTCGTGAGCGTGTACGTCAGATTAAAGAAAAAGCAATCCGTAGATTAAAACATACTTCAAGAAGTAAAATTCTTAAAACTTATTTAGGCTAAAACTAGTCTTAAAATTAGAAAGTTTATAAAGTCCAAAAGTCTCTTTTGACTTTAAGACATTTGACTTTCTACTATACAACAAACAACAGTTTGATTGACTGTTCGTTTTTTGATTGATGATTGAAACTCCGGCTGATTACCGGAGTTTTATTTTTTTAAATACCAACAGAAACTCTCTTTATAATTGGGCGTGCCCTTTCGTAAAAACTACAGGTCAGGCTTTCGTACTCGCTTTTTTTAAATTATTCCACTACACTACATCATTTAAAAAAGAGCTCAAACAAATACTCAATCCTTCACGCAAAACCATTGCGTAAATCCAAAACCATTTTTTGTAAACTTTGTGGTTATTTTGTTTATCACTTCAGATATATTTCGGAATATAAGCCTTAAATAGATTAAAAGCTTTTGTAAACTTTGCAGTTAAAAAAATTATCTTTGCAAAAAATAATACAACACACAACTACACAATGAAAAATACACTAATTGCACCCTCAGTTCTTGCAGCCGATTTTGCTAATCTACAACGCGATATCGAAATGATTAACAATAGCCAAGCTGACTGGTTTCATATCGACATAATGGATGGCGTTTTTGTTCCAAACATTTCCTTTGGAATGCCAGTTCTAGAAGCAATAAACAAACATGCTAAAAAAACGATCGATGTTCACTTGATGATTATTGATCCTGATCGATATATTAAAACATTTGCTGACTTGGGTGCCAACATATTAAGTGTACACTATGAAGCTTGTACACATCTTCATAGAACTTTACAAGCTATAAAAGCAGAGGGTATGAAAGCAGGAGTAGCAATAAATCCACATACAAACATTGATTTGTTAGAAGATGTTATTAATGACATTGACTTAGTTTGTATCATGAGTGTAAATCCTGGTTTTGGTGGACAATCATTTATTGAAAACACCTATGCCAAAGTAAAAAAGCTAAAAGATTTAATTACTAGAAAAAATGCATCAACTATTATAGAAATTGATGGTGGTGTAACCAATAAAAATGCAAAACAATTAGTAGAAGCCGGAGCAGATGTTCTAGTAGCTGGAAGTTATGTTTTTAAAGCAGAAAACCCAACAGCAACTATTGCCGATTTAAAAGCTCTGACTTCTTTTTAATTTTTAAAAAGCAAATAAAAATACAAAAGCCGAAGATAATCTCTTCGGCTTTTTTTATGTGAATTTATCTCTCTCATAATCATTCTTTTCTATAAAAATTTTACTTCAGTGCTGTGAATTAGTAGTAACTATTTTATTGATCTCATCCAGGAATTCGATTTCTTCTAGAGGAAGTAACTGTGTAACGACTTTTAATAGTAATGCAATATCGATAGATGAATCTTTACTCTCCTTTGAAATCTCAAGTGCTTCATGGTCTAATGCCAAAGTGCATAATTTAAGTATATTAGAAATAATATATAAAAGTTCACAATAGCCTAATACTTTGATTTCTGCAGTATAAATATCCGTTTTATCACTTGTGGGTTTTATTGTCGTGAAATATCTGTCGATTAATTGTCTAAAATCCTCCGGTTTCATAATTTCTTGTGCTTCTATAATAGTATATTTTAATTTAAGTTGTCATAAAAGATAACCTATTTAAGTAAATATATGACAAAATTTGAATTATCATAAAAGATAATTTATTTTGGAACAGAGCATACAACAAAAAGTCGGAAAACGAATTCAAGCAATTAGAATTGAGAAAAATATTTCTCAACAGGATTTAGCTGCAAAATGCAATTTTGAAAAAAGTAATATGTCAAGATTAGAAAAAGGAAATGCTAATGCAACGCTTTCAACTTTAGAGAAAGTATGCGATGCACTACAAGTAGATTATATAGAATTATTTAAGTTTTAAAATGGCACAACGTCTACAGAAAGAATTTCCGCGCTATCATTCGCTAAAATCCCAATAATTAATTCGTCAGTTAGCAAAGGCTCCGAGGTACTAAGACACAAAGGATTTCTCTGGATGCGCTAAAAACTCCTTTTATCCCGACACCTATCTAGAATAGCTAAAATTTTTCTCTTGCAGATTTTAAAAAAAATTTGAGCTGACGAGCGCAGATTTATTTATGACTACTTTTTAAATTCAATCTGCGTAAAAAAACCCTTATAATCTATTATACCAAAAGACCTTTCCAATAATAACTACAATTTTTTCGCATTGCAAAGAAAAGTAAGGATAAAAATGAGTGAAAAATAAAAATATGTTTTCATTATATTTTAAAACGGAAATTATTGGGTCTTATTATTTTAAAAAAAACACTAGCAAGAACAAGACTTCATCAGTATTTAAAAAACTTCATACTTCTTTAAAAGTATAAATAACATTATTTAGAACTTACATTATATCAAAAAAGGAAGTTAACAAATCTATTTATTCCTAAATGTTTCCAGAAATCGAGTTTTATTTTGATTGGTATTCATACTTTTGAATTACATAAAACAGACAGGACATGAAAATTTTAATAATAGAAGATGAAGCTGGTTTACGTGAAGTGGTCCAACAATCACTTGAAAAAGAAAAATATATTGTAGAAACGGCACATGATTACATTTCTGGGCTAGACAAACTAGGCGCTTATGATTATGATTGCATATTAATAGATATTATGCTTCCTAATGGAAATGGTTTAGACTTGCTGAGAGAAATAAAAAATCAGAAAAAGCAAAGTGCTGTTATCATTATTTCGGCAAAAGACGCTGTAGATGATAAAGTAAAAGGATTGGATTTAGGCGCCGATGATTATTTAAGTAAGCCTTTTCATTTATCAGAACTACATGCACGAATAAAATCGGCACTACGTAGAAACAATCACAATGGAGACAACTTAATTGTTTGGAAAAACGTAACTCTTTGCCCTGAACAACGTACCGTAGTTATAGATAATAAAGAACTAATCTTAAACAGAAAAGAGTTTGATCTACTTTACTATTTTATAATAAACCCAAACCGATTGATTAATAAAACTGCAATAGCCGAATATGTTTGGGGCGACCATACGGACCAGGCAGACAACTTAGACTTTGTGTATTCGCAAATTAAAAATTTGAGAAAGAAACTAAAAGATGGTGATGCCGAAATTGATATTCAGGCAGTTTACGGAATTGGATATAAAATGAATTAATGAAATTACAAAACTACACCATTCGCTATCTGGCACTTACACTTCTTATTGTAATCCCTATTTGGGCTGGAATTTTTTATATGCTAATTTTAGATGAAGTACATGATAATATCGATGATGATTTAAAGAATTCCAAAATCATTATTATCCGTCATGCTTTTGCTGACAAAAAACTATTAAATTCTCCAGAATTTGGCATCAATAAGTTTACGATAAAACCACTTCCAAAAGGTAATTATTCTCGAAAAGATGAATTTTCTACTTCTAAGGAATTCATGGAATATGATAATGATAACGAACCTATCAGAACATTAAAAACTGTTTTTAATGATGATAAGGGAAATCCTCATGAGCTAATTATAAAAGCATCTATTGTTGAAGAAGATGAATTGCTAGAAGATTTACTGCTTGCTTTACTTGGTTTATATGTTATGCTTGTAATTAGTATATTGGCAGTTAATCATTTACTCTTAAGAAAAATATGGAAATCATTTCATATCATTTTAGAGAATCTTAAAGAAATTAAATTAGGAACGGGCAGCCGATTAAAACCTATAAATTCTTCTATTACGGAATTCAATATTCTGGCCAAAGAAGTGGAGAAAATGCTTAATCGTAACGAAATAATTTATTCTAGTCAGAAACAATTTATAGAGAATGCCTCTCATGAACTACAAACACCACTAGCAATTAGTATAAACAAACTCGAATTGTTTGCAGAGAATAGTACTCTTACTGATGAACAGATGATGGAAATAGGAAAGATAACTGATACATTAAATCGTTTGACAAGATTGAATAAATCTTTATTGATGTTATCCAAAATAGAGAATCAACAATTCTCAGAAGGAGAAAAGGTTAACTTTAATGAGCTCATTTTGTTACTAATAGACGACTACACTGATTTGGCTGATTTTAAAAAAGTAAAAATAACAGTAGTCGAAAATGATTCGTTGTATTTTATGATGAACAAAGGATTGGCAATTGCGTTAATTAGCAATTTATTAAAAAATGCCTTAATACATAATCATCCAGATGGTTTTGTTAATTTCATAATAAACAAGAATGACATCATAATTTCAAACAGTGGAAACAATCCTCCTTTAAATTCTGAATTAATTTTCGGAAGATTCTATCGTCATACGACAACAAATGAATCTACTGGTTTAGGTTTATCTATTGTAAAATCGATTACAAATAATTACTTGATTACTATCGAATATTTATTTACTGGAAATCATCAATTCAAAATTAATTTCCCAAAAAAGTAGTCTTTTATCTATTTTCCTAATTGTTTCCAAATTCTGGTTATATACTTGTACTAGAATTAAAAATAAATAATTATGAAAACTAAATTAAACTTGGCTATGTGCCTAATAGCAGGATTAGCATTTGGACTTTCTGCAAATGCTCAAAAAACTGTAATTACTAAAGACGCATTACCAGTAAATGCTCAGACTTTTTTAAAAACCCATTTTGCAGGACAAGAACCTACTTATATAGTTGAGGATAAAGAAATGTTATCTAAAGACTACAAAGTTCGGTTTGCTACTAATCTAGAAGTTGAATTTGATGGAAAAGGAAATTGGGAAGAAGTAGATGGTAATCATCAATCTATTCCTACTACTATAATTCCAAAAAAGATTATATCTTATATAAATACCAATTTTGCTAATACTACAATAACTAAAATTGACAAAGGCGCTTGGGGTTACGAAGTAGACTTAAGCAACGGTTTAGAGTTAGAATTTAACTCTAAAGGCAATTTTTTAAGAATCGATAATTAAGAATCAATACTTTAAACATGAAAAAAATAATCTTATCCGGCTTTATTGCTTTAACACTTTTATTTTCAGCAACATCTTGTAATAGTGATGATGATAATGATAACGACCATGAATCTATAATTAGTGCTAAGGACTTACCTCAACCGGCAACAACATTTGTTACCTCATATTTCCCTACTGCTACATATAAACTAATAAAGAAACAAAATATTCCCGATTCTGATGGTTCTGTATATGATGTTTTACTGAGCAATAATTTCGAAATTGATTTTGATGTAAATGGAAATTGGGTTGATATCGATGGAAACGACCAAGCAATTCCTGTTGAATTAATTCCTGAAAAAATCAATACATATGTAAAGGAAAATTATCCTAGTCAATCAGTAACAGGGATAGATAATGAAAAAACGCATATCGAAATAGAACTTTCTAATAATCTGGAACTTGTATTTGATCTTGAAGGAAATTTTATCCGAATAGATAAATAAGAATTTGATTAAAAGCAAAATACCGCCTCTAATTATGGGGCGGTATTTTTTATTGTTTCTATTTATAAATCAAGTATTGCTTTCTCATTTTTTTGAAGGCTTGTAAACCTTCTTTCCAGCTATTTCTTATCTCTTTTTCTGAGATTCCTGCTTCAATTTGTTGCTGTAATTTTTCATTTCCTGCTCGTATTGAAAACTTTCTTTTGTCAAAAAACTTAGATTTATCTGATGTTGTTTGATAGGCTTTTATCAACCATTTAATTTCAAGTCTATTAATTCTCGGAATTGCCGATAAATCCTCTCCATTACACTCTACTCCGTTATATAAAGGATCTTTATCTCCAAAATTTGGTTTGGGAGTAAATGTAAAATTACTTTTCGGCAAGTAAGGTGATCCATAAATCTGAAATTGCTTTTCTGTTCCGCGTCCCATGCTCACGTTAGTTCCTTCAAAAAGACATAAGCTAATATATAAATTAATAGATTGATCGTTAGGCAAGTTGGGAGAAGGTCGTACTGGCAAACTGTAACTCATGCTTCTGTTGTAGTTCAAACACGGAATAACGGTCAACTTACATTGTATTCCATCTTTCAGCCACTTTTCGCCATTAATCATTTTGGCTTCTTCGCCCAAAGTCATTCCGTGGAGCAAAGGAGTTCTGTGCATTCCAATTCCGCTTTGAAAGGCAATATCCAAAACTGGTCCATCTACAATACCAATATTCGGATTTGGACGATCCAATACTATTAACGGAATATTATTCTCTGCACATGCTTCCATTATTCTATGCATTGTAGAAACATACGTATATAATCGTGTTCCCACATCTTGCAAATCAAAAACCAGGATATCAATACCCTTCAACTGTTCTAGGCTTGGCTTATTATTTTTTCCATAAAGGGAAGTAATAGATAATCCTGTTTTCGAATCAATTTCATCTGATACATGTTCCCCAGCATCAGCAGTACCACGAAAGCCATGTTCTGGTGCAAAAATCGTTTTTATCTTTACTTTCTTTTCAACCAAAAAATCAACCAGATGGGTTTTCTTATCAATAATTCCCGTTTGATTGGTTACAATACCAATAGTTTTTCCTTTTAGTAAAGGCAAATATTCAGTATAATTCTCTGCTCCTGTTTTTATTTTTTGTGCAAAAGAAACTGTTGTAATTAGTACACAAATTAATAGTAGTTTTTTCATAGTTTTTATTTTTTTTTTGCACAAATGTTTCACGCAGATTCTACAGATTTAAACCGATTGACACAGATTGTTTTTTGTCACTAATTTTTGTTTCTCGCAGATTCTGCAGATTTAGCAGATTTACATTATAATAAACTGTACAAATTGTTTCACGCAGATTTTACAGATTCTGGCAGATTTAATTTAAATTTTATAATCTGTGGCTAACTTTTTTTAATTATTTATTTGTTTCCAAATCTTCGGACAAAAATCATCTTTATACATTAATCTATTAGTTCTTGTGGGATTTACACGATTGGTTAGGATAATCAAGAATCTATTATTATCGGGATTCAAAAAGAAAAATGTTCCTGTAAAACCTGTATGTCCAAAATCATTTTCATTATAAAATGCATCTGGTTTTCGTTTATCAAAACCAAGTCCGCGGTAAATTCCTTCTTTGGCTAGAGGCGAATTTGTAAATTCTCTGACAACCTTTGCTTTTAGGATTTGCTTTTCCTGATACTTTCCATTATTAAGCAACATCTGGCAAATTACCGAGATAGATTGTGCATTGGCAAACAATCCTGCATTTCCAGAAACTCCTCCTAAAATAGCTGCAGCTTCATCGTGAACATATCCCTTAACGGTATCTTTCCTAAAAAAATCATCAATTTCAGTTGGTATTACATTTTGCTCCGAAGTCCATTTCAACGGATTATATCCAATTTTTGAAATCCCTAATTCGGTATAAATTTTATTCACCAGTTGATCTAACTTTTTACCTGTATTAGTCTCTATCATTTGTTGCACAAGTAACAAGTTTAAATCGCTATACAAATACTTACCTCGAGGATTGGTATTGGCTACAGCTATTTTCTCATAAACCGATTTATAAAACTCTGGGTTTATCCACATGTTTTTATAGACTTGTACATAATTATCCTTTGGCTCGAAAGAGAGATATTTTGTATCGTAAACAATATTCTTGTTTACATACATATTATCGAACAAATCAGGATAGTTTTCAGACTTTTCTTTGCTTAACAAAGGTGATCCATCTGGTGTAGATAGCAAACTTTGATAAAAAGTAATACTAGGCGTTAGTCCCGATGTATGTGTGAGCATTTCAAAAAGGGTTAAATCGGCAATTGCTGTATTTTTATACATAGGAACTACATCCCCCAATTTATCTTCTAAATTTATTCTGTTTTCTCCAACCAAACGCATGGCAACGAGGGTTGCTCCCAAAACTTTAGACATAGAAGCTAAATCGTACACGTCGTCTGTTTTTACTAACTCTTTTTTTGAATAATCATGATATCCATAATTTTTCAAAATGAAAACAGAATCTTTGCTACCTACAATAATTTGTGCTCCGGGAAAAAATCCTTTTTCGAGCGCATTACTCATCATCGAATCGATGTAAACTTCATTTTGCTTTGTATCGAAAGACTTTTTTGAACTCTTTAGAGAATGGCAACTAATCTCCAGAAGAATCAAAAAACCAAGTACGATTTTAACTCCTATTTTCTTCATGTTTTTTTATGGATTAATTCTCAAGTCCTGACCTGCCATAAGAGGTTCGTTATTTGTTCCTGTAATCATTATTCTAACTGCCTTTACAGGTTTCTTTGGATAGATAGAAGCATTTCCGTAATCAAAAATATCTCCTTTTTCAAAATCAATTCCGTTATACGAATATTCTACATATCCATCATTTACAATAAATCTTGGGTGATGCGGAATCCCTGTTAACACATCAATTTTTGAAGAAACAACAGGATTAGTAAAAGTGTACAAAATCCAATCACCACTTACACACGGAACATCGGTACGCAAATAAGTCTCTATGTTATAATCTTCTAATCTTGACAGTGGAAATTTAGGATTTTCGGCCATCGATGAGGTCACTTTTACCTCTGGTTCCAGATATGGAGAACAATTGAAGTTTACCTTAGCCGAAGATGCTGTAGCTTCTTTGTTTTCTACAGTAAAATCCAAACGATAATTATTTTTATCGTTGTAATTTTCAATCACAAATCGCAAACGAGGTTTTGATTTCAGTGTTTTTTCTTCTGAATAGGTTTGGATTAATTTATCATTTTCAAAAAGTGAAACGGCTCTAATAATGCCATTACTAGCCTCATCTGGAGTTGGATTAAAAGTTAAATACCAAATACCACTTTTATCTACATGCTCTGAAATATTCTCTGAAATATTTAAAACTTCAACTTTTGATGTGTTCCAGCTGGCAACTGGTAGTTTCTCTACTTTTACCGCAGGACTTGCCGAATCTTCATTAAAGAATGTACGGAACAAATATTGTTCGTAATTTTTTGTCTGGATTGGTCCTGAGTACAAAGGGGATTGTCTCGTTGGTTCATTTCCTTGTGCTTCATAACGTACAACAGCTCCTTCATAAGGTGGTGTTACTGTAATGGTTCCTCTTTTATAAATTGCCGTTGGTGGAAAATCTCTAAAACCAATTCCCATATTAGCCAAACGTTTTAAATGGCTATTGGTTAATCTTCCATAAAAATTATCCCAGTTTTTATCTTCTTTTTTAGACCATCCAATTTCTGATAAGGCACTAATTCTTGGGTAACTTTGATATTCTACAAATCGTGTTGGACGATCCAAATATTCACTCCACAAAGCGCCTTGTACTCCTTTTATTAATTTTTGCTGTTCTGTTGTTAAATCGTTATCTGGAATTGGCTCAAACGAATAGGCTCTTTTTGTATCTGTAATAGCCGCCCAACGATGACCGCGTTCATTTTCGGACTGTGCCATATCAAAATACAAATATTGCCCCGGAATCATAATAGTCGAATATCCTTTCTTCACAGATTCTATTCCGTAACTTATTCCCTGCCAAGCAAAAATTTCTGTGTTTGGACTCATCTCTCCTCCTTTCAAGATTTCGTTCCAACCTGCCGCTTTTTTGTGGTATTTTTCTACGATTTTCTCAACTCGTTTAAAGAAATAATTCTGAAGCTGAAAAGTATCTGTATAGCCTTCTTTTTCCATCAACGCTTTACATTTTGGGCAATGCTCCCAATTGGCTCTGTTTACCTCATCGCCTGCTACATGTATATAATCAAAAGGAAACATTTCTGAAACCTCTCTAATTATAGAATCTAAAATTTGATAGTTTTCTTCACGTCCCACACACCATACATTTTTTACTTCTCCCTGTACGCTTTTTGTTTCCTGAGTAGTAACACATCCTATTTCTGGGTATGCTGCCGTTACTGCACGAGAGTGACCCGGAATTTCGATTTCGGGCATGATTGAGATTCCACGTGCTGATGCATACGCTACAACTTCTTTCATATCAGCTTGGGTATAAAACCCTCCATAACGTTTGTTTCCTGAACCGTATGATGGCAACAATACTTCTCCTGGTCCTCTCCAAGCTCCTTTTAAGGTTAAGTCTGGCATCGATTTGATTTCGGCTCTCCAACCGTTATCATCGGTAAGATGCCAATGAAAAACATTCATCTTATGTGCTGCTAACCAGTCAATATAATTCTTAACTATTTGCTTGTCAAAAAACTGTCTTGATACGTCAAGCATCATTCCGCGCCATTCAAAACGAGGATAATCTTCTATTTTTACAAATGGTATTGTTCCTTTTTTCACCTCTTTGGCAGTGCAAATCTGCAATAAGGTTTGAAGACCATTTAAGGCTCCATTTGGAGATTTTCCTTTTATAACAACTCCTTTTTTAGTTACGCTCAATTCATAACCATCATTTGGGAGATTTATTTTTTCATCTACTAAAAATGATATTGCTTCTTTTTTATGTCTTTTCCCAATAGTAACAATTGGTTTAATTCCTGTATTTCTAAAAAAATCACTTCTTATATAATCTGCACTATTTTGTATTTTTTTGTCTACAACAATTTGTACCGATGATGGAATTACAAATATTCCTTCTTTCTGCTCTATCTTTACTGGTTGCGGAATTATATCGAGTTTCTGAGCTTGTACTATATTCAGGGAGCTCAGGAAAACTGCGATTAGTAGCATACTTTTTTTCATCTTTTCTGGTTTTTTGTTTTGTTAAAATTGTATTGGAATGCTTTCCGTTTGTGTGGTACTCAAAGCGGTAATAGCATAGATATAGTTTTCAAAATTAGCATTTGGTATTTCTAATTTTGTTGCTGTGGTTACGTAGTAAATATTCTCCGGATTAGAGAAATCGGTTATTTTTCCTTTAGGAAATCTATAAATCACATATTTTTTATTGTTTAATCCTGCCTTCCAAGTAAGCTGTCCTTTATCTCCTTTTTGAGTAATGGAAGTACTTATTGGCGGTTCTGGTTTTATTCTTGTAATTCTATTTGCTTCGGGTGTTAAGGCGATATATTTATATTGTTTTTCGAGAATAGGCTTTCTAAGGGTATCTCCTTTTTTCAGAAAATTATTTGCTGTAAAATACATTGAACCATCTAGTAAAGGCAAAGAACGAACCATTTCTATTTGCTTTACTATCTGATCTGGACTTCTCCATTCAACCTCTTTTGCTGTTTTCGAGAGCTTATAAACTCCATGACCTACATATACATTTGCTCCGTATTTATGTGCTGCCCACCATTTTGCTAAAACTTCAAAATTTGCTCTATCAAAACCAATATGCCAATACAGTTGAGGTGTTACATAGTCTATCCAATTCTCTTTTTGCCATTTTAAGATATTGGCATACAAATCATCGTAGTTTGTTGCTCCTGCCACAGTATTTGATCCTTCTGAATCTTTCGCAATATTTCGCCATACTCCAAATGGTGAAATTCCGAATTCGACCTCTGGTTTATTTGCAATTATGGTATCTCTGATTTGCTTGATTATTAAATCTACGTTGTCTCTCCTCCAATCGTCTTTGTCTTTAAACTGTCGAGGCTCTTTGGCAAATGCAACTTGATCAGGAAATTCTTGTCCAGCGATTTTATATGGATAAAAATAATCATCCATGTGGATTGCCTGAATGTCATAATTACGAACTATTTCGCCTACTACTGAGGCTACAAAACCTCTGGTTTCTTTGTAACCTGGATTAAAATATCTTGTTTTTCCGTAAGTAAGGAATAACTCTGGTTTCTTAAAATACAAATGTGTTTTTGCTAGTACATCCTTGGTTGTGTCTTTTTGCACACGATAAGGATTTAACCAAACATGCACACTCATTCCTCTTTTTCCTGCTTCGTCAATCATCATTTGCAATGGATCAAAACCGGGAGCTACACCCTGAATTCCGGTTATCCAATGCGATGCTGGTTCTTTTGTAGATTTGTAATAAGCATCTGCTGTAGGGCGAATTTGGAAAATTACTGTGTTCAAATTATAAGATCGTAAATTATCCAAAAGCGTTATCATTTCTGCTTTCATTTCTTTATCTGAAAGTCCTGGTTTTGATGGCCAATCTATATTGTCAACGGTAGATATCCAAGCCGCCCGCATTTCTCTTTTTGCTGGTTGTTGCCCAAAAAGATTGGCTTGAAACAGCAACACTAGAATTAAAATTTTTAAGTTTTTCATAAATTCTATTTTTGATTCGTTAATATGTTTTACAGGTAATTTAACCGCGAAGGACGCAAGGCTTTTACGCAAGGTTCACTAAGTTTTTAATCTGTTTAATTCTTTAATCTGTGGCAGAAAAGCGTACCAACCACTTATTCCAGCAAATATATACTGCCTTCTATGAGTGATGTCCATACTCTTCCTTCATCATCAATTGAAAATCCGTTTACACTTGAACTTCCTAAATTAATTTGTTTTATAATCTCAAATTTTTCAGCATCTACAATAACAACTTCTCCTTTTCGGCTTCCTATGTATATCTTATTGTTGTTTTCAAATATTGGCGCAGGATTGTGCTCGTATCCTAGTTTTAAATCTAAAATCTTGCTTTGAGCAATCAAATTTTCTTCGGTTAATTCCAAATTATCATTAAGTGGTAATCTCAAAAGTTCCCCATTCATTGTTTTCGCATAAAACCACTTTCCGTCTTGACTTTTCCCCATTGATTCTCTTACTTTCCATTTGGAGGTTCTTAAAAGTGTTTTGCCTGTTTGCCGTTCTAAAATTGTTAAGAATCGTTCGGGGGTAACAAAATAAAGTCTGCTTTTTGATGCCACTACATTTACGTTTCCTGCTGAATACAAAACTTGCTTATCATTTCCGTTATTCCATTTCCAAACAAGTTCTCCTGTGTTTTTGTTTAGACAATAAAGATTGGTATCCCATGCTCCAAAAATAATTGTATCATCTTGTATTAAAGGAGTTCCTTGCGAATACGATTGTGGTAAATTATTCTTCCAGATTACCTGACCACTAACGGCATCTATGCAAATAAAAGCAGTTGAACTTGCTGTATAAATTTTATTGCTTTCGGCAATTGGTGAACCTACCAATACTCCGCCAACTAGTATGTTCCATTTTTGTTTACCAGACGCTGCATCAAATCCTAACAGGTTTCCTTCTATCGTACCGATAACAAGAATATTTTTTACAATAATTGGTGAGAAATAAATTGCGTTTCCTGTTTCTATTTTCCAATTCAGCACTTTATTTTTCAAATTAATCGATTGTATCTCACCAATAGAATTAGTGAAATAAAGGTTTTTTTTATCAAAACATGGAACACTATAAACTGATGCAATATCTTTTATAAATGGAGAGAAATTAGTTTCTAAATTATCTTTTGGAATTTCAATTTTTGAAGGCTTCGTGGGAACTGAAAATTTAAAAACACCTTGTTTTGCTATCTCTTTCTGATAAATACTAATACTATCACTACTGATGATTACCTCATTATAGCTTCTTGTTTTTCCATCGCGCGAGGTAATCGATGCTCCCATAATGCCACTCAATCCTGAGAAATTATATTTTTTTAAGGTATGCCCATGGCCACAAAAACTTGTAACTGTAGGGTATTTTTCTAAAACTGAAAGGACTTCTTTATAATTACTAACACTATTATCTAGTGGGTAATGTGCGAAGTTCAGGACTTTTTTATTGCTATTTTTAAGACTGTCTTTTAATGTTTTATCTAACCAAAGAACATCTTCATGTTTTACAAAACCATCTCCCATTTTCATATATGGTCCACACGGAAATCCTATAAAAAGGTAATCTCCTTTTGAGAAAACAAACCGATCGTTGCCCCATATTTTTTTATAGGTCAAACCAGCACTTTCGCTCCAATTTGTTTCGTGATTTCCTGAGATTACATAATACGGGATTTTTAAATTGCCTAGAATAGTATGTACTTGTTTTAATTCATCGTCTGCTCCACGATTCGTAAGATCTCCTGTTACGACAACAAATTCATTATCTGAATTATTGATTTCTTTTATAATATTCTGTAATAAGAAATCATTTTCATTCCCTACAGAAACATGCAAATCGGTAAGCTGTACAAACTTGATATTTCCTGATTTTTCTATCTTTTGAGAAAACCCTGATGCGATTATAAAAAGCAATACTATTATGGAAAATGAATGTTTCATAAGCAATTATTAAATCTATTTGGTTGTAATTATTATAATACATCTCTGTGTTTTTTCTCACGCAGATTTAGCAGATTCGTCAGATTTAATTGCTTCGACTGTTTATACTGTTGCATGAGTTGTAATCCTTTATGTTAGACACATGCAGTACGTATTTACCCTGTACGCCTCTAAATGCGTATCTACAGAAAACCTTTGTCCTTCTGTCCCTTTAAAACTTTGAACCTACTTTACACTGCTATTGAAAAAATTATCAAAAAACAGCAATTGAAATTTTAAAGAGTTTTCCCAATATTCAATATTGTGTTTCCCTGGGCGCTCTATATAATCATGATTTATCTTTAAAGCGAGCATTTTCTCGTGAAGTTGTCTATTTACATCAATAAAAAAATCATCTACGCCACAATCGATAATAAGACTAAGCTTATTACTTTCTACTAAATCTAGCATATTAACAACGGTATTTTTATCCCAATTCTCAGGAAATTCAGTTATTGAACCTAATCGCTTTTTAATATCCCATTTTTCAGGAAACGGACGAAAATCAACTCCACCGCTCATACTTCCTGCTGCTCCAAACAGTTCCTGATGTTTAAACGATAAGTACAATGCTCCATGTCCACCCATGCTAAGTCCTGATATAGCACGACCTTCACGACTTACAATCGTTTTGTAGTTTTTGTCTATAAAAGGAATTAATTCATCTATTATATAAGTTTCATATTTATAAGTGGGATCAATTGGACTATCAAAATACCAACTTGAAAAATTACCATCAACACCAATTACTATAAAGCCATATTTATCAACCTGTTCTCCAACTTCTTTAAAACTTTTTACCCAAGTGGCATAATTTCCGCTATACCCATGAAGCAGATAAACCACTGGTAAATTTTTCTTGCTTTTCTTATAATTATCAGGAACAATTACACACGTCTTTATATTTTTATTCATCGAAGTGCTAAACACTTGTATAGTGTCAATCTTAGCAGCTTCGGCTGAAAAAAATATAAATAGTAAGAGTACTGTATAGATTGTTTTTTTCATAGAATTATGGTGTCTTTTGGTTAAAAAAAGGCAATAACTTTTCTTCAAAATGTATGAGATTTTTTATTTCTGATACATTTTGACAAAAAAATATAAAATTAGATTCAAGAAATTTATCTCAAACAATCTCTCAAAATTGTCACTGGATGCATTGCTTTTCTATTGGTCCCGTCAAAAATCTGATGACGGCAACTTGTTCCTGCAGCCGCAATTGCAGTTGTTGATTCGGTTGAACGTATCTTTGGGAACAAAGTATCTTCGCCCATTTGCATACTGATTTCGTAATGCTCTTCTTCATATCCAAATGAACCTGCCATACCGCAACAACCTGAATTATAAATGGTAACTGAACTATTTTTAGGCACGTTTAGCATTGCAAATGAAGCTTCAACAGTACTCAATGATTTTTGGTGACAGTGTCCGTGAATTTTTATTGTTTTCTCTACATCCGAAAATTGTCCGGAATGAATTTTTCCTTTTGTTATTTCTCTCTTAAAGAACTCTTCGATCGTAAATGTATTTTTCGATAATTTTTCAGCACTTTCTTTGTCTTTTGCCAATCGAATGTATTCGTCTCTAAAAGTCAATATTGCAGAGGGTTCGATTCCTATCAACGGTATGTTTTCTGAAATTAAATCCTTGAAGATATTCACGTTTTTATTGGCTATATCTTGTGCTTCTTCCAGGAATCCTTTGGATATAAAAGCTCTTCCACTTTCTTCATGATCTACTACAATCACTTCATAACCTAATCCTGTTAACAATTCGTAGGCATCTATCCCAACTGAAACATCATAATAATTAGTAAACTCATCACAGAAAAGATAGACTTTTCCGTTTTCGAAAGTAGTACTTGTTGCTGCTTTTTTATTCTTTTCGTACCATTTTCTAAAAGTCGTTGGTGCCAATAAAGGAACTTGCCTTTGAGATGCAATTCCCATACTTTTTTTAACCAAAGATAAATTGGCTACAAAATTTGTCATAGATGGTGCGATGCTTCCTAGCTTATTGAGTTTGGAATTGAAAGCAAATATTTTATTTCGAACAGAAAAACCGTTTGCTTTTTGGTATTGGTATAAAAACTCCGATTTTAAAGTCGCTACATCTACATTACTCGGGCATTCGCTTGCACAGGCTTTACAGCTCACACACAACTCAAATACTTTATATAATTCTTCGTGATCGAATTTATTATCTTTCTCTGAATGGGTTAAATATTCTCTCAGTGCGTTGGCTCTGGCACGAGTTGTATCTTTTTCATTTCGAGTAGCGCGGTAACTAGGGCATAAAGTTCCTCCGGCCGAAGGTAATTTTCTGCAATCACCCGAACCGTTGCATTTCTCCGCAGCACGCAAAATCCCCATGCTATCTGAGAAATCTTGAATTGTTTTAATATCTGGCTCTACTCTACCCGCTTCTACACGAAGGTTTTCATCCATCTTAAAAGCGTTCACAATTTTTCCAACATTCAAAATTGTATCTGGATCAAAAGCTTTTTTAATTCGTTTTAATAATTCATAATTTTTTTCGCCTATCATAAAAGGTAAAAACTCTCCACGAACTATTCCGTCACCGTGTTCTCCACTTAGTGATCCTCTGTATTTTTTTACCAAAATAGCCACTTCGGTAGCTATGTTTCTAAATTGGTGTAATCCTTCTTTTGTTTTTAAATTTAAAACTGGACGCAAGTGTATTTCTCCTGCTCCTGCATGTGCATAATAAATAGCACTTTGCCCATGGCTTTCCATCATGGCAGAGAAATCGGCGATATAATTAGGCAAATCACTTAGTTCTACTGCGGTATCTTCAATAGAATCGGCTGCTTTATCATCGCCTACAATACTCCCTAAAAGCCCCAATCCTGCTTTTCGTAAATCATTTATTTTATCAATATCTGCTCCATAAATTTTAGGCAATGCATACCCGAAATTATTTTCCTTCAGCTCTTTTATCAAAGCATCTGCCTGTAATTCGGCATCTTCTATACTATGATGTGAACCCACTTCCATCATAATAACGGCCTTAGGTTCTCCTACAATAAAAAACCTGTTTTTTGCTTGTTCTCTATTGGTTTTAGTACAATCTAATATCGTATCATCCATCATTTCACAGGTGTACAAATGATGTTTCATAGCTGTAACCACAGCTTCTAAACTTTCTTGAATAGTATGAAAATGTGCCACAACCATAACATTATTTGTTGGTGGCAAATCATCTACTTTCAGTGTGATTTCTGTAGTAAATGCCAAAGTCCCTTCACTTCCGCAAAGTAACTTCCCTAAGTTTATTGTGTTTTCTGTACCTGAGAACAGTTCTGACTTTAATAATAAATCGATCGCATAACCAGTATTTCTTCGGTGGATTTCTGGCTTCGGAAATTCTTTTACAATCTCTTCCTGATTTTCTTTAATCGAAAGTTCCTCGTAGATTGCTTTGTAGATTTTGCTTTCTAGCGAATCTCCTTTTGTCTTTTCTATAAATTCTGCTGAAGACATTTCTTTAAAAACAACAGTACTGCCATCACTTAAAATAGCTTTTATCTCAACTATTTTATCTCGGGTAACTCCATATCGTATGGATGTTGTTCCTGATGAATTATTTCCTACCATTCCTCCAATCATACATCGGTTTGTAGTCGATGTATTGGGACCGAAAAATAAACCATGTGGTTTTAAATACAAATTCAGTTCATCTCGAATCACTCCAGGTTGAACTGTTATCGTTTTTTTTATAGGATCAAATGCTACAATCTTAGTAAAATGCTTAGAAACATCTACAATTATTCCGTTACCCACCGTTTGTCCAGCCAAAGAGGTTCCTGCTGTTCTTGGTGTTATTGAAATTTTATTTTTTGCTGCAAAGCAAATAATTTTAACAATATCTTCTTCTGTCTTTGGAACTGCCACTGCTACTGGCATTATTCTATAAGCAGATGCATCAGTAGCATATAATTTTTTATGAAGCTCGTCATAAAAAAGAGTTCCTTCTAATGAATCGGATAATTGCTGTAATTGAAGAGAATCAGACATTTAATGTGATATTGCTATTATTATTCTGTTATGGTAATTTCAAAATGCTTTTTGCCCCTGCAAGTTAGCAAGATTAGACCTAACTGCACTTAAAAAAGTTAGGTCTGCAGTACAAAATCTTGCAGGATTATAATCCTTGATTGAAAATCTATATTATATTTTATTAAACTAACACAAATTATTAGTAATCAAAACGTTTAAAAGCTTCGATTGCTTCGTATTCAGCCAATCCTAATTGATCGTATAAAATGGCTGTATTTTTATTACGGTCTTCGGCTCTAACCCAGAATTCTCTTGAGTCATTACCCTGAAACATTACTCTGTCTTTCTGGGATTGGTGGTATAAAATGGCATGACGTTTCAACAATACTTCTGATGGGCTTAATGGTACTGCCATATCAATTTCGTGAATATCCCATTCGTGCCAAGCTCCTCTGTACAACCATAACCAGCAATCATTCATATAAAGCTCTGACTTTAATTCCTTCATTGCTGCAAATATCGCATTCAAACATACTTCATGCGTTCCGTGTGGATCTGCTAAATCTCCTGCTGCAAATACCTGATGTGGTTTTATTTTGGCAATAATATCCTTTACAATAGTTATATCTTCAGGTCCTAACGGGTTTTTCTTTACTTGACCTGTTTCATAAAAAGGAAGATCTAGGAAATGGGTATTCTCATCTTTTAAACCAATATATCTGGTTGCTGCATATGACTCACGTCGTCTTATAAGTCCTTTTAGTTTTCGAACTTCTAAAGAATCTATTTGATTCTCTGTCTTATTATTTAAGAAATTAATAACTGATGAAAAATTAACTCCTTCCATTTCTTTTCCAACAAAATCACTGCATACTTCCGCAAATTTTAATGCTTCATCATCTGTAACTGCTATATTCCCAGAAGTCTGATATACCACATGCACATCATGTCCTTGTTTTATTAATTTTGAGAATGTTCCTCCCATAGAAATCACATCATCATCCGGATGTGGGCTAAAAAGGATTACTCTTTTCTTAGCCGGATTGGCTCTTTCTGGACGGTGAGAATCATCTGTATTTGGTTTTCCTCCTGGCCAACCCGTAATGGTATGCTGCAATACATTAAACATATTAATATTCAGATCGTAAGCAGAACCTTCTTGCGCCAAAAGATCTGACATACCATTATTATTATAATCTCTGTCGGTAAGTTTTAATATAGATTGCTTGGTTTCTTTACAAAGCCAAACGATTGCTTTGCTTTTTAATTCTTGTGTCCAGATACATCCACCTACTAACCACGGTGTTTCGAATCGTGTTAATTCAGATGCTGAAGATTTATCTAATACAAAAGTAGCGTTAGAATGATTTTGCAAAAATGTAGCAGGAACTTCTGAACTTATATCCCCTTGAATCGTTCTCTTGATAATTGCAGCTTTATTTTGTCCCCAAGCCATCAAAACAATTCTCTTTGATCTAAGAATTGTAGAAACGCCCATCGTGATTGCTCTTTTAGGAACATTATCGATACCATTAAAGTCTGATGAAGCATCGACTCTGGTAATATGATCTAGTGTTATAATTCTAGTTCCTGAATTAATGTGCGAACCTGGCTCATTAAATCCTACGTGTCCTGTACGTCCGATTCCTAATAACTGAAAATCAAGCCCTCCAGCTTCTTTTATTTTCATTTCATAATCAACACAATATTGATTTAGTTCATCCAGAACAACAGTTCCGTCTGGTATAGTTACATTTTCGGGTTTTATATCGATATGGTTAAACAGATATTGATGCATGAAATAATAGTAACTCTGACGGTTCTCTTTGGTCATCGGATAATATTCATCCAAATTAAAAGTAACAACATTGTAAAAACTAAGACCATCTTCTTTGTGCATTCGAACTAACTCTTCGTATACTTTTATGGGTGATGAGCCTGTTGCCAGACCAAGTACACAGGTTTCATTCTTGGCTTGTTTTGAACGTATTAATTCGGCTATTTCCTGAGCAACTGCTTTTGAACCTACAATTGAGTTATCAAAAATCACATTATGATTTTTCTCAAATCGGGTTTCTTCAAATTTACCAGGTATGTCGTAAGCCAAAGAAGTATTTATTTTCATAATATATCTCTTAGTTAAAAAAATTAGTTTAACAAATATATACAAAAAACAAAAAGAATACATTATTTTGCGTTATTTAACAAAAACAAATTCAAATACCGTAAAATAACGCAATGATTGATGACTAAATTTTAAATTACAATACAAAAACTCCAGATTTTCTATATTCTTCCAGCCTTGAATCTTCTGGATCTAAATTAGTAACGATAGTATCTAGCTGGCTAAGTTCGCAAACTACATGCGGCATTTTTGTATTTAATTTATTTGAAGAAAACATAGAAACTACTCTGTCAGAGGATTCTATCATCGCTTTTTTAACAATAGAAACTTCATACCCTATCTCTGTTAGTCCTTGTTTTACATTAATACTACTAGCTCCTATAAAACAAATATCTGCTTTGATCTTAGACAAAACCTGTATCACATCCATACCTATAGTAACCATTGCATTTTTCTGCATTTTACCACCTATAAATATCAAATCAATATTTGGATGCTGGGATAACTGCATTGCTATTGGCAAACTATACGTATATATAGTAGCCTTCAAATCTGAAGGAATTAGCTTTGCAAAAACCAAATTAGTACTTCCTCCACTCATTATAATAACTTGCCCATCATGCAATAATGACAATGCTTTTGCGACAATTTTTTCTTTTTCCTCTTCAGCCGTTATAACAATATCAAAAACATTGGCAGACTTTTCTGTAACTTGTACTGCACCGCCGTATACTTTCTCAAGAAGATTCTTATTATCTAATTCATTCAAATCTCTTCGTATTGTATCTTCTGATAAATCTAGCGCCAAAGCCAAATCTGTCGTAACGACTTTTTGATCTTCAAAGAGTCTAGTCATTATATATTTATGTCTCTCGGCCTTCAGCATTTTTTATAAATTAAAAATTCAGCACAAATATATCAAATATTTCAATTCAAAAGCAGACGACACCTCAACAACTGCTACAGTTTGCATGTTTTAACCTTAAAAATAATAATAGAAGTCAAAAAGAACAAAATATGCGTTATTTTGCGTTATTTTAATTAATTTTTGAAAATAGCAACAAAATAATGCATTTATATGCAATTAATAAATATATTTGCTCAACAACCATTAAAAAAACCAAATAATCATGAAAAAATTATTCCTTATTTCATTGTTGGTTTTGTTTATTCAAGTAACATTTGGGCAAACAAAAACAATTACTGGAACTGTAAAAAACAAAGCGGATGGAATCCCTATACCAGGAGTTAGTGTCCTTATTCAGGGAACTGCAAATGGTAGCTCAACTGATTTTGATGGAAACTACAGCATTGCTGTATCTCCAGGACAAAGCCTTAGCTTTAGCTATATGGGATTTGAAACCAGAGTGATTAAATTTGAGGGACAACAAAAGCTCAATGTTGACCTTTCAGAAAGTACTTCCAAATTAGATGAAGTAGTAATTGTAGGGTTTTCTTCTCAGAAAAAAGCCAATCTAACAGGTGCTGTTGCCTCTATTGATGTTAGTAAAACATTAGGAAGCAGACCCGTAACTGACGTAAGTAAAGCATTGCAAGGTACTACTCCAGGGGTAAACATCAATTTTAACTCAGGAAATATTAATCGTACAGCTAACATAAATATACGTGGTGCTGGAACTATTAATGGTTCTGATGCTCCTCTTATATTAGTAGATGGTGTTCCGACTGACTTATCTCTTATTAATCCAAATGATGTAGCAACAATGTCTGTACTTAAAGATGCTGCTTCGGCTTCTATCTATGGAGCTCGTGCTGCTTTTGGTGTGATCCTTATTACCACAAAGGGAGGTAAAACAGGAGAAGGAAAAGTTAGATTTTCTTATAGCGGAAATACCGCTCTAAACAACCCAATTTCTACATTACAATTCTTAGACCCTACAGAAGAAATTCCAGGATTAATTACAGCAGCTACTCGTACTGGTACTGTACCAGAGTTTTTTGGTGCAAATTACAGTACAATGCTTCCAAAAATTAAAGAATGGAAAGAAAAATATGCCAATAACCGTACTAGTAATGAGATGGTTTATGGTGAAGATTGGGAAATTATAAACGGAACTCCTCATTTTTATAGAGTCTGGGATGCTAATAAAGAATTGTATGCTAGTAATGCTGTTCAAACTTACCACAATTTCTCGGCACAAGGTAATATCGGAAACAATAGCTCTTTCTTTGCTTCATTTGCACTTGCTGATCAAAAAGGGATGCTAAGAGTTAATCAGGAAACTAAAAAGAGAACAAACATAAACTTAGGATTCACAACAAAATTAGCCGATTGGCTTACTGGTGATTTCAAAGTAATGACTATTCGCAGTACTTATGAAAGCCCATTTAATTATTATGGAGGTGGTGGTACTGATGATACAGGTATTACAGGCTATCTTGGTTATGCACTTCGCTGGGGACAATACACCCCTAATTTTGGTACGTACAGAGGATATAATTTCCGTACTGCCGGAGGATATTTATCTAATGCATCTATGAATGAAAATGACCAATACAACAACAGATTAAGTGCTAAATTTACTGCTGAAATTGTAAAAGATTTTAATTTAATAGCCGAAGTAAGCAGCGTAACTGATTATTATTCAAGAAAACAAAATGGTGGTAAATTTCAAGCTTGGGATAGCTGGTCATCTATGCCTTATGACGCTACAACAATACAAACTGCTATTCCTACTACTCTTGAAGCAGGGAATGATTTTGTAGCGCAATCAAAAGCGGAAACAAAAACAAATGTGGTTAACATCTATGCTAACTACAAGAAACAATTTAACAATCACAATCTTAAATTCTTGGGAGGTTTTAACTCTGAATGGCAGAGTTTCTCACGTACTTATGCTAGAAGAAATACTCTTTTAGACAAATCTAAACCAGAATTTAACCTTGCCGTAGGAGAACAATTTGTTTCCGGAGCTGCTAATAGCACTTTAAATCCTGCAGAAACAACTTATTCTATTGCAGGTTTCTTTGCTCGTGTAAATTATGATTACAACGGAATTTATTTATTAGAATTAAATGCGCGTTATGATGGTTCTTCTAAATTCCCAACTGACCAACAATGGGGATTCTTCCCTTCAGCTTCTGTAGGATATAGAATTAGTAATGAAAAATTTATGGAAAGCACACGTGGTTGGTTAAATGACCTTAAGTTGCGCGCTTCTATGGGTGCAATTGGAAATCAAAACATTGGAAACAATGCCTTCTTATCTGTATTAAATGCTACAAATCCATCATGGATAAATAGCGGAGCAGTATTACCTCCTTCTACTGGCTTACCAACTAATGTTGACCCATCATTAACTTGGGAAAAAGTATATACAAAAGATTTTGGTATTGATGTTAGAATATTTGACATGCTTGGCGCATCATTTGACTTATACCAACGTGATACTAAAGGAATGTTAGCTCCAGGCATAACCCTTCCTGGTTCATTTGGTCAGGCAGCAGCTCAAACCAACTCAGGAAATATGAGAACAAGAGGTTGGGAATTAGCTTTAAATTTCAACAAACAAATAAACGAAAATGCTTCTGTATTTGTTGACCTTGCTTTATCTGATTATAAATCGGTGGTAACTAAGTGGAATAATAGTTCAAAATTACTATCTACTTATTATGATGGATATGAAATTGGTCAAATTTGGGGGCTTACAAGTGATAGATTACTACAATCTACCGATGTAATAACTGATAATGGTAAAACTGTAAACGGAATAGACTATTCTAAAACAATGGGGGGTAATTTCAGATACGGTGCTGGAGATGTACATTATGTAGATACAAATGGCGATGGTGCTATCTCTCGTGGAGCTGGAACTGCAGACGATCATGGAGATTTAAATAAAATTGGTAATACAACACCCCGTTACAAATACGGAATAACATTAGGTGGTAAGTTTCATGGATTTGACATTTCTGCTTTCTTCCAAGGAGTTGGGAAACGTGATTATTGGGCTGCTTCGGATGTTGTATTACCGTTTTATCGTTCACCTCAACAAATGTATGCAAACCAAGCTGACTATTGGACACCTGAGAATACTGGTGCCTACTGGCCTAACCCTTATTCCGGAGATGAAGCAGGTGGTTTTGGCGGAAGTACTTCTGGTAGAAATAACTTCATCACTCAAACAAGGTACTTACTTGATATGTCTTACCTACGTCTTAAAAACTTTAGTCTTGGTTATTCTTTACCAAAAGAATTCATCAAAAAAGCCGGTTTAGAGAAAGTAAGAATTTACACTTCGGGTGAAAACTTATTAACATGGGCAGATAGCCGTCTTCCTATAGATCCTGAAACTAATGAATCAGAAATATTCTGGGGAAGAACTTATCCTTATACCAAAACATGGTCTTTTGGTATTGAGTTGTCTTTCTAATACTAACTATTCAAAAAAATTAAAATGAAAAAATCAATTATAAAATCTAAATTACTTCTGATGTTCGCTACTGCCTTTGTAGCAACAACTTCAGTTAGTTGTGACGACTATCTATCAGACGACCCTGCAGATAAATTTACAAACGAAAACTTTTGGCAATCAGAAGACAATGTAAAGACATTTTCATGGATTAATTATGATACTTTTTATGGTTATGGAAATGGTGTAACGATCGGACTATCCTCTTTTTACTATCATGGAAGTGATTCTAAAATAGACGATAACCTATCCGCTTTTACTTTTCAGCAAATGCCAATTACAGCATCACCTACCAATATTTATTCCTGGAATGATTATTACATACTTATTCGTCGTTGCAACTTAATGCTAGAAAAAGTACCTACTGTTCCTATGCCTGAGGCAAAAAAAAATCATTATATAGGAGTAGCTAAATTTTTCAGAGCCTATACCTATTTCCGTTTGGTACAAAAAATGGGGAATGTTCCATATACTGATAGCTATTTATCTCAAAATGATCCTGCAGTTTATGCTCCAGCAAAACAAAGAGCAGAGATTATCGATAAAGTTATTGCAGACTTAGAAGAAGCAACTAACCTGCTACTTCCGGTAGATGATAAAAATGTAACAGTTAATAAATATACTGCTTATGCAGCTCTAAGCAACGTTTGCATCTATGAAGGAACGTACAGAAAATACCATTTAGGTCAAGACGGAAGTGCTTATCTTAACAAAGCCAAAACTGCTTCACTTGCTGTGATGAATAATGGAGGTTATAAATTAAACACCGATTGGAAATCTCTTTATAACTCAGTTGAATTGGCTGGTAACACAGAAGTGATACTTGCAAAACGTTATTTAACAAACGTATTAATGCATTCTCTTCAAAACTATACCAATACATCAACTATACAATACGGCTTAACAAAATGGGCCGCCGATAGTTATGTAACCACAAACGGATTACCGATACAACAAGCAGGAAATACCCAATATACAGGTGACAATAACGTTACAAAAACTTTTGCCAATAGAGATCCACGTTTTGGAAAAACGGTTAACCCTGCCAATTATGGATATAAAGGAAAATCATTTAGTGCTGCTGCTTTAACTTCAATGTCTGGGTATGTGTTCGAATTATACAACAATCCTGCAACAACAGGCCCAGATGTAACAACAGGAGGACGTAATTATACTGACGCACCTGTATTTACATTAAGCGAAGTATATTTAAATTATGCCGAAGCTTGTGCTGAACTTGGTACTGCTACAAATACAGATCTCGATATGTCTATCAATAAAGTACGTGCTCGTGCTGGAATTGCTCTTTTAACTACCGATGGAACTAATGCATCTGCCGGAGGAATACAAATTAACGACCCAAGAAGAACAGCACCTTTAGAGCAAATATCCGGCTCTGTTAGTCCTCTAATTTGGGAAGTACGCCGTGAGCGTCAAATCGAATTTATGAGTTGGACAACGATTAGACAAATGGATATTTACCGTTGGAAAAAAGGAGATTACCTTGATACTTCAAAAAATCTAGATGTAAATCTTGGTGCAAGAATTGGTACTCCTGTTGGATCACAAACTATTGTAGATGCTAACGGATATATAAAAATATACCCAACAAGTACCAGAAACTTTGAAGCAAAACACTACTTAATGAATATCCCTACTAATGATATTGATTTGTATAAAGCTCAAGGTGTTGAATTAAAACAAAACCCAGGTTGGTAATTCGTAATTACAAAATCTGATAAAATAACAAACTACCTCTGGACTTAAATATCCAGAGGTGGTATTTTAAAAATTATATATTCGCACATCGAAAATATAAATGAAATAAGAGCTGACGAAAATAAAATTCCTAGTCTGAAATATCAGATAAACACTATCTTTAATTAACTACAACAACAATCAAGGAATACAGAATACCAATCAAACAATAATTAAAAATTTTATTTAGTCCATTTCAGCCTACTAACTTTTAAACAGCAAACTAAAATGATAAAACTCATAGCAAAAGGTGCTCTTTTTATAGCAACTGTATTTTATATTCCATCCTATTCAAATACATTTCAGCCAGTTGCAAAAAACAACACTATAGAAATCAATAATCCGATTATTAAAACCGGCGCTGATAATTATAAAAAATACCTGCCTATATTAAAAGATAAAAAAGTAGGAATCGTTACGAATCAAACAGGAATTTTGTCTAACAAAATGCACTTGGTAGATTTCTTATTAGAGAAAAAAATTGCTGTTCAAACCATTTTTGCCCCTGAGCACGGATTTAGAGGAACGGCTGATGCTGGCGAACATGTAGTAGATGCAAAAGACCCAAAAACAGGACTCCCAATTATCTCTCTTTATGGAGACAATAAAAAACCAAAAGCAGCACAATTAGCAGGAATAGATGTTATGGTATTTGATCTGCAAGATGTTGGAGCACGTTTTTACACTTACATCTCTTCTTTACACTATGTTATGGAAGCTTGTGCAGAAAATGGAATTCCACTTATGATACTTGACAGACCCAACCCTAATGGAGCTATTGTAGATGGCCCTCTTTTAGAAAAAGAATTCACCAGTTTTGTGGGCATGCACCCTATCCCTCTTCTTCATGGTCTAACCATCGGTGAATATGCTCAGATGATAAATGGTGAAAAATGGCTTAAAAACGGAATTCAATGCAAATTAACTGTTATTCCTTGTATAGACTATAATCGAAAAATGGAATATAGCTTACTTGCAAAACCATCTCCTAATTTGCCAAATGACCAATCTATAAATCTATATGCAAGTTTGTGCCTTTTTGAAGGAACTAATGTGAGTATGGGACGCGGAACTGAAAAACAATTCCAAATTTATGGCTCTCCTTTTTTAGCAAAAACAAATTTTAGTTTTACACCTAAACCAAATTTTGGAGCCAAAGACCCATTATATAATGGAAAAGAATGTTTTGGAGAAGATTTAACAGCATATCCTAAACTCACAAAATTAGAACTAAAATGGCTAATTAAAGCCTATCAAAATACGAGTGATAAAACTAAATTTTTCAATCCTTTTTTTACAAAACTTGCTGGAACAAAAAAACTACAACAGCAAATTGAAAGCGGAATTTCCGAAAGTAAAATTAGAAAAACATGGCAGAAGGATTTAGAATCATTTAAAAAAATGCGCATGAAATATCTAATCTATTAAATCAATACACTTATTTATTATCGAATAAAATCAGACTGTTATTCAATAAAACAATAACATTAAACGTGTCTTCAAAAAAAAGTTAAAAAAAAATAAAAATGGCAAAAATAAATCCAGATACAGAAAGAGAATCTCTTTATTCGAATTTAGATAAAATGAGTACCAATGAATTACTCTCAAATATAAATAATGAAGATAAAAAAGTAGCCAATATCGTTGAGAAACAGATTCCAAATATTGAAAAATTAGTAGATGCTATCGTTTCTAAAATGAAACTTGGCGGAAGACTATTTTATATCGGCGCAGGTACATCTGGAAGAATTGGTATTCTTGACGCTTCCGAATGTCCTCCAACTTTTGGAGTACCTGATAATTGGATTATTGGTATCATAGCAGGTGGCGACTCAGCCATTAGAAAAGCAGTAGAAAATGCCGAAGACGATATTAATCAGGCTTGGAGAGATTTATCTGCTTATGATATTTCGAGCTTAGATATAGTGCTAGGAATTGCCGCTTCTGGGAATACTCCTTATGTTATTGGTGGACTAAAAAAAGCTAGAGAAAACAATATCATTACAGCTAGCATTTCGTGCAATAGTGCCAGTCTGATATCAAAACAAGCAGATCATCCTATCGAATTGATTGTAGGTCCAGAATTCCTCACAGGAAGCACCAGAATGAAAGCTGGAACATCTCAAAAATTAGTCTTAAATATGATTTCGACATCAGTTATGATTAAACTAGGTAGGATTTACGGCAACAAAATGATAGACATGCAATTGTCTAATAAAAAACTAGTACAAAGAGGTGTTGAAATGATTGTAGAAGAACTTCATATTGACGAAAAACGAGCTTCTGAATTATTAAAAAAACACAAAAGTGTTAGAGCAGTTTTATTAGCTGAGAACAAAAATCTAGAAATTTAAAAAGCAGACTAATCAAAATCTTTTTTATAGATTTATACAAATTAAGACCACAATCTATAACTTTCGAGATTTAACGAAAACCTAGCAGATTTTTAAAATCTGTTAGGTTTAATCAAAAGAATAAAAACCAAACCACAAAAGCTATAAAATGACACCAAGCACAATCCTCATCCTAATCATCGTTTATTTCGGAACACTATTCTATATATCACATAGAGTCAGCAAAAAAGATGATGGAAATGAAGCTTTTTTCACAGCTAATAAAAACTCAAAATGGTATCTAGTTGCTTTTGGGATGATTGGAACTGCCCTTTCTGGAGTAACTTTTATCTCAGTTCCAGGAGAAGTAGGTGCAGCAAGTGGAGAACAATTCAAATATTTTCAGTTTGTATTAGGTAACGCTATCGGATTTATAATAATTACAAAGTTATTGTTACCGCTGTATTATCGAATGAATTTAACCTCTATTTATGGATATATAGAACAAAGAATGGGGTTTTACAGTTATAAAACTGCAGCCTCTATTTTCTTAATCAGTAGAACTGTGAGTTCTGCATTCCGACTCTACTTAGTTGTAATCGTATTGCAGCGTTTTGTATTTGATTATTATGGTATTCCTTTTGCTTTTACAGTATTAATGTCTTTAGTTTTAATTTTTTCTTACACTTATAGAGGCGGACTAAAAACTATTATTATTACAGATACTTTGCAGACATTTTTCTTAGTTACTTCTGTTTTCCTTACTATTTATTTTATTTGTGACCGCATGGACTTAAGTGCTATTGGCGCTTTCGAAGAAGTAAAAAATAGTAACTATTCAAAAATATTTTTCTTTGATGATTTTCTAGGAAGCAAATTTCATTTTATAAAGCAAATATTAGGAGGAATGTTTGTAACTATAGCAATGACAGGACTAGATCAGGATTTAATGCAAAAAAACCTGAGCTGCAAAAACATTGGAGAAGCACAAAAAAACATGTTTACCTTTACGGGAATCTTCGTTATTATCAATATATTCTTTTTAAGTGTTGGGGCTTTACTATACATTTATGCAAACAAAAATGGAATTGCAATTCCTACTGACTTAATTACAGGCAAACCAAGAACCGATTTACTTTTCCCAGAAATAGCCTTAAATCATTTGGCTACAATTCCTGCAATCGTATTTTTATTAGGAATTATTGCTGCAACATTTGCTACGACAGATTCAGCATTAACCGCATTAACGACTTCTTTTTGTGTCGATTTTTTAGGCATGGACAAAGCAGAAAATAGCGATAAGAAAAACTCAGTACGCATAAGACATTTGGTTCATATCAGTTTTTCAGCATTGATTTTCTTTGTCATACTTATTTTTAATTCTATCAATGATAGTTCAGTAGTTGGAATGATATTCAAGGTTGCTTCCTATACCTATGGTCCATTATTAGGATTATATGCTTTTGGATTGTTTCAGAAATCAAGAAACGTAAATGATAAACTAGTTCCATTTATATGCCTACTATCTCCTTTCTTCACGTATTTAATAAATGAAAACTCTAAAATATTGTTTGCAGGATACGTATTTGATAACGAATTAATAGTGCTAAACGGACTAATAACCTATTTAGGATTATACCTAACAAGTACCCGCAGTAGCGAAAAAATAAGTTTTTAAAACCACGTTAAAAACAAAACTATATTGACTAACCAATTGAAGACTAAGAAACAATTAGATTCAATTGCCAAAAAATAATGATATGAAAGATTACTTTATAAAAATAAGCCTTTGTGCCACATTTTTATTTTTAATCACCAATTGTGGCGTTTCCAGAAAAAACAACACAGTTACAGATTCAAAAAATGACTCCTCAACAAAAGATACAGTTGTTTATGTTGCTCCTATTAAATCCGAAAAGAAAACATTCTTTAAAGATTCAGAAAGAGAAACGAATTGGGTCGATAGTATTTACAACAAAATGTCGGTTCAGGAAAAAATAGGTCAACTATTTATGATTTCGGCCTATTCTAATAAAGATTCTGTTCATACCAATCAAATCAATAAATTAGTTCAAGACTATAAAGTAGGCGGGGTTATATTTTTTCAAGGAGGACCTGTTCGTCAAGCTAAATTGACTAATCAATACCAATCAAAAGCAAAAGTTCCTCTATTCATAGGAATTGATGCCGAATGGGGATTGGGTATGCGATTGGACTCTACCTACCGTTATCCATGGAATATGACTTTGGGTGCAATTCAGGATTTAAGCTTAATTGAGAATGTTGGAAGAAACATGGCCAACGAAAACAAGCGAATCGGAATCCATTTTAATTTTGCTCCAGTTCTTGACATCAATACCAATCCTAAAAATCCTATTATCGGAAACCGTTCATTTGGCGAAGATAAAGTTAACGTAAGTGACAAAGCCATTGCCTTGATGAAAGGTGTACAAAGCCAAGGTGTTTTTAGTACTGGAAAACATTTTCCCGGACATGGAGATACCTCAACAGATTCTCATCATGCATTGCCTTTGGTTAATTTTTCAAAAGACAGACTCGAGTTGGTCGAATTATACCCATACAAGCGAATCTTCGATGAAGGTTTAGTATCTGTCATGGTTGCCCATCTTAATATTCTTAGTTTAGAGCCAACACTAAATCTTCCTTCTTCAGCTTCTTATAATGTAGTAACTAACCTGCTACAAAAAGAATTGGGCTTTGAAGGTTTAATTTTTACCGATGGTTTAGCGATGAAAGGCGCAAGTAATTTTAAAGGTCCTGGAGATTTAGAAATTGCTGTACTACTTGCAGGAAATGATATTTTACTTTGTTCAGAAAATATACCCGTAGCGTTTCAGAAACTTGAAGTAGCCTATAATGAAGGTGTTATTACCGAAGAACGCTTGGCACATTCGGTAAAAAAAATATTGCATTATAAGTTTAAAGCAGGATTAAACAAATACAAACCTATCGATATGGCAAACATAAACGATGAACTTAATCCGCCACAAAATGATGCCTTGCACTATAAATTATATGAAAACGCAATTACTGTGTTAAAAAATGAAAAGGAAATCCTTCCTATCAAAAACTTAGATCAAAAAATTGCTTATGTAAAACTAGGAGAAGATGTTAATAGTGATTTTGTTACTACATTAAAAAAATACACCGAAGTAACTGAAGTAGCCAATACTAATATAGATAGCCTAAACAACGAATTAAATAAATACGATCTTGTTATCATCGGTTTTCACAAAGTAAATAAAACTTGGGAAAAACAGAATTTCACCGATACTGAACTGATTTGGTTACAAGAAATTGCAAAACACAACAAAGTGATTTTGGATATTTTCACAAAACCATATTCCCTATTGCCAATCACTAACTTTGATGCTATCGAAGGATTAGTAGTTTCTTATCAAAACTCAGATATTAGCCAGATAGTTTCGGCAGAATTATTATTTGGAGCCATTCCAGCCAAAGGAAAACTACCCGTATCTATTAATACATCCTTTAATGTAAATGATGGTTTAGCGACCGAAAAAATAAATCGTTTAGGTTTTACAAAACCAGAAAATGTAGGTATGAATCCGCTAATTTTATCTAAAATTGATGCAATAGCACAAAAAGCAATTGATGGTAAAATGACTCCCGGAATGCAAGTTCTTGTAGCTAGAAAAGGAAGTGTTATTTTCCAGAAATCTTACGGTAGCCAAACCTATGACAATACCAGAAAAGTTACAAATTCGGATTTATACGATGTAGCCTCGATTTCAAAAATGATTTCAACACTGCCTAACGTGATGCAATTGTACGATAATGAAAAAGTAAATCTGGATACCAAATTAAAAGATATGGTTCCAATTTTTGCAAAAACAAATAAAGAAAATATCACTTTCAAAGATTTACTAACGCATTATGCAGGACTACAAGCTTGGGTTCCTTTTTACAAAGCAACGCTAGATAACCAAGGTAAGCCTTCTGCAAAATATTATCGTAGAGTAGCTGAATCTGACTTTTCGACTAAAGTTGCAGACGGTATTTTTATTAGAAATGACTATCATGACACCATCATGAAGATCATTGCCGATAGTCCATTATCTTTAAAAAAGGAATACAGATATAGCGATTTTACCTTTATCATCCTGAAAGAATATTTAGAAAGAAAAACGCATAAAAAACTAGAAGAACTGAGCCAACAAAATTTTTACAGCACGCTCGGAATGAACAATACACTATACAATCCTCTAGATAAATTTGATAGAAGTAACATTGCTCCTACCGAAATAGATAATTATTTCAGACATCAGGTAATTCAAGGATATGTTCACGACATGGCAGCAGCAATGGAAGGCGGAGTAGCTGGCCATGCAGGAATTTTTTCGAATGCAATGGATGTTGCCAAAATGATGCAGTTGTTTTTACAAAAAGGAAATTATGGTAATAAGCAATATTTTTCTGAGCAAACATTCGATGCTTTTAACACTTGTTATTACGCTGACAAAGGAGTTCAAAGAGGTTTAGGTTTTGATAAAAGAGTTGGCAAAGATAGCCCAACTTGTGGTTGTGTTTCTGAATCTAGTTTTGGACATACCGGATTTACAGGAAACATAGCTTGGGTTGACCCAGAAACAGAAATTGTATATGTATTTTTATCCAATAGAACCTATCCCGAAGTTATTAATGATGAAAATAAATTAGCCAAAGGAAAAATCCGAGAAGATATTCAGCAAATCATTCAGGATGCTATTATAAAATAAGAAACAGTTCTATTTAGTTGAACTTAAAAAAACAAAATCATGAACGCAAATCTGGAATCACTATATAAAATTGCCCAAAAATCTTCCCGAACTATTATCGGATTAATGTCTGGTACATCTTTGGATGGTCTTGATGTGGCTTTATGCAAAATCTCAGGTTCTGGTGAAAACACAGAAGTTCAATTAGTTCAATTTGATACCGTTGATTATTCCGAAGAAATAAAATCAGAAATCAGAACCGTGTTTGCTAAACAAACAATCGATTTTCAGAAACTGGTTTTATTAAATGAATGGATTGGGGTGCTTCATGCCAATATGATTTTAGAATGCTTAAACCGTTGGGGAATCCCAACCAACAAAGTAGATTTAATAGCTTCACATGGGCAAACCGTATTTCATGCTCCAAAGATTTTGCATCAGCAAGAAAAATTCCCCAATGCTACTTTACAAATTGGCGACGGAGATCATATTGCTGTAAAAACTGGAATTATAACGCTGTCTGACTTCCGACAAAAGCATCTTGCTGCGGGAGGTGAAGGAGCTCCACTAGCTGTTTATGGAGATTATTTCTTGTTTGGAAAAAAAGGCGAAAATCGTATTATGCTTAATATGGGTGGTATTGCAAATTTCACCTATTTGCCATCAAGTAGTAATCCCGAAGAAGTTTTTGTTACCGATACAGGAACAGGAAACACCTTAATCGATGCTTTTACCAGACTTTCGTTTCCTGATAAAGCCTATGATAAAGATGCCGAAATCGCGAAGCAAGGTACCGTAAACAATTCTCTTTTAGAAGCTTTAAAAGCCAATGAGTTCTTCCTTGCATCTTTCCCAAAAACAACAGGACCAGAACTTTTTAATATCGAATATGTTCGAAAAGCTCAAACCGAAAGTAATACTACGGCCATTTCTGTTGAAGATTTATTAGCAACATTAACCCGATTTAGTGCCGAAACTATTGCCAGCGCCATACATACAGCTATAAACAACACCACATATCCTATTGAAAGTTTTACAATTTATATGTCAGGCGGAGGTGCTCACAATCCATTATTAGTAAGTTGGCTAAAAGAGCTTTTGCCTTGCACTTTTACAAACACCGATACTTTAGGAATTTCAGGAGATGCAAAAGAAGCTATACTATTTGCCATTTTAGCAAACGAAACCGTTTCTGGCGGAGCTTCAGATTTTGGAACACGCAAAGGAATTCCATCCGTATCAATGGGTAAAATTTCATTTCCAAGCTAAAAACATTTTAAATTTTTCATTTTAAATAAATAATGAAACCAAAAAACAAACCAAACCAATGACAAAAGAACGTTTAATATCGCTAGATGTATTTAGGGGATTTACGATTTTATTAATGACAATAGTCAACAACCCCGGAAGCTGGGCCTCTATATATCCGCCATTAGAACACGCCGAATGGCACGGCTGTACACCTACCGATTTAGTATTCCCTTTTTTTGTTTTTATAATGGGAACAGCAATCCCTTTTGCAATGCCAACCAAACATTTAGACTTAAGTGTTTTTAATAAAATCCTAGTTCGTTCCTTGCGAATATTCTGTTTAGGATTGTATTTAGCTTATTTTAGCAGAATTCAATTATTTGGTTTAGAAGGAATTCCATTATTACTACTTAGACTAGCAGTAACCTTTGTAGTAGCGTATGCCCTTTTAGGAAATTTTACTTTAAAAATTAAAACCTACCTCGCTATAGGGATTTTTGCAATCTTATTATTTTTAGCATACAGTCAGATAGAAGCATATCAGGACGTAAGAATCCCTGGTGTTTTACAACGAATAGGGATTGTATATTTCTTTACCTCTCTTTTATATTTAAAAACAAATTTAAAAACACAACTTCTAATTGTAGCTTCAATTTTATTTGGGTATTGGATTCTAATGGCTTTTGTTCCAGTTCCCGGATTTGGCGCTCCCAATTTTGAAAAAGGAACGAATCTAGCGGCTTGGGTAGACAATTTATTGTTAAACGGACATTTATGGAGCTACTCTAAAACTTGGGACCCTGAAGGGGTTTTGAGTACTTTACCAGCTATAGGCACAGGAATACTAGGAATGTTTATAGGACAGGTACTGAACTTACAAATTCCTAAAATCGAAATTGTAAAAAAATTGACCATCGCAGGAATTGTTCTAATAATTACTGGTTTGCTTTGGGACATCATATTCCCAATAAACAAATCATTGTGGTCTAGCTCATACGTTTTGTACACAGCAGGTATAGCAACAATATGCCTAACTCTATTGTACTACATAATTGATGTAGCAAACTATAAAAAATGGACGAAGCTATTTTTAATTTGGGGAGTAAATCCTATGATTGTGTTTTTCTTTTCGGGTATTATCCCAAGGGTTTTAAGTTCGATTAATGTACAAAACCCCGAAATAGCGACAGAAGAAATCAATCTTCAAACTTTAATTTACAAATTTGGAATTGTACCTTATTTTGAAAATCCATTAAATTCATCATTAGCTTATGCAATATCGTATGCTATTTTCTGGTCACTTATCCTTTGGGTTTTCTATAAAAAGAAACTAATTTTTAAAGTGTAAAAAAATAGTCAATATTACTATAAGAAATAACAAGCCTCAAAATCAAAAAGCTTTGAGGCTCATTAATTGTAAATCACTTTTCAAAATTGTATTTTTACTTATGATTCCCAACTAAATAAATTGATACCCATAACTATAGAACCATATCAAGCAGTGAGGTAAAAACTACTAGTCATTTACCATAGCCTCACCTAATAAGTGATTTCTCTATGCGCTGTCCTCAAAACATGGCCAAACAATTAAAACTTGAAGAACTTGTTATTGAAGGAACCCCAACAAGAGAATAAATATTCTTTCAAAAAAAGAAACTAAATATAACATTAGTAAAAATGCTAAATGTAAAAAAAACATACAAACCAATTCAAATCGATATTGATAATGAAGAAAGCGATGATAGATTTTTTTCATTAGGCTTTACTTTCAATTTTGATAGTAACATTATACCCCATAATATAGGATTTTGCCGTGACTTTATTGAAAATCCTAATTTTATATATATTGAGGCAGATGATCAAATTCACGGATTCAATACTAAAGCCGTAAGCTATAATATTGAAAAATTTATTCTCACTCTAACACTTCTGGATAAAAATAAATTTTATTGGGATGGTTCTAAATCTATTTCTATAGAATTAGATGAAAGTAATATAGGAGATGTAATCCTATGCCTAAAATTTATTTTTGATGGTTTATAATAAGCTAACCAAAAAACACAATGGAATGAACTGACTCGACTGAATCCTCAACAATTATTCACCTAAAAAATGGCTAGTGAAATGGCTACATCGTAAATAAAAACGGAACTTACTTTTTTGCAACACATCTTATACAGGACAGAAAATTTAATAGTTCTAATTTTGGTAATTGTCGAAAAGACATCACAAAATCTGTGTTTAAAGATTTAAATATTATCTCTAGCAAAAACTGATTACAAATTAGTGGAAATTTCTAATTATATTTTTGAAACAAAAAGAATTTCGATCAATCGCTACAGTTATATCGAAACAATTAGATTAATAAAATTATTGAAACCAAAATTTTAAAATTAAGGAAAACCGTAAAAATAGCATTACTCAAAAGCCGAACTTTAGTTAATAATTAAAAATACTTGATCCAGCTACAATAAACAGTCATTTATAACTTCAACTTGAATTTATGCTAAAAAGAACTATTTTAATTGAAAATAAGTTTTCCATAACTACAAAAAACAACCAGCTAGTACTAAAATCTGAAATAAAGGAAAGTTCTATTCCAATTGAGGATATTGGCTTTCTTGTTCTCGATCATAATGAAATCTACCTCAGCATTCCTGCCATGAATTTACTTATTGAGAACAATACTTCTATTGTCATCTGTGGAAAGAATCATCTTCCTAACGGAATGTTATTAAACCTCAACAGTCATCATATTCAACAGGAAATATTCAAAAATCAAATAGAAGCTTCTATACCATTAAAAAAACAACTATGGCAGCAAACAATAATTGAAAAAATAAAAAACCAAGGACAATTACTCGAAAAAATAACTGATTCCAAAAATAGTTTTGTATTTCTAGCCAGTAAAGTATTAAGTGGAGATTCAACTAATATGGAAGGAGTTGCAGCCCAGCAATACTGGAAACACTTCCCACAGCCCAATTTAGAATTTGATGGAATTAAACGGGAACGATATGGAAACTATCCTAATAATTTCTTGAATTATGGCTATGCTATTTTAAGAGCCGCAACTGCAAGAGCTCTTTCGGGAAGCGGACTACTGAATACATTAGGAATCCATCATAAAAGTAAGTACAATGCTTTTGCTCTTGCTGATGATATTATGGAACCGTTTCGCCCAATTGTAGATGAAAAAGTTTTTGAAATTATGCAACGTTTTGATGAACAAGAATTAAATACTGCTATTAAGGCTGAATTATTACAAATATTGACTAGAACAGTTTATTTTAAAGATGAGAAAAGTCCTTTAATGGTAGCTTTGCAAAAGACTGCAAGTTCTCTCCAACAATGCTTCACAGGAAATCGAAAAAAAATTAAATATCCAGCATTATGGAGCTTAACGGATATCGAATAATGTGGCTATTTGTTTTTTTTGATCTACCTACAGAAACAAAAAAAGACAGACGAAATGCATCTGGTTTTAGAAACAATTTATTAAAAGATGGATTTTCGATGATGCAATATTCTGTTTATGTGCGTCACTGCGCAAGTAGCGAAAGTGCCGATGTACATGAAAAGAGAATCCACAGACTATTACCTCCTTTAGGAAAAGTAAGCATACTTCGAATAACCGATAAACAATTTGGTCATATTTTAAATTTTTGGGGGAAAGCAGCCTTACCATCAGCACCTCAACCCACGCAACTAGAATTATTTTAATACTTCTGTATTTATAATTATCAGTAACATTTCAACTCCCAAAACCTTATATTACAAACCGTACGATAGAAAAAATGCCACAATTATGGGTTATCAAACCATAAAAGAGGCATTTTTATGAACGATATTCATACCTAAAACCTTATATATCAGAAGGAAACAAGCCAACTAATATCGTGTTTTCTAATCTTTAATCAAACCACAACCATTTATTTGTTATACGGTAAATAATAAGAATATCGTGTTTTCTAATCTTTAATCAAACCACAACACACGCACCACAACATGAAGATGTTATGGAATATCGTGTTTTCTAATCTTTAATCAAACCACAACATACCTGTTGAAATAGGGTATAAGTTTACAATATCGTGTTTTCTAATCTTTAATCAAACCACAACTTAATAGAAAATGGTTTGTCTATAAATACAAATATCGTGTTTTCTAATCTTTAATCAAACCACAACACGGGAGGAGTAGTGAAAATAAATAGTTTAAATATCGTGTTTTCTAATCTTTAATCAAACCACAACTATTCGCTTTCATAAATAATCCAGTCTATAAATATCGTGTTTTCTAATCTTTAATCAAACCACAACAGATGTGAAGCTTATTTGACTAGTATTAAAATATCGTGTTTTCTAATCTTTAATCAAACCACAACAAGCGACAACGGCACTAATCATTTAAAACAATATCGTGTTTTCTAATCTTTAATCAAACCACAACGTTAGTGTGGCTGCCTTCATGCTTTCTGTAATATCGTGTTTTCTAATCTTTAATCAAACCACAACTGCTCCGTCATTGAGAAATTTTTATCTCTTAATATCGTGTTTTCTAATCTTTAATCAAACCACAACTGGTCTGGTGTTAATTTGTCGTTTGTATAAAATATCGTGTTTTCTAATCTTTAATCAAACCACAACTTGTTCACAGCAATTTAACTAATATAAATGAATATCGTGTTTTCTAATCTTTAATCAAACCACAACTTACATGCTTTGTAATTGTACTAATCATACAATATCGTGTTTTCTAATCTTTAATCAAACCACAACTTTCTAAGAGAATTTAGGTTTGCTAATTGTAATATCGTGTTTTCTAATCTTTAATCAAACCACAACTGGTTAAAACATTCGAAACATCGTACAAATAATATCGTGTTTTCTAATCTTTAATCAAACCACAACGATTAAAGGTGCTTTAGATTATTCAAATGAATATCGTGTTTTCTAATCTTTAATCAAACCACAACATAAAATCATGCAGTTGATTCGTATCAGCAAATATCGTGTTTTCTAATCTTTAATCAAACCACAACAATCCGTATCGATGGTTGTAATATAGTATAAATATCGTGTTTTCTAATCTTTAATCAAACCACAACATATTACAGATACGACCATCGATGGTGCGAAATATCGTGTTTTCTAATCTTTAATCAAACCACAACAATGAGACGTTAGTAAAAATGAATAATTCAATATCGTGTTTTCTAATCTTTAATCAAACCACAACCATTTATAGACATTATAAAAAAAACATTATAATATCGTGTTTTCTAATCTTTAATCAAACCACAACTCTTCCATCTTGGTTTGTAAATGAAATAATAATATCGTGTTTTCTAATCTTTAATCAAACCACAACTTATTGATTTAAGAAACGCTATACAAGCTAAATATCGTGTTTTCTAATCTTTAATCAAACCACAACACAATCATTGAGCCTGCCTGTAACGCTGCAAATATCGTGTTTTCTAATCTTTAATCAAACCACAACAAAAGAGTTGTGTATTGCTCTGTATTGAAGAATATCGTGTTTTCTAACCTTTAATCAAACCACAACAAATGAGGGATATTCATTTAGTATCTACCAAAACATAAAGCTAAAAATGATCTTTCTTAATAATTCTTCCTGTTGAAGAAGTTACAAAATCATATCCTTCTACCGCACAATCTAATTTACTTACTGGTAACCTCAATTGCTCTGAACTTTGCAAAAACTCCAAATTATAAGATTCCTTTAATTGGCTTGCTGGTCTTGCTTCTTCGTGTGGACGAAACGTAAGTCTTCCTTGATTATCAATTTTAGCAAGTTTGTACAATCTTTTTGAGAGATCTACTTGTGATAAATTCCAAATCTCATCTATCGTTTTTTCATAAAAAATCACCAATATCCCTTTTCGTGCTAAAAATTTAAGATTCAAATTGCCTTCATTTACTTCGGGTGCTATTGGATAAATTAATCGATGGGAAGAATTCGATTTTTTGAAGTATTCTCCAGCTTCAATCATATTTAAACTCTCAAATCCTCTTTTGATTTTCCCTTTTTTATCTAATCCTTCATAAATTGCTAATGCAAAATTTTCATCATTTTGTCCATAAACTTTTTGCTTATGCTCGTGCCTAGATTTAGACAAAGCAGTATGCAGTTTTATTTCTATTGGATTTTTAACAGAGTTAGCATATAATCTAACTTTATTGATTGCAATTCCCTTTTCTTCATTCATCCAAACTTTTCTATTTTCAGCTAATTTATTCTTCTGTTGTGGATTAGAAGATATAAGCAAAACCTTATTTTCAATGGCTTCTTTAACCTTTTCTTTTACAACCTCATCAACAATACTTTCCACATCGGATGCTTTGATACTTTCTAAATCTTTTCGGATAACATAACGGATTTCTTCATTATTCAACGGATTTTTAATTGCCCCATAAATACTATCTTGATGCAAAGAACCACGAATAGTATCACCTTGCTGTAATCTTGGAACTTTCTTTCCGTCCTCTCCTATTTTATAGACTATCTTTTGGTTGGCATCCATTCTCAGAATAGTTTTACCATTAATATCTTTTTCTGTTTCTGCAACGTATTGCTTTTTACCTCTAATTCTAACAATCTTTTTTGATTGTTTTTTAATATTGTCTGGTGTATGATGTGAAACTAAAATCTCTTCTTCTATTTTCTTTAAATCTTCTTTAAAAGTCTTCCAAGGCTTAGAATCTGATAATAATTTTCTAGCTTCGTTAACTTGTTCTTTATCTTCTAAAGTCCAAGCCGATGCTAATATGTCATACTTTTCTTTAGTCATACAAGCAATTGTAATTGCATCAATAGTATGATGGGTATGCTTGCTTCTATCTTTTTCCGAATAATATTTTTTATCATTTTCGATATAACTTTCCTGGATTCCCCAAATTTTTCTGAATTCAGCAACCATTCCTCCTTTTACACTTTCTACTCTGTTGAAATACGATTTTAAATAAGCCTGAGCATATTTAGTTATAATTCCTGTATCTGGAATTTGGCTGTTTTTAAAACCTACTCTTGCCTCTTCATCAATAAAACGCTGATATTTTCCTTTTAAATAATCTCTTTTCAAGGTTAAATAATGTCTTCGTCTTATTTTTTTATCTTTTGCCTCCTTTGTTGCAACTGCTTTTATGGAGCGTGTAATAATTTCAATTTCCCTGCTTAAATTATCTGCTTCTTCTTTCCAATGAGATATTCTTGGAAGGATTTCAAGATGATTAATTAATTCAAAAGGCATTTTATTTCCTTTAATATCTCTATTGAATTTTTGACTACAAAGCGTCTTGTTCATTTGAGAATTGTCTTGAGAAATACTTCTCGGAATAGTATGCTCAATATCATATTTTGGATTACTTCCAATTATGTCGCAAATACTTATATTTCTACCCTCTTCGTATATTTCAGCTCTATTTTGCTCAAGCCACAATTGATAACGCAATAAGTCATCATCAGTCGGTTCAATCTCTTTTTTACACTCTTCTAAATAAAGTTTTTTAATTTCCTTAACTGCTTCTTCTCTTTTCTTCCTTAATTCATTTTGATAATCCTGTATTCCTTTTCTTTTATTGGCATCATTTAGTTCTCTAGCCATTTCAATGTGAATTTTAGTTCTCTCATCAATATGTCCTTCAAGAATTAAAGTGTTTAGCACTTTTCGTAATTGATGTAAAGCCCGCATTGCCATAGGGTTTTTTATAGAAGGTGTCAAAGGACTTCCCAAGACTACCTTTTCATTTCCAAACTCGTCTTTGATTATTTTCTTTTTGAAAACCTCAATATCCGATGGATGATAGAGTTTACCTAAACGTTTTTCATTAGAACAAAAAATTTGACCGTCTTCATTTTCTCCATTTAAGAACTCTAAAACTTTTTCGTCTAAACGTTTAATTTTTACAAATTCATAAGCTTTTAATTGTTCAATAAATATAGGAAATAAATCATCTAAGACAAGTTGCTTATCTTCGATCGAATTATACCTAAAAAATGAAACTAGTTTCTTATTTAAATCATTTTTGTAAGTTGCTTCTGCTTCTTTGGAATAATAACAATTTTCAATTTTACAATCTTTTATCAAAGAGTTTACAGCTTCCAATAAACCATTTTCATAAGTATGATTTTCTATGATTAAAGCTATACCATCTTGAATATATTTTCTTTGTACTTCATCACTCCAAATTTTCTCATCTACAATATTTTCAATATTTGCCATAAATACTGCATGAGAATACAACAAACCTTCTTTTACATACGGCAAAATTTTATTGATTGCATTCAAACTCAAACTCGCATAATCTTTTTTCAAACGAATTCGACTAAAAACCTTTGCATTTTTATCATCCAAACCCAGTTTCTCTTTGGCATATTCATATAAATAAATATCTGATGTAGAAGCTGATAGTAAGTGCCATAAATCTCTATAATCAACAGTTCTTGAAACCTCTTCGCCTTTTGAATTTAATGTTTTAAAAGTGAATGTTTTTGTCTTCCAATTTTCTCCTATTGTATTTTTTAATGATGCAGAAACAGGACAGCCAGTAACTGTATCTGTTGGTTTATAATTAAACCAGTAATGAAATTCATCCTTTCTGGATGATTTATAAAATCCAAAAGTTGCTCCTTTAGGGATTAGCTCTTTTGCTAAATCTTCAAAGTTGAAGTTGTCTTTCTTTCTTAAAAATTTAGAGATCAGACTAAGTTTTTCAACTTGAGAGAGAAATCTAAGTGTCTTTTCTGATTGTGTTCCATATTTAATTGTATTCAAATACGTCCACATTCTGTATTCTTCAAAATCAGGATGAGAAACAGCACAGCGAGATTTACTTTTTTCAAAAGAACATTTTCCAATCAATCCTTTTTGAGATTTTAAAGGACGCTGAAAGAAAATAGATTTGTATAAGTCTTTAGCGAGTCCAACATATCTTTTTTCTGGCAATTGCTCACTTTCATTAGTACCTTCAATTCTTTGTACTTTACAAAGTATCTCAAACTCTTTTAGATAATGTTCTTCTCTTGCTGTATATTTGTTTCTTATTCTATCTTTATTATATAAACTAAAAAAAAATTGTCCTAAAGTAGAAAAATTTCCATCTTTCATTGCTTGAGAAATTTCACCAATTTCTCTTTTAACGGCTCCTAAATCTTCCTTTCTGTTTAATCGGCCAATTACTTCTTCTTTCGCTTTGACAATATCATCTTCATTTTTTATTATAATATTTTTCAGTGCGTTATATAAAGTTTTAAGTTTTATCTCTCCTTCATCTAGATCTTTTTTAAATCCACCTTTGATACTTTCATCAATAATTCCAGTATTAAAAAAATAGTCTTTTAATTCAGAATTCATTTCCTGAGTAGAATTCAAATCTTCAATTGTTGCTTGAATAATCGGGCAATGCTCTTCTAATATTCCTTCAGCTGATTGATCTAATCTATTACTTAGAAATCCGCGTCTTTGCGCAATATGATACAATGCTCTTCCTAATTCAAATAATGTTACTTTTCCTTTACTAGCTCTATCTCTAAACACATAAGGATTAATATTTTTATCATCATCAGTTCGTAACCATTTCAAAAATTCAGGATTAAGTGGAAATTTTTTAAATCCTGATTTTTTCCACTCTTCCACTTCATTAATAGATAATGGACACATTCCATTTATTGAAAGAACTTTTAAAGTTTGATATTTTCTTAATTTTCTTCGGTATTTTATTTTTCTCGCGCTTCTATAACTAGTACGCTCACTAGCACGTGAACTTTCAATTCCTTTTTCTGATTTTACTCCTTCCGAAAATATTCTAACTCCTTTATCAATAAGAGAAAAATGATCTCCATCCTTATCAACAATAGCCCATCCAATACTATTTGTTCCTAAATCTAATCCTAAAATCTTTGCCATATCTCTTAAAAATTAATACACACGAAATCTACCACAAAAAAAATTAACTTAATTACGGTTTTCCTTTTTCTAAATAGAATATTTTTTCTATATATTTGTAACTGATTAAAACTTCTAATCTTTAATCTTATCACAATAAGGCTATATGCCGTAGATGAAAATCTTTAGTCCTGCTTCGGTGGGACTTTTTTATTTATTAAATCTGTTTAAATTTTACCTAATAAAAACATGTTTAATTACTGAAATTAAACATATTTAAGATCAATCAAACTGAATTTGTTGTTTTATGTTAAGATATAAACTTATACTCTCCATATTTTAAAAGTGTAAAAAATACTATTTTAGATTTTAGAATTTGTATTTTCACTTTCGATGAACAACCGAAAAATAGTAATACGTAGAGAATACCTAAAAATCTTAAGTTTTTGAAAATTCATAAAGGATTGAAATTGTTTCATTCAATAATATAAAAAATTAAAAAAGCTCCTAAATCAAAAATCTAGGAGCTTTTTTATTGTTCTCTCAACTGGGTTTAAACCCACAGTCTTCAGAATAAAAAACCATCTAACTTATAACATACGGGATATGATAAACGAAAATACAAATCCTAAACCAAACCAAAGCAGTCTAGCTACCCTATTATCTCTAACAATTTCTTCTCTTTCTTCTCTTTCGTTGATATTCGTTTTCACAATAATTGGTATTTTCATTAGGGCGCAAAAATACATTTAACTTATGGATTCAAAAAAAACAATAAGCCATTTAAATAGCACGATAAGCTCAATTTTAATCTATTATTTTTATGTTGAAAACCGCTCATTCATCTAGACATTTCCTAAAATCTGAGATATTTATTCTTAGTTTGATTAAGTCACTTTGACAAGATTTCAATCTAAAACACTAAGAGTCATGAATCTAACAATTCAACTATATAAAAGCAGGAAATCACTTTTTGCTAGCAACTTCTTTGTAATAATTGAAATGATGATAAAAATAGCATCTTATAAATCAAATAATTAGCAATCCAGAATATATTTCAAAAACACATCCCATGCCATGTATTAAATAAAATTCTGCTAAACTTGAGTTATTTTATTGTATTCGTCTAAAGCTTTACTAGGGTCAGAAGTAGCGTATTCATTCTCTGGTTCTGGAATTACGTGAATTTTAGAATCACTTAATGATACTATCGCAGAACATACATAAAGACCTATTTTTCCATCACTATATTTAAAATCTAATAATGTTAATTTTACAATCTCATTGATAGAAAGCTCATAATAATTTCCATAACGAATAATTTTAAAATTAATTTGTTTGTTATCTACAATTTCAAATTGATTTGTCTGAATATTTTCAAAAACAAAATTATTCTTTACATCCTTTTCATTAAATCCCCACGCTCTAAATTGAACAAAACCATTTACAAAATCAATTGAAATGTAATAAGCAGTTCCCTCTTTATCACACTCAATAACAAAACCTGTTTTCCCCATTCCTTCGACTGCCAATGTCCCTTCCCAAACAAAGTTATTTGCGGGTTTATCAAAACAAAAAACCTCATACCCACTCCTACATCCAAAACGCCATTTACTTTCATTTTCCAAATCAAAATTTGCCGAAGGATTTCCTAAAATCGGCACTGGAATTGGTAAGTTTTTTTGAAGAATTGTTCTTTGATAAAGTGTTTTCCAATGATGATAGGTCTTTAATAAAAGTCTACCATTAGTATCAACATCTAATTGTTTTGGTGGAGGAATTACACGAAGTGTATTGACATTCCCTCCAACAAAATAAAAATTATAAATTAAAAAATAATCACCATCTTTTACAATCCTTGCAGCATAATTACCTTGTGGCATTAGTACATTATTATGAAAAGCATGGTATTCTCCTTTAAAATCAGGAGAAAACCAATAGCGAACTTTAATATCTTCGCGGATAGAACCTAATAAATAATGCATTCCTTTTATTTCTACTACACAAGGACATTCAATATCATCATACACATAAGCAACATGCAGTGGTTTTTGAAGAACAAAACCATTTGAATCCCTTTTGGCTACACCAATACATCCCCTTCTATAAGTAGGCCCTACTGCACTTCGAGCACAAATCATTAAATAATCTTCTCCCTCAAATTGGTATTTATAAGGATCTCTAAAACTAAGCCATTGGCGGGGATTATTATCTGAGCTTTCATAATAGGGTGCTTTACTTTTTAAAGGCAAACCATATAGATTTTCTTTCGTCCAATGAATTAAATCGGGAGAAACTGCTCTTCCAATTTTTTGCATAACTCCTTTATCTTTCCGTTTTAGACCTGTATAGTACATCTCATAGCCTTCGCCATCAGAATTTTTACTAACGTGCATCGTCCATAACATATCATCATCCCACTCCCCTGGATCTCCAACAAACAAAGCGTTTTTTACTCTTTTCCAAGAAAGACCATCTTTAGATACTGCATGCGCAATATAATCGTGATTTGGAATTATCAAATGAAATAAATGATGTGTTCCGTTTTCATCTATAAATACATCTACATCGCCTATTTCCCAACTACTAAACCCTGAACCTGAATACATATTATTTAATTATTTTATAGTGTTTTAATCCTTCTAAAACTCCCGAAGATGCTGAGCCTTTGGCTACATAAATACTTTTAGTTGTTTCATATTTGGCCAGTTCTGAACTTCGATTTCCTACGATAATTCCTTTAATAGAACCTCTAAACATATCAACATCATTTCCTGAATCACCTGCTGCAATTACATTCGATAAAGGAATAGCCCATTTACGGCATAAAAATTTAACTGCATTTCCTTTTGATGCTCTTTTGGGAATAAAATCAATAAACTCTCCGTGACTTGGAATAATATTTACTTTATACCATCCTGAGCCTAAGACCGTGATTAATTGTTCATAGTCGTATTTTTCTTTATCATAATAATAAGAGATTTTATATGAATTTTGAGCTTCTTTTTCCTGCAATCTCAGCCAAGGAACTCCTTTCAAACGATTTACAATTTCTTCTCTTTTCCAGCGACCTGCCAAAAAGGTAGCCCACCCTTTATCTAGAATATAATCTTTCCCGTTTGTATAATAAATTTCGGTCCCTACAGAGCAAATAACAAAGTCTGGTAAAGGAAATTGTTCTTCATCTATGACTTTTTTAACCAATGTCAAATTCCTTCCAGATGCCAAAGCAAAAGCCATTTTTTCTGTACGATTTATCAAATGCTCTTTCAATTCTTTTAATCCCGGATTATTCAACTTTGGTTCAATTAGAGTTCCATCGATATCTGAAACAAATAAATGCTCTACCTTTCTTTTTAATCGCTCAATATTAATATTAGGGTAATGCTGTTTTTTTAAGCCTGAACCTGATGATAATGATAAGTTTTCATTAACCAATTCAACATATTGATTAACATGGTTTAACCAACTATAATGTTTTTGAATATTAATTGCACCATTATTGGAGTAATATTTCCATTGACTTTCGTTGGTCAAAATAGTATGCAATGCTTTTTTAATTTCATTTTCATTCAGAGGATCTACTAATTCTCCATTCTGACAAGTAGGAATAATTTCAGATGGACCACCATTTTTAGTAACTACAACTGGCAGGCCAGAACTTGCTGATTCGATAACTGTTAATCCAAAATTTTCATGCAAAGCCAAATTCACAAAGACACCTCTTTTTTCTGCGGCATAACGATAAATAATCGAAACCTCATTTTCGACATCATGCTTCTTAGGAATTGCCATTTTTCCATACAAATCATACTTGTCCATTAATAACAATAAATCTGTTAGAACATTTTTTTCAGATTCGGGCATTTTCGAAATATCTTTTCGAATCCCTGCAAAAATAACCAAATTGGCTATACTTTGCAGCTCCTTATCTTTCCCGTAAACCTCTATAAGAGTATGCAGGTTTTTATGGCGATCGGGTCGTGAAAGAGCCAGTATAATAGGTTTACGTGGGTTTATTAAAAACTTAGAAATGGTTTCAGATACCCAATATTTTCTTTGCTCTTCTTCCATTTGTCTATCAGAATCTTGTTCTTGATGATAATAAGGAACAAATTTACTAGTATCGATTCCTGGTGAAATTGCATGATACTTCGCTAATTCAAAATTTTCATAAGGCTTATAAGTCTCTATTTCTTGTTCTGTAGAGGTAACAATAAATTCAGATAATTCCAAAGTCTTTTCCTCAGCAGCAATCCTCTCTTTAAACTTAAATTTCTTTTCAAGTTCATCTTCGCTCATACCACTTTCAAGTAACTTTTCCTTTTTATAAAAACCCAGAGAATGTCCTGTATGGGCAAAGGGAATATTTAAAATTATCGATAATTCACTAGCGACATATCCTGCATCTCCATAATGAGAATGAATCCAATTGGGAAAAATATCATGAAGTTTGATATGCTGTACAATTCCATCTACAAAAGTATCTAAACCTTCCCATAATTGTTCTTTTGCTTTATATTTTCTCCCTAAAAAAGGAATTCGTCTGATGTCCAACTTTTTATTAATTATTTCAATTGGCACTGCATATTCTGGAGAAAGATTCTTATCATCAATTAACCTTGTAAATAAATGAACATGTTCAACACCTTCATGCTGTGACAAAAACTCAGCAAGTTCATAAACATACTTAGTTTGTCCTCCATTATCAGCATCTCTACCAATTTCTAGTCCTGATCCTTTTAAAAGCCCATGGATATTTATTAATGAAATTCGTAATTTAGCCATCTCCTTTTTTATTGATTAGATTTTTAAGGTACGAAAATTAGAGCGGTTCACCCCTAATTCTAGACAAAACAACCAGACTATTAACACTTTATGATTAAATTAGTAAGATTTATAACCAATGCAGAACTTCAATTACACAGAAATAATAGCATAGATATACTTGAATACGGAGCTTAAAATTATGACCGTTTTTATATAAAGTGCAATCTTGAGTCATTTATAAATACCTGTAGAATTATAATTTTTAATCCTATTGTAGTAACAGATATTCTAGTTTGGATTGATTTTTTTCTAAATAAAAACAAATAACATTTATTATTTGTTACCGCTCAAAGAGGTGGGAGTATGGTGGGAATAAGAAACCATTTACAAATAACAAACGCCTTATAAATAAGGCGTTTAGAATTAAAAATAAGATGAAATGTGTGAACGCAGAAGGATTCGAACCTTCGACCGCCTGCTTAGAAGGCAGGTGCTCTATCCAACTGAGCTATGCGTCCGGCCTTTACACAAAAAAGCCACTCGATGAGTGGCTTTTTGTGACCACGGTAGGGTTCGAACCTACAACCCTCAGAGTCGAAATCTGATATTCTATCCAGTTGAACTACGCAGTCATTTTAATTATAGTATCCCTCTTTTAAATTGCCAATAGAATTTAAAAAGAGAAATGCTAGGATCTATTTTTTATACTAATAATTTCTTTACAATTGCTGAGATTGTTTTTCCTTCAGCAGTTCCACCTAATTGTGCAGAAGCTAATCCCATAACTTTACCCATTGATGCAATTCCTGAAGCTCCAGTTTCTGCAATAATCTTTGCGATTACAGCTTCTATTTCTTCTTCACTTAATTGTGCTGGTAAGAATTTTTCAATTACAGCAACTTGTGCTAATTCTGGCTCAGCCAAATCAGGACGGTTTTGTTCTGTAAAAATTCTAGCACTTTCTTTACGAGTTTTAACTAGTCTTTGAAGTAATTTAATCTCATCATCTTCCGTTAATTCTTCTTTTGTTCCAGAAGCCGTAGCTGCCAATAACATTTCTGATTTGATAGCTCTTAAAGCTTCTAATGCTACTGTATCTTTAGCTCTCATGGCGTTTTTAATTTCGTCCATGATTATTGTTTGTAAACTCATTTTATTTTTATTTTTTAAATAAGCGATGCTTATCAGATTTTTAAAACTTGATTTTTAACTTCAAAATTAAGATGTGATTCAACTAATTTTAATTCTGTGCGAAGATAAAAAAAATAACCCGAAAATTAAATTCAATTTTCGGGTTACCTCATTTTGATTTTAGCGTATTAATCTACGTTGTCGTGTAAAAATGAATTATTAGAACGCAACTGTAAATCATTATTACTATCTGTTCCTACAGAGATTCTAGAATTTGTATTATTTTGCGAATTGTTTGAAAGATCAATACCTAATCGTTTATAGGCTGGTTCTTTTTCTAGCTCTTCTACTCTAGAAACGTTATTATGGAACTTATAATTAAATTCTTTTAATTTTTTTCTTCTTTCCTCAGCTCTCAAACGTAATGTTTCTTCAATCGTTAACTCCATCGGAGATACTTCCTCAGAAAAATTAGTTTCTGGCACTACCGCTCTTTGGTGAACCGTAATATTTAACTCTTCTGGAATAACTTCTTCAATCACTTTTTCAGCAGGTTTTGATGAAGTTAAATCATTTTCAAGTTCCATATATTCTTCTAGAGAATACCTAATAATTCCATTATCAGAAAGCTCTGTAACTGGCACGAATTGAACTGGCTGATTTACTTTAATATCACGCACATCATTTGTTAATTCAAACAATACTCTAGTATCTTCTACTACTGGCTCTTCTTTTACTTCTGGCTCTGCTCTAAAAAGAGGCAAATCAAAAGAGAAAGTAGTTTGTTCTTCTTTTTCTACGATTTTATGTTGAACAGCTCTTACAGGGGCAACTTCCGGAGCTGAAATTGTAAAATCAATATCTGTAATTGGAGAAACGATTTCAAAAGTCACATCTAAATTTTTAATAAATTCAGACATTACAACTAATTCATCTTCGTTAATCACTGGCGTTTGAACAATTGGCGCTACTGCTGTAGGTGCAGGTGTATCGTCAAGTAATTCAAAAACTATTTTTTCTTCAGCTTTTGGTGCTGATGGTGTTTCAGCATTTAGATCAAAAGAAGTAAGCGTTTTATTCGTTAAATTATGAACACTTCTTTGCTCATCTTCTAACGTATGTATAATTTTTTTAGGTTCAGTATTTACTATTTCATTTTGTTGTTCAACATCAAAACCTGTTGCAATAATTGTAACTGCAATAGCATCACCTAGGGTTTCGTCTTCACCAACCCCCATAATGATATTAGCATTAAAGCCAGCTTCTACTTGAATATGATCATTGATTTCACCTATTTCATCAAGTGTAATCTCATTAGAACCTGAAACGATAAGCAACAATACGTTTTTGGCTCCTGTAATTTTATTATCATTTAACAACGGAGAATCCAATGCTGAAATAATAGCATCTTTTGCTCTGTTTTCTCCAGATGCAGTAGACGACCCCATTATAGCAGTTCCGCTGTTTGACAATACCGTTTTGGCATCACGTAAATCGATATTTTGAGTATAGTGATGTGTAATTACTTCAGCAATACCTCTTGAGGCTGTTGCCAAAACTTCATCTGCTTTGGAAAACCCTGCTTTAAAACCAAGATTCCCGTATACTTCTCTTAATTTATTATTATTGATTACAATTAATGAATCAACTTGCTTACGTAACTTTTCGATACCCAAAAGTGCTTGCTCCTGACGTACTTTTCCTTCGAAAAGAAACGGAATAGTTACGATTCCAACCGTAAGAATCTCTCTTTCCTTAGATAATTGTGCAATTACTGGTGCAGCTCCTGTTCCGGTACCTCCACCCATTCCTGCAGTAATAAATACCATCTTGGTATTGCGATCCAACATCTTTTCGATCTCTGCAATACTTTCGATAGCCGACTGTTGTCCTACATCTGGGTTAGCACCTGCTCCCAAACCTTCTGTTAAATTAACTCCTAACTGAATTTTATTAGGCACAGAACTATTTTGTAGCGCTTGTGAATCGGTATTACAAACGATAAAATCTACTCCTTTAATTCCTTGTTTAAACATGTGGTTTATAGCATTACTACCCCCACCTCCTACGCCGATAACTTTTATTACATTTGATTGATTTTTTGGTAAATCAAATGAAATACTTCCAAATTCTGAGTTGCCCATCATATTTTTGGTTTTTTGATATTAAATATTAATTCTTGTCTTGTTTTGTAATCGCTTATTCAGCGTTATCTAAAAAATCTTTGATTTTATCGACATAGCGGTCAAAAAATGATCTCCTTATTTTTGTTTCGGTCGATTCTTCTTTAACTGCTTTCTTCACTTCTTCAACAGTTTCTGCATAAGATTCTTCAACCTCACGCTGTTGCTGCTGTACCGGGGCTCTATAAATTGGTGCCTTTGGCTGTTCTACAACATCCATTCTTACGGCGCTTTGAGTACTATTCTCAATACTATTCATTACTAAACCTACAGCGGTAGCATATAATGGGCTAGATATTTCTTCGTCTGAATTACCAGCCAAATGCTCATTAGGATATCCAATTCTGGTATCCATCCCAGTAATGTACTCTACTAATTGCTTAATATGTTTTAGTTGAGCTCCTCCTCCTGTAAGAACGATTCCTGCAATTAATTTTTTGCGAGGATCTTCATGCCCGTACGCTTTTACTTCTGTAAAAACCTGATCTACGATTTCGACTACACGTGCATGAATTATTTTTGATAAATTCTTTAAAGAGATTTCTTTTGGTTCTCTTCCTCTTAATCCCGGAATCGAAACAATTTCGTTGTCTTTATTTTCACCTGGCCATGCCGAACCAAATTTGATTTTCAATAGTTCAGCTTGTTTTTCAATAATCGAACAACCTTCTTTTATATCATCTGTAATTACATTTCCTCCAAAAGGAATTACAGCCGTATGACGAATGATTCCGTCTTTAAAAATTGCTAAATCTGTTGTACCACCTCCTATGTCAATAAGCGCTACTCCTGCTTCTTTTTCTTCTTGACTCAATACTGCATCTGCAGAAGCTAATGGTTCTAATGTTAAGCCTGACAATTCAATTCCTGAACTTTGGATACATCTTCCTACGTTTCTAATAGATGAAGCTTGCCCCACCACAACGTGAAAACTAGATTCCAATCTTCCACCGTACATTCCAATTGGTTCTTTAATCTCCGATTGTCCATCAATTTTAAATTCTTGTGGTAATACGTGAATTATTTCCTCACCTGGCAACATTGCAAGTTTATTAACCTGATCTATTAAAAGCTGAATATCATTTTCACCAATCACTTCTTCAGGATTGCTTCTGCTAATGTAATCTGTATGTTGTATACTGCGAATATGCTGTCCTGCTATACCTACAACTACGTCTTTAATCTTGTAACCCGAATTATTCTCCGCTTCATGTATCGCTTGCTGAATAGATTGGATTGTTTGAGTAATATTGTTCACAACACCTCTCGCAACACCTAAGCTTTTTGATTTTCCTATTCCTAGAATCTCAAGCTTGCCATATTCATTCTTCTTACCTATCATGGCAACAATTTTGGTTGTACCAATATCTAGACCTACTGCAATATTATCTTTTCCCATTATCTATTATTTTGTGCAAACTACTTGTTCCGTAAACCTAAGATCTATCTTTCTGTATTTATATAACGAACTATCTAAAACTGCTTTTTGAAAAAAGGCTTTATAATTATTAAATTTTCGCTCAACATTTATCATTCTGCCGAAATCTATCTCGTAATTAAAATTTCTATTCAGCATTTTTAAGCTACCATTAGACATAATTTCAATCGCAATGATGTTTTTTTTTAAAAAAGCATCGTCATAAATCATGCGGAATAATATCGCTAGTTCTCCGTTATTTTCTTTATTTAAATCCCCTGAAACAAGAGGGACTCTAGCTGTAAAATTATCAGACAAAGGCATTTTACCTCCCTCATAATCAATATAGAACGAATCGTTCCCGTTCATAATGCGGGCTATCGGCGTTTTTTGTTTTACTACTGCTTTTAGAACACCATCAATACTAACAAAAACATCCGATTTTTCAATCATCTCTTGCGTATTAAGGGCTTTCTCTATCTTATTCAAATCTAACCCTTCTTTTTTAATGCTAGAAGCATCTTTTTTATTTTCTATTAACAATTTATTAACCGCTTCTGGCTTGACAAAAATAGCGTTTTCACCTACAAAAATAACTGTAGATTTCTTTAGTTTTCGCTCTCCATTTCTATGTGAAGTAAACGAAAATAAAACGATAACTATCCCAAACATCAGGATTAATCGAATATTGGTCCAATTAATTAATTTCATTTAAAATATTTTTAATTGATGGCACTAATTCTCCTAAATCACCAGCCCCAATAGTTACAATTACACTTGCATTGCTTGCTTTAATTGAAGCTAGCAAATCATTTTTAGCAACTATTTTCCTGTTAGAATTACTCATTTTATCCATTAACCATTGCGATGTAATTCCTTCCATAGGCAATTCTCTTGCAGGATAAATGTCCAATAAAATTACTTCATCAAAAGCTGACAAACTTTTAGCAAAACCATCAGCAAAATCTCTAGTTCTGCTAAATAGATGCGGCTGAAAAACAGCTAATACTTTTTGCCCAGGATACAACTCTCTAACGGCTTGATTTACTGCATTTATTTCTGTTGGATGATGTGCATAATCATCTATATAAACCAATTTATCTGTTTTTATCTGATAAGAAAAACGCCTTCTTATTCCTTTAAATGACGCTAAAGCTTTCGCAATTGCATCAGTTGAAGTTCCGTATGTTTTTGCCATAGCAATTGCCATTAGCGCATTCATTAAATTATGTTTTCCTGGTAACCCAAAATGCAAATCTTTCATAATTTCCGATGGCGTTTGCACATCAAAAACATAACTACCATTTTCAATTCTAATATTAAATGCTTTAAATGGAGCCTCTTCATTTATAGCGCATTGAACTCCCTCCAGAGGTAGCTCTTTGGTTATAAAAAGATTGTTTTTATCCTCCACTTTTGAAGCAAATTCCACAAAAGATTCTTCTATCGCTTCGCTTGTTCCATAAATATCTAAATGATCTGCATCCATTGATGTGATGCAGGCAATATTTGGGTGCAAATGCAAGAACGAACGATCAAATTCATCTGCCTCAACAACAGTAACTGTTTTTCCGTTTCCTATTAAATTCGAATTATAATTCTCAACAATCCCACCTACAAAAGCAGTAACATCGGCTCCACTTTCGTAAAGAATATGTCCTAAAATACTAGATGTTGTTGTTTTACCATGTGTACCAGCTACAGCAAACGAAAAGGTATCTTTTGTAATAATTCCTAAAACCTCAGCTCTCTTCTTAACTACATAATTTCTTTCCAAAAAATAATTCCACTCCGAATGTGTAATCGGAACTGCTGGCGTGATTATAACCAATGTGTTCTCTACAAAATAATCATTCGAAATTAAATTAATATTATCTTCAAAATGAATATTAATTCCACTTTCGATTAGTTCATTTGTAAGCGTTGAAGGTGTTTTGTCGTAACCTGAAACCTGTTTTCCAATGTTCTTGAAATAACGAGCAAGGGCACTCATTCCGATACCTCCAATTCCTATAAAATAGACGTTCTGTATTTGGTTTAAATTCATTTCTTTTTACTTTAGGTTTTAGGCACTAAGCTTTAAACTCAGCTCTTCAACTTTATGACTTTTTTTATTTAATCAACTTTATAATTTCTGCAACAATTGCTTTTGTTGCTCCTGGTCTTGCCAGTCGCTTAATGTTTTCACTAAGCTGTTTTTGCTTTCCTTCATCCTTTAGCAATGCTTCAAAAACAATGCTAAACTCACTATTTAACTCAGATTCTTTCAATAAAACTGCACCTTTCTGATCTACAATAGCTTGTGCATTTTTGGTTTGATGATCTTCTGCAACATTTGGCGATGGAATAAAAATAACTGGTTTCCCAACTATACATAATTCCGAAACTGACGATGCTCCAGCTCTTGAAATAATAATATCTGCCGCGGCATAAACAAAATCCATTCGCTCTATAAAATCAACCACTTTTACATTAGGCTGATTGTATTTTTTATAATCTTCAAAATACAACTTCCCACATTGCCAGATAACCTGAACATCTTTAGAAAGCATATTTGGTAATTCTTTTTCTATTAATTGATTTACTCTTCGAGCACCAAGACTCCCTCCAAGTACCAACAATGTTTTTTTATTTGCATCTAGATTATAGAATGCAATTGCTTCATTTCTTTTACTATCGATATCAATTAAATCCTGACGAACTGGATTACCTGTTAAAACAATTTTCTCGACAGGAAAAAATCGCTCTAGATTTTCATATGCCACACAAATCGCACTCGCTTTCTTACTTAATAATTTATTGGTAATTCCCGGAAACGAATTTTGCTCTTGGATAACTGTTGGAATTCCTGCTGATCCTGCCATTTGTAATAACGGACCGCTAGCAAAACCTCCCGTACCGATAACAACATTTGGTTTAAATGCTTTTATTATTTTTCTTGATTGCAATAAACTACTTATCAATTTAAAAGGAAACATAGCATTCTGGAGAGTTAATTTTCGTTGTAACCCAGCAATCCAAAGACCTTTTATTTCATATCCTGCTTGTGGTACTTTCTGCATTTCCATTTTGTCTTTAGCACCAACAAAAAGAAATTCAGCATCGGGATATTGTAATTTTAATTCATTTGCAATTGCAATTGCAGGATAAATATGTCCTCCTGTTCCTCCACCGCTTAATATGAATTTATATTTTGTCATATTTTTAAATGTTACTACATTTTAAAAATTATTATATTTTCTCTTTTTAACTCCAATCATTTCATTACTGCTTCCATTGGATTCTTAGCATTGTCTTCGATTGAATATCCTTCAACCTCTTCTTCATTCACTAATTCATTCTCTTCTGCTAATTGTTTGTCAATTAATTTTTTTAGTGCCTCTTCTCGTTTTTCCTTTTCTTTTAGCTCTTCTTCTATTTCTTCGTCTTTTTTAGTAACACTAATAATAATTCCAAGAGCAAAACAAGTCATCCAGATTGAACTACCTCCACTACTAATAAGTGGTAAAGTTTGTCCTGTTACGGGCAATAATTCGACTGCTACAGCCATATTAATCATCGCCTGAAATATCATTGGAAAACCAAGCCCGACGACGACTAATTTTCCAAACAAGGTATTGGCTTTATGCGATGCAATTACAAATCTAAACATAAGCAATAGATACAAGCCTAATATTGTCAATCCTCCTATCAATCCGTATTCTTCAACAATAATTGCATAAATAAAATCGGAAGATGATTGTGGCAAAAAGTTCTTCTGAACACTTTTTCCAGGTCCTAAACCTCCTAACTTTCCTGACGCAATAGCAATTTTTGCTTTCTCTATCTGATAATCATCTTCATCTGGTTTATTGGTAGTAAAATTCTCGATTCGACTTGCCCATGTTCCTACCCTGCTAAAAAAGCGAGATTCAGGAAAAGCTTTCGCCAAGAGAAGAAAGAATAGAAACATTACTACTCCAGAACCTAAAATGATTCCGATATACTTTAAAGGATATTTACCAATAAACGTAAGCATCAATACCATCGAAAAAATAAGCGCTGTTGTTGAAAAATTAGCTGGTAAAATAAGCATCAACGTAATAAAAACTGGCATCCAAAGCTGTATTAACGAGGTTTGAAAAGGCTCGTCCTCATCTCTGGTTTTTGATAAATATCGCGCCACGAAAATAAACAGTACCATCGATGCTAATGTAGATGTCTGGAATGTGATTCCGATAAACGGAATTTGGATCCATCGACTTGCATTTGCTCCAGCAATAACAGTTCCTTTTAAAAGCGTGTACGCTAATAAAATCCAAACTACTGGTAAAGCTACTTTTGATATTGCTCTAAAATAATGGTACGGCACTTTGTGTACCCAGTAAATAATTAAAAAACCTATACAAATATGAGCTAAATGTTTTACCAAATAACCCAGCGTGTTCCCAGTCCCATGACCAATATAAGCCAAATTACTACTCGCACTAAAAACAGGCATAAACGAAAACAAAGCCAATAAAGCCACGAATGACCATATTACTCTATCTCCTTTTAATTTGTTTACTAGTTCTTTCATTTTAATTTTAGATTTATGAATTTAGACTTTTATAAATTCTTAATTCTAGCTCATTATACTAATTCTATTATTCACCACCTTTAAACTATTCACTAAAATGGCAGTTAGCTCATTTCCTTCTTTCCAAATTGTTTCTAATTCAGATATGCTAATCCATTTTTTTTCTGCAATAATTTCGATCCAAAATAAAGTTTCATCGGCTTTTTCTAAAACAATCTCAATTTTTGAGGCAAATTCTTCGTCGCTTTTTGATCTACAAACTGCTCTATAATCTGCTCCTACCGAAGTTCCACTTTTAATAATTTGACTAGCAATTATTTCACTTGAACCGAAATTTGGTAATTTTTCTGCCAAATTGATTACCATCAAAGAAAACTTCTTTGTTCTTATTTTCATTCCGTCTGTCGTCATACTACTCTATAAAAATCTTTTTTTGATTAAAGTTTAAATCTCAACCACTTATTATAAATTATGTACCGCTTGCTTAAATTGTTTCCCTCTGTCTTCGTAGTTTTCAAATAAATCAAAACTTGCACAAGCCGGAGACAATAATACCGCATCACCTTTCTCCGTTAAACGTTGCGCTGTTTTTACAGCATCGTCCATATTGTTAACTTCAACCATGATATCTACTACGTTACCAAAAGCATCAATTATTTTTCGGTTATCAACTCCAAGACAAATAATTGCTTTTACTTTTTCACGAACCAATGACATTAATTCGTTGTAATCATTTCCTTTGTCAACTCCACCAACTATCCAAACTGTTGGAACATTCATACTATCCAATGCAAAAAATGTAGCATTTACATTTGTTGCTTTTGAATCATTGATGTATTGTACGTTCTGAATTTTAAGAACTTTTTCTAAGCGGTGTTCAACACCTTGAAAATTAGATAAACTCTCACGAATTGTTGCATTTCTTATTTGCATCAATCTAGCTACTGAACTTGCTGCCATTGCGTTTTTCAAATTATGTTTTCCTTCTAAAGCAATGTACTCAGTATCCATTGTAAACTCTTCTTGGTTAATCTTGATTTCCATTTTGTTATTTTTTATAAATGCTCCTTCATCGAATTCTTTAGTCAATGAAAAAGGAATTAGTTTTGCTTTTGTTGTATTATTTTTAAGCCATTCGGCTGATGCTTCATCATCGTCATCATAAATAAGGTAATCACTTTCTGTTTGATTCATTGTTACTCGAAACTTCGAGTTAATATAATTCTCATACTTATAGTCATATCTGTCTAAATGATCTGGGCTAATATTGGTTATGATGGCAATATCTGGCCTGTAATCTATGATTCCGTCTAATTGAAAACTGCTTAACTCAAGCACATAAAAATCGAATTTATTTTCGGCTACCTGCCATGCAAAACTTTTTCCGATATTACCTCCCAATCCTACATTTAACCCTGCTGCTTTCAACAAATGATAGGTTAACATCGTTGTTGTTGTCTTACCGTTACTTCCTGTAATCCCAACTGTTAACGCTTCTGTAAAAGGCTTTGCAAACTCAATTTCAGAGATTACTTTAATCCCTTTTTTTACTAAACTCTTAACTATTGGCGATTTCTCTGGAATACCTGGGCTTTTCATTACCACATCGGCATTTAAAATTAGATCTTCGGTATGTTTGCCTTCCTCCCATTCAATTCCATTAATGATAAGAACTTCTTTATAACTCTCGTTTATCTTTCCATAATCGGAAACAAAAACATCATATCCTTTTTTCTTTCCAAGAATTGCTGTACCTACACCACTTTCTCCTCCTCCTAAAACTACTAACCTCATATTATCTTAGTTTTAATGTTACAATAGACAATATGGCCAACATGATAGCAACAATCCAAAATCGGGTTACAATCTTACTTTCATGATACCCTTTTTTCTGGTAATGATGATGCAATGGCGACATCAGGAATATCCTTCGTCCTTCCCCAAAACGTTTTTTAGTATATTTAAAATAAGCTACTTGAATAATTACCGAAGCGCTCTCTGCTAAGAAAATACCACAAAACAAAACAATCAACATTTCTTTTCGAACAGCAATTGCCAATACAGCTATTATTCCACCAATTGTTAAACTTCCTGTATCTCCCATAAAAACAGATGCAGGAAAGGAGTTGTACCATAAAAACCCAATTAATGCTCCTACAAAGGCGGATATAAAAACGGTCATTTCTCCCGAATTAGGGATATACATTATATTGAGATAATTCGAGAAAATAATATTCCCCGAAAGAAACGTAAATATCCCGAGCGCAAGAACAGACACTGCCGAAGTTCCCGCCGCAAGACCGTCAATTCCATCGGTCAAATTGGCTCCATTAGAAACTGCTGTGATAATAAAAATTACAACCGGTATAAAAATTAACCAAGCCCATTTTTCATACCCTTCACCTGTCCAAGCCAATAGTTCGGCATAATCAAATTCATTATTTTTAAAGAAAGGAATTGTTGTTACTGTCGATTTTTCTTCAATTAAAGCTGGAACAATAACACTAGTTGTTGATTGAACTCTATATACATCACTGGTACCAATATCAGTTCTTACAGTGACATTTGGGCTAAAATAAAGTACAGAACCTACAATTAGACCTAATCCTACTTGACCAATTACCTTAAAGATTCCTTTAAGTCCTTGTTTATCTTTTTTGAAAATCTTGATATAATCATCTACAAAACCAATTACTCCCATCCAAAGTGTGGTGACTATTAGCAATACGATATAAATATTATGCAGTTTAGCAAACAACAAAACAGGCACAAGGGTAGCAAAGATGATAATCAATCCACCCATAGTCGGCGTACCAGCTTTTTCATTTTGTCCTGCAAGCCCAAGCTCACGAACAGTTTCACCAACTTGTTGATTCCTAAGGAAATTGATAATTCTCTTTCCATAGATTGTTGACAAAAGCAACGAAAGCATAAAAGCCAATGCCGATCTGAAAGTTATGTACTGAAATACACCTGTTCCTGGCAAATCAAATGTTTTGTCTAAATATTCAAATAAATAGTATAGCATATATCTGGTTTTATTTGTTTAGTTGTGCTAAAATTTCCTTTACAATCAGCATATCATCAAAATCATGACGTACTCCATTTACTTCTTGATACGTTTCATGTCCTTTACCTGCTATTAAAATAATATCGTTGGGTTGTGCCAACTGACAAGCTGTTTTTATAGCTTGTTTTCTATCTGTAATTGCCAATGTTTTTTTATAATTTTGTGGCTCTACCCCTTTTTCCATCTCACTAATTATAGTTTCAGGATCTTCATTTCTAGGATTATCAGATGTAAATATTACTTTATCACTCAGTTCTGATCCGATTTGTGCCATTATAGGGCGCTTGGTTTTATCTCTATTACCTCCACAACCTACAACCGTAATTAATTGTTCATTTTTAGTACGGATATCGTTTATGGTTTTTAATACGTTTTCTAATGCATCTGGTGTGTGTGCATAATCTACTATAGCCGTGATATTAGAATCTGATACAATGAATTGAAAACGTCCAGAAACACTTTCTAAATCTGATAATAAACGTAAAGCTTCAAGACTATCAATTCCTAATTCGATTGCTGTTCCGTAGATAGCTAATAAATTATAAGCATTAAATGTTCCTATTAATTTTACCCAAACTTCATTATCATTTATTTTTAATAATAATCCTGATAATTGATTTTCTAAAATTTGTGCTTTATAATCCGCATATGATTTTAAAGCATAAGTGCGTTTTTGAGCAATCGTATTTTGTAACATTACTGCCCCATTTTTATCATCAATATTTGATAATGCAAATGCTGTTTTTGGTAATGAATCAAAAAATGATTTTTTTACATCTCTATACTCTGCAAAAGTTGGATGGTAATCCAAATGATCATGAGATAAGTTTGTAAAAATCCCTCCTACAAAGTGTAATGCTTCAGTACGTTTTTGATGAATCCCGTGTGAACTTACTTCCATAAAACAATATGTTACTCCAGACTCAATCATTTCATTTAAATACTGATTGATTGTAATCGAATCTGGTGTTGTATGTGTTGCTTTATATTCTGTTTCGTCAACCAATATTTTTACTGTAGACAATAAGCCTACTTTAAATCCTGCTTTTTTAAATAATTGATACAACAATGAAGCAATCGTAGTTTTACCGTTTGTTCCTGTAATACCTACTAATTTTATTTTCTCAGATGGGTTATCAAAATAATTAGCAGCCATAAAAGCCAAAGCCGAATTGGTATCTTTAACTTTAATATAAGTAACTTCTTTTACTAAAACTTCTGGTAATGTATCGCAAATAATAGCAGTTGCCCCAAGTTCAATTGCTTTTTTAATATAATCATGACCATCTGAAAGTGTCCCTCGAATGGCAACAAAAACATCATTAGCTTCTATCTTTCTAGAATCGAAATCTATTTTATGAATAGAGATATCCGTTGAACCCGTTACCGATTCAATAGCTACTTTGTATAATATGTCTTTTAATATATTCACGATAATTCTAATACTATAGTTGTGTTTTTTGCTATATTCACTCCTGCCTGAAGCGATTGTTTTTTTACTTTTCCTATTCCAACAGCTTTCACTTTAAGTCCTAAATTTTCAAGTAAAGCAATTGCATCCATACCCGACATTCCTTTTACATCTGGAATAGACAACTTTTTTTGTACCTGTGTATAATATGCATTATAATTACTCTCCTGTTTAGGTATCTTAACATCCAAACTCTTTATTTCATTTGTTGATGGCGCATCTGTAAAAATCTTTTGAGCAATTCTTTTAAAAACTGGTCCCGCAACATCGGCTCCATAATAATTATTTTTAGATGTGTTTGGTTTATGCACTACTACAATACAAGAATACTTAGGATGATCTGCTGGAAAATACCCTACAAATGAGGATGCATAATACAATCCTGATCTGTCTTTATTTCCATAATTTACTTGGGCTGTTCCCGTTTTTCCTGCCATAGAAAACTCTTTGGAGTATAATTTAGAGGCTGTGCCTTTTTTTACTACATTTTCCAAAACTGCTTTTAACTTATTAATCGTTTCTTGCGAACATATTTTAGGATTTAAAACTTCTACATCAAACTTTTTAATTGTTCTATTCCATTCTTTTATCTCCGAAACAAACTGTGGCTTAACCATTACTCCATTATTTGCAACCGAATTATAATAGGTCAACGTTTGCAATGGGGTTACCGAAACACCGTACCCAAATGCCATCCATGGCAATGAAACTCCCGACCAATGTTTATCTCCAGGCTGCGGTATATAAGGTTTCCCTTCTCCTTGAAAATGCAACCCTAATGTTTTATTTAATCCATAACTATTAATGCGGTTTACAAACTTAGATGGGTTGTTTTTATAATTATCATACACCGCCTGAACCATTACTGTATTAGACGATAACTCAAACCCTCTCGCCAATGATATTTTTCCGTAACCTCCTCTACGTGAATCCTGAACAACTCTTCCATAATAGCGAATTTCACCACCACGGCAATCGAAAACTGTACTTGTATCAGCAACTTTGTCTTCCAGAATAGTCATTAAATCAACCAATTTAAATGTTGACCCTGGCTCATGCGATTCGGCTATAGCATAATTTGTTGTTTCATAATATGAACCATCATCTGCTCTACCCAAGTTAGAAATTGCCTTGATATGTCCCGTTTCAGTTTCCATTACAACTACGCATCCATGATCTGCTTGATAATCTTCTAACTGTTTTAATAATGCATGGTGAGCAATATCCTGAATAAAAACATCTATGGTCGAAATTACATCATATCCATCTTGTGGATCTACTTCATTTACATCACGAATAGGTTTCCACTGCCCTTTTGCAATTTTTTGCTTTAAGATTTTACCATCTTTTCCATTCAGGTATTTCCTAAAAGCCCATTCAATACCTTTTCCCATTGACTCTCCATTGGCACCATCTTTATCATAACCAATAGTACGTTCTGCAATTTTCCCAATAGGATGCTCCCTTACAGTTTCCTGCTCAATGATAATTCCTCCTTTATAAGGTCCCAGTTTAAACAACGGAAACCCTTTTATTTTCATGTAATCTGTATAACTCAGTTTACGGGCTATTAAGAAATATCTATTCTTATTAGCTCTGGCTTTTCTTAATTCATTTTGGTAATAACTGCTTGGTCTACCCAGAACAACTGACAGTGAATCTGCTAGTAATTTTACATTTTTTTCAAATGCTTCTGTTTTAGGTGTAACAGCATCGAATCTAATTTCATAATTAGGAATAGAAGTAGCCAAAAGACTGCCATCTGCTGAATAAATATTTCCTTTATTTGCAGGAATTACAAAGTTTTTAACAGTACGTTGCTTGGCTAATTTTCGATAATAATCGCCCTCAACCCACTGAATGTTAGTCAACTTTACGACAATACCAATTGCCATCAAAAAGATGAAAACTGCTACCAGATAAATTCTATAGGATATATTTTTATCGTCTACTGCCATATGCGTTTAAAAAAGCTTTTTTCTTTTTCTTTCTTTACTTCAATTTTAATTGGTGGAACTGTCGATGGATAAATTTCTTTAACAAGCATTTTTTCCGATACTGTTGATTCCATTTTTAACTTCATCAATTCCGAACGTCTGTCTACAAACTCCGATCGCAATTCCTTTACTTCATTATTCAATTTTGCAATTTCAAAAACCTTTTGTTCGTATCGTTGTGTATTTGCAATCATTATTATTGCTAGTAGAATTATAAAAACGATAAAACGCCAATTTTTCATAGCATCATCATTAATAAGAAATCTTGCTTTTAATATGTCAAATACTCCGTTTTTCATTATACCTTATTATAGTACTATATTTTTTCGGCTATTCTTAGCTTTGCACTTCTAGCCCTGTTATTTATTTTAATTTCTGCATCATCAGGAACTATAAGCTTTCCGATTGTTTTAAATGGAACTGAATAATTCCCATAAAAGTCACGTTCTGGCTCTCCTTCAAACATTCCGTTTTTAATAAAACGCTTCACCAATCTATCTTCCAATGAGTGATATGAAATAACACTTAATCTTCCGCTTGGATTTAATATTTCTAACGATTGCTCAATAAACTCTTTCAACACATCCATCTCTTGATTTACCTCGATACGAATCGCCTGATAAATCTGAGCCAATATTTTATTACGAACTCTTTCAGGTAAATATTTTGCCAAAACTTCTTTCAATTCATCTGTGGTCTTGATAACCTTATTTTCTCTGGCCTCTACAATTGTTCTAGCCAGAACAGGAGCGTTTTTCAACTCACCATAATCCAGAAAAACCCTGCGTAAATCTTGTTCGTCATATTCATTAACCACACGATACGCATTCAAATCATTCTTCTGACTCATTCGCATATCTAAATCAGCATCAAAACGAGTAGAGAAACCTCTTTCGGCAACATCAAATTGATGCGATGAAACACCTAAATCTGCCAAAATTCCATCTACTCCTCTTACACCATGAAAACGCAAGAACCTTTTAATGAATCTAAAATTTTCATTTATCAAAGTAAACCTCTCGTCTGGCAAAGTATTTGCCAAAGCATCTTCATCTTGATCAAAAGCAAATAATTTCCCGTTTGGCCCTAGCCTTCTTAAAATCTCTTTTGAATGTCCTCCACCTCCAAACGTTACATCTACATAAATGCCGTCAGGCTTAATATTCAAGCCATCAACTGTTGGATGAAGCAAAACCGGATTATGATATTCCATTGTCGTCGTCATTTATATTTCCCATTACTTCTTCGGCTAAATCTGCAAAATCCATATCTTCGCCGCTAATTGATTTTTCGTATAACTCTTTATCCCATATTTCAACAATATTCACCGCAGATGAAAACACCACGTCTTTCGAAATACCTGAAAATGCCATTAAATCCTTTGGAACCAATAAACGTCCTAATGCATCAATCTCAACAATCTTAACTCCAGCGGTAAATCTTCTGATAAAATCATTGTTTTTCTTTACAAAACGATTCAGCTTATTAATTTTCTGCATCATCAAATCCCATTCTTCCATTGGATACAACTCCAAACAAGTCTGAAATACGGAACGCTTCAAAACAAATCCGTTTTGAAGTGAGGTAGCCAACTGCTTTTTCAAGGGAGCAGGCATTAGCAGCCTCCCTTTAGCATCGACTTTACACTCATATGTTCCTACAATTGTGTTCAAAAAAAAGTATGGTTATGTTATACAGCAAAAATATAAAAAATATTACCACAATTTACCACTAACTACCACTTTGTTGATAAGTTTAACCACTTTTAGCCAAAAACTCTTAAATTATGTACGGTCAGATCGTTAGCTATTTCAAAAATCAGCTGTAAGAATGATTCTACATAACAAAAAATAGAGTAAGTATATTGAAAAACCACAGTCTTTTTTTGGTAATTTTTATAAGAAAAAAGAAAAAATTAAAACATCTAGCAACTGATTTTTAGCTATTTATTTCTTCGACTAAAATTATCTAGTTAAAAATTGTTTTCAAAAATCCATATTTATGTATTAAACCCTATATTTGTCCAAATTGAAATCGGTATTTAGTTAGATGGATAAACATTACAAAAAAGAAGGCAGATACAGTTATTATGAAGCTGGAGAAGGGACACCTATTGTTATATTACATGGCCTCATGGGGGGACTTAGTAACTTCGATGCCGTAGCCGAATATTTTTCAAATAGAGGGTACAAAATAGTAATACCCGATTTACCCATATACACACAAAGCATTTTAAAAACCAACGTAAAAAGTTTTGCCAAATACGTTAAAGACTTTATCACATTCAAAGGATTTGATAAAGTTATTTTACTAGGAAACTCATTAGGTGGTCATATTGCCCTATATCACACGAAATTATATCCAGAAAAAGTAATCGGACTAGTAATAACCGGAAGTTCAGGTCTTTACGAAAGCGCAATGGGTGACAGCTATCCTAAAAGAGGTGATTACGAATACATAAGAAGAAAAGCTGAAGATGTATTTTATGATCCAAAGATTGCAACTCCCGAACTTATTGATGAAGTTTATGCCTCTGTAAATGATCGCATAAAATTAATAAAAACACTTACCATTGCAAAAAGCGCCATTCGTCATAACATGGCAAAAGATTTACCAAAAATGCAAGTTGAAACTTGTATCATCTGGGGTAAAAATGACAAAGTAACTCCACCGGACGTAGCCGAAGAGTTTAATAAATTACTTCCTAACTCTTCTTTATATTGGATTGACAAATGCGGACATGCTGCCATGATGGAACATCCTGAAGAGTTTAATGAAATTCTTGAAGAATGGTTGAGAAAAACCAATTTATAATAAACACTTTCGAATTTGAGGAGGTTTTAGAAATAGCATAGATATGAAAATAAATACCGCCGAATTTATAATTAGCAATTCAGATGTTAGCAAATGTCCTAAGGACTTCTTGCCTGAATATGCTTTTATAGGAAGATCAAACGTAGGAAAGTCTTCTTTGATCAACATGTTGACCAATCATAAAAACTTAGCAAAAACTTCGGGCCGCCCTGGAAAAACGCAATTAATAAATCATTTTCTAATTAATAACAATTGGTTCCTGGTCGATTTACCGGGATATGGTTATGCTAAAGTTTCTAAAAAAACAAAATCTGTTTTCCAACAGTTCATCACCGATTACTTTGAAACTCGCGAACAATTAGTTTGTGCTTTTGTATTAATCGATATTCGTCATGAAGCCCAAACTATCGATATTGAATTTATGTCATACATGGGTGAAAGCGAAATTCCGTTTTGCATTATTTTTACCAAAGCTGATAAAATCAGTAAAACAAAAATTGATTCTCATATTGCTGCTTACAAAAAGAAAATGTTTGCCAATAACTGGGCCGAAATGCCTCACTATTTTGTAACATCTGCAACAGAATCTACAGGTAAAGAAGATGTTTTAAACTACATCGACGAAGTAAACCAAGAGGTATTTAAAAACAATAATCAGTTTTAAGCTCTCCCTTTTTAGAAATAAAAAAAATCCCATTTCGCCGCGGCGGATGGGATTTTTTATTTTAGTCAATTACGACTTCTTTAATTCAAGCTTCTCAGCAAAATAATCACAGAAATCTTTCATTGTATCTGACATTTTTTCATCGTCAGTAGCGCGCTTAAACGTATCAGCCATTGCTACCAAAGTTTGATGAAAGAAAATTTTCATTTCATCTACTGGCATATCTTTCGTCCATAAATCAATACGCATAGTTTCCTGTACTTTGCTATCCCAAATAGAGAGCATAATTGCTTTTGCATCTTGAGCTTCGACTCCTCCATCTTTTGCAGACCATTTTAATTTTTCTGGCACTCGATTTTCATCTAACTCTATAAGGAATTTAATTTCTGAGGTTTGTTTATTATCTGACATTACTTTTTAGGTTTATATTTTGACTTTTCAAAAATTTCTTTTGCATTGGTTTTTAATAATTCTTCTATTGATACATCATTGTTTTTCATGTATGAACGTACAATTTGCCATCCAATCCAGGTTCCAACGCGTCCTGGAGATTCGTTATCTATTTCTAGGTAAAATTTAGAAAATGGCGCTGTATTTATAAATCGTAAAGCAAGTTTTGCATCATCACTATACAGCATCTCTCTTTCTATAAAATAACGCCACATATAGGCTTCATTTTCCTCGCACCATTTTATTTGCTCTGGTGTATATCCTATTTTATCTGCATCAGTATAATAAGGCAAAAGCAAATCCTTTAAATACAATTGCTTTCCATAATACACCATTTTATTTATTAAATTTTTATCTGTAATTGGCGAAATTTTCTTTAATGAAAAACTAGAAACCACATCTGGCATAATTTGCTTCTCTTCAAAATTTTCTTTTATATAATCTGGAAACGGATAAAACTTATGTTCTTTTCCTAAATACAATTCAAGTGCAACCACAACCAAGCTATCTGCATAAATTACTTTATTATTATAATCCATTTCGGATATTACAGTAATTACTTTTGGTGTTTTTGTTTTAGGAAAATAATACTCTATATGCTGAAACAAACTATTAAACTCTTTGCGAACTGGCTCAAAATCTCCATACTTCTTTTGAACTTCAGCATATAATTCTCTCCAAAGCGGGTTTTGCATTTTCTCTAACCAAACTGAGTCATCATTTCCTTCTGGGAAGAAAAAAGGATACTCTTTCTTCACTTTAGCCAAATCCTTGGGTTGGGTTTCAAAAAACACTTTATCAAAACGCTCCACTTTAATATCTACTGAAATTTTTTCTACCGCTTTTTCAATTTTACTTTTTTTATCACATGCTAAAAAAAAGACACATAGAGCGATAGCAAACCGATATATTTTCATTTTATTTTAATTAAGTTTGTGTTGCAAATTGTATTAAGTAATGACTACTTAAATATTATTGTGCAAATATACATTCCTGTATTTTAAAACTTAAACTATTATGGCTAAAAAAAGCACTATTCAAACAGAAAAAGTAAATACCTACATTGTAGAGTGGTTAAAAAGTTATGCAACCAATGCTAAAGTGAATGGTTTTATTATAGGAATTTCTGGTGGTGTCGACTCTGCTGTAACCTCAACATTATGTGCTCAAACTGGATTAAAGGTTTTATGTGTAGAAATGCCAATACATCAAGCTCCAAATCAAATTTCCAGAGGTAGAGAACACATCGATCAATTAAAAAAACGTTTCCCAAATGTTTCCAATATAGAAACAGACTTGACAAGTACATTTGAAGCTTTTAAAGCAGCAACTCCAAGTGATACCGATATTGCTAAAGTTAATTTATCATTAGCCAATACTCGTGCTCGTTTACGGATGACTAGCCTATACTATCTAGCCGGTATTCATGGCTTGTTAGTTGCCGGAACAGGCAACAAAGTTGAAGATTTTGGAGTAGGTTTTTACACAAAATACGGAGATGGTGGCGTAGATTTGAGTCCAATTGCTGATTTAATGAAATCTGATGTATATGCATTAGGGGTGTTTCTTAAAATTCCTGACTCAATTTTAGCAGCAGCACCTACTGACGGTTTATTTGGAGATAACAGAACAGATGAAGACCAATTGGGTGCAAGTTATGATGAATTAGAATGGGCCATGTTATCCGACGAGCTAGGAAAATCAGCTACTGACTTTACAGGACGAGAAAAAACGGTTTTTGAAATATACAAGAAATTAAACACATCCAACCAACACAAAATGAATCCAATACCCGTGTGTTCCTTACCTAAAAAGTTAAAATAATCATTTTTATGCTGATTTACAATAAATTACAGAATTTATTTATTAATTTTACAATTCCAAAAAAAAATGAACAATTCTTAAAAAGGTAAAACTATGATTAAAGTATGTTTAGCAGACAACCACCCTGTGACCCACTTTGGCGTTAAGTCGTATTTTAAAGACCATGATGACATTTCAATCGTTGCAAATGTAGGTAACTTTACGATGGTAAAAGATATTCTTCAAACTAAAGACATTGATATTCTTATTTTAGATTTAGAATTAGAAGGTCTTGCAAGTATTTTTGAAGTTAAGTCTATTCTTAAAAATTTCCCTAAAACAAAAATCATCATCTTCAGCAATCTTTCTGAACAAATGTATGCTCCAAATTCCATAAAAGCTGGAGTTTCTGGATACATTCACAAAACAGAAAAACTAGAAACTCTGGGGATTTCGATTATTAAAGTACACGAAGGGAAAATCATTATCAATGAAACTGTGCGTAAAAACATGGCATTGATTGCAAAACAAAGCAAAAGCGAACGTTTATATCGAAAACTATCAAACAGAGAAATTGAGGTATTACGCTACTTAAGCGATGGTAAGAAAAATAATGAAATTTCTAAAATTCTAAATCTTAACGAAAAAACAATTAGTACTTACAAACTAAGATTACTAACTAAATTAAACGTTACCAATTTAGTAGACTTGGTCAACAAAGCCAAAACATTAGAGATTATTTAAGTATGGTAACGGGACATCACTCTTCCTAATTTTCTCGAAAACGAATTAATTAATTTTGAGTAGTCCATAACCATCATCAAAAGCTCCATATTATCTTCCTTAGGATTTGATACTATGGAGCTTTTTAGTTCTTCAATTATCTTATCCACCAGAAACCAACGCATAGACATAATTGTCTCAGTTACATATTGACTTATTGATTCTGATTTACCTTTCGAAAAAATATTTTGCCCTTCCCAATCATGAAGTGTAACTTTTTCGTCTTCCATCAAAATATCCGTTACTTCCTGAGCAAATTCAGGCTGTAAACGCATTAAATATTGCTCTAAACTAAATTTTTCGTTCTGATGATAGAATGCAATTAAACCTGTAAAAATGTCTCGAAAAAGAGTATTAGAAAGCTCTACCTCATCTTCCTGCAAACTCAAATAAATTCGCTGAAAAACTTTGTATTCTTTCTTTTCGGTAACAGTTTCTATTTCGCCTTCTCCATTACTTCTCAAGAAAACATCTTCAAACACTTCTGTCTTATCTCCATAAAGCAATAAAATTTCAATTACCTTACGTTCTAGATGATACAAAACATCAATTTTTTCTACTTGTTGCTGTTCCAGATTTCCCGATCCTCCTAGATAACCCTCAGATGGTCCGTTTCTTGGATCTTCTGGATCTCCTCCTGAATACCCAGTATATTTTGGCTTTTGATTTCTATGGATTTCAAAAGGCTTTTGTTCATACTTTTGTTTTTTACCAGCCTCTGCAATATCTTTTTGAATCAACTGTGCCAAAGTACTCACAAGTACCTGCTCTGAAATATCCATAATTCGCGCACATTCCTGAACGTAAATTTCACGCTGAATTCTATCTGGAATTTTAGAAATACTCGTAACCATATCCCGAATCAAATCGGCTTTTTTTATAGGATCATTTTTTGCTTCATCCATTAATAACGAAGCCTTAAACTGAATAAAGTCTTTAGCGTTTTCCTCCAAGTATTTAACTAAATCCTCATACGGAGTTTTTCTAGCAAAACTATCAGGATCATCCCCATCAGGAAAAGCACATACTCTTACGTTCATTCCTTCTTCAAGAATCAAATCGATTCCTCGAATAGATGCACGTAATCCCGCAGCATCTCCATCAAAAAGCACAGTAATGTTTTTTGTTAACCTATTTACCAATCTAATCTGATCAGGCGTTAATGCAGTCCCTGAAGAAGCTACAACGTTTTCTATCCCTGCTTGATTGAATTGGATCACATCTGTATATCCTTCTACCAAAAAACAGTTGTCTTGTTTTGCAATAGATTGCTTAGCTTGGAAAATACCATACAATACTTTACTCTTATGATAAAGTTCACTCTCAGGTGAGTTTAAATATTTTGCAGCTTTTTTATCATTAGTAAGTATTCGACCACCAAAACCTAAAACGCGTCCAGACATACTTTGTATCGGAAACATAACCCTCCCTTTAAATCTGTCAAATGGGCGATCCTCTTTTGGAATTGTTAACCCGGTACTTTGCAAGAACTCTAATTTATACCCCTGTCCAAGTGCTTCTTTGGTGAAAGCATCCCAAGTATCAGGAGAATACCCTAGTTCGAATTTTTTTATTGTCTCGTTAGTAAAACCTCTTTCTTTAAAATATGAATATCCTATTGCCTGACCTTCATCTGTATTTAAAAGCACATTATGAAAATAATTTTTTGCATATTCCGAAACCAAATACATACTTTCACGAACATCCGTTATAGCTTTTTCTGCATCCGTTTGTTCCGTTTCTTCAATCTCAATATTATATTTTCTGGCAAGATACCGAATGGCTTCAGGATATGTAAATTGTGAGTGCTCCATTAGGAATTTAACTGAATTCCCTCCTTTTCCAGTACTAAAATCTTTCCAAATTCCTTTTACAGGTGATACCATAAACGACGGAGATCGCTCATCCGAGAATGGACTCAATCCTTTAAAATTACTTCCTGCTCGTTTTAAATTAACAAAATCGCCAATTACCTCCTCTACTCGAGCAGTTTCAAAAACGGTATCTATAGTATTTTGTGAAATCAAAACGTATTTATTTTTTATAAGACTTAAGCCTGCAAAATTACACAAATCAAACTTCATATTTTGAATTATATGAAACAAAAAAAGCACTCCTTTCGAAGTGCTTCATTGCTAAAAAACTAACTCAATTTATTAATTTAAATCAAAACGCAATCCTAATGAAACATTGTTTTGTTTAATCTTATTATCAGCAAATAAAGGATTTAAGTCATATTTTAAATACAAACTAACATCTTTATACCCCATATAGGTACTCAATCCATAAATAAAGTTATTTACATTATAATCTCCTTTAGATATTACTTTTTCCTTTATATCATCTTGATCGTATTTCAGAATCTGTTTTGATTTAACATTGATTCCCGCATAACCCCCAATCCCAAAACGAAAATTTTTATGTGTTCTAAAATAGGTTTTTCCATTCTCTGTCTTACTTCCCGAAAAATCAAATTCTAAGTGCAGCGGCATCACTAAATAAACATTTCTAAAACGAGACTCATCTAAATTTATCGGATTAACTTCTAAAACTGTTTGTTTTCCATCTACCACAAAATTACGATTCTCAGTAGGTCGAAGATTATTATACATCAATGACAATCCGTACTTGGCATGCAGCAAATTATGATCTTTCAAAATTCTTGAATTAAATGTAAAACCCCATTCGTAAAAATGCGACCCCATAAATCTATAATCTGATTTCTTTAAACTGCCATCAGTTACCAAATTATTTAATCCTGCTGCAAACACAAATTGCGATGTAGTTCTCTTTTCTCTATAAATTGAATCTTTATCTTTCCCACATCTTTTACAATCAAAACTAATCTTGTACGTTTTTGTAGAATCTTTTTCCTTTATTTTTCCATCTACTTTTTGTTGTACTAAATCATTTAATTCATTTTGAGCAACTGTAACTTTTTGTTCGATTATAATTGCTCTTGCTTCTGCTAATTGTATTTTCTTTTTATCAGCCTCTTCTTTTGTAATTTTCCCTTCTGATAGTTGCACATTAACAACTTCAACTTCTTGCTTTAAGGCCGCTTTTTCTTCTTTAGTTACTTTCTCTATATTAGTAGCAATTTGTTTTGCTCTCGATTCGAATGTTTCCTGTCCTATCATTTTACTAACAAATAAAAATAAGGTGATGATTAAATAAATGGTAAAATTTCTCATGATGATTTTTTTAAGATTGATTGATGATGATTTTTAATTTAAATGATTTTAATTCTTGCTGAAGCTTATTCTTCCACATTTCTATTTGCTAAAGCTACTTTTACAGTTTGGTAATTTTTATTAACTTTATTAATTACTTTTTCTCTAAACGAAAGTTCCAACTCCCCATCGACTTGTGAGAGCAAATCGTTAGCATTTATCTTAACTTTGTTTATTTGTTGAACTCCTTTATCCATTGCTAATGTCTTTTCTGCTGAAATTAACAATTGATCTACAGTTGCATTTTTTGAATTATCTGCAATTACTGTTTGATTGTTTTTTGATTCTGTTTTTTGATTGTTTTTCCAATTCTCTTTATTGGTTTCTTTGATGATTGAACGCTCCGCTACTTGATTTTGATTTGCTTTTTCATTTTTTTCTTCAATATTTTCCTTTGTATCCTTAATTACAATCGCATTTGTATGCAAAGATTTTGAATTTATTTTATCCTGATTATTTTTAATTCCCCCGATAGAATCTTTTGGTTTCTCCTCTTTAACAACAATATCGTTTTTTGGATTATGAACTGAAGTTTCTCTTTGATTGAAATAAACAGTAGACACTAACAAAAAACCTATGAAACTTGCCGCAACATACATCCATGTATATTTCTTTTTAGGTTTAGTGTTTTCGGCAACATTAAGCATCGCATCCAATCTATCCCAAGCATTATCACTAGGATTAATTTCTCTTTCATTTAGTTTTTCACGAAACAGTTTTTCAAATTTATTCGGTTCCATTTTCTTGTTTTTTTAATGTAGTAATTTGCTTTTGCAACATTTTGCGAGCATGTGATAATTGCGATTTTGATGTTCCTTCATTAATCCCTAACATTGTTGCAATTTCATTGTGCTTATATCCCTCGATAGCATAAAGGTTAAAAACCATCTTATAACCATCTGGAAGGCCATCTATTAAAAATTGAATTTGATCTGTTGATAATTTACTCTCAATACCATTAAAACTTTCTTCGGTATAATTCTCATCTTCTATAAACTTTATTTTTTTTTGAACTCGTAAATACGAAATACATTCATTAACCATTATTCTTCGAATCCACCCTTCAAAACTTCCTTTATTTTCAAACCTATTAAGATTTGTAAAAACTTTCATAAATGATGTAATCATTACATCTTCTGCCAATTGAATGTCTTTTATATACTGTCGACAAACACTTAGCATTTTTGAAGAAAACTTACTATATATCAGCTGTTGTGCCTGTCGATTATTATCGATTGCCAACTGAATAATTTCAGTTTCTTCTTGATGTAAATGGATTACTTTCATAAAAACGTAATAGAAAATTTAAAAAAATGATTCCGTAAAAATTAACTCAAATAATAGCATTATAAATTGTCTGCTTAAAACCAAACCGACTTCTATTAGCATAGACGCTTTGCAATTAAAAAAGGTTGCATGGAGATTTAAATATTTAATGATAAAATATTCTAAAAACCAAAAAATAATAATTAAACAACTATATTACAATTGTTTAAAAATAAAAAAACTAGAAATTATTTGTTATTTTTTTCTTTCAATCACATAGTTCACCATCAAAGTCAAGGCTACTTTGAAATCTGAATCGGAGTAATTATTAAGTAAAGTGAGTGCTTCTTGCTGAAATTCTACCATTTTATTTTCGGCGTAAGCCAAACCATTATTATCTTTTACAAAAGCAATAACTTCTTTTACGCGCTTTTTGTCTTTATTATGGTTTTTGATAGAATTAATAAGCCACTTTTTTTCTTTAGAAGTACAATTATTTAAAACATGAATTAAGGGCAAAGTCATTTTTTGCTCTTTAATGTCTATTCCGGTAGGTTTACCAATAGCTTCTTCGCTATAATCAAATAAGTCATCTTTTATCTGAAAAGCCATTCCTATAAGCTCTCCAAATTTACGCATGTTCTCTACTTGAACTTCATCTTCTATAACTGATTTTGCACCAAGTGCACAACAAGCAGCAATAAGTGTTGCTGTCTTTTTTCGGATAATTTCGTAATAAACATCCTCGGTGATATCTAGCCTTCTTGCTTTTTCTATTTGAAGTAATTCGCCTTCGCTCATTTCACGAACAGCAACAGAAATTATTTTAAGCAAATCAAAATCGCCATTATCTATAGAAAGTAATAATCCTTTTGAAAGTAAATAATCTCCAACTAAAACTGCTATTTTATTTTTCCAAAGTGCATTAATTGAGAAAAAACCACGACGACGGTTACTATCATCAACAACATCATCATGAACCAAGGTTGCGGTATGAATTAACTCAATAACCGAAGCCCCTCGATAAGTACGTTCGTTTACAATTCCTTCGGAAACCATTTTTGCGGTCAAGAAAACAAACATAGGACGCATTTGTTTTCCTTTTCTATTTACAATATAATAAGTAATTCTGTTGAGCAAAGCCACCTTTGAAGTCATCGATTCATGGAACTTTTTTTCAAAAAGTTCCATCTCGCTAAAAATGGGCTGTTTTATTTGAGAAGTAATATTCATTTCGATTCCAAATATACTATTTTAAATAAAAAAACGTTGTGTATTTTATAGAAGTATATCAACATTTTGAACTTTTTATACACTATCTACATTCAAGTAAACCTTATTTACTTGAAAGCTCAATATTAGCTTAAGTCTAATTGTCTCGTTACTATTTTATTTTCCCCTTTATAAAATAGCATTAACTCAACAATCTACAATATAATCTCACTTTAGTTTAATTCATTAATTACAAGAAATCTAAATTACTTATTATGAAAACAAAGATTTTATTATTGGGAGTCGTTGCAACTTTTTCTTTTTTTATTAGTTGTAATTCAGATGAAACAAGACAAGATGTTTCCTCTAAATCTATTTCAAACGATGAAATAGCTACAAATTCAAAAATTGATGCATCAATTGATGATGTTTCAAATATTGCAGAAGACCAATTTGGTGCACAACAAAATAGTTCAAAAAAAGCAACTGGAACTATTAAAAGCTTTTTACCAGAATGTGCTGTAATTATTACTGTATTAACAGACAATACATGGACAAGAACTATCGATTTTGGCACTGAAGGTTGCACCCTATCTAATGGAAATATATTAAAAGGAAAAATCACTATTTCGTTTACAAATGATTTCGCTAGCTCTGAACATACCATCACGTATAGTTTTGAGAATTTTTACCATAACGGTAATAAAATTCAAGGTAGTAAAAGCATAAACCTAACTCAAAAAGCAACCGCTTTATTAGCAACGGTACATCCTGTATCGACTTCGTCTATCGACATGACAATTACGTTCGAAGATGGAAAAATCTACAAAAGAACTGGTACTTTAACAAAAGAGATGATTGCCGGTTTCGACACTTGGTTTAATTGGGACGATAATACTTTTATTATCACTGGCACTGGAGAAACCACATTCCCTAATGGCGATAAAATTTCGACCGAAATCATACTCCCGTTAGAATTTTCTATGGCTTGTAAAAAACCATTTCCTGTAAAAGGTTCTATGTCTATTACAAAAAATGACGCTAAGGCTTTAATTGATTTTGGAAATGGTACGTGCGACGACCTCGCTGTTGTTACAAGAGATGGGGTTTCGGAAGAAATTCATTTAAAAAAATAATCCTTTTTTTATTAAAAGAAAAGCATTAAAAACAAGTGATAATCTCGTTTTTAATGCTTTTTTTCTGCTAAATCTATTTTTAAGCTTCTGCTTCTTTATTAGCCAATTGTCCACAAGCAGCATCAATATCTTTTCCTCTGCTTCGGCGTACTTTTACCACAACGCCTATATTTTGAAGCGCTTTTATATACGCATTAATCGATTCTTCTGAAGCTTGCTGAAATTCTCCATCATCGATTGGGTTATATTCAATCAGGTTGACTTTACATGGCACATATTTACAAAACTTTACCAAGGCATCAATTGATGCTTTGTCATCGTTAATTCCTTTCCAAACTACGTATTCGTATGACACTTTACACTTCGTCTTTCTGTACCAATATTCTAATGATTCTCGCAAATCAGCTAAAGGAAAATTTTTGCTAAAAGGCATAATTCGTGAACGAATTTCATCTATTGCCGAATGTAATGAAACTGCTAATTTGAATTTAACATCATCATCTGCCATTTTTTTAATCATTTTTGGTATCCCCGATGTAGATACCATAATACGTTTTGGCGACATTCCTAAACCTTCTGTAGAAGTTATCATATCAATAGCCTTCATAACATTGTTATAGTTCATGAGCGGCTCTCCCATACCCATAAAAACAATATTCGACAGCGGATGATTGTAATACAAACGACTTTCTTTATCGATGGCTATCACCTGATCATAAATTTCAGCAGGCTCTAGATTACGCATTCTTTTTAATCTTGCTGTAGCACAAAAATTACAATCTAAACTGCAACCTACTTGGCTAGAAACACAAGCCGTAGTTCTTGTATCAGTTGGTATTAAAACAGACTCTACCACCAATCCGTCATGTAATCGAACAGCATTTTTCACTGTACCATCGCTACTACGCTGCATTGTATCGACCTTGATATGATTGATAACAAAATTATCCTCAAGCATAGAACGTGTTGCCTTGGCAACATTCGTCATATCGTCAAAACTATGTGCTCCTTTGCTCCATAACCATTCGTAAACTTGATTTCCGCGAAAAGCTTTGTCATTATTAGCGACAAAAAAATCGCGCAATTCCTCTTTTGATAAGGCTCGTATGTCTTTTTTCTCCATTTGCATGCTGCAAAGTTACTAAGTATTTATGGAAACCTTTTCATTCTAAAAAAACTTTACACATAATACATCAAAATCTTAAAATTTGGCACGAGAATTGTTTTTCGTACAGAAGAAAAATAATCTCACAAAGAGCTCATTCATTTAAATTTTGTAACTTTATTTTTTGCACGTTACGACCATTAATATTTTTCCAACCTTAAAAAATTAATTTATTATGAAAAAACAAATCTTAAGTTTAGCTGTTATCGCCCTATTAGCATTCGCTGTACAATCTTGCGAAAAGAAAGAACCAAAACCTACTGAAGAAGAATTAACACTTGGCAACAAGGTAGACTCATTAACTACTGATATCAATGAAGTAAAAGATACTGCTGTAACTAAAGTAGAGGACGCTGCTAAAGATGTAAAAGACGCTACTAAAAAAGCTGCTGAAGATGTGAAAAACGCAACAGAAAAAGGAGCTAAAAAAGTAGAAGAAGCTGCAAAAGCTGCAAAAGACGGAACTGTGAAAACAGCAAAAGAAGTTAACGATGCTTTAAAAAAATAATTTTTATTTCAGATAAAAGCTAAAACCATCCGCATGCGGATGGTTTTTTTATACCAAAAAGTGTAGTAGATATTTTTGTATTTTTGCATTTCAAATTATAGACTATACAGCATGCATTTTATATCACAAGACTTAGAAGACTACATAGAACAGCACTCAGAAAAAGAACCTGAATTACTAGCGCGTTTAAACAAAGAAACCTACCAAAAAATACTATTACCACGCATGTTAAGCGGGCATTTTCAAGGCCGAGTTTTAAGTATGTTATCCAAATTAATTCGACCAGTCAACATTCTTGAAATTGGCACTTATACCGGTTATGCAGCCTTGTGTTTATGTGAAGGAATGCAAGAAAATGGACAATTACATACAATTGATATTAAAGAAGAATTAATAGACTTTCAACGAAAGTATTTTGATCAATCGCGATGGGGAAAACAAATTTTCCAACACCTGGGTGAAGCCACAACTATTATCCCCACAATTGATGTGAAATTTGATTTAGTTTTTATTGATGCTGATAAAGAAAACTACCTTAATTACTACAAAATGATTGTTCCAAAAATGAATAAAGGCGGTATCATTTTATCTGATAATGTTTTATGGAGTGGTAAAGTCTTAGAACCATTACATCCAAATGATATTAGCACAAAAATACTTTTAGAGTACAACCAGCTTTTAAAAAATGACCCAAGAGTAGAAACAGTATTATTACCTATTCGAGATGGACTAACAGTTAGTAGAGTTCTTTAGAAAAGATACTAAGGCACTAAGATTCTAAGTTTTTTTGATTAAAAAAACTCATTTACTCTCTACTTTAGCTGGAAATAATTCAGAAAAAAAACAGCAATAATGAAACATATCAATAAAATAAACTCCGAAGGTTTTGCAATTATAAGTCACGTTTATAATGAAACTGAAATTGAAAAACTGATTTCGATAATTGAAAGTGTTACTGAAAACAAAGCTGAAAGGACAACCTTTAGAAAATCCGAAGATTTATTTGCTATAAGACAATTTCATAAAGAAATTCCCGAAGCATTAGAATATATCTTTAATCCGAATTTAAAGAATATCATCAAATCTAACTTCGTCGAAAATTATTTCATAACAAAATCTATATATTTTGACAAACCCGAAAAATCAAATTGGTTTGTTGCTTATCATCAAGATTTAACGATCTCGGTTGATAAAAAAATAGATGTAGAAAATTTTGAAAACTGGACTACTAAACAGAATCAGTTTGCTGTGCAGCCTCCGAAAGATATTCTCGATAAAAATTTCACAATAAGAATTCATATTGACAAAACGACTAAGGATAATGGCGCTTTAAAAGTAATTAATAGCTCCCATTCTAAAGGAATTTGTAGAATCGAGAATATGGACTTTAAAAATGAAAAAGAAACAATTTGTGAAGTCGAAAAAGGGGGAATAATGATTATGAAACCATTGCTTTTTCATGCTTCAAATAAGACTACAAATAACGAAAGAAGAAGAGTTATTCATATTGAATTCAGTAATCAAGAACTACCAAATGGATTAGATTGGAGCGAAAGAACCAATCTATAACAAAAATTTTAAAGTTATAAGGTTTAGTTATTAGTCGAGTTCTTTTAAAAAAAATCCTAATAGTTTCTAGTTAAGAGAAATAAGAAAAGGCTTTAAACGAAATATTGAATCTTTCGTTTAAAGCCTTTTCTTCTATATAAAAATTTCATCCCTTCAAGATGCGCAAGAGACAACTCTAATTTAAACTGGAAAATACTTTACTTTTGCTTTCAGATATAATTTATAGATTAAGAATCCCATTGTTGCTCCTACTAAATATCCGCAAAGAATATCTAACGGATAATGCAATCCTAAGTAAATGCGGCTATAAGCAAAAATTAACGGCCATAAGAATAGCAATCCAAAATATTTAAAGTGCTTATTAAGCGTTAAATACAAGAAAGTTGCTACTGCCATTGAATTGGCTGCATGACCTGAGAAAAAACTAAATGATTGTCGTGATTGTACAATTCGAATAAACGATTTGATATCAGGATTATTACAAGGTCTTGAACGCTGTACAGTATACTTAACTGCATTAGTTAACTGATCGGTAAAGGCTATTAAAATTGCTACAAACAAGAGTAAATACAAAGTTTGTTTTGTTCCTATTTTTTTATAGATAAGATAAAGTAATAGTAAGAAAAGCGGAATCCAATTTAGTTGATTCGTAATTACCAACCAGAGTTTGTCATAAGTTTCCGAACCTAACCCATTAAGAAATACAAATAGATTTGTATCAAATTCTTGTATTTTTTCAAGCATTATATATGACGTTTTATAGGTCCCGTAACGGAATCAATATCTTCTTTTGTTTTTTCAAATTGTGTGGTAGCATCTCCTAATAAATTAGTTTTAGCTTTCTCGATTTCAGAATTAATATTACCTGTCATATCCTCCAAAGATTTTGCATCAAAACCATTAGCTTCTGCTCCTTTTTGGATTTCACTTTTAATATCATTGGTCGCATTTTTAAGTTGCGCCATAGCCTTACCCATTGTACGAGCAATTTCTGGCACTTTATCTGAACCAAAAAGCATAAGTACCACAAATAGTATAAAAACTAATTCTCCTCCTCCTATACCAAACATATCTTTTTTATTTTATGTGCCACAAAGATATTAAATTTTGTAGCCTACTGTTTTAAAATTTACTTAAAAAAAAGAGACCCATACAAGAGTCACTTTTTCCTTTATATTTAATCAAATTTTGATTTTACTTCTGCTTTTGGCCATGTATTATTAGTTACATCAATATCTGCAGTGAGTAATTTTGGATCAATCTGAATGCTTTTTATAGCTTTTTCTGTCGCATATACTTTTTTGGCAGTATCATTATTTTTTCTCCAAATTTGTGCTGGATACTTAAATTCTTCCTTCGTTCCATCTTCATATGTAATCTCAACAAGAATAGGCATTATCATTCCTCCTGGCTTGTTAAACTCAACTTCATAGAAATATTTTGGAGCTTTTAAATTTGCTTTCTCTTCTGCAGTAAAAGTCTCAGCTACATAATCTGACAATAATTTTACATCATCAACTTTTAATGCTTTTTTATCAGATTTTTTTAATTCTTTATTATCTCCATCAATTAAATACACGAAAGGCCCTTTTTCAAAACCAAAACGTCCTTTTCTGATCTTAGTATTTTTTAACTCTTCTGTTGCCGTTTCACTTACATAATATTGCTTTACTTCTTTGATTCCAATATCTACAAAATCTGTTGAGTAAAACCAGCCTCTAAAAAACCAGTCTAAATCAACTGCAGAGGCATCTTCCATTGTTCTAAAGAAGTCTTCTGGTGTTGGGTGCTTAAATTTCCATCTGTTTGCATATATTTTAAAAGCATAATCAAACAATTCTCTTCCCATAACTACTTCTCTTAAAATATTAAGTCCTGTAGCAGGTTTTCCGCATGCATTATTTCCAAATTGGTGAATCGTTTCAGAGTTTGACATTATTGGCTCCAAAAATTTCTGATCTCCACTCATATAAGGAACTATATTTTTTGCTGGACCTCGTCTTGAAGGGAAATTAGGGTCTAACTCCTGCTCTGCCAAATACTCTAAAAAAGAGTTTAAACCCTCATCCATCCAACTCCATTGACGTTCATCTGAATTGACAATCATAGGAAAAAAATTATGTCCAACTTCATGAATTACTACACCAATCATTCCGTTTTTCATTTCTTTACTCGTTACTCCATTTTCATCTGGGCGCCCATAATTCCAACAAATCATTGGGTACTCCATTCCTTGATCTTCTGCCGAAACCGAAACTGCCTTTGGGTAAGGATAATCGAATGTGCGAGCTGAATAACTTTTTAAAGTATGTGCAACTGTTCTTGTTGAAGTTTCTTCCCAAAGCGGATTTGCTTCTTTTGGATATACTGAAGCTGCCATTACTGTTTTATCTCCAAGCTTTACAGCCATTGCATCGTAAATAAATTTTCTTGATGTCGCAATTCCAAAATCACGTACATTTTTAGCACTGAATTTCCATGTTTTTTTCTTCTCTGAAAATCCTTTTTCTGTTGCTTCTGCTTCTGCCTGCGTAACAATAATAACTGGTTTATCGTATGATTTTTGAGCAAGCTCATATCTTTTTACCTGCTCGGGAGTAAATACTTCGCTTCTATTCATCAATTCTCCTGTGGCTTCCATAACGTGATCTGCAGGTACTGTAATATTTACATCAAAATCCCCGAAAGGCAAAGCAAATTCTCCACCTCCCCAAAACTGCATATTCTGCCAACCTTCTACATCATTATAAACTGCCATTCTTGGGTAGAATTGTGCAATTACATATAATCTGTTCTTGTCTTTTTCAAAAAATTCATATCCTGAACGTCCTCCATCTTGTCTGTAATTATTGATATTATACCACCATTTAATTGAAAATGAGATTTTTTCACCCGCTTTTAAAGGCGTTGTCAAATTAATTCTCATCATAGTTTCATTAATAGTGTATGACATTGGGTTTCCCTTAGCGTCTTTTACATATTCGATATTAAAACCTCGTTCAAGTCCATCTTTTAAGTATTTTTTTGAAAAACCTTCAACTGCTGATACTTGACTAATTTTTTCACTCTCAGCCAATGTAGACTGTGTGTGTTTTTTAGCTTGATTCTGATCTAGTTGTAACCATAAATATTCTAGATTATCTGGTGAATTATTAGAATAAGTAATCGTCTCTGAACCCGTTAATTTTGCGTTTTTATCATCTAATTCAACATCAATTTTATAATCGGCTTGTTGCTGATAATATGCAGGGCCTGGCGCCCCAGATGCTGTACGAAACATATTAGGAGTTGCCAATAAATCATACATCTGACTAAATTTATTAGTATCGTATTTCCCTTGTTGCCTTACATCTGTGGTGCTTTTTTCCTGTGCAAACAGAATGGCTGGAAAAAATAATAAAAACGAAATTTTTCTCATAACTGGTTTTTGGAGTTTTGTCAAGTTGTGAAAATAACAATTAAAAGAATATTCATCTCAGTTTAATCGTATTTTAACAATTCTTTCCTTGAAGATGCTGTAAAAATCGCACTCTTTTTAGTTCCTAATACTGAAACATGTGTTATATTTTGCTGATCAGAATTCCAATCTACCAAAATTGTATTTGAAATTTCTAAAGTTTTAATTTTACTTACATCACTTATTCTAGAGTAACAAACTAAAACATCATTTGTCTCCACTTCTTTTGATAAAAAAACAATTGGTTTTGATTGACCATTTACTTTTATGATAAAATGCTCTGCTAAGTATTTTTTCAAAAGAGCAACGTCAGCTTCTGTTTCTTTAGCTGTTCCAATATTAGTTTTTGTATTGTATTTTTTCTCAACTCCATTATTCAAATCATCGATAAAAATCCGAGAAGTAATTTGCAGCATTTTTTTCTCTGGAGCATAATTTATTTGATAAACTCCAACATAAAATTTATGCACAGAAAAAGCTGTACCCAATACAAACAATAAAAAAAGAACAGGAAAAATTATCCTTTTTCTCATTTATTTTGAGTCATTTAGCTTTTTAAATTCTTTACTTTTATTAATTAAAAAATCCATTAACTGAAATTGATCTTCTGGTTTTAAATATTGCTTAGAATGAATATCATTAGAACAGTACAATAAAAACAATTCGATTTCATCCTTTTTCAGATTTAAGTCTTTTTCAAAAAACTTTGGGCTAAAATTTAGTTTTACATATTCAGAAAAGGCTACATCACTAACATAATCTTCTTCAACATTATCTTTCTTCTTCAACAATTTAGAAACATCTTTAAATATTCGAACAAAATCAGTTCCATATTTTATAGTTTGATCTGAATACATTGCAGAATTTTTTGCCATAGATTGTTTATCATCTTCAAATTGCATATCAACATATTTCAGAGAACCATCTTTAAAAGCTTTCACCTTAAGATCTTTTGTAACAATAACCTCCTTCAGCTGATTATTTACCAAATCTAATTTTACAATAAAAAGCACTTGTGAACAATCTTTCTCTGTCAGAACAATTTTTTTAGATTGAAATGCTAAACCTGAAAATAGCAGTGTATCTTTCGGCTTTGCTGCAATATCAAACAGTCCCTCAGCATTAATAAACGTTCTAACATTGGCATTAATATTTACCACGTAGCCATTTTCTATAGCAATAAAATCATTTATTACTCGTCCATGCAATGGCTTTCTTACCAAAGATTGTGAAAAACAAAGCTGACATAATAAACCCAAAACGAGTATTCCTATTCTATTTTTCATTCGATATAATTGTTAAATATTTTTGTGCCAGCCCCGTAATCAAAAACATACAAACTGTTTTATTCTTAGCGTTCAACGAATTTACAAACTCTTGATCATCTATGCAATAAAGCTGAAATCCTTTTATATGTTCAAGCGGAATCTTTAATCTTTCTGTGTAATAATTCTCTTCGAAAAGATATTCAATTTTTGAATACAAAATTTCTTTTTTTTCAACAATTGCTTCTTTTTTTAGCATAGCAGTCCTTCCTGAAATTTTATTCAAAAGAGTTTCTGTCATAGATGACTTTGCTGTATAAAGTTTTCGCTCTGCTGGTGTATACTTTTTTTGTCCGTATGGTATAATTCCCAAATTTTCTGCATTTATATTCGAAAACTCATTTATAACAACTTCTTTTAATTCAAAATTTCTAGTCGTCATTTTAATTAATAACATATCCAATTTTAAATCATTGGCCGTAATTCGTTTTCGGAGGGGCTCTAAATTTACTGCCGAAAGAACCAACACATCCCCTTCTTTTACTACTATCGAAAACAATCCTTTATTATCTGAGATAGTTGTTTCCTGAGTTGTATTATTAACAATTGTAATAGCTTCAACTGAACTCGAATCTGCGGTAACTCTTCCTGAAATTTCTTTTGTGATAATAGTCTGCCCTAAACTTACCTGGAAGAATAAAGATAAAATGAATAAGAGTAAAATGTTAATTGTTTTCACAGGCTATTATTTCTTTATATTTCACCGCTAGTTCCGCTAATAAAAATTCTGTTGTGGTCTTATTCTTTGTATTCAAAATCTTTGTGAAACTTTCATTTTCAACAGCAAAATATTCAAATCCTTTTACGTAATCTAAAGGAATACTTAGCTTTTGCACAAAATGATCTGTATTAAACATTTTTTCTAAAAGCTGCATAAAAATTTCTTTTTTCTCTACAGCAAGTTCTTTTTTCAACATTGCACTTCTTCCCGAGAAAAAATTAAGCATAGGGTCTAAAGCCACTGAACCCCCTAACCCTACAGAAGCATCTAGGTCAGTTGCGCCTTTTAGTTTACGCTCCGCAGGAGAATACGAACGTTGACTGGCTGGAATTATACCCATAGCAACTGCATTAATATTATCATATCTTTTTATAATAACTTCTCGTAATTGATTCATCCCTACCTCTATTTTTACCACAAAATTTGCCGAAGCAAAATCTTCGTCTCCCAAAACAATTCGTCGCTCTGTAAGTTGTACTGATGAAAAAATAAGCGTATCTCCTATTTGAGCAGGTATTGAAAAAGAGCCATCAGCATTTGTCACTACTGAAGTTTCTGTTCTCACATTCACCACATAAACCCCTTCTAAATCCATTATATTAGCATCTACTTTCCCTTTAAGAACAGTAGAAACTTCTACTTGCGCCAAAAGGTTGTTAGCAAGAAAAATAAAAAACACACATACTGCTTTGTTCATCAAATAATTATAAGGGTAAGTTGTAAAAGTATCTTAATGTCTTCTAAATTTAATACTAACGACTTGGTAAAGATATGTTAATTAAAACGTTGTTTTATGGCTTTAAAATCTACAATTTTATACCTTTAACTTTAATAAAGACACTTTAAGACTTATGAAAAACATCATCATTGCCAGCACCTCTACTCTTCATGGTGGCAGCTATTTAGACTATCTATTACCAGAATTACAAATACATTTTAAGAATTGTGAATCTATACTTTTTATCCCATTTGCAAGACCCGGAGGTGTTTCTCACGAACAATATACAAATACAGTTTCTCAAGCATTCAAAAAAATAAACATTAACATAAAAGGGATTCATGAATTTGAAGACCCTACAGCCGCAATTAATAACGCTCAAGGAATCTTTACTGGTGGAGGAAATACTTTTTTGTTAGTAACTCAACTATACAAGAATAACATTATGTCTACTCTTGCTGAAGCTGTTAAAAATGGGACGCCATACTTAGGGACAAGTGCTGGAAGTAATATTTGCGGTTTATCAATGCAGACCACGAATGACATGCCTATAATTTACCCTCCAAGTTTCCAAACTTTAGGATTAATTCCGTTTAACCTAAATCCTCATTATTTAGATACAGATTCTCAATCTAAACACATGGGCGAAACTCGCGAAACGAGAATAAAAGAATTTCATGCTTTTAACACATTACCTGTTTTAGGATTAAGAGAAGGAAGCTGGCTAGATGTAAAGGGAGATCAAATCGTTTTGAAAGGGAATTTATCTGCTCGTCTTTTTAGACAAAATCAAGAACCTGAAGAACTAGAGCCTCAAACAGACTTAAGTTATGTACAATAAAAAAGCCGAAACTACTAAGTTTCGGCTTTTTAAAGAGCGAAAGACGAGGCTCGAACTCGCGACAACCAGCTTGGAAGGCTGGAGCTCTACCAACTGAGCTACTTTCGCATTAACAGGATGCAAATGTAAAAAAATTAAATCATTCTAAAAAATAAAAATCAAAAATTTTTTAATTTTGATAAAAAACCGAAACATTTGCAATTTCGGTTTTTAGAGCGAAAGACGAGGCTCGAACTCGCGACAACCAGCTTGGAAGGCTGGAGCTCTACCAACTGAGCTACTTTCGCATTACTGTGGTGCAAATATAGATAATAACTTCAGTTAAAAACAAGTTTTTTTTATTAAAATTTCATGAAATTTAAAACAAAATCTATAATACATTTAAAACTAAAAAGTTATAATTTTACTTTTTTATAAAACACTATGACAAACATACAAGAAATACCCGCCCGAGAAACTTATTTAGTACGCAATCCTGTTCTAAGAAAAGGAAAACCTACAGAAAGCTGTCATTTTGATGGAGATGACTTACCAACAACACATCATTTTGGTTTATTTGAAGACAAAAGTTTAACAGGAATTATTTCGTTATTTAAGAATTCTAATATTATATTTGCAGAAAATTCTCAATCGCAAATTCGAGGAATGGCTATTTTAGATGATTTCAGAAAAAAAGGATTTGGAGAAGCCTTAGTTAATTACTGTGAAGAATACTGTATTGCTAACAATAACCAATTAATATGGTTTAATGCTAGAACCGAAGCTGTAGGTTTTTATGAGAAAATGGGCTACCAAAAAACTGGTGCTATTTTTGAAATAAAAGATGTTGGAGAACATCTACTAATGTTTAAAAAACTTTAAAATGAATAAACTTTACTTTTTAATATTACTATCAATACTTATAAGTTGCAAAAAAGAAGAAAAAGCAATTCCTGTAAAAAAAGCTGAACCTCTTCCTGCAATTATTCAAACTGACGAACGAAAAATTCAGCTAGACACTTCATTAATTAATTCATTTAAAAGTGAAAATATTCAAAATTTTTATATCGCTTCAAACAATGAAACTGTTTGGGGAAATCTAAAAAAAAGAACATTCATTATAGATGAATTAAAAAAATCTGAAACACTTGGTTTAGACCCGAATGATTATAACATCAAAAAGATAAAGGACTTTGAAAGTAAAATAAGTAAACTAGACGATGCTGAATTGGCCCTTTACGATGTCTTACTTACCTATAATTTTCAAAAATACCTGACACACTTATATAAAGGAAAACTAAATCCAAAGAAACTGTATAATGATTGGGATTTAAATGAAAAACCATTTGATGTAAATACTATTCTCATAAAGGCGTTTAACGATAATAATCTAGCTCTTACTATTGAACAGAGTCAACCAAAAACATATACCTACAAAAGACTCTTAAAAGCGCTTGCTCTACTAAATGAATTTCCAGATGACAATATTAAGACAATCGATGTTAAAGATAAAGTAGTCTTACACGATACTAATAGCGCCATGATTACAATAAAAAAACGACTTCTATACTGGAAAGACTTAACAGGAAGAGACAGCCTAACCTCTATCTACGATGGCAAAACATTTGAAGCAATTAAAAAATTCCAGATGCGTCATGGCTTAGCTCCCGATGGTGTTATTGGGAACGGAACAGTTAATGCTTTAAATTTTTCTAAAACCAAAAGAAAAAATCAAATTATCGCTAACATTGAGCGTTGGAGATGGTATGCAGATACATTGGCAGAAAACTATTTTATAATAAATATTCCTGATTACAGCTTAAATGTTGTTGAAAACAAAGACACTACTGTAGTTCGAAAAATTGTTGTTGGAACCATTCGTAGAAAAACACCAATACTTACCTCAACCCTTAAAACTGTCGTTCTTAACCCTACATGGACCATTCCTCCAACTATTTTAAAGGAAGATGTAGTTCCTGCAATGAAACGAAATCGAAATTATTTAAAAAATAAAAACATTACAATTTACGACAAAGACAATTCGGTTGTAGAACCTAATGATTGGAATGAAAATTCCCCTGGCAGATATCGTTATGTACAAAGTCCTGGAAGTAATAATTCTTTAGGATTAATGAAAATTTTATTCCCAAACAATCATAGCGTTTATTTACATGATACAAATCATCGTAGCCTATTTGGCAGAAACAACCGTTCCTTAAGTTCAGGTTGTATTCGCGTTGAGAATCCACTAGAATTAGCACAACATATACTAGATTCTAATAATTGGTCGAAACAAAAAATAGACTCAGTTATTGTAACTAAAAAAACTACCAATGTAAGGATTGCTAAAAAATACACTATCTACCAATGGTATTGGACTGCTTGGAGTACAGACAACTCCTTACAATTTAGAGACGATATTTACAATCTAGATGCTAATTTGTATGCTAAATTAAGAAATTAGCCTTTCCTCCATTGCAAAAGTTCTTGATGGATGATAAATATACAAACACGATTTGTCTTTTATTGTTTCGATAATTGCATTTGTTAATTCTATCGGAATAGCAGGACAGCCTAAACTACGCCCCAACCTCTTGTTGCCTCTGATAAAGGATTCAGAAACATAATTAGCTCCATGAATTACAACTGCTCTTTCACGAGCATTATCATTAACTCCTCTTTCTAAACCATCTAAACGTAACGAATTTCCGTGTTTCCCTTTATAAACCTCAGCTGTAGCGTAAAACCCAAGACTGCTTTTATAAGAAGAATTTGTATTTGAGAAGTCAGATGCAAATTCGTCTCCTGTATTTTTTCCGTGAGCCACTAAGGACTGGAACAATACTGTATTAGTCGAAAGATCAATTACCCAAAGACGCTTCATATTTGACGATAGACTAAAATCAATCAAAGTCAAAAGATCTTTTTGTATAACTCCTTTTTCTTTTAACAAATAAAAACCTTTAAGAGCTTCTGTAAAACTATTAACATCAGGCAAGTCAAAATTATTTGCATTAAGCGAACTATAAACTGCCTTAACTCTTAAATCTAAGCTTGTAATTACCGTACTAGCGATACTTTTATTTTCGACTTTTTTAACTTCTGCCGTTGTTTTTGTATCCGTGGTAAATGACAAAAACAAAAAAAGCAACGCGGGATAAATTTTATAAATCATTGAATGTGTTTAGATTATAACTTATTTCTGGGTTGGCAAATGTATGAAAAAATTATAGCTTTAAAAATTTTGAAATAAAAACGAAGTGCTTTTTAATCAATATTTAACGAATTTAATCCAATAATTATTGCATTCTCTTAACAAAATCATAATTAAAAATACTGATTTACAATAAAAAACAAACCAAATCTTACAATTTAAAAACTAATTTCCAAACTCTAAACCCTAAACTAACTGCATGATTTTAAACTCAGTATAGCTTTCATTAATTTTTATTACAATCTAAAAAAACCTGTAATAAGGAAACTTTTTCAACAAAGGAAACAACTCCCTATCATTCCTAATACTAAAACACTTTTTTTAACAAGCACTCACCATCTCATCAACTAGGATGCAATAAAAAATAAAATCTAATCTGCATTTATTTTAAAAAATCACATCTTCTACAATTAAATTATTATTTTTTGATAAAGATCCCGTTATAAAGTATAATTGTAACTAAGTCGCTCTTAAACATTTTAGAAATGGTTTATCTTTGTACAAAATAAATTATGATGAACAAAAAAGTAATACTTATGATTTTAGATGGTTGGGGAAAATCCCCTGACCCTAAAGTATCTGCAATAGACAATGCAAATGTTCCATTTATAAATAGTCTTTACAAAAACTACCCAAGCGCACAACTTCGTACCGATGGTTTAAATGTAGGTTTACCTGAGGGGCAAATGGGAAATAGTGAAGTTGGTCATATGAATCTTGGCGCGGGAAGAATCGTTTACCAAGATTTAGCAAAAATTAACCTAGCAGTAGCTCACAATACTCTAGCCAAAGAGCAAGTACTTGTAGATGCTTTTACCTATGCAAAAGAAAACAATAAAAAAGTACATTTTTTAGGTCTGGTTTCTGATGGTGGTGTTCACTCACACACTTCACACCTACGTGGACTAATTGATGCTACACAAGAATATGGTTTAGATAAAGTATTTGTTCATGCCTTTACAGATGGTCGTGATGTGGATCCGAAATCTGGCGCAACTTATATTCAAGATCTAGAAAACCATATTGCAAACACTCCTGTAAAAATAGCATCAGTTATAGGTCGTTATTACGCAATGGATCGTGACAAAAGATGGGAACGTGTAAAACTAGCTTACGACTTAATTGTAAACGGATTAGGCACACATTCGAAAGATGCCGTAGCTTCTATCAAAGAGAGTTATAATAATGATGTTACTGATGAGTTCATTGCACCAATTGTTATGGTTGATGCAACTGACAAACCTTTGGCAACCATTGAAGAGGATGATGTTGTTATTTTCTTCAACTTTAGAACTGATAGAGGTCGTGAACTTACCGAAGCCCTTTCGCAAGAAGATTTTCATGAGCAAAACATGCATAAACTAAACTTATACTATGTTACGCTTACCAATTATGACGAAACTTATAAAAATGTAAAAGTTGTTTACAACAAAGACAACATTACAGAAACTTTGGGTGAAGTCTTAGAAAGAGCTAATAAAAAACAAATTCGTATTGCCGAAACTGAAAAATATCCTCACGTTACCTTTTTCTTTTCTGGCGGAAGAGAAGTTCCTTTTGAAGGCGAAAGCAGAATATTACGAAATTCTCCAAAAGTAGCTACTTATGATTTAAAACCAGAAATGAGTGCCTTTGAATTAAAAGATGCACTTATTCCTGAATTGAACAAAGGGGAAGTAGATTTTGTATGTTTAAATTTTGCTAACGGCGATATGGTAGGACATACAGGAATTATGAGTGCTGCAATATTAGCTTGCGAAGCTGTTGATGCTTGTGTAAAAGAAGTAATCGAGGCTGCTCTCGCAAATGATTATACCACTATTGTAATTGCTGATCACGGAAATTGCGAAACGATGATTAATCCTGACGGAAGCCCAAATACAGCACATACAACTAACCCTGTACCGATTATCTTAGTCGACAAAGAATTAAAAACAATACACGATGGTGTTTTAGGTGATATAGCCCCTACTATTCTTGAATTAATGGGAATACCCCAACCTACAGCAATGTCTTGTCATTCATTATTGTAAAAATAACTCCAAACAAATACCTAAAAAAGCTATTCTTCATTTTAAGAATAGCTTTTTTTTATAAAAATAACAGTTAAATCTACAAAATCAACAGTAATACTATTACATTTGCATTATAAATAACTTTTATGGAAACTATACTGTCAAATTTAAAAATTCAAGTTAACGAAAAAATCTATGTAAAAGATCCTGAAACATCTGTATTAGGAAAAAAAATTGTAGAACAGAGCATTCTACTTATTGACGCTATCGGTTTTGATAATTTCACATTTAAAAAATTAGGTGAAAAAATAGGATCAAACGAAAGTTCTATTTACCGTTATTTTGAAAACAAACATAAATTATTAGTATATTTATCTTCTTGGTACTGGAGTTGGATGGAGTACAAATTGGTTTTTTCTACTACTAATATTGTTGATAAAAAAGAAAGGCTTAATAAAGCGATCACTATTGTTACCGAAAAAATAACTGATGATACCGCTACGGAACACATTAACGAAGCGATTTTAAATAAAATTATAATCGCAGAATTCACAAAAACACTTCACACTAAAGAAGTGGATAATGAAAATAAAGAAGGTTTTTTTTTAATATACAAAAGAGTCATAAATCGAATCGTTTCTATCGTGAAGGAAGTAAATCCCGAATATCCATTTCCAAAATCTCTAGTATCAACTATTGTAGAAGGAAGCTTGCATCAACATTTCCTGACAGATCACTTAAAAACTATCACAGATTGTAATGAAACTGTAACAACTACTCAATTTTACTTAAATCTTGCAGAAAACGTTTTGCGCTAAAAACAACCAATATGACTCCACTAAAAAGATTTTACAATTTACTTGAGCTAGATAAAAAAGATATTTATCAAATCTTTTTCTATGCTATTTTCGCTGGATTAATAAGTTTATCACTCCCGTTAGGTATCCAAGCAATTATTACTTTTATACAATCTGGCAGAGTAAGTGCCTCTTGGATTGTTCTTATCATATTAGTTGTTGCTGGAGTTGCGCTTGTTGGAGTTTTATCTTTTATGCAATTGCGAATTACAGAAAACTTACAACAAAAAATATTTGTTCGCGCTTCATTTGAATTTGCTGCTCGCTTGCCAAAAATAAAACAAGCAGAATTATACGGTACATATCCTCCAGAATTAACGAATCGCTTTTTTGACACCATGACTATCCAAAAAGGGACTTCCAAATTATTGACTGATTTTTCGGCAGCTTTACTCCAAATTGCCTTCGGAATCACCCTGTTGTCCTTATATCATCCCTTTTTTATCATATTTGGTCTCTTATTGTTTTTACTTTTATACTTCATTTTTAAATTTTCATACAAATCAGGTATAGAAACCAGTTTAAAAGAATCAAAATTTAAATATAAAGTAGCAAGCTGGCTACAAGAAATGGCACGCAATAATTTTAGTTTCAGAAATGAACTTAATTATGATTTTGCACTTCAAAAAAACAACTCAATAGTAGCTGGATATCTTACTTATCGCGAGAAACATTTTAGCATTATCAAAAGACAATTCACACAATTGATTCTTTTCAAAATCATCATAACAGCAAGTTTACTATCTGTTGGAGGATATTTGGTATTGAGTCAGGAAATGAATATTGGACAATTTGTTGCTGCAGAAATTATTATCTTATTAGTCATTAACTCTGTTGAGAAAATCATTCTTGGACTCGAAAGTTTTTATGATGTATTAACTTCTGTTGAAAAAATAGGACAAGTAACGGATTTAGAATTAGAAGAAAATTCAGATTCACAAAACGACCGTTGCTACAATAACATTACATTAGAAACAGAAGGTTTAAGTGTTAAATTTCCAGATTCACAAAAGAATGCCTTAGATTCTATTACTCTCAAGATAAATCAGGGGGAAAAAATAGTAATTGACGGTCGAAATGGCTCAGGAAAAACAACTCTTATTCGAGTATTATCGGGTATCCTTAAACAAAACTCTGGTGCTTTTTATATCAATGATGACACCTTTAAGAAAATAAATGTAAAGCAATATCGCTCACAGATTGGCAGTATTATTCACAATGAAACGCCATTTCAGGGAACCATTTTAGAAAACATTACTTTTAATGACCCAACGATAAGCTCTGAAGATTTAAAATGGGCAATTGATGGCGTACAACTTAGCCCGTTTATTAAATTACTACCAAAAGGTTTAGACACACACATTTATCCTGAAGGAAGACAATTATCTTCGTCTAATGCTCAAAAAATTCTATTAGCAAGAAGCATTATTCATAAACCAAAAATCCTATTTTATGAGGACCCAACGGATACTATGGATGATGATGTTGCCAACGAAATTATTGATTTTATAACTTCCGACAAGAATAAATGGACCATTATTGTTTCGTCTAAAAATCCTTATTGGAAAACAAAATCGACTCGAAGATTAACAATGCAAGATGGCCTCATTATTCTTGATCAAAAAAACTAATACGTCATGCTAAACATTTCCAATAATAAAACAAAATTACAGTCTCTAGATAAGTATAAAACTATAAAAGACTTAAGCAATAGACCACATTATAAAATTTTGAATAAAATAATAATTGGCACTGCAATCTTGGGAATAATTGCCCTCTTCTTACCATGGACACAGAATATCTCTGGATCAGGAGCCGTGACAACCCTAAAACCGAACCAAAGACCACAATCTATCCAGAGTGTTATTTCTGGCCGTATCGAAAAATGGTATGTACAAGAAGGAGATTTTGTAAAAAAGGGCGATACAATCATGTTTATATCTGAGATAAAGGAAGATTACATGGACCCTAATTTGGTAGAGAACACTAAAAACCAAGTAGATGCAAAAAAGCACTCATTAGAATCATACGGAGAAAAAGTAAATACACTTACGAAGCAAATTGGGTTTATAGAAAACGAGAAGAGATTAAAATTAGAGCAAGCCAGAAACAAAGTAAAACAATCTCTTTTAAAAATAAAAAGTGACAGTATTGACCTTGTTGCTGTAAAAACACAGCTAAAAATTGCAAACACACAATATAATCGTGCCTTACAATTAAACAAAGAAGGGTTAAAACCAATGACAGATGTTGAAGAGAAACGCTTAAAACAACAAGATGTTGATGCTAAAATTGTAACTCAGGAAAACAAATATTTAACGAGCAAAAATGAATACATAAATGCTAAAGTTGAGATTAACAGAATCACTGCAGAGTATTCTGAAAAAACAGCTAAAGCTAAGAGTGATCAATATACCACCCTGAGTAATAAATTTGACACTGAAGCTCAGGTTAATAAACTTGAAAATCAATATGTAAATTATAGTGTCCGTAATGGCATGTATTATATCAAAGCGGCACAAAATGGCTACATCAACAGAGCATTGCTAGCTGGTATTGGCGAAACCATAAAAGAAGGAACTCCAATTGTAACCATAATGCCATCTGAATATGATATTGCAGTTGAAACTTTCATAAATCCTATCGATTTGCCTTTGATGTCAAAAGGAGAAAAAGTACGTGTTTGGTTTGACGGCTGGCCAACTATCGTATTTTCTGGCTGGCCTGACATGTCTTATGGGACATTTGGAGGTCAAGTAGTCGCTATAGAAAATTTTATTAGCACCAATGGTAAATACAGAATTCTCATCGCTCCTGACCCAGCTGAAGCAAAATGGCCAAAACAGCTAAGCATTGGTTCAGGCGCACAAACAATTGCTTTATTAGACACTGTACCAATTTGGTTTGAGATTTGGAGAACTCTTAACGGATTTCCTCCTAATTATTATAAAAGCGATACAAAAACCACAAAAGAAAAAAAATAATGAAACCGATACTTTTTGCCTTTCTTTTTATTGGTTTTACCCTTTTTGGACAAGAACCAATCCCTAAAGAATTCAGTTATAATGAATTTCTTGGATATGTAAAAAAATACCATCCTCTGGTTAAAAATGCCAATTTGGAAGTAAGCAAAGCACAAGCCAATTTAATGATGGCTCGAGGTGGTTTTGATCCAAAAATTGAAGTAGATTTTAGTCAAAAACAATTTAAAGACAAGGAATATTACTCTATTTTAAACAGCAGTTTTAAAATCCCAACCTGGTATGGAATTGAGTTAAAAGCTGGATTCGACAATAACGAAGGTATTTATCTAAATCCTGAAAATACAACTCCAAATCAAGGATTAACTTCTTTTGGAATTAGTGTACCTATTGGTCAAGGATTATTTATAAACCAAAGAATGGCCGATGTTCGAAAAGCTAAAATTCAGATAAAACTAAGCGAATCAGAAAGAAAACTTCAAGCCATTGCTGTATTATACGATGCCTCGATTGCTTATTTTAACTGGAAGAAAAATTTTGAAGAAATGAAGCTTTATGAAACGTACAATAATAATGCAGAAATACGCTTAACAGGAATCAAAGCTTTAATAAATCAAGGAGACAAACCAGCAATTGATAGTGTAGAAGCAGGAATTAGTCTAAAAAATCGAGAATTAAGCCTTGAGGACTCTAAATTAAAACTTGCTAAATCTAAACTAGAACTATCTAATTTTATTTGGTTAGAAAACAATATTCCGCTGGAGATGTCAGATAGCCTTATTCCTGAAGCTGCATTAGAAAACACATTACAAGAAACTTTAAAAACCAATGACTTATTACAAAATGACTTTAGCTTAGAAACACATCCGAAAATAAATGCACTACAAAACAAAATAGACATTTTGAATGTAGAAAAAGATCTAAAACAAAACATGCTACTGCCAAAAATAAATGTAGGCTACTCTTATTTATCGGAACCTAGTTACATTGATAATTATAATTTCAAAGACTATAAAGTTGGCTTAGAGTTTTATTTCCCTTTATTTTTAAGAAAGGAACGTGGGAGTTTAAAATTAGCAAAATATAAACTTCAAGAAAATAAATTTGCTTTGGCTTTAGAAAAAGTTCAGCTAACTAATAAAATAAGTGCACAAAAAGCAGAAATTACTTCACTCTTAAAACAAAAGAAACTTGCCAAAGATTTAGTCGAAAATAATGTTACAATGCTAAACTCTGAAGAACGTTTATTTTCATTTGGAGAAAGCTCTTTATTCTTAATCAATACTAGAGAGAACAATTTAGTAAGTGCTAAACTTGCCGCTATTGCTTTAGAAAATCGATTCTACATTTCTAATTCGGAGCTTTTTAAAATCATGGCAAACCCAGATTAAAACTGAACTCAAAACATTATAGAAAGAGACAATCCTTAATGGTTTGTCTCTTTTTTTTAGGTAATAATATGTTCAATAAAATAAATAAAAAGACCTACAAACCCTCCTACTACAGTTCCGTTAATTCGGATAAACTGAAGATCTTTACCTATTTCTAATTCTAATTTATTCGAAATTTCTTCTTTGTCCCAGCTTCTTACCGACGAAGCGATTAAATCTCCTATCATTTGCTTATTCTTCAAAAGGATTCCCAGCAAATCTATTTTTATAAAATCATTTATTTTGTTCAGGATAACGGGATCACTTTTTATGCTGATTCCAAAATTCTGAATCATACTGATAATCTTATTTTTTATTTTAGAATCGTCTTTCTTCTCTAAGTCGGCAGAAATAGCAACTTTTATTTGACTCCAAATAGCATTGATATACTCTTTCACTTCACTTTTATGAGCAAACTCAATCACTAAATCATTTACTTTTTGCTGAAGCTCTGGCGAACTATTTAGCTCTGTAATAAAGTCCAGAACATAAGTATTTATTTTTCTTCTGATACTGCTGTCCGTATGCTTTGCATCATCAATAAATTCATAAAGTCCATTAAAAACACCATCTGCAATTTTTTTATCAGCCACACCAAGTGTGTACCAAGGCGTTGATTTGTTCACCTTTTCGCGAATTACATCTCTGTTATTCTGTAATTCTTCGGTTAGTATTTTTAATACATTGGTAATTAACTGTTCTTGTTTTTCGCTTTTGGTCAACGACTCCAAACCTACTGCAATCCATTCTCCAAAATTTATTTCTCTTAATTTGGTTTCAAATTTGGCTTGAATAAATCTCTGAACATCTTCGTCAACGATTGTTTTTAAAATTCCTGGTATAATATCTTCAATAATTAATGATGCGATAGTATTTGCATTGTTTTTCTCAGACAGCCAGTTTGCAGCCTTTTCGGCAAAATTAAACTGCTCAATTTTTACTTCTAATTTCTCTTTAATCAAGAACTCATCAGAAACAAAAGTGCCTAGATTTTGCCCAATAGCATCTTTATTATTAGGTATTAAGGCTGTATGCGGAATTGGTAATCCTAAAGGATGCCTGAATAGCGCTACTATAGCAAACCAATCTGCAATTCCACCAACCATAGCCGCTTCGCTAAAAGCTTTAAGCCAGCCTATCTTAAAGTAAATAGCAATTAGAAAAAGAATAACTGCTACTCCCAATACTCCCAAAGCAAATCGTTTCATTTTGATCAAACCAGCTACTTTACTTTTGCCTTCTTGAATACTATTGCTCTTCATAATATGCTGAATTAATTAATACGCTAATTTATTCAATTGTTTCTACAACTGTTTTCATTTTAATAAGATAATTTTACAATCTTTCTATATATTTATAGGCTACTATTAAGTTAATTATAAATCAAATAATTAAATACAACGGCTATTTAAAAAAAATAATATTAAAATTGTACTTTTGCCAACTGAAAATCCGAAATTATGATTATTATAAAATCACGTGAAGAAATAGAATTAATGCGCGAAAGTGCTTTAATCGTATCAAAAACATTAGGAATGATTGCTTCTGAGATAAAAGAAGGAGTTACCACATTATATCTTGACAAACTAGCCGAAGAATTCATTCGTGATCACGGTGCAGTACCTAGCTTTTTAGGTTTATACGACTTCCCAAACTCACTTTGTATGAGTCCAAATTCACAAGTTGTTCATGGTATTCCAAATAACACCCCTTTAAAAAGTGGCGATGTTATCTCGGTAGATTGTGGTGCATACAAAAATGGCTATCATGGAGATCACGCTTATAGCTTTGAAATAGGTGAAGTTGCTCCGGAAGTTAAAAAATTACTACAAGTTACCAAAGAATCTTTATATGTTGGAATCCGCGAATTTAAAGCAGGAAACCGTGTAGAAGATGTTGGAAGTGCAATACAAAAATATACCGAAGCACATGGATACGGAGTTGTTCGTGAACTTGTTGGTCATGGACTTGGGCAAAAAATGCACGAAGATCCTGAAATGCCTAATTATGGTAAAAAAGGAAGAGGAAAACTTTTTGTTGAAGGAATGGTTGTTGCCATTGAGCCAATGATTAATCTTGGAACAAGAAACATAAAACAACATAAAGACGGCTGGACAATTACAACTGCCGATGGTAAAGCAAGTGCACACTTTGAACATGATGTAGCTTTAATCGATGGTAAACCAGAAATTTTATCAACTTTCCAGTATATCTATAAAGCGCTAGGAATCGTGAGCAACGAAGAAGATGAATTCAGAAAAGTACCGTTGGTATTATAAGGCAAGGCTATTACGCTAAGTTTCACAAAGAAAACGCAAAGATTTAGTTTCAAATAGTCTTAAGATGAGTCAAGAGTTCTCCGAAATACCTGAAGATTTACAAGCAATATCGTACAAGGTAATTGGCTTAGCAATTGAAGTTCATCGACAACTTGGACCAGGTTTACTTGAATCTGCTTATCAAGAGTGCCTATTTTATGAAATTAAAAATGCGGGGTTAAAGGTTGAAAAAGAGATTACACTCCCAATTATTTATAAAGAAATTAGATTAGAACAAGGGTATAGAATTGATTTACTTGTCGAAAACAAATTAGCAATTGAGTTAAAAACTGTCGAAAATTTCAGTCCAACTCATTTTGCACAAATAGTAACGTATTTAAAGCTGGGAAAATATCCATTAGGTTTATTGATAAACTACAACAGCACCATATTAAAAAACAATATAAAAAGATTTATAAACTCAAAATCAAATACCTAAAAACTTAGCGAATCTTTGAGTTCCCTTTGTGAGCCTTTGCGAAATAATTATGAAAAAACTTTTTAAACTAGTTCTTAATACCATTCCACGTCCATTATTAATTCGTTTGAGTTATGTGGCACGTCCTATTTTAGCCTTTACGTTAAAAGGAGACAAATTTACCGATCCTATCGATGGTAAGAGTTTTAAAATGTTTTTGCCTTATGGATATGGTAAACAACGTAACAACGTGCTTTCACCAAGTACACTTTCTTTAGAGAGACATCGCTTGTTATGGTTATACTTAAACGATCAAACTGATTTTTTTACAGCTCCAAAAAAGGTATTACACTTTGCACCGGAACAAGCTTTTTATAAACTATTTCGTAAGCAAAAAAACCTTGATTATACAACGACTGATTTATTTTCGCCTTTGGCAGATGTAAAAGCAGATATCTGTAATTTACCTTTTAAGGATAATGAATATGACGTTATTTTATGCAACCACGTTTTAGAGCATATTCCAGATGATACGAAAGCTATGCAGGAATTGTTTCGTGTTTTAAAACCTGGAGGAATGGCTGTACTGCAAATCCCACAAGATTTATCAAGAGCAGTTACTTTTGCAGACGATACAATTACAGACCAAAAAGAACGCGCTAAGATATTTGGACAATACGATCATGTACGTATTTATGGTCGTGATTATTTTGACAAATTAAGAAGCATTGGCTTTATCGTAATCGAAGAAGATTACACCAACAAAATAGCTCCAGAACTAGTCGAAAAATATTGTTTAGCCAAAGGAGAAATTATTCCACTTTGCTTTAAACAGGAAAACTAAATAGTTTTTTACTATATATAAATTCATTTAAAAAGTTTTCAAAATAGCAATAATTTGAAAACTTTTTAAATTTTATACCCCTTCCCAAGTTACAACCAAACTAAACCTTTAATCTTGAAACCTTCAAAATCATTTCAATTTTGTTTTGACATCAGTTTTGAAAAAAAACTGAATGTTTATATTCCAATAGCCTATATCGTTGAAGATACAGATGAAATTAAATATTTAAACAAAAAAGCGACTAAAGATGTGCTTGAAAGTTTTGGAATTGTTTTCGGAAATTTAGATTCCAATACAAAAAAAATACTAACAACTTGTGACTCTTTAAAACCTGAATTTATTTTCAAGAAATTCAGTGCAAAAATAAAATCTGCAAAAACAATTACTGATTTACAAAAAGATTCCAAAATAGATTTTGCAATTCGGCAGCATTTACAACTAAATCTAAATTCCTTTTACACACTAATTGTAAAAGAACAATTTCCGTTATCTATTAATATGGGAGTTGAAAAGGATTTTTATCGTTCGCGAGTTAGTATTAATCCTCTCGATTTTGAGCCTCAAATTCACTTTAATAAACACTCAGAAGGAATTACATATACCTTATCTTTAAAGGAAAACGACACTACATTTTTACCCATGAATAGTGGTATCGATATCCTTTTGGATGAGCCAGGCTGGTTAATTATCGATAAAAAACTAGGAAGGCTAAAAGAATTGAATTCCAAGAAACTTTCGCCTTTTTTAAAGAAAAAATCAATCGAAATCCCCTCCCGTTTAGTTGATGATTATTTTAAAAGTTTCATCCCTGAAATAGCCAAAAAAACGGATATTGAGGCAACTGGCTTTGAAATTGAACTTCGCGATAAAATAATTTCCTGCACGATTCAACCTGTTTATGATTTCTTTAAGAACTGTTATTATCTCAATCTTCATTTCGATTATGACGGGTATGTATTTGATTCCAGTAAAACTAAAAAAACACATACATTTGTTGATTTTAACATTGCTAATGAACCAAAAATAATTCAGTTTAAACGAAATCCTGACGAAATTTTATATACTGAGAAACTACTTGAAATTGGTTTTATAAAAATAAAAAATGAATTGTTTGAATGGGATTCGGATGCAGAAACTACTGATCCTTATGCTACTATTCAATTAGTTATTAATCGCAAAGAAGAGTTAGAAAATTTAGGTTTTACAATCCAAAATTTGCAACTGGAAAGCAAAGCAATCATTACAGAAAATCATACCGTTTTATTTTCAAAAGGAGAAACAAAAGAAGATTGGTTTGACATCAAGATAATCATTTCGATTGGGAACTATACAATCAACTTTAGCGAAATTATCCCAAATATAAAAAGCAAAGAAAGACTCTTTTTATTGCCTGACGGAAACTATTTTTTGATTCCTTTAGAATGGCTCAGCAAATATAGTTCACTAGCAAAATTAGCCAAAACAGAAAATGGGGATCTACTTTTACGTAAAAGTAATTTTGCTGCTTTAGATGCAATTCCAGAAATAAAAAACGATGTAAACCCAATTCTTAAAGCTGAATATGTATCTTCTGAATTGCTAAAAGCGACTTTGAGACCATATCAAATTGATGGTGTAAAATGGCTTTTGAGTCATTTTAATTCAAATTTAGGCGCTTGTCTGGCTGATGATATGGGACTTGGGAAAACGTTACAAACCTTAGCCGTATTGGTTGCCGTTCAGGAACAGTTAGGATTTACAACCAAAACCACCAATTTTGACTTGTTCCAAAACGAAACCGTTATTGAAAGAGAACCTTTAAAAACCTTGATTGTTTTACCCTCTTCATTGGTTTTTAACTGGTACAACGAATCTCAAAAATTTACACCTCATTTTTCAAAAATGCAGTATATTGGTAATGACAGAAAACTATTAGTAAGTAGATTAGAATCATCCGATTTAATTTTTACCAGCTACAACATCATTCATCGCGATATTGCAATTTTAGAAAAATATAATTTTCGCTATTTAATTTTGGACGAAAGTCAATACATCAAAAATAAAAATTCTAAAATTTTTAAAGCGATTAATAAAATAAATACGGAACATAAAATCGCTTTAAGTGGTACGCCTATCGAAAACTCATTAGACGATTTGTGGTCGCAAATGCAATTTATAAATCCGGATATTTTGGGTAGTTATAATTTCTTTGCAGAAAACTTCAAAGTCCCAATTGAGAAAAAGCAAGATGAAGATAGTTTAACAGAGCTAAAAAATCTTATTCAGCCTTATATCTTAAGAAGAACCAAAGAACAGGTATTAAAGGACTTACCCGAATTAACAGAGCAGATTTATTATTGCGATATGGATCCTGAACAGGAAAAATTATATGAAAAAGAAAAATCAAAAGCACGTAATTTTTTACTAAAAACAGATGGAACCAGCCCAGATAAAATTAGTATTATCAATACGCTGATGAAGTTAAGACAATTAAGTAACCATCCAAAAATGGTAGATCAGGAATCTGAAATTGATTCTGGAAAATATAATGCAGTAACCCAATATCTGGAAACTTTAGTAAAAGAAAAACAGAAGGTTATTATTTTTAGTTCATTTGTTACTAATTTAAGTTTTTACATGACTTGGTGCAAAGAAAACAAAATAGATTTTTGTGAAATTACAGGCGAAACTCCTGCCAAGAAAAGAGAACAGCAAGTAAATCTATTTCAGGAAAACGAAAATCCTTTGCTGTTTTTTATTTCACTTAAAGCAGGTGGCGTTGGTTTAAATATCACCAAAGCTTCTTATGTATTGTTTTTAGATCCTTGGTGGAATCCTTTTGCTGAAAAACAAGGGGTGGGAAGAGCACACCGAATTGGACAATTAAATAAAGTAAATGTCATTCGATTTATTTCGAAAAATACAGTCGAAGAAAAAATAATTAAACTGCAAGAAAACAAAAAACTATTATCGGATTCGCTATTAGAAGAAAGCTATATTAATGATGAAATCGGAATTAATTTAGAATACATATTAGGTACTTAACAAATAGGCCCGTTTTTCGTTGTATAAAATTGTTATATTTACATTTTGCAACATAATTATTATGCTAAAATCTATCTTCCGAAAATTAATTTTCATTCTTATTTTTACTTCGGCAACAGCCCAAGTACAATCTGAAATTGCTCCTCCATATAACATCAAAACTGTTTCGTTTGTACAAAGTGGGCAAAATGTTGTTCCAATATTCGAATTAGGAAGTGAGGTTCAGCTGCAATTTGATGACCTCTTTGGCAATGAAGCTGATTATTACTACGAAATAATACACTGCGATTATAATTGGATTCCTTCAGATATTCCAAAAACAGAATATTTACAAGGTTTTGACGGGCAGAGAATCGTCAATTATACCAACTCCTTTAATACATTACAAATATATTCGCACTATAAAATTTCTTTTCCAAATCCAAACACCCAATTATTAATTACTGGTAATTACATTATCAAAATCCTGAATGAAGATAAAGAAGTTGTATTTTCTAAAAAGTTTATTGTATATGAAAATCTAGTCACAGTTCCTGCTCAGGTAAAAAGAAGCCGAACCGTAAGTAATATCGAATACAAACATAATTTAGATTTTACTATAAAATCTAGCTCCCTCAACTTTCAAACCCCTTTACAAAGTGTAAAAGTACTTTTATTACAAAATGGTAATTTTAACACTGCAATAAAAAACGTACCTCCACAATACACTATCGGGAATGACTTGATATACAAATACAACAATGAAACCCAATTCTGGGCTGGAAATGAATTTTTATATTTTGAGAATAAAGACATCCGTAACGCTGGTAATAATGTAGGAAGAGTAGATTCAAGCAAAGACATTTACAACTCCTACTTATATACTAACCAAGCCAGAGGAAACTTTCCTTACACAAACTATCAGGACATAAATGGTAACTTTGTTGTAAAAAATATGAACGCCTCAAACAATGAGGTCGAAGCTGATTATGCTTGGGTTTATTTCACGCTTTCAGCACCTGCTTTCCGACTTAACAAAGACATTTATGTTAGCGGAATGTTTAATAATTACGGCTTGACTCCTGAGAATAAAATGGAATATAATACCGAAAAAGGAGTTTATGAAAAAGCAATAATGATAAAACAAGGTTTTACTAATTATCAATATCAAATAGCTGATAAAAAAGGAGCAATCGATTTTGAAAATGCAATAGATGGTAATTTTTTCCAAACCGAGAATGAATATACTATATTGGTTTATTATCGTGAGAACAATGACCGTTATGACCATGTAATCGGAAAAGGATATGCTAACTCCTTGAATATCATTAATTAAAAAACATTTTAGAAATGATTCTTTTGAATCGATTTTTTTTGTAAATTTGCTTGTATTACGCACATATATAACACTTTAGTATGGTTTCTCAAATAACAAGAGGCATAAAAATATCCGTTTTAACTAGTTTTGAAGGCACATACTTCAAGAACTACAAGATTCATTTTGCCTTTAGCTATGTGGTTACTATTGAGAACCACAGCAAAGACTCTGTTCAACTTACTTCCCGCCATTGGGAAATCTTTGATTCACTAAACGATATCGAAATAGTTGACGGTGAAGGCGTAATAGGTAAAAAACCAGTTTTAAAACCTGGTGAATTCCATACCTACAGTTCAGGTTGTTTATTGTCATCTCCATATGGAGCAATGAAAGGATATTTCAATATGGTGAACTTTACTACTACAAAAATTTTCAAAGTTATAGTACCTACTTTTAGAATGTGCGCTCCATTTGCATTGAACTAATTTCTTTATTGCATCAAAATATTTTATAATTAACTTATAACAAAATTATCAGATTATTAATTTAACCTTCGTACTTTTGTAGAGCGTTAGATAATTCGTATAAAATGAATTATCCAACTGTTAATTTGTCTAATTATCTAATTTCAAACAATATGCTAAAAGGATTTTTTCATGTACCTAAAGCGGTAAACGAACCCGTAAAAGGATATGCCCCAAACTCACCAGAAAAAGCAGCAGTACAAGCCGCTTATACTACAATGTGGAATTCTAAAATTGATGTTCCGTTATACATTGGAAGTGAAGAAATTAAAACTGGAAACACTAGAAACATAACGGCACCTCATGACCACAAACATGTAGTAGGTACTTACCACCTAGCCGAAAAAACACATATAGAAAAAGCAATTGCTAATGCGCTTGAAGCAAAAGACGCATGGGCAAACATGGCATGGGAACAACGTGCTGCTATTTTCTTAAAAGCTGCTGAACTTATTGCTGGACCATACAGAGCTAAAATAAATGCAGCAACAATGATCGGGCAATCAAAAAACATTCACCAAGCAGAAATTGATGCTTCATGTGAATTAATTGATTTCTTGCGTTACAATGTAGAGTTCATGACTCAAATTTATGCAGATCAACCAAAATCAGATTCTACAACATGGAATCGTCTTGAATACAGACCTCTAGAAGGTTTTGTATACGCAATAACTCCTTTTAACTTTACAGCTATCGCAGCAAATCTTCCTGCGAGTGCTGCAATGATGGGGAACGTTGTTATCTGGAAACCAAGCGATAGCCAAGTATTCTCTACTAAAATCATTATCGACGTTTTCAAAGAAGCAGGAGTTCCTGATGGAGTAATAAACGTAGTTTTTGGTGATGCTTTAATGATTACTGATACTGTATTAGCTAGTCGTGATTTTGCTGGAGTACACTTTACAGGTTCAACTCATGTATTTAAAGATATTTGGGCTAAAATTGGCGCAAACATTCACAATTACAAAACTTACCCAAGAATTGTAGGAGAAACTGGAGGTAAAGATTTTATCATTGCACATCCAAGTGCTAATGCTAAACAAGTATCTACAGGAATTGTACGTGGAGCATTCGAGTTCCAAGGACAAAAATGTTCTGCAGCTTCAAGAGCTTATATTCCACAAAGCTTATGGCCTACTATCAAAGAACAATTAATTACTGATGTGAAATCTATGAAAATGGGTTCACCAGAAGATTTTGGTAACTTTGTTACTGCAGTTATTCACGAAGGATCTTTTGATAAATTAGCTAGTTTTATTGATCAAGCTAAAAAAGATGCTGATGCCGAAATAATCGTTGGAGGAAACTACGATAAATCAGTTGGATACTTTATTGAGCCAACAATAATCGTAACTACTAACCCAAAATACACTACAATGGAAACCGAATTATTCGGACCAGTTATTACCATATATGTATATGAAGATGCAAAATGGGAAGAGACTTTGGAGTTAGTTGATACTACTTCTGAATATGCTCTTACTGGTGCTGTATTTAGTCAAGATCGTTATGCTATCGAAGTAGCTACAACAAAATTACAAAATGCCGCTGGTAACTTCTATATTAATGATAAACCAACAGGAGCAGTTGTAGGAATGCAGCCATTTGGTGGTGCAAGAGCATCAGGAACAAATGATAAAGCGGGTTCTGCATTAAACTTATTGCGTTGGGCTTCTCCAAGAACAATAAAAGAAACTTTTGTAACTCCCGAAGATTATAGATATCCGTTTTTAGGAGAATAATCTCTAAAGCTTAAAACTATAAACCCCCACAAACTTCAAATATTTTGAAGCTTGTGGGGGTTATTTTTTTGTAAAAAATTACACCCATAGCTCATTACACTTGTAATATTTTTCATTCTTTACTGATTTTCAAAAACATAACACCAATAAAAAACCCTATTATGCTATTTTTTAAATTTATCATGATATAGAAAAAATTAAGTTCACATGTAAATTTGGAAATTATTGATTAAACAAATAGACTAATAACTAAAGAATAAAATATTAAATTAAGTAATTATGGAAATTATAAAAAAAGTACCTAAAATAATCCGTAAAGCCAAAAGCATTAATCATCCAATTGATTTTAAATGGAATAGAAAAATAATGGAAAAATTTATCGATCCTGCAGAAAATCATGATAAACTAGAACTTGCCCTAACGGGCATTAGCCACAAAGCTTCTTTAGGACTAACTGCAGCTCTACTTGAATGGATATATTGGCGTTATAAAAATCACACCGAATTATCTCAAGAAATGAAACAGCGTATTGAAGCACTGTGGTGTTCAGTATCAAATCCTGAATATACTAAACCACTAGTTTTTGACCTAAACATGAATGCTCCTGCTTCTGGACCTATAGATGGCCCACTATGGGTTGCGCTTATGAATGTAAGAATGATAGATGTACTACACAGAAAAGGGTCTTATTATCTTCAAAGCGAAATTATTGGTTTAGCGTTACTTGCACGCCATGTCTCTCCTAAGAAAAAAACGTTCAATAAATGGTTTAAAAGCACCATAAAACAACTTAGCCTTTTATTTCCTTGTCAATATACTTATGACGGTATAGATAATAAAGAAGAAGTATATAATCCTGTAGCAGAACCTGTAATATGCCGTGATTTTTTCTTTGATCCATTTTATAGACACACAACAAAATCTTCTGAAATTGCAATTAAAACTTTTGTCGCAAGATTAGATTATGAAATGAATCCCTTTTTATGCTTTCCAAGTGAAAATAACTAATATTTAAAAAAAAACACAAGCTTCTAAAAATTTTGAAACTTGTGTTTTTTTTATCTAATAGATTAAAACTTATTTTCTACTTCTGCCGCTTGCAACATCAGATAATGTAAATCGGTATTTTTTACAAAAGGTTTTAAAAGTTCGCTACCAGGACCAAACATTGCCAACTCAACATAATCCGCAGAGTGATCCATACTAATCCAACCTACAGAATTTATTTTCCCTTGCATTTCAGCAAAAGCCTTATAAGGTAATTTTTTATAGTTATATAATCCATCTTCCTTATACAACCCATCATAATAACTTAAAACTGTTTTTGCATCTTCATCCGAAACTGAATGTCCATTTGCTTTTTCTATAATTTCTTTTACTTGTGAAATTGAAGAGTTAGGTTTAATTTGATTTAAAATCCATTCATTTGTCTGCGTATATTTCTGAATACTATCAAAATTTTCATTGGCATACTTGCCATAAATAATTCCTGGATTAGCATTCCCATGATCGGTAGTAATAATAACTAGCGTTTCCTTGTCTTTCTCGGCAAAATCTATGGCAATTTTCACTGTTTCATCAAATTCAATTTGATCATTTATCAAACCTGCAATATCATTCCCGTGTGCAGCCCAGTCAACCTTTCCGCTTTCTATCTGTAAAACAAAGCCGTTTTTATGGTCTTTCATTCTATTAATAGCTTTCTGTGCCATTTCGGCTAAGCTTGGAACTGTTTCTTTTAAATAATTATCGCTATTTCTATCTACATAGTATGGAAGCCCATCCTCAGAAAAAACACCTAAAATAGGCTGAGAATTAGAAGCAGCCTCCATCTCAGAACGTGTTTTCACCACCTGATATCCTTTTGCGCTAAAAGCACCATACATATCCTTCTTATCTTTTCTTACTTCAGAGTTAAAATAGTTTGAACCTCCACCCATCATAACATCAAAACCAAGGTCTAAATATTGTTCAGCAATATCATCCTGAGCATTTCGGCTTTTACTATTTACACAAAAACCTGCAGGAGTTGCATGCGTAATAGGAACAGTGGTAACACAACCAGCCATTTTTCCTGCCTTCTTGAATTTTTGCCAAATAGGCAAATGTGGCTCACCTTGAGGACTTACATTAAGCACTCCATTATTTACTCTGAAACCACCTCCCCAAGAAGAACTTGCCGCAGATGAATCAGTAACAATCGAACTAGCCGAAGCCGTATCCATTAAAGCTCTCGAAACTCGATTATCTTTATATAACTGAATCCAATTAGAACCTTTTCCTGTTTTTCTGTTCAGGAACAAATCGGTCATATTTAGAGTTCCAGTACTCATTCCATCGCTAACTAAAAGAATAATATTTTTGGCTTTCTTATTTTTATTAACTGATTCTACATCCAAAATATTAGCCGATCCCTGAAAAGGATTCATAACTGCTGCTCCAATTGTAAATAAAGAGCCATTTCTAAAAAACTTCCTTCTATCCATCATTACTTTGTTTATGTAAGTATTTCAAAGATAAAAAAATACACCTAGTAACAAAATTATCTTTTTGTTATGCTTTCGTGCAAACGATGGAATAATGAAATAAAAAGCAAAAACCCCATCTAATCTAGACAGGGTTTTGTAACATGTATTCAGGTCAATTTAAACTGTAAATTTTAAAGGCAAATGAACTACTTTTTTGGTTTCAAAAAATTCATCTTCAAAGAAATCAGCTAAATTGTATTCTGTTACTTTAGGAAAATCTTTCAATTCTTCAGTTAAATCACCTCCTTTAAGGTATAAAATTCCATTTTTAAGTTCGTGTTTGTGCTTTTTCTTGATTTTATCTTTAATCCAAGAAACAAAATCAGGCATATTAGTTACAGCGCGACTTACGATAAAATCGAAATCCCCTTTCACATTTTCAGCACGAAGCTGTTCGGCCTTCACGTTTTTTAATTCTAAAGCATCAACAACCCCTTGAACCACTTTTATTTTTTTTGCAATAACATCAATTAAATAAAAACGAGTTTCAGGAAAAAGAATCGCCAAAGGAATTCCAGGAAACCCACCACCAGTACCCACATCAAGAACATAAGTCCCCGGTTCAAATTTTATAATTTTTGCAATTCCAAGCGAATGTAGGACATGCTTGGTGTATAAGGCATCAATATCTTTACGTGAAATAACATTAATTTTTTCATTCCAATCATGGTATAAAAAATCTAATTTTTGAAATTGTTCTTTTTGAATGTCAGTCAAATCAGGAAAATATTTCAGAATCTCATTCATTGTTCTATTTTTTTAACAAAAGTACTACTTTACAGTTGAAATATTTAACTCATTTTTGTAAATTGAAAATTTATAATAATTATCTTTGAGGACTATTTAAAAATTATATGAATAAGACCATACCTACATTTGCCAAACAAGACAATTTAAAGTTTTTCAGAACACTTAACTCACGAGTGAACAGTTACTTTAAAGATAATAACATCCAAAAAACAGGAAATTGGAAACTTCATTTAAAAGCCATTATTCTGTTTACAGTTTTTCTTGCGCCCTATTTTTTAATACTTACACTCGATATGCCATTTTGGGCTCATTTACTATTAACCATTGTTATGGGTGTTGGTATGGCTGGAATCGGAATGAATGTAATGCATGATGGAAATCATGGTTCTTACTCGACCAAAAGTTGGGTAAACAAAATCATGGGAGGAAGCATATATGTTCTTGCAGGAAACGTACACAACTGGCAAGTACAGCATAATGTTTTACATCATACATATACTAATATTCATGGCCATGATGAAGATCTTGATGCAGGAAGAATTATTCGTTTTACACAAAATGCAGAATGGCATCGTTTTCATAAATTTCAACACTATTATTCATTTTTCTTATACGGATTGTTGACTTTCAATTGGGCTTTAACAACTGATTTTAAGCAAATGAAAAACTACTTAAAAAGAAAACTATCATACGGAACGCCACAAAGTCCAACCAAATTATGGACTGTACTTGTAATTACGAAAATTATTTATGTACTAATCTGGATGGCATTACCAATGCTTTTAGGTGTTGCATGGTGGAAAGTTATTATTGGATTCTTCGTAATGCATTATACAGCAGGATTAATTCTGAGTATCGTATTCCAATTGGCACACGTAGTCGAAGAAACATCTAACCCCATTCCAAATGAAGATGGTGAAATGGAAAACACATGGGCAATTCACCAATTGTACACTACTGCCAATTTTGCTCCTAAGAATAAAGTTGTAAACTGGTTTACAGGTGGATTAAACCACCAAATTGAACATCACATTTTTCCAAACATAAGCCATATCCACTACGGAAAAATTGCCGAAATAGTAAAACAAACTGCAATCGAATGTAACTTACCATATCATGAATTCAAAACCATGAGAGGAGCAGTTTTGGCACACTATAAACATTTACGAGATTTGGGAATGAAACCCGAAATGGCGTAATATCAACACAATAACAAACCACAATTAACTATAAAATGAATCACATTCTTTCAGACAGAATTAACAATTTAGCTACATCACAAACTTTGGCAATGGCCGCGTTGGCACGCGAATTAAAAGCACAAGGAAAAGACATTATTAGTTTAAGTTTGGGAGAACCAGACTTTAATACCCCTGACTTCATTAAAGAGGCAGTCAAAAAAGCAGTTGACGAAAATTACAGTACATATTCTCCAGTAGAAGGTTATCTAGAATTAAGAGAGGCAATTTGCAAAAAATTTAAAAGAGATAATGGATTAGACTACAAACCAAGTCAAATTGTAGTTTCTACAGGAGCAAAACAATCTTTATATAACATTGCACAAGTAATGCTTAACGACGGTGACGAAGTTATTTTACCTGCACCATACTGGGTTTCCTATTTTGAAATTGTAAAACTTTCTGGCGGAGTTCCAGTTGAAGTTCCAACATCAGTAGATACCGATTTTAAAATCACTCCAGCACAATTAGAAGCTGCCATCACACCAAAAACAAAAATGATGTGGTTCAGTTCACCTTGTAATCCTTCAGGTTCTGTTTACAGCAGAGAAGAGTTAACAGCACTTGCAAAAGTATTAGAAAAATACCCAAATATATACGTAGTTGCTGATGAGATCTATGAGCATATCAATTTCTCAGGAACATTCTGTAGTATCGGTTCAATCCCAGGAATGCTAGAAAAAACAATTACTGTAAACGGAGTTGCAAAAGCATTTGCTATGACAGGATACAGAGTTGGTTACATCGGAGCGCCAGAATTCATTGCAAAAGCATGTACAAAAATTCAGGGACAAGTAACATCAGGAGCAAATTCTGTGGCACAACGCGCTACAATTACAGCTGTAGATGCCGATCCAAGTGTATTAAACCACATGGTTCAGGCTTTCCACACACGTAGAGATTTAGTTGTTGGATTATTAAAAGAAATTCCAGGAGTGAAAATCAATGTTCCAGAAGGGGCATTTTATGTTTTTCCTGACGTTTCTTCATTCTTCGGAAAAACATTAAAAGGAACTCATATCAAAGATGCTAATGATTTATCAATGTATCTCCTTGGCGAAGCGAACGTAGCAACAGTTACAGGAGATGCCTTCGGAAATCCAAATTGTATTCGTTTTTCTTATGCAACAAGCGACGACATCCTAAAAGAAGCATTACGCAGAATCAAAGAAGCTTTGGCTGTATAACATCATAAATAAGTTTATTAAAACGGCTTGAGGTTTAAAGTTTCATCACTTTATACTTTAGGCTGTTTTTTTTATGGGCGCATCCCAAGGGCTATCTGACTATATCTTTTATTTTTTAAAGAAAAAAACAAAAGGATATCCCTCCTGTCCCTAACCCAAATCCTACAGAATATTTTTTATTCATAAAAGTTCAAAAATAAATCTTAATTTCGTCCCAATCACCTACATCGAATTAATAAACAAAAAAAAACTAATCATGACTTCTGCATTTCGGAAAATTTTTATCATTATTATTATTACAATATTTTCATCTCATCTGGCAAAAGCCCAACCAAGAAAAGGCGAATTTATTAATGTCGCAGTAGGTTTAGGACTGACCGCCCCTTATGACGAAACAGACATAAATGGCACTGGTTTTTATGCACAAGGAGAATATGTATTTGGTTTAACCAAATGGGTTGGTTTAAGACCTTATGCTGGACTTATTTTAACATCAACCAATCAAAACTCAAATCTCCAGAACCAACATGAGTACAAAGTAACAACTAATGCTTTTTTAATTGGTGGAAAAGCCCGTATTTGCGCACCTATACCATGGGTCGCTCCATATATTGAGATTGGTATCGGTGCATCTATCGGCTCATTTGAGACCTATACACCATTAACTAGAATAAAAAAGAATGGACTATTAATGCATGTACCTTTCAGTATTGGATTAGCATTAGGTCGCAAAAATAATTTCGATGTAGCATTTACATATTATTATACATCAGCTGCAGAACAATTTTCAGGAGCAGCTGCCATAGGCTTTACTTTCCCTGTGAAATGGTAATACCGAAAAACTACTAATTTCAATTATCTCCAAAATTTAACTAGAGAAAAAGACAATTATTTTGATTAAAACCGCTATCATCCAAAAACTACTTAGTTAATAAACTGAGTAGTTTTTTTTACTTTATATGAATTGAAAAACTATATTTTTATATACAAGAATCTAAGCTAGACAAACAGTAAATGTTTTACATATGAAAAAAGTAATTTTAGATTTAGCTGTAACCTTAGATGGCTTTATCGAAGGTTCAAACGGAGAAGTTGATTGGTGTATCATGGATGATGATATGGATTTTGATGGTTTTTTATCAAGTATAGATACTTTTTTATGGTAGAGTAAGTTATGATATGTGGGGCAATTACCAACCAGAAACAAACGCAAGTCCAGAAGAACAAGCTCTATGGCAAGCAATACATTCAAAAAAAAAATTGTTTTTTCAAGCCAAAATATACACGATGAAAAAGCTACTATCATAAGTACTGACGACCTTAACAAAGTAACCGAAATTAAAAAACAAGGCGGAAAAGATATATGGCTATATGGCAGAGCAAGTCTTATTAAAACATTTATCCAATTTAGGTCTTATTGATATATACCGAATATCCATCCAATAGCTTTAGGTAGCGGCAAAACCATTGTTTAAAAACTTAAAAGAACGAGTAGAACTAAAATTGATTCATACCAATACTTTCAAATCTTGGGAGGTGTAACTTAGTTATAAATCAAATAAATATAAATCCTTAAACATCATCATTCCATATTACCTAACTATTTCAAAAAAAGTCACTTTAGCATTAGCAAACTCAGATAATTTATAGGAACTTTGTAAACTTTTTTAGGCGAAAGCCAAAAAGTATAAAGTTTTAGAAATAAATAATTTATCATCAACTCGATGAAGAAGAAAATCGAAATATTAGCTCCTGCTAAAGATTTAATTGGAGGAATGGCAGCTATAAATAGCGGAGCCGATGCCGTTTATATTGGTGCACCACAATTTGGAGCACGTTCTAATGCAAATAACTCTCTTGAAGATGTCGCCGCATTGGTAAAATATGCCCACCTATTTAATGCACAGGTTTTTGTCGTAATGAATACCATTTTATACGACAACGAATTAGAAACGTGTCGTCAAATGATTTATGAATTATACGATATTGGTGTAGATGCACTAATTATTCAGGATATGGCTATCATGGAGATGGAGTTACCTCCTATTGTACTTCATGCCAGCACACAAGCTAATAATCGTGATGCTGACAAAATTAAATTCCTAAAAGATGCAGGAATAAAACGTGTGGTTTTAGCACGTGAATTGAATTTACATCAAATTAAAACAATATACGACGAGGCTGATGTAGAATTAGAGTTTTTCGTAACCGGAGCTTTATGTGTTTCTTTCAGTGGAAACTGTTATATGAGTGTGGCAAACGGAGAACGCAGTGCCAACCGTGGTTCTTGCGCTCAAAACTGTCGTTTACCTTATAACTTAATTGACGGAAACGGAGAAACTTTAATCAAAAATAGTCACTTACTATCGATTAAAGATTTAGATATATCAGACCAAATTCCGAATCTTATTGAAGCTGGAATCGTTTCTTTTAAAATTGAAGGACGACTAAAAGATGTGGTTTATGTTAAAAACAACGTGTCTTATTTACGTCAGAAACTAGACAGTTTTCTAGAAGCAGAAGGAAATGATAAATACACGAAAGCTTCTTCTGGAAAATGCACCTATACTTTTGATTCTTCTTTAAACAGAACGTTTAATCGTGGTTACACTGATTATTTTGTAAACGATAGAAATCATAGTATTGGATCTTGGGAAAGCCCAAAATCAAAAGGACAATATATTGGTAAACTAATCCGAACGGTTGGAAACGCTTACGAAATCGAAAATGGCGAATTATTAAACAACGGTGATGGACTTTGTTTCATTAACGAAAACAATGAAGCCGACGGAATTTATGTAAACAAAGCCGAAAACGGTAAAATTTATCCAAACGTTTTAAAAGAAGTAAAAGACGGAACTTTTATTTACCGTAATAATGACGCTGCTTTCATCAAAATTGTAGAAAGAGAAGACAGCGCCGTTCGTAAACTGAGTACTACTTTATTACTTACTGAAAACGAAACTGGTTTTGAATTAATCGCAACCGACGAAGATGGAAATGTAAGCGTTGTTACTTTAGAACATTCAAAAGAGCAAACTAAAACTGGCGAATCAATAGAAGAAAATATCAAAACACAATTGGCTAAAACAGGTTTCACACCTTATACAGCTGATGAAATTAATGTAATGTTTACTCAAAACTGGTTCCTTCCTATTTCTAAAATTAACGAAATGAGAAGAACAGTTTATGACCAATTAACTGAAATTCGTCTAGCAAATTACAAGCGAGAAGAACACCAGTTGGTAAAAACATCACATCCATACCCAGAAACTAAATTGGACTTTATGTACAATGTTTCAAACAAAACGGCACGTAAATTTTACGAACGTCATGGCGTAACCGAAATCGAAAAAGCATTTGAATTGCAATGGGATCCTGGAAAATCACGTGTAATGACAACCAAATATTGTATCAAATACGAATTAAAAAAATGCCCAATACATCAAAAAGACATCATGGGTGTTAAAGTAAAAGAACCATTGGTATTAAAACAAGGTGAACTAGAATACAAACTAAAATTCAACTGCAAACCTTGTGAAATGGAAATCTGGGAGAAAGATGCCGAATTTGAAATCGAAGAAGATCATTTTCATTAATAGTATTTAACCTCAAGGTTTTTTTACCGCAAAGAGCGCAGTCCCGATAGCTATTGGAATACGCATAGGTTCGCAAAGATTAATTTTAAAATCTTTGCGAACCTATTCTTTTTACTTTTGAGCAGAGCTTTCGTTCTTTGTGTAATCCTTCGCGAATCTTTTTAAACTCATAACAACAACTTTGCACTCTTTGCGTAAATATTTGTGAACTTTGCGGTTAAAAACATTTTTCGTTACTTTTACTACTCCATTTATATTCCAATATATCAAATATTCTCCTATGAAAATACTACTTCTAGGTTCAGGCGAATTAGGCAAAGAATTTACCATCGCTGCACAACGAATCGGACAAACCATAATTGCTGTAGATAGTTACGAAAATGCCCCTGCAATGCAAGTTGCACACAGTTTTGAAGTAATCAACATGCTCGATGGCGAAGCTTTAGACCGAATCGTTGCCAAACACAAACCCAATTTTATAGTTCCCGAAATAGAAGCCATTCGTACCGAACGTTTTTATGATTACGAGAAACAAGGAATTACTGTAGTTCCCTCTGCGAAAGCGGCAAACTTCACTATGAACCGTAAAGCCATTCGTGATTTGGCTGCCAAAGAACTTGGCTTAAAAACTGCCAAATATCAATATGCAACCTCAGCCGAAGAACTGCAAAAAGCCGTACAAGAAGTAGGAATGCCATGCGTTGTAAAACCTTTAATGTCTTCATCAGGAAAAGGACAATCGACTATAAAAACCCATGATGATATCCTAAAAGCTTGGGAATATGCCGTAGCAGGTTCACGCGGAGATGTTATCGAAGTGATTGTAGAAGCATTTGTAAATTTTAATTCAGAAATTACCCTTTTAACAATTGCTCAAAATAATAATCCAACACTTTTTTGCGCACCAATAGGTCACAGACAAGAACGTGGCGATTATCAAGAAAGTTGGCAACCCGCAAGAGTATCCGATAAAGATTTATACGAAGCCCAAGATATGGCTGAAAAAATCACCGAAGCTTTAGGAGGTGCAGGACTTTTTGGAGTAGAATTTTTCCTAACCAATGAAGGGGTTTATTTCTCTGAACTCTCCCCTCGCCCACACGATACCGGAATGGTAACTTTAGCAGGAACACAAAATTTCAACGAATTTGAGTTGCATTTACGCGCAATCTTAAGTTTACCAATTTTTGAAATAACATTAGAAAAAACTGGAGCAAGTGCAGTAATTTTAGCTTCCGAAGATTCAAATAACCCAACTTATACTGGAATCGAAAAAGTTGCTGCATTACCTAAAACTGACTTCCGTATCTTTGGAAAACCAACCTCAAGACCTTATCGTCGCATGGGAGTTGTTTTATCAAACGATGCCCTAGAAACTCCTATTGAAGAAGTAGTCGAAAGAGCAAAAAAAACCGCACAATTAATAACCGTAAATCTATAAAAGATGAAAAAAATAGCATTCTTAGCATTTCTATTCTTGAGTATCACAATCAATGCACAAGACAAGAAAACCACCGAAAAATCTCAAATTGTAGAAGCAGCCTGTGGTGAATGCCAATTCGGGATGAAAGGCAATAGTTGTGATTTAGCTATTCGCATTGATGGAAAACCTTATTTTGTAGATGGAACTAAAATTGACGAACATGGTGATGCTCACGCAAAAGATGGCTTTTGCAATACCATTCGTAAAGCAGCAGTTACTGGAAAAATAGAAAATAACAGATACAAAGTAACTTCGTTTACATTGATAAAAAGCAACTAATGGCTTTAATTCTAGAAAACATTGCCAAACATGTTTCGTTAACTCCCGAAGAACAAGCTCATTTTTTATCAAAAACCGAAACCCATTTCTATAAAGCCAAAACGATCTTATTAAACGCAGGAAACGTTTGTAAAGAATCTTATTTTATAAACTCAGGCATCATTCGCAGTTTTAATATCAATGATAATATTGTAGAACATGTGTTGAGTTTTTCTTGTCAAGGATGGTGGATTAGTGATATGTATAGTTTAATTACACAAAAACCTGGACAACTATTCATAGAAGTTTTAGAAGATTCTGAAGTTGTAGTCCTTTCTAAAGAAAACCAAGAGCAATTGTATTTTGACATTCCAAAGCTAGAACGCTTTTTCAGAATCTTGACAGAAAATTCATTAGTAGCTAATCAGCAGCGTCTAATGGATAATCTTAGTTTATCTGCCGAAGAGCGCTTTGAAAAATTCTGTACTAAATATCCAACACTTATTCAAAAAGTACCTCAAAAACAAATAGCTTCTTTCATTGGCGTTACACCCGAGTTTTTCAGTAAAATGAAAGCAAGGCTTTTGAAAAGCAAATTATAATTTAATTTTGAGTCAATTTAATTTATGCAACTTCGTGAAATTCATAAAAAAACACGGTCCAATCAAGAACCGTGTTTCTTTTTTTGAATTAAAATTTAAAACTGCTCAACCTCAGTAGAATGTTTCATTGCTGTAGTTGTTGATTTCCCAATAGTTACTGTATTTTGTACAGCATCAAAATAAGAAGTTCCTACGAAAGCCTGATGTTTTACAGCACGGAATCCGCTACTTTGCAATGCAAATTCTCTTTCTTGCAATTCAGAATAGCCTGCCATTCCTCTTTCTTTATATGCTTTAGACAATTCGAACATACTTGTATTTAAAGCGTGGAAACCTGCTAATGTGATGAATTGAAATTTATATCCCATTGCAGCCAGGTCTTCTCTAAAAGTTTCCATTTCGGCAACAGATAATTTAGCAGCCCAATTAAATGATGGAGAACAATTGTAAGCCAGCATTTTATCTGGAAATTCTTTAAGCATAGCATCGGCAAACTTTTTAGCGTATACCAAATCGGGATTACTAGTTTCCATCCAGATTAAATCAGCATAAGGAGCATAGCTCAAACCTCTTGCAATTCCTTGATCAATTCCGCTATTTACATAAAAGAAACCTTCATTGGTTTTTTCTCCTGTAATAAACGGAGCATCTCTAGGATCTACATCGCTCGTTAATAAATTAGCTGCATCAGCATCCGTTCTTGCCACAATAAGCGTAGGTGTTCCCATAACATCTGCTGCTAATCTTGCCGCTACTAGTTTATTAATAGCTTCTTGAGTTGGCACCAAAACCTTCCCTCCAAGATGTCCACATTTTTTAGCAGAACTCAATTGATCTTCAAAATGAACTCCAGAAGCTCCAGCCTCAATCATTGATTTCATCAATTCAAATGCATTTAAGTTTCCTCCAAAACCAGCTTCGGCATCGGCAACAATAGGCACTAAATAATCTTTTTTATCTTGAACTCCATTAACAACCTGAATTTGATCGGCTCTTAATAAAGCATTGTTTATTTTCTTAACTACCATAGGCACACTATTTACAGGATAAAGAGATTGATCAGGGTACATTTCACCCGCCAAATTTGCATCTGCAGCGACTTGCCATCCACTCAAATAAATAGCTTCTAAACCTGCATCAACTTCCTGTATCGCCTGATTACCGGTTAAAGCACCTAATCCTGCTACAAAATCCTGACTTTTAAGTTTTCTCCATAATTTTTGAGCTCCCATTTTGGCAATAGAATGTTCTATTTCGTAAGAACCTTGTAAAGTAACCACTTCGGTTGCTGTGTAAGGTCGCTCTACTCCTGCCCATCTTGGGTTTGTTAACCAATCGTTGATCAATTCCTGAATTCTGTCTTCTGTTGTTTTCATAGTATCGTTATTTGGGTTGTTAGTAAGCAATTTTCTGTTTTTTGAGTAATTTTCAACACATAGAGACATAGCTTTCCTTTGTGGTTATAAAGGCGTTTCACTTATTTAAACACACATAGCTATGTGTGAAAATCATGATTTTTTAAAATCTCCTTAATTTTAAATTCTATCCTGATACTTCTATTGGGACTATGTTTCTATGCGTTTATTTTTCAATTATTAAGCTCAACGTTTTTTTATAAATATTTGTAACATGGTATAGTAAGAAAGTTTTCAAAGTCGAGCGTTACAACCAACCTTTCTAATACTTTTTCAGCCAAAGGAAACCAGCGTTTTTCATAGTTTTCTTCACCCAATTCCTTTTTAATTTTGCTAAATTCATCTAAAGCTAATTTGTGATAATATGCCAGATTCAACTGTTTTCCATTATCCAGAACTACTTTGTTATATAACCATTGCCACAATTGCGATCTAGAAATCTCAGCCGTTGCCGCATCTTCCATTAAATTATGTATCGCCGCTGCACCTTGCCCGTTAAGCCAAGAAGCCAGATACAAAACGCCTACATTAATATTTTTTCGAACTCCTTCTTCAGTTATAGTTCCAACTGGCACTTCAAGTAAATCTTGCTCGGTAATTGTAAGATGCGGCCTTGGTATGTGAATCTGATTTGGTGTTGGCATTGCCGCATCAAATACGGTTTTTGCTAATGAAACCAAATCTGGATGCGCTACCCAAGTTCCATCGTGACCGTTACGTACTTCACGTTCTTTATCCGTTTTTACTTTCGCAAAAGCGATAGCATTGGCTTGGTCATTATTCTTAATCGGAATCTGAGCTGCCATCCCTCCAATTGCGTGAATTCCTCTTTTATGACATCTCTGAATTACGAGATTAGAATAGGCTTTCATGAAAGGTGAAGTCATATTCACCTGATCTCTGTCTGGAACCAAAAACGAAGGGTGCTTATTGAATTTTTTTATGTATGAAAATATATAATCCCATCTGCCACAATTCAGTCCAACGATATGCTCTTTTAATTCGAATATAATTTCGTCTAACTGAAAACTTGCTGTTATTGTTTCGATAAGTACCGTTACTTTTATAGTTCCCTGAGGTATTCTTAAATAATTTTGAGTAAACTCAATAACATTGTTCCACCAACGCGCTTCTAGATAATGCTCTAATTTTGGAATATAGAAATAAGGAGCTGTTCCGTTTTCAAGTAATTTTTTATGATTATGAAAAACATACAAGCCAAAATCTACCAATGATGCCGAAATCACCTGACCCTCAACTAAAACATGCTTTTCTGTAAGATGTAACCCTCTTGGACGAACAATTAAGGTTGCTATGTTTTCATTTAACTGATAGGTCTTATTTTTAATCTCATCTGTTAAGCTGATCGTTTTATTTACAGCATCAATTAAGTTTACTTGCCCATTCATTAAATTAGTCCATGTTGGTGATGTACTATCTTCAAAATCTGCCATAAAAGTTTTTGCCCCAGAATTCAAGGCGTTAATAATCATTTTTCTATCTACTGGACCTGTAATTTCTACTCTTCTGTCTAATAAATCTTTCGGAATAGCTCCAGCTGTCCAACTATCTTCTCTGACCAATTTGGTTTCGGATGGAAAAGTTGGCATGACACCTTTATCAAATAAAATTTGTTGTTGCTCTCTTTGTGACAACAATAATTTTCGTTGTGAATCAAATTTTAAATGCAATTCTGTAATAAACGCAACTGCTTCATCTGTCCAGATAGCAGCATAAGAATTGTTTTTTTCGGCTAAAAACTCCATTGCCGAATCTGTGGTTTCTAATTGATTTTTCATAGCTAATATGTTTTACACCACAATATTATAAAAAAGTTTTATACAAAACAAGCGAACGTTCGCTAAATATTAAAAATATTTTTTTGGCGATTATTTTTATAATGCGTATTTTTGAGTTATGGACATTGAAAAAGACTATATCAAGCTTATTTTCGGACTTAAATTAAAACAGGTTCGCACGCAAAAAAACCTTTCGTTATTTGGCTTAGCCAAACTCACGAACCTTTCTAAATCGTATTTGAACGAAATAGAAAAAGGAAAGAAATATCCGAAGACTGATAAGATTTTGATTCTGTGCGAAAATCTTGATATAAGTTACGATCAAATGGTTTCTTTGAAACTAGATAACAACTTGGCACCGATAGGCGAAATTTTAAAATCTGGTATTTTAAAAGAAATTCCGTTAGAACTTTTTGGCATTCATGAAAATGATTTGATTGACATTATTGCCAATGCTCCAGCAAAAGTCAATGCCTTTATTAGTACTATAATCGAAATTGCTCAGCATTATAATTTAAGCCGAGAAAGTTTTTTCTTAGCATCTTTGCGTTCCTATCAAGAAGCACACATCAATTACTTTGAAGATTTAGAAAATAAAGTAATTGCTTTCTCTGAATCATTCCAAATTAATCTTGAAAATCAAATTTCTACTCAGGAATTGAGTGCTATTCTAAAAGAAGAATATGGCTATAATATAAAAGAACTTCTCTTTAAAGACCAGGAAGCTTTAGGTGATTTGCGATCTATTTATATCCCAAAAAGCAAAACATTATTACTTTCTAAAGAAATAGACGATCCTCAAAGAGCTTTTATACTAGCCAAAGAAATAGCCTATAACTATTTAGAAATAACGGATAGACTACTAACATTCAGCTGGATAAAGTTTGATAATTTTGATCAGGTCTTGCATAATTTTTATGCTTCCTATTTTGCTGGAGCACTATTATTACCAAGAAAATTATTAATAGATGACATCAATCTTTTTTTAACCAAAGAGAATCCAAAACCTGAAGAATTTGTTGCATTAATCGAGAAATTTAATGTTTCTCCTGAATCTTTTTATCAGAGACTAACCAATCTTTTACCAAAAGATTTTCATTTAAAGAACTTATTCTTTCTGAGAATGTCACACCAAATAGGATCTGACACCTATCAAATAAAAAAAGAACTCCATATTACAAATCAACAGGAGCCTCATGCCAATGAGATGAATGAGCATTATTGCCGCCGATGGGTTTCTATTAAGACTATAGACGAGGCCATCAAACAAAATAAAGCTCATTTCTTTGACGCTCAAATTTCAAGTTATGAAAATAGCGGAAATGAATATTTGGTTTTTTCATCAGCTACCAAAGATCCTTTTGTAGAAAATTGCATGCGAAGCATTTCTGTAGGGATTTTGATTACTCCTGCTATGAAAAAGAAATTCAAATTTATAGACGCTAAACCTATTGTAAAACAAATAGTTGGTGTTACTTGTGAAACCTGTGCTGTTAAAAATTGCATGGAGCGAGCTTCTCCGCCTAAACAATTAGAAAGCAAAAAACGCCACGAAAATACCGATTTAGTAGTACAGCAGTATATTGCGAAGTATAGTTAAATTAGATTTCTAGACTTCTTAGATTTTTACACAATCTTGTCATGTCGACGAAGAAGAGATCTCCACAAGAAACTAACACAAAGCATTCATAGATTGTCGAGCTATTTGATGTGATTCTTCGACTCCGTCTCAGAATGACAAGATTGTGACTGGATTCTCTATATAATAGAGTAAATACGCTACAGACTATCTAACACATCCTTAAAAACTTAGAACCTTTTCCTTTCTGAACCTCCCTTCACAATCTTTGTCTCTTTGTCACTCAGAACCTTAGAGCCTCAGCAACTAAGAACCTTTGAACCTCAAAAAAAGCTCTGAACCTTCAATAAAAATCATTTCTTAATCTAGGTTAAGTGCTTTCCCTTTCCTTTGGTTGTAAATTTGCCCTATCAAATAATAACAAATACAAAAAATCATGGAAAATATAGTAATACACAAAGCCGAAACACGTGGAAATGCAAACCACGGTTGGTTAAACGCATATCACAGTTTTAGTTTCGCTGCTTATTACGATTCAGAACGCATACAATTTGGAGCTCTTCGTGTTTTAAACGATGATACTATTGCTGCAGGAATGGGTTTTGGCACACATCCTCACGATAATATGGAAATTATTACGATTCCACTTGAAGGAGATTTAGCGCATAAGGATAGTATGGGAAATACTGAAATCATCAAACATGGAGATATTCAGGTAATGAGTGCCGGAACAGGAATTCAGCATAGCGAGTTTAATCCAAATGCAGACCAACAAACTAAATTATTACAAATTTGGTTGTTCCCAAACAAACGCAATGTAACTCCTCGTTACCAACAAATTTCTTTAAACACAGAGGACAGACATAATAAATTACAGCAAGTACTATCTCCAAATCCTGATGATGCTGGAGTTTGGATTCATCAAGACGCTTGGTTTCATATGGGGAATTTTGATGCTGGAATCGCAACAGAATATTCAATTAAGAAAGAAGGTAACGGTTTGTATGCTTTTATCTTAAAAGGAAACGTAACTATCAATGGTCAAGAATTAAACACTCGTGACGCTATCGGAATTACAGATTTTAAAACCGTAACTATTAAAGCAAATACAGACGCAGAATTTCTATTAATGGAAATTCCAATGCAAGTAAATTATTAATTCAACATTATATAAAACTATTATTTAATAAAAAACAAAAAATTATGGCAACTACAAAATGGGCAATTGACCCAACACACTCAGAAATTGGATTTAAAGTAAAACACATGATGTTTACTAATGTTTCAGGTAAGTTTAATGACTACGAAGCAACTATAGCAAGCGACGAGAACAACTTCGAGAATGCAGCAATTAATTTTTCAGCAGATATTAAATCTATTGACACTGGAAACACTGACAGAGACAATCACTTAAGAAGTGCCGATTTCTTTGATATTGAAAACAGTCCGAAAATGACTTTCAAATCAAGTTCTTTTACCAAAGTAAATGACGGAAACTATGAACTTACTGGTAAGCTAAACATTAGGCGCATTGAAAAAGAAGTTAAACTGCCAGTAGAATTTAGTGGAATTATGACTGATCCTTGGGGAAATACAAAAATTGGCTTGAACATTACTGGAAAAATCAATCGTAAAGATTGGGGATTAAACTGGAACTCAGCGTTAGAAGCTGGAGGAGTTTTAGTAAGCGATGATGTCCGTTTGAACATTGAATTACAATTTGCAAAACAATAAATTACCCCTACATAAATTTTAGTATTTAATTTGGTTAAAACCCTATGCTTTGAAAGAAGTATGGGGTTTTGTTTTTTTTGTCTTTTCTAAACAACACCAAATGTTAGCGGGGCTTCGACTCCGCTCAGCCTGACAACCGTTTTCACCTTACATCTAGCTTATCGCATCTCTCATCTCATCTTACTTCTAACATCTTACTTCTCTTATCTTGCTTCTCTCACCTCTCAAAAAAAACTACTTCTTCAAATTCCTAAACTCTGTTGGCGATAAATTGGTGTATTTTTTAAAGACGCGAGAGAAATACGAATAATCATCATACCCAACTTCTTCGGCAATTTCATTTACTGCCAGTTGTTTATCAATCAACATTCTTTTTATTTCCAAAACTACCCGATCAGTGATTACTTCCGTTGCTGTTTTTTTCAAAATATCATTGCATATTCTATTGAGGTGTTTTAAAGTAATATGCAATTGTTCGGCATAAAATGAAGGCGATTTATTCGTCTTAAAATGAAGTTCCAGAAACTCTTCAAATTTCTTTATTTTCACATTATAAGGATGAACTTCATGAATCTCGGAATCATCATATTTTCTAGCAATTTCTATATGAATTGAATCTAAAAGATTAAGCATTTTATCCAGTTGGTATTTGTTCTTCAGCTTACTTTCTTGCATAAGCAACTCAAAATAAGGTGTAATTTCTTTTATAGAATCGGCATCAAAAGAAACTTGCGGTTTATTATTTATTGAACTATAAAAAGCATAATCATTGATTTTTTTTTGACCAAAATACAGATTGTACATTTCCTGAGAGAAGATCACAACATATCCCTCAATGTCTTGTGACAAACTCCAAAAATGTATTTGTCCGGGCTGAAGCAAAAACAAACTTCCTTTTTTTATATCAAATCTATCAAAATCAATCTCATGTATTCCGGAACCATCTGTAAAAAACACCATTAAATAAGAATCATGCCGATGCGGTTTCTCGACAAAACTGTGCGTTTTTAAATGTTCGGTAAAAGAATTTACATAAAAATCGCTTCTTGTATCGTTACAACTAAAATTGGCAACACTGTAAATTGGGTACTTTTTCATGGCTACAAATGTCTTTATTGTGCTACAATAAGCGAAGATATAAAAACAGAATTGAAAACGAGCGAAGTATCTTTGTATATAATAAAAAATGAACCAATTATGTCATATATGATCACCCATGTTTTACGAAATGAATGTCCTAATTGTCACAAAGGAAAAGTTCTAGATGAGAAAAACATATTTCTTACTTTCAAATTTCCGAAAATGCACAAAGAATGTAGTGAATGTGGTTTTAAATTCGAGAAAGAACCTGGTTTCTTTTTTGGCGCCATGTACATGAGTTACGGACTAACAGTAGCGCAAGGTATTGCTACTTACTGCATTGCTCAATTTTTCTTTGAAAAAAATTTCGATTTAAGAATCATTCCAATTATTGCCGTAGTAATTATTGCTTTTTCTTTCTTTAATATCCGTCTTTCGAGATTGTTATGGATTTACATGTTTAAGAATTATTCAAGCTAAAAAAATAGTATTTTTGCCTTTCAATTGAAACTAATTTTTCAATCTTAGAATCACTAAATTTTTAAATTAAAAGAAATGAAAGCATACGTATTTCCAGGTCAAGGTGCGCAGTTTACAGGAATGGGCAAAGACTTATATGAAAATTCGGCTTTAGCCAAAGAATTATTCGAGAAAGCTAACGAAATATTAGGTTTTAGAATTACAGATATCATGTTTGAAGGTACTGCCGAAGAACTAAAAGAAACCAAAGTGACTCAACCTGCAGTATTCTTGCATTCGGTTATTTTAGCCAAAACTTTGGGAGAAGATTTCAAACCAGAAATGGTAGCAGGTCACTCTTTAGGAGAATTTTCTGCTTTAGTTGCAAATGGGACTTTGTCTTTTGAAGACGGATTAAGATTAGTATCTCAACGTGCTTTGGCAATGCAAAAAGCATGCGAAATTACTCCATCTACAATGGCTGCTGTTTTAGGATTAGCAGATAATGTTGTAGAAGAAGTTTGTGCTTCGATAGATGGAATTGTAGTTGCTGCAAATTACAACTGTCCTGGACAATTAGTGATTTCTGGTGAAACAACTGCTGTTGAAAAAGCTTGTGAAGCTATGAAAGCTGCTGGTGCAAAACGCGCTTTAATATTACCAGTTGGTGGAGCTTTTCACTCACCAATGATGGAACCTGCAAGAGAAGAATTAGCTGCTGCGATTGAAGCAACAACTTTCTCTACTCCTATTTGTCCTGTATATCAAAACGTAACTGCAAGTGCAGTTTCTGATCCAAATGAAATAAAAAAGAATTTAATCATTCAGCTTACAGCTCCTGTAAAATGGACTCAATCTGTACAACAAATGATTGCTGATGGTGCTACTTTATTTACAGAAGTAGGTCCTGGAAAAGTTTTAGCTGGATTAATCGGAAAAATTGATAAAGAAGCTGTTACAGCGAATGCATAATTTTTTAGTATTCAGTTACAGTATTCAGTATTCAGTCTAAAAATTGTCAATACAAATAGAATCCTCACAAGCATATGTTTGTGTGGATTTTTTTTTATGTGTTTTCATCATTACCATAAGTAGTATTTATGTAATTTTGAAACTCACACAAACCACAAGGCTATAATGACATCTGAAAAATTCACTATCATAAAAACCGACAAAAAGATAATCAAACTATACTTTGATACTATCGCTGTCATTAGTGGTTTAGGCAATTATGTACAAATAATAACTGTAGACAATACAAAATACACGTATTACAAATCTTTGAAAGACTTAATAGATGTATTGCCTAATGAATTTATGAGAGTTCACAATTCTTCGATTGTTAACCTGACTAATATTGATAGCATCGAAGACAACCATATTATTGCCAAGGGAAACAAAATCACTATTGGCAAAACCTACAAAGAATGCCTAACTACTGCGCTCAATAAATTTATGTTATAATCCCCGACATAAAAAAACAAACAGTGTGTGTAGTTTTTACACACGTCTGTATAAAATAGTTTCATGTGCTTTATACTTTGTTTTCATTTGCCTGAGCATTAAACAATTCAGTAATGATAAAAGCATTTTTAAAAATCACATTTACTATTATTATGACTACACAAATTTCGAATGCACAAAAATATCCGTTAAAAGAAGATGTAACTACTATTAATGGAATTATGAAAGCTACTTATGAGGCAGTTTCCGGAGAAGCTGGCGAAAAAAGACAATGGGAACGTGATCTTTCACTTCATGATCCAAATGCAATTTATTCTTTTCCATTAGAAAACGCTGCAGAAAAACTACAACATACTACAATGACTCTTAAAGAGTTTCACAAAGAAACGGACGATATGGTTGCAAAAACAGCCTTTTATGAAAATGAAATAAACAGAGAAGTTCGTGTTTTCGGGAATATAGCTCACGTTTGGAGCACTTACGAAACTAGATTAGTAAAAAACGGTCCTGTTGCCCGAAGAGGCATTAACAGTATACAACTTTATTATAACGAAGGAAGATGGTGGATTATATCTTGGATTTTTGATAAAGAAAAAGAAAACCAAAAAATCCCGCAAACTTTCGATCCGAAATAATAACTCTACATTATCCTAACAGGTTTTAAAAACCTGTTAGGTATTTAGAATATTCATTATATCATACCTACAAGACTTAAAAAAAACCTTGCAGAATTAGAGTTCATATCAAAAAGCAAATTATCTCGCTTGAACGGCTGTATCTGTAAAATCGGAAAACACGCCGTCCAATCCTAATTTATAGAAAGCCTGATATTCTAAAGTTGGGTTGTTTTTATAATTACTCAACAATCGTTTCCCTTCATTTCTAAACGTATAAGCATGTACTAACAATCCTTTTTTATGCGCATCCGAGATTAAAGTTGTAGGTGGCAATGCTTCTTTATCAGCATCATCAACTTTTGCGTCGGCATTTATATCATCTGCCTTTCCATCGTTATTTATATCTGCTCCTTTATACGAAATGATAAAAGGTTTCCAAGGACCAATTCCTGTTGCATAGGTTTTAACAAAATCTAGACCTTCTTGTGTTCTAAAAAATCCATAATCTCTAGCATCTCCTTTTAGATGCCAATCATATGGTTTTCCATCAGAAATCATCCCTCCATCTGGAACTGCAAAAACTAAATCTCCGTTTAGAGCCACATCGTAACATCCTAACAACTGTATTGTTTTCACAGTTGATTTAGTTCTTATATATTGCAAATTAGAAACTTCAAATGACTGAATATAAACTGGAGACGAAACACTGTTCCAACCTTCGGCAGTTAACATCTCCAATAATTTATCGGTGATTTTTAAATTTAACGCTTCATGAAAAGAGGGATGTTTGGTTTCAGGATAAATCCCTATAACACGACCCAACTGTGCTGATTTTTGTTTTGCCAAAGCAATAACTTCTGCAAATGTTGGAATCGCGTACAAATTATTATATTGTTGAGAACGCTCCACAAAAGCTTGTTTTGCTTTTAATTGTTTAATTTCTGCCAAAGTAAAATCAGAAACAAACCAATCGGTTACCATTGCGCCATCAATATCTTTGGTAGTTTTTTTAGAAGCAAAAGCTGGAATTTCAGATACATTGGTAGTTCCGGACAACATTGGTTCGTGGCGTACTACAAGTTGCCCATCTTTTGTCATTACTAAATCTGGCTCTATAAAATCAGCTCCCATTTCAATAGCTTTAGTATATCCCTCAATAGTATGTTCTGGTAAATAACCCGATGCACCACGATGAGCCACTACAACAGGATCTGCACCAGTTAAAGTAGGATATTTTCCTTTTTCTGGTGTCTGATTATCATCATTCATATCACAAGCCAATAACAAAATTACACCACTTAAGAAAATTGTACTTTTTAAAATTTGAAATGAATTCATAGTTTATATTTTTAGCAAATAAATGCTATTTTCACTCCATAAACGTTAGCAATGAGTTAAGTATCAGTTATACTTTTCTTCTAAAAAACAGAATTAAAAACATATTCTTCAGCAGTTTCTATGAAACCAAAATATTCGTTTCTATAATAAGACCCGAACTAAATCATCTAGATAACTAATTACATGTGGTGTGTAAACAAGTTTTATTTCTCCCACCATTCACGTATTCGTTTAATAGATTCAGCTTTTGCTTCCTCTGGTGTAAGTCCATTTTTCATCTCTTCATCAAAATCAAAAGTAGCTCTATCGATTCCTTTAAATTTAGTCTTAGAAACTTCATAAGCAACCGAAGGCTCTTCTACTTTATTTATTTTAGGATTTTCTTTTTTAGCATTCATAATGAATTTATTTAACAATCAAATTTACAACATTTTACACTTAACAAAAAATCCCAAACTATCAAGATGACAATTTGAGACTTCTATATAATTAGAAACAAAATTTTTATACAATCCTTTTTTCTTTCTTTTTATAATTGATAATAAAAACTCCTGATATAATAAGTGCTGTAGCAATAATAAAATCGGCTGTAATTACTTCATCTAACAACAACCAACCTAGAAAAACGGCGATTATAGTATTAATGTAAGACAAAATAGAAACTTGAATAGCCGTTACTCGTTTTAAAGCATAATGATAAGAGAAAAAAGCAAGTATCGACCCAAAAACAGACAAATATAAAGCTGCAAAAATACTTCTTGTACTCCATAAACTTACATCTGGATTTGGAGAAAAAATAAAAGCCAAAACCAACTGAACTAAAGTAGCAATAGTAAATTGATAAAATAAATTCAGTTTAATATTATTCGATTTATGAACATGGCTCTTGGTATAAATTGTTCCCGAAGCCCAACCTAAAATTGCTAAACTCATAAATATAAGTCCGTGTTGATAATTAGAATCCAAAAATGAACCTAGTCCATCTTTAAAAATAAAAACAACTCCCGTAAAACCAATTACAACACCTATAAAACCTTTTAAACTTGGTTTTTGCAATCCAAACAAAACACTACCTATAAAGATAAGCACCGGAGATAACGCGCTCATTATCGATGCTAGTCCACTTGGTAAAGTTTGTTCGGCAACGGTGGTAAAACCGTTCGCAACAACAATCATTAATAAAGATGGAATTAATTGGTATTTAAAATTCTCCCATCCAATCCATTTTAGCTCTTTTTTAAATAATAAAATTACCATTATAATTAATCCTGCCAAACCTTGACGGATAGAAGTTACAAACCATGGCGGAATTGTTTCTACCGCAACCCTGATTCCCAAAAAAGTTGTTCCCCATACAATTCCCACTGTAGCCATACAGAGAAATAATTTATAATCTGGATTTTGTTTCATCACTTGATGCTGTATGTATTTAATAAAAAAGTCCCAAATTATTATTGTATAATTTGGGACTTTTAAAATAGTATCTATTTAAACTAAGAAATTTTATTCCTTATCTTTTGTTCCCATTTCCATGCGCTCCTCATTGCTTCATCTAGCGTTGATTGTGCTTTCCAACCCAGCACATCGTTAGCTTTTGTCGTATTTGCATAGGCCTCGGTAATATCTCCTTCTCTTCGTGCTACAACCTTATATGGTAATTTTTCATCACTTACCTTCTCAAAGCTCATAATCACCTCAAGAACAGAACTTCCTTTTCCTGTTCCCAGATTAAATGTTTCTACTTTATCGAGATTCTTTTTATTCAATAGCCGCTGCAGAGCTACAACATGCGCTTTTGCCAAATCGACGACATGAATATAATCTCGAACACAAGTACCATCAGTTGTAGGATAATCATCTCCATAAACAGACAATTCTTTACGTAATCCTATTCCGGTTTGTGTAATAAAAGGAACTAAATTCTGAGGAACTCCAATTGGTAACTCTCCTATTTCTATTGAGGGATGCGCTCCAATTGGATTAAAATAACGCAATAAAATTGCATTAATATTAGTCGCTTTTGCAGTATCTCTGATAATTTCTTCTCCTATTTTCTTAGTATTTCCGTATGGAGATATAGGCTGTTGCACAGGAGCATCTTCTGTAATTGGCATTTTTTCTGCTTGACCGTAAACCGTACAAGAAGAACTAAAAATAAAACTAGCTTCTGGTTTTTGTTGTAGTTCTTGTAAAAGATATACTAAACTACTAATATTGTTTTCGTAGTACAAAAGTGGGTTTTCGACACTTTCGCCAACTGCCTTCGAAGCCGCAAAATGAATCACACCAGTAACATCATCATATTTTTTAAAGAAATTTTGTACCGCTGCTTTTTCTCTTAAATCTAATTTTTCGAATAGAGGCATTTTACCTGTAATGGCTACGATTCCTTTTAAAACATTTTCTGAAGAATTAGAGAGATTATCGATTATTATAACTTCAAAGCCTTCTTTTTGCAATTCGACTACAGTATGCGAACCTATAAATCCTAATCCTCCTGTTACTAATACTTTCATTTTCTGGTTGTTTTTTGGCTATTTATTTGATTTGGTTTATTTCAAAAACTCAATTACACTATCTGTAATAAACTTAATTTGTTCATCGTCAAGTTCTGTATGCATTGGCAATGAAAGTACTTCTTGCACCAATTGATTAGTTACTGGAAAATATTCTTCTTTATAACGAACATCAACATATGCTTTTTGCGAATGCAATGGAATTGGATAATAAATTGCACAAGGAATTCCTTTATCCTGTAAGTGTTGCAACAATCCGTTTCTATCAGCATTTATAATTCGCAAAGTATATTGATGAAAAACGTGATCATTTTCGTTAGCATTAAATGAAGGCGTAATAATATTAGCATGCCCAGCTAACGCAGCATTATATTTAGTTGCAGCTTCACGACGTGCTTTATTATATTCATTTAATAACGGAAGTTTCACATTCAAAACTCCTGCCTGAATACTATCTAAACGTGAATTCACCCCCACAACATCATGATGGTACCGCTCGTACATTCCGTGATTTACAATTCCACGAATAATGTGTGCCAAAGCATCATCATTGGTAAAAATAGCTCCACCATCTCCATAACAACCTAAATTTTTAGACGGAAAAAAAGAAGTTGCAGCTACATGCCCCATAACTCCCACTTTGGTTGTAGTACCAGATTTAGAAACATAATCAGCTCCTATTGCTTGTGCATTATCTTCTATTACATACAAATTATGTGCTGCTGCAAGTTCCATAATAGCATCCATATTAGCTGCACGACCAAATAAATGTACTGGAACGATTGCTTTTGTTTTTGGAGTTATTGCTTTTTTAATAGCATCGATAGAAATATTCATACTATCCATTTCAACATCTACCAAAACTGGCGTTAATTGTAACAAAGCAATTACCTCAACAGTGGCTGCAAAAGTAAAATCAGCAGTAATAACCTCATCCCCTGGTTTTAAATCAAGACCCATCATTGCAATTTGTAATGCATCAGTACCATTTGCACAAGGAATAACATGTTTTACTCCTAAATAGGTTTCAAGGTTTTTTTGAAATTGATGTACCAACGGCCCATTTATATATGTATTTGTATCTAAAACGTCTTGAATTGAAGCATTTACTGCTACTTTTATTTTATCATATTGACTTTTTAAGTCAACCATTTGAATTTTTTTCATTTCGATATTCTAATTTAAAGTTTGCATTTCCAAATAAAGAAAGCCGCATCTTAATTGACTTTCAAAATAATACTTCCGAAAACGAGGAACAAAAATAGTTATTTAATGAGTTTAAACCAATGAAAATAATTGAAAGAAACGTATTTTAGCCCCAAATATCCAACTATGCTTTTCTTATACAATCTAATCGTTATTATTGTAAGCTTTTTATTAAAAATAGTAGCTCTTTTTAGTCGTAAAATCAAACTCTTTGTAGATGGCAGAAAAAGTATTTTTACTACTCTACAAGAAAAAATAAAACCTACAGACAAAACGATTTGGTTTCATGCTGCTTCACTAGGGGAATATGAACAAGGTTTACCTGTCATTGAAAAAATTAAAGAAAAATATCCTTCACATAAAATCATTGTTACTTTCTTTTCTCCATCAGGTTATGAAGTTCGAAAAAATAACGCTGTTGCTGATGTTACACTTTACTTACCGCTGGACACAAAACAAAATGCGAAAAAATTTTTAAAACTAGCTCATCCTGAAATAGTTTTCTTTATTAAATATGAATTTTGGCTAAATTACCTTAATGAATTAAAAAAGAACAACACCCCAACCTATTTAGTTTCAGGAATATTTAGAGACAATCAGATTTTCTTTAAATGGTATGGTGCTTTTTACAAAAAAGCACTTGATGCATTTACTTATTTTTTCGTTCAAAACGAAAGTTCTAAAAACAAAATTGAATCTATTGGCTATAAGAACGTAATTGTTTCGGGAGATACTAGATTTGATCGTGTAGTTGCCATTCTAGAACGCAATAACACTTTAGATTTTATTTCCGAATTTAAAAACAATACAACCACTATTGTTATTGGCAGTTCATGGCCTAAAGATGAGGTTTTACTAACTGAGTACATCAATACTACCCAAGAGCCTGTAAAATTCATTATTGCTCCTCATAATATCAAACCAGAACAAATTACTGCTCTCCAACGATCTATTACCAAAAAGACAATCTTATTTTCTGAAAAAGAAAGTAAAAATCTAGCAGATTATGATGTCTTTATCATTGATACTATCGGAATATTAACCAAAATATACAGCTATGCAACAATTGCATATGTAGGTGGTGGTTTTGGAAACCCAGGTGTTCATAATATTCTTGAACCAGCAACTTTTGGTCTTCCTATTATAATTGGACCAAATTATTCTCATTTTGCCGAAGCAACTGAACTTGTTCAATTAGGTGGTTGCATTTCTATATCCAATGCAACAGAATTAGAGACTACATTCAACAGCCTCATTTCAAACCCAAATTACCTCAATGAAAAAGGCCAAATTTGTAATTTTTATGTACAAAATAAAAAGGGCGCAACAGACACAATTATGAGCGCAATTTAATCTGACTCCCTAATTTTTCCTAAAATATGTTATTCAAATCATAATTTTTTATTGTCTGAGAATGAAAATCAATTTATAATCTTAATTACACACCACTAACACTTACTCTTTTTTATTACACTAAATTCAATCAAAAATAAAAAAAACACCGTATTTACTAGCCTTCCAAAGTATCCTTCTTTAATTAAATACAAATTCACCACATAAAAAAGTCTTTTAACATTTTTGGCACGTTAATTGATATTAAGATAAACGTAGGCAATGAAGAATATTTTAAAAAAAAAATAAAAAAATATTTTACATATTAAAAAATTTATATCTTTGCCACGAATTAATAATTAACCTTTTATAATAAAGTAAGATGAAAAAAGTATTTTTAAGTTTAGCTGTTGTTGCTGTTTTAACTGTTGTATCTTGTAAAAAAGCTGACGCTGCTCCTGCTGACGACGCTTCTGCTGTAGTTGATTCTGCTGCTGTTGTTGTTGATTCTGCTGCTGCTGTAGTTGATTCTGCTGCTGTTGTAGTTGATTCTGCTGCTGCTACTGCTACTGAAGCTGCAAAAACTGCAACTGAAGCTGCAAAAAAATAATTAGAACTTAGATTCTAAAATTTTTAAAGCCATCCACTTATTGTGAGATGGCTTTTTTATTGGATTAAACTTTAGCTTTACATTTTAAGCAAAAAAAGGAGAGCATTTTGACAAGTCAAAATGCTCTCCTTTTTTTATTTCAATTTCCCTATCTAATCCTCAAAAACAAAATCACTCACAGAGAAATCCAAAATCTCAGCTTTAGATCCATAAGTAACAATCTCTTTTATTCCTTTCTGAAGAAGCAACTCTGTTGTATATTTTCTACTCGTTGCAAAATGATTATCATTAAAAACCAACTTAAAAAAATACTTCCCTCCAGACGATTTAAACTTCAAAAATTTAGCCGATTCTATATTGCCCTTAAATTTCTCAATTTCCTCCTCACACTCAAATTTAAGCTCATAACTAAGACTTGTAAAGATGACCTTCCCTTTTCTGGAAGTAAACACAAATTTATACTCATCATTAAACCTCTTACTTATTACGAAAGCACCCATTTATTTTTTAGATTATTTTTTAGATTATTATCCCGACAGCCACCGGAATTAAAGTTAACGAAGATTCGCTCAAAACTCAAAACCAAACAATATAAGCTTACTTACAAATTACAGACTTATGTAAAATAAAAAAACCTCTTCAAAAAGAAGAGGTTTCTTGTACTCAGAGCGGGACTTGAACCCGCACGAACATTGCTGTTCACTGGATTTTAAGTCCAGCGTGTCTACCAATTTCACCATCCGAGCATTATATGATATTGAGCGAAAAACGGGGCTCGAACCCGCGACCTCGACCTTGGCAAGGTCGCGCTCTACCAACTGAGCTATTTTCGCGTTTCATTTATGCTTAAGAACTGCAACACTTGAATTGTTCTGTATTGCGAGTGCAAATTTAGGACATTTATTGAATTAAACAAGCCTTTTTCAAAAAAAAATCACAAGAAAGCTATAACCTTCTGATAACGTAAACTTTAAAATTTAAATTATTTTCTTGTAATCATTCTTTTTATCTCATTAAGCTTCATCAGCGCTTCTACTGGGGTTATCGCATTTATATCCAGATTTAGAATCTCCTCTTTAATCTCTTCCAATAATGGATCATCTAGATTAAAGAAACTCATTTGCATTTCATCACTCTCCGATTTAATTCCGTTTAACGCATCACTTGAATGATCCTTCTCTAATTTCTTTAAAAGCTTTTGCGCTTTCAAGATTACAAGCTGAGGCATTCCAGCCATTTTTGCTACATGAATTCCAAAACTATGCGCACTACCTCCTTTTACAAGCTTTCGAATAAAAAGAACTGTATCTTTTAATTCTTTTACCGCAACGTTATAATTCTGGATTCTCGGAAGCGACTCGGTCATTTCATTCAACTCATGATAATGTGTAGCAAATAAAGTCTTCGGTCTTGATGGATGCTCATGCAAAAACTCAGCAATAGCCCACGCGATCGAAATTCCATCATACGTACTAGTCCCTCTTCCTATCTCATCTAGTAAAACTAAACTTCTGTCTGAAATATTATTCAAGATTGAAGCTGTTTCATTCATCTCAACCATAAAAGTCGATTCTCCCATCGAAATATTATCTGACGCTCCTACTCTGGTAAATATTTTATCAACCACACCCATTCTAACGCTATCTGCAGGAACAAAACTTCCCATTTGAGCCAGTAGTACAATTAAAGCGGTTTGACGCAAAATAGCCGACTTACCAGACATGTTGGGCCCCGTAATCATTATTAACTGTTGTGTTTCTCTATCCAAGAAAACATCATTAGCAATATACGGCACACCAACTGGTAATTGCTTCTCGATAACAGGATGTCTTCCATTTTTAATTTCTAATTCGAAAGTATCATCAATTTCTGGACAAACATATTTATTCTCGATTGCCAATTGTGTAAACGAACACAAACAATCTAGTTGTGCTACCAAGCTTGCGTTCATTTGCACTGGCTTAATATATGTTGTTATCCAAGAAACCAATTCCTCAAAAAGCTCTAACTCTATTTTATGAATTTTTTCTTCGGCTCCTAAAATTTTAGTTTCATACTCTTTTAGCTCTTCGGTAATATAACGTTCCGCATTTACCAAAGTTTGCTTACGAATCCATTCTGACGGTACTTTATCTTTATGTGTATTCCTAACTTCGATATAATATCCAAAAACATTATTAAAAGAAATTTTTAGAGAAGTAATTCCAGTTCGCTCCGACTCTCTTTTTTCAATTCCCTCTAAAAATTCTTTTCCTGAAGTAGAAATTGCTCGTAAATCATCTAACTCTTCGCTAATACCTTTTGCAATAGCATTACCTTTATTAATAGATACTGGTGCTGAATCTTGATTTAAAGTTGTTTTAATCTTTTCACGTAATAAATCACAACTATGCAAATTATCACCTATTGTTTTTACCGCTTTTTGTGAACTCTTAAGCGCAAGATCTTTTATAGGAATAATTGCATCTAGCGATTCTTTCAGATAAACTATCTCACGCGGAGAAACTTTACCTGCAGCAATTTTAGAAATCAAACGTTCTAAATCTGATATTTGCTTAATTTGATACTGTATATCATGCAATATTTCTTGATTTTCTTTTAAGTACGACACGACCTCATGACGACTCTTAATCTTATCACTATCTTTAAGAGGCAGTGCAAGCCAACGTTTTAACAAACGTCCACCCATTGGCGAAAGCGTCCTATCAATAACATCCAGAAGTGTAACTGCATTTGGATTATAACTATGATACAACTCCAAATTTCGAATCGTAAATCGATCCATCCACACATAAGCATCTTCTGCAATACGCTGAATTGTTGTTATATGCTGTACTCTATTATGTTGCGTTTCGGATAAATAATACAAAACAGCTCCCGAAGCAATAATTCCTTCTTTTAATTCTTCGATTCCAAAACCTTTTAAAGAAACTGTTTGAAAATGTTTAGTTAAAATTTCTAAAGCATAATCTTCTTTATAAATCCAGTCTTCTAAATAAAAACTATGAAAATCTTCTCCAAAAGCTTCTTTAAAATTATTTTTATCATGCTTTGGAACCAGAACTTCACTTGGGCTAAAATTCTGTAATAATTTATCAATATATTCGGCATTTCCTTGAGCTGTAAGGAATTCTCCCGTAGAAACATCCAAAAATGAAACTCCTATAGTTTTATTGGCAAAATAAACTGACGCCAAAAAGTTATTGGTTTTAGACTGCAACACTTCATCATTAAGAGAAACACCTGGAGTTACAAGCTCAGTAACACCTCTTTTAACGATTGTTTTAGTCATTTTTGGATCTTCTAGCTGATCACAAATTGCAACACGAAGCCCTGCTTTTACTAATTTTGGCAAATACGTATTAATAGAATGATGCGGAAAACCCGCCAAAGCAGTTTCTGTTTCTGAACCCGCTCCACGTTTTGTTAATGTTATACCAAGAATTTTAGAAGCCCTAATTGCATCTTCTCCAAAGGTTTCGTAAAAATCACCAACTCTAAAAAGCAAACATGCATCTGGATATTTTCTCTTGATTTCATTGTACTGTTTCATTAACGGTGTTTCTTTCACCACTTTCTCTTTAGCTGCCAAATTACTATGTTTTTTAAATGAAAAATTATAACAGCGAATTTATAAATTTTAAAGCGAATAAAGAATCACTGAAAAAATTAAAATATTTTTAAGGCAATTTTAAGTTACACTTTCAATATTTTACATAAATTTGTTAATAATTAAAAATTAAACTGAAAATGAAAAAAATAATTCTACTTGTAATGTTTACAGTATTAAGCGTTGCTACCTCTAATGCCCAAGCTAAAGCTAAAACTGCTAAAGTTGATGGTGCTGGGATGGTTTTTGTTAATGAAGTTATCGATTACGGAACAATTGCACAAAATGCAGATGGAAAACGTGAATTTGTATTTACTAACAACGGTAACAAGCCATTAATCATTACTAACACACAAGGATCTTGTGGATGTACAGTACCAACTTCTCCAAAAGAGCCTATCGCTCCAGGTGGAAAAGGTATTATTGGTGTAAAATACGCTACTGACAGAGTAGGTGCTTTTACTAAAACTGTAACAGTTACATCTAATGCAGCTGGACAACCTACAAAAATACTTACTATTAAAGGTACCGTTTTAGCAGCGAATGAAGCTCCAAAAAGCTAAATCGTAAAACAACCACAAAAATAAACGAAAAGCTTCCTTACATTTGGAAGCTTTTTTTATTACTAGAATTTAAATATTTATGAGAAAACTCGAAAACAGCGAACTCGAAAGAAAATCTATTACCGATTTTAAAAAATCAGAAAAAACACCTCTTATTTTAGTATTAGATGATATTCGTAGTTTACACAATATAGGCTCTGTGTTTCGAACTGCAGATGCATTTTTGATAGAAAAAATAATCTTATGTGGCATCACTGCCACTCCACCCAACAAAGAAATTCACAAAACCGCACTTGGCGCCACCGAAACTGTTACTTGGGAACATCATGAAAATGTATTAGAAGTAATTGAAAATCTAAAAAAAGAAAACATTACAACTCTTGCAATTGAACAAGTTGAAAGTGCTGTTTTTTTACAAGATTTTGAAATAGAGAAAGACAAGAAATATGCTCTAGTTTTTGGAAATGAGGTATATGGTGTCGCTCAGGAAGCTGTTGCAATTTGTGATGGTTGTATCGAAATTCCGCAATTAGGAACCAAACATTCTCTTAATATATCTGTAAGTGCAGGAATTGTTGTTTGGGATTTATTCCAAAAAATGAATTGGCCAAAATAAAACAACTTTAGCTCTATCATAATGAAATTCAAGCGTTTGACTTATCTCTTAATTGGTTTATCAATATTTCTTTTCTCAGGAATATGGGCTTTTAAAAAATTTAATTTTAATACAGAACATACCATAGGACAGCCTTTGGACAGTTTAAATGGCGTTCGTGTTTATTACAATGGCGGAGTAAATAATGTTACTGATAGAAATCTTACTGCAGACAATTACAATCTTGGCTTAAAATACCAATGTGTAGAATTTGTAAAGAGGTATTATTACGAACATTTTGATCATCAGATGCCTGATAGTTATGGTCATGCCAAAGACTTTTTTAACGCAGATCTTAAAGATGGGCAGAGAAATGAAAAAAGAAATTTGGTACAATATACCAATCCGAGTGTGAGTAAACCAAAAGCTGATGATCTTTTAATTTATAGCGGAACTCTTTTTAACCGATTCGGACACGTTGCAATTGTCTCGAATGTTACTGATAATGAGATTGAAATAATTCAGCAAAATCCAGGTCCGTTTAGTAAATCGAGAGAAGTTTTTTCTTTAATCAATAAAGAAGGTAAATGGATCATTGACAATGATCGAATCCTGGGTTGGCTAAGAAAAGAATAGTTATCCTGTTTTTTTCTTAATCTCCTCTAAAACAAAAAGATAGTCTTCATGTTTTTTTACAAAATCGCGGTCTGAAACATCAATAATCAGAACATTCAAATCAGGTTGTGACTTAATATACTCCAAATACCCATTATTGATTTTATCTAAATATTCAGCCGAAATATTTTGCTCATAGCTTCTGCCTCGCTTTTTTATATTATGCAATAATCGTTCTGTATTTTGATATAAATAAACATACAAATCTGGTTTTGGCATTTCCTTATAGATAATATCAAAAAGGTTTCGATACAAGCGATATTCATCTTCTGCAAGTGTTATTTTGGCAAAGATTAATGATTTAAAAATATGATAATCGGCTACGATAAAATCTTTAAATAAATCAAATTGCGCTAAATCATCAGATAATTGCTGATATCGATCTGCCAGAAAAGACATTTCGAGCGGAAAAGCATATCGATTTTGATCTTTATAAAATTTAGGTAAAAAAGGATTGTCTGCAAAACGCTCTAATACTGTTTTAGCATTAAAATCATCGGCTATTTTATGACCTAAAGTTGTTTTTCCAGCACCAATATTTCCTTCAAAAGCAATATAATTAAATTGTTGCATTGGAATTTCCTGCAACGGGCTTTTCAAATCCTGAACAACTGTACAAACACTATCGTCAGGAGATATCGCAATTAATTCTGAAATTGTTTTTTGAAAAATCGGATGTTTCCAATTTAAATTTAAATCTTGGATGGGCATCAAAACAAAATTCCGATTTTGCATCAAAGGATGTGGTATCTGAAGTTTATCAGTATTAATAACCTCATCTTCATAAATAATCAAATCAATATCTATTAGTCGGGATTGATATCCTTGTTGTTCTGAACGAATACGCCCTAATTGTTTTTCTACTTTTAGAACCTGACTTAATATTTTTTGTGCTGATGCATTGGTATGTAAAGTCAAGGCACAATTATAAAACGCATCACTCTCAAAACCCCAAGCCGGTGTTTCATATAACTTCGAAACCTGAACAACAGTACCTATTTCCTGATGTATCAGATTAATGCAGTTTTCTATGTTTGCTAACCTATTTCCCTGGTTACTTCCAATGGATAAAACGACCTGATATTGTGATTTCATAATTAGATGCAAATTAACTAAAAGTATTTTAGAAATAGAATATATTTGTATAACGACTTATAACAAAATAAAAAAAATAAAGTCGCGATTTGTAACATTTTAGCTTTTTAGCTACTTATTAAAAAAATGTAATTATGAAATTTTTAGGAAATGTAATAGCTACCGTAATCGGTATTTTTGTTTTTTTTATGCTGTCTTTTTTTGGAATAATGTTATTAGCTGCTCTTTTTGGAGGCGATAGTAATGCTGTTACAGTAAAAAGTGACTCTGTAATTGAACTTGATTTAAGAAAAATACAAAATGATTATGCTGGAAAATACAAAGACCCTTGGGTAACTATTTTTTCTGAGCAAAAAGGTATTGGTCTAACAGATATCATTAATGCCATAGATGTCGCAAAAACAGATGATAACATTAAAGGAATTTCGATTCTTAATGATGCTTCATCTTTAGGAATGGCACAAAGTAAAGATTTACGAAATGCTCTTGAAAGTTTTAAAAAATCAGGAAAGTTTGTAATGGCTTATTCTAATGCATATTCTCAAAAAGAATACTATTTAAATTCGGTTGCAAATACAATTTATCTAAATCCTGTTGGTGATTTAGATTTTAAAGGGCTGTCTTCTGAAATTATGTTTTTTAAAGATTTTCAAGAGAAATCAGGTATCCATATGGAGGTAATTCGTCATGGGAAATACAAAAGTGCTGTTGAACCATTTCTTGAAAACAAAATGAGCGATGCCAACAGAGAACAAACTGGCGCTTTATTAAACTCTATTTGGAATACTGTTGTTGCTGATATTTCTAAAAGCCGTAACATTCCGGTTACCCGATTAAATGAAATCGCGAATGGACTTTTGGCAAGAACACCACAAATGGCAAAAGCCGAGCGTCTTGTTGATATTATTGCCTACGAAGATGTATATCATGATGCTATCAAAAAAGCATTGAAAGTAACAGGCGATGATGATTATAACAAAGTTTCTATCTCTGATTACACACAAAATATTATTACAACTGCTGTTAGCTCTAATTCTTCAAGCGACCAAATCGCAATTATCTATGCTCAGGGAGAAATTCAAAGCGGTGAAGGTGATGTAACTGTTATTGGCGAAGGATCTATGCGTCGTTCACTACAAGAAGCCCGTAAAAACAAAGATGTAAAAGCAATAGTACTTAGAATTGATAGTCCTGGAGGAAGTGCCTTAACTTCTGATTTGATTTGGAGAGAGGTAGAATTGACTAAAAAAGTAAAACCTGTAGTTGTTTCTATGGGTAATTATGCAGCATCTGGAGGATATTATATTGCTTGTAATGCTAATAAAATATTTGCCGAAAGCAATACAATAACTGGTTCTATTGGAGTTTTTGGAGTACTTCCAAATTTCACTCCTTTGGCAAATAAACTAGGAATTAATACTGAACAAGTAAAAACTCATGACAATGCTGCCAACTATAGCCCATTTGTACCTTTGGATGAAAACTTCAAAGCTGTAACATTAGAAGGTGTTGAACATATTTACAAAACTTTTGTAACTCATGTTGCCGAAGGAAGAAAAATGACTTTTGATCAAGTTGATGCTATTGCACAAGGAAGAGTTTGGGCTGGTTCTGAAGCCGTAAAAATTGGGCTTGTAGATAAAATTGGAGGCTTAAATGATGCGATAGCTGAAGCTGCAACTCTTGCTAAAATAAAAGACTATAGCACACAAAACTATCCAGAATACGAAAAGAAGTTCAATGATATGTTGCAAAGTTTGCCTTTTGCAAAATCAAAAGAGAATTTCATTAAAGAAGAAATAGGTGAAGAAAATTATTTTATTATCGAGCAAGTAAAAAGATTACAAAATAAAAAAGGAGTCCAAGCAATGATGCCTTTTCAAATTAATATTCAATAATTAAACTTCATTACATATTACAATCCGTTTGAGTCTAACTTAAACGGATTTTTTGTTTTATATAAATCGCTTAAAGTTAACTCAGGTTTAATTTACTGGTAACATATATAACTGCATCTTGTTGCTACTTTAGCCGAAATATTGCAAGGTCAGTTATACAAGCTTTTAAGACATTTTACGCTAGTAGAATTCATAACAATATTACCCTGTTTATTTTTTTGAATAGCTTACTCATATCCAACCCCTCGATATGTAGTAGGCTATTTTTTTCTATAAAAAAAGATAAAGCTTACAAATGAATATGCTTAAATTCCTTTTTATAAAAATTTTGAAGAAGGAATCACTCATAAAAGTTTATTTTTGCAATAAACAGGCACAGAAATTGCTTGTAATAACTGAATCCAAATAACTACTTATATGCTAAAGAAAACTCTGAAAATCGCAGGAATAGTAATCCTTTTACTAATTGCTTCGTTGTTTGCAATTCCGTATTTTTTTAAAGACCAGATAAAAGCCAAAATATCTGAAGCTATCAATGAAAGTGTTGATGCCAAAGTTAGTTTTGTAGATGCTGATTTGAGTTTATTTAAAAACTTCCCGAATGCTAACGTTTCCATAGAAAAACTAGTGATTATCAACAAAGCTCCTTTTGAAGGTGATACATTAGTTTCATTGGGTGAATTAAATTTAAAGATGAGTATCAAAGAGCTTTTCAAAGGAAAAGACGAACCTTTGAATATTCAGGGAATCGACACTAAAAATGGATTAATCAATATTATATTCGATAAAAATGGTGTTGGGAATTTTGACATTGCATTAAAAAAAGACGAATCTAAAAAAGATGAGACAGCTAGCAAACCACTTGCTTTAAAAATCCAAGGTTATAAAATTGAAAATTTCACTTTTAGATATTTTGATCAAAGCTCAAAAATAAAAATGGTTATCGATAGCTTGAATCATGAAGGGAAAGGTGATTTCACAGCTTCACTATTGGATTTAACGACAAAATCGACCGCCAAAGTATCTTTGGATATGGACAAGATAAATTACATGAAAAATGTATCACTAACTCTTGATGCCGTTTTAGGTATTGATTTAGAAAAAAACAAATATACTTTTAAAGAAAATAAAGCTTTAATTAATCAGTTGCCTTTAGAATTTGATGGCTTTATTCAAATGGTTGAAGGTGGTCAACAATATGATTTAAAATTTAAAACACCTACCTCATCATTTACAAACTTCTTAGGTCTAATTCCTTCTGCTTATGCATCTGGATTAGATGGTGTAAAAACTACAGGAGATTTTACGATTGTAGGATTTGCAAAAGGCTTATTTTCAGACACTACTGTTCCTAAATTTAATATTGCAATTGCATCCAACAATGCTTCGTTTAAATATCCAAACTTACCAAAATCAGTTCAGAACATTGTAATTGACACTAAGATCATAAACGAAACTGGAGTTTTAAATGATACGTATGTAAATTTGGATAAACTTTCGTTCAAGATTGATCAAGATGTTTTTAGTGCTAAAGCAAATATCAAGAACATTACTGTTAATCCTATTGTAGATGCTGCATTAAAAGGAACTATTAATTTAGCCAATCTTTCTAAAGCATATCCTATAAAAATGGATAAACCATTGTCTGGTATTTTAAAAGCTGATGTGACTACTAATTTTGATATGGCTTCAGTTGAAAAAAGTCAATATCAAAACATAAAAAATGCGGGTACAATGAGCTTATCTGGATTTAAATATACAGATGAGAACAACAAATCAATGAATATTAGTACTGCTTTGGTTCAGTTTAATCCAAGTACAATTAACTTAAAACAATTTGATGCTACAACTGGAAAAAGTGATATTAGCATCAATGGTGTTCTTGAAAACTTCTATGGTTTTATGTTTAAGAAACAAGAGCTTAGAGGAAATTTCAACATGAGCTCAAACCAATTGGCTGTTGATGACTTTATGACTACAGGAGAACCTGCTCCAGCTAAAACAGAAATAGATTCTAAAGCCAAAGCTAAACCAGCCGAAGCAATGAAAATTCCAGCTTTCTTAAATTGTACTTTGACTGCAAAAGCAAATACAGTTTTGTATGATAATTTAAAACTAACAAATGTTGCTGGAAAAATAATTGTAAAAGACGAAAAAGCAACTTTAGAGAACTTTAAAACATCAATTTTTGGAGGAACTATTGGCTTAAATGGGACTGTTTCAACAAAAGAAAAAGTTCCTACTTTTAATATGAATTTAGGATTCAATCAAGTTGATATTGCACAATCATTCACGCAACTAGATATGTTGAAAAAGATTGCTCCGATAGCAGGAATTATCAATGGTAAAATAAATTCAACTATAAAACTTAATGGAAATCTAAATGCTACTGAATTAACTCCAGATTTAAAATCAATTTCAGGAGATTTGATAGGACAATTACTTTCGACAACTGTTAATCCTAAAAATTCGACTGTATTAAATGCTTTAACTTCTAATATTAAATTCCTTGATGTTAATAAGCTAAACCTAAATGATTTAAAAGTTGGACTTACATTTGAGAATGGAAAAGTAAACGTAAAACCTTTTGATATAAAATATCAGGATATAAAAGCTACAATTGGTGGAACGCATGGTTTTGACCAAACAATGAATTACAACATTAAACTTGATGTTCCTGCAAAATATCTTGGATCTGAAGCCAATGCGTTTATTGCAAAATTATCTCCTACTGATGCTGCTAAACTAGAAAACATTCCGATTAACGCTTTATTAACTGGAAATTTTTCTAATCCGAAAGTATCTACCGACATGAAAAGTGCTGTTACAAGTTTAACCACTCAATTGGTTAATCAGCAAAAAGAAAAACTGACAAAACAAGGAACTACTGCTTTAACCGATTTGATTAATAAAAACACCAAATCAAAAGACACTACAAAAGCTGGCGCTGCTAATAAAGAAAAAACTACCGAACAGGTGAATAAAGCTGCCGATTTATTAAACGGTTTGTTTAAGAAAAAGAAAAAAGAAGAGCCTGCGACGACTCCATAAAGCCATATCATTAAATTTAAAAAGCCTAAAAATATTAATTTTTAGGCTTTTTTTTTTTAATCAGCAAATTTTCATTCAACACATAGCAACCTAGCTTGACTTTCAAAGTATAAAAAATGTTTCTACGCGTTAAATATCACTTTTAAGAATTATACATTTATTGTCACTACATATCCTTCGGATCCACGAATATTAAAAACTGTTCCATCTTCAAACAATAAATACTGTCCTTTTATTCCGGCTAGTTTTCCTTGAAAAGTTGGCGTTTTATCTAGACTCAAACTTGCTACTTTTTTTGGATATTCAAGAACTGGATAATGCATTTCATACAAATCATTTTTCTCTGGATAAAAATATTCGCGAACTTCATCCGGAATCAAACTTTCTACTTTGGCTTTTTCAAGAATTAAATCAACGCTTTCTACATTATTCTGAAGCATTTTTCTCCAATTTGTTTTATCTGCATAATGATTTTTTAACGCCACCTCGGTAATTCCTGCTAAGTATCTATTAGGAACTTCTACGATTGCCAATGCTTGCGTTGCACCCTGATCGATCCAACGTGTAGGTACTTGTGTTTTTCTAGTCACTCCTACTTTTACTTCGCTAGACAAAGCCAAGTATACAATATGCGGTTGCAATTGCACTTTTTCTTCATATACTAGATCACGATCCTGTATTCCTAAATGTGCCGTACTTAATTCTGGTTTCATAATCCAATCTCCAACTGCAGGACTTGAGTAAAAACAATCGTAACAAAATCCCTGACGGAATATTTTTTTCTTCTTACCACAATTTAAACATTGGTAGCCTACAAAATTAATTTCAATTTCTTTATTCAATAATTGATTGACATTGATAAAACTATCTTCAAAAACCAAATAATATTGAATTGGGTTCCCCATTTCGGTTTGCATCTTTGTAAGTACACCTTGATATTGCATTAGATTTTAGTTTTTAGTCCCGAAGCTATCAGGAGCTGATTTTATTTTTTTTTAGATTTTAGATTCTTTCTTAAGAATTTAAACCCCGATACTGTTAAAACTCCATTTTTGAATTGGAATCTTTATCCTAAATAGAATTGTCATTTATAAAAAAACACTATTTTTGATACAACGACAAAGTTAGTATTTGTCTATCGATATTCAAATCTTAAATTCCTGACTTTTTGCGTTACTAGGAAAATCAGCAATCTAAAATCTAAATTCATTCATGCCTCTATCAATAATCAATTCATTTGCCTCTTGGGTTCTTAAACAAAGAATCCATCAAATAGAGCTTTTTCTTAAATATCCAAATGAAGTTCAGGAAGAGCTCCTTCATAATTTATTATTGGCTGCCGAAAATACCATTGTTGGAAAACAATACGATTTTGCTTCTATAAATTCTTACCAAACTTTTTCTGAAAGAGTACCTATTGCTACTTACGAAGAATTGCAACCTTTAATTGAGCGTACACGCCAAGGTGAACAAAATGTTTTTTGGGAAACTCCTATAAAGTGGTTTGCAAAATCTAGCGGAACTACGAATGCTAAAAGTAAATTCATTCCTGTAAGTAACGAAGCTCTGGAAGATTGTCATTATAAAGGAAGTAAAGATTTATTATGTTTATACCTTAATAATAATGAAGATTCGGAATTGTTTTTAGGTAAAAGTCTTCGCTTAGGCGGAAGTTCTCAGATTTATGAAAACAACAATACGTTCTTCGGAGATTTATCGGCTATCTTGATTGAGAATATGCCTATTTGGGCTGAATTTAGCAGTACTCCAAGCAATAAAACGTCGCTTATGAGCGAATGGGAAATCAAAATTGCTGCCATTATAAATGAAACTAAAAATGAAAATGTAACCAGTTTTGCTGGTGTTCCTTCTTGGATGTTGGTTTTAATGAATAGAGTTCTGGAAGATTCTGGAAAAGGAAATTTATTTGAAATCTGGCCTAATCTGGAAGTTTATTTTCATGGTGGCGTGAGTTTTTCTCCTTACAGAGAACAATACAAAAACATATTACCTAAAAAAGATTTTAAATACTACGAGATATACAATGCTTCTGAAGGTTTCTTTGCCATTCAGGATTTAAATAATTCCAGTGATTTATTGCTAATGCTGGATTACGGAATTTTCTACGAATTTATTCCGATGGAAACTTTTGGAAAACCAGTGCAAAAAGTTATCCGATTGGCCGATGTTGAATTAGATAAAAATTATGCAATCGTTATTACTACCAATTCTGGTTTATGGCGTTATTTAATTGGTGATACAGTTCGTTTTACTTCTTTAAATCCATATAGGATCCGAGTTACAGGAAGAACAAAGCATCATATTAATGTTTTTGGTGAAGAGCTTATGGTCGAAAATACCGATCAGGCTATTGCCAAAGCGTGCCAGTTAACAAATACTGAAGTTATAGATTACACTGTAGCTCCTATATTTATGCAAGACAAAGAAAAAGGAGCTCACGAATGGATGATTGAGTTCAAGAAAAAACCTGCCGATGTTGGTCTTTTCCAAAAAGCGCTTGATGAAACACTACAATCTCTAAACTCCGATTACGAAGCCAAACGTTATAATAATATGACGCTAAATCCTTTGGTGATTAATGTTGCCAGAGAGAATTTATTCTACGATTGGTTAAAAGAAAAAGACAAACTAGGCGGACAACATAAAATACCTAGACTTTCGAACCAAAGAGATTATTTGGAGCAATTGAAGGGGATGCAGGTTTAAACTTGAATATTAGATAGTTATACCTTCATTTTACAAACAACACTTATCTCCAAATTATGAACAAATTTTTAATATCTTTTTTTCTCATCTCATTGGAACTATACTGTCAAGATTTTGAAGGGAAAATTGAGTACAAAATTTCATACAAAGTCATTTCTGACAAAGAAAGTGAAGCCAATCTAAAAAGGGATTTGGGTACGAAAATCACATTTGTAACTAAAAATGGATTTTACAAAGAAATAACAGATTCTGAATATATGAACTACATTTTATATAATCCGAATGAAAACAAACTATACTTCACTGATAAACTTTTACCTAAAACACTTTTTTTTTATAAAGGAGATAAACTGCCTAATACAAAGATTATTTACAAAATTTTCAAAAACGCAGAAACAATTTTAGGGCATATCTGTAACAAGCTTGTATATAAAACTGAAAAATATGAAATAGCTTTTTATTACTCCAAAGACCTAAAAATAGACCCAAAGTATTTTAAAAACTTCACTTATCTTAATAAAAATAAAAATACAGAGATAATGAAATCTATTTTTTTAAAACAAATAGTCACCACCAAAAATTACATTGCAACAACAGTCGCTTCAAAAATAATATTTGTCAAGATTAGTGATAAAGAATTTATTAAACCTCTGCATGAAATAATAAAAGAGCAGTAACGTGTCAACGCGAGCGTCCCGCTTGTGAACGCAATCAACTTTAAAATATGCTCTTTACGAGTACGAGCGGAACGCTCGCACTAGCGCTGAGGAAAAACAGATTGAGTATTTACTCTATTTTTGAGATAATCTTACCACAATATATCGCTGCTGGCGCGAGCGTCCCGCTCGTGAACGCAATCAACTTTAAAATATGCTCTTTACGAGTACGAGCGGAACGCTCGCACTAGCCCTGGAGTAAAATATCCTATTTGTTTACGTGATTTTGTCAGGTGGAGTCAAAGCCCCGTACGCCCTTCTCACGAAGTTTCGAGACGCTCAGGGTGACAAGTTTGCGAATCTAGAAATCCCAAAATCTAAGTAGTCTAAGCAAGTCTAAATTGTCTAAAATATGCTGAGTCGCATGAGGGATAGCAATGGAAATCCTTTTTATTTTTTTCTTTAAAAAATAAAAAGATTGGAATGTATAGCCCGACCCGCTTTTTCTGCGGGGCATGCCCATAAAAAAACCTCAGCTTAAAATTAGCTAAGGTTTGTTATATAAAAAGGCTTCGACTCCGCTCAACCTAAAATTATTATAAATAAACTACATCATATCAATATACCTATCATGATATCCTAATAGGTATAAAACTCCATCGAGTCCTAAACTCGAAATAGAGGTTGATGCGCTTTCTTTTACCGTTGGTTTAGCGTGAAATGCGATTCCTAGACCTGCTAAATTTAGCATTGGCAAATCGTTGGCTCCATCTCCTACTGCTATGGTTTGATTGATGTGAATTCCTTCTTTTTCAGCTATTGCTCTTAGGTATTCAGCTTTCTTTTGCCCATCTACGATTTCGCCTAAATATTTACCAGTTAACTTACCGTCTTTAATCTCTAATCGGTTGGCATGAACATAGTCGATACCTAGCTCTTTTTGTAAATATTCTCCAAAATAGGTGAATCCTCCAGATAATATAGCGGTTTTATATCCGTAATATTTTAAGGCTTTCATTAAACGATGAGCTCCTTTGGTAATAGGTAATTTTTCGGCAACCGATTGTAAAACATCTTCGCTCAAACCTTCTAACAATGCCATGCGCTTCTTAAAGCTTTCGTTGAAATCTATCTCGCCATTCATAGCCGATTCAGTAATAGCTCTTACTTGTTCGCCTACTCCATTAAGCTCTGCCAATTCGTCTATTACTTCAGTTTGGATTAGCGTTGAGTCCATATCGAAACAAACCAAACGTCGATTTCTTCTATAAATATTATCTTCTTGAAATGAAATATCTACATTTAGGGTTCTGGAAATTTCCATAAAACTTGCTGTCATTGCAATTTTATCTACAACATCTCCTGTTAGCGATAATTGTATGCATGAACGAGGGTAATCTTCATGTTCTACAACAGACGTTCTACCTGTTAATCTTATTATGGAAACAATATTTAAATTTTGATTGGATAATAATTTTGCAACTGCTGCTAATTGCGAAGCTGCTAATTTTTCTCCTAGGATATTAACAATATAGCGTTGCTTGGATTGTGTTTTTACCCACTTTTCGTAATCTTCAATAGAGATTGGAATGAACTTTACCTTAACTTCTAATTCATAAGCTTTAAACAACAAATCTTTCAGAACTGGTCCTGAAGTGGAACCGGCTTGGATTTCAAATAAAATTCCCAAAGAAAGTGTATCGTGAATATCTGCTTGTCCAATATCTAAAATAACGGCATCGTAAGTAGCCAATACTGCGGTTAAACCTGCTGTAACTCCTGGTTTATCATGACCTGAAACTTTTAATAAAATAATCTCTTTATCTTCTGTTGTCATTTTATCTTTATTGATTTAGAAGTGACAAAAATCGACAATCTATTGTTGATAAAAAAGAATATGCTTTGTTTTCTTGTAAAGAAAAAACACAAATCGGCATAATTTATTTAAATAATTTATTCTTTGTTTCCAAAGCTTAGAATAGCCTATATTGAAGCAACTCTAAATAAAAAAAGATTATTTAGAACAACTAGAGAGACAAGTAAATCTTGCCCTAAAATTATTCTAAATAATATTCTGATAATTACCTAATGGTAATTGTTTAATTTAACTACTTGGCATATTCTCATCAAAATTTACCATCCAGTTTACTCCAAACTTATCGGTAAACATTCCGAAATAAGCACCCCAAAAAGTTTTATCCATTGGCATAAATGGATTCCCTCCTGCTGAGAGTCCGTTAAAAATTCTATCGCCTTCTTGTGCACTTTCGACATTAATTGAAACTGAAAAATTCCCTCCAAAAGTTACAGCACCAGATTGTTCGGTACTATCGCTTCCCATTAAAATAGTTTGACCAATTGGTAAACTAACATGCATAATTCTTTCTGCTTCTTCACTGTCACTTGATGCTTGAGAACAATTCTCGTCTGCAGGCATATCTTTGAATTTTCCAATGTATCCAAATTCGCCTCCAAAAACTGATTTATAAAATAGAAATGCTTCTTCGCAATTTCCATTAAAAATTAAATAGGGATTTACTGCTGCCATGATATTTTATTTTTATTGTTAGTGTTTTTATTATTTTTCTTCTGATAATTCTTTTACCATTTCTAATCCTTTCGGAAAAACTTCTTTAAAATAATCTATATATTTCTCGAACGTATCAACTTTAGCTTCGAGAACTGTAAAACCATCTTCTTCGGTCAATCGATAGGTTTCCATTACTCCACTCCACTTTTTTGTTGCTTCATCGATGGGTAATTCTTTAAAGTCTTTTATTTCACCCAAATGCTTAAAAGCCATATATTCATTTGGAATTTTAGTTTCGATAACACTATACATTCCTTCTCCGTTAGGCGACATGAAATGTATTTTATCGCCTTCATTCCAATCACTTATAGTGTGTGAACCTTCGCAAAAAACACTTGTCCATTTTTTGTAGGTTTCATCCTCCCATAAAACTGACCAGATTTTTTCGACTGGAGCTTTAATTCTAATTGCAAACTCTAAAGTTTCCATGAGATTTTATTTTGGTATTTTACTAAAATCCATAAATAAAGAATTCCAGCGATGTCCATCTAAATCTGCAAAAGCACAACCATACATCCAATCACGACTTTCTGCAGGAGCTGCAAAAACATTTCCTCCTGCTTCTAGAACTTTTTGAGCAAGAGCATCTACTTCTTCTTTACTTTCAGCATCTATAGAAATTAACACTTCTGAACTTGTTTTTGTATCTGTTAATTTATTTTGAGAGAAATCTGTAAACATATTCTCTTCAAAAAGCATTATTACAAATTTACCTTCACCAACGAGCATACAAGTTGATTTTGGTGTGTCGTGTTCTTCATTAAATGAAAATCCAATTTTTGAGAAAAAGGCTTTCGATTTTGCTACATCTTTTACTGGCAAATTGAGCCATATTTGCTTTATCATTTTTTGATATTTTAAGTTTTACACTATTTATTTCAAACCATATAAGCAATGTAAGTTCATTTAAGCTGGGCTTACAAAACGCTGTTTTTATTTAATTTCATGTTTTTCAAAAAACTTTGTAACGCTGTCCCTTTATACCTTCCTTAATTACTCTCTACATAATTTTTAAAATTATCAAGAATAGCTTGCCATCCTTGCTGCTGAAAATTTTCTGGATTTTGTGTTTCGGGATCAAAACTTTCGATTATTTCTACTCCGTTTTGGGTTTCATTAAAACTAATTTCAACTTTTCTCCCATCAGAAATTATATATTCAATAGCTTCGTTCTCTTTTACCAAGGTATATTCTCCTTCAAAATCAAAACTCATGCTTCCGTCTCTGGCTGCCATTGTCGATTTAAATTTACCTCCTGTTTTTAAATCATTCTCAGCGTATGGTGTATGCCATTCTGGGGAAGCATTATTCCATTCTTGTATATGTTTTGGAACTGTCCATATTTCCCAAACTTTTGCTATTGGAGCCTTTACTGTGCTTTGAACTGTTATCATATTCAATTGATTAAAATTATCCTTTATAAATTGACTTTTAATTTTTTGGCGCTTGACTTTCATCCATGAAAAATATTTCCCAATGATGTCCATCTAAATCTAAAAAAGCTTTTTGATACATCCATCCGTAATCTTTGGCATCCATGTATTCTGTACCCCCAGCTTTTACTACTGCTTCAATTATTTTATCTACTTTTTCTCGGCTATCAACAGATAACGCCATTAAGACTTCGGTCGTGGTTGCTGTATTGCAAATTTGTTTTTGGGTGAATGTTTTAAAAAACTCTTCTAACAAAAGCATTGCAAATATATTTTCTCCGATTTCTAAACAAGCTGCTTTATCATCTGTGAAATTTAAATTGAATGTAAAACCTAGTTCCGTAAAAAAAGCCATACTGCGATTTAAATCTTTTACTGGAAGATTTAAGAAAATTTCTGTTTTCATTTTTATATAAATTTACAAATTATTTAAAGCAAATTTAAAGTAATCACCTAGTCTTTAGACTATAATAAAAGTCATTTTTAGGGTCATTTGAGACAAAAAAACTATTTTTGTATCGGCTATTTTCATTTAAAAAAAGAAATAATGAGTAAAAAAGTTGGGTTAATCGTTCCATATGACTATAAATTATTGAGTATTGCTGCTATACTGGAAGTTTTTGAAACTGCTAACAAACTACATCCTGAAGGTGAAAAACCGTTTGAAATATTCATTTTTCAATCCTCGGAACAAATAGAGCAAGAGAAATTATTTAATTATAAAGTTAATTCTATCCAATCCTCTGAAGAAAAACTCGGATTGGTTTTAATTCCTGCATTTACTACGGATGATATGAGAGGAATGATTGCTAAAAATAGCCATTTTATTCCTTGGTTAAAAAAACAACATTTACTTGGGGCAGAAATAGCCAGTTTTTGTACTGGTGCTTTCTTGCTTGGTGCTTCTGGATTATTAGATGAAAAGTTAGCTACGACCCATGTTGATGCCTGTAGTGCTTTTAACCAATCGTTTCCTTTAGTAAATTTAAAACCCGAAGAAACATTAACCGTCGACGGAACGCTTTATACAAGTGGTGGATCAACTTCTTCTTTTCATTTACTAATTCTTTTGGTTCAGAAATATTGCGGAAATGAAGTAGCTGTACAAATTGCTAAAATTTTTGCCATTGATTTAAATCGTCATAAGCAAAGTTATTTTAGCACTTTTCGTCCTAATCATTTACATAATGATATTCTTGTTGCTCAATTGCAACACAAAATAGAAAATGAATACAGCACAATAGAGAAACTGGAAGAAATCACTAAAGATATTCCAACCAGTAATAGAAATATGACTCGAAGATTTAAGCTGGTAGTTGGCATTCCTCCTATCGAATACTTGCAAAACATTCGTGTAGAAAGTTCTAAAAAATACCTTGAACAAACGCAACTTTCTATATCCGAGATTATCGAAAAAACTGGTTACAATGACCCGAAATCTTTTAGAAAAGTTTTTTACAAAATGGTAGGAATGAAACCGATAGAATATCGGGAGAAATTTAGAGTGAGATAAAAAAAACCTGTCCAAATAAATGAACAGGTTAGGATGAATCTTTGACAATGTTTAAAATTTTGTCGAAGATATTTAAAGATTTATGAAGCGATTTCTAATCGTTTCAATAAATTTTTATTTAATGTTTCTTTGGCGTACTCTTTATCAATTTCTAATATTTTAACATCTGAACTTGGTAAATCATACATGGCATCAGTTAGGATAGCTTCGCATAACGAACGTAATCCACGTGCTCCTAATTTATACTCCAAAGCTTTTTCTACAATAAAATCCAATGCTTCATCAGTAATCGTAAACTCTACCTCATCCATTAAAAACAATTTTTGATATTGTTTGATTAATGCATTTTTAGGCTGAGTAAGAATTGCACGCAATGTTTCTCTATCTAAAGGATCCATATGCGTTAAAACTGGTAAACGACCAATGATTTCAGGAATCAATCCAAAGTCTTTGATATCTTTTGGAATGATGTATTGCAATAAATTGTCTTTGTCGATATTATCCACATTTTTTGATGTACTATAACCAACTGCCTGACGGTTTAAACGTTTTGAAATAATACGTTCTACTCCATCAAAAGCTCCTCCGGCTATAAACAAAATATTTTGTGTGTTTACCTCAACAAATTTTTGGTCTGGATGTTTACGTCCTCCTTTTGGTGGTACATTTACAACTGTTCCTTCTAATAATTTTAATAATGCTTGTTGCACTCCTTCACCCGAAACATCACGTGTTATTGATGGATTATCGCTTTTACGAGCAATTTTATCTATTTCATCAATAAAAACGATTCCTCTTTCGGCTTTTTCCACATCGTAATCAGCAGCTTGAAGCAAACGTGTCAAAATGCTCTCTACGTCTTCTCCAACATATCCTGCTTCGGTTAAAACGGTAGCATCAACAATTGCCAAAGGAACGTCTAACATTTTTGCAATGGTTTTAGCCACCAATGTTTTTCCTGTTCCGGTTTGACCAACCATAATGATGTTACTTTTTTCTATCTCTACTTCGTCATCCAACTGTTGTTGCATTAAACGTTTGTAATGATTGTAAACCGCAACAGACATTACTTTTTTAGTTTGATCCTGACCAATTACATATTGATCTAAGAATGCTCTAATTTCTTTTGGTTTCTTTAATATTAAATCACCAACTAGTTTTGAGCTTCCACTTGATTTTAATTCTTCTAAAACAATTCCGTGTGCTTGTTCGATACACTTATCACAAATATGTGCATTAATACCAGCAATTAATAAATTGGTCTCTGGCTTTTTTCTCCCACAAAACGAACATTCTAATACTACTTTTGCCATTTTTTATATATCAAGTTTAAGGTTTCAAATTGCTAATATTAACTTGAAACCTTAAACTATTTTTTTTATCCTCTTCTCAAAACCTCATCAATCATTCCGTACTCTTTAGCTTCATCGGCAATCATCCAATAATCACGCTCACTATCTTTATGTACTTTATCAAAAGTTTGTCCTGAATGCTGAGAAATGATATTGTATAATTCATCTTTTAGTTTCAACATTTCGCGTAAATTGATTTCCATATCTGTAGCAACTCCTTGTGCCCCCCCAGATGGCTGGTGAATCATTACTCTTGAATGTGGTAAAGCCGAACGTTTTCCTGCTGCTCCTGCACATAATAAAACAGCTCCCATTGAAGCAGCCATACCTGTACAAATTGTAGCTACATCTGGCTTAATATATTGCATTGTATCATAGATTCCTAATCCTGCATAAACACTTCCTCCTGGAGAATTTAGATAAATCTGAATATCCTTAGATGCATCTGCGCTTTCTAAAAACAACAATTGTGCCTGAACGATATTTGCAATTTGATCATCAATCCCTGTTCCAAGGAAAATAATTCTATCCATCATTAATCTTGAAAAAACGTCTAACTGTGAAATATTCAACTGACGTTCTTCTATAATATATGGAGTCATATTAGTTGGATTCATTGCACTTACGATTTTATCGTAATACATAGCATTTACTCCTTGGTGCTTTGTAGCAAATTTTTTAAATTCTTTACCGTAGTTCATATTTTTTTGTTCTAAGTTGTACGTTACTATATTATATGTATAATTATTTAATCAAAGGTCATACCTCTATTTAATCAAAGGTCATACCTCTTTATAAACAATGCCAATATGTCTTATTTTAAATTTGAAGCCTAAAAAAAGAGCGCCAAAGAAAAATATTCTTTTGACGCTCAAATATACTTATTTTTTTTAGAAATTATTCTCCGTAAGAAGCAGCAATAAATTCTTCGTAAGTTACTTCTTTAGTTGTTGGATTTGCTTTTTCTTTAAACAATACCAATAACTTCTCAGCTACCACTTGTTCTGAAAGTCTTTTTACTTCTTCTTGGTTTGACAATACTCTTGCTACAATTCCCTGAACTTCTTCGTCTGTTGGATTTGTTTGTCCAAATTGAACCATTTGTTGTTTGATTGCAGTTGTTGTGAACGCTTTCAAATCTTCGAATGTGATTTGGATATTACTTTGAGCCATTGCTTTTCCTTCAATCAATTGAAAACGTAATCCTTTTTCTGATCTTGCGTATTCAACTTCTGCTTCTTCTGGAGATAATTTTTTCTCACCTACAGTTTGTAACCATTTTTTAAGGAATTCAGCTGGCAATTCAAATTTAGTGCTCTCAATTAAGAAATCTTGAACATCTGCTAATAATTTTTGATCTGCTTGCTGCGCAAATTGAAGCTCTGCATCTTCTTTAATTTTTGCTTTCAAATCTTCTAATGAAGCTACTTTACCTTCACCAAAAAGTTTGTCAAACAATTCTTGGTTTAATTCAGCTAATTCAGCTCCGTTGATAGCTTCGATAGTAAAGTTAACATCTACATCTAAACCGTGAACATCATCATGACCTACTTTTAAGTAATCCATTAATTGGTGATCATCTTCGAATAAACCTTTAGTATTTACAGTTACAACATCTCCAACTTTTTTACCGATGAATTTATCCGCAGTTTTTTTATCTTTAAAGATAGAAAGTGAAATTGTTGTAGTATTATTGATTCCTTTTTCTTCGTTTGCAAAAGTTCCTGTAATATCAGAATCAGCTGCAACTACGTCTTGAGGAATTGCTTTTCCAAATTGTTTTTGGATACGCTCTACTTGACCATCGATTAATTTATCATCAGCAGTAACGATATATTTTACGATATCATTTTTAGCTTCAAGATCAATTTCGAAATTAGGTACTAAACCAATTTCATATTCGAATACTAATTCTTCAGCATCCCAATCAAAATTTTCGTTTACTTTAGCAAGAGGAGTTCCAAGAAGATTTAATCTTTCAGATTGTACATAACGCTCCAAAGCCAAATCAACTACTTTTTTAACTTCTTCTTGTTTTATTGCTTTCCCGTATTGTTTTTCAACAAGGTCTTTAGGAACTTGTCCTTTTCTAAAACCTTTTACAGTTGCCAAAGGCATTTTTTCGTTTAATCTTTTTTGAACTTGACCTTTGTAATCCATATGAACAACGTTCAATACAATTGTCTCATTTACTGCGTTTATTGCTACTCTTTTAATATCCATCTTCTTCTTTAATTTACATAATAAAATTGGGTTGCAAAATTATAAAATTTTTGCAACCCAACCAAGCTTTTTAATATATTGATAAGAAGTGCTTTTTACACCCCTCCCTTCTTATTATTTTATCTATCTTCTCCTACTATTTTATACGTAATAGACTGTAGAATAGACAGAACGACACTAAATAGTAGTGCGGTCCAAAACGAGTCAACTGTAAACCCGCCAACAATTTTGGTACAGAACAAAATAATTATAGCATTAATAACCAACAAAAACAACCCAAACGTAATCAAAGTAACTGGCAATGTGAATAATACTAATATCGGCTTAACAAAAACATTAAGCAAACCTAATACTACTGCAACAATTAAAGCAATAGTAAAGCTAGCTACATGAACGCCTGGCATAAAATGGGCAATTAGCAATACTAAACCTGCGGTAATCAATATTCTGAGTAATAATTTCATGTTTTTTTCCGTTTTAAAATTTATTTAAAAGTAATAAAGTTTTCATTAAAAAATAATTATTTCTTCAAAAACTCAATAGATAGTCCATAAAACATCTTAGGGTTTTCGGCATGTAGCCAATGTCCAACATTAGGAATTGTCTCGATATTGGAGTCTGGAAAATGTTGCTTGATATTCTCAAAATCCGAATCTAAAATATATCTTGAAGCACCTCCTCTAATAAACAATGTAGCGTTATTAAAAACCAAATTAGCATCTAGTTCTTTTCCAATAACTTCTAAGTTAGTGTTAAAAACTGGTAAATTAAATCGGAACGCTAATTGTCCCGGCTCTAGCCAATACAGATTTTTCATTAAGAATTGTCTTGTACCAAAATCAGAGATATACGCTGCCAAAATAGCTTCAACATCATTACGACTTGGTTTTACCGAAAAATCAACCGCATTTAATCCAGCCAAAATATCTTGATGATGTTGCGGATAATACTTAGGAGCAATATCGGCAACGATTAATTTATTAACTTTCTCGGGATGTATTGCAGCAAAAAACATAGCTATTTTACCCCCCATCGAATGCCCTATAATATCGACTTTATCCAAGTTATTGGCTTGACAATACTCAAAAACATCTTGTACCATTGCCTCATAAGTAAATATATCTGAATGAAAACTACGCCCGTGGTTACGTAAATCTAAAATATGAACCTGAAAACCATCGGCAGCAAATTGAGTACCGAGCGTTTTCCAATTATCAGACATTCCCAAGAATCCATGAAGAATCAATAATGGTTTTCCCTCCCCTTCTATTTTTGAGTATAACATAACTATTTTAATTTTCGCAAATACATATTAACCACATTATCTAATCCAAGATAAAGTGCTTCTGAAATTAGGGCATGCCCTATTGAAACCTCTAATAATCCTGGAATATTTTGTTTAAAAAACTCAATATTATCCAAACTTAAATCATGTCCAGCATTGATTCCTAAATTAAGCTCATTTGCTAATTTAGCCGCTTCGGCATAAGAATCAATTCCCTTTTCGTTTCCTAGACTATATTGATGTGCAAAAGCCTCTGTATATAATTCGATTCTATCTGTCCCTGTTTTTTTAGCGCCTTCAATAATTTCAAGAACTGGATCTACAAAAATCGAAGTTCTGATTCCATTACGCTGAAACTCCTGAATCACTTCTGTCAAATACGATTGATTTTTTATAGTATCCCAACCTGCTGAAGATGTAATAGCTCCGATTGCATCTGGAACCAATGTTACTTGATCTGGCTTGCATTCTAAAACCAAATCAATAAAATTATGCTGTGGATTTCCTTCAATATTATATTCTGTATATACAATTGCTTTTAAATCGCGTGCATCCTGATAACGAATATGGCGTTCGTCTGGTCGAGGATGTATTGTAATTCCTTGACCTCCGAACTTCTGAATATCGGCAGCAACTTTTAATAAATCAGGTACATTTCCTCCTCGTGCATTACGTAACGTTGCAATTTTATTGATATTTACGCTTAACTTTGTCATATAAATGGATATTAATTCTAGTAACACTATATTTGTTACGACAAAAATACAAAGTAAAACTTAGGAGTTTTTGCTATTTTTTGATTATTTTGCATCAAATATTGCTAATTGAATTATGACAGACATTACTAATTACATTACCAATGACTTTAGGGCTATAAATAGTCAAGAAACCATCGCTTCGGTGCAGAATTTTTTTGCTGACCTGAGCTTCTCTCATTTTCCTGTTTTGGAAGACGGAGTATACATTGGCTGTATAGCCTCTGATGATATTGAAACTTTTGATGGTGACAAAAAAGTAATTGATTACAAATATACTCTCGAACACTTTTTTGCCCGAAACAATATGATTTGGCTGGATGTACTGGAAGTTTTCGCTAAAAACCACACTAACTTAATCCCCGTTTTAGACGAAAACAATATTTATCTTGGGTTTTACGAAATAGGTGACATTATCAAATTCTTTCATGAAACACCCTTTTTAAAAGAACAAGGCGGTGTAATAATCGTAAAAAAAGGACTTCTGGATTATTCTATGAGTGAGATTACTCAAATTGTAGAGAGCAACAATGGAAGAATCTTAGGTGCATTTGTTTCTGATGCCAACGCAGACAGTATTGAAATAACCATTAAAATTAGTCTAGGAGCTATGAACGAAATTATTCAAACCTTCCGAAGATACAATTACGAAATTATATCAGAACACCAAGAAGACACCTATATTAATAATTTAAAGGAACGCTCTGATTACTTAGACAAGTACCTTAATATATAAAAAATTAGGCGATGTGTCAATTAGATAATTTTCACATTATGCAATTGACAAATTATCTAATTGACACATTATTTAATCAAAAAGAATGAAAGTAGCTATCTACGGACAATACTATCTAAATAGTACAGACCCAATTATTAAAGACATATTTGTTTTTTTTACCTCGAATAATGTCGAAATGGTTATCGAAGCCAATTTCTTGAAAATGCTTCATGAAAAAAAGATAATCGAAAAAGAATACAAAACTTTCTCAACTCATACTGAATTAGATAGCAGCTTTGAAATGCTCATAAGTATTGGTGGAGATGGAACTATTTTAAGAGCTGCAACATTAATCCGTAATTCAGGTGTACCAATTTTAGGTATCAATGCAGGACGACTGGGATTTCTTGCTACTGTACAAAAAGAGAACATAGCAGCATTTATGCAATTTGTAATTGATAAAAAATATACCGTATCTGAAAGAACTTTATTAAGTTTAACGACAGAACCAAAAAATGAAGCAATAGAAGAACTTAATTTTGCAATGAATGAAGTTACAGTAAGCCGAAAAGATACTACCTCGATGATAACAGTAGATACTTATTTAAATGGGGAATATCTAAATTCATATTGGGCTGATGGATTAATTATATCAACACCAACAGGTTCAACAGGGTATTCATTAAGTTGTGGTGGTCCAATATTAACTCCAGATGTAAACAGCTTGGTGATTACACCGATTGCACCACATAATTTAACAGCCAGACCGCTTATAATACCAGACAATACCGAGATTAAACTTCGAGTATCAGGAAGAGAAGATCATTATCTTGTTTCATTAGATTCAAGAATAGCCTCAATAAAAAATGAATCTATTTTAACCATAAAAAAAACCAATTTTAAAATAAATATGGTTGAAATTCCTGGAGAAACTTTCTTAAAAACCTTACGCAACAAACTACTTTGGGGGGAAGACAAAAGAAATTAAGCTTTTTTCAAGCATAATTTATACTATTTGTAGCGGTTTTATCGTTTTACAAGTATCGTATATTCAGTAATTGCTGAGATATTTCGTCTATAATTCAAAAAAAGACAGTTTTAACTTTATCAGCATTGATTCGTATTGATTATTATTATATTTGCACGCAATTTTTAATTAAATGAACAAAATTTTTAATTTATTGTTATGTTTCTTTTCCTTTACAAGCATGAACGCTCAGATACATGAGGTTGGTGTTTTTTTAGGAGGTAGTAACTATATAGGAGATGTAGGAAGCACAACTTATATTTCACCAGACAAACCTGCCTTTGGCATATTGTACCGATGGAATAAAAGTCCGAGACACGCCTATCGCTTTTCATATACACAATCAACAATCACTGCAAATGATCTAGATTCAAGAGAAGGAGGTCGAAAACTAAGAGGATATCGTTTTGACAATACGATTAGAGAACTTTCTGCTGGTCTTGAATTTAATTTTTTTGACTTTAATTTACATGAAGGCAAAAGAAAGTTCACACCATATGTGTTTTCGGGTATTAATTATTTCAGATATGATGAATTATATATTCAATCTGGCGAAACAAAAAAAGAAAAAAACACAGGTTCATTCGCAATTCCAATGATATTAGGTGTGAAAACAAATTTAACTACTAATTTTGTTCTAGGATTAGAAGTTGGCGCACGATATACTTTTACGGATAATTTAGATGGAAGTAATCCAAATAATGATAATTTAAAATCATTACGTTTTGGAGACTTAAATAATAATGACTGGTATGTTTTTTCAGGAGTTACTTTAACGTATACATTTGGAAACAAACCTTGCTATTGCCCCTATTAAAAAAATGAATTTAGACACAATAGATAAAACAAACTTACCACGACATTTAGCCATCATAATGGATGGAAATGGGCGCTGGGCTAAACAGCAAGGTTTCTTAAGGGCTTTTGGTCATGAAAATGGAACAAAATCTGTAAAAGAAACTATCGAATCCTGTGCCAAGATAGGAATCGAATATTTAACATTATATGCCTTTTCAACCGAAAACTGGAATAGACCTAAGTTAGAGATTGAAACATTAATGAAGATACTTATAAATTCATTAAAGAAAGAGCTCAGTACATTGCAGAAGAACGACATCAAACTTAATGCAATTGGAAATTTAGAAAAATTACCTAAATCTGCACAGAAAGAACTGTTGGATGTTATTGAAAAAACAAAAAACAATACAAGGCTTACGCTCACATTAGCTTTAAGTTACAGCTCTAGAGAAGAACTTATAAACGCTGTTAGAATCATCAGTAATAAAGTTAAAAATAATATAATTTCAATAGACACTATTGACGATTCAATTATAAATGAGCATCTTTACACGCAAAATTTACCAGATGTAGATTTATTAATACGAACAAGTGGAGAACATAGAATAAGTAATTTTTTGTTATGGCAAATTGCCTATGCAGAACTATATTTTACTAATGTCTTATGGCCAGACTTTAAAGAAAAGGATTTATATGAGGCTATCATTAGTTATCAAAAAAGAGAACGTAGATTTGGAAAAACAAGTGAACAAATTAAATGATTTTTTAGTGTTACAAAAAAGAATAAAAATAGTACTTACCTTATTGGTTTTTGGTAGTTTTTCACAAATAAAAGCGCAAGAAAGAATTCCTTTTGACCAAGGGAAAAAATATATTCTTGCTGACGTATCTGTAATTGGTAAAATAAGCTTCAATGAGCAAACTGTTGTCACTTTTTCTGGCTTACAAAAAGGACAGGAAATAACAGTTCCTGGTGAAGAAATAAGTGGAGCCATCAAAAAGCTAGGAAAGCTAGGGCTTTTTGACGAAATTTCATTCTATGTAAACAGAATTGAGAATGATAGCATATATCTAGATTTAGATATTATAGAACTTCCAAAATTAAACGATGTAAAACTTGTTGGTATTAAGAAAGGTAAAATTGAAGGATTAATTAAAGACAATAGTTTAACAAAAAATAAAATTGTAAACGAAAATTTAATTACAACTACCAAGAATTACATCGAAAACAAATACAAAAAAGAAGGTTTCTACAATACCAAAGTAACCATTACTACTACTGCTGATACCACCTCTACAAACCAAGTAAACATGCTGGTTCGTGTAGACAAAGGGGATAAAGTAAAAATTAGCAAAATAGAATTTGAAGGCAACAAACAATTGTCAGATGCTACTTTGCGTAAGGCAATGAAAGATACCAAGCAAAAGAATCCTATTCGTATTTTTAAAGCCTCAAAGTTCATCAAAGACAAATACAAAGGTGATTTAGAAAAAGTTATTGCTAACTACAAAGAAAAAGGATATAGAGATGCTCGAATATTATCTGACACTATTGTTTACGATAAAAAGAAAAATACATTAGCCATAAAAGTAAATATTGAAGAAGGAAACAAATACTACTTTGGTAATATCAAATTCTTAGGAAACACTGTATATACAGACCAATTATTAAATCGTTATTTAGGTATTAAAAAAGGAGAAACATATAACGGTGTGCTTCTAGAAAAAAGGATTGCTGACAAAACAAAACCTGACGCTGAAGATATCACCAATTTATACCAAAATAACGGGTATTTATTCTCTAACATTAATGCTGTAGAAGTAAAAACTGTAAATGATACTATTGATTTTGAAATAAGAGTTACCGAAGGTCCAATTGCATATTTTAATAAAATCTCTGTTGTAGGTAATGACAAAACAAATGATAAGGTAATTTACCGTGAGTTAAGAACTAAACCTGGCGAAAAATACAGTAAAGATTTATTAGTAAGAACAATACGTGAAATTGGACAATTAGGATTTTTTGACCCTGAAGCAATTGATCCAAAATTCAAGAATGTAGATGCTGCTGCAGGAACTGTAGATATAGAGTACAATCTTGTAGAAAAAGGATCTAGTCAGATAGAACTTCAAGGAGGATATGGAGGCAGTGGTTTCATCGGAACTTTAGGACTTTCATTTAATAACTTCTCTGCTAGAAATTTATTTAACAAAAATGCCTATAAGCCCTTACCAATGGGTGACGGACAAAAAGTAGCACTTCGTTTACAAGGAAGTACTTATTTCCAAACGTATAGTGTATCGTTTTCTGAGCCTTGGTTTGGAGGAAAAAAACCAGTACAGTTTAGTACATCGATATCATACAGTACACAGTTTTTAAATAACTACATTACACAAAAAGTAGACAGAAGCAAAAGTTTTAACATCTTAACATTATCTGTTGGTATAGCAAAAAGATTATCAGTACCAGATGATTACTTCGTATTATCACAATCGGTTAGTTACCAACACTATGATTTGCATAATTACAACACTGGATTGTTTACTTTTGGTAATGGAACTTCAAGAAACTTAGCATATACTATTGGACTAACCAGAAGTAACAAAGGGGTAAACCCAATATTCCCAACATACGGTTCAGAATTTAGTGTTTCTGCAAAACTGACTCCTCCTTATTCATTATTTAATGGAATCAATTATGCTGATTTAGCGAATCAGAAAGAATATAAATTAAAAAACACTACTGATAGAGGAAATGTTCCTGATGCAAATGGAAACATGGTGCAAATTGGAGACTACGTTGATGCAAACAACAATAAGGTTAATGATTACACTCTTGCCGCTACTGATCAAGGAAAAGTGGATCAAAAGAAATTTAATTGGCTAGAATACTACAAAATTAAGTTCAAAGCTGATTGGTATACAAAAGTTTATGGTAAATTAGTACTACGAACGCTAACTGAATTTGGTTTCTTAGGGGCATATGACCAATCTAGAGGCGTAGTTCCTTTTGAAAGATTTTATTTAGGTGGAGATGGTATGGCAAACTATTCTATGGACGGTAGAGAAACAATAGCATTAAGAGGATATGAAAATGGTTCATTAACGCCGATACAAAACGGAGAACAAATTGGAGCAACGATTTATAATAAATTCTCTTTAGAATTACGTTATCCAATTACATTGAAACAATCGGCTTCGATTTATGTACTTACATTTGCAGAAGCAGGATCGTCTTACCCAAGTTTCAAAGACTATAATCCTTTCGACTTAAATCGTTCTGTGGGAGCTGGTTTACGTGTATTCATGCCAGCATTTGGATTATTAGGAATTGACTTTGGTTACGGATTCGATACATTACCAGGACAAACAAAACCAAGCGGTTTACGCACACACTTTATTATTGGACAACAATTTTAATCGTATTGGTTAAAAAATTTCAAATAAAATTAATGTTATGAGAAAACAATTTTTATTTATAATTTTGGCTTTGATAGTAGTAAATACAAGTCAAGCACAAACCAAATCTACAAAAATAGGATACATCGACATGGAGTATATTTTACAAAATGTCCCTAACTATAAAGAGGCTCAAACTCAATTAGAGCAGAAAGCCGAAAAATGGAAACAAGAAATTGAAACTAAGAAATTAGAAATCAATAAACTTAAAGACGCTTTAAAAGCCGAGAAAGCATTATTAACGAATGAGTTAATTGATGAAAGAGAAACTGAAATCAAGTTTCTTGAAAAAGAAACATTAGATTATCAACAACAACGTTTTGGTGTTAATGGAGATTTAATCAGACAAAAATCAGCCTTAGCAAAACCAATACAAGATCAGGTTTTTACTGCTGTTCAAGATATAGCAGAAGCTAAAAGATATGATTTTATATTTGATAGATCGTCTGACTTAACAATGCTTTTTGCTGCAAAAAGATATGATGTTAGCGATCAGGTATTAAGAGTAATTACAAGAACCGACAAAAGAGAGCAGTTGACAAAAAAACAACTTGCAATAGAAGAAGAAAAAGAGAATAAAGAAAGTGCAATTGATGAAAGTCCTGCTTTACAAGAAAGACAAAAAATCTTAGATGAAAGAAAAGCTGCAAGAGATAAAATATTAGAAGACAGGAAGGCAGCTCAAGAGGAAAAGATAAGAATATACGAAGAAAATAAAAAAGCAATTCGTGACGCAAGGGAAGCTAAAAAAAATGGCACGGTTTCTGAACCAGTAAAAAAAGAAAGTACACCTTCAGTAACTCCAAGTACAGAAGCAGTTAAAACAACAGAGGCAACAAAAACAACTGCAACTGATGATACAAGAGCTAAACAAGCTGAAGAAAGACAAAAGCTTTATGACGAACGTAAAAAAGCTTTAGAAGAAAGAAGAAGTAAAATTTTAGAAGAAAGAGAAGCTGCCAAAAAAGCGAGGGAGCAAAAGGCAAAAGAGGACAAAGAAAAACAAGGAAATACGACCAATAATTAATTAATATTTTAAAATGATGATGAAACAAATGAAAACTTTACTAATTGCTGCAATACTAGTTTTAGGAGCAAATCAAATGAATGCACAAGCGAAGGTAGCTCACGTTGATGTAAGTGAAATTATGTCTAAAATGCCAGCAATGATAGATGCACAAAAACAACTTGAAAAACTAAGTGGTACATATGATGCAGATTACAAGAAAATGGTTGAAGAATACCAAGCAAAATTAAAAAAATACGAAGCTGAATCAGCTACAGTAACAGATGCAGTTAATGGAGAACGTTCAAAAGAAGTTCAAGATATGCAAAAAAGAATTGTAGACTATAGAGACAATGCTCAAAAAGAATTACAACAAAAAGAATCTGACATTGTGAAACCATTAATGGAAAAAGTGAGAGCTTCTATCCAAAAAGTTGGAAAAGCAAAAGGATATCAATATGTTCTAGATGGTTCTACTCTTTTATTAGCTGATGGTCCAAACGTTACTGCTGATGTAAAAAAAGATTTAGGTTTCTAGAAAACTTTCTTAATAATAAAAAAACTGCTCCCCAATAAAATGGTTCGAGCAGTTTTTTTATACATGAAAATTAATTTCATCACACTCAAAAATCCTCATTAAAGTCTTTTTTTTGATTCCAAAAAATACTTAACTTTGTTTTTATGACAAATAATAATTCTATAGGCGTTTTCGATTCTGGCATTGGTGGCACTTCTATTTGGAATGCAATTCATCAATTACTTCCAAATGAAAAAACCATTTATTTAGCTGACAGTAAAAATGCTCCCTACGGCCAAAAAACCAAAGAAGAAATAGTTACTTTAAGTAAAAAGAATGTAGACTTTTTATTAGACATGGATTGTAAATTGATTGTTATTGCATGTAATACTGCAACTACAAACGCAATTAAAGAATTAAGAGACCAATATTCCATTCCGTTTATAGGAATTGAACCCGCAATAAAACCTGCAGCAATAAAGTCTAAGACACATACTATTGGAATTCTTGCTACTCAAGGCACTCTAAATAGTGAACTTTTTAATAAAGCAACTGAGATATATCAAGATATTAAAATCATTGAACAAGTTGGTCATGGTCTAGTACAGTTAATTGAAAACGGAGATCTAAACTCTCCTGAGATGACACTACTTCTGGAGTCTTATCTCAAACCAATGATTGAGGCTAATATTGATTATTTAGTCCTAGGCTGCAGTCATTATCCATATCTAATTCCTCAGATAGAAAAAATCCTGCCAAAACACATTCATATTATTGACTCTGGAGAAGCTGTAGCTAAGCAAACCCAAAATATACTACGTGAGAAAGTTGGATTTAATAATGAACCCGCAGGTGAACCTGTGTTTTATAGTAACAGTAATCCAAAAGTTTTATCGGATATATTAGGAAACAAATATAAAGTTGAAGAAAAAGTTTTTTAGTAATTAATCCGTTTTTCTCTTAACAAAACATATCCCACCCAATGATAAATTAAGAGATAATTTATGATAATTCTCTTTTATAAGACCATCCCCTATTTTTCCTTTTTGTCCATAAGAGTACGAAATATTCAGAGCCGAGAAAGCATTATATTCCAAAGGAAGGCTTAACCCTAACGAAAAAGACATATTATTAACTCTCTGATTATCGACTTCAAAATATCCTGCATCATAATTTATTCCTGTTGCGTAGCTAATACAATCTATATATTTTTGCGCATTCTTATTGCTTTTATAAGTTAGCATGTTCAAAAGGTTTCTCTAGAATTCAACGATCCTATATTATTAAAATCAATCCAAAAAAAAGCTTTGATTGGTGATAAAGGATTCCTATTAGCGAAAGCTATAAAAATGCATTCTTCTAAAAAATAAATTTATGATTATTTCTCCTCTTCTTTAAACCAACTCGAATACATTACATAATTATTAGAAATACGTTCAATTTCGCCAGCAAAGTCAGACTGGTCGATATCTTTCACTTTCTTAGCAGGTACTCCTGCATAAATACTGCCTGAAACCACTACTGTATTTTGAGTTACTACAGCACCAGCAGCAACAATAGCATTACTTTCTACAACACAATTATCCATTACAATTGCTCCCATCCCTATTAATACATTATCATGTATTGTACAACCATGTACAATTGCATTATGACCTATAGAAACATTATTACCTATTATTGTTGGATGCTTTTGGTACGTACAATGAATAATTGCTCCGTCTTGAATATTGACTTTATTCCCTATTTTAATAAAATTTACGTCTCCTCTAATTACAGCATTGAACCAAACACTACATGAATCTCCAAAAGAAACATCACCTACAATTGTTGCATTTTCGGCTACATAGCAATCATTTGGAATATTAGGCGTTTTCCCGTTTACAGATTTTATCAACATGAGTTTATTTATTTAAAATGAATTATAATTAGTTTATTGCAGGACAATCGCAATCATATTTTTCACGCTTACAGAATAAATTAAGCCCTAAAGTAATCTGATGATATGCACCATTATCAAATTTCACATTACCTGTAACTTGAGAATAAGTGTAGGCAAACATAAAATTTTTATAATTAACTCCTAAAATAGGTGTTATGTATTGTAGTTTTTGAGTAGAAATACTTGAGCCATTATAATATTGTGAACCATCAAAACTTCTTCTATAAGATAATCCAGCCCAAAGATTGCCAAAATCCATATTCTTATAAGCCTTTAAATTAAAATCAATTAACTTCTCTTTGGTTTTGTCAAATAATTGAAAAAGTACCGAAGGCTCCCATAATAGTTTCCTTTTATTTCCAAAAACATATCCTGCACTCAAAAGATATTTTCTTAGATTATCACTTTCAAATTCCGTATATATTTGTCGTCTCGTTTCTAATACTCCTTGAACCGTTGCATGAGCATAAAAATTAAGAAAATTATATGATGCCCCAAAATCTACATTAAAATAAGAATCCTTTTGAATGTTTCCAAAAACAATCGGGTCAAATTCTCCAAATGAAGTTTCGTCTAACTGATTCTGAATTACTCCTGCATTAATACCGAATGATAGCTGATTTAAATCGATTTCATCTCTCGAAAAAAGAATATGATATGCATAAGTAAGTTTAATTCCTTTTTGAGAATGATATCCATTTTTATCATTAAAAAGTATAATTCCTGCCCCTGATCTATCACCTACTCGACCGTTAAAACTTAATGTCTGAAGCGCTGGCGCATTATCCTCTCCAAACCACTGTTTACGTGCCGTTAATCTAAGTTTGGCACAGTTTGCTGCTCCAGCCATCGAAGGATGTATCAGGTAATAATTATCCGACAAGTAATCTGAATAAACAGGAATGCCTTCTTGAGAATAAGAATATGAAAATATAAATAATAATAAAAATGAATATTTAATTTTAAAATACATTAAAGGTAGCTTTATTTAAAATAGATGTAAAAAACTTATTTCAGCATCAAACAATGATAAATAGTATTGAGATAGATAGAATAATACGTTATTTTTATATTAAAAATCAAATATAACTATTAGTAGAAAATAACTTTAGTAAATTTGTAAAAAATTACTAAATCATGACAAAACTCACTATAAAAGAAACGCAAAATCCAAGCATATTAAAATTTGAATTTCCAGACTTTATTACTAAGAATGAGAGCTTTGAATTTAAAAATATTGACGAAGCTAAAAACTCTCCATTAGCACAAAAGCTATTTTATTTACCGTTCGTAAAAACAGTATATATTTCAGGGAATTTTGTTGCCATCGAAAAATACAACATCGTTGAATGGGATGATGTAAAAGACGCTGTAGTAGATCAAATCGAAACATTTGTAAATGATGGTGGCATAATCATATCTATTGACGAAAACAAACCAAAAAAACAACCTATAACTGTTTATGGTGAGTCAACTCCTAATCCTGCTGCTCTAAAATTTGTGGTAAGCAGAATGTTGACAAAAAATGCAATTGAATACAAAAATATTGATCAGACTGCATCTTCTCCACTTGCTAAAGAATTATTTAAATTTCCTTACGTAAAAGAAATTTTCATCGATGAAAATTACATCTCAGTAACTAAATATGAAATTAATGACTGGCAAGAAATTACTCTTGAACTAAGAACTTTTATTAAACAATATATTGAAAATGGAGGAACTGTTTTAGACGAAAGTTTAATTGAAGTAGCAACCAAAAATGATGTTACCAAAGATGAAGCTTTTGATAAACTGGATACAACATCTCAACAAATTATCAATATCTTAGAAGAATATGTTAAACCTGCTGTAGCTGCTGATGGCGGAAACATTGCTTTTGACTCCTATAATGATGCTGACAAAACTGTAAAAGTGATTTTACAAGGAGCTTGTAGCGGTTGTCCTTCATCAACATTTACTCTTAAAAGCGGTATAGAAAATATGCTAAAAAGTATGTTGAATGATGACAATATAAAAGTAGAAGCTGTAAATGCATAAACAACTTTTATAAGAAAACAAAAAAGCGCTTCATACGAAGTGCTTTTTTTATCTAAAAATAAATACAAAATACTTATTATCAATAAATTATAACAAAACAATTATAATAACTCTTAAAAAAAGATTAATATTGTAACCTATATTAACCAACAAGAACTATTATGGGATTATCATCATTTTTTAAGAATTTATTCGGCACTGCTAAAGAGTCTGCTACTGAATTAGCAAACCAAGCCGAAAATACATTTGAACAAGCTAAAGAAGCCGCAGCGCCATATATTGAGAAAGCGGAAACTTTTGTTGGAGAAACAATAGAAAAAGTTAAAGAAGCATCTACTCCTTATCTTGAGAAAGCGGAAACATTTGCTGGAGAAACAATAGAAAAAGTAAAAGAAGCATCTGCTCCATATCTTGAAAAAGCAGAAACATTTGCTGGGGAAACAATAGAAAAAGTAAAAGAAGTATCCGCTCCATACGTCGAAAAAGCTGAAACAATAGCTGGAGAAACAATAGAAAAAGTAAAAGAAGTATCCGCCCCATATGTCGGAAAAGCTGAAACAATAGCTGGAGAAACAATAGAAAAAGTAAAAGAAGTATCCATTCCAATATTAGATAGCGCCCAAGAACATGCTCAACAGACAAAAGATGTAGTTACGGATTATACTGAAAAAGCTTCAGATGATTTAGACAAAGTAGTTGATTCAATTAAAGAAAAAGCTACAGCAACAGCAGATACTGTTGTTGAGGAAACTAAATCAATTGCAGCCGATATTGTCAATAAAACTTCAGATGAAGCATTAAATAAATAGTTAAAGATAATAGCAATATTTATTAATAAAAATAATTAATTTTTATCTTTGCCTAACTAATTCAAACCTTCTCACAGAGAAGGTTTTTTTATACTAAAAAAATGAATACAAATCCCGAACAAATTAGTGGTTATATTAACCAACTTATCCAAGTATTGGTTGATTATTCGCCTAAACTAATATCTGCCTTGCTTATTCTATTTGTAGGCCTTTATATTATACGCGTTATTAATAGACTAATACGCCGTGTAATGGTAAAAAGAAACTTAGACCCTACCCTGACTAAATTTCTTGCTGATATTTTATTATGGGCTTTACGAATATTATTATTTGTATCATTTATTTCTAAACTAGGAATAGAAACATCTTCATTTGTAGCCATTCTAGGAGCTATGGGTCTTGCTATAGGTTTATCTCTTCAAGGATCTCTTTCTAATTTTGCAGGAGGCATGCTAATTATTCTTTTCAAACCTTTTAAAGTTGGTGATACTATTGAAGCTCAAGGCATCGTTGCTACTGTATCTGAAATACAAATTTTTGTAACTAAACTACTCACTGGAAACAACCAAACTGTATTTATACCAAATGGAGCTTTATCTAATGGTACAATTATTAATTACTCTATTCAAGGACAACGAAGAGCCGACTTAACATTTGCAATTTCTTATGAAGCAGATCTTAAAAAGGCTAAGAGTATTATCGAGAAAATTTTAGAAGACAATCCAAATGTACTTAAGAATCCTGCTCCTGAAGTTTTTGTGAAAAATTTAACCACAACTTCTGTTGAATTTGCTGTAAGACCTTGGGCCAAAAAAGAAAATTTTGGCGCTGTCTTTTCGGAAACATTAGAAAGCTGTTTAATCGCTTTTGATGAAGCTGGAATTTCAATACAACCTTTTACTATGGAAATAAGTAAGAATGTTTAAAATAAAAGATTATTGTTTTTTAGGTGTCGTAACCATAAAGTCTTTCAAATAATAAGGTTCAAAATAAGCGACATCAACAGTGTCGCTTATTTTGAATTTATCATAGCTTATGATACCCATTTCTTTTGCAGAAGGGTATTTAGCATCTTCTAAAAAAATAAAATTTTCTTTTGTTAAAACTGACTTGCATTTTTCAGCACAATCACCAACAAAATAAAGTATTTCATTATATTCCTCAAAAGATTTTTCAGTAATTATCTCGGCCAAAACTTCTCTTTGCTTTTCAAACTTTGAATTAAATACTGCGCTATATACTTCCATTCTTCTTGCATCTAGCATTGGAACTATTAATCCTTCGGTAATTTTAGCTTGAGAAGCTAGTGCTTGCAAAGTATCAATCGCAATTAATGGAATGTTTAACGCAAAACACAATCCTTTTGCTGCCGAAACTCCTATACGCAATCCTGTATACGAACCTGGTCCCTGACTAACCGCAATTGCAGATAAATCTTGAAATGAAATTCCAGCTTCCTGAATACATTCTTCGATAAAAACATGTAATCTTTCAGCATGAGAATAACCTTCTTCGGAAATCTCTTTACACAAAATTATTTTTCCTTCTTTTGCTAAAGCAACAGAACAGTTTTTTGTAGCAGTTTCAATATTAAGAATGTAAGCCAAACTATTTTTTTATTTTATGGTTAACAAAAACAATCTAATTCTATAATAGAACTAGATTGCCTTGTTATTATTATTTTTTTACTTTTTCAGATTTAAGACTGACCTTATCTCCTGAATTCAAATCTTTCGAAACGGTGGTATATGGTCCCGTAATAACCACATCACCAGCTTTAAGTCCTGATGTTACTTCGATATTTGTATCATCTTGAATTCCGGTTTTAATGATTCTAATTTTAGCTTTATCTCCTTCTTTCACAAAAACACACTCGAATTTTTTGTCGTTTTTAGGAGCTGTTTTTTTATCATTTGGATCTTCAATTTTAATTTCTTTTACTGCTGCTGTATCCGATTTTACAACTACTGAACTTATTGGCACTGCGAATACATTCTTTTTTGTATTTGTTATAATATCAACTGTTGCAGTCATTCCTGGTCTAAAAGGAGAATATGCCTCTGGTTTTTCTTCTAATAAATCTTTATACGATTCTTTTAGAATTCTTACTTTAACTTTAAAATTTGTCACTTGATCTGATGTTAAAGTACTACTAGCTGAGTTTGAGATACTAGTTACAATACCTTTAAATTGTTTTTTCAAATAAGCATCTACTTCTACATTTGCCTCGTCTCCAACTTTAATTTTTACAATATCATTTTCATTTACATCTACTTCAACTTCCATATTATTTAAGTTTGCAACTCTTAAAATTTCTGTTCCTGCCATTTGCTGTGTTCCTAAAACACGTTCTCCTAGCTCAACATTAAGTACTGAAATTGTTCCATCTGCAGGAGCGTAAATAGTAGTACGTCTTAAATTATCTTTAGCTTCATTTACAGATGCTGAAGCACTTTGTACTGCAAAATAAGCATTCTCTTTGGCTGCTTTTGCTACTTCAAAAGAAGCAATTGCTTTATCCCAATCTGACTTAGAAATTATTCCTTTCTCAAATAATTTTTTATTTCTCTCATAACTAGCCTTTGCTTCTTTAAAAGACGCATCTGATTGACTCAAACTAGCCTTAGTTCCTGACAGATTAGAAAGAGTACGATTATATCCTGAAGTATATAAATCAGGATTAATTTTTACCAATAAATCTCCTTTCTTAACAACCTGTCCTTCTTTTACATTTAGTGCAATAATTTCTCCCGAAACTTCTGATGAAATTTTCACTTCAATTTCCGGCTGAATTTTTCCCGTTGCCGAGACTGTTTCTACAATAGTTGACGCTACTACTTTTGCAACTTCTACTTCTGTACCTGCATCTTTATTTCCTATTACACCTGCTTTCGAAAATCCAATTAAGACTGCAATAACTATAATTGCCCCACCTAATAAGAAATAAATTGTTTTTTTTGACATAATAAACTAGTTTTTAACTATCGGAATAATAGGAATTCCAAAATAGAATTCTAATATTTTTGTTTTAAAGATATAATCGTATTTTGTTCTAATTACTTCTGATTGTGCATTGGTCAATAATGTTTGTGATTGATTAAAATCAAAAGCATTCATTAAACCTACTGCAAATTTTTCTTTTGCATAATCGTATGCTCCTTGTCTTGCTTCTAATGCTACTACAGCTGCTTCATGTGCATTTAAAGCTCCTTTTGTGTCTGTGAAAGCAGTATAAACATTACGTTGCAAATCTAAGTTTTTTTGCTCTAAATCAATTTTAGATTTCTCTAAACTTACTTTATTACGTTCTACATTATTTCTCACAGAAAAACCATTAAAAATCGGAATCGATAATTCTGCTCCAAAAGACTGTCCTTTGTTATCACTAAACTGATTCCAAAATGGAGCTGGACCTATTACAACAGGAGTCCCCCCAACTAGCGTGGTTCTATCTGAATTTGAAACTCTAGAGTTAAAGTTATAAAAACCTCTTAATGAAGGCTGATAGGCTCCTTTGGCAATAGCAACATTCTTCTCTGCAATTTCAAGATTAGTTTTAGCAATTTTTAGCTCAGTTCTCGTTTCTTTAGCCTTTTCATAAATCGCTATAGGCGATTGTGCCAAAATAGTTTCTCCAGCATTAATATTTGTATCATCAACTACATCAAAATCATTGAACTCTTTTAATTGTAATAACTGTGCTAAACTTAATTTAGAGATTAACAATGTATTCTCTGCTACAACGACATTTTGTTTACCTGTTGCTACCGTTGCTTTAATGTCTAGTAAATCTCCTCTTGGAATTGTTCCTGCTTTTACCAATTCGTCTGAACGTGTATATTGCTTTTCGCTAATTGCAAGCTGCTCCTTTTGTACTTTTAAATTTTCTTTATTAAAAAGCACTTGCAAAAAAGCATTAGCAACATTAAGCGAAATATCCTCTTGCATTTTCAATAATTGATATTTAGAAGCCATTATTGATAAGTTTGCTTTTCGTAATGCATTCTGATTTTGCAATCCTTTATAAATATCAACTCCTACAGATGCTCCTGCAGAGGTAAACTGTGTCGTTTGATTACGTAAAAGCCCAGTTGTAATATCCTGATTTAAACCAATATTCCATGAATGTGATACTTGTGCATTGGCTGTAGGAAGAAATTTTCCAAATGCATCCTTTTTGTCGATAGCAGTAGTTTGAGTATCCAGTTCCGATTGCTTAATCGAGATATTGTTGTCTAATGCATATCTTACACATTCTTCAAGAGTCCATTTTTTAGTTTGCGCCTGTATTGACGCTCCTAATAGTAAGACAAAAACAAGATAAATATATTTATTATTTTTCATAAACTTTGAATCAAAGCATAGCAAAGATACTACACAAATTTAACATTTTTTAAAAACCAAAAATTCTTTTTTTTTTAACTATTTCTTATTTTTTTCTTCTTCTTTTATCAAACCCTGATTCCAAATTTTTATTTTATCAGTCGCCGTAATTCCACTTTTTACCTGTACATAAATTCCATCACTAACTCCTAAAACAAGATCTTTTCTTTGAAATTTTTGTGGTGCCGTTTCTACTTCAACGTATGGTTTTTGAGTTTTCTTATCAAATTGTACTAATGATTCTTTTATAGCCAAAACTTTTTCTGCTTTCTCTAATATAATTGATGCATTTGCACTTAAACCTGCTCTAATAAATGTATCATCTCTATTTTCAAGTGTCCCTTTTATTTGAAACTGAATTGCTCCATTTTCTACTACCCCTTTTGGTGCAATATAACGCAAGGTTGCATCAAATTTTTTATTTTCAATAGCTCCAATGGTAATTTCGATGGGCATATTTTCTTTTATTTTTCCAACTTCTGATTCGTCAATTTTCCCAACAAAAATCATCTTTCCAACATCTGCTACACTAGCAATTGTAGTTCCTTCATTAAAATTGTTACTCTCAATAACCTGATTCCCTACTTTTACTGGCACATCTAATACCATTCCGTTTACTGTAGAACGAATTAAGGTATTAGCATAATTTCCTAGTCCTGATGTGGTTCCTGTTTTTACAATATCAAAACTTTGCTTTGATGACAAATAACTTTGCTTAGCCTGTTTATAAGCTAATTGTACTGCATCAAAATCATTTGCAGAAATCACTCCTTTATCAAACAATGTTTTTTGTCTCTGGTATAATTTTTCTTGGTTGTCTAATGCAATTTTAGCAGTTTGAACCTGATTTTGAGTGTTGCTTACATTAGATACATTTGCAACAACTTTTATCTTTGCAATCATATCTCCTGCTTTAATACTTTCTCCTGCTTTAATATAAATAGCTTCAATAATTCCTGAAATGTTAGGTTTGATAAGCACCTCTTCATCAGGCTGGATATTACCCGTTGCGATTGTATTTTTAACTATCGTTTTTATTTCAGCTTTCTCTGTTTCATAAACAATAGGTGACTCTTGATTTTTTGCATACAAATAATACAAAGCACCAAAGAAGACTACTGCAATAAAAATTAAAATGGTTATGGTTACTCCTTTTTTCATTTTTTTTTGTTTAATCGATTATTTTATTGATTGATAATTTATTCTGTTCGCAAAGCATCTACTGGCTTCACGTTTATTGCCGTTTGCGCCGGAATAAATCCTGCCAACAAACCTGAACCTATTAAAATTAATAATGCCACAAAAACAACCCGTAAATCTACAGTTGGACTTGCAAACATTGTATTACTATCAGCAGGCATCGAAGCGAGTACCATATTAAGAATTGCAATGACTCCTGTAGCAACTGCAATCCCTAACATACCCGAAATAATGGTTAAAAATATAGATTCTGAAAGTATTTGTCTTCGAATTGCTCCTGGTGTTGCTCCCAATGCGCGTCGTATCCCTATTTCTTTAGTTCTCTCTTTTACTACAATAAGCATTATGTTAGAAATTCCGATAACACCCGAAATCAAAACCAATGTACCTACAAAATAAGCAATAAATGTTAAGATTGTAAACAATCCTTGTACTTGATTAAATCGTTCAAACAAATCAAAATTCCCCACTGCTCTATCATCAGTAGGACTAACAGAATGTCTTTCTTTTATTAATTCAATTATTTTAGGCTTTAGTGTTGTAATTGATACTTTATCATTTGCTGTAAGTGCCATCCAGCCTACTTTATCTCCATAATTAAAAGCTTGCTGAAAAGTTGTAAAAGGAACAAATATATTTTTCTGCTCTGCCTCCGCACCTCCATTGTTTTGATTTTTAGAATAATACACTCCAACTATCATAAAATTAACCCCATTTACTTTAACATAAGTTCCTATAGTTTCTTCTTCTTTTCCATAAAGTTCACTTATAACTCCTTTTCCAATAACTGCTACTTTTCTATTATGCTTAATATCTTGTTGGTTTAAGAAACGTCCTTTTATAATAGTCATTGGTTGTTGCATTATAAGTTCCGGATAATCACCATATATAGTAAAAGCAGAAGTTTTAGTTCCTCGAACTACATTATTGGCACCATTAAAATCTCCTAATTGATTTCTCGGCGAAACATATAATAAATCCGGAAAAGCCTCTTTTAAAGCCATCACATCACTATTCTTAAAATCATATCGGCGAGTTTTAGGCAACCCTTTATATGCTTTTGATGTGGTTTGACTCCACATAAACATGGTATTTGTTGCTATTCCATCAAATCCTTTTTTTACTCCATTCTCCAAACCATTTCCAGCAGCAAGTAATATTACCAAAATGAATATTCCCCAAAATACACCAAAAGCAGTAAGTACTGTTCTAAATACATTAGCAGTTAAAGCTTCTAAAATCTCTTCCCAATTATCTCTATCAAACATAATTATTCGTCTCTAAGTGCTACAATAGGTTTTATTTTTGCTGCTCTATATGCTGGAAAAAAACCAGCCATTGCTCCCGCAAATACAAGTAAAACAAGGGTGGTCAATGCCACACTAAAATCAACTTCCGGATTTAAAAAGAATTCACTTTTTATCATTGGACCTACTACTTCTAGCAATAACAAACTTGCTAACAAACCAATAAAACCTGCAATTGTAGTAATAAAAATAGATTCATGTAATATCATTCCAATAATAGAAATTGGAGAAGCTCCAAGTGCTTTTCTTATACCAATTTCTTTAGTTCTTTCTTTTACAATAATTAACATAATATTACTAACTCCTACAACACCTGCAATAATAGTACAAATTCCTACCCACCAAAAAAACAATCTGATGTAAAGATTTAAATCATATACCTGTTTTGCATCTTTAACTGAATTGTATAAACCAATACCACTATCATCATCTGGAGCTACAATATTTTTACTTTTAAGAAGTGCTTTTAAATCTTCACTAAATTTTTCAGATTCGGCCAAAGCTTCTTCATAAGTAGCTTTTTTATTTAAAGTAAAAAACAAATTACTCACTTTGTCTCCTACTCCATATGCTCTTTGTGTTGTTGTCATTGGTAAATAAACTCTTGTTTCTTCTCTTTCACCTGCTGGATCTGTAAAAACACCAACGACTTTAAAATTGATATTATTAATTGCTATTTGTTCACCAAGCGGATCTTTATCTTTAAACAAGTCCGTTTTTACTTTCATTCCGATAACGGCAACTTTTTCATAATTCGCTAAATCTTTGCTATTTATAAATCTCCCCATAACAACTGTACCATTTTCAATCCCTAAATAGTCAGGATCTACTCCTCTAAATTGATACGTTGAAGATTCTTTTCCATAACTCACTGAAGCTCCCCAGAAATTATAAGTTGAAGCGCGTTTATCTAATTTATCCTCAAATTTTTGAATTGATTGTGAGTAATCACTATTTCTAAACTGAATTTGTCTCCCAGGATTTAGTCCTTTATATTGTTTTGTAGTAGTACCAGACCAAACCTCTATAATACCTTCGGCATCACGCTCGAATTGTTTTTCGATTCCGTTTTGAAGGCCTTTACCTGCTCCAAGAAGAATAACTAATATAAATATCCCCGATGCCACAGAGATACCTGTAAGAAAGGTTCTTAATTTATTTTTAGCAATTGCCTCAAATATTTCTTGCCAACGTTCAATATTAAACATAAGCTGATGCTCTAACTTGTTCTACGTATTTATCATCGATAATTAGTCCGTCTTTTAAGACTACATTTCTCTTACACATTGCTGCAATATCTGGTTCGTGGGTTACAATCAAGATTGTTTTTCCTTCGTCATTAATTCCTTGAATCAATTCCATTACTTCATAAGAAGTCTTTGTATCTAAGGCTCCCGTAGGCTCATCTGCTAATAAAACTTTTGGATTAGATGCTAATGCTCTAGCAATAGCTACACGTTGTTTTTGTCCTCCAGAAAGCTCACTTGGTAAATGGTGAGAATGCGAATCTAAACCTACTTTTTTTAAATAATTCAATGCAATCTCATAACGTTCTTTCCTTTTTATTCCTTGATAATATAAAGGCATAGCCACGTTATCTAAAGCCGTTTTATAATTAATCAAATTAAAAGATTGAAATACAAAACCTAAAAATTTATTTCGATATCTAGACGCTATAGTTTCATTCAAATTTTTAATCGGTACATTATCTAATATATATTCTCCAAAATCTGCTTCATCCAATATTCCTAAAATATTAAGTAATGTTGATTTTCCAGAACCAGAAGACCCCATGATAGCAACCAACTCTCCCTCTTTTATATTGAAATTAATCCCTTTTAAAACATGCAATTCAGATTTTCCCATTTTATAGGATTTATGTAAGTCTTTAATTTCAATCATGGTTTGTTAATTTTAAACAATAATACCTGTTTTGCCCAGCAATTTACTATAATAAAATGTTAATAGTATTAATCTATTACATCAATAAGACTAAATCTTTATCAAAATGTTACACTTTAATCTTAAAATATATTTGTTTTCTTAATTTTGCATCTTAAAAAAAACACAATGAATAAATTATTTTCGTTTCTAATACTCCCAATGGTCGTGTTATTTATAACCAGTTGTTCCTCTTCTCAAAAATTAGCAACATTAAAACCCGAACCTGATGATGCCAGTCCATTACTATATGACAACACACCTTCATTTATTAATTTACCCATTACTGTAAAACTAAAAGACATTGAGAACCAAACTAATACTTTGCTTAATGGTTTAATTTACGAAGACAACAACATTGAAGATGATGATATCGAAATTAAAGTATGGAAGTTAGCCCCTATAAAAATCGAGGCTGATCCTGCTAATCCTGGTAAAAAAATAAAAACTATTTTACCATTAAAAGCGCTTGTAAAATACCGAATAGGAACTAAACAGCTTGGTGTCGAATTATACGATACGCGAGAATTTAATTTGAATGGAGTAATTACATTAATCAGCTCAGTAGGTCTAACCAACTGGAAATTGAATACTAAAACCGAATTAAAATCATTAAATTGGAATGAGAGCCCAACAATGAGTGTTTTTGGAAAAAATATGCCTGTAACTTATCTTATAAATCCAGCCGTTTCTATTTTCAAATCAAAAATAGAAAAAAGTATTGATGCAGCAATCGAAAAATCAATGGATTTTAAACCAAATGTTTTGGCTGCTTTAGAAAAAATCTGTACTCCATTTCAAATGAATGAGCAATACGAAAGCTGGCTTAGAATTGTACCTATAGAAATATACTCTACTGACGCAAAGCTAAAAAATGATTCTTTTTTGCTAGAAATGGGTATGAAATGTAATATGGAGACAATAATTGGCAAGCAACCTGAAAGTAAATTCAGTGCTTCTAAAATAGTTTTAAAACCTGTAGCAAAAATTCCAAAACAAATTACAGCTAACATCGCTGCAGTTTCAAGCTACAAAGATGCTTCCAAAATCATGTCTAGAAATTTTGCTGGGCAAGAATTTGGAACAGGAAGCAAAAAAATTACCGTTAAAAATGTTGAAATCTGGCATAAAGAAGGGAAAATGATTATTGCCTTAGATGTTTTAGGAGCTGTAAATGGTACACTGTACCTGAACGGTTTTCCAAAATATAACCCACAAACAAAGGAACTTTATTTTGACAAACTTGACTACGTTCTAGATACAAAAAGTAAACTTACCCGTACCGCTAACTGGCTTATGCAAGGTTATATTTTGAAGAAAATGGAAGAAAGCTGTCGTTACTCCATTCAACCAAACTTAGAAGAAGGCAAACAAAGCATGCTTACTTATCTTAAAAATTATTCGCCTATGTCGGGAGTTTTTGTAAATGGAAAAATGGAAGATATCGAGTTTCAAAAAATAGAATTAACAAATCAAGCCATTATTGCTTTTATAAAAGTTAATGGAACTGTGAATGTCTCGGTAAACGGATTGAAATAAAACCCAGTTTATGCGTTTTTCTTTTTAGATTGATACATTCTATAAATCAAATATCCAATTACCACTACAAGCAAATATGGAACTACCATTAAGTAAACGATTCCATCATTTACTGCTTCTGCTTGTTTTGTGTTTTCGTCTCCACCTAAAGCGGCACGACACATTGCGCATTGTGCATTGGCACCTATATTGAAAAAAAAGATAACCAACAAGAAACTAATCTTTGCTAGTCTAGAAACATTATGTTTCTTGTTGTTTGTATTTATATTAAACATAATAAGGGGAAATCATTAAATAAACAATCACTCCGGTAATAGCAACGTATAACCAAAGTGGAAATGTAACTCTTGCAATTTTTTTGTGGTTTTCAAAATTTTTCGCAATTGCACGAACATATGTTATCAAAACTAATGGAACAATTGCAATTGACAATAATATATGAGAAATTAAGATAAAGAAATACACATATCGAACTACTCCTTCTCCTCCAAATTTGGTAGAGTCTGAGGTCATATGATATGCAATATACATTACTAGAAAAGCTAATGACAAAGCTATTGCTGTAGTCATCAAGCGCTCATGAAGCTTTCGATTTCCTTTTTTAATAGCCATTACTGCAACAATCAGAACCAAAGCTGTAATAGCATTTATTGTAGCATAAATAGGTGGCAAAAAAGTAAGTGGCTCTACATTATATCCAAAATCTTTAAGCTTAACTCCAAATAAGATAGCCACTACAACTGGAATTACAATTGAAACAAGTATGATATACTTGTTGTATTTTTTCTCTAATGAATTATCCTCCATCTTATTCTTCTAATAATATATTTATATCTTGTTGTATATCTCTAACTCCTTTTTTATCCAATCCATCGTAATAAAGTATTGGATTACCAAATTCGTCTTTACGACAACGAATATCTCCATTTTTATCTATTAAAGCAAACAAACCTGAATGCTCAAAACCTCCACTCACTTTACTGTTTGTTCCTGCGTATAAATTAAATCCCTTATTGGATAAATCCATAATAACATTTTTATCTCCTGTTAAGAAATTCCAATTAGATGACTTAACCCCTAACATTTTTGCATGATCTTTTAAAACTTCTGGTGTATCATGAACTGGATCAATTGTTATTGCAACAATGCCAAAATTTGGATTTCCGAAAAATTTCTTCTCTATTTCCAACATACTCAAATTCATCTTAGGACAAATTGATGGACAGGTTGCAAAGAAAAACTCCAGAACATAAACCTTACCTTTATAAGTTTCATTAGATATTTTAACGTTATCCTGATTTACTAATTCAAATTTAGGAGCTGGACCAATTTTTACTAATTTCCCATCATCCTTAACATTTTTACCTTCAACACTATCTAAACGACTGCCCTTTACAATTGTATCATTTTTTACTCTATCTATAATTTTAGGAATAGCATAAATACCAAAAATCAATACTATAAATGAAATTCCGATATATGATTTGTTTTTAAACATGATAATATAATTTTAAAGTTGTTTTGTTGCATTATGATTTTTCTTAAGAGCTGCACGATATTCATAAAGAATAACCTTAAAATCATCCAGCATTTCATTACTTAACTCCGAAGGGTGAAATGTATTATACCCTTCTTTATAATCATTTTTATCTTTACGTCCTCTTAAATTGCGTTCTTTATCAACAATAAAAACGTTAGGTGTTCCTAGATGCTGATCTAATTTTCCAACTAAATGCAATTGGTCGTAATATGTACTAATTTCAGATGGAGGTGCAAAAACAAAATGCCATTGTGATACATCTGTAAACGCTGCTAAAGCATCTACTACTCTTCGTACATCCTCTTCTGTTCCTAAAGGACAAATTACAACAAATTGTAAATCTTGGAAACCATGATAACGCTGGTAAACTTTTTCATTTAAATTAAAATAATTACCACGATTTTTCAAAATTTCAGTTCCTGAAAAACCTAGTATAGTTATTTTATTATCTAAACCAACTTTTTCACCTCTTAAAGACTTCCAGTCTCCTAAGTTGGTAATTTTAGGTGTTACAACAGGTAGTTTAGTAAAACCATTCACGCCAGATGCAAAAAAAAGATAAGCAACTATAGGCAAAACGAAGAGAACAAAAAGAACTATATTTTTTTTCATTATACAAGGGAAAAAATTAAAGTACAAAAATAAAAAAAGGTACGCAATGCGTACCCTCTTTTTGAATTAATATCATGTTAAAAATTCCATTTAATGGTAGAATCTTTAAAAACCCCAAAAATATAATGTCCTTCGGTTAAGAGAATGAACAATAAATACGATACTAGGAAAATAACTGTTGAAACAACCGACCATCTTAGGCCACTTTTTTCACCCTCCATATGCATAAATGCCCAAACTATATAATAAGCTTTATATATTGTTAGAATATAAAATATCCAATTCAATAAATTTAAACCTATAAAATAATTAAACTCTAATATTCCTGGCTTATAAATCCCAAGGATAACCTCTACTGTTGTTACAAATGATAAAAGTGCAAAAACAAACCAGATTCTTTTTGTATGTGATACATATTCGTGTGACATAATAATATAAATCTAAAATTAAACTAAGTAGAAAACTGTAAATACAAATACCCAAACTAAATCGACAAAGTGCCAGTATAAACCAACTTTCTCTACCATTTCATAGCTTTTTCTCTTTTCATAAGTACCTAACAACACATTAAAAAAGACAATAATATTGATGATAATTCCTGAGATCACGTGAAAACCGTGAAAACCTGTAATAAAGAAAAAGAAATCAGCAAACAATTTATTTCCATATTCGTTTCTAGTCAAATTAGCACCTTCTACAACGTAATGCGCTTGACTTAATCTCGCTTCTGACTCTTCTCTTGTTAGAATAGTTTTTTGCTTTTTCTCTGTAAGTTTTTCTGTTCTTACTAATAATTCAGGATGCGCTTTAAAACCTGCTTGCACTTCAGCTACTGAATACGTTGGCAATGTTTCTGCATCGCTCATAAACCATTTACCTTTATCTCTAGTCAATGCTTCTCTTCCTTCTGGTAACTTCACTGCAAAATCTGCAAGAGCAACACGTTTACCATCTTTATCTACAAACTGAAGCAAACTACCTCCTTTTGTTTCAATAGCACCGTATTCTCCTTTGATAAAGTTTTTCCATTCCCAAGCTTGTGATCCAACGAAAATCAAACCTCCAATAATAGTCAAAAACATATATATTGCAACTTTGCTTTTCTTCATTTGGTGGCCTGCATCAACAGCCAAAACCATTGTTACAGATGAAAAAATCAAAATAAATGTCATTAATGCGACATAATACATGGGCGCTGATACACCATGCATAAAAGGGAAGTGATTAAACACTTCATCAGCCAATGGCCAAGTTTCAATAAATTTAAACCTAGAAAAACCGTAAGCCGCTAGAAATCCAGAGAACGTTAAGGCATCCGATACGATAAAATACCACATCATCATTTTACCATAACTTGCTCCTAATGGCTCATTGCCGCCTCCCCAAGTTTTTTCTTCATTATTTGCAGTAGTAACTGTCGCTTCCATAAAAGATATTCGTTAAAAAGTTCCCAAATTTACGTTTTTTTCTTATTTAAAGAAATATAAAAATAAAAATAAATAGACCCACAAGAAATCAAGAAAGTGCCAATACATTGCACCTAGTTCTATTCCAAGAGTTTGAGTCGAATTGTATTTCTGTTTAAAATGATTATAAATAATAACTAAAAGAGAAATGATCCCTCCAGCTAAGTGAAATAAGTGTGTAACTGTTACAACATACAAGAAAGTCGTTGTAATTGTACTCTCTGCACCTGTAAAATAGTACCCATTTGCTACGATTTGTTCAAATCCTACAAACTGTAAAACCACAAACAAGATCCCTAATGCTAAAGTAGTCAAAAGTAAGTTAGTTGTTGCTTTTCTATTGTCTTTTTGCATTGCTGTTTTAGCTAAATGAAAAGTAACACTACAACCTATAATAACCAAAGTACTATAAAAAAACGCTGATGGCAACTGAAAATCCTTCAACCAATCAGTTCTTGACTTACTAACTACAAAAGCACTTGTAAGTCCTGCGAACATCATAGTCATACTAACCATCGCGAACAATAAAATTAATTTAGATGACTTAGCGCTCCTTGCTCTATTTTCATCTGCTGTCATTGTCATTTCCATAACTATCTTAAAAATTTATCAAATATATAAATTAATTGCAACAAAGTAATGTAAGAAACACTTACCAACATTAATGTTCTTGCTGCCTTAGCTGTTCTTAACTTATACAAACGAACTGCATAAATCAACATCCAAACCCCTAACAAAAACACTAAAACTGCTGCTATTGGCGTAATAAACAATTTACCTGTATAACCTAAAACTGGCAATAGTGACGCCACTATAAGCCACACTGTGTACAAAATAATCTGTAACGCAGTTCCTTTATCTTTTTTCCCGGTAGGAAGCATAAAAAAACCCGCTTTTTCATAATCCTCATACAAGAACCAACCAATTGCCCAAAAATGAGGAAACTGCCAGAAAAACTGAATTAAAAAAAGTGTCCCTGCTTCAATACCAAAATCTCCTGTAGCAGCTACCCATCCTAACATAAATGGTATTGCTCCTGGAAAAGCACCTACAAAAACTGACAATGATGTTACCGTTTTTAATGGTGTATAAACACTAGTATATAAAAATATAGAAATCGCACCAAACATTGCTGTTTTAGGATTGATCGTATAGAGTAAAGTTAATCCGATAATTGTAAGCACACTTGCAACAAACAAAGCTACTTTAGGCGACATTCTACCCGAAGGAACTGGACGATTCTTTGTTCTATCCATTAAGGCATCCAAATCTTTCTCGATAACCTGATTATAAGCATTTGAAGCTCCTACCATACAATATCCTCCAATTGCTAAAATTAGAAGTACTGACCATTGAAAAGGATGTTTATCATCAAATCCAAGTAAATAACCTGCAATTGAAGAAAACAAAACACTTACAGCGAGTCCTGCTTTTGTGATTTCTTTAAAATCATTAAAAATAGATTTGAGTGAAAGTGTATTTTGTGTTGCGTCCAATGCGTTAATATTTTTGTTTTTCCAAAACTGGTGCAAATGTACAAATTAGATTGCAGAATTCAGGACGATAAAATTACATTTTTCAAATGAAGCATCCAAATACACCCTAATTTCACCATAAAAGTGTGTCAATTGCAAAAAATCTTACTAAATGTTTTAATAATCAAAATACCAATTAAAGACATCTGCTCTTAATCCGAAAGTAAACCATGTTGTACTTTGCTTAAAAGTAGCCTCAGTATCTTTAGTTGGATCAAAACTTCTGTAAATCAAGCTTCCAAATAATTTTAAATTAGTTGCTGGATTTACCAAATACCCAGCTTGTATATCTGTAATAAAAACTGCTGTTTTATTTCCTTGCCCAACTTTTACACCAGTGTTATAGGGTCTTTTACTATCATAACTTTTATAAATATTCGACCCATAATTAAATGAATCCTCTGTTGTATCAAAATCTAAACCTCTTGTACCTGTCGTTATTTTTGCATCTGCAAAATACCTTCCCTTATGATATCGTGCTATTGCAATAAATTCACTAAAATTACCACCCCATTGATGTCCAATACTTTGATTATTATGCCCGTAATTTGTAATAACTGCGCTATGTGAATATACATAGGGACGCACATGATTATACTCTAACTGCACTAATAAATTTGGAATTTGAAAAGCATTATAATATTTAGCCCCTAATTGATATCCGAATTTATTCTTCCAGCTTTTTTCTCCGCTTTTCATATCGCTAACCGAGAATTCATCTAAAAGAAATTGTCCGTATAAATTTATTTTATCATTCCATTTGTATTTTGCTGTTAAACCTAATAAAGCATTACCGCTTTTTGATGAGGAAGCAAATTCTACTGATCTATAAAAAATTATCGGATTAGCAAAAGCCATATCAAAGCCTCTATCATTACTATTGGTCCAAATTACAGATTCAAAAAAACCTAAATTTAATCTATTTGTAACATTTAAACTTAAATAATGATTAGCCATGAATTTGCTTGCATATGTTTTATCAACTGTTGCGTCTTGTCGAATATCTTTAAGAAACATATAGGTATTGGTATACTTTATCTTCCAAAAAGTTGTATTCATTTTAAAATACGGATATGGACTTGCCCCATCACTTTCTAACAAAGAACGATATCCATCTCCTATAAAATTCCTTCCATAACCCAATTGAAAATTAAAAATATTACTCGGTGTATAAGTCAAATTTGCTTCGGCTGAAGGGAAATCAAAACCATTTGTTTTAAACTCCTTACCTATTCCAATTCCTGGAACAACCCCTGGATTTCCTCCCGAAGGCTTTATAGATTGCGCATAGCTATTGTAGTAATCTGCAAATCTTCCCTGACTTTCAAAAACAGTTGTTGTAAAGTTAAGTTGCTTACCCAATCCTCCTCTAAAATTAAGCGCTCGAGTATTTACATAAGTGTAAGAGATATCGCTTTTTGTATCCTTACCTACTTGTAAATCCATAATCGCATTTAATGTAAACCAATACCCTTCTCCTTCAATTTCGACTAAACTTTCATTCCAAAGCTTACGCCCAAACCAACTAGAAACATTCTTTTTAAGCGATTCATTCACCGCTTTAAGATTATAATACTTTGAAACTTCTGCGTACGTATATGGTTTTGATGCTGTATGGTTATTACTCCCAACTCTATTCATCGCTCCATCAAATTGAGCGTAATAACTATGAGAAAACGGGATATTTAAATGACTTTCGAACTCTGGATTTGTATATTTCTTATAAACTATACTATCCAATTCAGTTAATGGTCTAGTAGCTGGTTTAATAATTTTAGCAGCTGCTATAGATTCTTCTGAAATTTGCCCTGCCGTTTTTAGCGGTATGTTAATTATGATTGTATATTTAGAATAGGTAGGTTTTCCATCATAAGTAGACGATTTAATCTTTGGAAATGCTGCAAAAACACGCTTTGTTTCCTGGACTAATTCATCATTATTTGCATTAACATATATCACTTTGAACTCTCCCGCTTTATCAACCTCAAAAAGCACTTTAACATCTCCCTTATAATTATTCTGTTTTAAAGCTGATGGTACTTGAAAATTATTAAATACAAAATCTTGAACCTTATTATAAAAACAACCTTCTAAATCCTTCGATTTTAAATTTTCGCAAGTTGGGAAAACTGGAAACTCTTCGGAAGTAAAGCTGGAATTAACAGTTAGATTATTTGCTTCCTGAGAAAGAGCTAGTAATGAGTATAATGTTATAAGAAAAGTTAAGAAACCTTTATTCATATAGTTTGGGGTTGTGAATTTTAGTATTGGCTATGCGAAACTTCTCCGTTTGCAATTGCTTTAGCATTTGAAGTTCCTATGCGTTTTACTCCAAGATTAATCATTTCAACAGCTTCTTCGTATGTTCTCACTCCACCTGCAGCTTTTATAGGTAACGGCGAAGCATTTTCAAGCATCATAATAATTGATGGAACTGTAGCTCCATTAGGCAAGTTGTTTTCTGTTTTATAAAAGCCTGTAGATGATTTTACAAAAACAGAAGAATATTCATTCTCTTCAAAATTCTGAATAATTATATTTTTTATTAGCACTGATAATTGTATAATTTCTTTATCATTAAGCGCAGCAACTTCTATAATCCATTTTACAACTTTACCATTAGTCAATCCTAATAATGTACACTGCAAAATTTCATTTTTAACTAAATCAATTTCTCCATTTTTAAAGGCTTTATAATTACATACAAAATCTAGCTCATTTGTCCCATCTTGTATTGCTACATTTGCCTCTGCAATCTTTTCTTCAAAACTTGAGTCCCCTTCCAGAAAGTCAATTACTGTTCCTATCAAAAGATTCGATTTAGCATCTGAAATCATTTCCTTAGCTAAGCTTACTTTATCCGGACGAATCATTATCAATTTGAATTGCTCTGTTATAGCTTCTTCAATCATATTCTTAACTACCTGTGTGTTTTCAGCTTCACTTAAATTTGCCTGCTCTGCAGTTTTTAAATATGTTGAGTCTAAGTATTGTCTAATATTCATAGCCATAATAAATTAATTGCATTAAATCCTAATTAACAAAAATACATTTTATATTGAGATAAGCCTGGAATTAACGGCTACTTTTATCTAGCTTGTAGATAACAGAAAATCTACTATAAATAGCGCATCCTATAAATTTCCAAAAACAAAAAATCCCACCTAAGTGGGATTCTTTAATTTACTATTTTAGTGATTAGCTTATTAAATAGTAGCACTGCAATTATTGCTGATGTTGCTCCTAGTGAATTTGCTAAAAAATCCATCATGTCTGCACTTCTTGTTAAAGTGTATTTACTTTGCAAAAGTTCGATTATAATTCCAAAAAAGGTTGAAAAAACAAAAGAGAGTAATAGTGGTCTAAAATCATCCGCGTTCTTAAATTGTTTTTTAAAATATAAAAACCACAGAAAAGTAAAGCCAAAATAAAAACAAAAATGAACTAATTTATCTATGTTGGGTATAGTTACAACTGGTATATTACTTGATTCAGTTAAACAGAGAAAAACAATAGCCCCTGTCCACAATATAGCCAAACATAAAAAAAATATTTTTTTAAGCACCTATTAATTCTTTATAAGCTTCATCAGATAATAAAGAATCTAATTCAGATGTATTTGATATTTTAATTTTAATCATCCATCCAGCTCCATAAGGGTCTGAATTTACTGTTTCTGGAGCGCTTTCTAAGCTATCATTAAAAGCAATAATCTCTCCAGACAAAGGCAAGAACAAATCTGAAACTGTTTTTACTGCTTCAACTGTTCCAAAAACTTCATCTTTATCAAGTGTTTGATCTAAAGTCTCTACTTCAACATAAACGATATCTCCTAATTCTTTTTGCGCAAAATGAGTAATTCCTACTGTCGCAACATCACCTTCAATGCTAACCCATTCGTGATCCTTTGTGTACTTTAAATTTGCTGGTATATTCATAATAAATACTTATTGATAATTGATAATTGAATTTTAATAGGGCAAATGTAATAATCTTCTAATCAAATTCTCTTTAGAATCTGAAATTTAATTTCCAAAATTATATCGAATGGTAAATCCTGATCGAATATTCGTTAGAGGATATAAAGTCGAAATTACTGCTTTAGAAAATGAATGATCATAATAAAAAATTGCTGTTAGGTTCTTACTAAATGAATAATCAGCTGTAATTTTTATTGACCAAATATTTTGTCCTGCAGCCAATTGATTGTTATCATAATCTAAATAACGAACCATTGTTTGATTATTTCGATATGACAAATCTCCTTTTAAATTGATATCACTTTTTATGATTCCTGTAGGGCTATCTGCCAATGTCGATGAAAAAATCACATCTTTGATACGATATCCAAGACCTATAATATATTCCATTCCTTTAACTTCTGTCAATAAATTATTATCAAAACTCATTGACAATGCTCTATCTTTTTTAATTTCCGTAAGTACTTTAAAAGAACTCTTTAGCTCAAAATCCATTCTGATAAGTGGACTAAATTGTTCCACTAAATTCACATTAGACATGATTGTTGGATTATAAAAATTATCGTTATCTGGCTCTCTTTCGCCTGGATGTTGGTCATATTTAAAATTAGAACGATACTGGTTAATTGTATAAGACGCTCTATAGTTATGTTGCAATGAGAAGCGCTTGAAATTTTCTTTAAAGTATCTATAACGCATCAACCCATTGTACTTTATACTCCAGTTTGGAAGTGGAAAACTTCTAAAAATACCTGTTGAACTACTTGAGGCATTGCTCCCTGAATATGCTGCCAAAAATGAAGGAAGTAAAACTGCCTGATTGCTTTTTGTATATCCTATTGGGAATCCTTCATTTGCAAGATACAAAGCATATTTAGGATCTCCTGTTCCAGGAATAGGATTAAGTATGTCTCCATATCTCGGGATTTCTGCTCCTGCACCATAATGACTTTCTGCCAAACGATTTGCAATTACCAGACGGTTGGATCTAAAATCATCAAACGCAGATGAGAAATTTTCATCACTTGTAGAAAATGCTGTTTTTATCAAAATAGTCGAAATAGAAAACATTCCATAATTATATGGTGATCTCGCATGATATAATCCTGTTGCATCAACATCATATTGCTCGGAAAAATTAGCTGAATATGTACGATCTAAATTCAAATCTATTTTAAAATCTGGTAACAAATCAATATTTGCTGTAGCCTTAAGCATCTTGCTTGTTACCTGTGAAAAGTTCTGGTTAAAATCCTGATAATTGGTTAACCAGCCATTTTTAGCAGCCTCATAACGTACATCATCCTGACTTCCAAAAATAAACCCTAATGATGGTCGAGATGAGCCTAAGAATCCGACACTTGGAGTATACCCAGGCAAAACTGTTCCGCTATTTACTGTATAATTAACCTGAATATTTTTTACACTTGTTAACATTCCTATTAAACCATCTTGAAATGCACTGTTTTTTGCCAATGCTTGATTTGTATTTACTACTTTCTCCCCTGGTTTTGGTACAGTTGGTCTTGACTTAGGGGTTTTAGCACCTCCTTTTGTAAGTCCTAAATACTTATAAAGTGTATTCATATTCATTGTCGCAGTAAATGTATTCGAATTTGCATTTTGAACTGTATTCCCTAAATCATACAAATTCCCATTATCATCTTCATATCTTGATAATGCCTCCGAAGTACGTTGCCAACTATAATCTCCTGTATAAGAGTAATTTGCTTTTAAAAACCCTAATGCAGGTATTTTATATAACGGTATTTCATAATTTAAAACTAATTGTTGCATATGCTGATTTGGTGTACCAATATCCCAGTAACTATCCCAAATACTAAAGCTATCGATTGGCTCATTATCAGCATTCAAATAATTTTTAACAATATTATTAGATGATGCTGTATAGTTTATTTTTAATGATTTTGTAAGATTAAAATTAAATCCATATTGATAATTAAATGCAAAATTTCTTCTATACAATGGATCTAATCCGATACCTTCAACATTGTCAACTTGTCTAAACTCCTGACGATTGTATTGTCTTATAATATTAGTATTAAATGTTATATTAGATGGCAAATAATTAAAATTAAAATCACTTAACATTTTCCAATAGTCACTTTTCTTGAAATATTTACTTTTCTTAAATGGCTCAACTGCTTTTGACTGAAAGCTATATGCATAATTCACAGTTGTACTCGATTGCTGATCTTCATAACTTCTTATCTCATAATCATGACGTTCTACTTCATTGTATGATTGTGAAAACGTAAAATTTTCAGGGTCATAAATATGTTGCTTTTGTTCAGGTGCTCTATCTTTTCTAACTCCAATGAAATTGATACTTCTACGCTTTGTATAATCAATAGCTCGGTTTTTTATATTCTTTTTTTCTGCAGAATTTGTAGTTATATCCAGTAACTGTTTAAGTTTAATATCTTCGTTAAACGGGTCGTATTCTGGAGTAATTATCTCTTCTCCTACTGCATAATTAAAAGGTAAATTAATCCCCCATTTTGGTGGTAATAACTTTCCTAAATTTAAATTAGTTACAATATTATATTGTTGTATATCTTCTCTACTTCTTTCATTTGGCCCTTGCTCCAAAGAACCAAATCCTATTGTACTTTTTCTACCTGTAGCAGAAACTGTGGCAAAATCAGCAAAATTAGTATCAAGGTTCAGCACTGCTGCCATTCCTCCTTTATTATCCATTTCAGCTAGACGCAACTCATTAAGCCAAACTTCTCCTTTAATATCTTCGCGGGTATCTGCGTTTTTAACACCTACCATTAAATTTCTAACTAATCCAAAATTTGGATTTCCTTTTATTCCTAATCGCAATTTACTATCTCCATCACCTTCTGGATTATTTAGATCATCATCTGGATAATATATTCCGTCAAGCGGGAGCGTATTTGGATCAATCTTCATTGCCTTAATTTTCATCTGCGTCAATAATTCAAGAGCCAAATCAATATTATTTTCTTCAGGCCAAACAACTTCAGGACTTAAAGGCGAACAATCTGAACCTGTCAATGATGTTGGAATTGTTACTTTTAAAGGCATTTCAATTTGATAGAAATTCTGAGTAAAATCATTTCCAAAACGGATAAAACCTACCATTTGTCCATCTTTCAAAACTACTTCATCTGGTAATGATTCTGCATGCAAAAACATTTTCAATCTGTTGTATTGGCGCATATCAACACTTACATTTTTAAATACTGCTCTAGAATCTTTTGGTTGCAAACCATTTCCTGAAACTCGTAATGCCAATGCCTGTTCATTTTGATTAATAATCGTATTATTATTATACAATTGTTCTCGTGCTACTCCTGGAGGTGACACATAATTTATTGGACATCTGGTGCTATTCTCTTCAATATTTACTGCCGAAACATCAAAATTTGTATTATCATCTTCTACATTAACATCTGTAGGGTCCAATGTACTTGTATATCTTCTCCACTCTCCTCTTACTAAATCTAATGCTCCAAAACGAACTGTAACATTGCTTCCAAACCCCGTCATAAACATTCTCATAAAACGAATTGATCTAAAATCGGATATATTACCAATGGTATTTTGAGGTTGCGAAACAGGAATCTTAAACTGAATCCATCTTGCATCGGTAACTGAACCATTTGCCATTGTTACCTGAGTATTTTTTATATCTGTAATATAATTTTGTCCTATACTCATATTTGGCTTAATATCAATACCATACTCATAGTAGGCATTAATCGTATTCATAGTGTTATCTCTATTGATATCTTCGACATCTGGAAGTGTCGTTGAAGCTCTATTGGCATCATTTATATCTACTGCTGAGTTTCCTTCTACTCCATTATAATTTTTATAACGATCTAGAACTCCTCCTGTAGTATTTAAATAATACCTGTAATCATCTGCTGCTGGATCTGCCTCTGAGGCAAAATTATTATAAATTGTTCCTTCTTTGGCATTTGGCAAACCATCTAAACCAACATCCTGATTTGCTCTATTAGCACTATTATTATCAAATGCATAGATTAAAGATTGTGATGCCGGAACATCTCCCCATAAAGGCTGTGGCTTCACTAATATTTGATTTGGCCCTAAACCATTTTCATATTGTTTTCTACCATCTTTCAAAATATCTTCTGAAATTTCTCCCAAATTAAAATAAACCTTACCTGTATTAGTTTGATCTGTCTGTCCTGCTCCTACAAATGGATCTAATACCCAAAACTGGATATATTCAACATTTCCTTGTTCAAAATCAGTTGAACTCAAAGCACGCATTATCCCTCCAAAATTATCTTTTGGACTCGTTGCATAATTTAAATTATTGTTATAAGGTCCTCTTTCTGATGGATAGTATGTTAAATCTAACGTATTTATTACTTGTGATTGTCCTTGGGCAATATCAGTTAGCGGATACAATTCCTCACTATAAATTCTACGGGTTGAGTTCAACGATATATCATCATTAGTAATTCCCGATGGTTTCGAAGCATAAAAAATTGGATCGATTGTATACCATGCTAGTTTTGCTCTTTTAAAACCGTAACTTAAATCATTATTTTTTGCATTAAAATTATAGGTACTTACAGCATTTTCTTCTGGTGTTGATGCCAAACTCCACGCATATGCCGAACGCATATCTATTGTTGACTGCGATCCTTCAAAATCATCTACATAAATAGTTGATTCTCCTTCAAAATTATCTGCTTTTGGAGTTCCAGGTTTTAAGAAAGCAACTTCTCCTCTTATCGAAAGATTAGATGGAACATCAGTATCCATAAATGGCAATTTATTTACCAATCGGGTAAAGAAAGGAACTTCTGTAGAGAAATTTGTATTGAAACCATAAATCATATTATTTACAGATTCCTGTCCGTAACTTGATTTTTGTGTAAATGGCTTCTCTGTCATTTGCAAAAAAGTACCTCCAACAGTAAAATTATCTGAAATTTTATGCTGTACATCTATTCCCATAAATCTTCGGGTTTGTTGTCCGAAAATAGAGTTATTCTCTAATGATATTTCAATTGGTGTATTTGATGCCTGAAGTGAAGGGTCTAAAATCTGAACTCTCCCTAATTGATAATTTACACTATAATCAATTCCTTCGACTAATACACGTCCTGCTGCAGTTACAACAACCGATCCTTGAGGAACATTAAAAGCTCCAATAGGAATTCCGTCACCTCCTGTAGATTTATATTTACCTCTTAATAAGAATTTATTTTTATCACTATCTTGTAAGGCTCCTGATTGTGTATTGGCATACATATTACGGAATACATATTTACTCTGATTCGGGTTGTATGTACTTGTATTACGATAGTCTTCTCCTGCACTATTTGATAATTTAGAAAACAATAGTTCTCCAAAAGGTTCTTTGGTTGTAAATATAATTCTACCATTTTGAGCATCTACTGTTAAGCCTGGTAAGAAATCAAAAAAACCATCACCTCCTGTTTGTGGATCATTATTATAATTTAATTTATCCAAATTAAATACTTTTAACAAAGGTGTATCGGCTACCTTGTTACCTGGAGTAGGATTTTGTGGAAACGGTGTTCCTGAAACTGGTGTAATATAGTTTATAGGAGATGGATCCGTATATAATATATTAAATCTAAAATCTTCTTGTTTTATTTGATATGCCCCAGGTATCTGATAGATATTTTTCATCATCAAATTCCAAACTGGATTTTTAACATTTGTCAAATTACTTTTTAGCATTTTTAAAATCAAACTCTGCGTTATGATTACTTGGTCTGAAGGGTTATTTCCTGTTACAAGTGTACCATCTACTCCATCGTTTCCAAATTCTCCAACTTGGTATACCTGATCTCCCATTGTATATTCATAGGCTACTGCCAGAACTTCATCATTTGCTAATCGCTGTTGCAACGAAACATATCCTAATTGTGGATTAAATGTATATTCATTTGGATTTAATTTCCTTGCGTTTTCTAATTTCGAATAATCCTGACCTTCACTTACTGTTATAGCATTAAATCCTTTACTTGAAGTAACGATTTCACGGATCTGACTGTTTAAAAAACCTGTTCCTGCAGCAATTAATTTTGGGTCATATTTATTATTACCATTATTTGATGGGGTATTGATTGGGTTTAAAAACATCCCAGCAGATGGATTTAAAACCACAACTTCGCTATCTGAAATTCCTGATAGCTGCCCTTCACCTAAATCCTGAAGTGCAATAATATTTCTTAAATTATTATTTGTTGTACTAACTCGATTTTGCTTATTAGTTACCCAAACTTCTAATCTTGTTATTTGAACACGACTATCAATAAAAGGATAGTTTTTTAATGATGAATCGTATTTATTTCTAAAGTACTGAGATAAAAAGAAGTGCCTATCATTATCATAATTCAGGGCATATAAATCGAAATTCTGAACTGTTCCTCCCCCTTCGGCTACTACACTTTTGGCTTGGGATTTTTGTTCTGAGAATACTCCTGTAATGGTAGTTTTCCCAAATTGTAATTGAGCTTTTACCCCGAATAAACTTTGTGCTCCTCTGATTAAAGTACTATTAAGCGGCAAACTTACGTTACCAACTTCAATTTTTTGGATGATATCGTCTTCGGATGGTGAGTATTCTAATTTTATTAAATTTTGAAAAGCAAATGTAGATTGTGTATCATAATTAGCATTTACATTTAATCGTGTACCTACTTTTCCTTGTAAGCTCATACTAATACGCTGATCAAAATCAAAAGAAAGGTTTGATCTATTTCTAGGAGAAAAGGATGGATTGTCTTGTTTTGTATAACGAGCTCCTAAATCTATTTCTACCGAACCTGTTGGTTTTACATCGATGGTATTACTTCCGAAAATAGATTCAAAAAGTCCTGATTTAATATAATACCTAGGCAATAAATCTTTCTTCGCCTCTTCGCTTCCATCTTTTTTACCATCTATAGCATCTGCTTTTTTCTTAAAATACTCTCTTCGAGATTCTTTTAAGATTAATCTTTCGTACTCTTCTGGCGTTAAAATAATAGGATAATTGATAGAAAATCCATCTACGGTATTAGTATAGATATAGCGATCCGTTAAAGGATCATAGGTATAAGCAGAAAGTATGCTTTGCGGATCTTTTATTTGTATCTTACCAACAGAATACCCTGCTTTTGTTGTATCTTGAGCCTCTTCTTTCACTTGAGCTTTCGATACAAATCCACAAAATAAAACCAGTAAAGAAATACAAATTTTACGCATATATTCGGTGTGTTTTTATGTACGTTTTTTTATAAACTTTTTAAAGCTTTCTTAATTATTGACTCAACAGTTGCTTCAGGATCTTCTTTTATTATTTTTTCAATCACCTTTTCAGATGTTTTTCTAACAAATCCTAAAACTTCTAAAGCAGATAACGCTTCATCTCTATTTGTATTGTTTTGAAGCATCGAAACTTCATCTAAATCGTACAATTTAACAATTTTTTCTTTCAAATCGAGGATTACTCTTTGAGCTGTTTTGTTCCCAATACCTTTTATTGATTGAATTACACCGACATCTCCTGATGCTATTGCATTAATAATTTGTTTCGGATCTAATGAAGACAACATTGTTCTGGCAATATTTGCTCCAATTCCCGATACGGATAATAACATTCTGAAAATTTCTCTTTCAGATTTTTCTACAAAACCAAATAATGTATGCGCATCTTCTTTTATTAGAAGATGCGTATACAATTTTATAAAATCATTATTTGGAATTAATGAATACGTATGCAGGGATATATTTACATGATACCCAACTCCTCCACAATCGATAACAACTTCGGTAGGGGTCTTTTCTACCAATTTCCCTTGCAAATGTGCAATCATAATATAATGTTAATAAGTGCCAAATATAACAAAATTTGAAGTAAAAATACGACAACTATAAACAATACTTATTTACACCTTATTATTTAACTGAATTATTCTTTTTTAACTCTTTTTCCTGAGCATCTATAACTGCGATAGCCGACATATTTACCATCTCTTCTACACTTGCTCCCAATTGAAAAATATGAACTGGCTTACCCATTCCTAACATTATTGGCCCTATTGAATCTACTTTATTCAACTCTTTTAATAATTTATAAGTAATGTTTGCCGATTCTAAGTTAGGAAAAATAAGTGTATTTACTTTTTTACCTGCTAATTTAGAAAAAGGGAATTTTTCTTGAAGCATTTCAGGATTCAAAGCAAAATCTGCTTGAATTTCTCCATCTATCACTAATTCTGGATGATTTTTATGCAAGTAAGCAACTGCTTCTCTCACTTTTGATGCTCCTGGGTTTGTTGAAGATCCGAAATTAGAATATGAAACCATAGCAATTACTGGCTCTACACCAAACATCTTCGCTGTTTTCGCAGTCATAATAGCAATTTTAGCTAAATCATCTGCAGATGGGTTTATATTAATTGCAGTATCTGATAAGAACATTGGCCCTCTATTGGTCATCATCATATTTGCCGTAGCTACAAGTGAAGCTCCTGGTGCTTTTTCAATAAGTTGCAACATTGGCTTTACAACCGATGGATAACTTCTTGAATGCCCTGTTACTAATGCATCTGCTTCTCCCTCATTAACCATCATTGCAGCAAAATAGTTTCTTTCGCGCATTAATTTTTGAGCATCTAGCAAAGATATTCCTCGTCTTTCTCTTGTTAACCAATAAGATGACGCAAATTTATTTCTTCTTTCCTCTTGATCTTTCGTTTTAGGATCTATAATTTCTACATCTGCATCAAAACCTAATTCAGCTTTAAGTTCTAGAATGATTTCTTTATTTCCTAATAATATAGGGAAACCGATACCTTCTTCATATACAATTTGAGCTGCTTTTAATACATTTAAATGATCTGCTTCGGCAAAAACAATTCTTTTTGGATCCATTTTTGCTCGGTTTGTAATCAAACGAACCATTTTATTATCATTTCCTAAACGGTCTAAAAGTTCTTCTTCGTACTTTTCCCAATCTGTTATTGGATTTAAAGCGACTCCTGAATCCATTGCAGCTTTGGCTACTGCCGGTGCAACTACGGTAATTAATCTTGGATCAAATGGTTTTGGAATTATATACTCTCTTCCGAATCCTAATTTAGTAGCTCCGTAAGCAACATTTACTTGTTCTGGAACTGATTCTTTTGCCAATGAAGCTAGCGCTCTAACAGCTGCCATTTTCATTGCTTCGTTAATTTTAGTAGCTCTTACATCCAAAGCTCCTCTAAAAATATAAGGAAACCCTAATACATTGTTTACTTGGTTAGGATAATCAGAACGACCTGTAGCCATAATTATATCTTTACGGGTTGCAATCGCTAAGTTATAATTGATTTCCGGATCTGGATTTGCCATTGCAAAAACGATAGGATTTTCGGCCATTCCTAACAACATATCTGCTGTCATGATATCTCCTGATGATAATCCTAGGAATATATCTGCTCCTTTTAAACCTTCTTCTAAGCCAATTGGCTCAATATCTTTAGCATATTTTAATTGTAAGGCAGATAATGCAGGGTTGTTTTTTGTTAAAAGCCCTTTACTATTATACATTAAAATATTCTCTACTTTTACTCCTAACAGAACATACAAATCGGCACAAGCTAATGCTGCTGATCCTGCTCCTGAAACTACCATTTTTACATCTTCGGCTTTTTTATTTGCCAACTCTAATGCATTTATTAAAGCTGCTGAAGATATAATTGCAGTTCCATGCTGATCATCGTGCATTACTGGGATATTAAGCTCCTCTACCAATCTTCTTTCTATTTCAAATGATTCTGGTGCCTTAATATCTTCCAGATTAATTCCTCCAAATGTTGGAGCAATATTCTTTACCGTCTGAATGAATTCTTCAATATCTTTTGTCCCAATTTCAATGTCAAAAACATCAATATCCGAAAATATTTTAAATAATAGTCCTTTCCCCTCCATTACTGGTTTTGATGCTTCAGGACCAATATCTCCTAAACCTAAAACCGCGGTTCCATTAGTTATTACAGCAACAAGATTCCCCTTTGCAGTGTATTTATATACTTCATTTACATCTCTTGCAATTTCTAAACACGGCTCAGCAACACCTGGTGAATACGCCAAAGACAAATCTCTTTGGGTTGCATATTTTTTGGTTGGAACTACTTGAATTTTCCCTGGAGTTGGCTTTGAATGATACAATAAGGCCTCGCTTCTTTTACTATCTTTATTCATTGTTTTTAGATTTTATTCTAGTTTACAAAGATATAAGTCTTGGCTTAAAAAGGAAGCTTTTTACTATTCTTTTATTCAAAATGATATTTGATTATAATCAAAAAAAAATAACCCGATTAATTTTGGGTTATTTTTTAATATACATTTTGTTTGTTTTTTTACTGTGATATATAAGAATTTAGATGATTAATGGTGTCTTTTTGAATTTCTATTATCGATTTCACAACATCACTTATAGAAATAATTCCGACCACAATACCATTATCTACTACTGGTAGATGTCTTATTCTTTTGCTACTCATTAATTCCATACATGAATCTAAACTATCGGATAAGCTTATTGTAATAACATTACTTTCCATGATTTCATGAACAAAGGTCTCTTTTGAAGATTTGTCTTTCAGTACAATTTTTCGTGCATAATCTCTCTCGGATAATATCCCTTTTAACTCTGTTCCATCTATAACTAAGATGGCACCAATGTTTTTATCACCCATTACTTTTAAAGCTTCGTAAACGGTGGTTGATGAAAGTACTGAGTAAACCTCTTTTCCTTTCGTACTTAGTATTTGATTAACAGTCATATCTGATATTTTTATGAACTATAAATTTAAAAAAAAACAAGTTACAAATAACATTGTTTTTAAATTTAACTCAAAAACTCATTCAATTTGACATAAAAACCAATAAAACAAAGCGGTTATTGTATTTTTTTTAACGCTTTTACTAATAGAAAAAATGCTTTTTCTTAATTAAGAAAAAGCATTTTTTGTAAATAGTGGTATTTATTAGATGTACTAATATATTATTCCATCGAAACGATAATAAATTCGCTTCGCCTGTTTAGCTGATGTTCAGCTTCTGTGCATGGTACTCCATCTGAACAGTTGTTTACTAACTGACTCTCTCCATATCCTTTTCCTGTTAATCTATTTGGGGCGATACCATTTTTCACCAACCATTGTACGGATGTTTTTGCTCTTCTATCTGATAAATCTATATTATATTTGTCCGTTTGTCGGCTGTCAGTATGTGAACGCACATCGATTTTAATCTTTGGATATTGCTTCATTACTGCTAATATTTTCTCTAATTCAAAAGCTGCATCTTTACGAATGATGGATTTATCCAAATCAAAATAAATAATCGGAATATCAAGTGTTTTGGCTAAATCTGTTCCAACACCTATTGGCTTAATTCGTTTTTCTAAAGAAATTGATAGATTAGTTTCTCCTGTCACAGTTTTAATTGCAACTGGAAGTTCTTTGGTTTCATAATCTTGCTTACTAGCTCTTATATAGTAGTTTTTACCACAATCTACTTTAAATGTATAGCTTCCGTCTGTTCCTGTTACAACTTCGGCTATTACTTTAAATTGTTCGTCTAATAAGATTACTTTAGCATTATCTACTATTTTGTTAGTCTCTAAATCGACTACTATTCCTTTTAATATTTGCTCACAAAGTAGTTTTCGGATCTCGGTAAATCGATAGATATCATCGTTTCCATTTCCTCCTTCTCTATTAGATGAGAAAAATCCATTTCTTTTTTCGCTGTCAATGATAAATGCAAAATCATCCTGTTTGCTATTTATTGGTGCCCCTAGATTCTGTATTGCTGAAAAAGTTCCTTCATTACTAATTTTAGATACAAACACATCTAGTCCTCCCAAACCTGGTCGCCCATCACTGGCAAAATAGAGTTCGTTTTCTGCTGAGATAAATGGAAAAGTTTCTCTTCCTTCGGTATTAATTGCTGGTCCTAAATTTTCGGGTTTTCCAAAACTTCCATCGCTACTAATCGTTACACTATACAAATCAGATTGCCCTAAAGTTCCTGGCATATCTGATGCAAAATACAGTTTCTTTTCATCTTTACTTAATGCTGGGTGCGCTGTACTATATTGATTACTATTGAATGGTAATTCGGTTACATTCGTCCATTTACCATCAGCAAAATCTGCTTTATAGAGTTTTAGCAGTGTAATTTTTTGCTCATCTATTCCTCTTTTACCATCTAGAAAATTGTTTCTTGTAAAATACATTGTTTTCCCATCCTTTGTAAAAACTGGCGTAGATTCATTAAATTTAGAATTGATTTTATTTTCGAATCGTTCTGGTTTCCCAACTGTTCCATCTGATTTTAATTCAGCCGAGTATAGATTTGTAAATGTTTTATTTGTCCATTTGAATGTGTTTCTGACTACTCCTCCTGTATCTCTAGCTGATGCAAATACGATTTTATTATCATAATAAGCACTTCCATAATCTGTTTGTATTGAATTAATTCCTGCATCTGCTATTTTGAAGCGACCAGAATTAGCTTTTATCTGTTCAAGGTAATTCTTATTATTTTTAAATAGTATTCCTCTCTTATCTGTATTTATTTTTTTATTGAAAGCTTCCAAAGTTTTATCTGCTTTAGCATAATCTCCTGTAGCTTTTAAAGTTTGAGCATAACGGTAATAATACTCTGGTTCTTGCTCTGTGTTCATAGCAAAAAGAGCATCATACCATTTGGCTGCTTTGATTAGTTCTCCATTAAAATAGTAAGCGTTCCCTAATTTCTGGAACATTTTATCGTCTTTATACCCTTTTTCAGCTACTCTTTCATAAGTTGCAATTGCATCGATATATGCATATTGAGCATAATCTTTATCTGCTCTCTTCTCTATTCCCATTTGCGCATTTGATTTTAGCGCAATCAGAACTAAAAAAACAGTGCAAATTATATGTTTAATTTTCATCTTTGGGGATTTAGAAGAATCTTGGTGAGGTTATTCGGCTATAATTATTAAAGAATTCGAATCGTAAGAATATCTCATGAGACCCTGAGTTATAATTATTTAATCTAGTAGTTTCACGATCGTATGCGTATCCTATATACAACCCATCGCTTACCTGAAACCCTACCATAGCACTTAATGCTGCACTCCATCTATATGCCACTCCTGCTACAAATTTGTCATTAAACATAAAGTTTGCTGAAAGATCTACTTGTAATGGGGATCCTTCGATCATTTTGGTAAGTATTGCTGGTTTAAATTTAATGTAGGGATCTAAATCAAATACATATCCTGCTATTAAATAATAGTTTATTTTCTCCTTAAAAATAGCTACCTCATTTTTCTTATCACTGTATCGATTCGTTTCAATAAAATTAGGCATTGATAATCCGATGTAAGCTTTATCAGAATGCCAGTATACACCTGCTCCAATATTAGGAGTGAATTTGCTATTTAGATCTTGGAATTGTGGGTCGCCTTGATGTTCTGGATTTAATTTATTTATATCCAAATTGAATAAGTTAGCCGTTGCTTTGATTCCAAAAGACAACTTAAAAGTTTCTGATGTTGGAATTGTATAAGATAAATCAGCCGATAAAGTGTTCTCGTTTGTTGGTCCTATTTTATCATTTACAAGCGAAACTCCTAATCCCAGATTACTGTTATTTAGTGGTGTATTTAATGAAAAACTGCTGGTTTCTGGCGCACCATCAAGTCCAACCCATTGGGTACGATATAGTCCGAAGATACTCATTGCACCTCTTGACCCTGCATATGCTGGGTTTATATTGATGGTATTGTACATATATTGCGTGAACTGCGCATCTTGTTGTGCATATCCCACAGCGGAAAAAAATATAAAAACTAAAGCTAATTTTCTCATTTATTTTTCTTTTAAGAATGGCTTAGTTTTTTTATTGCTAAGCCTTTTCTATTTGTTTTTACTATTATTTATTAATATATAAATATCCGGCTTTTTGATGCGCATTTGATTCACTATCCTTGTATTTTAAGACATAGTAATATGTCCCTACTGGCAATCCTTCTGACTTTTGAACTGTTGTACGTCCTTCTGAGAATCCTTTAAAGGCTCTCTCTTCATTATTGTAACTATCTCGTTCAAACACTAGAACTCCCCATCGATTATATATCTCTACTGTATTATCTGGATAACACTCTAGCCCTTGGATGTAGAAACGTTCGTTTCGAGAATCTCCGTTTGGTGATATAGCATTGAAAACTTTGATCACACAACCTTCAATTGGAGAAACTGTTGGGTTATCATCTACTTCACTTATATTATCTGATTCATCCTCTACTGTAATTCCATTTGCACTTGTTCCAAATACTGTTGCTTGGTTACTTATTTTTCCTAAATTAATATCTGATTGCTTGATAACATAAGTGCCTATAAAAGAATTTTCATCTACTTCATTTACTCCTAATGTTATCGGCCCTCCTGACATAACAAGTCCTGGAAGCTTATCATCTATAATAACATTTAAAAGAGGTGTGTTTCCTGTATTTGCAATTTTGAATTTATACGTTATTGTTTCTCCTGCATTAGCATAACCGCTATTATTTTCATCATTAAACACTGCAGTTTTCACAACTGCAATCGATGGAACTTCCACAAAAATTGTAACCTTAGCAGTAATACAGTTTGATCTATTTATCACATCACAAATTTGATATGTTAGCGTATAAACTCCTCCTGGTGTATTTGGTGCTACATCTACGGTGCCATCTACATTTAATGTTATTCCTGACAAAACTGTTAGGCTTTTTAAAGTAACAACCGCTGGATTGATTATTTTACCTCCATTCAGCCTATCATTATCTAATACATTAATTATCTCTAATGCCCCATTAATACCATCCGCAAAAATCACATTATCATCTACTGCATCTATTACTGCTGCACCTACAGCAACTACTGAAGTTACAGTATCGCAATTTCCTTGATTTGTTACTTCACATATTTGATATTCTACATTATAATTTCCTGCTGGGGTATTTGGAGCTACTGTCACTGTTCCATCAGGATTCAACATCAATCCTGTTGGCACACTCTTTGGCGTCAAAATTACATCTCCAGGATTTGTTCCTATTACTACTTTATCTCCATTTAATATATCATTTGATGTTAGTGGCGGAGTAGTTCCTCCTGTGATTCCATTAATCAAATCAGTAGTTTCTGTTACAGCATCTATTACTGGTTTTTCTACTACTACTGTAACTTTAGTTGAACTACAATTTGTTATGCTCAACTTCTCACAAATCTTGTACTCTATCTCATAATTATCTGCTGGTGTACCTGATGCAACCCTGATCGTTCCGTCTGCATTTAATGTAATTCCTGTTGGATATGTACCTTTTGGTGTCAATGTAATTTCTGATCGAACTACTGCTTTTCCGTTTAGAGTATCATTATCTAATACTGAAACTGCTGTATTCCCTCCTTCTTTTCCATTGATTGTAGCTGGTATGTCTTTATTGGCACAAATAACATTATTCATAACAATATCATTCGATCTTACTGATGAACAGCTCCCCAAAGTAGCTATAATTGTATAACTTCCTGATGGTGCCGTTACCACATTACCAGTTTGAGTTACCCCTATTGATGGAATGACATCATACTTATACTGTACATCATAATTTTCAATACTAAAGCTTCCTATAACATTTACACAATTAGGCTGTACCACTACTTTCAACAAGGGTACTTCTGGTGTAGCCAATTGAGCTGCATTGCTAAATGAAGCTGATGCTACTGAAGTACAATTTACATCTCCTGAGGTAACTGTATAGTCTGTTCCAATAGCCATACCGCTGATAAGACCTGAAGCATCAACTGTTGGCCCTACTGGATCAAAAGTATATGTATTACCTGTAACATAATTATCTATTGTACTGCTTACTGTAACTAAACATGTAGCTGGAGTAGATCTAATTAATGGCCTTACTGGAGTTCCTGGCTGTGCATTGATTACTGCCTCAACTGATTCTACAGAAGTACATGCTCCTAATGTAGCAGTTACTTTATAGCTTCCTGCTGGTGCTGTTACAGTACTTCTATTTTGAACAACATTTGTTAATGGAGTTATTGTATACGTATAAGCTGGATCATAATTAGTAATTGTAAAACTTCCAGTAGCTGTTGCACAAGTAGGTTGGGTAATTGCACTTATTGTTGGCTCTGCTGGGGTTACTGGCTGGGCATTGATTACAACATCTGCTGATGGCAATGAGGTACATCCTACTGCATTGGTTACTGTAAAATTATATGTTCCTGCTGTTAATCCTGTTAGTTCTTTTGTTGCTGTGTTTCCTGTTATGTTTCCTGGATTAATTGTCCAAGTACCTGATGGCAATCCACTTAAAGTAACACTTCCTGTTGCTAATGAACAAGTTGGCTGTGTAGGTACATTAT